>NZ_FOHV01000008.1 GCF_900111395.1 Thorsellia anophelis DSM 18579 | reverse complement strand
GCTCATATTCCATTCAGACCAAGGAACACAATACACCTCAAAAGCATTGCGTTCGCACCTTAAAGACAAGGGGATTACTCAGAGCATGAGTCGTAGAGGTAATTGCTGGGATAATGCTGTCCAAGAGCGCTTCTTTAGGAACATTAAATTTGAATACTTGGATGATTTAAGCTTTATTAACCATCAAGCAGTAGATGATGCTGTGGGGCGTTATATTAGATATTACAACAACATTAGGATTAACTCTGCAATTGGCTACATGACGCCATTACAAAAAAGAAGAGAATTATTAAAAACAGGCTAAAAAACCCTACAAAAAAACTTGACCATTACAGCTCTTGGTCTATCACATTACCCATAAAGAAACTATTTTTCCCTATTTCCTCGCAAGTAAAAATAATATCTTTCCAAGATACTGTTATTTGTTCACCATTGCGTTGACTAAAATGTACTAATTGTTCTTTTCGATTAAATCTGATTGGATTATGCGTATAAGTAAAATAAATCCTAAAAAAAGAAATATTAAAAAATATATAAATCATACCTAAAGATGGTATTAAGAGACAAATAAACAAAATTGAAAAAATCGTAAAGGATTCGAATAATGAATTTACAGTGCGTAAAAGAACAAAGCTAAAAGCTAATATAAACCCTAAAAATACTAGACTAAAAAACATAAGACTTGTTTTTGTAGAGGTAAAGGTACTGTCTACCATTTCAAAATAAGTAGAATTAAATTTTGTAATAAAATTACCAGGGTAGCACATGCTATCAGCCACTCTAACTCGTTCATCTAATTTATGGCATCCCTTCTTCTCATCAAACTTGATTTCATCTCTTGGGAACTCTCTTTTAGGCAAAAATAAGGCTTTAATAAATTGTTTTTTTTGTTCACTTTTAAATTTTTTCATTCTATTTGCTAATTTTAATTTTTAAATATAAATGACTATTTAGTATTAACTGTAGCCATTCTTTCGGTTGATCTAGAAAAATTAATTCATCAAAAATTGTTCTGGTCAAGTTTTTTTGTAGGGTTTTTTAGCCTGTTTTTAATAATTCTCTTCTTTTTTATAATGGCGTCATGTAGCCAATTGCAGAGTTGATCCTACTGTAATTATAATATCTGATATATCGTCCCACAGCATCATCTACCGCTTGATGGTTGAGAAAACTCAATTCATCCAAGTATTAAAATTTAATATTCCTAAAGAAGCGCTCTTGGACAACATTATCCCAGCAATTCCCCCTCCTACTCATATCATACTTTGAATTATCCCTTTATCTTTAAGATGTGTACCTAGTACCCGTGAGATATATTGTGTCCCTTGGTCTGCATGGAATATTAGTCCATTCAGCTGGGGCTTATACGTTAAAATAGCTGATGTTAATGCGTTAATAACAAGCTGAGTATCCGCACGTTCAGATGTGGCATACCCGACTATTTCTTTATTTGCTAGATCAAGTATGGTCGCCAAGTAACTCCAATCTTTCGCTGTTCGGATATACGTAATACCGCTACACCAATACGTATTCAATTTAGGCTGATTAAACTGCCTATTTAATAAATTAGGGATATCTGGCCGAGCCTCATCGACATCATAATAATGACGTTTCTTAGGTGTTTTAGCATAAATACCAGCATGTTTCATCAGAGAGCTTATCTTATAAACTCCGATTTTAATGCCTTGTATCATTAACTCTTTCTGCATTCTACGCTTGCCATAGCACTTAAGATTATCATGATGTATCTCAATAATTTTTTCCGTAATAATCTCACTTTCTTGATTAACAACTGGTTTATAATAAAAAGAAGAGACCGGGACTTCTAATAAAGAACACACTCGCTCTATAGATAAATTGGGCTCTGCCTTACTCAGCCTCTTAATCAACGCAATGCGGGATTGTCGTGTATGAATAAGGCTGTTGCCTTTTTTAAAATGCGGATATCCTCACGGGCTTCAGCTAACTGGCGTTTGAGCTCATAAATTTCCCTTTTTTCTTCATTCAGGGGAACTTTACCCTCAGCTAAATTACCGGCTTTCTCATTTAAATACTGACTTTTCCAGCGCGTAACAGCCGAGTGAGATGCACCAGAAATTTCCATAACGTGTTTTATTGAGTGATTGTCTTCAACGATGAGTTTAGCGAATTCATTCTTTTGTTTTGGGGTAAAAGATTGGTGCACTTTTCTGTTTTTATCTGTCATGTAATGTCACCAGTTTGATTGTCATTGTAGGCTATAATTGCCTACAAGAAAACTATACTAGTACAACAGACATATATGTACCTTAGTGTATTTAAGTTCTTAATTGATGATTAGATTTTGATTTAATCTTTTGATTATTCTTAATTATACATTAATTAATCAATTTTTGAACAGCTGAATATTAAGATATATATAAATAAAATAGTTTAACACAAGTTCATTTTAAATGTGTTGAATGCATATGTTGTTGGTGCGAAAAAAGTATTAAGGGATAGACATATACGGTTAGCTTATGATGTGAATTACAAAGTATTTGTTTTGAGGCGGGACTTAGCAACAAAAACACCGAAGGGAGTTAATAATAAACTAACCGCAGTAGGGAACCCCTTCCTTATAGGGAGGGGAGGATGTCAAATCTGCCTGGTTAAGTTGCTAGGAATTAGGCACAAACCAATAAATGCAATTCCAGCCATTACATAAAAAGTATGAGTACCAATTTCACTTAATAATACACCTGATAATGCGGTAAAAATAGCTAAGCCCACTCCAGATGCCATAGTCGCATAAGCTGCTTGGAGATAGATTATTTCTTGCGCTGTATATTGGCTTATAAAACGCATTATTGCCATGTGTCCCATGACATAAGTGAATGCATGAAATGATTGCATTAACAATATAGTAGGCAAGAAAGTAAAATTTGCCATTAAAATCCAGCGTAACACTGTGAATATTGCGGAGCAAATCAATAGCGAACGTATTGTCCACCTACTTACTAATTTGTGACCAAAAGCAAAAAATAAAATTTCGACACCTACAGAGAAGGCAATCAGCATACCAACAATAGTATCACTGTAACCAGCATCAGACCAATAAGTAGCAGCAAAACTATAATAGGCCGCATGTGATCCTTGCACCAGCATAATTGAAAGCAATACTAGAATAATCGAAGGAGTTAAGAACAAAGCCTTAAAATCAAAACTTTGCTTATGGTTATTAAGTTTATTTTGTTGATTCAAATCGGTTAAAGCATTATCGTTAAAGTTATTTTCATCTGGCTTAATGGTATATTTTAAAAAAGTACTAATTACAAATGTAATTTGTGTAATTAAAAGGCAGATAATGATAGCCTTATAATCAAATAAATCTAATAAAATGCCAACGCCAGTACTTGCGATGATGAAGCCTATTGATCCCCATAATCTGACTTTTCCATATTCGAAATAGACTTTTTTCTGCCAAGCAGCTGAAAGAGAATCAGTTAAAGGTATGCAGGGACTTATAATAAAATTGTATAAAACCATCAGTAAAAGTAATAAAACCCAATTTAAAGGAACTAAAAAAGCGCTAGCAGTCATTGCTCCTAAAATCCCAAGAATTCGTAAACTTGGGATCAGATGCTCAGATTTTTTCAGCATTAATGGTACAATTAGGGTTCCTAGGCTTCTTGCAATTAGGCTAATTGCAATCATATTTCCAATATCTTGGTTTGTATAACCAAGACCTTGTAGCCATTTAGCCCAGTAAGGAATTAAAATTCCCCGGCTCATAAAGAAAGTCAAGTATGAAAACGAAAGCCATCTATTTGGTGAAAGTTTATTTCTAAGCAGAAATAAGGTATTTTGCATATCTAACCTTGTCTGGTATGTTTTTGGATTATAAATGTGCATAATGATAGAGCATGAGTTTTGCGTAGTATAAATTAATTAATTCTATGATTTTTCAACTGGATTTCAAAATTAATATAAAATTAAACTAACAAGCTTTAAATTTTAACTCTATTAATTAACTCTACACGACTAATAACTCTTAGCCTAAAGGTTACTTTAATTAGTTAGTTTGTCAATATAATAGATTCGGAATAAATAATATGAATGAAAAGCAAATACAAGCATTATGCTGGCATCCTAAGCGATTGATTGAATTAGAAGGGGGGATTAATTTTCGTGATTTAGGAGGATATACAACTAAAGATGGACGTTCTGTAAAATGGCGAAAACTGTTTAGATCTGGTGCCCATAATTTACTTACACAAAATGATGCTAAACTCCTGCACTCCTTAAGTATAGAAACAATTGCAGATTTTAGAAGTCTTGATGAGCAGCGCAAAGCCCCAACAAATTTAGCCCTATTTGGAAAAAAAGCAGATCACCTTTCATGGAATTATAATTTGGATATGAATGATTCCACATTTCTAGAGAAGTTTAAACAAGGAGGCGATCTGACTGCGTTATCTAAAGAGATAATGTCTTCGTTTTACTTAAAATTGCCTACAGATTTTGCGCCAAGGTACCAAAAAGTGTTTGAATCTATTTTAGCAAACAAAGTTACACTTTTTCATTGCAGTGCTGGTAAAGACCGTACAGGTGTGATGTCAATGTTATTCTTATCTTTATGTGATGTGGAAGAAGAACAAATTATAGCAGATTATGAGATGACTCAGCATGTTGCTAGCCTAAAAAAATTGCATAGCAGTGGTAATAACTCTGCGGATAAAAATAGCACTGCTATGGCGATGTTTGCAAAATTACCAGCAGACGCAGTTAATGCGCTTATGGGGTCACCTATTGAATATATTAAATTAGCCATGGATCAGATTAAAACTGAGTATGGGAGTATAAAAAATTATGCACGAAATGTACTCAATTTAACAGATTCAGATATCAGAACAATACAGGATAATTTTTTGCAATAGGCTTAACTTTTAGAATGTATTTTAGGAGTAATGCAAGTTTATTTCATCTTTCTAAAAGACGAGTATTTCATAATAAGGATCTTGAAAATTTTACTGTAAACCTTCATTCGATTAGGATGAAGTTATCAGTAAATTGTTGAGTAATTTTTAATACGGGCAATAGCTTATTTTGGATAAACCTTAATAATTCTGTATCATCCATGGAATCAACTCGCTGTACATTAGTTTGGCAACAGAACTCAAATAAATATTCATTAAGTTTTAACAGTTTTGACCATAATTTAGAAAAAAACAGACTTGTCGGATGCATTTTAAAATTGACATCAAAAACAGACAGTGTATTTTCAATGGCGTTTCTATCTTTAAGGGTTAGAAGGTGTCTTAAAAAAAACTTTAACCAAACGATGTGTGCAAACTTCAAAGATGGTAAGGAAATTTTGTTTTCTATCAAATAGCGATTGAGATAGTTTTTAAAATCAATTTCACTGATGGTCGAATCAAGATCTAAAGATGCTAAGATTAACAACGAATCAGAAATATTTTCTTGCATGATTAAATTTTCAGCCCATTTGACTATCATTCTATTTATATCTACTTTTGTGAAAGGTGGTAATTCAATAGAATATTGATATGACTCCTCCCAGTCTATAATCATACGGTTTATATTCCCATTTTGACCAAAGGGGACATCATCAATTACTTTAAAACAGAGTAATTCCATGAGGGTGTATTGATAATTCATTAAGATATCCTACAAATAGTTTTGCATGCTACGTGTTAACTGTCTAATTATTTGCGTTTGTTTGTTAAATAAGCGTAGCAACCAAGCATCGCACAGAATAATGATGCTATCCCACCTGCCTGCATAGATGCAGGGCCACTAAAATGAGATGCGATAAATCCAATGATAGGGGCACCAATTAATGTACTTCCCATCGATATCGATAGATAAAAAGCCATAACCCGTCCTCTCACTTCAGCGGGAATTGACAATTGTACTAAAGCATTTGTTGTCGTATTGAAAATTTGAACGAATATGCCACAAGCTACCAAAGCAATGCTAAATAACCAGTAATTAGTAGCGAAACTTCCAATCAATAAGCTACATGCAAACGCAGATGCACCTAGTACGATGAACGATAATGTTGGCTCTGAACGTTTAGCTGCCAATAGCGACCCAATTACTGATCCTATCGCAAGCGTTGAAACTAATGCACCATAGTGTTTAGATGAGAGTTGCAATACTTCAACAGTAATTGTTGAAATAAATACAGTAAAGTTAAGGCCAAATGCCCCAACTAAAAATAGCATCACAAATAAAATTCTTAATTCAGGTTTGTTCCAGACATATAATACACCATCAATAATCTGTTTAAACCTAATAGGTGTTTTAGTTTTAGGGATTAATAAAGCACGATTTAACGCCAGTAATGCCCATAACATGGCAACAAAACTACAGGCATTTAAAATAAATATCCAGCCAGAACCAATAATAGCGATTAAAATACCAGCTATCGCAGGCCCTATTAATCTTGCTAAGTTGAAAGAAGTTGAGTTTAAAGCAACTGCATTAGATAAATCTGAGCCCTCAACTAGTTCAGAAACAAATGTTTGTCTTGCCGTTGCATCAAAAGCAGTGACACACCCAAGTGCAAGTGCAAACCCATATACCTGGAAGAGAGTAATAAGACCAGTTAAAGTTAGTGTCCCAAGGGCTAGAGCCAATAAACACATTGCAATTTGGGTTATGATCAAAATTTTTCGGCGGTCATATTGTTCGACAATATAACTTGTTACTGGTAACAGAAGAAGTTGTGGGCCAAATTGTAAGGCCAGAACTATTCCTAATGCAGACGGATCATTTTGCGTTAACTCTGTTAAGACTAACCAATCTTGACCGGTTCTTTGCATCCATGTGCCGATATTCGAGAATAATGCACCTATAGCCCACCATTTATAATTTGGGTGTTTTAAAGATCTAAATGCTTTTGCCATAGACTACCCTTATATTGAAATCACAATAATTTTATAGTACTGAAAAATAAGTTACCACTAAGAGACAAACTTATCAATTTAAACATTTAAAAATTATTGCGATGACTTTTATTGGGTCTTTTCTATCAAATAAGGAACATAATTAGGTGTAATAAAAGGTTCACTTAGGTTAATTTCAATTTCATCAGTCATATCTACTTCTAAATATTGATTAATTCCATATAAGTTTTTGCCTTGTAAAAACGTTCTGTTAGTATCATATTGTTGTAGCTCAATATCGGTTCCTAATCTTGCCGCAAGCCACCTAGACATTTCAAAATGTGATATCCAGTACGTATTTTCAACTGAGTCAGCTAATTTTGTTCCATTAGGGGCATTCCAGCTTGCACTTAAAAGGGGGACTATTGCAACTTCTTTTCTTAAAATATTATGTCCCCATAGATTATCTTCACCTAACAGCTGACCATGATCTGCTGTGATCACGACATGGTTTTCACCTTCTAAAGAATAAATTCGTTCAAGAATCTGATCTAAAACAGAATCTGTAAATAAAATAGAATTATCATAACTATTTTTACCTTCAATTATTCTATCTAACTCATCATCGTCGTTCCATTTTGCAAATTCTTTTCGATTAGGGTCATAGTTAATTTTATAAGGGGCATGTGCACCACGAAGTAAAATAACAACAAAGTTTTTACCTTGGAGATTTTGCTCATCAATAAATTCAATAATAGCTTGGTCTCTTTTTTGTTCAAATCGTATTAAAGCATCTTCCTGACCAATTAAAGTATCAATATGTCTAACACCTAGATCATTTAACACTCTGGAGCCTTGTGAAGACAACCAAGTGGTTTTGAAACCAGCTTCCTTGGCAAGTTTAAATAGATTAGTTTCTTCCGATTTTAATTGTAAGAGATTACCTGGATCTTGTATTACATTCATCATTAAAGGAATGCTTGCAGCTGTGGCCACAGCTGCAGCAATACCTTTATGAGCTGTTAAACCTTTTGATTGCCATTTCACCAAATTAGGTGTTGTTTCTCTTTCATAACCAAAAATTTGCATGTGATCAGCTCTTATTGAATCTGCGATGATTAGCCATACAGTATGAGCGTTTGATTCTATTTTTGATAAAATTGGTTTTGGAATTTCTGCTTTTGGCATCACATCTTCTATATCTGGAAAGCCTTTTACTAAAAGAAATGAAAAGGTGTCTAAGCTATTATATAAGCTTGGTCTAGTCGGACTTGGCAAAAAAAAGTTCAAATCACGATAAGTTGCTCGGTAAGGTTTAGAGGCAAGGATTAAAAAAATGCCTAAATAACAGAAGGTGGTTAACCATTTATTTAAACGGTTGGGCAGAAAACGCCAAAAAAGATAAAAATTGATTAAAAATGGTATAACAACAGCAAGAATTATATGTAAGTGCTCAGTTAATGTACCTTGTACAGCACTACTTATGTCCCCTGTTTCTTTAAGTGAACTTGTTATTGTTGTTGGGTCGAGAGGTCTACCTAAATAAGAAATATGTAGCAATTGGATAAATTGCATAACAGCAAAAAGACTAATAACTGTTAAAGCTAACGTTCTATTGCCTGCAAGCCAAAGTAAAAGGTGGAAACCCAATAAACTTAGGGTGAATTTTAGTTCAAACGTAGCTTGGTTTGCTTCGGTAAATAATTTTTGTATATAATCATCACTTTGCATAAGCAAGCTTGATAAAGCTGCTAATATTAAATATTTTAAAAAAATTTTAATGTTAATTTTGGCTTTTGGTGTTAAAAATTGCATAATTTGAATTTATTTATTAGTAGATGTATTCATTTATGGGAGTTATTACTCTCGCACGATATTTTCATAAAAAGCTCATGTTGATTAGGGTGCTTTAAAGTTATGTGATTTTTTATAACCGCTGATTCTACACAACCCATAGTTAAATAACCATCATCACCCATATCATCCATAGTCAGGCTAAGTTCAGCTCCAGGATTCCAAATAACAATATTACAAGGCTGTTTAGTGAATAGTTTATCACATGCATTTTGGTAAGTAACATGATTGTTTGATAATGTGATTTTACGTTTAAACCCACAATCATGCAAACTGATTGTATCAGAGGGATTTGTGAAGATTCTATCAATATGAGTTTTAAAGTGAGTTTCTGAATTCTCATTATCATCAAATGATTGTTTTTCTCTTAAGGCATCTATGTAATTTCCACCTACATTTTTGACTCGAACATTATGAATATCTGACAAGTTAAAATAACTATGTAAAGCCGTGGTGAAGCTAAACTCTCCTTTTGATGTCATCGATATATTGCACTCATCACTCAATCTAAATGTCATTGAAAGCAAAAAATTGTGTGGCCAAATTTTAAGCGTTTCAGCTGTTTCGCAAAGCGTGAGGGTCAATTCCACATATTCATTGGTGTCATCGATATTTTCTAGATTCCAAATTGTATTTCTCGCAAAGCCATGTGATGGAGAACCTAAAGGACCAAACCAAGGCCAACAAACAGGTATGCCACCACGAATTGCTTTGCCAAGTTTAAAAGGGGAACGTTCACTTACCCAAAATACAGGTTCAGTTTCATTGGGTTGCCAACTAATCAGATGACTTCCTTGTTTAGCAATTGCCGCTTTGAATTTAGGGTGCTTGATAACAAGGATATCAAGTTCACCAAATTCACTTATTGCTACATGCTCTGAAACCTTTTCACGAGTAGGTAGGTTGAATAATGTTTGATGAATGTTAGTGCTAACTTTTTCATTCGAAACTATATTATTGTTCATGTATCTTCCTAAATATTTACAATGAATGATTCTTGTTATGTCATATTTTATTACTTTTAAAGCCTATTAATAGCGTAATAAGATGCTAGTATAGTAACGTATAAAATTAAATGCTAAAATCATATCTAATGAACCATATTACAACAAAATGCAGTAAATATCATTAACTGTATTAGTTTATTAAATAATAAGCATTTTTGTGTTAACCAATTTAGACTGAAAATATATGACATCAAATACAGTATTACCTATTGTCCCTTCTGCTAAAATTTGCGTTCCTGACGAAAGTATTATCGAACAAAATAGCACCCAAAAAGTTATTATTGGCATGTCTGGAGGGGTTGACTCATCTGTTGCTGCATATCTTTTACTGTTACAAGGCTATCAAGTAGAAGGTCTTTTCATGAAAAATTGGGAAGAAGATGATGGCACAGATTATTGCACAGCTGCGGAAGATCTAGCTGATGCTCAAGCCGTAAGTGATAAGTTAGGGATAAAGCTGCATGCAATTAATTTTGCTGCTGAGTATTGGGATAATGTTTTTGAACATTTTCTTGAAGAATATAAGGCAGGTAGAACACCAAACCCTGACATTTTGTGCAATAAAGAAATAAAATTTAAAGCTTTTCTTACTTATGCTGCAGAAGATTTAGGAGCAAACTATATTGCAACAGGTCATTATGTGAGGAGAGCTCAAGAGTTGGTAGATAATAAGCTTGTCACTAAAATGCTTAGGGGGTTAGATTCAAATAAAGATCAGAGTTATTTTCTCTATACTTTAAGCCATGAACAAGTTGCGCAAAGTTTGTTTCCTATAGGTTCACTTGAAAAGACACTAGTCAGGCAAATAGCATTAGAACTAGATTTAGCAACAGCGAGAAAGAAAGATTCTACTGGAATTTGTTTTATTGGAGAACGAAAATTTAGTGATTTTCTTGCTAGATTCTTACCTGCTCAACCTGGAAAAATAGTCAGTGTAGAAGGACAAGTATTAGGGGAACATTTAGGATTAATGTACCATACTTTAGGACAACGTAAGGGTTTAAAAATAGGTGGTGTTAGAGAGGCAGATGAAAACCCATGGTATGTCGTCGACAAAGATATTGAAAAAAATGAGTTAATTGTTGCACAGGGGGCGAATCATGTCCGATTACAGTCAATCGGTTTAATCGCAGAACAATTACATTGGGTAAACACTTTAACCCCATTTTTGGATCGGGATATTGGATTTAAATGTACAGTAAAAACTCGATATCGCCAATCAGATATTCCATGTGAGATATACCTAGCTAAAAATGAAACCCTTTTGGTGAAATTTGCGCATGAAGTTACGGCGGTTACACCTGGTCAATCTGCAGTTTTTTACTTAGATGATGTTTGTCTGGGTGGTGGAATTATACAAGCAAGAATTCCAAAAAATTAAGCATACATTATTATCATTTAATTGGTCTTCAAAGTTATAATAAATTAAGCGTTCACCTAGTGTAAATGGAAACGCAGCTCTAAACTAGATAAGGAAATAAGGAAATATTGTGTCGAAAAATTATTCAAATAATATCATAGCATTAGCTGGGTTATGCCAAGCTGCAACACTTGTTAGAGATCTATCGCAAACAGGCCAGGCATCCGAACATTATCAAACCGCTTTAATTGATAGTTTACTTCAAAATAATCCAGAAACTGCATTGGATGTTTATGGTGGCGATTTAGATAATATACGACTTGGTTTAAAAAGCGTTAACTATTTATTAAATATGGATAAAAGCCCTGCAGTATTTGACATAACAAGATATGCATTATCTATGCTTGTTCTTGAAAGGCGCCTAATGAGGTCAACTGATTCTCAGAACACGCTAAGACTCAGAATGGCTAGCTTAACCAATAATATGAATGTGATAGAAGATAACCATGAACAACTCATATATAAAATTGCTGGAATATATGCTGATGTTATTAGTCCATTAGGACAAAGAGTGCAAGTAACTGGATCAGAGCAAATTTTAACTAATACTCTAGTTCAAGCTAAAATTAGAACTTTATTGTTATCAGGTATTCGTGCTGCAATTTTATGGCGGCAAGTTGGTGGCAATCGTTGGCAATTTGTGTTTGCTAGAAAAAAAATGATCGATACTGCTGAGTCACTACTTAATTATGTTGAATAATACTTAAAAAAAGTACTCAAGTACTTTTTGAGGAGACAATAATATGATATCTGTTAAGCGAGCAACTACCCAAGATGTTAGTTTACTGATACCGATTTTTAATCAGTATCTTTTATTTTATCAGCAGGAGATTGATTTAATTACACAAGAAAAATTTTTATGTGACAGGTTAAGCCATCATGAGTCAATTATTTTTATCGCGCTTAAAGATGAGCAAATCGTTGGGTTTACCCAGATATACCCAACATTTTCTTCAATAAATTTGACGACTAGCTTAATATTGAATGATCTTTTTGTAATCGAATCTGCTAGAAAAGGTGGAATAGCCAGACTATTAATGGATGCAGCTATAAGATATGGACATGAGATAAAAGCAAATGGAATTTCATTAGAAACAGCTCAAGATAATGCCAAAGCACAAGCACTTTATGAATCTCTTGGCTTTGAAATTGATGAAAAATTCATTCACTATTTTTTAAGACTTAAATAATCACACAGAAATATTTTAAACTTTGCGGAGCCTACATGGAATTAACAACTTTGAGTGCTATATCACCTATAGATGGTAGATATGGCGATAAAACATCAAACTTAAAAGCAATTTTCAGTGAGTTTGGTTTATTAAAATATAGGGTTACTGTTGAAGTTAAATGGCTTCAAATGCTATCAAAGACTGATTTAATCAAAGAGGTTCCTAGTTTTAACCAAGCGACTAATGAATTCCTTGATTCTATTATCACTAATTTTACGATTGAGGAAGCTCAAAAAATTAAAGAAATAGAAAAAACGACTAATCATGATGTTAAAGCAGTTGAATATTATCTTAAAGATAAAATAAAAGATCAGCCTGAACTTAATAGTATTAGTGAGTTTATACACTTTGCATGTACTTCTGAGGATATTAATAATCTATCTCATGCACTGATGTTAAAAGAAGCTAAGGAAACGATTATTACCCCTTACTGGACTGAAATAATTGAGCAGATGGTTGGTTTAGCAAACGAATATGAATCAATTCCATTATTGTCTAGAACTCATGGTCAGCCGGCTACGCCTTCAACATTAGGCAAAGAGTTTGCGAATGTTGTTTATCGATTCAAGCGGCAATTAAAGCAGCTTGAACAAATAGAAATATTAGGCAAAATTAATGGTGCTGTCGGGAATTTTAATGCACACATTGCAGCTTATCCAGAAATAAACTGGCGCTTATTAAGTGAGACCTTTATTACGGAACTCGGTATTACCTATAATCCTTATACTACTCAAATCGAACCTCATGATTATATAGCGGAATTATTTGATTGTATTGCTCGTTTTAATACTATTTTGATTGATTTAGATAGAGATATATGGGGCTATATTGCGCTCAATCATTTTAAGCAAAAAACAATTGCTGGTGAAATAGGTTCTTCGACTATGCCTCATAAAGTTAATCCAATCGATTTTGAAAATTCAGAAGGCAATTTGGGTCTTGCTAATGCTATGCTGAATCATTTAAGTTCAAAGCTCCCAATTTCTAGATGGCAAAGGGATCTAACGGACTCAACTGTATTGAGAAACTTAGGAGTAGGGATTGGTTATTCTATTATAGCTTATCAAGCAACCTTAAAAGGATTGCGCAAGTTAGAAGTTAATGAAAATGCGCTTTTAGATGAGTTGGACAATAATTGGGAAGTGCTTGCAGAGCCAATTCAAACAGTCATGCGTCGATATAATATTGAAAAACCATATGAAAAACTAAAAGAACTTACTCGTGGTAAAAGAGTCAATAAAGAAAGCATGCAACAGTTTATCGACTCTTTAGAACTACCATTAGATGAAAAAATCAGACTTAAAGAGATGACCCCTGCAAATTATCTAGGTAATGCAGTTGATATGGTCAAACGCCTAAGCTAATTCAATTATTTTTTGATCCCTAAACTTTTACGGCTAATACTTATATTAGCCGTTGTTAATTATAAAACCAGACAATGAAAATCTTACTAACCACACTTAATGCTCGATATTCACATGCTTCTTTAGGGTTACGCTACTTAAAAGCAAATATGGGGGACTTATACGAGCTCACACAAATCCATGAATTTACTATACAGCAATCACCAGAAGAAATTGTTGAACAAATTGTTGCATTATCTCCTAAAATAGTGGGGTTTGGTGTGTATATCTGGAATGTTGAAGAAACAACCAAGATTGTTCAGACTTTAAAAGTATTGAGACCTGAAATTAAAATCATTTTAGGTGGTCCAGAAGTATCTTATGAGTACGAAGCACAAGCTATAGTGCAAAGTGCTGATTATTTAATTACTGGTTGGGGAGATGTAAGTTTTCCTGCTTTATGCCGTAATTTAATAGACGGATTAAGACCACAACAAAAAGTGATAGCAGGAATTCAACCACCATTAGAAAACATTACGCTTCCATATGATGAATATACAGATGAAGACATTAAGCAAAGAACTGTTTATGTCGAAGCATCTAGAGGATGTCCTTTTACCTGCGAATTTTGTTTATCAAGTTTGGATAAAAAAGCATGGAGTTTTTCATTACCTGAATTTATGAATGCAATGGATAATCTTTATAGCAGAGGATTAAGGCAGTATAAATTTGTTGATAGAACATTTAATCTAAAAACTGATTTCACTACGACTATATTGACATTTTTTTTAGAAAAATTAGCTCAAAATCCTAGTGATGAGTTATTCTTGCACTTCGAACTTGTACCAGATCACCTTTCTGACGAACTTAAGGAATTAATTTTACAATTTCCTGAAGGGTGTTTGCAGTTTGAAATCGGCATACAAACACTTAATCCATCGACACAAAAACAAATTTCAAGAAGAACTAACTTAACTAAAGCTGAAGATAATATTAGGTGGCTTGTTGAAAAAAGCCACGTACATCTTCATGTGGATTTAATAGCTGGTTTACCTGATGAGAATTTAGAAACATTCGGTCAAGGAATGAACCGCTTATATTCTTGGCAACCTCACGAAATTCAGTTAGGTATTTTGAAACGATTAAGAGGGACGCCTATTATTCGGCACACTGAAGCATTTGAGTATAAGTATAGTTCTGAACCACCATATTCAGTAATGGAAAATAAAGATGTTCATTTCGATGAAATGAATCACATGAAAAGGCTCGCTAAATATTGGGATTTAGTTATTAACTCAGGAA
This sequence comes from Thorsellia anophelis DSM 18579, assembly GCF_900111395.1. Lineage (GTDB taxonomy): Bacteria > Pseudomonadota > Gammaproteobacteria > Enterobacterales > Thorselliaceae > Thorsellia > Thorsellia anophelis. The sequence continues at coordinate 159,843 of NZ_FOHV01000008.1, read as the reverse complement.
GATTTAAACACATCCAGCCACTTTTACTTGAAAGTCAACCGTATGAAAATATGTCTAATTTAACCAAATGGTTATATGAACGGTTAGGGCGCTCTCACTCCATTCGTTTAGAAAAATTATTTGAATTGATTTTTGAATATCTTTTTAATGTTAAAAAAATTGAACCTGAATTGCTAAAAATGGCGATTACTGAAGATTTCGTCAAAACAGGTATACAAGGCTGGCCAAAATTTTTGGGAGAGCAACCTGATAATTGGAGAGAAAGAATGAGCGAATTAAATAAAAGAAGACAAGATAACGATGGGAATGCAACCCCTAAAAGGCAGCAAAGACATAAAGAGTAGGACTTGTAGCAAGTAATCAATAATACAAAAACTGCAAAAATGATAAGCAGCTTTTGTATTTTCAAATTTACTCAATATTTAATGATTCAAAACTCACAAATCGAACTAGGTCTACTAAATTAAGTTATGTGCATTAGCATAAGTATCACATCGCTTTAACCAACCAGGTAAGAAAACATCATCTTTTTTGTTGCTTGGTTGATTGTTAACCCTAGCTTTAAGTGTTTTTTTACATCCTTCAGAAAAATCTGAAAGTGCGGTTCGACCTACATTCGAACCATTCATACTTTCCAATACCTGCTGTAATCCCCAACTAATATTATTGTACTCTTTAATAGGTTTAGTTCCTTCGCCTTTAAAATTTACATAATCAATCAACGGATATAGACCATTTTTAGTTTTCATCACGCGAGTAAACTGTTTTTTGATATGATCAGGTTTTTTAGAGCTCGCTACCATTTTATCAACAGAGTCTAATAGACGTTTATAGATAAACACAATTTGGACGTCTTTAGTTTCTTCAAAAAAACGAATTAATTCTTCAAATTCACCACGTTTTCTTGCCGCTTCGAATTCAGAACGATTTTTCCATGGGGCATACCTAGATGTCAAAATCTTTGGGACTTTACGATTGTTTTGTTGATAAAAAGCAATTAGGCTTGGCAACATATCCCCATAGCTTGCATTATAACCCTTTGGATACCATATAAAATGACCAATCCCTAATGATGGGAAAGGCTCGTTAGGGTTCCAATATACTAAGTTATCGCGATTTTCCCCTGTTTCATTTTTATAGATCATTTGAGCTATAGTCAGAAGCTCTTTTCTTGCTGCGGCAATTTTAGGATCAGCAGAAGAATTATTCTTTTGTAACTTTACAACTTCATCGAATGAAGGAGCGGATTTTGAAATAGGGGCTCTGTCAATTTTTTTGTTACTAGAAGAACACGCTGTTAAAGCTGTAAGACAGAGCAGTATTATAGGAATTTTTGATGCATTTAAAAAAGATAACATTGTAAGCGCCTAATAGAGATAAAAAATAAGTTAATAAAATGAATTATACCTTTATTTTATGATGATTAGAAAATAAATTATTAGTTTTGAACTTGTGATATATAAGAAGTAGACTGCTAGTATGATTTTTCTTTTTAATAACAATATCTAAATTGCTTGTATGACTAAAATAAAGGAAGGAATGTATAGAAAAAAATAGATTTAAACACAACTGCTGTTAGATAAATGTTCGTTTCAGAGCGTAAAAAAGTATCATATTATGATCCTTGTTGATTTAATGTTTGCAAAGATTTTATAGGTTGGCAAAATAGTGCTATTAACTTAACTATTTCTATTTAATTGTATTGAATGCGTGCAATTCAAATTTTTTTGAAAAGTAGATAGCTAGTTTAGGAGTGTTTGTTTAACTGTTATTTAATAAAAATCGATACACTGATTCAAGGATTTATTATGAGCTTAAAATTTTTCTTAAAAAAAATATTTACCTTAATGTTCAGAATTGAGGTAATTGGAACCTTTTCTAATACTAGCGATACAAAAAAAATCATCACCCCTAACCACGTATCTTTGTTAGATGGCATATTATTAGGCTTATTTCTACCGATTGAACCAGTTTTTGCGATTTACAGCCCATATATCGAAAAAGCACCATTGAAATGGCTCAAGAGTAGAATGAAATTTTTACCAGTTGAACCGACTAATCCATTTGCAATTAAACAAATGATAAAAGAAGTGGATTCAGGTGTCCCCCTAGTCATCTTCCCAGAAGGCCGCATTTCTTTAACGGGGTCTTTAATGAAAGTATTTGACGGTGCAGGTTTCATAGCTGCTAAGACAAATGCTGATATCATACCAGTTCGGATTGAAGGTGCTGAATTTAGTTTTTTTAGCTATCTAAAAGGTCTGGTAAAGCTACAAATCTTTCCAAAAATAACAATTCATATATTACCAGCGGAACGTTTAGATATGCCCCTTTTAGGGACAGGAGCACAAAAAAGAGCGATATTAGGGGATCAATTACATCGCATTATGATGAATGCAAAAGTTGACGCAAGAAAAGCCCAAACCATCTGGGAAGCTTACATTCAAGCTGCGTGTAACTATGGTATGAGCACAAAAATTATCGAAGATATTAATTTTATAGAAGAATCATATAGAACGCTAACAAAAAAATCACTTGCATTAAGTCGAATTTTTGATAAATGCAGTGCTAAAAAAGAAACGTTAGGGCTCTTGTTGCCTAATGCGACTGTTATGGGAGCGGCAATTTTAGGGGCTAATTTAAGCTCGAGGGTTTGTGCGTTATTGAATTACACTGCTGGCGCAAAAGGCATTAATAGTGCTGTAATTGCATCAGAAATTAAAACTATTATTACCTCTAGAAGCTTTATTGAAAAGGGCAATCTTGAAAATTTAATCCTTGATGTTAAGTCCGTTAACTGGATATTTTTAGAAGATTTTAAAGATAGACTCACGCTAACAGATAAAGTTTGGATTGGCATTAGAACTTATTTTCCAAACCTAGTTAAGCAATCAGTAGAACCAGATAGTCCTGCTGTTAATTTATACACATCTGGGTCAGAGGGTAATCCAAAAGGTGTTGTGCATAGTAATAGTTCAATCTTAGCAAATATTGAACAAATTAAAGCAGTTGCTGATTTTACCCCAAAAGACAAATTTATGTCCTGCCTGCCACTATTTCACGCTTTTGGTCTTACAGCTGGATTACTTGCACCATTGTATTGCGGTAGCCGATTATTTTTATATCCAAGCCCATTACATTATCGTATTATTCCAGAATTAATTTATGATAAACAATGCACTGTGTTATTTGGCACGTCCACCTTTTTAGAAAAGTATGCCAAGTTTGGACATCCATATGATTTTGTCAAATTAAGATATGTCGTAGCCGGAGCAGAAAAATTAAGCCAACAGACAAAACTGTTATGGCAGAATAAATTTGGAATAAGAATCTTGGAAGGTTACGGTGTCACAGAATGTGCGCCCGTTATATCTATCAACGTACCTATGGCGGTTAAAGAAGGAACAGTTGGAAGAGCGCTGCCTAGGATTGAAACTCGCTTGATACCGGTGCCTGGAATTGATAATGCTGGTGTATTACAAGTTAAAGGACCAAATGTGATGCAAGGGTATTTGAAAGTGGAAAAACCAGGTATGTTAGAACCTACAGGGGCTTATAATGCTAATGGTCAATTTGAATCTGGTTGGTATGATACCGGTGATATCGTAAGCATAGATGATGATGGGTATTGTAGCATATTAGGCCGGATGAAACGTTTTGCAAAAATAGCAGGTGAAATGGTCGCACTTGAATCAATTGAAAACTTAGCTTTGGCGATAAATAAAGAGGCGCAGCATGCAGCTGTAACCCGTAAGGATGAACAAAAAGGCGAGGCTGTTGTTCTTTTTACAACAGATAAATCACTGAACCGTGAAAAATTAAGAGAACAAGCGAAAATTATTGGGATGCCGGAAATTTCGGTGCCAAGATTGATTTGCTATATAGAAAGTATCCCATTATTAGGTTCAGGTAAAACAGATTTTGTCACCCTTACACAATTAGCATTGGAAGTATAATGCTTAACATTCATACTTTCAAATTTGAGGTAATATATGAATAAAAATGAAACCACAAATGAAGCTGTGCCATTATTCAATCGAGGTTTAACTTCTGTTGCGTTAGCTCAATTTTTTTCGGCGCTTGCAGATAACGCGTTACTTTTTGCAATATTAGCGCTTGCGATTAAGTTGGAATATGCAAGCTGGATTGATCCTATTTTTCAATTATTATTTGTTGGTGTATATGTGATAACGGCCCCTTTTGTTGGAAGTTTTGCTGATAAATTTGATAAGGGTAAAGTTATGCTAATTTCGAACGGACTAAAATTAGTCGGTTCATTATTAATATTTAGCGGCGGAAATCCGTTTTTAGGGTATGTCATTGTAGGGTTAGGGGCTGCGTTGTACTCCCCAGCAAAATACGGTATTTTAGGTGAGGTCTCTCACCCAGGAAATCTTGTTAAAGCGAATGGTGTAATCGAGGCAAGCACTATTGCTGCGATATTAATTGGCGCAATTGCTGGTGGATTTGCTGCAGATCATCATACAACATTTGCGCTAGGTATGTGCGCAGCACTATATTTTGCAGCCCTTATTGCAAATTTATATATCCCCAAATTACCTGCAAAAAATATAGAGATGTCTTGGCATCCTAATACGATGTGTAAAAATTTTATTCAATCACTTAAAGTACTGTTGTCGGATATCGATGCAAAAGTATCATTATTAGGTACAAGTTTATTTTGGGGAGCTGGGATAACTTTAAGATTCCTATTAATTGCTTGGGTACCTTATGTTCTTAATGTTGTTGATAAAACGACCCCATCTATTTTAAATGCTACAGTTGCAATTGGCATTGTCATCGGATCAGGATTAGCCGCAAAATTTATTACATTAGAAAAAGCCAAATTAGCGCTATATGCAGGGGTGTTAATGGGGATATGTGTTGTTATTGCTATGTTAATTGAAGTGAGACCAGAAGTTTTAGCTGATGGTATCACTCATAACTTGGAATTTTGGGCAATTCAACAAGCATTAATCCCAATTCATGCTATGCTTATTTTAATAGGGATTTTTGGTGGTGTATTTATTGTCCCATTAAATGCGCTTCTTCAAGAAAGAGGCCGTGATTTAATTGGGGTAGGAAAGGCGATTGCTGCACAAAATTTTTCAGAAAACAGTATGATGTTATTTATGCTAGTGTTTTATACTCTTTTTCATTCGCTCGGTATGAGCCCCAATATTATGGGAATTGGGTTTGGCGGGATTTTTGCTATCACAATACTCATAATTATCTTTAAGACAATGAAAAATAAATGAAAGCATTCCAATTAAATAAGTACTAATCTTATTGAAATAATAATTTCCTTTATTTTCTTATGCCAAAAAGGAATGTAGCATATTTAAAGCGGTAAAATCATGCATGAAAAAGAAAATGGAATGTGTAATTGCATTTAAATCAATTAAATAGTAAAGGTTTTAATCTATTTGTCATGAAGCATAGTGTTCACTAAAGGATAAAATAATGGCTGACTAAAATGACATTCATTATTCTACTAATAGCAAGTTTTTTTGCAAAATAATGAGGTTCAGTGGATAATGAATAATTAAGTTTAAAAACTTAAGCTAAATAGTAGATAAAAAGTTTTAATGAGGAAGACATGGATAGAGATAAGCCACAAGGTGAACTAGTTCTAAGAACACTTGCAATGCCGACTGATACTAATGCAAATGGAGATATTTTTGGTGGATGGTTGATGTCACAAATGGATTTAGGAGGCGCAATATTAGCAAAAGAAATTGCTGAAGGGCGAGTTGTGACTGTGAAAGCCGACAGTATGACATTTTTAAAATCTGTAGCTGTTGGCGATGTAGTTTGCTGTTATGCTGAGTGTTTAAAAACTGGTAAAAGTTCGTTAACGATTAATATACAAGTTTGGATTAAACGACTAGCGACAAGTCCAATTGGGATACGATATCAAGCTACAGAGGCCACATTTACTTACGTTAGAGTGGATAAATCAGGCAAACCTATAGAATTACCAACTGCAAGGCAAAACTTTTCATTTGGCAATACGCCATTATCACATATTTGATTTTTAAAGGTATTGTATTATTAAATGACTTGTAAATGTAAAAATTAGCTCAAATAGTGCTATTGACGTATTTTTATTGGTATTTTTGGTCAATATCAGCGTAAAATAGATGCTAAGTATTTATAATCATAAAGTACGCACTTCCATCTTATTTCATTAGGGTAAACAAAGTTATATATGAGTAAAAAATTACACATCAAAACATGGGGATGTCAAATGAATGAATACGACTCCTCTAAAATGTCAGATCTTTTATCCGCAACACATGGTTATGAGTTAACTGATAGTCCTGAGGAGGCCGATGTTTTATTACTTAATACATGCTCAATACGTGAAAAAGCACAAGAAAAAGTCTTTCATCAACTAGGCAGATGGAGGAAGTTAAAAGAAAAAAATCCCGATCTCATCATTGGTGTTGGAGGTTGTGTTGCTTCTCAAGAAGGGGAAAATATCCGTTCTCGAGCAAAATGTGTAGATATTGTATTTGGTCCACAAACCTTGCATCGATTACCTGAAATGATAAATCACGTTCAAGGATCAAACTCACCTATTGTTGATATAAGCTTTCCAGAAATTGAAAAGTTTGACCGATTACCTGAGCCTAAAGCTGATGGCGTGACAGCATTTGTTTCAATTATGGAAGGATGCAATAAATATTGCACATTCTGTGTTGTCCCATACACACGCGGTGAAGAAGTTAGTAGACCTGTGGATGATGTATTATTTGAAATTGCTCAGCTTGCAGATCAAGGTGTCAGAGAGGTAAACCTCTTAGGGCAAAATGTGAACGCATACAAAGGCCTCACTTTCGATGGTGAGATATGTCGTTTTTCTGAATTGTTGCGCTTAGTCGCTGCAATTGATGGAATTGACAGAGTAAGATACACAACTAGTCATCCTATAGAGTTCACGGATGACATAATCCATGTCTATGAAGATACCCCAGAACTTGTGAGTTATCTTCATTTACCAGTACAAAGTGGTTCAGATCGTATATTAAATTTAATGCAACGTGGACATACGGCCTTAGAATATAAATCTATTATCCGTAAACTTAAAAAAGTAAGACCTGATATGCTGTTTAGCTCAGATTTTATTGTTGGTTTTCCAGGGGAAACTGCAGATGATTTTATGCAAACTATGAATTTAATTGCTGATGTCAATTTTGATACGAGTTTTAGCTTTGTTTATTCTTCAAGACCAGGCACTCCTGCTGCGGAAATGGAGGATGAAGTAAGTGAAGAAGAAAAAAAACAAAGATTGTACTTGTTACAAGAACGCATAACGCAACAAGCGATGCAATTTAGTAGACGTAAATTAGGTACCATTGTACGTATTTTGGTCGAAGGTACCTCTAAAAAGGATGTAATGGAACTCCAAGGACGTACTGAATGCAATCGTGTTGTTAATTTCCAAGGTACTCCTGATATGGTTGGCCAGTTTGTTGATATTGAAATCACTGAAGCGCTAAATAATTCATTGAGGGGTGTTGTTGTTAGAACAGAAAAAGAAATGGGACTAAGAAGTATTGAATCGCCAAGTAAAGTGATTGCGAGAACCCGTAAAGAAAATGAGCTTGGTGTTGGTATCTACACACCAGACTAGTATATCGTTCCTCCTCATTGATAACGAAGAGTATTTAATGAGAAGGAAATATTCGCATTGCTTGTATGGAGATAATTAATTGAATACCTCAACTCAAGAAATATTTTTAGAACCTGCAGATTCTGATAGACTGCAAAATCTTTGTGGTCCTATGGATTCACATATCACTGTTTTAGAAAAAAGATTGGGTCTTGAGATTAATCGACGCGAGAATCGCTTCAAATTAATTGGTAAGACATTTATAGTTAATGCTGCAATCAAGTTATTAAGAGATTTATATATCGAAACTGCACCGATTAAAGGACGCATACCAGAAGTTGATGTTGAGATGATACATCTAGCTATTAAAGAAAGCGGTATATTAGATCAAGCTAAAGACCATACACCTGATTACGGCAAATCTGTCAATATTCAGACGAAGCGTGGTTTAATTAAGCCAAGAACGCCTAATCAAGCCACTTATATTTCCAACATCCTCACACATGATATTATTTTTGGAATTGGGCCTGCTGGTACGGGTAAAACATATCTTGCAGTTGCAGCTGCTGTAGATGCACTTGAAAAACAAGAAATCAGACGCATATTATTGACAAGGCCAGCTGTAGAAGCTGGTGAAAAATTAGGGTTTTTACCAGGAGATTTAGCACAAAAGGTCGATCCTTATTTGAGACCGCTATATGATGCCTTGTTCGAAATGTTAGGCTTTGAAAAAGTTGAAAAATTGATGGAAAGAAATGTGATTGAAGTTGCTCCATTAGCGTATATGCGAGGGAGAACTTTGAATGATGCATTTATTATTTTAGATGAAAGCCAAAATACAACACCAGAACAAATGAAAATGTTTTTAACAAGAATTGGTTTTAATTCTAAAGCTGTTATTACTGGCGATATCACTCAAATTGATTTACCAAAGCATCAAAAATCTGGTTTAAGACATGCGATTGATGTCTTGAGTCAATTAGATGAACTGAGTTTTAATTTTTTCCAAAGTGAAGATGTTGTTCGTCATCCAGTTGTAGCAAGAATTGTAACAGCATATGAGCTTTGGGATGAAAAAGAGAGACAAGATCAAGAAACGATGAAACGAAAACGACAGGAAATAATGCAGCGAAGCACCCAATCTGAAAGTATAATTGAGACCAATGTTGAATCTAAAAATGAATAAGCCTTTTATAATTGATTTTCAAAATGCATTAGAAATTGAACAATCCTCTCTTCCAGAACTTGAGCAGATCGAATTATGGGCTGAATCTGTTCTTAAGTTATTTGAAACTGAGGCTGAATTGACCATAAGAGTTGTCGAGTTAGAAGAAAGCCAGTTATTAAATTTTCAATATAGAGGGAAAAATAGCCCAACAAATGTGCTTTCATTTCCATCTGAAAGTCATGAAAGTTTAGAAACAAAACTTTTAGGGGATTTAGTGATCTGTCATGCTATTGTTGCAAAAGAAGCCCAAGAACAAGGTAAAAAAATTAATGCTCATTACGCTCATATGGTAATACATGGATGCCTACATTTACTAGGTTATGATCATATTGAACCTGAAGATGCTGAAGAAATGGAATCGATAGAAATTGAAGTAATGGAATCATTAGGATTTAAAAATCCTTATGAAATTGATTAACGTGTGCTACTTTATTTAGATAAACATGATTGACTCATATTAGTCATTCTTAATAGGAATAAATATGTCAGAAGAGAATCCTCCGAGTAGAAACTTAGATAAAGAAACCCATAATTCACAAAGTTTTATCTCTAGTTTGATGCAAAAACTATTTAAAAAGCCTCTACAGGATCGTGCAGAATTATTAAAAATCATGCATGAAGCTAAAAATGAAGAACTCATTGATCCGGCAACTTTAGACATGTTAGAAGGTGTGATGGATATTGCAGACCAGAGAGTCCGAGATATTATGATACCTCGTTCTCAAATGGTAACATTACAACAAGATCTAACGTTATCAGCTTGCCTGGATATTATTACAAGATCAGCCCATTCAAGATTCCCCGTAATAGGTGAGGATAAAGATCATATTGAGGGGATTTTACTCGCAAAAGATCTTTTACCCTTTACTTTGAGCAGTGAAGAAACATTTGAACTAAAAAAATTATTAAGACCAGTTGTTATTGTTCCAGAGAGCAAACGTGTAGATAGTATGTTAAAGGAATTTAGATCATCACGTTACCATATGGCAATCGTAATAGATGAGTTTGGTGGTGTATCTGGATTAGTTACTATAGAGGATATCTTAGAGTTAATTGTGGGGGATATAGAAGATGAGTTTGACCCTATTGAAGAATCCGATGTAAGACAACTTAACAAACATACTTTTAGTGTGAAAGCACTTATTGATATTGAAGAATTTAACGAGATATTTTTAACTCATTTGAGTGATGAAGATGTTGATACACTCGGTGGTTTAGTTATGCAGACTCTTGGACACCTCCCTGAACGAGGCGAAAAAGTGACGATTGATGGCTATTTATTTAAAGTGACGGCTGCAGATAATCGTAGGATTATTCAAGTTCAAGTTACCATACCTGAAACTGCCCCAACTCCGATTTTGACTAATGCATCTGAATAATCAATTAATTATAATAAATTGAAATATATAGAATAAATACATGAAAATAAGTATTTCATTACTAAGTAAATTAAGTGTTGCTTTTATTTTTGGCGCTTTAGGCGTACTGGCGTTTGCACCATTTGACCAATATCTCCCTTATAATGGTTTATTGATATTTGCAAGCTTAGCGGGTTTATTTTTCTTAATTGAGACTATACCAAATGCAAGTAAAACTAAATGGATTGGATTTACGTGGGGCTTAGGCTTTTTTGGATTTGGCATCAATTGGGTATACGTCAGTGTTGCGGGTTTTGGAGGGATGCCTTATCTTGCAAATCTTTTTATAGTGGGGCTATTAATTGCATATTTATCTTTGTATCCTGCTTTATTTAGCTATCTAATTAATAAATTATCTCCTAAAAATAACCAAGCAAAATGGATTCTACTTGCCCCAATTATTTGGGGGTGTGTTGAATTCTTAAGAGGTTGGGTGCTTACTGGTTTTCCATGGTTACAAATTGGATATTCACAAATCAATTTACCACTTAGACATCTAGCGCCTATTTTTGGTGTTGAGGGAATTAATATAGCGCTTGTGATCCTAAGCGCCATGTTAATGCTATTGTGGAGGATTATTTGGACGTGCATATCTGCCAAACAATCAGTTGCTTATAAGAATTTCTTTATTCTTTTAAGTGGTTTCTTATTGCTAAATTTGAGTCCTTTGTTTCTAGGAATGATTAAATGGACAAATGAAGTTCCAGAAAGAGCAATTGAAGTTACACTTATTCAGCCTAATATTGATCAAAAGCTCAGATGGGAAGGTCAGGAGCTTGCTAATATTATCGATAAAACTAAGCAGTTAAGTTTACCGCATATTGGAAGAAGTGACCTTATTATTTGGCCTGAAACAGCCATTCCAAGTATTGAAAGCTATCAGAGATATTTTTTGAAAGAATTTGATGATTTTTTGAGACTTAACAATACTCAATTAATTACTGGTTTAGTCGATATGAGGGATAATGGAACAACCTATAATGCTGCGATAGTTTTAGGTACTAAAACTCCTTATGAGTTGCCAGATTTATCAGCAACGGAGGCAATAATACCCACGGAGCAAAGATATTTTAAACATCATTTAGTACCATTTGGTGAAACTGTTCCTTTGCAAGATATTATGAAGCATATTGCTCCATTGTTTAATTTACCTATGTCATCTTTTAGCCAAGGGCCTTATATTTCTCCTAATTTGATTGCTGCGAATCGAAACTTTGCCATGGCAATTTGCTATGAAATTATTTTAGGGCAACAACTTAGATCTAACATGACTAAGGATACAGATTTTATCTTAACAATTAGCAATGATGCTTGGTTTGGTGAATCGACTGGGCCATGGCAACATCTAGAAATGGCTAGGATGAGAGCTTTAGAATTAGGAAGACCAGTGCTTCGCAGTACTAATAATGGTATCACTGCAATTATTGATGCAAATGGTAATATTACAGCTAAATTAGAACAATTCAAGGAAGGAACCTTGACTGAGAACGTTTCTCCGACATCTGGAGTAACATTATTTGCCCAATATGGAAATTACATCAATTGGTTAGTTAAGTTTTTTTTATTGGTGATTTTACTTTTAATAGTAAAAATCTACCGTAAGAAAAATTAAGCTCCGTAATGAGAATAATAAATTATATATTGGATCCAATATGCAAGATAGTTCACTCTTTCAATTTGAACATAACGAAGAAACTGGTAATATTACTGTAATTTTTGATGCTAAAAATTTTACACATGAAAATATTCAGTCAGATACACATATCAAGATAACATTAGATCAGTTAGTGCATGAATTTAGTGCTAAGGGATGGGATGCATCAAGATTAAATAATGAATCTGCTGCAAATTTTATTTTTCAGTGTAATGAAAAAAACAGTGTTACCAATCCTATCCGTGAATCTATCGCAAATATTGTTGATGGTAAATTTCAAATAACTATCTCGCAAGATAAAATGAATGCTTACTTGCAAATATGGCCTGCATCCGGCGGTAGACTTGTATCTGAAACTGACGTTAAATCAAAATTAGAACAACTGAATATTGTATTTGGCGTTGATGAAGCTTTAATATCTGAGTTAATCCAAAAGCAGCAAACACCTGCTACAGTGATAGCTTCAGGTATTCCAGCTGAAGAAGGGAAAGCTGCACATTTTATTAGTTATGTCGAGGGCCTAGTGCCCTATGATTTAATGAGTAATCAAGATGAAGAATCTTTTTTTGACTTGTTTAGTTTGAAAAAATTACCATACATAAAAATTGGCACCCCTATAATGCGGCTTGTACCTAAATATGATGGCGTAGATGGAATAGATATCACTGGGGCATTTATTACTCCAAAATCGTATCCTGACATTACTTTTGCAGAAGATTTAAAAGGGGTGAAATTTGATGATCTAGATCCTAATTTATTGATTGCAGCTGTTGAAGGTAAACCTATTTTACATAGATATGGAATGAGCGTTGTACCTTATCATGAAATTAATTTAGAAGGTATTGGTACCAAATATATTGAGTTTGAAGGCGCTTTAGTAATAAATGGTGACTTACAAAATGGGATGGATGTAAAAGTAAATGGTGATATAGCTGTAGATGGTACTATTGGTATTTCGAGAGTTGAAGCATCAGGTAGAATTAGCACGAGTGGGGGGATAATAGGTGCCCCAGATATTGAGGAAACATCTAAACAGGTCCATATCGTTTGCCAAGGTGATATTAGAGCAAAATTTATTGAAAATGCAAATGTCCGTTCATCACGTTCTGTTTATTGTGAACATGCTATTGTTGGTAGCCAGGTAATTGCAGGTGAATCAATTTTTGTAGGCAAACGAGGTGTGAATAGCGGCCTTATTCGTGGTGGAAAACTTATTGCATTTAACAAAGTGATTGCTGGTTCAATTGGTTTCGATAATGGGCTAGAAACGCACATTCATGTTGGTATTGATCTTTTTGTAGATAATAAAAAATATAAAATTAAAAAAAGATATGATGAAATTTTGGTTGAAAAACAAAAGCTGGATAAGTTAATCAAGTTAATTTTTGAAGAGCCTGAACGAGGTGAAAATGGGATTGCACAAAGAGTCAAATTATCAAGGGATAAAATGATTGAGAAGCTCGATGAATTAAGATCGACATACCAAAAAATTGAAGCGAATATACATGGTCTTGAAAGCGCTAAAATTGTTTTTTATGATACACTTTATGGCGGAACAACTATTTCAATTGGTAATAGGACGATGGAATTTAAAAAAGATGTTTTTAGTTCAACCATTTATTATGGTATTGATGGTGAGATTAAATTAGGTGGTTTAGCACTTAAATAATCTCTAAATTAATTACATGATAGATCAATCAAAATCAACTAAAGGTATATAAAATGAAACTTTATTATAAGGCAGGTTCATGTTCACTATCGCCACATATTGCTTTAAGAGAAGCGGGTATAGACTTTACGCTTGAAGCTGTAGATTTAGCAACAAAAAAAACTGAATCTGGTGAGGATTTCTTAGCGATTAATCCTAAAGGACAGGTGCCTGCATTATTGCTTGATAATGGTTATTTGCTTACAGAAGGTGTTGCTATTGTACAATATATAGCTGATCAAAAGAAAGATCGTCAGCTTTTACCAGAATTAAATTCTTTAAAACGATATGAAGCAATAGGCTGGTTAAATTTTGTCTCAACAGAAATGCATAAAGGTTTTGGTCCACTTTATAATCCAAAAACACCTGAGGAATATAGGGAAATTGCTAAAGCTAACCTTATGCAAAAACTAGCAATGCTAGATAAGCATTTTGCTAGTAATGAGTATTTACTAGGTGCTAATTATAGTTGTGCTGATGGATATCTGTTTACTGTTATTAATTGGACTTTTTTCTTACAGATGGATATCAGTCATTTAGAGAATGTTAAAAAGTATATGAAGCGAGTAGGGAATAGGCCTGCTGTACTAAGCGCGTTAGCCGCAGAAGGACTTCAATTAAATTGGTAGTAAATGTTTTTTACTAATATTGAATATTCAAAACACACTAAAAAATATACTGAATGATTTTTAGTGTGTTTATTACAGCCACATTACCTTTCTTGCTTAAGCCCAATTGCGTATTTTAATATAAAATTTTTTATTAAATTGTTATGTTCTACGGCCATGAATAAAAAATTTCTTAATAATTTAATTGGTCTATTTTTGTTAGAAAAAGAAAAGTAAATGGCATCCATAGCACTTTGCATCAATAAATTATCTTTAATGCGCTTAGAATTATACTTAGATAATACCTCGTTTGAATACCAATTTTTACCAGAATTATGAGATGTGACTATTAAGTTTGAAAGATATTCAATGTCCTTAAAGCCTAAATTAGCACCTTGACCTGCAAGTGGATTAATAGTGTGAGCTGCATCACCTACTAAAGCAATTCTTGGTTTCCAATACGTTTTTGCATGCATTCTAGTTAAAGGGAACATAGCTTTATCAATAACTTCAATTTCCCCGATTCTTGCAGGGAAGGCGAGTTTTATTTCATTTGTAAGTTGTTCGTCTGACAGGCTCATTAATTGCTTTATTTTAACCTTATCATCATACCAAATTAAAGATGCCCAGTTGTCATGTAAAGGTAAATAAGCTTTTGGGCCTGATGGAGTGAATTGTTGCCAAGTAATATCTTTTTCTAAACTATTAGTTTTAACAGTAATCAGCATACAGCTTTGGTTATATTGCCATCCTATTGTGCCTATGTTAGCAAGTCTTCTAATACTCGACTGTGCACCATCAGCACCAACAATAAGCTTTGAGTAAATCGATTTTTTTTGAGAATTAGCACAATCAAATTCGATTGTTTGTACTTCATTTTCATCTATAGAGCTAATTTTAGTTACACTAGCACCTTCAAAAAAGGTGATGTTAATTTTTTGTTTTACTAATGAGATTAAAGTTGATTGTAAAATGCTATTTTCTACCATGAACCCTAATTGTTGATATCCGAGATTAGCAGAATCAAAATTAACAGCAGGTAAATGTGCATCCCATGTGGATAATTTAGAATATGGAGTATAACGTTGTTTTTCTAAGTGTTCCCAAACATGAATTTTAGCCAGAAAATCTTTCGTGCCTAACGATAAAGATGAGACTCTTATATCTGGTTGTTCTGCAGTGGAATAGATGTCTTGCGTTAGGAAAGATTTATCAATAATGGCAATATTAAATCCTTCGTTAGCGAGTGCAATTGCAAGTGAGAGACCTATCATTCCAGCCCCCACTATGGTTATATCGAAATCGGATTCAGGCTGTATTTTTGCATCATGTACTTGTTTTAAAATAATATCAGGCATGACTCGAATTTCCTTGCAATAAAAAAATGTATACAATTACATTAAGTATATGTATGTATAAAGTTTATCTACATTTAATGTAATTCAAATAAAAGTGAAAAGACAAAATTGAGTGTAATGATTTAGAGCTAATAACTGAGAACATTACATGGGTTAAATCAAAAAAATGAGATATAGTCCACACTCTTAGCACAATCAAGACTAAAAAAATAAATTATATTGATCTAATGCAAGTTATCATGCAAATATAACAATTAGAACAAAAAAATGAATTCACTTGTATACTGAAAGTTTAACGTAACGCTTTAATTGTTGCAAATGAATACTTTTTCCCTCTTTACTTTACGTTTCATTAAGGTTATAAATTTACTCCTTGTTCTTAAGCCTAACCGTTATGTATTTAGTCTGTGGTTACAAGATAAATATAAAACTAAATAAGATGTGCTTAGTAACGTACAAGCACTAAAATTAAATTGATAGAGGTTGTTAATAATGAAATTTAAGTTATCTAAATTAGCTTGTTTGACAATAGGTATTGTTGGTTTGTCATTTTCTACAATATCACAAGCCAATACATTAGTTTATTGCTCTGAAGCATCGCCAGAAGGGTTTAATCCGCAGCTTTATACTTCTGGTACGACTTATGATGCATCATCGGTACCAATGTATAACCGGTTAATTGAATTTAAACTAGGCACAACTGAAATTGAGCCAGGGCTTGCTGAAAGTTGGGAAGTGAGTGAAGATGGTTTAGTTTATACGTTTAAACTGCGCCAAGGTGTTAAATTTCATGAAACAGATGATTTTACACCAACACGTGATTTCAATGCAGACGATGTAGTGTTTAGCTTTATGAGGCAAAAAGATAGTGCTCATCCTTATCATAAAGTGTCTGGTGGTACTTATGAATATTTTCAAGGTATGGGAATGGGCGATTTAATCAAATCAGTTGAAAAAGTTGATGACTATACTGTCAAAATGACATTAACTAGGCCAGAGTCGCCTTTCTTAGCAAATCTAGCAATGGATTTTGCCTCTATTCTCTCTAGCGAATATGCTGACTTAATGTTAGAAGCAGGCACCCCTGAAAAAGTTGACATTAACCCTGTAGGAACAGGCCCATTCCAATTAGCAGAATATCAACAAGATTCTACAATTGTATATGATGCATTTCCTGATTATTGGGGAGAAAAGGCTAAATTAGAAACGCTCATTTTCTCTATAACCCCAGATGCGTCAATTCGTTATGCGAAAATGCAAAAAGATGAATGCCAAGCAATGCCATACCCAAACCCTGCTGATATTGCAAAAATTAAGCAAGACGAAAATTTGACTGTATATGAAGAACCTGGCCTGAATGTTGGATATATTGCTTTTAACGTCACCAAACCACCTCTTGATAATGTTAAGGTTAGACAAGCATTAGCAATGGCTGTCAATAAACCAGCTATAATTGATGCTGTATACCAAGGAGCAGGGCAACAAGCCAAAAATTTAATTCCACCATCAATGTGGGGTTATAATGATGATGTCGTAGATTTACCATTTGATATTGAAAAAGCTAAAGCTTTATTAAAAGAAGCTGGCATTGCTGAGGGAACTAAAATTGATCTTTGGGCTATGCCTGTTCAAAGGCCTTATAATCCTAATGCAAGAAGAATGGCTGAGATGATCCAGGCTGATTGGGCTAAAATTGGCATTAATGCGCAGATAGTCAGCTATGAATGGGGTGAATATTTAAAACGTGCTAAAGATGGAGAACATCAAGTAGTTATGATGGGATGGTCAGGTGATAATGGTGATCCTGATAACTTTTTTGCAACGCTATTTAGCTGTGCAGCTGCTCAGGATGGATCAAATTACTCAAGATGGTGTTACCAACCTTTTGAAGATATTATTCAACCAGCGCGTTCAGAAAATGACCATGAAAAAAGAGCGGAGTTATATAGGCAGGCTCAAGTGGTGATGAATGAACAAATGCCAGCAATCATGATAGCTCACTCAACTGTTTTTGAACCGGTGAATAAACGAGTTGATGGCTATATTGTTGATAAATTAGGTAAACATTTCTTCAATCAAGTTTCAATTAAAGATAAGTAATGATTATATTAACGCATGATTAAAGTTTTTTAATCATGCGTTATTTAATAAAAAATTATTTTTTTTAAAGATTCAGTCATTTTTTTATTGACCAATCATCTCAGATGCGTATTATCACGCCTTTTTAAAATGTTTCATATCCGCTTCAAATGTTTTTGGGATACAATCTTAATAATCAGAGAACGTGTTGCGGCTATCAGGCTGATAATTTTTTTATTGCTACTTCTAGGTAGTCGTCATGACTATCTAGAAGTAGCAAACAAATGAACAGAGATAACGAGCAATGTTTCAATTTATTTATAAAAAACTACTCATGATTGTTCCAACTTTTATTGGGATAACATTAATTACATTTTCTTTAGTTCATATGATACCAGGTGATCCCGTTTTAATCATGTCAGGTGAACGAGGGCTTTCTGAAGAACGTCATGCTCAATTATTAGCAGATTTTGGTTTAGATAAGCCACTGTACCAACAATATTTTTCCTACATTAAAGGTGTAGTACAAGGTGATTTAGGAAAATCATTTAAATCAAAAAAACCGGTATGGGATGAATTTGTACCAAGATTCAAAGCAACGTTTGAACTTGCTTTTTTTGCTTTAATTATTGCAGTTGGATTAGGAGTCCCTTTAGGTGTTATTGCTGCGGTTAAACGGGGATCTTTTTTTGATCATGCAACAGTATCACTTTCATTAACAGGATATTCCATGCCAATTTTTTGGTGGGGGATGATGCTTGTTTTAGTCGTATCAATTTACTTAGATATAACGCCAGTAAGTGGACGAATCGATCCTACCCTAGTTAGATTTCCTAGAAGTGTTAGAGATGATTTAACAGGATTTATGCTTATCGATACACTCTTATATGGTAAAGAAGGGTATTTTAAAAGTGCAGTATCCTATCTGATTTTACCTGCAATTGTTTTATCTACAATCCCACTCGCTGTTATTGTTCGTATGACGCGTTCAAGTATGCTCGAAGTTTTAAATGAAGATTATATCAGAACAGCTAGGGCAAAAGGCCTGCCTAAATGGCGTGTAATTATCATTCATGCACTAAGAAATGCGCTAATGCCTGTGATTACTGTTATAGGATTGCAACTTGGTGCTTTACTTTCTGGGGCAGTGTTGACTGAATCAGTTTTTTCATGGCCTGGTATTGGTACATGGTTGATTGATTCATTGAATCGCCGGGATTACCCTGTCATTCAAGGTGGCGTTTTAATTGTGGCCACATTGATAATTTTTGTTAATTTAGCCGTGGATATCCTTTATGGATTCATTAATCCTAAAGTTCGTAATAGCTAATTTGACGCAGAGTTAAACGATATAGAGGAAATCATGTCAGAAAGCCATTCACTTAATACAGTACAAACTCAAGCAAACATAGGTCCGGTACCTTTATCTCCAGCAAAAGAGTTTTGGAAATACTTTTCAAAAAATAGAGGTGCTGTTGTTGGACTTATTTATATAATTGTCATGTTAATTATTGCAATATTTGCCCCTTGGATTGCCCCACATTCTCCTTTTGAATTACATGATATTAAAAATTTAGACTCCTTACCTCCACCATTTTGGTTGGAGGGTGGCAGCACAAAATTTATTTTAGGAACAGATGATATTGGGCGTGATATGTTATCAAGAATCATTTATGGTACACGCCTATCTCTTTTAATCGCCTGCTTTGTTGTGACGCTATCATTGGTATTTGGTGTCATAATTGGTTTAATTGCAGGGTATTTTGGTGGTGTGATTGACGCAACAATTATGCGTATTGCAGATATTATGATGGCCTTACCTAGCTTGTTGCTTGCTTTAGTTCTTGTATCAATCTTCGGAAAGTCAATTTATACAGCTTCTTTAGCTTTGACTTTTGTTGGGTTGCCTCATTATATAAGGCTAACTAGAGCCCAGGTTTTATCTGAAATGAAAAAAGATTATGTGATAGCCTCAAGAGTGGTGGGTGCTGGAAATTTGAGGCAGATGTTTAACAATATCTTACCTAATTGTTTGGCCCCTCTTATTGTCCAAGGCTCATTAGGTTTTTCCAATGCAATTTTAGATATGGCTGCACTAGGTTTCTTAGGTATGGGTGTGCAAGCTCCGGATCCTGAGTGGGGGACATTGTTAGCCGATGGACTTAAATTTTTACAAAGTGCATGGTGGATTGTTGTATTTCCTGGTTTAGCAATTCTGTTTACTGTTCTAGCATTTAACTTAGTTGGGGATGGACTAAGGGATGCTTTAGATCCTAAGTTAAAGCAATAAAACAATAAGACTCTTTAGAGCTAACTTATCAAATCTAACACAATAAAATTTTATACTAAGCTCAGTTTAATGGGCATAAATTAGGATTATAGTTATGGCATTACTAGAGTTACAAAACTTGTCAGTTCATTTTGGTGAAAAAAATCAACCTTTTAAAGCAGTTGATAGAATTTCATATCAGGTTGAAAAAGGACAGGTGGTTGGAATTGTTGGTGAATCAGGTTCAGGTAAATCAGTGAGCTCCTTAGCTTTGATGGGGCTTATCGATTATCCAGGCATTGTAAGCGCAGATAAAATGCTTTTTGATGGTATTGATTTACAAAGTCTAACTGAAAAAGCAAAAAATAAAATTATCGGTGCTGATATCGCAATGATTTTTCAGGATGCGATGACAAGTTTGAATCCATCTCATACAGTTGGTTATCAAATTATGGAAGCATTAAAAGTTCACCAAGGTGGGACTAAATCAGAGCGGAAACTCCGCGCTATTGAATTATTGAATCAAGTGGGGATTCCCGATCCTGAATCACGATTAAAAGTATATCCTCACCAATTATCTGGAGGGATGAGTCAACGAGTTATGATAGCAATGGCGATTGCATGCAGGCCTAAACTATTGATAGCTGATGAGCCAACAACTGCTTTAGATGTTACTATTCAAGCTCAGATAATTGAATTATTGCTTGAATTACAACAAAAAGAGCAAATGGCATTAATTTTAATTACACATGATCTTGCATTGGTTGCAGAATCTGCAGAGAAAATCATTGTTATGTATGCAGGTCAAGTTGTTGAGGTCGCTGATGCAAATTCATTGTTTGTGAATCCTATGCATCCTTATACTGAATCTCTACTGAAAGCCTTGCCTGAATTTTCTCAAAATCGCTCTAGGCTCGAGTCTTTACCTGGGGTAGTACCAGGTAAGTATGACAGGCCAACAGGGTGTTTGTTAAATCCCCGTTGTCCGTATGTTAAAGAAAAATGTTTACAAACTGAACCTGAGTTAACTCAGGTAGATTCGCATTTAGTCAAGTGCCATTTTCCCTTAACAGTCAACAAATAGATATTGACATTCACAATTAGGATTAAAGCTTTATTCGATAGGTCGATAGGTTCTCTTAAAAGGGATTATAGAAGGTAATAGGATTATGAATAGTCACCAAATTGATGAACAATCAAATAATGTAGGAAAACAAAATGCAGGTGAAACAGTATTGCTTGCAAATAATTTAAAAAAATATTATGAAGTAAAGAAAGGGGTTTTTGGTAAATCACAGACTGTTAAAGCTTTAGATGGGGTTTCTTTTGAACTAAAAGTTGGTAAAACACTTGCAGTTGTAGGTGAATCAGGTTGCGGTAAATCAACTCTTGGAAAACTTCTTACAATGATTGAATCACCCACGCAAGGCGAACTCTTTTATAAAGGGCAAGATTTACTTGATAAAAATCCTGCTAATAAAGCCTTGCGACGCCAAAAAATTCAAATTGTTTTTCAAAATCCATATGGCTCACTAAATCCAAGACAAAAAGTAGGGCATATATTAAGTGAGCCTCTTGAGGTTAATACTTTATTATCAAAAGAAGCTATCCGTAGTAAAGTACTAAAAATTATGGCTAAAGTTGGATTGAAAGAGGAATTTTATGACAGATATCCTCATATGTTTTCTGGTGGACAGAGGCAAAGAATTGCAATTGCAAGAGGATTGATGCTTGAGCCAGATATTGTCATAGCAGATGAACCAGTTTCAGCTTTAGATGTCTCTGTAAGAGCACAGGTCCTAAATTTAATGATGGATTTACAAGAAGAGATGGGGCTTGCTTATGTATTTATTTCTCATGATTTATCAGTTGTTGAACATATAGCTGATGATGTAATGGTTATGTATTTAGGGCGCTGTGTCGAAAAAGGCACAAAAGAACAAGTCTACGCAAATCCTATGCACCCTTATACACAAGCTTTATTATCTGCAACGCCAAGATTAAAAAAACAAGAGAGAATTGAGAGGATTAAACTTGTTGGTGAACTTCCTAGCCCACTCAACCCCCCTAAAGGATGTGCATTTAGTGCTAGGTGTGCTAAAGCATTCGATAAATGCTTTACTGCTCAGCCAGTACTTAAGGATTATAGTAATCAGCTAGTTGCATGTTTTTATGTGGAAGAGAATCAATAAGAGTATAGCTGTGCTTATCAAGTTATGATAGGCATAGTACAAATATATTCTAAATTAACTCAAGTGGATTAAATTCACCTAAGATTATTTTTAATTTTTGGGCTCTTGGTAGCTGTTTTATTTTGTATTCCAGCTGAGCTGCTTTTTTATGGGTGAGTTCGGTTAATACATAAACAATTCTCAAAGGGCTTTTCCCTCTCAATGCTTTTGCTCCTTTGCCTTTTTGATGTGCAAGAAATCTTTTTGTTAAATTATTTGTAATACCCGTATAAATTGATTCATATCTATCTTCAATCATGTACAGGCACCAATCAGTATTAGTAATTGGGTTAGAGGTAGAATCGTTTATGATAATCATTTCTTTAATTTCAACGTATAAATTGATGTCTAATTGCTACTAAGTAGTTTTAATTTGTTAAATTTAGATTAATCTCAATGTTATTTATTATTGAATTATAGTGGCTTATCATTATCTTGTTTCATCTTGAAACCCTGTTTCAATTAATGATTTTGCTATTGCTATAATTATGTAAGTTAATTTTACATTTGCTCATGTTTAGTTATGAATTTTAGCGTTAATTAGTTCCATTGAATTTAAAAGAATGGTATAAAATAGAAATAATAATGCTAGAATTATATTTTAAGTTATTTTAATCAAGTCTATCAAATAGGTCAAAAATGAAAACTGTACTATCACAATCATCCTTAGCTAGAAAATTCGCTACAGATAAATTAGCCGATACATTAATGCTTTATGTCTTAATTGTTTATTGTTTTGTCACAATTGGATTGGCTTTTTTTAAGCAACATCATGGAAGTCAATTAATCGAAGCAATAATTAGCTCATTAATTGTATTAGGTATAGGCGTTTTTGGATATGTATTATATAAGGGAAAAGAACCTTGCCGATACTTCATGGCTGTTACTTTGATGCTTATGGTTGCGTTACATATTCATTTTGCAATGGGGATGATAGAATTTCATTTTGGCGTTTTTGTTACCTTAGCATTGCTGCTTATGTACAGAGATTGGCGACCTATTATGGTCGCAGCAGTTGTTATTGCTATTCATCACGTTGTAGTTGATAGATTACAGGCGGCTGGTTTTGAAATATTTTGTTTAGAAGAGGCTAATTTTAAACAAGTTATGATACATGCTGCTTATGTGGTTGTTCAGACAGGATTTCAAATAAAAATAGCAATGATGCTCAAAACATCTGAAATGAATTCGTATTTGTTATCTGATAGGCTTCAGATTGCAATGGATAATCTGAATGTTGCTGTGAGTGAAGTAAAAACTCATAGTGCTTCAGTCTTTGAATCTGCAAATACAATTGCGACAACTGGGGAGTATTTAACAGAAAAAAGTAGCAATGCTTCAATAAGATTGCATCAAACAGCTGTAACGATTGAAGAGTTAGGCGAATCAATAACAGAGAATGAACAAATCGCAACTAGCGCTGACAAATTAATAACATCAGCTGCCAATGAGGCAAGAGAGGGGCGGTCATTAGTAAATGAAATTGTTAAAGTTATGAGTGATATTGAAGTTTCAGCTTCTAAAATTTCAGCTATCACTGAGGTCATTAATGGTATTTCATTTCAGACGAATATTCTTGCATTAAATGCTGCAGTTGAAGCAGCTAGAGCGGGTGAGCAAGGTCGTGGATTTGCTGTGGTGGCATCTGAGGTTAGAACATTAGCACAGCGGGCTGGTCAAGCTGCTAAAGAAATTGAAGTATTGATAGATACAAGTGTTACTCATATGAAAGAAGGGGTAAAATTTGTTAACTCAGCGAACACTACTATTAGTAGTATGGCAGTATCTGTTGAAGACGTTTCAGGACTTGTTAGCAGCATATCAAAGAATACAGAGTCACAATCTTTACAAGTACAAGTTGTTAATCAATCCCTTAAAACACTTGAAGAAGTTGTCAAAGATAATGATATTGCTGCAAAAAACAGTGTAGGCATTGCATTAGATTTGCAGAGTCATGCGGATGCTCTCAATACAAGTATTGCAAAAGTCGATTTAGATAACACTATCTATGATGGTGAGCAAGAAGTGATTATCGGTGATATAAGTGAGCATAATTAATTTTTAAGTATTTGTAATATAAGCAGGCTCAATATCTATTGAGTCTGTATTCTTAGATGGATTTTCTAGATGAAAAAATTGCAAGTTTTTGCTCCAACTAGTTTGAATCGTTTTTCAATTCTTTTTATATTGTTTTATTTTATCCCCTACCATGGATTCGCTGAGACTCTCCCCTCAAAACCTTTTCGAGTGATTACAACATTTACTATTTTGCAGGATATGGCGCAAACTATTGCGGGTGACAAAATGGTAGTTGAATCGATAACTAAGCCAGGCGCCGAAATTCATGATTATCAGCCTACACCAAAGGATATTGCTAAAATTCAGCATGCGGATCTGATTTTATATAATGGTTTGAACCTAGAGTCTTGGTTTGAAAAGTTTTATCAAGATATAAGAACTATTCCTGCTATTTTAGTTACGGATGGGATTGTCCCAATAAATATAGAGAATTCTGAACACACTAACGAAGCTGAGTTAATACCAAATCCACATGCATGGATGTCACCTAACAATGCTTTAATTTATATTGAAAATATAAAAAATGCTTTTATTGATTTAGATCCGCCCAATAGGACTTATTACGAGCAAAATGCATTAGACTATGCCGAGAAAATCAAACAATTAGCACTTCAAATTGAAAAAAAATTAAGCTATCTTGAACCTGAAGCAAGATGGCTTGTTACATCTGAGGGGGCATTTAGTTATTTAGCCAAGGATTTTGATTTAAAAGAAGCTTATTTGTACCCTATTAATGCAGAACAACAAGTCAAACCAAGGGAGCTAACTGAATTAATCGATTTAATTAAGTTAAATCAAATACCCGTTGTGTTTTCAGAAAATACTACTTCAGATAGACCTGCTAGAACAATTGCTGCTGAGACTAACGCGATTTATGGAGGAGTCTTATTCGTTGATTCATTATCAAACAGCGAAGGGCCAGTCCCTACCTATCTAAAATTGCTTGAAAGAACGCTTGATACAATAGTTTTAGGTTTTGAGACTGCAAAAGAGAATTAGGAGTCAATTTGAACGGTTTAATTAAAAATTTAGCCCACTTATCTGTCAAGAATATTAGCTATGTTTATAGTAACGGCAATCAGGCAATAAAAGATGCTTCATTTGAACTTGAAGGTGGAACAATTTGTGCTCTGGTTGGGCCTAATGGTGGCGGAAAATCTACTCTTTTCAAAAGTTTAATGGGAGTTGTAGACCCGATGGATGGCACGGTGAGTTTAAATGGGCAGACTATAAAACAAGCTCTTCGTAATAATCTCATAGCCTACGTGCCTCAAACGGAGGAAGTTGATTGGGATTTCCCGATACTTGTTCGTGATGTCGTTATGATGGGGCGATACGGATCTATGAACCTATTAAGAATTGCTTCTAGAAATGATCATTTGGAAGTCGATAAAGCAATAGACTTAGTTGGATTAACTGATTATAAAACCAGGCAAATTGGTGAGCTTTCTGGTGGGCAGAAAAAGAGAGTATTTCTTGCAAGAGCACTAGCACAGCAAGGTAAAGTGCTAATGCTTGATGAACCTTTTACGGGGGTAGATGTTAAAACAGAAAATGCAATTATTGATTTGCTCCAACGTTCAAGAGAACAGGGGCATTTAATTTTGATTTCAACTCATAATCTTGGAAGTGTTCCAGAATTTTGCGACCAGGTTGTCTTATTTAACCGTTCGGTAATTGGATTTGGCGGCATTAGTGAAACCTTTACCGAAGAAAATTTGCGTAAAACTTTTGGAGGGGTTCTGAGGCACATTAAATTAAGTTCAACAGAGCTTCATGATGATGACGATACAAGAGTTGTGACAGTATTGACTGATGATGAGCGTCCTGCAGTATTTTATGGCAATACTCAACAAGATCCTCCTTCAAGTACTGTTAAAGATTAAAAGGGAATGTGATGATTGATATACTGCTATTACCGTTTGATTACCAATTTATGATAAACGCGATGCTTATCTGCACAGCCGTAGGAATTATTTGCGCTTTACTTTCTTCCTTTTTAGTTCTGAATAATTGGTCATTAATTGGCGATGCTTTATCACACGCGGTAGTTCCTGGCGTTGCGATTGCTTATTGGTTAAGTCTACCTTTTATTGTTGGGGCTTTTTTCAGTGGAATAATCGCAGCCTTCGCTATGGTCTTTATCACTAAGGTCAGCAAATTAAAAGAAGATGTAGTAATCGGATTTGTGTTTTCAAGTTTTTTTGCTCTAGGGTTGCTATTAATATCTATTTTTCCAATAGATATCAGTATACAAACTATAATCATGGGAACTGTCTATACAATTAATCAAAACGAGTATGTCCAAATTGCAATTGTATTTTTTCTTTCGTTGGCCATTATGGTCTTTTTATTTAAAAACTTAGTAACAGTGATATTTGACAGTGGTTATGCGCATGCAATAGGAGTTAGTGAACTAAAAGTTAAATTGCTTTTTTTTACGATATTAAGTGCTGTGATCGTGATATCACTTCAAGCAGTTGGTGCTATACTCGTTATTGCACTTTTAATTATACCTGGTTCTTGTGCTTATTTACTATCAGATAGAATAGGTATGCTTGCTTTTATTGCCATGTTAACTGGTGGTTTAAGTGCATTTTTTGGAAGTTATTTTAGCTTTTTTTTAAATGTTTCTGCAGGGCCTGTAATTGTTTTAATCCAAGGATTAATATTTGTCTTGTGCTTTATTTTTGCACCAAAGCATGGATTGCTAAACAAACTTATTAGGCGTAGAAAAAAAATAGGGACTTATCATCCTAAATCTTATTTAGGAGAAAAACATACTTTATGATTGAGCTCTATAATTTTTTTGTTGAACCCTTTACCTATCCGTTTATGCAAAGGGCCTTAGTCATGGGGCTTACAATTGGTATTGTCTGTGCTTTTTTATCGTGTTTTTTAGTGCTAAAGGGTTGGGCGTTAATGGGAGATGCTATTTCTCATGCTGTGCTCCCTGGGATAATATTAAGTACGTTAATCAACATGCCAATCATTATTGGCGCATTTATTGCAGGCTTCATTACGACTATTTTAATTGCTTATATTAAATCTAGTACAAGATTAAAAGAAGATAGTGTGGTTGGTATTGTTTTTTCATTTTTTTTTGCACTTGGATTGTTTTTATTTGCTTTTATAGAAACTCAATTGCATTTAACACACATCTTGTTTGGTAATATCCTAGGGGTTGATGCTGATAATATGCTAAAGGATATCATCATTTTGTTTTGCGTATTCCTACTTTTGTTGGTTAAGAGTAAGGATTTGATTTTATTTTGTTTTGATTCCATTCATCTGAAAATGCTAGGGAAATCCACAAGGTTATACCATTATTTTTTACTTTTAGTTCTCTGTCTAGTAATTGTTATTTCAATACAGGCTGTGGGGATATTATTTGTTGTAGCGCTTCTAATAATACCAGGGATGTTTGGTTTTATAATAGTTAAGAGATTTGAACAAATGGTATTTTTATCAATTATATTTTCAGTGATGACAATCATTTTGGGAATACTATTAAGTTTTCATCTTGATGTCGCAACTGCGCCGTTAATTGTTGTTTTCCAATCTATAGGGATTTTGATTGCTTTGCTATGTAAAAAAGAACGATATAGAGAGAGAAGTAAATAAAATACAAAAAATAAATTTGTGGAATAGAGTTAAACATAGAAGGTAACTATATGAGCCGTAGACGCTATATTGAATTAATGACTTATGAACTAAAAAAAGAGCAGGAAGATGCATTTCATGACGCTGAAGTAAATTTATCTATTCCACTGCATAAGCAAATGGGGATTAAGGTTGTAAGTTTTGGACCATCATTACATGATCGAAGCCAATATTTGTTGATACGTGCATTCAATTCAGAAATTGAATATGCGGAACAATTAGCTAATTTTTACGCTTGTGAAGAATGGCTAAAAATTCGTGAAGAGATAGTAAGTAGAATCATTAGCGCACATAAGATTACGTTTTGGCTAGAGGATGATCATATAGTATGCTTAAAAAATATAGTGTTAAACTAAATAATAGACCCTGTAAATAATTCCTACCATTTCTAACTATGCTTGTTATGGTGATGTTATTTCAAACAAATGCTTGAACTGTATTGGTTTACTGATTCTAAACACTCTTGAAACGGTAATACAATGAGTGTAATTAAATAAAGCTGAAAGCATATTTTACCATTGTTTGGGATTATAATAGCTGTCATGCATCAAACGTTGTTAGTTGATAATCTCATCTTCCTTAACTTAAATACATTAATATACTCAGTCAATTGCAGGCTGGACTAACTTATGTTACGATCTTTAAATATAGTCGGAAATCCACTACAGTGTTATCTATTCTTTTGAACAATCAAGCTCAATTCAAATAATATGACCATTTCGATATCATTGGAACATAAAACTGCATAGAAGAAGTACATAGGCTGTGCGCTAAATGATGTTTTTTGAAATTTTGTCTAGGTTTAAATAAATAGATTTATGCAGATGTATTCGTATTAACAAAGCCAGGTGATGCTTGTTTATAAGTTTGCCGTGATTAATGCTTTTAATAATTTAATAAATGCTTAAGAAGAAATTATGAATCTCAAAATAGATACAAATGAACAACAAAATTCAGTTTTAAATAACATCAATAAGCTTACACAGCGTAAAATTTTAAGAACCCAATGTCCTGATGCAAAAGGATTGATATCAAAAATAACTAATATCTGTTACAAGCATCAATTGAATATTATTCAGAATAGCGAGTTTGTGGATCATAGGTCAGGGCATTTCTTTATGCGAACAGAACTAGAAGGAATTTTTAATGATGAAATTTTTCTAGCAGATCTTGGGTCATCACTTCCAGAAAAATCTATTTATGAGCTTAAATCTGGCATAAAGCAAAAAATTGTTATCTTAGTAACAAAGGAAGCCCATTGCCTAGGTGATCTGTTAATGAAACAAGCTTATGGCGATCTAGATGTTGAAATATGCGCAGTAATTGGTAATCATGCACTGTTACAACCCCTAGTTGAACGATTTAATATACCATTTTATTTAATTTCGCATGAAGGATTAACTCGCGAAGCACATGATTTAGCGATGCGAACTAAAATATCTGAATTCTCGCCTGATTATGTTGTTTTGGCGAAGTATATGAGAGTGTTAACCCCTGAATTTGTTGCCTTTTTTGATAAAAAAATTATTAACATTCATCACTCATTTTTGCCAGCGTTCATAGGGGCTAAGCCATACCATCAAGCTTATGAAAGAGGTGTTAAAATTATCGGCGCAACAGCTCATTTTGTTAACAATAATCTTGATGAGGGTCCAATTATTATGCAGGATGTGATCCATGTAGATCACACCTATACAGCAGAGACAATGATGAAAGCAGGCAGAGACGTCGAAAAAAATGTCTTAAGTCGTGCGCTTGAAAAAGTAATTGCTGAGCGTGTTTTTGTTCAAGATAATCATACCATTATTCTATGACTTCTCATTATTATTATCGAGTGAATTATTAAACTGAAATAATTTACATGCAACACTTGACAGTGCACATCCTTAGTTGCTTAAAGGGTGTACTGTTTACGGGGTATTTATAATCAATCAGTTCTAAGTCAGCTTTACAAAATGAAAAATAGCGCTATAATGCGCTGGTTATATAATTAAGTTTTATTATATGGTGGGGTTCCCGAGCGGTCAAAGGGAGCAGACTGTAAATCTGCCGTCATCGACTTCGAAGGTTCGAATCCTTCTCCCACCACCATCCGATTATTTATCAACTTAATGATAAATCCTTCATACCTCAAAATATAACAGTAATCATTCTATCTACTTGAAGATAGTACTTAGTTAAGATTATTCCTTTTTGAAATGGTTCAGATATAAATAGCATTTTCTATAATATATTTTTTCACTGAGTCAGGCAAAAGAAAATCAATTTCTTGCATTTGCATTCTTAATCGACGTATTTCTGTGGCTGATATTTGGAAATAGGGTGTATTTGCTTTATAGATATACCCATTTGAATAATGAGTAATGTTAGTTGTAGAGGCTGTTTTATTCTGATTTATCCATTCGTTTAATATTTTATTATCAATACGATATTTATTATCTTCTCTTTTACAAACAATGATATGACAATAATCTAGAAGGGATTCCCATTTGTGCCAGCTATCTATTGTATTAAGTGAATCTTCTCCAATAATAAACAGTAGAGGCGTATCTTTACCTATCTCTTCTCTTAATTCTATCAATGTTTCAATTGTATATGAATGACTCTTTTTCTTAAGTTCCCTTGTATCGATCTCAAAAATACTTTCATTTTCGATTGCAAGTTTAAGCATGGTTAAGCGTTGTATTGGTGATGCAATAGGCTGAGGTCTATGTGGGGGGATATTGTTGGGTAAAAGTGTAATGGTCTCAAGGTTTAATTGATTAGCGACTGCTTTGCATATACTGATGTGCCCATTATGAATGGGATCGAAAGTGCCGCCGTAATAAGTAACTGGTTTTTGGTTTGATGTGTTCATTTTGACACTCTAAAGCTAATAATAAACGTATGCAAGTTGCCTAACTTCATTATTGTATAATCAAGTTTGTTTTATGTAGAGGTTTTTTACTGCAAATTAGTAGTGAAATATCATTTAGATCAGACCAAATGTTAGCTGAATAATCACTTTTTATTTGTATTTCAAGTTCAGCTAGTGAACTTAAAGCAATTGATAATTGAGTAAAGGATAGTCTTTTAAGTGCTTCAGTATAGAAATTGCGGCGATTCTGCCAAATTTTGAAATGATCAAATATAGAGCGAATATCAGTTTGCGATAATTGTGAAGACATTTTGATCATTTGTATGAGTTCAGTTTGTAATGTCCTAATTAAAATAATAGGCTCGAATTCTTCTTTTTTTAATTGTTGTAATATGTGTAAAGACCGTTTTGCTTTCCCTAACAATAATGCATCTATCCAATGGTATGGTGTGAAGTGAGCAGCATCAAATAGAATGTTCTTTAAATTTATTGCGGTGACTAGCTTATCAGTAAAGAGTAATGAAAGATTATTCAGCATTTGTGATAAGGCTAGTAGATTTCCCTCATAGTGGTAGCAAAGTTCATGAATAGCTTCTAATTCAAGTTTTAACCCAATATTTTTTGCTCTTCTATCTACCCAGGTTGATAAGTTTTCTCGGTTTGGCGTGACGCATATCACCGTAATTGTGTCATCATTAAATAGGGCTTTATACCACTTGCTATTTTCTAATGCTTTTGTAGGTTTTGGCAACTTAATAATCAATAAAATATCTTGGTGTAAAAGTGTCGATAGCTCTATAAGTTTTTCACCAATGCTTGCAGTAATAGATGACTCAGGTAATTGAATTGAAATGATACGTCTGTCAGAGAATAGACTCAATCCTTCACATAGAGAAAAAATTGAGTTCCAGTCTGTTTTTGCTTCTATATTAAAACTATCATGTTCACTAAATCCTTCAGTTTTTGCACGTGACAAAATGGCCTGCGCACTTTCTTCAACTAATAGAAGCTCTGTCCCAGTAATTAGATATTTTGGTCTAAGCTTTCCTTTTGGCTCAGGTTGGCTTAAATGAGATGTTATCAGTTGATTGTCGTAAAGTCGCATACGATTATCCTTCTATTAGCAAAAAATAGTAACCACTTTTATTGCTAAGGCAAAATTGTAGCTTCTGTATTTATTGACTCAATTCTAAAGGCACTCAACCGTCTAACAAGTTCTTGAGCCGCCTGTTGACGCATTTCTTGTCGAATGATTTCTTGTTCACTATTTTTTTGCATTGCTGCTAGTGGGTTATCAAAAAAAGTCCTATGTATTCTGACTGTCATTGGGAATATTCCCTTTTCTGCAACAATTAAATGGGCTGTCACTTCTAAATTCAACTGATACTCAGCACTTTTACCGTTCATGAAAATAGAGGCAGTATCCCTTGATTCTGTAGTGGTTACAACGCCAAAGCGAGGATGTATAAATTGATCTTGTTTACCATTTTTGGTTAGATTATCACTCGAAGCAATAAGCGTAACATTATTTAATCGTAATTCATTACGCAGTGTTCTAGAGAGCGGCCCATTTGGATCATTAGAAAAGAGCTCGATAGTCTTAAGCTCCTCTGGAATTTGATAGGTTGTACCTCTTAAACTAAAACCACATCCAGTTAAAACCAGGAGGAGTGCTAAAGTTATTAGCTTAAACCCAAATAATGCATTAATTTTGATAATGTCAAAATTGCGCGTTTTAAGGTGTCGAGTTGTAAGTCTTTGTTGCATATATTCCTATCTTTTGGATTATCCAATATTTATCTCGGCCAATTTAATTATTGACCAAGATTGGAGCTTTTTTTGTTATTGTTTAACTTACGACAAAATTAAACAATTTACCTGGTACATAAATCGCTTTTCGAAGTGTTAAGCCTTCAGTATATTTAATAATGTTAGGTTCAGATAATGCAAGTATTTTCGCTTGTTCTTCACTACAATCAGCAGGAACTTGGATTTTCCCCCTAACTTTGCCATTTACCTGCAAAACAATTTCCTTAGAGGTTTCGATAAGCGCAGATTCATCCATTACTGGCCACATTGCTGTATCTATTGATTCAGAGTAACCTAGTTTTTGCCATAATATAAAGCTTGCATGCGGCATAAATGGATTTAGCATTAAAATAACAATAGTTAATGCTTCATGCATTAGAGCTCTATCTTGTTCAGTCTCTTGGCTTGCTTTAGTTAGATGATTTAATAATTCCATTACTGCTGCTATTGCCGTATTAAACGCTTGTCTACGACCAATGTCATCTGTAACTTTCGCTAGTGTTTTATACAGTTCCCTTCTTAAATTGAGTTGTTCATTAGTTAGCAGAGAAACATTAACGGGTGTAGTAGGGCCTTTTGCTGAATGCTCAAATACTAATCTCCATACGCGCCTTAGGAAACGATTTGTACCCTCTACTCCTGATTCTTGCCATTCTAACGTCATTTCTGGAGGAGCGGCAAACATAACAAATAATCTAACCGTGTCAGCACCATACTTGTCAACCATATCTTGAGGATCAATGCCGTTATTTTTTGACTTAGACATTTTACTCATTCCAGCGTAAGTCAGAATGTTCCCATCTTTATCAACAGCTGAAATAATTTTTCCTTTCTCATCTCGTTTGATATCAACTTCTAATGGGGATACCCATACTCTTTGACCAGTTTCACCAATATAATAAAAAGCATCAGCAAGTACCATACCTTGGCATAGCAGACGTTTAGCGGGTTCATCAGAGTTTACTAGTCCTGCATCCCTAAGTAGTTTATGGAAGAATCTAAAGTAAAGCAAATGCATGATAGCATGCTCTATTCCGCCTATATACTGATCTACAGGTAACCAATAATTGGCTGCTTTAGGGTCTAACATTCCTTCATGATATTGAGCTGATGTATATCTAGCGTAGTACCAAGATGACTCCATAAACGTGTCAAAGGTATCGGTTTCTTTTAATGCAGGCATTCCGTCAATCGTGATTTTAGCCCAGTTAACATCCGCTTTAATTGGACTAATTATACCATCCATAACCACATCTTCAGGTAAGATAACAGGCAACATGTCTGATGGAATTGCTCTTTGTGTACCATCTTCCATTGTAGCAATAGGGATTGGTGCCCCCCAATATCTTTGACGAGAAACTCCCCAATCTCTCAGACGATAGTTAATTTTTTTCTCACCTTTACCTAGCTTAATTAACTTATCCGCAATAGCATTAAATGCAGATTGAAAATCTAATCCATCAAATTCACCTGAATTAAATAAGCGACCTTTATCTGTCATTGCACTTTCAGTTAAAACAGGCTCACTACCGTCAGTGTTTAAAATGACAGGTGTAATATTTAATTTGTATTTAGTCGCAAATTCAAAGTCTCTTTGATCATGTGCAGGTACGGCCATGACCGCACCAGTTCCATACTCCATAAGTACAAAATTAGCAACCCAAATAGGGATCTGTTTACCTGTTAGTGGATGAGTGACAGATAATCCTGTCGCCATTCCGAGTTTTTCCATTGTTGCCATATCGGCTTCAGCAACTTTTGTAGTCTTACATGTTTCTAAAAATTGAGCTAATTCAGAATTGTCTTTAGCTGCTAAAATGGCAAGTGGATGACCTGCAGCAACAGCAACATAAGTGACGCCCATAAAAGTATCTGGTCTAGTGGTGTATACGGTTAATTTATTGATTGCTTCATCCGTTATCCCAGTAACATTAAATGTAATGTTTAAACCTTCTGAGCGACCTATCCAGTTACGTTGCATTGTTTTAACTTGTTCTGGCCACTCATCAAGTTTATCTAAATCAGCAAGTAATTCATCAGCATAGTCAGTGATTTTTATAAACCATTGAGGGATTTCTTTGCGTTCAACTTGCGTATCACATCTCCAGCAGCAGCCCTCAATGACTTGTTCATTAGCTAGAACTGTTTGATCATGTGGACACCAATTTACCGCCGAAGTTTTTTTATAAACTAATCCTTTTTGATATAACTCTGTAAAAAACCATTGTTCCCAACGATAATAGTCAGGATCACAAGTTGCAAATTCCCGACTCCAATCATAGCCAAATCCTAGTGCCATTAATTGTTTTTTCATATACGCAATGTTTTCATACGTCCAAGGCGCTGGTGCAGTATTATTTTTTACAGCAGCTCCTTCAGCAGGTAATCCAAAAGCATCCCAACCTATTGGTTGTAAGACATTTTTTCCTTGCATTTTTTGAAATCTTGAAATGACATCTCCAATCGTGTAATTACGCACATGCCCCATGTGTAGGCGACCAGAAGGGTACGGTAGCATGGATAAACAATAATATTTTTCTTTTGTTGCATCTTCTGTGACATTAAATGTTTTGTTCTCATTCCAGTAATTTTGTATGGTAGATTCTATATTACTATGATGATAGTCTGATGTGATTGATTGTGAAATCGCTTCATATACTTTTGAATGATGATTATTTGGAAACGAAGTAGTCGTTGAATTAGAAATGGTTTGAGTCACGAAACAATCCTTTTAGTTTTATTCAAGATAAGAATGGTTTATTAATTATTGAGATGCCTAAGCAGTAGCTCAGGATAGTTATGTTATTATATCAGACGTAGTAAGAAAATTGATAAGTTCACGTTAATTATTTATTTGAGCGAAAATTCTAAAGATATCTATTGTATGATTATGAAGTATCTGTCTTGCTTACTACAAAAAATTATGTGGCTTGAATTGTTGGCAATAGCCTAAACCACCAGCTTAACTACTTAGCATCATGCAATTTACCTTTATACATCACAGCAACTACGCCTAAAATTATTAATGCAATACCGAAAAAATGACTTAATTTGAACTGATTATCTGTTGTAGGTAAAAAGTAAAATGAAAAAGCGTATACAATTATATAGCTCAAACTTAAAAATGAATAGGCTTTTGACAATGCAAAGTAGGTTAAGGTTTTCCCCCAGATTAAAAAAGAAGCAATATAGCATAGCATACCTATTATTATATATTTATGCTGTTTCAAGAGATCAAGTAACATTGAGGCTATTGCATATACATCAAAAACTTGAATAATATAAAGCTTATCAATACTGGTTTGTATTGAACTGTTCTGCATGCCTTTAGCTAGGAAGATTTGTGCTATTGAAACCATCAAGATACTAATTGTTAAGTAGCAGTACGGGACGACATTATTTCTAACTTTCATACAATTGTCTCACGTTTTATTGGTAATGAATGCGATTTTTGCAAAAAGACGCAGTTTATCATATGATTAAAATAAATGCATAATGCATGTAGATAGAATTTAAATTCGTCATTAATGATTTTGTTGTGTAAACACACGATAAACGCAACTATTTTTAAATTTTGTATCCTCTAAACTGAGCGCAATTTCAACCTAATGGGGATATTGCGCTATGAAGTTAACGATTGAAGATAAATCTGCCCACGTAGTCGATTGGCGAAAGTCTGGTTTAACCCAAAGACAGTACAGCGAACTACATCAAATAAACATTCACACTTTTAAAAGTTGGGTTCAGTTATTGAAAAAAACATTGGCTGAGAGTGCGTCTGTTCCAAGCCCTGAATTAGCTGCTGTAGAAAACTCTGTTACCATATCTCCTAGTAAAATGCTTAGTGATATCATCCCCGTTACGGTTGCTCCTCAGGTGAGCGTCGATGGTGTGTGTTTAGACAATTCTACTCATCATTCACCTCAATCACGACCACAAGTCAAACAACCCAATTCATAATGTTCATCTGGTTTACTTGCAGCAAGTGAAATTAAACCGCCACCGCCAGTGGCGAGTCTCATCTTGACCTCTGGCTTGCAAATTCAATATGATGTCCGATTACTTTCACAAGTGCTACAGATGCTAGGGCATGTTTAATCCAACCTCTATCTTTTTTGTGACAGCCCCTTTGATATGCGCGCTGGACTGAGCCGTTTAGCTAGCCACGTACAGATGAATTATCCTGATAATTGGCATGAGGGGACCCTTTTTATTTTTACTAACCGTCAGAGAACGATGTTAAAACTCATCACGGTTGACTCACATGGAATTTGGCTCTGCCAGTGTAAGCTGTATGGGCGAAATTTCCCTAAGATTAAAACAGGCCAAACAGAGTTGATCCTCACACCCGAACAGTTTAATTGGCTCAGTCAGAGGATAAGTTTTCAGCAAATTGATGGCATTAACCTCAAGGAGTTTGTTTTGCAATAGAGCAAAATACGCTACCAGTATGCAGCGTGCATCCCTGAGGTTTTAGGTCTGTTGATACTGATTAAGCCATGAGAAAATCAAGCTTAAGCATCTGTTTTTTTATAATTTATTTATGGGTTTGTGCTTTGTATTTTGTTATGATACAAGGCATGAATACACCTGCCTATGAGTCTACAGAAAAGAACTATGAGTTGCTCTCAAAAGAGCAATTAATCGTACTCATTCATAAATTTGAGCAAGGTATTGCTAATTACATTGCAGAAAATAGCATCTTACGTACTCATATTACGCTCATGAACCAAAGGACGTTTGGTCGTAAAAGTGAAGCTCATCCCAACCTCAATCAAGGTGACTTATTTACCCAGTATGATGCCCAAGATGACAACTTTCTTGACAGGTTCCGCCTGACCCGTTGGGGCCAATCAGATAGGTAATATTTTCCAGTGTCAGTTCTGTTGGTTCAGCACCAAAACTTTGAAAATTTGATATCCGAATACTGTGCAGTTTCATCCTTGCTTTCAACTCCTAGAAGTATTTTCTTATCTTAAAATAAGACAGGGGAAATTAAACTCATGGCTTTTGGTAACTCAAGTTACAATTTCTATTGCGACCTGATTTTCTATTGCAACTTCAATCTGATTCTCTATTACAGAGTAAATATCAACACTCTCATCAGGTACTTCAATACTAATAAGAAGGCTAAACTGCACTCTATTTTCCCACCGCTCTTCTGCAGTTTTATATTTCCACCATCCCCCGACTGGAAAAATAGCTATAGTATGCATATCAGCTAAATCTTGAGCACTACCAGTCCAGTAATCTGAATGAATTGAACCTCTTGTTCGAAGTTGACTCCCTAAAAACCACCCATCATTGTCACCTTCTGGTCCATCGTAATCATCCATATTTGCTAAACCATTAATGTAAGAACGGAAGTTAGCAATTGATTGACCAGGTCTGATAGTTTCAAACCTTAAACCATGAGATTGATAGCTATATCTTGTACGATAGCCTCTCCTACCAGGATTAGGTTCTATGAAGTAAGATAAAGTAACTTTGAGTTTAACTTCTAACTCTGGCGGCAAATTTTGCAATTCCGCGAGAGGCCAAGGTAACTGATAAAGTTTCATTTGATTTAGTCTAGGATCAGATGACGCATTAGCATCTTGGGATTTGATAAATGGCTGAATTTCGCCCTCAGCGATCAAAGTAAGCGCATGGTCAGCACTATATCTAGCTCTATCAATGTTTGTTACACCATACCCAACCGTACGCAATAATGTTTCTTTTGCTACTTTAGGACTATGTACTGCACTTAATAAACCAAATCGTTCCATAATTCGTGGAGTCCACTCCGCAGAGTGAATTATCAAACCTCGTATAGTCTCGGGCCAAAGTTCAGGATACTCGGCTGTTAACTGAGCCGCACATCTCGAGACTAACGCACACGCAGCGCTTGTATCACTACCCCGTTCAAAAACCTGACCGGTAGTTTTTCCTGATGTTGTTAATAATCCAACAGTATCTTCATTACTGAGTTCAGTCTTATCAGGTGACAAAAGTCGATTATCACCTTCGGCAACTACATCTGGCTTAAATGGTGCTTGTTTTCTCCACGCCCAATTCACCGAAGAACGACTTGATGGAGCAACATCACCCGCCATTGCAAATGGTGACCAACCTTCAAAATAGGGGTCATCATTTGTGGTCATTTCTGTATATGCCCCAACAGTAATAGCATTCCATGCTTGAGCTGGATCTTCTATCTGCGCGAGATTGACTTGATCCCAGTAGTCTTGGTCAGGACGAATATCTAAGTTGTTACCGGCAGAAATAACAAAAAGTCTCCGCTTTCCATCTTGCATACCAGAAGTGAATTGATCAATTTCTGCAGACCATGAAGAAGGTCTGCCACTTTCTCTCTCATGATCAGACGTAACAGCAAGGCTATATACTCTATTTATATCAGGCCTATCTACTTCAAGTTTGGATGCTGTTCCTACCGTTATAGCCCCATATAAAAAGGGATCATTGTTGCCTTGAGGAGGTAAAATTCTTGCTGACTCAATAACATGTGATAGTTGGATAGCGCTATTTCCTAAAACGACATCCATCAAATTTCCAAATGCTGCAAGTCCTGCCTGCAAAGAACCATGCTCATTAAACGGCGCTTGTGCTTGATATTGATCGTATTTGGGCCAATCAGGATCCCAAGAAACAGAAAAATCATCACAGCACACTTTACTTAACAGCATGTTATTGTAATTAATACCAGTATCAAGTATTGACACACTGGTTGTTATATTATCTGAAAGAGATACTCGATCAGAAATACTCTTCAGCCACTCTTGTTGCTCTTTTGGTGAAGAGCTAATGATGGGAACTGGTGTCTCCTTCGCTTTCCGAATTTCTTCTAAATTTGAAATTAATTCAGGAGCTTTCTCTAGTTTATTAACTGAGGCTTTAATAAGAACAACAAAAGAATTGAAAAATGAAAGAGATGTGTTTCCTAAGCGACCATCAACTCTTTCAGCAAGAGACTCTGCTATTTTTTTAACGTCGTCTACGGTGTTACTTTTCAACCATAATTCCCACCAAACATCAAGATTCCTATCTGCAGGAAATAACTCTATAGGATCTGTCCAAAATGACTCCAAACTTGCAAGTCTTATCTCGGAAATACTATCTATTAACGTATGATTTCGAGGAAAAGAAACGCCTTCCTTATTTGGTTTTCCATCTTTCTGAGGGTCTAAATACTGTTGTATTTTTTTAAGGAATGTATCACGCTTATCTTCGGGTATAAAAATTAACGCGAACTCTCTATCTCCTCTCATCTGGCAAGAACAGAGTTTAAAATCTCTGTTATCTAAACTATCTAAAGGGAGCTTGCATCCATCAGCTCCGACAATTTCAACATAAATACCAGAATCATCTGTGATAGGATTAATTTGTTGTTTTCTTTTTTGTTCGTAAGCATTTATTAAATTCTGATATAAACCAGCCAAATAACTTCCATGTTGGTTTCTATCTCGACTAGGAACACCTGAATTTCGACCAGGCCTTTTAGATTTAAAAGGTTCGTCAATGAAAAAACGAGCCACATCTAAATGCTTCCTTTTAGAAACCATATAATTCCCTTATATACTTTTTATTTGTTATTACCTGACTGCCTTCTAGAAAAGGCCTTTAACAGTATTTCACTTGTTATTTTTGCATTAAAATTCAAAACAGCTTCTTTAGCTGCATCTTCACAAGATCGGGTAATCTCAGCAGAGCTCAAACCATTTGCAGCTTCAGCAACCATCCTCCAATCAAAATCATCGGTATCGAAAAGTGATAGACGGTTTTGAATAAGAAGGCATATTTGATCAAATTTTGGTTTTTCAAACTTAATGATATCATCAAATCTTCTATAAAGCGCTTGGTCTAGTAACTCTGGATGGTTTGTAGCTGCAACAATAATACTCTCTGATGCATCTTGCTCTACAAACAACAAAAATGAGTTTAACACCCTACGAATTTCCCCAACATCATTGGGTGCACCTCGTTGAGTTCCTATAGCATCAAATTCGTCAAAAAGATAAACAGCTCTTGTTTGCCTTATATGATCAAAGATCAAACGCAACTTTGCAGCAGTCTCCCCCATAAAACGTGTAAT
This sequence comes from Thorsellia anophelis DSM 18579, assembly GCF_900111395.1. Classification (GTDB taxonomy): domain Bacteria; phylum Pseudomonadota; class Gammaproteobacteria; order Enterobacterales; family Thorselliaceae; genus Thorsellia; species Thorsellia anophelis. The sequence goes on along the minus strand of NZ_FOHV01000008.1, from coordinate 119,172 downwards.
AAGATTATCTAGGACGATTGTATAAAGAGGTAATTTTAACTCTGTTGCCAACATAGATGCAGACATTGTCTTACCAGTTCCAGGAGAACCAGTAAAAAGAAGTTTTCTACGCGGCTGCAAACCAAACTGACTGAGTTTGTCCTTCTGACGTTGTTCTAATATCACCTTCTCCATACGTTCTTGTATGTCATCAGAAAGAACAAGCTCATTAAGACGAACACTGTGTGGCGTGAGCTCTAATAGACCTTTTAACTCACTTTGATTCTGTTGCGCAAAAGGTATAGTTCTAGACGATGCTAGACCCAGCTTATTGGTAGAACGCTGAGATTTCTCAACAAGATTTTTAATATCGCTCGCAAGCTTATTATGCCCCTGTCGAGCTTCATTGGCAGCAACCTGAAGGGCAACAGAGTAAAAACGCTGATCGTCACGTTCAGCGTGACTCTTTAAAAGCGCTTTTAGTTGTTCCGCAGTAGCCATTATTCAATCTCCATAAGACGGGGGAACTTTACCAACTTTATACAATAAAGTCTGTGTAGTATGACAGGGTTTAAGCACTTAATCCCCTCTAGAACTTTGTACACTCACCACCCCTACATGATTATATAGATACACCATATCGCCTAGCAACATCAGATACAGGAATAGAACCATCTTTGAGTAATGCCCTAATCTCCCTGATATCTTTTTTCTGTAACTTTGGCTTCCGCCCACCCAAGCGACCGAGAGCTCTTTCGGCTTCCAATCCCGCCTTAGTACGCTCGCTAATCAAATTTCGCTCAAATTCAGCCAAAGCAAACACATGAAAAACCAGCTTTCCAGAAGCACTGTTCGTTTCAATCTGTTCTTGTAGGCTCAGAAATCCAACCGGTCGCTCATCAACCAGATGGGTAACAACGTTCACTAAGTCTGCCAGACTACGACCTAACCTATCTAGCTTCCAAACGACCAATGTATCCCCAGGTCTAAGAGCCTTTAAGCAGTTATCCAGTTCGGGTCTAGCGGCATTCTTCCCACTGGCCTTGTCCTCGTAAATGATCTCGCAACCAGCAGCCAACGCATCTCTCTGCAAATGCAGGTTTTTATCGTCGGTTGAAACTCTGGCATAGCCAATCTTTTGATTCATGTACGTTATTTTAACATAGAATTTTATACAAGTATTTTAACAAATTTATAGATTAAATTCCAACCAACTTGCTAAGTTATGAACCGTTAAGAAAATGGTGGTTTGTTGAACAAAAAAAGCTAGGCTCTTTCTCTGAAAAACTTAATCTATATAAACAACCATGTCTAGTTCTATATATAGTTAAACCTATGGAGATATTAAGACGCCAGTCACTATTAGCATTTCCGATGATGTGTAGCGCAGATTGGAAGCGTTGGCTGTCGGATTCGACACACCAGAGAGAGTTGTCGTGCGATTGCTCGACTCGGTTGAAGAGGGCGGACCCAAGTCAAGCGAAAACAAACCGTCCCTAACCTTTGTCCCTGATGAGACCGCTTTCAAAAATGAGTTGATAGCTCGCAAGAAGGCACAGGTCGTTCTTCATTTGAAAAACGGTGAACGAGATGTCATTCATTGGAATGCGTCTAGATTCCAACCCAGTTCAAATCTTCGAGCTAATTTATGGTCTGGCATTCTGAGAAACTGGAAGAATAAAGGGATCACATCTGCTGAACTTTCGGTTCTACCTAAGGGCCACAACCATTCTGACAACAATACATATCTATTAATAGCCATTGCCGGAGAAGTTCATTGGACGCTCGAAGAGGTAGAGCAGTACTTCGTTGATTACGATCTAGTAGGCAGTAACGACGGCCATCCTTACTATTACCTAGCGACGTTCAATGATGAGACACCTGACGAGCTAAAGCAAATTGCAGGGCTGAACAGCTCAAATCAACTTCACTTGGGTCTAAACATAGTTCCGGATGAAGATCAGGGAGAATTCGTGTAGAATAATATCTTTATATAATCAATATCTTATGTGTTTTGTGGTTGGTGAATTTTACTCCCTATTTGCTCCAAAAAAACGCATGATACATTGATTTAAAATAACTAATTACTTTCTGTGTTGGGAGGTAATTCTCCTAATTGACATCCTCCCCCTGCTAAAGCAAGGGGATCCTTACTGCGCACCTTCAATTACTTAAAGGAGTCACTTCGGTGGGTTCTTGCTTCACAGAGATGGCTAACCACACATTCTCTCCACAAGCTAACAAGCGGTGCCCCCGCTCTAAGATATTAATCGTACCGACCACATTTGCGTGATTTTCATAACAACAATTGACACATTGAAACTGGGCTTGTGTCTGTCGATTCTCCCTAGCAATGTGACCATAACACGGGCACGTCTGACTTGTTAAAGACGAAACGACACGCTCCAGCAAAACGGGGCATATTACGCCGTTGTATACCGCTAGGCTTCAATTCAAGTTTAAAAGCTTGAGGTCGTTTCATATATGAATTTCAATTGGTCTATGAGAAAAAATCAAGATATCAGACACAGAAGAAATTGCGTATTTCTAATTCACGTTTACTTAGTCTTTGTCACAAAATATCGACGTGATGTCTTTACTAAAACCATACAGGATGAATCATGTCTGATCTTTACTGATGTTTGTGCCGATTTTGAATCTGAACTCTTCGAGTTTGACGGTGAGGATGATTATGTTCACTTACTGGTCAACTCCCGCCAAAGGCGGCTATTTCTAAACTCGTCAATAGACTCAAGGGCGTATCTAGTCGGCTGATTAGGCAAAAATTATCCTAGCATTCGCCAAAAACTGTGGGGAAGCGCTCTGTGATCACCAAGTTAGTTTGCGGGCAGTTGTAGCGGTGCGCCTATTGCTGTCGTACGTCAGTATATTGAACAGCAACGTATACCTCACTAATTCCCAAGAGGACTGCGAGGCAGTCGGAGCTTACATACCAGCCCTAAAGGGCAAAGTTTTACGCACTTTTGATAAATTAAAAACGAAGTAAAACCTTTTCAAAACTCCCCGCTTGGCTTAACAAAGATATCGACGGGTTGCTCCCATTTAAGCCCCGCGAAAAAAACAATGACCCCAAAATAAAGTCAAAAAATTTTAAATTTTTGTTGAAAATATTCATTTGTGCACCTGTGTTAATCGTAAGCTTACTTTGGTGTGACCTATATAAACAAAGATAGCTATTGTATACGCAAGAGTTATCTTTGTGCTTATTTTAAAACTATCTTGATTATGAACAGTGAGTAGAGCACATATTGTGTCACCCCAGAAGATATTCATGAACATTAGAAAGTTTAAAGATTTTTACGGATAATTTACAGTTAAGCACTCTAGTTTACATCTGATTCGTTAGAATTACGTCGCTTAATAAAGACTAGATGATTTTCAGTGTATTTAGTCGTTTTTTTTAATCCTTAGGAGTTATAACATGAATAGATTAGTTAAATTTGCACTTATCCCTACAATACTGACTACGTTAACTTTTTCAGTGTTAGCCGAAACCGATAATATGGGTGTTGATAGACAAATACATAAACATCAAGTTAAGATAGATAGAATGTTTGCGGGATTGAATTTAACAGAAGAACAAAAGCAGGCAATTTCAGCACTGATTCAGGAAAGAGCTACTCAACAAAATCAACAATTAGACACTCGTAAGGCAATAGAATCTCTTGCATTAAGTAATAACTTTGATGAAGCTAAAGCAAAAGAACTCATACAAGCTCAAGCTGAACAAAGACAAACAAGGCAACTAGAGAAGTTAAAGCTTAAAAATGAGATATATAACCTTCTTACACCTGAGCAAAAAACACAATTTACAGCTAGTTTAGAGCAAAGAGAATCAAAACGTTCTCAACTTAAAGATGAACGCCGTGAAGGAAGAAAAGATCAAAGACGTAATGATAAGGAGAGAAGGCATAACGAAAATAGCTAAATTAATAAGATTAACATAAGGATATGAATTCATTTCTTATGGAAAGCATCTAAGCTCTATCATATTTGACAGAGCTTTTTTTTACTGTGTTTCAGTTAACAAGAAAAGCAATCCCACCCATAATCATCACTAACCCAATATAATTAATAGCATTAAGTTGCTCGTTAAAAATATATCTTGCGCCTAAACTAATAAATATATAGTTAATACTAAGCAGAGGGTAAGCAATTGATACATTGATATATCTTAATACATATAACCATGTGATGAAACCAAATCCTAAAAAAATAACCGCAGTTAACGTCCAACATAACGATATAAACTGAATACAATTATGTTTTATATTGCTAGGTTTTTTTATATCAGAGTTAGCACTATTTCTCACTAATGCTGCTTGTTTTTGGCAAAGCTGCCCTGCGCTAGTGAGAAGGCTAGTGATAAAAAGTATGAGATAAATACTCAAAATGGATCATACCAATATAATGAAAAACGGTGCTCTTCTGAAACAAAACTAGCAGGAGGTAAGCTAGGTTGAACTAATGAGTTTGATTTTTTAAGCCTTACAATCGCAACACTACCATGTTTTCTTTTTTCATTAAGCCAATTATTTAAGTTTTCTTGTGGTATAAATCTATATTGACTATCAGGGTAGCCTAATCCATATGCAAGTTCACCTTTTTCATTTAATAAAAATATTTCAGGATTAGAAAGTTCATATCCGAGTGCTGTTGCTACGCCAATACTATCTGAAACAATTACAGTTGAATCTGTTAATAATGGGAGATGATCTTGTATAAAAGATTGTGGCTGCTTTGAATCAACGATTTTATCTGGAACAGTAAATCCAAAAAGCAAACTTAACAGTAGGGGACATCCAGCTGCTAGATACCAATATCTATGCTTATTTAATAAAGTTAAACCACCAAAACAACTCCAACTAAAAAAAATAATTATTCCTATACCTACTTTACTAAATTCATGTTTTGAAAATAAGTTTAATGAAGGAATAAAACCACTTATCATTAACATGAGTAATATTATTCCTAAAACTCCAAAGCTAATATTAATTATTGCATTTAGTGTAAAAGGTGAAATTTTGTTAAGTTCTGATAATCGGAATTTACCGATAGTATCTAAAGCCTTGATGGTATTTTTTTTATGAATTAAGTAACTGATATAAGCAGCGATTGTAATTGCTAACGCAGGCATACAAACAAGAATATAGGTCAATAATTTTCCTTTCGCGATACTAAAGAAAATAAAGGGAATCCATAGCCAATTAATTAGTAACCAATATGAAGTGGGTTTATTTCTATTAGTAATACAGTGAAAACATGCTTGGATTAAAAAACCTAACCAAGGTAAGGATGCTAATAAAATTATCGGCATATAATACCAAAAGGGGGCTTTATGCTGTGCATTATCATGCGCAAATCTCTGTATATGTTCTATCCAAAAGAAATAATGCCAATAGTCTGGCTCCCTTGCGTGAATAGCAAGTGCCCAAGGTAAACAAAAGGCTATTAGCGTAAAAATTGTTATAAGACAATAGCGCAAATCCCTATAAATTTGACCTATTAATATTGATGTTGGTAGGAGAATTATGACCGGAATTACAACACCTAAAAATCCTTTTGTTAAAACTGCCATAGCACAAAAAAAGCCAATTAATCCATACCCAATTATAGAAGTAAAGCGACTGCTCTTAATAATAGTTGTAATGTGAGGGGCTCGTATAGGGTTAAAAGCATCCTGATTAATTTTAGTATATACATAAATAGCACCAGTAATCCACATCATTAACATAGGATCAAGGACACTGTAAGTGCCAACTGCAAAAACTAAAAAAGATGTTAAAAAAATCAAAACTGCATATTGTGCTGTTTGTTTCGATTTAAGTAGTATGAGTGTGATTTTATAGATAAAAAAAGCGGTCACCATCGTACTAAATACTGATGCAAATCTGACAGCAAAATTTGAATGTCCAAATATAAGCTGGCTAATTGCATTAAGCCAATAGCCGGCAATTGGTTTTTCGAAATAGCGTAAACCTAGTAAATGAGGGACAATCCAGTTTCCACTATCAATCATTTCTTTACTAATAGCGGCATATCTGACTTCATCAGGTTGCCAAAGTAAACGATTATTTAGAGGGACGATATAAATTATGAAGAATATACCGCTTATTAATAAGGTAAAATAATGGTTAATTATTTTCATTCTTGTGTATTAAGTCCTGTAGTTATGATATCAATAGATTGATTTAAGATAAATTTAGAAAATTTAAACCATGTGTTTTTGTTGTGCTACCCATCCTTCTCTGCCTGTAATAAAGCCTTTTGCTATCGAGCATATAGGGAGATGTTCTACTGAGGAGGGGATTAAATCTATTAAAGGACAAAAAGAAATTTGTTCCTTAGTTGCCATAGTTAAAAAATTTTCGAAAAGAGCCAGTTTTGAAATACCTTCAACTTCGGCATGAATTGTGTAAACAGGGACACCAGAATGTAGGTGAATTTTATCAAGAATATAGGCATTATAGTGCTCTTCGCTCACCGTATGTCCAATAATTTCATCATAGGTTGGTAAAGATACTGGTACTTGGATAGTTCCTAACGTGCCATCGGATAGTAATGGAAAAAAAGGGGTATCTCCCCGACAGTCACTATTGTATGTGAAATTGAAATTAGACTTGATATCTATCACCCGTTGCGTTGCCCGCCATCCTGCAACAGCAGATGAGGTAACACAGTTTCCAACAATGCCAATTAATTCATCCATGGCAAGTTCAATCTGGCGTAAAATGATTTCATCAGGCCAGTGGGCAATATTGCGTTGCCAAGCATGATGGTCCCATGCATGCATGCCAATTTCATGTTGCTCATCTTTTGTCATTTGTATTGCAAGTCGAGCGTGTTTCCCTATTAATTTGCCAGGCCAAGCTGTTCCAGCTGTTAAAATACTCCAACCATACAGTGAGTAAGCTTTCGACATTAGCATCTTTTTTAAAAAATGAGGCCTGAGTAGACGCCAAAAATGTCTTCCCATATTATCTGGCCCTACACTGAAATAAAATGAAGCTTTAATGTTATGCTTTGCAAGTATTTCTAATAAATTAGGTACGCCAATTGAGGTGCCTTTTAATGTATCTACATCAATTCTTAAACCTACAACTTTCATTTTAATGCCTCATAGGAAGATTGATTTTTATTGAGCTTGACAGCTTGCCTTAAAAAATGGTCAAGCGTATTTTTCAGAGTCTGCTCTAATGCGATCTCAGGTGTCCAATGCAGTATATTTTTAGCCTGACTGATATCAGGTTTTCTAAAATCAACATCTTGATATCCCTGCCCGTAAAAATCCATTGCATCCACAACTTTTATTGGTAGAGGTTTTGGCAAATATTTCGAAAGTGGGTGACTGACATAAGCATTAACTAATCGATTGGCTAATTCAGCAATACTTGCTTCATTTTCAGGATTACCAATATTGATAATTTGTCCATCACACAGACCATTATGATTTTCAATAATTGCGATGAGAGCATTAATCCCATCCTCGATATCAGTAAAACAGCGTTTTTGTAGTCCACCTTCAACTAATGCGATAGGTTCTCCATCAACTAAATTTGCTATCATTTTTGTAATCGCTCTAGACTTTCCTTGTCTAGCTAATTCTAATGAATCAAGACCAGGCCCCATCCAGTTGAAGGGTCTAAATAATGTAAACTGTAATTGATTTTCACTCCCATACGCCCAAATTACTCTATCTAATAATTGTTTTGAACTTGCATATATCCATCTTTGTTTGCTAATTGGACCCATAATTAGATTTGAGTTTTCTTCATTGAATTTTTCATCATTACACATCCCATAAACTTCAGATGTGGAAGGGAATATGATTCTTTTTTGATATTTTACACAGTGCCTAATAATCTCCAAGTTAGCTTCAAAATCAAGTTCAAACACTGTCAAGGGCGATTTAGTGTACGATTCCGGAGTAGCAATTGCGACTAATGGAAATACGATATCAGAAGATTTGATAAGAAATTCAATTTGAGTTTTATGCAATAGAATATCAGCTTCATAAAAACGGAAATTTACATCATTTTTTAATGATGCAATAGCAGAATCATTAATATCAACACCGTGAACTCTATAATTTCCATCAGCGAGTAATCTAGTTGCAAGATGCTGCCCAATAAAACCATTTACTCCAATAATTAGCACAGTTTTGAGCTTTTCTTGTTTATTTTTTACTGGCCCAAATTTATCTAGCCTGTTTAAATTGAAATGCTTTGCTAGTTGATTTCCATTTAGCCAAATATTTGTAATGGGTGTATTGTTTGAGTCTGTTAGCGATTCTATTTGACAAGACTTTACTTCAAGAGAACCATCAAGGGTTGCAATAATTAGGGGATCGGTTGATAAAATAGTGCCAGGTGCAGAATTTTTATCGTTCTGTGAATTATGAGTGAGTAATGCAGCTTCCCAAATTATAATTTTTTGGTTCTTATAGAATGTAAATGCACCAGGGTAAGGTGCACTAACCCCGCGAATTAGATTATAAATTGAAAGGCTATTACTATCCCAATTTATTAGGCCATCCTCAGGTTTTCTTCTTGGGAAATAAGAAGCTTGTGACTCTTGTTGTGAAATAGTGACGTAATTGCGGCTTTTTATTTTAGGCAAAGTTCTATCTAATAATAACTCTGCTGCGATATTCATTTTATGCAATAAACTACGAGCAGTATCGTTGATATCAATTGGTATTTTTTGTTGTGCAACAATTTCTCCTGCATCTAACCTATCTGTCATATGATGTATGGTCACACCTGTTTCAGAAGCACCTTTTATAATAGCCCAATTAAGAGGAGCGCACCCCCTGAAATGAGGTAGTAATGAACCGTGAAGATTGAATGTTCCAATTTTAGCTAATTCAAGAATATTCATACTTATTTTTTCACGATAATAAAATGAAAAAATGTAATCTGGATTAAGCTCAGCGATATAACTTTCCCATTTCATAGTATTAATCGTATCAGGAGCAAATATCATCAAATTATGTTCTGCACATTTTTTTGCGACAGATTCAAAATAGATATGCTCGTTTGGGGAGTCTTTATGTGTGAAAACAGTAATGATTTCAAATCCAGCTTTGATTAAAGATTCAATGCCCGTACAGCCTATTGTATGGTAGGCGAACACCACTGCGCGATTTTTCATAATTAACGATCCTTGTTTAAATGTTTATTTTAAGATTTGATTTTATCAATGACATGCAAGATGAAGTATCTAGGCCTTGCTCTGACATCGTTATAGATTCTCCCAATGTATTCACCTAAAATACCAAGGGCGATAAATTGAGCTCCAATAAAAATAAATAACACTGCAAAGAGAGTAAATACCCCACTAGCTGCCCATTGAGGTCCTAAAAATAACCTTAAAGAAAGAAGGGTAATAGCAAATATAAATCCAAGACTTGCAATAAGGCAGCCAATTAAACTAAGTAGTCTAAGAGGTGTCGTAGTAAGGCATGTGACTAAATCAAACATCAAATGAATAAGTTTAAATACGCTATACTTAGATTTACCATGGAGTCTTTGCTCGTGCTTAACTGGAATATCAATAGTTTTTCTTGCAAAGCTATTTGCTAAGATAGGAATAAATGTACTTCTTTCATGACACAGCAGCATTGCTTCTACAATGTGTTTGCGATATCCCCTTAACATGCAACCATAATCACCCATAGGTTTGCCTGTGATAGTTTGAATTAAGCTATTTATTTTCATTGAAGCAGCCTTACGAAACCAACTATCTTGCCTATTTTCTCGGATTGTTCCAATTACATCATATCCTTCCTCTGCATGATTTACGATATTAGGAATCTCTTCAGGTGGATTTTGCAAATCACCATCTAATGTGATGATCAAGTCACCTTTTGCTTGTACAAATCCAGCCATAATTGCACTATGCTGACCATAATTACGATTTAGAAAAACACCAATTACATGGTTTTTGCTTAACTCAGCAAGCTGTGCGATTAGTTCGGATGAACCATCCGTGCTTCCATCATCAACTAGAATAATCTCAAAAGATTTTGAAGTAGCAAGAGAAGCGTTAAATACTCGCTCAAATAAAATGGGAATGTTCTCTTTTTCATTAAATATCGGTATCACTAATGAGATCATTTCAATCGGTTTATTTAAGAACATTTCTACTCCTTGTGAAAAGGTCTAAAATATTAATGACACGATCAGCGTCTTCAACTGTCATATCGGGAAATAGAGGTAAACTTAAAATGCGACTATCATTCCATTCGGTATTAGTAAGATTATTCGGGCTTTGTGTGTTTGTATTTAGATGCTTTTGGTAATACCTATGAGTATGAATAGCCTTAAAATGTAGGCCTGTATGAATCCCGTGCTCTTTAAGAAAATTCATCAAATCTTCTCTGCTACAACTTAAAAGTGAAGTGTTGATACGAATAATAAATAGATGCCATGCATGCAAATGATCATAATTTGGAATGGATAGGGGGGTATAATATTCAGTATCTATTTTTTTAAGATAATGTTCAGCGAGTAGTGCTCTTTTTCTATTAATGTAGTTAAGCTTTTCAATTTGAACGCATCCAATCGCTGCATGAAGATCAGAAAGGTTATACTTAAAGCCTGGTTCAATAACTTCAGCAGTAGGCTTGCGTTGCCGAGTAACTTGGTCAATATCTGTTTGTGCAATGCCATGAAACTTTAGCTGTCTCAGCCGCTTTGCAAGAACATTATTATCAGTAACTACTATCCCTCCTTCAGCGCAGGTGATATTTTTTATTGCATGAAGTGAAAAAATTGCTGTACCGCGTTGACCGATTATCTCATTTTTATAAACGCTACCAATTGCGTGTGCGGCATCTTCAATAATTTGAATGCCATAATCTTTTCCAATTTGATAAATTTCCTCTAAATTACACGGTACACCTGCAAAATGCACTGGTATAATAGCCTTTGTTCTTTTAGTGATGGCTTTTTTAATCGCATCAGTACTGATTAAAAGAGTATTGATGTCTATATCAACAAATATAGGATCAGCACCTACTAACCGTATCATATTAGCAGTTGACACCCATGTCATCGAAGGTGTGATGACTTCATCTCCCGGACCGATTCCTAATGCATATAATGTTAAATGCATACCAGCTGTTGCTGAAGATAATGCAATTGCATGTTTAGCTTTGAGTAAATGGGCAAAATGCTCTTCTAACTGTTGATTGTAAGTGCCAGTAGTAATCCAACCAGACTCTAATACTTTCAATATAGCTTGAGATTCTTTTTCATCAAAATAAGGTCTACTAAAGGGTAAATAATTACTCATGCTGAATCCTTTTTTATTTGATTTAAATATTGCTCTTTACGATAAACAGGTTTTCTTCCAATGCTAATGTAGGTAATATTTTGAGCAATTGCATCGGCTAAAGAAAATAGGTTACGCCCATCAAATATGACAGGTTCAGTGAGAGAGGTTTTTAATATATCAAAATTGATTTCATAAAATTGTTGCCAGTCCGTGCAAATAATTAATGCATCTGCATCGATAAGAGCAAGTTCTTTAGATTCTGCAAATGTTACTTGCTGGTTATTTGCAAAATACTGTTTTGAATTTGTAATAGCTACAGGGTCAAAGGCTGTACAAGTCGCCCCTAATTTACAGATAGAATTGATTACAGTAAGGCTTGGTGAGTTTCTAATATCATCAGTTTCAGGTTTAAAAGATAATCCCCAAATTGCAAAATGTTTGCCACTAATATCATGGCCATAATAATTTAACACTCTATCTACTAGTAGGGTCTTTTGCTCACTATTGACGGCTTCTATTGCCGTTAATAAATGAGGGAAAAATTGGTGTTCTTTAGCTTTATTAATTAAGCACTGGATATCTTTAGGAAAGCAAGAGCCACCATAACCACAACCTGCATCGATAAAAGAAGGACCAATTCTTGAATCACTAGCAATACCAGCTTTGATAGCATCGATATCAGCGCCAAGTAATTCAGCTAGCCTAGCCATTTCATTGATGAAACTAATTTTAGTGGCTAACATACAATTTGCTGCGTATTTAGTCAGTTCAGCGCTTCTGACATCCATCTCTAATATCGGAATTCCTTTTTTTGTGAACGAATGATAAAGCTTCCTCATAATTGAGAGCGCTTTTTTTGAATTGGAACCAATAATAATACGCTCTGGGTGTAGACTATCAATCACAGCCGTCCCTTCTTTTAAAAATTCAGGATTAGATATAACGTCAAATTCAATTTTGTCTCTATTTAAAATAGAGGCTAGTTTATCGTTTGAATTCATAGCTTGAACATAACTAGACGCATTTTCAGCTAAAGTTTCAAGAATTGTATTTTTAACCAAGTCAACTGTTCCAACTGGAACGGTTGACTTATTAATGATTAATTTATATCCATTTATATAGTTTCCAATTGTTTTTGCGACTGTTTCTATAGCGCTCAGATCAGCACTACCATCTTCATAAGATGGAGTGCCCACTGCAATAAATAAAATATCAGCAAACTCAATACATTCTTTTGGATTTAATGAAAATGATAGACGATGTGCGAGCTTATTTCTTTCGACTAATTGGTCAAGACCAGGCTCAAAAAAAGGAATAATCCCATCATTTAGCTGGTTAATTTTTGCATGATTAATATCTACACACATTACATCATGTCCTAATTCTGCAAGAGTTGCTGCTTGAACAAGTCCTACATAACCTGTTCCAAAAACGGTAATTTTCATTGTTTTTCCTTAAACTTATGAAATAGAGAAGGAGTTTCCCCTCAATTAAATATAGTTATTTAATATTATTGGTGATAAAAAAAATGACAAAAAAAAACATTATTTGTATAAAAACCAGATTATATTTATGTAAACATTATGCAGATGTTCGTTGTAATTTATGAGTTAATCACTTAACGAGCGTATATCAATGCTTGAGATTTATCTGGTTTGCAATTTTTAAAAAAAAGGATATTTTGAAAGGTTCTTCGTGAGAATTGTTATTTAAATTCTCAAAGGATTGTAAAAATAATAAATATTTAAGTATTATATTGTTACATCGTAGGACTGTTTAATCGTAAAAAGTTATTACTAAATTTTAGTGGTTAGAAGCTAGTGAAAATCTTTTTTTGACAGAAAAATATTCGTAATATATTGATAATTTTATGAAAAAATATTAAGACGCATTTTTCTTTTCAACCTAAATACATGGCTAGATAATAAGATATGAGTTGATAAAAAAGTTACAAAAAATTCGAAATCTTATTGTTTGTGAGTTAATGGTTGCGCTTGGGCTTTAGTTGAGCACTATCTAAGATAGGGATAAAAGAAATTAGCTACTACTCATAAATGAACTTAGTTAAGAATCATTAGTAGGTACTTAAGGTTAATTAATAATTAATTTCTGACTAAGTCATTGTTTGGTATTTAATTTCATGCATAACTGAAATAAAGCAGTATTACTATCTTGTTTTGAGTGAGCTAGTGCTGCCTATTTACTCAGGAATTTAAAAATTTTTTCTTTTATTTTAATCTCATTTTCATCATCCATTGCGTTAAAAATAATAAGCATAAAATCTGGTAACTAGTGAAGTGCTGTTCTCGCTACTTTGTCCGTAGAAATCATAACACCAAACATCAGTGTTAATGACCTCTTTATTTATTTTATAGTAGTTTGCAGAGCGGGTACGTTCACTCTGCCGCCAGAGTTCATTATCTTTATGTTTTTCTCTCTTAGCAGTAAACTCACATTTACGCCTTTGACCATATGATTGGTAAAGATGATTATTCCTATCGCAGTTTGTGCAGATTTCAAAAGATGTATTGCAGTCAGTGCATTGAGTATACCGACCTGGTTAAGTGGCAAGTGCTTAGGAGCTGGGTTCGATAGAAAGCAGTATCGAGGACAAATCTTTAGTTACCCTACATATTACCATTAGAAACTATCAAGCCCAAAGCCCCTATCGAAAGCATAAACTACATCACATTTTTGACACAAATTCTATATGTAACTGTAGAGTCATTATGTGAATTAGAAAAGTGCGTTAAAAGCCAAATTTACGCACTTTTTAACAGCCATTTACAGGATAGGAGTTTTCATGATTAACACATTAATATTGACTTTTATAATAACAAATCAACTGTAACTTCAGCAGTATTGTTTGCAAGGCATGAATAATCAGGATAAATTTTTATCATTTCATTAATTAGAATATCAACAATTAAAAGAGCACCTACTTTTGATGCTAAAGCTCCACCAGTTAAAGGACCTTCTGGATTAGCAGCAACCAATACTTCTGTTGATATATTTCCTAAAGGGCTATTTGAAATATTCGAAATAGCGACTATTTGCTTATGATTTTTTTTGAGACTATTTGCAACTTCAATAATTTCTCGAGTAGAACCTGAACTTGAAATAGCAAACCATAGATCATCTATATTTGGATGAATTGACTGCATCATTGCGATATGTGTATCTGTATGCATTAATGCTGTTTTACCAATTCTGATAAGTCTATAACAGAGATAGTTTGCAACTATAGATGATGCTGCAACACCAATACAATGAATAATCTTAGAATGGTGTATTAAATTACAAATACGAATAATCTGCTCTCGGTCAATTAAACTAAGAGTGTCTTTAAGACTGTTAATTGCACATTCTGTCGCAAAATTAGGGATGTCATCTTTCCTTTGGCCTAGAGAATTTGATTTGAATTTTAGATGGTTTAGTTCCAAAGCCAGTGCCATTTTGAAATCAGAATAGCCATTATATCCTATATCGCGACAAAATCGTAATACCGTAGCTTCGCTTGTGGCTGTTTTTTGTGCCAGAACAGTGATTGTCATAAATTGTATTTGCTCTGTATTTGCTAATATATAATCGGCAATCAAGGCAAGTTTAGGACTTTTGGCGATTTTATTTGTTTGTATTTGGTAGAGTGGATTTTTCATAACCTAAGTAATTTTGTAACTTTTTAAATACAATTAATTTCATTAATTGCATAATTAGCTATTTATATATGCACTTAGCTGAGTCGGTAGATATCATAACTCAGCTAATATGTCTAGTTTATCAGCTAATTTGATATTTAGCTATTATTTGATTTTTATAAGTTTCCGCTTGAGTTCCGAAAATTATTTGCACTGCATTTCCCGACCTAAATATTCCTTTTGCGCCAATTGCTTTCCAGCTAGCTTCATCGGTAACAAGAGATTGGTTATGAATGGTTACTCGTAATCGAGTTATGCAAGCATCGATTGATTTTATATTTTCTATACCGCCAAGTTGGGACACTATTAACTCAATAAGTGGTTTATTGCCCTTGGATTGCGGTTTCTTTGATTTTTCTTTTTCATCAAAATCTTTTCTTGTGTAGAGTTTCGCATCTGTATCATTACGACCTGGAGTAGAAATATTAAATTTTAAGATTATTGTTTTGAATAAAAAGTAATAAATTATTGAATAGATAGGACCTAGTATTAATATCCAATGATAGGAAGTTTTTTCAGTTCCTTGCAATAATCCGAAGAATGTAAAATCAATTAGCCCCCTTGAAAATGTGATTCCAACCGCAACATCTAAAATGTGCATAAGCATATAGGCAATACCTTCTAGCACAGCATGAATACCATATAATACTGGTGCAACAAATAAAAAAGTGAATTCAATAGGCTCAGTTATACCAGTTAGAAATGATGTCAATGCCGCAGATAAAAATATACCCTTTATTCTTGAGCGATTTTTAGAATCAGCGCAGTGATACATAGCCAATGCAGCAGCAGGAAGACCAAACATCATTGGCAAAAAACCACCAGTCATAGTTCTAGTTGCTTCTGAACTAAACTTAATGGTCTCAGGATCAGCAAGCTGTGCAAAAAAGATTTTCTGACCTCCTGATACAACTTGTCCCCCAACTTCCATAACACCACCAAGTTCTGTATACCAAAATAATGGATATATTGCATGATGCAATCCAAAAACATTTAATAAACGCATAAGGGTTCCATATAGAAATGTACCTATATACCCCATAGAAGAAAAAGCTTCACCAGAAAAAACGATAGCTTTAAAAATAGGAGGCCAAATAAATGGCATTAAGAGACCTAAGGGAATGAAAAAAATCATTGTAATAACAGGGATTAGACGGTTTCCACTAAAGAATGCCAAGTAATCTGGGAGCTGTACCTCAGAAAAGCGATTTGTAATATAAGCAGATAGGAATCCGCACATAATACCGCCAAAAACACCGGTTTGCAGTGTGAAAATTCCTAATTCTTTAGTATAGAGAGCCGCAAGACCCACGGCAGTATCTGGCGATATTCCTGCTTTTGTCAATGCGTCAATACTTGTGGAATCAGGCGTTAACCCTTGAAAACCTAATACTGTACTTATAACTGTATGATATAGGAGAAAGCCAATTACAGCAGCGAGAGCAGCAGTTTCTTTATTTCGATTTGCCATACCTATTCCAACGCCTATTGCAAAAAGCAAAGGAAGATTTGCAAATACAAATAAACCTGCGTTAAAACAGAGTTTTAAAATACGATTGAGTATAGTGCCATCTTGTAAAAATGTCAGTTGATAGGTTTCTATTAATGGACCACTTGTAAAGGCTCCCCCAACACCTAATAAAATACCAGCCATAGGTAATACTGCAATTGGAAGCATAAAGGCGCGTCCTATCCTTTGTAAGGTAGCAAATATATTCATATGTAAATCCCGTTGTAAGTTATCTAAGTATCTAAGTCTAGTTAATTATTCCATATATTTCGAAATTCTAATCTGATTATCTTCATATGAAAAAAAACTTCAAAGATAATAAAGTAAATTTGCAATCAATATCACAAAAATAATTTTTATCTATAATAAAAATTATTTTCATTAAAAATTAATTTATAATTCTTACAAATAGGAATTATATGAAGTTATTTTATTCAGCTATCAAAAATTTAGTGGTTTCCACTAACGATGATGGATATTTAATAGTTAACAAAATAAAAACTGAGGCTTGTATGAAACAACAATTAGAAAATATGACTTACGTAAATGATAAATTGGAAGATTTTAAGAGGGAATTATTTGGAAAAATTATTGTTTCAATACAGCCTGTAGAGAAGAGCCCTCTTGATACAGGTGATTATATTGTTGCTGTTGCTAAAGCAGCTAAATTAATGAATGTGCCAGCAATTCGTATCCAAGGTGTTGATAATGTCAGGATAGTATCAAGTGAAGTTGATATACCAATTATAGGGATTGTTAAGAGAGATTTGGATGATTCACCAGTGCGTATTACTCCCTTTATTGAAGATGTCATCGAATTGAAAAAAGCTGGCGCAGCAGTTATAGCATTTGATGCAACAGACAGAATTAGACCTATATCACGTGAAAGTATTTGCCATGAAATTCATAAAGCAGGGTGCTTTGCTATGGCTGATTGTGCAGCTTATGAAGATGGGATCTGGGCAGCTAAAAATAATGTTGAATTTATTGGTACAACATTATCCGGTTATACAACGCCAATAACTCCTCTTGAACCTGATTTTGAACTTATAAAATCTTTTAAAAAAGCAGGCTTATATACAATTGCAGAAGGCCGTTTCAATACGCCTGAACTCACACAAAAAGCAATTCTATCAGGTGCTGATTGTGTTACAGTTGGTTCAGCATTAACGAGATTTGAGGTTGTACTTGAATGGTTTAATAATGCAATTAGCAAATAGGTCTAAAGTCAGTATATTTAGCTAGGATTGCATTTTAAGGAGCGTATTTTTGACTTGTTATCCAAAATAATCTGTAATGAGTTTCTCAGATTATAGTCTTAAATATCTCAATTTTAATGACCCCTAAAGTTCTTTGTAATTAACTTATTGACCTAAATATTTGAATGATATTTGAATTTTATTATAGGCCATTTATGAATGGCCAATAAAAAGATTTAAATAACGCGATGCTCGACTTTTTTATTGCATAACTGGGAGGGAGATGGCATAACTTACAACTAATTAAGAGACGAATCAAAATTAGGAATAAAATCATGCCATCATTAGTGGATTATATCATCTATACTTTTATTAAATAGACGATAGCTTAAATAAAATACTGGAAGAATACGATAGACCTCTTAGAGCAAGAGGGTTCAAGCCAAAGCTTTCAGATAGCGAAGTCATTACAATGGAGCTCATTGGTGAATTATTTGGCATTGATAGTACGGTAGGGATTTGGAGATGCTTTAACAAGCATTGGACTGATTTATTTCCAAATCTCTCTTCCCGTAGTCAATTTGCCAAACAGTGCCAAAATCTTTGGGTTGTTAAGCAAAAAATATTGGAAAACCTTAATTCGTCTGGGTATTTATTTCATATTATTGACGGATTTCCAATCGCTGTTTGTCATAACAAACGGATTATCCATTGCAAACAATTTAAGGGAGAGGCAGCTAGGGGTTACTGTGCTTCTAAAGAACAGTATTACTACGGATTCAAAGGACATCTTGTTGTTAATCAAGATGGTGAAATTGTTAATTTTGATGTTACTCTCACAAATATAGATGAAAGAGAGATTCCAATAGAGTTACTTGAAGGTAAAACAGGGTTAGCATTAGGGGATAAAGGCTATTTGGGGGCTGAGACAGCGGAACAATGCATAAACTATTGGATTGCTATTGAAAAACCCGTTAGGAAAAACATGAGAGATAAACTCCCTAAAAAAATTAGAAATTTTTGAAATGATAAAAGAAGAATTATTGAAGGTAAAATTGGTCAACTCGCTTAAAAATTCAATATTGAAAGAACATTCGCAAGAACAATGCTGAGCTTTACTATTAGGCTGAGTAGGAAAATATCATCACACAAGCTGGCCACCCT
The DNA here is from genome assembly GCF_900111395.1 of Thorsellia anophelis DSM 18579. GTDB lineage: Bacteria > Pseudomonadota > Gammaproteobacteria > Enterobacterales > Thorselliaceae > Thorsellia > Thorsellia anophelis. The sequence continues at coordinate 100,321 of NZ_FOHV01000008.1, read as the reverse complement.
ATTCAATAAAGAACAAGGTAGACCCATTTTAAGTATCGCAGATCTCGCATTTTAAAGTCGAGCATCGCTTTTGATTAGTAATTTAATTGTAATTGGAGTGCATTATTAGTAATTGATATTTGTATTGAAATTGGACGAACTGTAAATTTGAAATTGATGTGAATAACATAATATCTTTAATAAAGAGGAGTGACAAGTGAGAAGTCAACAATGTAGTTACCGCTTAATTGATAACAAATGGATTCATCGTTATAGAACGCATGGGTATTTTATCCTGATTTCATTACTTTTTAGTTGTTTTTTAGTTTTACCTAGGCAAGTTCAAGCTGAACAAGATAGAATCCCTAAAGAAACGTATGACAATAGTTCATACACCCTAATCGGTAAACTAAATGACATACCAATCGTGCTTTGGATGCGTACTTACCCAAGTGGAAACTGGGTAGGGCGTTATTTTTTAGCGGATAATCCATTAACTGATATTCGCTTTAGTGGTGATATGGTTAATAATCAGCTTCGATTTACTTTTTTTGAAAACAATCCTGATAAAGATAAAGGGATTGTGATTGATATGATAAAAGATAAACTTGAAGCGAGAATAATCGATCCCAGCTCTGCGGCAACAGACCCTTTTGAATTGAATAGTGTTTTAAGTACTGATTTTATTTTTTCTCCTGGTTTGACGATGTTTGCTAATGACGATCTCTATGAAGCCTTAAGGCAGGTTCATTTTGATTTGAAACCAGGTGAAGTGACTACGTACAAAGATCTTAAGTTGCAATGGTATTCAACAGCAATGCAAGCGGGCATGCAATTTTTTAACATTTCAAGTAATTTACCATCAGATGTGCTTGAGGAAATTAATACCACACTTGAATTAGATTATCGCAGGGCTATTCGTTCTATTCAGTTATTTGAGTTTAGTGAAAATCATTTTAATACTCAGATCACATATAAAACGGCTAACCAACTGAGTGTGATGAGTGATCTGTTTTTAAAAAATAATGATGGAAGAGTGTATGCATCGAAGAATGGATATAACTTTGATTTAGCAACGGGTAAACTCATTGAACTCTCTGAGTTACTTAATTTCAATGATCCTGATGCGGTAGGTACTTGGTTTGTAGAATATTTTAGACAGCATGAATATGATTTCATAACATTGCCTGATGCTGCTTGCCTTGGAATAGATAATCCGACTACTTGGTCAATTGATAATTTGGATTGGTATTTAAATGATAAAGGGATCAATCTAATACCATACATTGATTATCCATGTGATGTTATCGCAGTTCTACCTTTTTCTTTGATTACAGAAAGAAAAATGGGCCTCTAATCAATGAACATAATTAATTAGGTTACTAAAATAATGATTGTGATGGCGCCGTTCCAAATAATTCGCATTATTTAGTGATTATCTATGATGATAATCACTAAATTTAAGTAATTTTGTAGCTTAAGATCAATATAACATAGTAACAATTTGAGAAGTGGAAAAATTAAATGCTCGCTTTAACTAGTTTTAGTTAAGGAACATGGCTTGCCAGCTTTGATTCAATGTGTTTTTAGAGTGATCGGCCAAATGGCGGTTACCCAGGTAAATCAAGATGTGATCTGAACGCGGTAGATATCAAAATTAATTAAAGAAAAGATGAATTTAATAATAATAAAGATGATTAAAGAAATCTTATTTTGAATGTGATAGAATCGTAATATTAACCTATTTTTTCCATTACACATATCGAGATTGTATGTATCAACCTGTTTCTCTTTTTATAGCCTTCAGATATCTTCGTGGACGCCCCTCAGATAGATTTGCACGTTTTGTTTCATTTTTTTCTACTCTTGGAATTCTTCTTGGTGTGATGTCTTTAATCACAGTTACCTCAGTGATGAATGGATTTGAACGGGAGCAAGAAAAAAGTATTTTACAATTTCAGCCCCATGCAGTCATATCTAATAGTACTCATCCAATAAGTGCAACTGAATTATTATCATCTGATCCAAAATTTAAGCCTTTTTTAAATAATAAGACTAATGCTAAGGATATTTTGCGCATAGAACCATTTATACAAGCTGATGTCGTGTTGCAAAGTGCTCAAAATATTGCACCTGCATTAATGATAGGAGTGTTACCTGATCAGTATGAGCCTTTGTTCGATTTTTTTTATTTTGCTGAGAAAACGGATCTTAGTGCTGGTTCATATAACACCGTAATAGGTAGTGAGCTTGCAAACAACCTGGGTGTAACAAAAGGTGATGAAATTAGGATATTGGTCCCAAGTGTTACTCAGTTTACACCAATGGGGCGCATACCAAGCCAAAGAATTTTTAAAGTGGTAGGTATTTTTCAATCTAATAACCAAGTAGATGGTACACAGCTACTTGTCAATAGAGTTGATGCGTCAAAATTAATGAGATTAAAAAATGACGAGGTGACTGGATGGCGTTTGTTTTTAGATCGACCCTTAAATGTATCGCAAATTGATACTACACTTTTACCCGAATCTTTTATTCTAACTGATTGGAGAGAAAGGCAGGGGGAGCTTTTTCAAGCTATAAAAATGGAAAAAAATATGATGGGGTTATTGCTTAGTCTTATCATAGCCGTCGCCTCTTTTAATATAGTCACATCACTGAGTTTAATTGTAATGGAAAAACAGGGTGAAATTGCCATTTTACAAACAATAGGACTGACAAAATTAAAAGTGTTAGCGATTTTTATTGTACAGGGCGCTTCAAGTGGAGTGTTAGGTGCGATTTTGGGGACATTATTTGGATTTTTGTTAGCAAGCCAAATAAATAATTTGCCAATTATAGGATCGATGATGGGTGGAAGAGAGTTGCCAATTGTGCTTGATTTTTCACAAATTTTGATGATTATGCTTTCAGCGATTGCAATTGCATTGTTATCAGCTCTTTATCCGGCATTAAGAGCATCTTCTATTATGCCGGCACAAGCATTACGCTATGAATAACTAAACTGAGTATAAACTAATTAGGGACTTATGAATAATTCATCGAATTTAGATTCAATTCTCGTTAACTGCGATAATGTAGTTAAAATGTATCAAGAGGGAACAAATCAAACTCTAGTGCTAAACAATGTCAGCTTTCAAATGAAAAAAAGCGAATTGTTGGCAATAGTCGGTAGCTCAGGCTCTGGTAAAAGTACGCTGTTACATTTATTAGGTGGATTAGATACGCCAACTTCAGGTGAGATTTATTTCAGTCATAATAAATTGTCTTCCTTGAATAACGATCAAAGAGCGGTGATGAGAAATCAGCATATAGGTTTCATATACCAGTTTCATCATCTTCTACCTGATTTTTCCTCACTTGAAAATGTTGCTATGCCATTGTTAATAAGTGGTGAATCGGTTGCCAATGCGAAGAAAAAAGCTTCTTCAATGTTAGCAAAGGTTGGTTTAGCACATCGTTCATCACATAGACCTAGCGAGTTGTCTGGTGGGGAACGACAACGAGTTGCTATCGCAAGAGCATTAATCAATGACCCTCTACTTGTGTTAGCTGATGAACCTACAGGGAATCTAGATCAAAAAAATGCTAATGATATTTTTGAATTAATTAAATCACTTAATGAAATACAAAAAACTGCTTTTTTAGTCGTAACACATGACTTAAATTTAGCCAAGAAAATGGATAAACAGCTTGAAATGCGAGATGGTATTTTATCAGATAAACCAATGCTGCTTGAACAATTTTCGAAATAAGGATATCTAGACATGTTTGCTTTACCACTTACACTTAAAACAGCATTAAGATTTAGTAGAGGTAAAAAACGGGGTGGAATGGTTTCATTAATTTCTCTTTTTTCTACTTTAGGCATTTCTCTTGGTGTTGCAGTACTAATTGTTGGATTAAGTGCAATGAATGGTTTTGAAAGAGAGTTAGTTAACCGAGTGTTAGGGGTTGTCCCACACGGGGAAATTATCCCTGAACAACCGATGCAAATTGAAACTAACTTATTAGTCAACCGAATTGAAGCGAGCGATGGTGTTGTTGCAGCCGCTCCCTATGTATCAATGACTGGGTTAGTAGAAAATGGCATTCATTTACAAACAATTCAAATTAAAGGCATAGATACTGATTTAGAGTCAAAAATAAGTGCGTTACCTAAATTTATTTCTGATAATGCATGGAATTCTTTGCAACCAGATAAAAATCAAATCATATTAGGTGCAGGTGCTGCTAGATCTATTGGTGCGAAAGTTGGGCAATCTGTTACTATCATTATTCCCAATAGCTCTGCTGATTTAAAATTACAGCAACCAAAGAGAATTAGATTACAAATAATAGGACTAATTGAGTTAGGTGGATTAATCGACCACAGTTTAGGTCTTATTCCTTTAGAAGACGCTCAATCGTACTTAGGTAAAGGTCAAGAAATTACTGGGGTAGGGCTTAAACTATCAGATCCATTTCAGGCTAGAACCCAGGTAAAAAAAGCAGCTGAAAACACAAGGCTTTCTTTGCATTATAATAGTTGGATTAATCAATATGGCTTTATGTATAATGACATTCAAATGATCAGAGGAATCATGTACTTAGCGATGGTGTTGGTAATGGCTGTTGCATGTTTTAACATCGTATCTACTTTAGTTGTCGCTGTTAAAGAAAAAAGCACGGATATTGCAATATTAAGGACATTAGGCGCAAAAAATAGATTTATATTATCTATTTTTATATGGTATGGATTAATATCAGGATTTATTGGCACGTTTATAGGTGCGTTAATAGGGATTGCAGCCGCATTATATTTGACAAACGTTATTAATGCCTTAGAAGCGATGCTTGGTGTAGAGTTTTTATCTGCTGATATTTATTTTGTGGATTTTTTACCGTCAGAATTGCACTTGTTAGACGTTTTTCTCGTATTTACAACGTCGATAGTTTTAAGCCTAGTTGCAAGTTTATACCCTGCAAATAGGGCAATTAAACTTGAACCTGCTAAAATTTTGAGTGGGCAATAAATAATTAAAATCTACTAGCAATTTGTCAGTGTCTTGTATTAAAATTAAGCCCCGTACTTTCTTTTAACTTTAGGAACCATTTTAAATGAAACCACGAAAGCGATTATCGCCTAATAGTCATGGTGTACTTAGAAATCGTAAACGTCGTATTTTATTACAACAAAGATGCCGATCAGGTGTTTTTTTTAAGATAAGTGAAATAAAACATGAGAAAATTGATTGGCAAATCGTAGAACTCCTAACCTAGATAATTATCCTCAGTGCTTTTATTAAATATTATTCCAAGGATGGATTAATATTGTTACTGCATTTGATTTTTGTGTAAATCATTGATTTTTAATTTTATTTATCGCTTATTTTTGGTCGTTTAGTTAACTCTATTTTGAGTTAGAACTATATAAATCAAACGATAAAACTAAAATGCTTTTCTTTTGTGCAATTATTATTTTAATTGGTAGTTTTTTGCTCTTTTACAAAGTTCAGGTATGAGTTAATCCAACTTTTTCAAATAGGTAGACCTTGGGTTGAACAGGGTATTTTTGTGTTGCAAAGCTAGGATTGCTATTAAATACAAATTAGTTAAATATCAATAATTATGTGCATAGCATCAGCAAGAGGAAGTTTAGCTATGTCCAAGCAGAAATAATGAATATTAATTTAAAGAATTAACACTAGTGTTTCAAGACTGTTTTAAAATAGCATGGATTTTTTCTGCGAGAGCCAAGGAGATACCAGGTACTTTAGCTATTTCATCGATTGTTGCATTTTTTAAAGTTTGCATTCCACCCATATATTTTAATAAAGCTTGACGTCTTTTAGCCCCTACACCTGGTATGCTTTCAAGTGAACTTGTACCTTTTACTTTTCCTCTTTTTTTGCGGTGCCCGCCAATTGCATGATCATGTGATTCATCTCTAATGTGTTGTATTAAATGTAATGCTAACGAATCACTTGGTAGAGAAAAGCCATCTCCCTCAGGTTCTAAAAATAAAGTTTCTAATCCAGCTCTACGTTCAACACCTTTAGCAACACCCAGAAGTATTGGTTTTGATTTATCCCAACTAACATTAAGCTCTGCAAATATCCTAAATGCTTGTCCTAGCTGCCCTTTGCCACCATCAATAATAATAACATCAGGGATATTTTCATTCGTAATCATTTTTCCGTAGCGACGAGTCAGCACTTGCCCCATCGCAGCATAATCATCACCTGGTGTAATGCCTTCAATATTATAACGTCGATAAGCAGAGCGAAGTGGGCCATTAGTGTCAAACACAACACATGAAGCTACGGTTTGTTCACCTTGTAAATGACTAATGTCAAAGCATTCAAGTCTTGATATTGAATCAAGATTTAAGACTTCTGCAAGTGCGGTCAATCTATCCGAAATGGTAGATTTTTGGACGAGTTTAGTTGATAGTGCAATTTTGGCATTAGTTGATGCTAGTTGTAAGTATTTTGCTCTATCACCTCTTGGTTTAGATTGAATTTCGATTTTACGACCTGCTGATTGGCTTAGAGAATGAGCAAGCAAGTCTATTTCTGGCAGAGTAAAATCAATTAAAATTTGTTGAGGGATATCTCGACCTTCACTTGCTTGTAAATAAAATTGGCCAATAAATGTCTGAACTACTTCAATTAATTCAGTGTTTTTAGGAATATTAGGAAAATAACTGCGACTACCTAATACTTTGCCTTGCCTAATAAATAAAACATGTAAACAGGCAACACCGGATTGAAAATCATAGCCAATTACATCAATATCGTTTCCATTATTTGAGACAAACTGTTTTTCTGTCACGCTTCTAACTGCTTGGATTTGATCTCTATAAGCTGCGGCTTTTTCAAACGCGAGTAACTCACTAGCTACTTCCATCTTTTGGACTAATTCATTAATAACTTGAGTGTTTTTTCCTTCTAGGAAAAGTTTAACAAGATTAACTTGTTCAGAATAGGCAGTATCAGAAATATAGCCATCAACACAAGGAGCACAGCAGCGACCAATTTGATACTGTAAGCAAGGTCTAGAACGATTTTTATAAACAGTGTTTTCACATTGTCTGATAGGAAATAGTCGTTGAATAATTGCTAAGCTATCCCTTACCGCTTGCGCATTAGGATAAGGACCAAAGTATTGTCCTTTGGCTTTTTTCGAACCGCGATAAATAGAGATCCTTGGATGCTTGTCATTACTTAGGAATAGGTAAGGGTAAGATTTATCATCCCTTAATAAAACATTATATTTTGGCTGGTATAATTTAATGTAGTTATGCTCAAGCAGCAATGCTTCAGTTTCGGTATTCGTGACAGTAACATCTATATTTGATATCTGTTTTACTAATGTTTCTGTTTTTATACTACCTAAATTTTTTCTAAAGTAACTAGATAATCTTTTTTTTAAATCTTTTGCTTTACCAACATATATAACAACTTCATCTATATCGTACATACGATAAACACCAGGGCTCGACGTAACATTCTTAAGAAAAAGTTTTGAATTAAAACCAGAGAGTAGTTCCTCAGTCTCTTCAATTTCAATAAATTCTATCTTAGTTGACTGTTTAATCGATTTGGGGTGCTGATTTTGCGTATTAAAGTCGTTCATATTGCTCTAGTTATCAGTGTTTTTACAATCTCTGCTACAGAAGTAGTCGCAAAGGCATATTAGCTATTTTTTTTATTTTTTTTAAAAGGATTAGGTAATTCACTTATTAGAACTGCAAATAAGATAAGTGCACCACCAAACAATCCTAAATAAGAAAGCTTTTCACCGGCAATTCGACCAACAATTCCTGCCCATACGGGTTCTCCAGCATAAATGAGTGTTGCTCTAGTTGGGGATACCGATTTTTGTGCCCAGTTCATCACAAATTGAATAAGCGCACTCATAACACCTAATCCAATTGCACTATATAGCAAATAAGGCGAGAAATTAGGGAGCGATTCCTGAGTTGGAATCATTAAAGTAAATGAGAATATAGCAGCAGATAAAAGTTGAATTAGGGTCACTCTACGGCTATCTACTTGATTAGAAAAATGACTTATTAATATTATTTCTAATGCGATTGCTAATGCGCTAAAGATAGTTAAAATTTCACCAATTGAAAAAGAAAGGTATACAAAAGATTCACCCTCTGGTTTAGTCAGGAAAAATAAGCCAATAAAAGCTGAAATTATCCCTATCCAAGACATTAGACCAGGTAGTCTTCTTAATATTAACCATTGCAAAATTGGAACAAATGGCACGTAAAGTGCAGTAATAAAGGCGGAGGTACTACTAGGGATGGTTTGTAACCCTACAGTTTGCAAGCCATAGCCAAGGGATATAGCAAAACCAATAAACATCCCTGCTTTTAATTCATACCATGTTAGGCCTTTTAATCTTTTATAAGAAAAACATAAAAGGGCTAGTGCAGCAGCAGAAAATCTTAAGCCAACGAAAAAGAATGGTCCACTATATAGCATCGCATGTTTAACTATAAGAAAAGTACCTCCCCAAAGAATAGTTATTGCTATTAAACAAATCTCTGGGGTTGAAAATCCTAATAATAGTTTTTTGATATCTTCATTATTACTTTCTAACGTAGTTTCAGCATTTGTTTCACTATTGTTTTGCATATCTTCAAATCCTTGGTGGGCGTGTAAGTGCTTTTAAATGTACTACTTAATTGTTATTTAGCATGGTATCGAATTATGATATCGTATAATTTTTTACGAATCTTATCAATAATTACCATAAATGATTATTATTTTAAGATAAATTCAAAAAATTATAATGCGGTTTAACTAACAAACGTACTACCGTTATGCAAATTTATCCCAAAGTTCTTGGCTTAATTGAATGAAATGCTCGTTATTGGTTTGATTCCATCTTATTTCAAACCAGAGAAACTGTAGGTAGTGAATCCAAGGAATCCAAGGAATGATTGCTTCATAAAGCCTATGACTCATAGCTTGGTATTGATTTTCATTTTGTTTGACTAACATTTCGCGTGATTCGATGTAGTTAGCCAAAAAATTGATGGCTTGGCTTTTTGACCAATTCATTGAATCAATAATTGCGGCAAGAGCAATGTGCTCCTCAGTATCACCTGCATATTCCCAGTCAATTAGTTTTAGTGAGTTGTTCTCAAAGATTAAATTATCGATATGCACATCCATATGGGATAACACCATGTGGGAGCGACTCGGAGGTTGTGCATAATTAAAAATGCTATGATTTTTAGCCCATTTATAGGTGATTCTTTTTTTATCAATCTGATTAAAAAGGAAGTTAAAACGTTTTTTTAGTGTTATTTGATGTCTGGAAAGTGGTGAACTATGTATCTTTTGGATCACATACCCTAACTTTTGGGGGATGTAATCTAGCTGGGGTGTTAATGTTTTATTGTTAGGTAACCATTCTAGAATCAACCATTCGCGTGACAGTGTCACGCAGTGTGGCGCAATGTTTTGAAATTCAAGCTGCCTTAGAATTTTGTGTTCAATTTTTCTATTGATCCCTAACTGCATCTTAATTTTAGAGTTTTCGCGAGCTATCCATTTTTTGTCTCCTAGGTCAATGATCCAGTTTGTACCACTTAATCCGCTAATTGGAGTAAATCTAGTTGATTTAATTGATAAATTTGCGTTGAAGGATGAGTTGTTAGGGTTGCTCTGAGCGTGTTTTTTTAAAGCCAAATTAAGTGAGGGTTGTAATAATTGGTCTACAACTGAACGTAATGAGTTCGGAATTAAATAAGTATCAATTTGCATACGTTTTGTACAATTAAGTTTTGCTGAGCCCAATAGATTTAAAAATTAAAAAATTGCCTTTGATTCACCTTCTGCAAGAATTTCTGAGCTTGATGCATCAATAAGTTGCAAGGATAAAATTGGATCACTAGCATCGCCAGATAAACTCGGATAAATAACAAAGTTTAAATTTAAAGCTTTAGCAATTGCAATTGCCTTACTTCTATTAATTAGTGTGTCATTTGGAGATACGCCTAGTTGTTGTTTCGCTAGATTAATGCTTTGGTTATCTGCAATTTGAACTTTTGCTTTGGCAAATGCACTTTGTTGAATAATTTGGTCTAATGCAAAAATCGGTATTGAACCATTAGTTTGATTGCTGATTGAATTGATATAAATAGCACTTGTTAGCTTACTAAGTTGATCTGATGAGTTTAATGAACTGAATGCTTGTTCACTCATTGCCTGCCAGTTAGGCGAACCCTCTGGTGCGATATAATTAATGGTTTGCTTTTGGGTTGAAATATTTACTGGGCTATTTGCTGCTATAGGAGTAGTAGTCGAAGCACTATTTAAAACAGCGTTTGGATCTGAGATGATTTGATCTAATATTAATTGACCCTCATCTGAAACATGAGCATTTGGTGCGTTAATTTGAGGATTACTCGGCACGTTTTCTATTGTAACTGAAATATTATTCTCGATAGTAGGCGTAGGTGGCAAAGGATAAGATTGACTTTTCACTTGAGTCATTTCAGAAGCTGCTTTTTTATTAGATTCAATTTTCTCTACGGGTGCAGGTATATTTTGATTAAGATTGCAACCCTGAAGTATAAATGATACTGATAATGGTATTATGCAGTAGATTGCTTTTTTTGAATATTTATAAGAATTGTTCATCCATTACTCCGATTGAATACTTAGAATTGTTTATATAAAGTTTAACTGAATAAAAGGGCGATGTGCGAGCATTTAATTTAATTTATTCAGCTTTTTTATCTCTACTCATATAATCTTGGGCTATTTGCGTTATATTTTGTTTTATTAAATCTGACATTGAATTCAGCTGACGTAAAATTGTATCAACAGTCACGGTTGTTACTGAATTGAATTCAACATTAATTTTGTGTCCTAATCTTTTTTGTCCAAGTGAAGTTGAGAGTTTTTGTGACATTGATAAATGAACACAAAATTTATCGTTGAGCACTTCAGATATACTTAGCACATGCCCATTAAGACCAATAAGAGATTTTTCAAATAAATATTTTGATAGGTCAATTCTATCTAATTTTAACCAGATTTGATGATTATGTTCCGAAGTGAAAATTCGGCATATTTCAGCTTGCGTAGATATTTGGCCTGAAAGCATGAAAACTGTTATGTCATCCCCTAATTTGAGAGGCATATCAATACAGACAGTATTTCCTTTTTGGAGAGAGCCTAGAGTTGTCGTTCTTAAATTATCTTTAGTTAGCTCAACTGTAATTGATTGAGCATCAATTGCACAAATAGTCAATGCACAACCGTCAACGGTGACTTGAGAACCTAAAGTTAGCAAAACTAGTTTATCCTCTTCAATCTCAATTGATAATTGATAAGATTGATGATTCTCATTTACATCATTCACTTTTGCTAAAAATTGATTTCGGCCATTGAACATTGAATTGTCCCAAAATAAGAATTGGCATTAATCGTTTTATTGTAATTCATTCAAAACGATTCTATGTTGCTATAGGTGAATTTTTAAAAATAAAGTGCTATCTGTCAACTTGGCAATGCTTGTGCAATAATTACTGATTATACATGTCATTATTAAGATAATGGCGAAAGAATTGTAAAATAAGTTTTTACCAAGTTTGGAATTCAAGTATATCATGGAGCTCTATCCGATCGCAAAGCAATTACTTTTACTGTCATGCACTAACTGTAGTATGGCTTCTTGCAAGCCAGTATTCTATATAAATGATAGCCATTAGGTATGTGTGCTTATACAGTGTGCCCTAAAATTCTTGCCTTTAGGGCAGAGAAATAAGGTGCAATTTTTTAGCTAACTAGATATGTTGTTGCTCTATATGTTGCCCAAATAGAAATATTGACGTACAACCGAAACTGCTGGCAAAGTAGCTTGACAGCCGTCGCTTTTAACTCCCTGCCAAACAGGCTATTTCCAATTTTGTTAGGAAGCTTACCTGCAAATGAACGTGAGTGTACTCTACGTCCATTTCGATTAGTTCAAACGTCAAAATCGCTGCGTACAGTGCTAAAGTTATCACCTCAGGGCAAACGGGTGGGTTTTAATCAGTAAAAATGTTTGCATTTAAATGCTTTTAATAAATATTCGTCTCAAGTACAAGCAAATATTCTCTTATTTTTAATGCTCGCTTTAAGCGTTTTTTCATTTAGATATGTATCAAATATGTACCCTATACCCTCTTTCATAGTCAAATATTCATTATTATCATTACGAACTTTGACAACTAGATGAACTTATCTAAAGGCATAGCTTCCATGTTCTTAATTTTTCTTATTATTTCCTCATTGAGAAAATTTCTGATAGAATTACACTATAATCTTTGTTTTTTAGTCAATAAAGTTACTGAAAAATACATTTAAATCGATGATTAAAGTGACTTTTGAGATGTAATACCTGTCAAGAACGATGAAGAGGATCCTCACTAGAACACTGATATGAAAAATTTACTTAATCCTATTTCTAATGTTGGCATCCATACATTAGGTATTGAATTATTTCCTGATGCTGAAAAAGTCTTTTCTAGAGATGTTGAAAAACATGCCGAATTTTTGAATCCACTTCTATTAATTGAACTGAGCTTGATAAATCCAAAATGGCAGGGTTCTGTTCCACTATTATCGCCAATTGAACCAACCATTGAAGGATTCCTTGGGGATGGGGGCGATCACAGTACGCATAATTATTATCTTGGGATCAACACGATTTGTCTAAAAGCTGATGATAATTGGCGATTTGAATTGATGGGAGATTTCGCTTATTTTGAAAAAGAGCATGTGCCAAATTCTAAAGAAAATAACGAGAACTACGCACGTGAGCAAGCATCATATGAAAAGAAAAAAGCTTTGTTTCGAGCTGGAGAGACGTTATATAACTTTTCTACTCCTTTATTTGTTGAAGGCGGTGAGCCGCTATTTAACAAATTTGGTGGTGAAGCTAATATAGGAAATTGGACTAATGATATTCATTTGCCTTTAAATCAAGAACCCTACTCACATTCAGATGAAATGATTTACCCGCTGGCTGAAGATGGTAATCGATTTTATTTTATCGCAAGCGTATCAGGTTATTATTTTAGAGATTCGGGAGCAGATGAAATTTTACTTTTCTATGAACCAGTTAATAAAATCATACTATTAACTTTTGATTGGTCTTAACTTTCAACAATTAATCCTATCTAATCTTGCCTAAACTGGGCTAAGCAGGGCTCATTTTGTTAAATGTTAAATCAACTTATCTCTTTTGGTAATCAAATATTATTGATATGTAACCGTTTTTTACAATCAATACGTTACCTAGCCCCACCTATGTAATATCAAACCTAGCGCTGTTAGTAGCCACTTTTTTTTACATCGCATCCAATTTATGGCAACGATAGACGCTATGCCCCCTGTGTATGAACGTCACCACTAAGCCACTGATGGTCAAATGTGCTTCGCTTTAATATTAAATGGCTTCGATTTGGGAAAAGAAATTGGCTAAATAGTTGAACCAATTACCCATTAGCGAGCAGTTTTAAGATGATACCCTCAAGACTGAATTCTGGACTCGGGATACTATTGCGCACGTGTATGATAGGCTTCATCAAGTAAGACTTAATGATCTCTATGAAACCATCGCTATGATAGCGCTTAAAACGCTTAATCTGGTTGCACAATCAGTTAACATCGAAATAACTAGCATCCATCGTCACAGTACAAATACGATAGGGCCAGATAAAGAAATGATTTCTAAGGTGAACGTCAAGTATGGATACAAGGAAAATAGAGATTAGGTCACATAGAGCCATTGTAATAATATTAATTAAAAGATTTTTAATTCAATAGCTTATAGGGTATTTTAAGTGACTAAATGCTTCGCTTATTGATGTTAAATATGGGGTTGATGATTCATACATGATAGATTGCCTAATAAATATCAACTCATTATCGCATTAATCCCAACATGGTATTAAAATTGTATAAAACATACCCATTTGCTCTGTAATCACCAGTTTAATAATGTATTTCGTCACCCGTAAGGTGTGAAGCTTGACTAGGAAAACAACTGTATATCCTTGTCAAAATTTGAGGTGGGCACGGTGGTGAAGCAGCTTACTCGCCATTTTTAGGCTAAATTGGGTTTAAATCGGTCGATATTAGATCAAGTTTTCTGCGAACTGTTTCGCCAGCTTGAATATAAACAAGCTTGGCGTGGTGGTCAGGTGATTGCGATGACGCAGGAACTCACTGAAGAACCTGTTTTACAGCGATAAAATGACTCAACAGGGATCCCATTTTAACTAGATGTATATGTCAAATCTCCCAACGATATGTTATTTTAAATTCATCTAAATTTGGTGAGGGAGCTAAAGCTAAAGCTGCATTAAATTCAACATCTGAGATATAACAATACTGTTTTTTAAGTTCATTGAGACTACTATATGTTTCGGGTGGAATGGATTTATCATCTGAAATAATCTCATATGTATCTTTCTTTTTATAAACTCTTCTTTTGGGCTGTGTTTTAACTGAATTGCGTAATGCAGATAATTCTTTAATTATACTTTGCAGTATGGCTAGTTGCTCTGGAGAGAACTCTGTAAGTACTGATTCTAATATAGATTCAATATCAGTTAAAACCGCTAGTTTAGCTTCTTCAGGACTGATTTCACTGTCAATATAAGAAGATGTATCGGCTAGGCAGTGCATTAAATTTTGGTACAAAAAATCACTGAATGAACTAGATATGAATTTACTGTATTCATCATCATGATAAATTAATGCAACCCCCCATGTGTGAAGTGGAGTATTTGGATTGTTATCCAATGGCATAAGACAATACGCATCGCCAGCACCTGTTTGCCCAAAAGGTAAGAAAATTAATCCTGCTTGTGTAGTGGGGTTTAGCCATATCAAATTCTCCGCAATCTCTTCATCACTAGACCATTCAAAATCCCAAGCATTAATTAATGCAGGTGGGTTTTTAAACAAACGCTCTCGCCAAGTATCGGCCCAAATTGCAGGGGATCCATAGTGCGTTTTATTAGTTAAAATGAGCTGTAATAATGATTGAGGTAATGTTCCATTTGTTTGAATGGTTTGGTTCAGTAATAATTGTTGCATGATTCATCCTTAAGCTTTTGAGTGATCTTAATCTAAGGCAAATGGGGATGATGATATAATTCGATCCCCTACACTAAGTAACGTGATGCTCGGCTTTTTTGTCGCATAAGTTTGAGGGAGGCGGCATAACTCACCTCTAATTAAGAGACCAATCGAAATTGGGACTAAAATCATACCATCAGTAGTAGATTATATCACCGAGGCTTTTATTAAAATAGGCGAACACTTAAATAAAATACTGGAAGAATATGGAAGTCTGCTTGACATTTATCGTTATCACAGAATAAAACATAGATATTTTATCCTGACCCATTTATTTAAATTCACATATTGGCTAATTCTATGAAATCTTTTAGAGGAAGTATGATAAAATATTTGCTAGCAAAAGACATTTTTTTAAGTAGATGGATTTGTGCTATTATTCTGAAAGTAACAATATGTATGTGATATTTAGTAGCATGCAGTTGTAGTAATATCTAGAATAAATGCTAGCAGTATGAGTATGAATGCTTTAATGCTATCCTAGATCTTAATCACAATTTTAACACCTATACATTAGTTTTTATCAAAATTTGCTAGGATGAACCTTAAACCTGTAGAGTTAAACTTTGAGGCGATGAGCCAAGTATGACTTAAAAGCAGATAGATTGTTTTTATAGACTAATGAATAATAATTTAAACTAAGAAGACTAACATAAGCATGAAATATATAAGAAATTTTTCTATAATAGCCCACATAGACCATGGTAAATCAACTCTTTCAGACCGTATCATTCAGATATGTGGCGGTTTATCAGATAGAGAAATGGAAGCTCAAGTACTAGATTCTATGGATATAGAAAGAGAGCGTGGCATTACGATTAAAGCACAAAGTGTTACACTAGATTTTAAATCTGAGGATGGCAACACTTATCAGTTAAACTTTATTGATACTCCAGGGCATGTTGACTTTTCTTATGAAGTTTCGCGTTCATTAGCAGCCTGTGAAGGTGCTCTTCTAGTTGTTGACGCAGGCCAAGGCGTTGAAGCTCAAACACTAGCGAATTGTTATACAGCTTTAGACATGAACCTTGAAGTAGTTCCAGTGTTAAATAAAATAGACCTTCCAGCTGCTGATCCTGAAAGAGTTGCAACTGAAATAGAGGATATAGTTGGTATTGTTGCAGAAGATGCGGTTAGATGTTCAGCAAAAACTGGTCTTGGTGTAAGTGATGTTATTGAGCGCCTAGTCAAAGAAATCCCTCCACCTGAAGGAGACCCTTTGGCACCATTACAGGCGCTGATTATTGACTCATGGTTTGATAATTATCTAGGCGTGGTTTCTCTTATCCGTATCAAAAATGGCACTTTGAAAAAAGGCGACAAGGTCAGGGTGATGTCCACTGGTAATGATTACAACGCTGATAGGCTTGGGATATTTACCCCAAAAAGAGTTGATAAAGATGAATTAAAGTGTGGTGAGGTAGGCTGGCTTGTTTGTGGAATTAAAGATATCAAAGGCGCACCAGTAGGTGATACATTGACACTTGCAAAAAATCCAGCAAAAGAACATTTACCAGGATTCAAGAGAGTTAAACCCCAAGTTTATGCAGGTTTATTTCCTGTAAGTAGTGATGATTATGAAGCATTTCGAGATGCTTTGGGTAAGTTAAGTTTAAATGATGCCTCATTATTTTATGAGCCAGAAAGTTCAACTGCTTTAGGTTTTGGATTTAGGATAGGTTTTCTAGGTCTATTGCACATGGAAATTATTCAAGAACGTTTAGAGCGAGAATATGACTTAGATCTTATTACTACCGCTCCTACTGTAGTATATGAAGTAGTCACAACTTCAAATGAAATCGTTTATGTTGATAGTCCTGCAAAATTACCCCCTACAACAAGTATACAAGAGTTGAGAGAACCTATTGCTGAATGTCATATGCTGTTGCCTCAACAATATCTTGGAAATGTGATTACTTTGTGCGTGGAAAAAAGAGGCGTGCAAACTAATATGGTTTATCATGGCAATCAAGTTTCATTGACTTACGAAATACCTATGGCTGAAGTGGTATTAGATTTTTTTGATAAATTAAAATCAACGTCTAGAGGATACGCATCGTTAGATTACGGATTTAAACATTTCCAAGCATCGAACATGGTAAGAGTGGATGTTATGATAAATGGCGAGAAAGTAGACGCACTTGCTTTGATTACGCATAAAGATAATTCTCATAGTAAAGGGCGTGATTTAGTTGAGAAGATGAAAGATTTCATACCTAGGCAGCAATTTGACATCGCTATACAAGCTGCAATTGGCAATCAAATAATCGCCAGATCGACAGTCAAACAATTACGAAAAAACGTAATTGCGAAATGTTATGGTGGTGACGTGAGTCGTAAGAAAAAACTGTTACAGAAACAAAAAGACGGTAAAAAAAGAATGAAACAAGTGGGTAACGTAGAACTACCACAAGAAGCATTCCTTGCCATACTACACGTTGGTAAAGATTAGAATATCTAATTTAAACATAGCGTGTTAATTTTAAAAAAGGATTAAGTAATGGTAATAAATAAATTTGCACTTTTTTTAGTTATAGGGGCAGTGATCACAGGAATATTTTGGCTTGCCTACAAAATTTTCTTTAAAAAAGCGCATCAAGAATCAATGATTAATAACCAACAGCCATCTGCACTTCATACTTGGTTCGATGGAATAGGTGGGCTATTTCCAGTGATCGCGATTGTGTTAATTTTTAGGTCATTTATATTTGAGCCTTTTCAAATTCCATCTGGTTCTATGATGAGGACATTACTTGTTGGTGACTTTTTATTGGTAAACAAATTTAGTTATGGCATTAAAAATCCAGTGACTAACGCAAATTGGATTGATGTCTCAGATCCAAAAAGAGGTGATATCGTAGTATTTAAGGCACCACTTGAACCTGAAAAGGATTTCATTAAACGAGTAATTGGCTTACCGGGTGAGCGAGTGATGTATAATTATGAAACCAAAGAACTGAAAATTTTACCTGCATGTATGAAAGGCGCATCTGAAATTGCACCTGTAGGGTGCAAATTAATTGATATTTCATATAGTGAAATAAAAGAAAGTCAGTTCTATTCTGTAGATAACTCCCAAGCTATTTTAGAAATTCCTGAGGGTGAATCAAATCCAATTGGAATAAAGGGAGTAAGATTGCTAGAAAGAACTGAAACTATTAACGGTCGTACTAATACTATTCTACTTGATCCTAGCCGTAGGGATGATTTTAGAGCCTATGTCTCATCAACATGGGCAGAAGATTATTCTAGGGAATTTACAGTACCTAAAGATAGTTACTTTGTGATGGGTGATAATAGAGATCATAGCAGTGATGGACGTTTTTTCGGATTTGTTCCAAAAGAAAATCTAGTTGGTAAGGCTGTATTTATTTGGATAAGCTTTGAAAGATTACCAGATGAATGGCCAACAGGAATTAGATTTAGCAGAATAGGCATGATTGAATAAAGACTATTTTGACAGTTTACTAAGCCGGCCTATCTTTTAAAGGTCGGTTTTTTTGTTTTTTTACATTGCGTAATAATACGCCATAGTTGTATACCTTAGTAATGATGAATAAACTTAAAATTGAAAGATTAGAACGTAAACTTAGTTATAAATTTAAAGATCCAGTTTTATTAACTATGGCCTTAACGCATAGAAGTGCTAATGGTCAACATAATGAACGCTTAGAATTTTTGGGTGATTCTATCCTTAGTTTCATAATCGCTGATACACTTTACGCTAGATTTCCAAAATGTAATGAAGGTGATTTAACTAGAATGCGAGCTTCTCTTGTTAAGGAAAATACATTATCAGAAATCGCCAGAGAGTTTGATTTAGGAAATGTATTAGTTTTAGGGCCAGGGGAGCTTAAAAGTGGTGGGTTTCAAAGAGATTCGATATTAGCAGATGCCATTGAAGCTATAATAGGTGCAATTTATATTGATAATGGCATTGAGACCGTAAAGTCTGTTGTACTTGCTTGGTATGAAAATCGTCTAGCTAATATTAGTCCAGGTGATAAACAAAAAGATCCAAAAACTCGCTTGCAAGAGTTTTTACAAGCTAACCATCGCCCTTTACCACTTTATACTGTTATACAAGTCAAAGGCGATGCTCATAATCAAGAGTTTACAATTGAATGTGATATTGATGGTTTAGTCGAAAAAATAATTGGCAAAGGAACAAGTAGACGAAAAGCTGAACAGAGTGCTGCAGCTCTAGCTTTAACTGCACTTGGAATAAATTAAATTACAATGGTTTATTGACAAGTTTAATTAATTTAAAAATGAGAAATGAATGACTATTAATACTTTAGAAAATGGAAAACCTGATATGGAAACTTATTGTGGTTTTGTTGCGATTGTTGGCAGACCCAATGTAGGAAAATCAACGTTGTTAAATACGATTCTCGGACAGAAAATATCTATCACATCTAGAAAAGCGCAGACAACAAGACATCGGATACTAGGCATAGATACGCACGATACACACCAAATTATTTATGTGGACACACCGGGTTTGCATATTGAAGAAAAAAGAGCTATTAATCGTTTGATGAATAAAGCCGCTAGTTCATCAATTGGTGATGTTGAATTGATAATCTTCGTTGTAGAAGGAACACATTGGACCGATGATGATGAAATGGTCCTAAATAAATTAAGAAATGCGAAAGCACCTGTGATATTAGCAATAAACAAAATAGATAATGTAGAAGATAAATCTAAACTTCTGCCTCATATTCAATTTTTGTCGGAACAAATTAAATTCCTTGAAATAATTCCAATTTCAGCCGAAAAAGAAATTAATTTGGAAGCATTAACGAATATTGTTAAAAATAATTTACCAAAAGGAGAATTTCATTTCCCTGAAGACTATATTACTGATCGCTCGCAAAGGTTTATGACAGCAGAAATTATCCGTGAAAAATTAATGCGTTTTTTAGGAGAAGAGTTACCTTATTCTGTGACTGTGGAAATAGAACGATTTGCATCAAATGAGCGTGGTGGGTTTGATATAAACGGCTTAATTTTGGTTGAGCGAGATAGCCAAAAAAGAATGGTTATAGGTTCCCAAGGTAGTAAAATTAAGACGATTGGTATTGAGGCTAGAAAAGATATAGAAGCAATGCTAGATTGTAAGGTTCATTTAGAATTATGGGTGAAAGTGAAGTCTGGCTGGGCCGATGATGAGCGTGCACTCCATAGTCTTGGCTATAATGAAGATTAAGGTAGATAAATTCTTAACTTAAATTGTTGATTTATAAAATTATATTATCTTTACTTTAGTTGCGGTATACTTATTCAGACCAGTTGAGTTTGGTTATACGTTAGATTTAGAATATGGATTATTTGAAAAATAAAAGGTCTTTCATGAAAAATAAATTTTGTTTTGGATTACTTTTATCTGCTCTTTTACTAACTGGCTGTCAAAGTGAAATAGATCCTGTCCCTCTTGGCGTAAAACAACGCGATAGAGGTGAGTATATGGTCGATAGGCAACAAGTTAAAGTGGAAAATGGTAATGCAATGGTATTGGTAATGCATTACACTGCATTAGATGATGAAAAGTCACTGAAAGTTTTAACTGGTGGCGAAGTGAGTATTCATTATTTAGTTCCTTCAATCCCTAAAATTGAAAGGGGTAAACCTGTTGTAATTCATTTGCTACCTGAGGATGCAGAGGCTTGGCATGCTGGAAAAAGTTTTTGGCGGGGTAGGGAGAAGTTAAATACAAGTTCAGTTGGAATCGAGATTGTTAATACTGGTTATACAGATGAACCCGATGGAACACGCAAGTGGTATAAATTTAATGATGAACAAATAGATTTAATTATACCACTTGCAAAAGATATTATTAAAAGGCACAACATAGCACCTTATAATGTTGTTGCTCATAGTGATATTGCCCCGCAGAGAAAATCTGATCCTGGTCCACTATTTCCATGGGATAAACTTGCACAAGCAGGTATAGGTGCTTGGCCGAATGCAACTGATGTAAAAAAACACTTAGCTGGGCGACCTAAAAATATGCAAACAGATGTGTTAACAATGCAAAAGCTATTAGCAAGATATGGCTACCAGGTTCCATTGCATGGTCAATTAGACAAAGAAACTAAAAACGTTATTGCAGCTTTCCAAATGCATTTTAGAAGAAGTAACTTTAACGGTATTCCTGATGCGGAAACAGAGTCGATACTAAAGGCGTTGATTGATAAGTATAAGATTAAGTCGGCAACAGTATAGTTTTTTGTTCTTATCTTAACTTGAATCACAAATTGACAGGTAGTGTTACCACTAAGTTTAGATAATTTGATTAATTACGAACTTAGTGGTTTTATAAATAAATTTATTTTTTGTTTTTACTGGCCCTGTTGCCTTTCTTTTTGTTTGCCTTTTTCTTCTCTTCTTTAACTTTTTTTGTTTTCTTAGAAGGTCGGCCTGAATGTTTTAGGTTAGGCTTTTTAGATTTAGGCCTTAGAGTATCAATAACTCTATAGGGTATTTCTTCTCCTAAATAGCGTTCTGCTTTGTTCAATAGTAAAAAATCATGTGCTTCAACTAATGAAATCGCAATGCCTTTTTTACCTGCGCGTGCTGTTCTACCAATACGATGTAAAAATACATCAGCCGTTCGAGCCATATCAAAATTAATAACATGAGTGACATCAGGTATATCAATACCACGAGCCGCAACATCAGTTGCTATTAATACCTTTACTTTCCCATTATTTAATCTTTTAATCGCTTCTTGACGTTTATGCTGAGCAAGGTCACCTTCTAGGTAGCTATTGGGAATACCAGCAGATTGAAGCTCTTTTGACAATTGGTGTACTTTCTCTTTTTTTCGAACAAAAATAACTATTTTATCTACACCTTCTTGGCCTAAAATGTGAGTTAATAAGGCAAGTTTATGAGCATAGTCATCAGCACGATAGTAGTATTGAACGATTTTTTTACGCTCTTTACGAGAGGATTGTGCTTGTAATATAACGGGATCTGTTAGTACGCGTTTAGCAAATTCTTCAACATCATTGCCTTCAAGTGTTGCTGAATAAAGTAGGGTTTGCTTTCGCCATCTGGTTTCAGCTGCAATGGTTTCAACATCTTGTGCAAATCCCATATCTAATAATCTATCAGCTTCATCGAGAATAAGTATCTCAATTGCACGACAATCAAAATTTTCTTCACGAATATATTGTAGCAGCCTGCCAGTTGTGGCAACTACAATATCTTGGTTTGTTGAGAAAATTTCAGCGTGGTTAACATAAGATACACCACCTGTTATGGTTGTAATCGCTAAATGTGTTGCACCAGATATTTCTTTAGCTTGCTCTGCAATTTGATGAGCAAGTTCCCTTGTTGGAGTTAGGATTAAAACTCTTGGAGGGCCGCCATTTTTACGAGGGAAATCTAGAAGATGTTGCATAGCGGGTAATAAAAAAGCAAGTGATTTACCGGTCCCAGTTGGTGCTGAGCCTAGTACATCATGACCCGCTAAAGTTGCAGGAATTGCAATTGATTGGATTGAGGTAGGCTTATGCAATCCTTTTTGAGAAAGACCAGTCAGAAGACGGTCATCTAATGATAACTCATCAAAACTGTTGAGAGTAGGCTCTTCGAACTGAGTGTCTTGATGTTCTTCAGTTAATAGCCCAATATCTAACTTCTGTTCATCGATGCTAGTTTGATTAGCTAGCTTAAATTTTTTTATGCTAAGTCGTTTTGCATTAGCGGTCCGACTTGGTAATGTTACTGTATTTAAGGGGATATCTGAATTTTTAGACATGTTGACCATTTGCTTTAAGTGGAGGAAAATAAAATATGCTGTAGTGTAACGTTTTATTATGAATTTTTGTAGAGTAAAGAGAAACTATTTAATGAAAACAGGTTTTCAATTCAAATCATTTTTTATTGCGCACGATCAATGCGCCATGAAAGTAGGTACTGATGCAGTTATTCTGGGTTGTAGTGTGCCAGTTGAAAAACGCATGCGAATTTTAGATATTGGCACAGGCTCTGGAATTATTGCATTGATGCTTGCACAAAGAAACAAAAATGCTGTGATTGATGGCATTGAAATAGATGAAAGGGCAGCAATGCAAGCAAAAGAAAATTTTACTAATTCACCTTTTAGCGCTCAACTTACTTCGCACTGTATATGTGCCAAAAAATTTGCTGAAACAAAAATAATTAAAAATTATAACATCGGGGATACAGAATTAATGCCATATGACTTAATTGTATCTAACCCCCCTTTTTTCCACGCTAATGCAAGTAGTGATATTGATTCAAGGAGCATCGCACGCAGCGTATCTAGATTGACGCATATAGAGTTGGCCACAATTGCATACAAATTGTTGGAGAGTGATGGTTTGTTTTATTGCATTCTACCATTACAAGAAGGTGTTAAGTTTTTAAATAAGATATTAGATATTGATTTGATTAATATTGAACAACAAATGGACAAAATTAAAATAGTCGCTAATTGTTTAAAATGGTCTTTGGATGAATTAATTATTATAAAACCTAATCAAAAGAAAAAAGCGAATAGATTGATAATTGGACTAAAAAAAGTTGATTTAAAGAAAATAGATATATCAATAATTGATAATCAACATGAATATGATGTGAGCCCAACTTTCCTTACTATTAGAAATAATGACAATAGTTACACTGCTGAAATGAAAGTATTGACGTCACAATTTATGCTTAAACATTAAATTATCATTTTGATTAATAGGTCATTTTTTTCTACGATATATAAAATACTCTCAAAATCATAGAAATTTTTCATTAAATAAGTATATAATGACTCTTTAGTTAACTTTACCATTTTCGGAATATGAATGACGGCAAATCCTCCTAATATTAACAATGAATACAATAGTGTATTAAATCTTAGGCAGTTTGAATTAGCGCAATCAACAAAACCTTTTAAGGCAAGGGGATTCAAACTGCAACGATGCAATCGTTGTTTAATAGCGGACTTTTTATGTGTATGTAACGACGCTAACCCAATTGCTATTGACTCACGATTTTTATTAATTATGTATAAAGGCGAATCGATTAAGCCCAGCAATACAGGGCGATTAATAGCCGAAATACTGCCCAATACTAAAGCTTTTTTATGGCACAGAGTTGATGTTAATCAACTTCTACTTGATGCTATAGATGATGATAGTTATGAATCTTACCTAGTTTTTCCAGCGTTGTACGCAGAGGCTGATCGCAGGGTTTACCATGATTTCGAGCTCAACTGGTCTAAGTTGGGTAATCAATTTACCATTAACTCTGATAATGAACTTAGGCAATCTGAAAAGAAAAAGCAATTTATTATTTTAGATGGAACTTGGACTGAGGCAAAGAAGATGTTTCGCAAAAGTCCATATTTAGTTAATCTTCCTATGCTTTCTTTAAGTGATATCAATGCTCATCCGTATTTGTTAAGAGAAGCCTCTAGAGTAGAGCAGCTAGGAACTGTTTCAGTTGGACTTTCAATTTTAAATTTGCTTGCCGAACACGATGCCTATCAATCCCTTTTGAGGCTAACGCAGATATTTACTCATAGATATCTTTCTAGTAAGGCGAGAAATCCACAAAATTTAATTAAACTAATGAAGTTAGAATGTGATATCAAACACTCTAATTAGGCTGCAGTACGCAAATTAATTGAATCTATGATAAACTATAAAGTAAAAGTAACTTAGGTCTCTTGTCCTAAGTTGCCATATCAATACTGGCTAATTTAAATGAATTGGTTTAGCTGCTATTAATTAAGTTGTTTTAAACGCTCATTTTTATGGTTAATAGCTAGTTAATCAATTATTAGGAAGTTATCTATGTTATCTTTTTTTTCTCGTGAAGATGCTTTGTTTTGTATTGAAAAGCTCCCTAAAGCGACTTTGGATAAGTCTGCGATTAGTTTTTATAATAGCCCAAAGCACTACAGCGAGGAGCTATTCAAGCAAATTGCTCAGGCTAAGACACGAATTTATTTAGTTGCACTTTATTTTGAAAATGATGAGGCTGGGCAAAAAGTTATTGATGCACTTTATCAAGCTAAAAAAAATCAGCCGCAACTTGAAGTTAAAATATTTGTAGATTGGCACCGAGCCCAACGAGGTCGAATCGGAGAAAGTGAAACACTTACAAATGCCGATTGGTATAGTAAAATACGCGATAAGATGACTCCGCTCAATATTGAATTTTATGGTGTTCCAATCAATACTAGAGAGGCTCTAGGTGTACTTCATTTCAAAGGTGCAGTATTTGATGATAATATTTTATTTACTGGTGCCAGTATTAATAACGTTTATTTACATCATTTAGATAAATATAGATTTGATAGATATCATTTAATTAAAAGCAAGAATTTAAGTGATTCATTTGTGTGTTTTATTGAAAAGAAATTGCTTCCTGAAATAGCAGTCAAAAGATTAGATAGCCTTGTTAGACCTAAAACACAGGAATTTAAAAAATCGATCAAGCAACTGCGTAAAAAGTTAATGGATGCAGCGTTTGAATTAGAGGGAGAAACAGATTCAGACGCTTCTATTATTGACCCCATAACTGTCACCCCAATAGTTGGCTTAGGCAATAAAAATGCATTTAATAAATTAATCGGTCAATTACTGATTGTGGCAGAAAAAGATATAGTCATTTGTACCCCGTATTTCAATTTACCAACATTAATTACAAAAATTCTTCGACAAATGCTTAAAAAGGGAGTTAAAGTTAAAATTGTTATTGGTGATAAAACCGCTAATGATTTCTATATCCCTGAAACTGAGCCATTTAGAGCGATAGGCGGTTTACCTTATTTATACGAACTTAATCTGAAAAAGTTCATGAAAAGTAATCAAAAATTTATTGATAAAGATTTACTCTCAATCAATTTATGGAAAGATGGGGATAATACCTATCATTTAAAAGGTGTCTGGATTGATGAAGAGTGGATGTTGATAACAGGGAATAATCTTAACCCAAGGGCATGGCGATTAGATTTGGAAAATGGACTTTTAATTCGAGATAAAGAAAAGTTTTTAATAGAAAAAAAACATCAAGAATTATCAAATATTTTGACAAATACAACACAAGTTGCACATCACTCTAATTTAGATACAATAGATAATTATCCACTAAAAGTAAAAAAACTCATCAGGCGTGTAAAGCGCCTTAGACTTGACAAAATCATCAATAGAATATTATAACATAATGACAAATATACTTAAATCTTCCCAGTTAACGCCTGGTGTTAAATACCGTGATGCTGCAAAAATGTCTTTAATACCTGTTAAGCAAGTATACGAGACTAAATTACCGAAGCCTAGCTGGTTAAAAATTAAATTACCTGTGGAAAATAGCGCAGTAAATAAGATAAAAGAAGCATTACGCTCCAATGGACTTCATTCTGTTTGTGAAGAAGCCGCCTGTCCTAATTTATCTGAATGCTTTACGCATGGTACGGCTACATTTATGATCTTAGGCGCGATTTGTACAAGGCGTTGTCCTTTTTGTGATGTTGCACATGGCAAGCCTCTTGCCCCTGACGAGAATGAACCTGCTAAGCTGGCTAAAACTGTTCAAGATATGGGATTAAAATATGTGGTCATTACTTCAGTTGATCGAGATGATTTGAGAGATGGTGGTGCGGGGCATTTCTCAGAAACGGTTAAAGAAATAAGAGAAATGAATCCTGCGATTAAAGTCGAAATTTTAGTTCCCGATTTTAGGGGAAGAATGGATATTGCGATTGAGCTCTTAACAGCTAATGCACCCGATGTATTTAACCACAATCTTGAAAATGTACCAAGATTGTACAAAGAAGTTAGACCAGGAGCAAATTATGAATGGTCACTTAAGCTGCTAAAGACATTTAAAGAACGAAATCCTCAGGTGAAAACAAAATCTGGCCTCATGGTGGGACTTGGGGAAACAAATGAAGAAATATTACAAGTCATGCAAGACTTAAGAGATAATGGTGTGACAATGCTTACACTAGGACAATACTTACAGCCAAGTAGAGAACATTATCCTGTCCAAAGGTATGTATCACCTCAAGAATTTGAAGACTTTCGATTAAAAGCAATTGCTATGGGGTTTGAGCATGCTGCATGTGGACCACTTGTGAGATCTTCTTATCATGCAGATCTGCAGGCAAAAGGGATTGAGGTTAAATAGTATGCAGGTTAGCTTTCATACTGTTATCGCAGTATTTGTTGGAGGCGGATTAGGAAGCGTATTGCGCTATGTTATTAGTATAAATTTAAACCCTCTAAATCAGATTATTACTATTGGTACATTGAGTGCAAATTTAATTGGTGCAATTATCATCGGAATTTCTATTGGTTATTTTGAAATGTCAACTGCAATACCAACATCTTATAAATTATTTATAGTAACGGGTTTGTGCGGCGGCTTGACAACATTTTCTACCTTTTCTTTAGAAGTATTTCAGCATATTCAAAGCCAAAATTGGTTAGCTGCCATTTTCATGATTGGTATTAATGTTTTTATTTCTATTTTGTTTGTTGCCTGCAGCTATTACAGTACCATTAAAATTTTATCAAACGGTTAACTTATTTTATCGTTTCAACACAGGATTTAGGAGTCAATAATGGAAGGCAAAGTTAATGCTTTTTTTGCAGATAGAAGCTTTGGATTTATTACAGATGAGAATGGAGAAAATCGTTATTTTCATTTAACTAAAGTGGTAAATCCAGCTGCAATAAAAATTGATGCTGAAGTTACATTTAAACCAATAGAGCGTGAACAAGGCTTAGGTGCTGTTGATATCAAAGTTCATTTTCATGGTGAACATATCTTCATTGCAGATGAAAAAATTAAAATAGCAGCAATTAAGCAGTATAACATTTATCAAAAAATGCAACCATTAGCAAGAGAGATAAAAGATAATACCATTGTTTCAATCGGTCTTTTAATGAATCGAATTAAACCAGAAACTGCTAAAGCTCCCGCTGAAACTGAAGAGCTGCTCACGTATCTAGAAATTGAACTTTTTCATGCTGAAAGCATAATATTTACTTCGCATGAAATTGATATTGATGAAGCTTTATCCTATTTGCAATTATTACCAATACGGTTTATTGATAAAAGATAAAATGATTAGGAGCTCATAGAGCATGTTTCGTGCTTGTTAGTGAATTTATGATGAAATTATCAGGAAGTAAATTAAACATTATTAATTTTAAAGTTTTAGGTGTTTTATTCTTGCTAGTTAACCTAATTTTATTACTCTACATAATTATAATGAGTTGGATTAAAGGTTCTCAGATTGATGAATCAATCGATATATGGATAAGTCAGCAAAATAAAACGTTAACAACGGGTGCCTTTATTAGTACGAGATCTGAAGCTGGTCTTTTTGAAAGGCGTTATCAAATATCCTACGTTCAAGCTAAGGAAGGTAAAAATCATACCGAAGCTTTAATTGAAAGTAATATCATTTTTTCATATGGTTTGATGCAACAGTTATTCAAAGAGGGTGACATTGCTATTGATCTGAAACTTGTGGTGAATGATCTAAGTCATTTTATTTTATCATCTATTGATAATCTTCCTGTCAAAGACTTATTGATAGAAAGACTTAAACCTAATTCTAGGATAGAAGGTTTGGTAACAGTAATATATGATTCTGAAAAGGGATTACTTGGTAATTTTAAAACAATCAATTTACCTGATGTAGTTGTTTTTGATACTTTAGAATTTGAGGATATCACGGGCACCTTTGCCACCAATCTAAATTCAATGGCTACTCATATAACGATAAATCAGCCTAATATTAAAGTGTTATCAAAAACTGAGCCAACAACCAGTAATGAGGATATTACTAATATTGCCCAAATTATTATTCCTACTGCTGAAATAGCTAATATTAATGATCTTAATATTTCCTTTGATTTAGATAAAACAGCCACATTCACAGATCTCCAATTATCTGCTAAAACGCTTTCAATTGATACTTTACAAGCGAATAATCTAAATGTTTCTATGAAAGCCAGTCAAAGGGAAGATGTACCATTAGTCGAGTTAGAATCTACATTAACAAGCTCATCAATTATTTATTCTGACAAATCCTTCGGTGATTTATCTATTAAGTTAGGGCTAGGTAATATTGATTTAAATACGCTTAAAAAAGCTATAGATACAGCACATATTCGATTTGAATCTGATAAAGTCGATGGAATAAATAAGTTTCCTTTATCAGTCTATTATTTTACTCAATGGTTACAGAATAAAGAAACGTTTTTAGCGAATTATCCATCGTTTACTATTTCTGAATTTAAAGCTAAGAATCAAAATATTAATTTTAGTAGTTCGTTAACATGGCAATTTCAGCCAAGTGGTCAAGAATCTGATCTTTATATCAATCCTCTCATTACGTCAATCTTTAACCATACTCAAACATTATCTTTTGATATGATGCTAAATCAATCTGCTTTGAGACAATTGTTATCTATAATATTTTCATTCAATGATGAAAAGCAAATAGATGATTATCTATTTGTTATGAATGAGATGAATAAAACAAGACCCTTTTTAGAAATTAGCATTCAGCATCCTAATATTCAATCAAAAGATACAAAAGAAGAATCAAAAGCATCATTAGACTTACTTAATCCAAATTCTGTGGCTAAATTTAACTTTAGCTTTAACTCATTAAAAAGAGAGGTTGTTTGGTTAAATAAAGTATTTAAATTGGAAGAGTTTAGAACGTATATAAATCATTTAACTCAGCAGGATTAACGCTAAACTGTACTTTTTAAATGCTATCAATTGACTTTGTTGAACTTAACAGGAAAAAAAAATGAATAATATTTATCGTAAGAAAGCTCGCACTGCTTTATCTGGTAATTGGCAACTAATGTTGATCGCTTGTTGTATAGGCCTTTTTTTCTATGAAACACTCGGGAGTATTATATTTTTATTAACCTCAAGAGATGTTTATTTGAAATTTCAAATAGCTATGAGTCTAGGCAATCTAAACGGCGTTTCTCGTGAAGAATTATCATTTCTTATGAGTAATTTGTTCTTAGTCATGGTTATTGGGGTTGTGCTGTCCCCTTTTTGGGGTGGTTTTAATTGGTTAGCGCTCGCTTTGGCAAGGAAACAGCCAATTGTATTAGATGAAATATTTACACCGCTTAAGACGCAACCGGTAAGGATGATTACATTTTGGTTTTTATATTTTATTTATATCTTTGGCTGGACACTTTTATTCATTATACCAGGTATTATTAAGATGCATTCTTACTCAATGGCTATCTATTTACTAAAGGATAACCCTGATATGACGCCAAACCAAGCAATCACACAATCTTGCGAGTTAATGAATGGTAAAAAAGGGGAATTATTTAGTTTAGCAGTGAGTTTTGTAGCATGGTTTATCTTAACTCTTGTCGTTACATCCATCATTGTCGAGTTAGCTGCAGTATTTTTATTTTCAAATAATCCTTTAGCATTTGACATAGCACAACTCATTATCAGTTTAATCTTAATGTGTCCTTTTTATGTATATTTCAAAACTACATTGGCTATTTTTTATCTAGATATCACGATGCAAAGTGATAGTCATGATAATTTAGCAAAAGAGGAAAAAAAATCAATTCTAATATAGGTATTGAAGATTAAATTGTAATGTGTAATAAGTACGGGGTACTTTGTTTTGTAAGAGACGCTTTTTCAAAGTATATAGGTAATCAGGGT
Source organism: Thorsellia anophelis DSM 18579 (assembly GCF_900111395.1). Classification (GTDB taxonomy): domain Bacteria; phylum Pseudomonadota; class Gammaproteobacteria; order Enterobacterales; family Thorselliaceae; genus Thorsellia; species Thorsellia anophelis. Next base: position 69,485 of record NZ_FOHV01000008.1, on the reverse strand, counting down.
GAACCTTCTAAAAGCTTTTCTTTTTATTTATATAATGACGCTAACTATCTTAATCTTCATATTAAGTTCACTTGAATATGAAGATTTTTTAGGTACTGAAGGAATTCAAACAGTATGCGATGTACTCAGAATTTTGGAGGTTAACGACATACGTCGATCAATGGCACTAGGTATAGTCTATGCTACTGTTCCAATTGTTATTTATATTTTCTTAATGCGCTTTAAATGCCATTTTATAACTTCAAGTTACTGTATTTTGATTGCTGTATGGTTTTATTGCTTTGTAATTAAATATAGAAATTGTTTATGGTTTTAGGAAAGTATACTTTTAATAATACAATCAAGTTAGTCAAGGGAGTTTGTCTTGTGGCTAACTTAAAATAATTTTTTAGTTGATATTCAAGCGAATCGAAAATTCCTCTAAGATTACTTTTTTGTGCTCCCCATAAATTTATCTTTAGGCAATGTCAAACATAACTAACTGATTTTTAGTTGGGAAAAATTTTAGCATATCAATTTTATCACCTTTAGGATGAGCTACTATTAATCCGTAATAAAGCATTGCTTCTTTATCACCTTCTCTAACTTCCACAACGAACCATTCTTTAGCACCAATTTTGGGCTTGAGAATTTCTGATATCGTATTTCAATCTACATAATCAGAATCTGCTGATACTGGAAATAGATACAATAATGAGTATAAAGAATTATCTTTAACCTTAAAATTGTAAGTTAGTTTAACTTTCCCGGCAGGAAATTCTATTACGAGTGAAGCTTAATATTGTTAGGGAAAAAATAATATCCCTTTAGTTTATAGAGGTCCAAAGATGATTAAATTACAAACTAATTTTAAAATTCAGCTTAAGCAGTAAAAAAATATATTTAATTTACCATCCTAATCATTATTAGCTTCTAATAAATTTACGAACCCAATCATTAGCAGGTGTGTGTTGAATTTCCTCAGGTGTACCCCATTGAATAAGTTGTTTATTAGTTATGACACCTACAAGATCAGCCATCGCAAAAGCTTCCCTTTGATTATGAGTTACTAAGATAGCTGTTTGCCCTGTTGCTTTTAGTATGTCTAATAACTCTGGGAGTAAACGTTCGCGTGTTTCAACATCTAAATTCGAGAATGGTTCATCTAATAATAGTAATTTAGGCTCAGGTGCTAATGCTCTTGCTAACGCAACACGTTGTTGCTGGCCACCAGAAAGAGCATGAGGGTAGCGCTTTGCAAGATCTTCAAGACCTACTAAAGCAAGTAGTGAATTTACTTTTTCTAAGCGAACTTCTTTGTTTAAATGTTTTAATCCAAAACTAATATTCTCTATAACCGTTAAGTGTGGGAATAGAGCATAATCTTGAAACACCATTCCAACCAGTCTTTTTTCAGGTAATGTAAGATGATTTGCTGTTGAAATTACATTGTTATCTAAGATTATGCTGCCATCGCAAAGTGGTTCAAAGCCCGCAATGCACCGTAATAACGTTGTTTTACCACAACCAGATTCACCTAAAAAACAGCCAATTTTTCCTTTAGGTAGGATTAATGATAAGTTTTCAATAATCGCATGCTCTGAATAACAAACTGTAATTGAGTCGAGGTTTAAAAAATCTTGCATAGAATACCTTAATAAGCAGAGTAAGAGTTTCGCTGTGAGCGAGCTAATAAAATAACAGGCAATAGACCTACTAAAACAATTAACATTGCTGCTATTGCGCCTTCTTCATATGCACCTCTGGAAGCTTCAGCATAAAGTAAGGTTGCTAGAGTCTCAAAATTAACTGGCCGTAATAGCAAAGTTGCAGGCAATTCTTTCATCGCATCTACAAATATAAGTAGGGCGGCTGTAATCATGGATGGTTTTAATAATGGAATGTGAACACGATACAAAGTTTGCCAACTGTGCATACCTAATAATCTAGATGATTGCTCTAAAGAAGGGGATATGCGTGCTAAACCAGCTTCGAAGCTCCCTGTTGAAATTGCCATAAAGCGAATAACATAAGCAACTGTAATACCAATTACAGAACCTAGCATAACTTGATTCCCTAAGCTCATGGAATATAGAATTTTATCAGTCCAACCAAATGGCGTTAATAAACCGATAGCAAGAACGGTTGCAGGAATGGCATATCCTAGACAGGCTATGTTTTTTAATAATTGAGGAATAAAAGCATTTTTTGAATCGCTTAAGCGTCTAGCTGTCCAAGCGACACAAAGGCCTAAGAATACTGTTACCAAAACTGCCGTAAAAGAAATAAAATAAGTATTAAGCGCGCTATTAAATAGCTTATCCGACAGTCCCTCTTCACTAAACCACCTCCTAATACTTTCATGAAGTAGGTAACTCGATGGAAGGATGAAACCAAGTGATACTGGAGTCCAGCATAAAGCTGCAATTACAATTCCTTTAGTTTTATTGACACGTTTAGGTTGAATTGTTTTTGAGCGAGAACTTGTAGTATATCTAGAGGATCGTCGAGCTCTTTTTTCTAGTGTAATAATAAAAACAACAATTAACAGCATACTAAGTGCTATTTGAGCTGCACCAGCAAAATTTGAACGACTAGCCCATGTTGAATAGATTGAAGTTGTTAGGGTTTGTACTCCTAAAAATTCAGATGCTCCAATATCATTTAATGTTTCTAACAAGGCAAGACTTAGACCAACAATGATAGCTGGCCTAGATAATGGTAGCACAACACGAAATATCACACCTACGTTACTGGTACCAAGACTCCTTGCTGCTTCAATAAGGTTTGATGATTGCGTAATGAGCATGGCTCGTGTGCTTAAATATACGTATGGATACAAGACGAAGCCTAATAAAAAAATCGCACTTATCAATGGATAACTTCTAATTGTAGGAAGTTGAAACTGCCTTGGAGAATCATAACCGAGTATGTCCCTTAGCAATGATTGAATAGGTCCTAAAGGATGAAGTAAATCTAAATAAGTAAAGGCTATGATATAAGTTGGTACGGCTAAGGGGAGTAATAATGCCCAATTGAGAATTTTTTTAGTTGGGAAATGGTAGAAGGTCATTAAGTAAGCTGAACCAGTTCCTAGCAATGTAACGACTATACCTACACCAACTAACAGCAAAAGTGTATTTAACGCAACATTTGGTATGACATAATTAAGTAAATGAAGCCAATGGCTAAAATCAGCAGAAAAAGACCAAATAAAAAGGGTTACTATAGGAGAAAGAACGACTAAGGCAACAACTAAGGCAACCATTAAACTAAGCCAACCGCGCTGGGTTTGTAATTGAATCGCATGTTTGAGCTTGAGGCTAAAACTTGAAGTATGGGACAAAGTGGATTTCCTAATGTTATATATTTTAATGATTCGATATCTTATTTTAGTACAATTCTAACATAAATGAAAATAGTTCTCATTCAGTTTGACGTATTTCTTTGAATCGATCAATTAAATAGCGAGCTTAAATTGATCTAACCCACTTTTAATATGAATATTATATTATTATAAGGTCATTATGAGATGTTGAAACAATGTCTTTAGCAGTATTTGAATAACGATTTGTTGAGAGATTTATCCATTTTGGCGTAAAATCCCATTCTTTAGGGCTGAAATAAATGGCATAACAACGAAGTTGTTATTTTAGAGGTGTTCTTTTTTATGCTATATAATCCTTGAAAATAGATACTGGTCCGCCAGTACAACGACCTAAAAAACAAATAAGAAAGAGATCATAAACGACCTCGCTAATGTGTATTTATTAGCTCAACAAAAAAAGCAAGGTTAAATAAAATAACCTTGCTTTAACTAGAAATAGCAAATATTAATTATGATTAGTCAATGTCCAAGCACCATTTAGCATGAGAAGAGACGCCTTAGTTCCAGGCTCTAATGAGATTGAATTTGTAAGTGAATCTATATGAATTTGATAATCACTTTTATTTTCAAATACTAATGCATTATTCTCATGAGCAAGTTCAGGTAGATTCATTGAATCGATAAAATTATCATTATCGAATTTGAATGACATTACACGATATTTATTTAAATCAATAGTCCATAATTCAGGATTCTCGTTTAATTGAATCATTGATACCTTATCGCTAACTGTATACAGTTTAGCTTCTAGATCAATAATTGCTGTATTATCAGTGAAATTTTCTAAAGGTTCACTGATATACCCTTGTGCAACTGCACCACCAGTACTCAAATAGAAACCTGAATCATTTTGCGAAGGTTTATTAGCAAAAAATTCTGTTTTACCATAACCATAATTGAAACAAAGGGATTGCCCACCCATAAATGGTATATATGGACGTGATACTTTTGCTAAGGCAACTTTTTTATCATTGATATGTTCAGAAGAACCATACACGACATTTGAAAAAGTTGCTTGACGTAATTCAGTTAAGCCACAGTTCATTGCTTTAGGTGTTGTTTCTTCTATCTGAGAAAAATATTGTCTTGGTAAAGAATCAGCAGTAATACCAATTGATGCATTAAAGATAGATTCTTGTGAAAACGAATTATCATCTGATAGTTTATCTATTGAAACTGAAAATGTTTGAAACGGTGAATTTTCAGTTGAAATATTTAATTTCACAGAGTATTGTTCATTTTCTTGCCAATCAAAAGGAAGGGTACATTTAATGCTATGAGCTGAGGCTAACATACCATTCTTGTGACAAATGTTTGCATTATCTTCAATTATTTCTGGGCTTTGATGGGCATTAGGAAGCATAACAAATGAGATCTTTTTCTCACCGAATAGGTTATGTTCAAAGTATACATCCCCAATCGTATCCCCATACCAACTTAAAGTATGAAATAAGGTATCGGGTGTTGATTTAATCGCAGTAAAATCAACGCTTGTACTTCGAATTTCTTCACTATCGTTGAAGTAGCTAATCATCAAGCTAGGGCTTACTGTCCTATTTTCTTGATATGATGTACTACCTAATATTAAATTTGGTGAAGTTTGACCGACAATAGTAGCTTCTAAAAAATGACCAGGTTTAGTTCCTGCTATCCACCAACCTTGAATCATTCCATTCTCATCACTACGTGTTGTGATTGGAAAATATTTTCCATCTAATAAACTTGATGCTTTAACAACAACATCACAGTCTTTTATAGGCTGATTTAATTTATCTAATACGATCATAGATACAGGATCAGGATGCCATTCTTTAGAACCATCTTGATAGATAGAATGCGCAAAGATGGAATGGGCAAGTGCAAAATTTGGACTTCCATCTGTTACAATATGTGCTTCTTCACAAGCTTGCGTGTTTGCAAAGACACTTAATGGGCTTACTATAGATAACAACATTAGATATTTAAAACGCATAATTTTATCCTCATTAAATTGATTCGACAGTTATTCTGTCAAGCTGAGGATAATTAATTGAAAGTAAATAAAATATCAAAATTTTGTTTTTAAATATTTGATTGTGAATGTTATTGTTGCGTAATTCATCTTGTCATGTGTTGATATTTTAGCCCGTGTGGCTTTTGTCTAAAGAAGGAATTATTTTTTTTACAAATAGATCCATGTTGATCGTGTTAAATAGTCATGTTACCGCTTAGAATCAATCAAGTAATTAAGAAACTATCTTGCGTTATCTTAGGTGTTTGATAAAAAACTTGTAAAGCCCTAACTAACTTTGCAGGTCTCGGTGCTAAAGGATAATTAAGCCTTTCAAGTACTTTAGCATGAACGCGTTTTTTAAATTCTCTGTGGTCAGGCTCAAATGAGCCATTCAGATTGTCACAACTTACTTGGAATGGAAACCCTGCTGCAACAGAAAAAATCCATTCATAAGATTGAGGAGCAATTTCTACGTTTTCAAACTGTGATTGTGTCTCTTTATCACGACCATCAGGACAATACCAATAGCCAAAATCTATTAAATTCCAACGAGTCGGACCTGCAACACACCAGTGTGCTATTTCATGTAATGCACTGGCATAAAAACCATTAGCAAAAATAATTCTGTTAAATGAATGAGTTTCATCAGCTGGCAAATAAATAGGTTCATCTTCACCTTTAATGAGAATGGTGTTGTGTGAAACTTGAAAGCAAGCATTGAATATATTGATAATATCCTCAATCAAAAATTCTTTTGTTTGAGTTGTGCAATGAGTTAAATCCTCATTAAAATACATATTAAGACCTCAGTGTGTATTTAAAAAATTCCATTTTACGATAATTTTATAACTAATATTAGGAGATTAGCTAAAAGTTTGATTTATATTGTCAAATGATATTTCTATTCATGTATAAGTGGTTAAATTGCGTTCAGTTATCCGGTATGGTGTGAAATTTCATCCTTCAAAGTAAGGATGTAAGGTATACTTTTATACAATACCAAGTATAGATATTGACGCACCAAAGAAACTGCTGGCAAAGTGTCTTAGAGTTTCAATGAATACCTTTGTAGTAATCGTCTAGGCATCGTCTTTAAACTTCATAATAACCTGGGCATGACTAATTTTGGAAAAGAGCTTACCTGTAAACGAGCGTAATAGCACTCACTGTCCATTTTCGACTAGTTCAACAGCTGCAAAAACGCATAAATCATTGCGTATACTAGTATAGCAACCGCATAGCTTTTAATGGTATATTGCTTAAATACCTGTCGTCGATATGGTTAAAATAATAGAGTAAGTCCAACAAACACCAAGATAAAAATTTTAGGAAAGTACAGTCTATTCTTAGATGAATATTAGTTTCTTTTTTCATGGACTAAAGTATAATACTACACATGAAACAATTACAAGCCTTCAAATTCCAGTTAAGATCTCATAGTCAGCAAGCTTGAGACATTTGTCGCTTCGCTTGAGCTTGTGTTTAACACTTCACTGGCTTTGTAGTATGGACATCATGAGACGGGTAATAAATACGCTCTCTTTGTAAAAATAGTGGTATGGCTGGTTGACAAAATCCTATCAACCTTTGCCGCAGGTTTCAAAAGAACTTCAGCCTTAAAAACTTCTTTCAAAAGCGAGCACCTTCCACGTTTTAAAAAATGCGGTCACCGTGATGTATTCGCTACTTGTAAGGTGTGAGTATTTATCAGGGTAATAAGTGTATGTTGTTGTCAAAACCGGGGTAGGGAAGGTTTTGTAATAATCTTAAAGTCATTTTTGAATCTGCTATGAATACAGCTATTAGGCAGCTGGTATACATAATAATGGTAAGTCAAAATATCGGCTAGCAAACTATAGGTGTTAAATCGGATCTAGCTGCGGTATTCAAGAGATATTTTAGTGATAAATGGAAATGGATCATTGATTAAGTGCCGTTATAATTAAGGGTGATGTCAAAACTACTTTATAAAGCATGACGCATTAAAAAAGCAAAGCGTGACTTTGGAAAATAAGCTTGGTTGGCTAACTAGCATATCGGTAGATGGCAGTAGATCACTATAGTCGCATTTTAATCAATTAGGAAGATGTTACTCAGATGCTTAATGAAAGCTAGTAAAGAAGTATACAAAGATTAAATAGTGTTACAGAGCGGACTGAAGGCTTATCTCAAAGTAGCGATGAAGCCTTTAAAGTGAGAATGAAGCAAAGAGGTCTAATAATCTAGTTTTGGATAATTAAACACTATTAAATATCGAGGTGATATAGTTGGGCAAAACAGAATATTTTCCATCACTGGTTAAGCGTGTTGAAATGCTAAAATAGGATAGGCTAGTAGGTTTTCATACTACTATCCTGTTGAGTTAAATTAATTCTATTTTATAGATTCAGAAAAAGAATAATTCTATCGGTTTTAACGGTATTTTTAAGTCAAATAAGTAATATTTTAAGAATATAAAACTTTTTGATTGTGTTTACAAAGGCTAAGGTTGTACTAATGAGTTTTTTATCTTTAGAATTTATTATTTGTTTTTCTCTTTTTCTGTTTACTTACTGGATGATAAGTCATAAACCTTCATGGCAGAATATGTTGCTGCTATTAGGGAGTTATGCATTCGTTGGCACGTTTTCATTTTATGCGGTATTTGTTTTATTTTCATTTAGTACTCTTATTTACCTTATAGGAAAGCTTGCAGAACAACTTTCTAAAAAGAAACTTATCACCATCCTATTTGTTGTCATTATTACTCTCTTTTTTCTTTTTTTTAAATATTATACGGCTTTATTTGAAGGACTTACTAATTTAACTCAAGATTTAGGTCTCTCTGTATCTCTTCCTATTTTGAATTTAGTCTTACCTTTAGGGTTATCTTTCTACCTATTCCATTCTGTTAGTTACATAATGGACATCAAAAATGGAGTGATTAAATCTCCTCGAATTTGGAATGTTTATTTGTACCTCGCTTTTTTTCCAAGTATTGTTGCAGGTCCCATTAATAGAGCGAATGATACAAAAAATCAAGCTGGACTTTTGCCACAATTACTATCTTCGCGCAAACGCCAAATCATTCAGCCTAAACGAGCGTTATTTTTATTATTTATGGCAACAGTAAAACTCTGGGTGTTAAGCAGTTATTTAGCAGATTGGTATGTTGATAGTATTTTTTCAACACCAGCAGATGCGAGGTCAGATGAAGTATTAGTGAGTATATATGCTTATGCTTTTCAAATTTATTTCAATTTTTCAGGGTACAGTGAGCTCGTATTAGCACTTGGCATGCTATTAGGTATTCATTTGCCTATTAATTTTAAAACGCCTTACATAGCTAAAAATTTAAAAGAATTTTGGGATAGATGGCATATCAGTCTGTCACTTTTCATTCGTGATTTTATTTATATTCCTCTAGGAGGAAGTCGCAAAGGTTTTGTAAGAACACAAGTTAACATACTGATTGCTATGACGCTTTCTGGAATATGGCATGGGGTGGGGGTTAATTTTATTTTATGGGGCATTTTACATGGACTGGGACAAATTATTTCTAATTGCTTTGGACTTATCAAGAAAAAAATAGTGTCTAAAAATCCAGCATTTGCAAAATCCTCAGTTAATCAGGATATTTTAACTAAGTCATATCTGGCAAGTGTATTAGAATTTATTAATAGGCATGCTATGAGAATATTAACTTTTCATTTCATCTGCTTTACCTGGATATTTTTTAGATCACCTAGCTTGGACACTACAATCAATTTATTTGAAACACTTTCTCATTTTAATCTTTACTCAGCCTTTCTTGTTAACTTTAATTCAATAACTCTATTTAGCTTATTAATTATATTTTACCCATTTATTGTAAAGATACTCAATCGGTTGATTGAGTATCTTTTAAGACTGTCATGGCCATTTTACTTAATAATCCTCGCAATTCTAATCCATATTTGTATTACACTCGCGCCATCAGGTGTGCCAGGGTTTATCTATGCAACATTCTAATTCGACTAAAATTACAGATGAAATAGCAACTATGCTATCTGAAAACCAACAGTTACTGGATGAGTTAGATGCATTGATGAAGGAAAACAGTACTGAAGCGCAAGTTTCGCATAAATCTACAAGTGATGAAAAAACTTCGCTATCCAGCATACCTGAGCCCCTGATTTCTAGCGAGGAACAGAGATCACCAAGCATTGATTTTACGCAATTACAGAATATTGTAGAGATTGACTCTGATGATAAAAGTTCAGAAAATGAATTTAATGAAGCGCCAAAAGCTAGTGATGAAGTCACACTAGGTAATAATACATACCATTTTGAATTAAAAAAAGTAAATAACCAGCATGCTAACCAAGATAGTAACAAGTTCCTGAAGGAGTCAGATTCTAGCTTAATTTTAATTGATAATGATACAGCGTTAAATGTTGAGGGTGTGGAAAATTCAATATTACATACGCCGTCTCATTCTCCAGATTTAGAATTTGTTAATAAAAATAATCATTTTGAACCTATCTCTCAGGAAGAAAATAAGTTTTCTGATGAAACTTGGTTAACAATTACAACCATTTTAATCGGTATTTGGGTGTTTTTTTGGCTTAATCAAAATTCTATTAATACATATTTCCAACAGAAGTATCATCATAGCAGCCCACTTGAGATATTTGATTCTTTGATGGTATGGGATATAGGGGAGATAATCAATGATAAACCTATCGAGGTGATTTCCTCTATTTTTATCTCTAAAGGTGATGAAAATAGTGGCTTGGCGAGCGATATAGAGAACTTTGAGAAAGATCATGACGTAATTGAATCTCAATCAAAACAGATTTCTTTAGCTGTTCTGCCATTAATTTATTCAACAAATGATGAAACGGAAAAGCTATCTAAATCTGTTAGTTATAATTTAGAAGAACAGCCTTTGGAAAGTAAGCGCACATCAAATGGCAGTGTTCAAGATGACTTATTGACGAGTGAAGTAGAGTTCAAGCTTCGTAGCATTGAACAGCTCAGCCCTGGTGATGCTAACAATCCTCCCAGATATGGATATTTGTTAAAAGAAGGAGAAAAGGTTTTTTTTGCTGGTGATTCTTTAATGCAGGGCGTTGCACCGCATGTTATTAATAAGCTTAAAAAAGAGTTCAACACTTCTAGTATTAACTTAAGTAAGCAAAGCACTGGTCTTACTTACCCTAAGGCTTATGATTGGCCTAAAACAATTGAAAAAACATTACGTGAGAATGATGATATTGGACTGCTTGTGATGATGCTAGGTGCGAATGATCCATGGGATATGCAGGTCAAAAAAGGGGAACCCTACTTAAGATTTGGTACAGATATTTGGAATCAAGAGTATCAATCTAGAATTGATGCTATATATCGACTCGCAGCAGCAAAAGGGATTGGGGTGATTTGGATAAGTGCACCTTCGATGAAAAAAGGAAATCTTAATAAAGGAGTATTACACCTAGATACACTTTATAAGCAAGTAACTGAGCATTATGGGGGGATTTTCTTAGATAGTAATATCATGTTTGGTTATGAATCTGATATTTATAATGCTTATGCAACTTGGAATGAAAAAAACTCTAAAATAAGAGCTGATGATGGCGTTCATTTTACACCAACTGGCCAGAAAATAATTGCTGAGTATGTTTTGTCCGTAATTGGGGTTTTAAAACTAGCACCGGCAGATGAAACAACCGCACCTTAATGCTAGCTTGTCTAGCGTTATATGGCTTTTTGTGAAATTTTAACAGATAAGGAAAATGATTTATGGGATTGAATACTGTGAAAGCATGTATGAAATACTTAATGAAATCAAAAATAAAAATTATGATTGCATTTATACTAACTATACTCTTATTAGGGTGTCAAGAAACACTAACTAGTAATGAATCTGAATATGGCAAAAACCAAAATAATTCATCTATTAATCAAGCAGGTAATTTGTATAATTTTAATATTAATAGCACAGTACAATTACAAAATCATTTTTTAAATGCGAATAATCATCGCGTTCATATCTTGCAATTAGGGGATTCACATACAGCTGCAGATGTATTTACTGGCAAGGTAAGAACTATCTTGCAAACGAAATATGGAGATGGCGGAATTGGATTTATCCCTGCTGCAGATATTAAAGGAATCAGATCTAATTTAGTAACGATTGAGACGAATAACTCTAAATGGGAAATTTTAACTAGCCGCAAAGAGCAAAGCTCGATTTTTCCATTAGGAGGGTATCAAGTTAATACACAAAATCAATCAGGTAATATTCAAATAAAACCTAGAAAAAATTATGTGTCTAAAATTAATAAATATGAGATGAGCATTTTATACCACTCCTCAACTGACAATACAATTATAGTCAATCGTAATAAACTTACAATTGATGGCAAATCCAGAAATTGGGCTTGGTCTCCATTTGTAAGCAATTTATCTCTTCCAATACAATTAGACGTTAACCAATCAAAAAACTTATCAATAGGAGGCATATTTCTTGCATCAGAAAAACAAAATGGTGTTGTTTTATCTACATTAGGCATAAATGGTGCAACAGCCATGTTTTGGGATAAATGGCACACTAGCTGGTATAATAGTTTAAAAGAAATTTCGCCTCAAATGGTAATTCTTGCGTATGGCACTAATGAAGCTTATGACGCAACGTTAGATTTAAATCAATATAAAATCGATTTAAATGCTAGAATACAAAAGCTTAAATCATTATTACCTAATACTGCTTTTCTATTAATTGGCCCTCCTGACTCCATGAAAATAAAAGGTCCAATGGCATCTACCCAGTGCCATAGTCAATATGCTAATCATTTAGCAGCAATAATTGAAATTCAAAAACAAGTAGCTAAAAAGAATCAAATCATGTTTTGGGACTGGCAAGCTGCTATGGGTGGGCCATGCTCAATTCAAAAATGGGTTTCAAAGCAACTGGCAAAAGATGATATGGTTCATCTTACGGCAGAGGGGTATGAGATGAGTGCTAAAAGTTTTTCAGCTGATTTAATTAAATTGCTTGGGGCAGGACAGTAGATGAGTATGTTAAATTAGTGGTTATATTAAGCCTTTATAAGACATTGTTATAAAGGCTATGGTGCCTTATTTTTGTAACTGACTTAATTGAGTTACGATATTAAATGCCTTACCACTTTCTATCACATCTAAAATGATTCTGGTATTTTCAGATAAGTTTTCATGCCCAAAAAGACGCATCAACATGGCGACATTGATTGCAACAGCAGCATTATGAGCTTTTTCTCCATGCCCCTGTAGAAGTTGAGTGATTAAAGAGCGATTGAGTGTTGGATCCCCACCTTTTAGCATATTTTGTGAATAGGTTGGTAAACCAAAATCATCAGGGGTGACCATATATTCAATGATTTTTCCATTATTTAGTTCAGCAACATGTGTAGGCCCGTCTATAGTCACTTCATCCATTCCATTACCATGTACAACCATTGCTCGTTGATAATTGAGTGCTAATAAGGCTTCAGCCATTGGTTTGATTAAGTGTTCTGAATAAACACCAACTAATGCTAGTGGTGGATGGGCTGGGTTAATTAATGGACCTAATACATTAAAAATTGTCCGTGTTTTTAATAGTTGCCTAACTGGCATTGCATGTTTAAAACCAGTATGGTAGAGAGGTGCAAATAAAAAACAGACATTCAATGTATCTAATGCCTTTCTGGAAATATCAGGGGGCATATTGAGATCTACGCCAAATGCGGCTAGTAAATCAGATGAACCGGATTGACTTGAAACACTTTTATTACCGTGTTTGGCAATTTTTAATCCACATGCAGCTGCAACGAATGCACTTGCAGTTGAAATATTAATACTATCAGAACCATCACCACCTGTCCCTACAATATCAGCAAATAGATAATCTGGGCTTGGAAATACTTTAGCGTCGCTAAGTAATGCCTCTGCCGCTCCAGCTATTTCAGCTGGTGTTTCCCCTCTCACTTTCATGCCAATTAAAGCACCAGCGAGTTGGGCTTGATCTAAGTTCCCTTTTATGATCTCAATAAAAAGAGATTTAGTTTCCAGTTGGTTTAACGCTTGTCCAGTATAGAGTTTATTTAGTAGTGTTTGCATGGCATTGTTTCCATATTTGCTTAAATATGTTTTTTTTAAGCAATTGTGTTGATTAAATATTAATAGGATAGACTAAGTTAGCATCATCACCGTTCAGCCCTCTAAATCCCCAGTTTTCGGGTGGTGATTCTAAAATGACAATTTCAACATCCACTGACGAAATATTTAATTGGGTTTGAAAATCTGCAAAAAGTCTTTTAATCAAATCTTTCTTAGTAGTTGTTAGCCGACCTGACATTATGTGAATTTCTATAATTAAATAATTATCTGTTCTTGGAGAAGGATAGATGAAATTTTCATCTTCTAGATAAAAAAATCTATGAAAACGCTTGTCTTTTGGGATGCGAAATATTTGTGTAATTGCATTATGTATTATTTCACTTATGGCAATTTTATTGCGTTCAAGGGTCGCTTTATGGCCATATATTTTCACTTGCGCCATATCTAATTAATCGCCCAATTAATAGTCTGGTTTAATAATTTTTCACCTTGTGGTGTCAGTATTGATTCAGGATGAAATTGGAATCCTGCAATTTTAAATTGATCATGTCTTACCGCCATGACAATTTTTTTCTCATCATCCCTATAACTGAAGCTGCTTAGGACATCTTCAGTGCTTGGTAAATAAGCGTTTACTGTTAAGGTGGCAGGAATTTCAGTGCCGACTAATGAATGGTACCTTGCAACTCTAAGTGGATTGGGTAAAGAAGTGAACATAGCTTGATTATCATGCATAATACCGGATGCTTTACCGTGTATAATCTCTGGTGCTGCGCTAACTTTACCACCAAATGACTCAATAATTGCTTGGTGCCCTAAGCAAATACCAATGATTGGCATTTTTCCAACAGCAACAGAAATAAGATCCAATAAACATCCTGCAGCAGAAGGTGTTCCAGGGCCAGGGGAGAGGACTAAAATCGGATCTATTATAGCTGACAGTTTGGTTTGGATTGTCTCTAGTGACAATGAGTTACGATATACCGAAACCTGATGTCCTTGTGATCTTAACTGATCGACTAGGTTATAAGTAAATGAATCTATGTTATCTAATAAAAAAATATTTGCCATTTTATGACTCCTGCATTTGATGAGCAATTTTAATTGCCGTTAGTACAGCACTTGCTTTAGCTCTTGATTCATCTGCTTCTAGTTGTGGCACAGAGTCAAGCACTACGCCTGCTCCTGCTTGGACATATGCAGTACCGTTCTCTACATAAGCAGAGCGAATAACAATACATGTATCAAAATCACCATTACTATTTAGATAGCCAATAGCACCACCATAACTCCCACGTTTTGTATTTTCAGTTTTTGCAATCAGTTCCATAGCTCTAATTTTTGGCGCACCAGTTAAGGTACCCATATTCATACAAGCTTGATAAGCATGAAGCACATCAAGATCAGATCTCAGTTTACCAACTACTCTTGAAACAAGGTGCATAACGACAGAATACCTATCCACTTTTGTAAGATCTGCAACATATCGAGAACCAGGTTCGCAGACCTTGGATAAATCATTTCTAGCTAAATCGACAAGCATAATATGTTCAGAGAGTTCTTTATGATCATTACGTACCTCAAACTCTAACCTAGAATCTAAATCTAAGTTAATACTCCCATCTGCATTTTTTCCTCTTGGCCTTGTGCCTGCTATAGGATAAATTTCAAGTTGTCTTGTTTCGTTATCATATTTCAGAGCACTTTCTGGTGAGGCCCCAAATAAGGTAAATAGAGTGTCTTGCATATAAAACATATAAGGGCTTGGATTAAGTCCTTTTAATGTCTGATAGGCAGCTAATGGTGCAGGGCAAGGAAGAGAAAATCTTCGAGAAGGTACAACTTGGAATATATCCCCAGCGATGATATTTTTTTGCAGCTCAGCGACTTGATTACAATAGGTTTCATCATCAAAATTAACGTTTAAGTCAGCGCGCTCGACTTTAACCGATGAAATTTGTTCAAGTGGTTGATTGAGTGAATCATGTAATTGTTTAAGTCGACTTATTAATCTCACTCTTTCAGCAGTATCATTGCTTAAAAGTGCAGATTGTAAGTATGATGTTTTGGTTTTATGATCGATAAAAAGCATTACTTCAGCTAGATAAAAACACAGATCTGGGCAATTATTTTTATTTTCGACATCAGGTAATACTTCATATTGATTAATTAACTCATATGCGAATAGGCCACCTAAAAATATCGCATTAGTGTTTTCTTTGTTGCTTGTATCAAAGCAACTGATTGTCCTTAAAATATCAAAAACCGAAGTTGATTTTAAACGCTCATCTTCATCTAACTCTTGTGATATTGTAGGCAATTTAAGTTCTAGCTTTGTTCCAAACTCTTTTAAATCAAAAGTAATCTCATCAGGAAGGTTGTTGATTAAATAAGATAGTATAACATTTCCATTTTGTGTCAAAGCTTCTATTTCAACGTTTTTTCCATAAGCTGAAATTCTGACAGCGCTGTCAACGATCATCATGCTTTTCAAATTATCTTTACTAGCTATCTCAGCCGATTCTAAAAGTAATGTAGCACTTCTATTTTTACATATATGCTGAAAAGTTAAGGTTGGATCTGCATGGTAAGGGACATCCATCCGCATTAAGTTAATTTTTCGCTTTGAGTTACTACCTGACATCATTCACCTCATTAAGTTTGTACTAGTTAGCTAGTGTGATAATACCAATCTAAGCTACTAAGTCAAGTAAAATGTGCTTCGTTACTATGATTATCATTTATTATTAGCCGAAAAATTTATTTTTATTAATAAGTTAATTTTGTAATGGTTTAGGATTGTAGTTGAAAATTCCACTTCAAAAGGGTAATGTATTCATCTATTGTGTGTGTAGAGCTGTTATAAATGCTTTCATAATTATCGAATGTGCCATAAAATTTCGTCTATCACAGCGGGGAATAAAGTACTTATTTTACTTAAAAGGCTGTTTGTTATTTTATATGCTGTATTGCGTATTAACAAATCATTTATCCAAAATTTGTACTGTTCTGCTTTTTATTTGATTCCGCATATAATTACGCTAAAGAGGTCAAATGCTACCTCATAAAAATAATAAACAACAGTTAATAAACCACTGCAATTTATTGTTAATTTTTATTTTTTTAGCAACGTAACTAGTTCGAGTAGTGTCAATCAAGCTAAAATAGAGAATCTTAAAGACCTAATTTGACTACCTCAACGCTTTAATTGAGTTCTGGACTCATCTAATGTTGTACTGCTCAGTAAAGCATGTTGCAGACAATTTTAAGCATCATATATGTACTATTGGGCTTGAGAGTTGACGAAATTAGGTCATGACGTAAAATTAATAAGACCATAAAAAAATCTTATAAGGTAAGTCATAAGAATGATAGGCGTGGTGCAGAGGATATCTTGTTATCCATAAGACGCAACAAAATTACATTAGAGCGTGTACTGCTTTTATCAATCTCAGCGGAGCATTATTAAGTGAATTTTGATATATGCTAATCACAAGGCGAAACGCATGTACATAAACTCATAAG
This sequence comes from Thorsellia anophelis DSM 18579, assembly GCF_900111395.1. GTDB lineage: Bacteria > Pseudomonadota > Gammaproteobacteria > Enterobacterales > Thorselliaceae > Thorsellia > Thorsellia anophelis. The sequence goes on along the minus strand of NZ_FOHV01000008.1, from coordinate 52,497 downwards.
CGAAGCATTATAGCTAAAATCACAAATTCCAGACTTTTTAAAACAAGCAGTTGCAGTTCAAAATGCACTACTAGAATGACTGGATGAAAGCATTAAAAAATTAGAAATTTTAATCAATCAGCATGGTTACCCTGTTTTATCAGTGTTATCAGCGCGATTGTTTCATCTAGCGGATTGAGTCTTGGTCAATACAGCTAGCCTAGTAATTAAGTGACAGGGTAACGATTAAACAGGAAACTTTGGTGGTTTTGCTCTTGAATAAATGTTTGACGGGGAAATTAGCGGCGTACATTTGAATCAAACAATAAGTGGACTTATATCAAACATCAGGATACTGTAATGTCTCTTATACGAATATCAGTTTCTTTTTTTATCGTCTAAAGTATAATACAATACATGAAACAATTACATGTATTGAAATCGCAGTTAAGACCAAATAGTCAGTAAGCGTCGGTTACACGCCGCTTTGCTTGGTTATGTTGCTTTGGATTTAATACATTACTGGCTTTGCAGGATAAACATCAAGAGGCGAACAACAATACGTTCCCTATGTAAAAATGGCGGCATGGTTGGCTGATTGGGGCAAAGCCCCTAAAACTCAGTAGCAAAAAAGAACCCCTCACTCAAGCTTTGCAGCAGGTTCTAAAAGATCTTGAACGTACTTACAAAAACTTCTTTCAAAAACGAGCCGCCTTTCCACAGTTTTAAAAAACGCGGTCAACATAAAGCATTGCGCTATCGGCAGGATGTGAAGCTCGATCTGGATAATAACCGTAATTTGGAGTTTTCATAATGGTTGCAATTAGACGTATCCATCTCAATGAAACAGGTGAATTTGACATTAAAGCCTGGATAAATTCTTTACCTTTAAGTCATAGTGATGCATCAGCAAAATTAACTGATGCTTGGCATTTTCTTTCCAATAGATTATCACATGTAATTGATTGGCGTGTATCAGCTGAGTCATTATCTGAAATTTCAATTAAGCATAAATTAGATCCAACTGAACAAACTCATGAATTTCTTTTAATTCTACGCGGGCTTGAAATTGTAGAGATATTATCTGCATTAAATATGGACAATGATACGCTAGTTGCAGCGCTTCTTTTTCCATGGCGGCAAGACAATATGTTAACTGATGATGTCATTTTAGACCGTTTTGGTACGTCAACACTTTCGTTAATAAAGGGTGTTGTACAAATGGATAACATTCGCCAATTAAAATCAGCCCAAATTGATCGAATGAAAACGAGTCAAATTGATACAATGCGTAAAATGTTACTTGCTATGGTAGAGGATTTTCGCTGCGTAGTGATTGCATTAGCAGAAAGGATTGTTTTTTTACGCGAAGTTAAAGACGCAGCTGAAGATGAAAAAGTATTAGCAGCGAAAGAATGTAGTTCAATTTATGCACCATTAGCGAATCGTTTAGGAATAGGCCAATTAAAGTGGGAACTAGAAGATTACTGTTTTAGATATCTGCAACCGAAAAAATACCACCAAATTGCGAGTTTATTAGATGAACGTCGATTAGATAGGGAAGAATACATCCGTGAATTTGTTTTAACTTTGCAAAATGCTATGCGTGATGAGCAAATTACTGCTGAGGTTTATGGCAGGCCAAAGCATATCTATAGTATATGGCGAAAAATGCAAAAAAAACATGTTGATTTTGAAGAACTATATGATGTTAGAGCAATTAGAGTGATAGTAGACAAGCTGCAAGATTGTTATGCGGCTTTAGGGGTTGTGCACACGCGATTTAAGCACTTACCTAAAGAATTTGATGATTATATAGCTAACCCTAAACCTAATGGTTATCAGTCTATTCATACTGTTGTATTAGGACCTAAAGGTAAAACACTTGAGGTTCAGATAAGAACTAAACAAATGCATGAAGATGCTGAATTAGGGGTAGCGGCGCATTGGAAATATAAAGAGGGCGGTCAATCTAATCCAAAATCTTCCATTGAAGACAGAATTAATTGGTTACGTAAATTGTTAACTTGGCAAGAGGAGATGGTTGATACAGGGGAAATCCTTGAAGAAGTCCGAAGCCAAGTGTTCGATGATAGAGTATATGTTTTCACACCTCAAGGAGATGTTATTGATTTACCGATTGGCTCAACACCGCTAGATTTTGCCTATCATATCCATAGTGATATTGGTAATCGTTGTATAGGTGCAAAAATATCTGGAAAGATTGTTCCTTTCACTTACCAGTTGCAAATGGGTGATCAAATTGAAATTATCACTCAGAAAAATCCTAACCCTAGCCGTGATTGGCTTAACCCTCATTTAGGTTATATTACTTCTAGTAGAGGTCGTTCAAAGGTCCAAAATTGGTTTAAAAAACAAGATAGAGATAAAAATATTATCGCAGGAAAACAAATTTTAGACCATGAATTACACCAGATTTCTGTGAGCATTAAAGAGGCAGAAAGAGTATTATTAAAACGGTATAATGTTCATAGCATGGACGAGTTTTTAGCTTCTCTTGGCGCAGGTGACGTACGCATACAACAAATGGTGAATTTTTTAAACCAGCAGTTTGTTAAGCATACACCTGAAGAAGAGGATGAAGCAGCACTTAAACAGTTGACTCAAACACAATTTAATAAAAATCGTTCGAAATCTGATGTACTTAAATCTAAAGAAAACTCTTTGGGCAAAGGGCGAGTTGTCATTGAAAACGTAGGAAATTTATTGCACCATCTTGCAGGATGTTGTCAGCCTATTATAGGTGATGCAATTTCAGGTTTCATTACCCAAGGTAGAGGGATATCAATCCACAGACAAGATTGTGAACAATTACATGAACTCAGCAATAATTTTCCAGAGCGAATTGTTGACGCAAAATGGGGAGAGAGTTATTCCAGCGGGCATCAGCTAACACTTAGAGTAACAGCCTATGATAGAAGTGGTTTACTCAGAGATATCACCACTATATTGGCAAATGAGAAGATTAATGTATTCTCAATCAATAGTAAAAGTGATGTTAAACAACAAACAGCAAAAATAGACATGCAAATTGAAATTTATAATTTGGATGTGCTAAATCGAGCTATCGTTAAACTCAACCAAATTAAAGATGTGATTGAAGTAAAGAGGTTGTAATTTAATATTAGATGGTTTTTTTCCTTCGGATAGTAACTAATCTGTTTATGCTATGGTAATTTGAGTTATTCTTGATTGCTATCAGATCACCAATCATTATAATTATGAAGTCAGCAGGGTTTTTATGTGTTTGATTTTTAAGTTTATTATGAGCGGTGATTTTTTTGTTTTCAGGAAGTAAAAGAATCTCAACCCTGCAGCTATCTGTAATGCCAAGTTTTATGAGGACATGTGTTCACGCTCTGAATAATAATTAAGAATTTTAGTTTGCTTGTATTAATTTAGAGAACAATTGTGATTTTGCTTAAGATATAGGAAAGAATTTCAGGAACAAAGCTAAGCTATATATCTAGTTGTTAGATCTTATTGTAAATAAATATTAAACATAGATTTAGAATAAATCCATGTTTAATTATAATCTAATTTTTAATCTGAGTAAGGGGTCAATAAATTAATGTTTTTGATTTTAGTAAGTTTGATATAAAAGCTTAGGTAAATGGAATGTTAAATATTAGCGTGATAATTAAAAATGCATAAAGATAAACCGAATAAAAAAGCAAATTTATATTAAAAATAATATTGCAAATTGTAATTTAACATTTATTGTCAAAATTTGACATGCTAAATTTAAATAAATGTAAAATGGCTTTGTTAAAATAAGATGTAAAAATATTTCTTGTATTCAAGATGTTTATGAAAATATTAAAATATAGATATTAGCTAAGATTAGGTAGGGAAGTTTAAAGCATTAAAGATTAAGTAAAGGAAAATTATTTGCACGTTTTACTCTAGTTAAAACGTGCAGTATAAATTTATTCTGGCGTGTCCACACTATCAAGTAAAGACTGAAGCTCACCTCTTTGATACATTTCCACTAAAATATCACACCCACCAATTAATTCACCATTAACCCATAATTGAGGAAAAGTGGGCCAGTTTGCAAATTTTGGCAGTTCTGAACGTATATCTGGATTTTGAAGAATATCAACATAAGCAAATGCTTTGCCACAAGCGCTTAAAACCTGCACAGCTTGGGCGGAAAAACCACAGCTTGGAAATTTTGGCGACCCTTTCATATAAAGAATAATATTGTTTTCATCAATTTGTTGTTTTATTTTATCTAATGTGCTGATTTCTTGTGTCATAGTGACTCCTTATTATAGATTGAGTATTAAAAAGGGTTCTGGTGATGCTAATCCCTACAGAATGCAATTATTGACAATCCTTGTATGGATTGTACATTAAAATAATAGCAAATGAAAAAACTTATTGAAATTTCATGTTTGACGATTTTTTTTTAAACAAATTAAATAAAAACAAATTATGAGTGGAGACAATCATTGTAATAATCTCTGTTGCTAAAATCTTTATAAGATAAAATAGAATTTTAACTTGCTATCTATCGCATCTTTATTGATAATAACAAAGTGTAGATTTAATAGTTTTATACTTTCAATAAAATTTATATAATCTGTTTTTTGAATGCTAATTTATTTGAATTTTAAGTGTTGAACGTAATACTTAATATTAAGTTAATTTAATCAATTTCTACCATAACTTACTATAATAGAGAGAGTTAACGATGAGCGAAACCATTAAAACATTAAATAATATAAGAACATTAAGGGCACAGGCTAGAGAGTGCTCATTAGAGACCTTAGAAGAAATTTTGGAAAAACTTCAAGCCGTAGTTACAGAAAGACGTTCTGAAGAAGAATCAATTAAGGCTGAGTTACAAGAAAGAGAAACTAAAAGAATGCGTTTGCTTGAATTAATCGCACAAGAAGGTTTCCAGCCATCTGAGTTAGTGGAAATGGTTACTAGCTCATCTAAAGTTGTCAAATTTCCTAAGGTACCATCCAAAAGAGCAGCACGACCTGCAAAATATAAATATATACATGAAACAGGAGAAGAGCGTACTTGGACAGGTCAAGGCCGTATGCCTACACCTATTAAATACGGTATCGAAAATGAAGGGAAATCACTTGATGATTTTTTACTATAGAAGTGATTTAACAAATTGCTTTGAATTCATACCTGAAAGAAATTAGGAAGAGTTAAATTCTTTGGTATTGAAGATTTTTCTACTTTATCGGCTGATGTTGCTTATTTCATTAGCCGATTTTAGTCGCATATATTACCTTAAACACGCTTGCCATTTACTAAAACCGTATTGTTGAAATCTAGGAACTGGTTAATCAGATACAATATGTCATACCATTCTTTTAGGCTATTATGTTCTACAATGATATTCTAAAGTATAGATATTACTGAAAAAACTTTCCAAACTTTTATCTTAGAACTAATGATGAATTCGTTAATGCTATTGTTAAAGATTAGTATTCAATAACTCATGTTATGGAAGGCTCTGGTGTAGATAACACAGATATAACGAGTTTGAAAAGCCATCATTTAAATGAGAAAGACGCTCATTTAGCTAATAAGAAAAGTTACCTTTAAGGTAGGCAAGAGGAGAATTTATGAGCTCAAACGTCAGTTAGCTTAAGCCCATGAAGATATCGATTCCTTAATATGTTAAAACACTAGTTAAATTTGAGTACTATGTAAGTAATTTGATAATTAATCCTACGTGTATAGATGTTCCAACCGTCAACGCTGCTTCATTTATCTTAAATTTAGGGTGGTGAACGTTATAATAATCGGCACTATCACCTACACCTATCATCATAAAAGCACCAGGCACTTTCTCTAAGTAAGCAGAAAAATCTTCCCCTCCAAAATTAGGGTGCTCAAATGTTGTAATTTTTAAATCTGGTAAATATTCATGGATCATGTCATTTGCGATTTGGCAAGCTTCAGCATTATTAATCCCCACTGTGTAACCTTTAGTCCATTCTATCTCAAATTTTGCACCATAAGCATGACAGATCCCTTCAATTGTTTGTTGAATTAAAGTTGGCACAGATTCACGAACCGCTTTACTATGCGTTCTTAATGTCCCCGCTAAATGAGCAGTATCAGGAATAACATTATAACTATTACCTGCTTGTAATTTAGCAATTGTAAGAACAGGCGCATAAATAGGATCAAGGCGTCTTGCTATAATCGATTGAAGATTTGTAACGATATTAGCTGCAACTAATACTGAATCAATTGTGAGGTGAGGCATTGAACCATGCCCACCTTTACCTTGAATTTTTATATCAAAATTATCTGTTGATGCGCAAAACACACCAGGTTTTATCACAACTGTACCAACAGGTGCTCCAGGCCAGACATGTAGGCCAAAAATCATATCGACATTATCTAATATACCAATTTCAATTAACTCTTGAGCGCCTCCTGGAGGGACCTCTTCGGCATGCTGGAAAATGAAAACAACTTCACCTTTGATAACATCTTTCATTGTAGATAATACTTTTGCTGCGCCCATCAACATAGCTGTGTGAGCATCGTGACCGCATGCATGCATGATATTTGGTTTAGTTGATTGAAACGATTCACCACTTTCTTCTTGTAGCGGTAATGCGTCTATATCAGCCCTTAAAGCAATGCATTTTCCAGGTTGGTTTCCTTGTAAACGAGCAACTACACTATTAGGTGTTGGTTGACTAATTTCTAATTCTTTGTATTGTGATAACTCATTAAAAATATATTTTGCCGTTTCAAATTCCTGAAATGATAATTCAGGATTTGCATGAATATGTCTTCTCCACCGACTAATATCTGATTCAGATGCCTTAATAAGTGATGTGATAGTTGGGTTCATAAATTCTCCATTTAACATGTATTTACTGTCGTTAGAAATGCCATTGCAAACTAAAATGAGCTAAAATAGCAGCAAAAATAAAAGTTCCTGCGAATACTGATAGTGCGACAGGTATTATTTTCCAAGATAGTTGTTTAAATAGTTCTAGATCTTTTCCTACAGCAAGTCCAGCATACGCCAAAACAGGTGTGCTAACTGATAAGATATTGATTTGTGATATGTTTTCTATAATGAAACCACTGACAGGTGATATGTTTGAGGATAATAACATTCCTAGACCTGAAATCCAGATAATAGAGGGGATTTTTTTTAAAAGTGGTAACAGACTTAGACTATATCCAATCGCAGCAACGGCAGTGATAATCATGATACCAATGAAAGCAGGTAACATAGGAGGACGATATCCTACAAAATTACCAATAAAAATAATGCCACTCATAAGCAACATCAAAATAAAAACTTCGCAAACTTTAGCCATTATTGCTCCAAATTAATCAGATTGTATCTCAATAAGTTTTTTTTCGAAAATTGCTGAAAAACAAATATAATTTCTCTGCTAATGGTAAGGATATATAGACATACATATACATACCAATTATTGAAGATAAAATATTAGCAGTTAAGGCGTAGAATTTAATCTCACTCTCAAGATCTGGATATCTATCAGCAATAGCCCCAACACCCGCAGTCATCATGCTAAAACTCCCAACACCAGCTCCCATAGCAAGTGCGAATGGATTTAAAATATCAAGTGTAGCGATGAAGCTTGCTAGTAAAGAGATAAAAATGGCACCAAATACTGTTCCAACAATATACATAGCCATAACACCACGACCTTCAGCACTATCTAAGGTGTACTTATTATCAATAATTGCAATATTATTTTCTCTACCAATACTATAAGTTGCTCCGATTGCTTCTCTACCCATACCTAATGCAACAGCAATAGGTAATCCGAGTAACAAAGTACCCGCAAAATGCCCAACTTCTTGCAGTATTAATGCGATTGATGCTTTTTTAAGGGTAGCTAGGTGAGGGCCGATTTCAAGACTATATCTTGACACTAAAATCATTAGCACAATAGACATACCTATGCTAGCTCGTTTCATATTAGTTTCATTTAAAATCTTAAACTTTGGAAAGCTAATTCCCCCTCCAATTACCATGGCAAATAGCATAGGTAAAATAACAATTGATCCTATTGTCACTTTGCCTATCCATTCAGCAAGTAAGACTGTTAAAATGCAGAGAAAGTGTAACCTAATATCTTTTAATATATGCATGAAATAACCTTATATTAGAGTCATTTAACCTATATAATAGGTGTGTAAAATTGTGTTAGATTATGTTAGTACAATATAATAGACAGGATTTTGTAGGGCTATGTCACTGCAAAAGAAATTTTTATCACTCTATCATATTTGTAAGTTTAGAATAGTTTTACTCACCTTCTTTAGTCATAAAGGACTCTAAAAGAGGGCAATCCTATTTTAACGATGCTAATCAATCAGCAAAATGATTATGCCGAATAGACCAGTTGAAGTGGTTTTAAATATCGGCATATCAAGATGTTCTTCGTTTTTATTAATTAAATTTTTAAACGTAGTTTAAGTTATTTGAACATCAGCTCAATTTTAAAGTAAACATTTTCTCAATGGATCATGTAGAACTACTGAATTGAATCACTATCAGTCTAACTAATGAGGATTGAGTAGAAATAGAATAGATAAATTGACTTAATTGAAATAATTATTTTTTAATGCTAGTATCGTAGCAGGATTAAGTAAATTAGACAAGGTATGAGGTGATGTGTTAAAACTGATTTGCAGTCTAGTTCAGTTAAAGGTAATAGGTTGATAAAAAACATGAACCAATTATTTTTAGGCTATAGTTACATGGACTTACAGTAAACTTGATTGATGACTACTTAAACTGAAAACATATCATCAATGCATTTTTTAAAGAGGTTTGAAATGGATATTATTAAAAGTCTTTTACTTGTGATAACAATGGTACCAATTACCGTTTTTGGTGTAATGTTTTTACTACACATATTCTCTTCAGTTTTTAAAAATATTTCAAGATAAGATGTGCAATAAGCCTAGTTAGTTTCTGGGGAAGTTAGGAGTATTATAACAAATACGCATGTTTTATCAGTGAAAGTAATTGATAGATAAAGCAAAAACCTTTTCCTTCTCTTATGATTTAATACAAATAAAGCGATAAAATGATAAAAGTTAAAGCATGTTAAAAAATAAAGTTTTTCCAAAATGCCACAGGCTATTTGTTTGCATATTTACATCGATATTGGCATTTTCAGCTCACTCATTTACCTTTACTCAAGTAGATATTCCATTACATAAAAATGACCAGAATGATTCGCTTAAGATAACTATTCATGCAAGCCATTCTTTGAAAGATAAACTTACCCCAATTCTAAAAGAATTTAATCCTCCGAAAGATGTTGATTTGCAAATTATCTATACTGGTTCAACATTTAGTGCAAAACAATTGGAACTAGGTTCACCTATTGATCTTATTATCTCAGCTAATAGCCATGATATGTTGCAATTGCAGAGGTTAAATTGGATTTCAGATATCACACCTCTTTGGGAAAACAGACTAGTCTTAATCAAGGCTCCTAATCATAGGAAAAATATACTTACAAAATGGCAGAATTGGAATTCTGCTTCAAAATCTCAGGTTGACTTAGATACAATCGAGCTAGGTACAAACAGCCTGGATACTAAAACCTCAAATGAAATTCTCAATTTTAATATCTCAGATGCAGCTAGCTGGGAAAATTTATTTGTTGATAAGCCTAGAGCTAGAATTGGATTAGCAGATCCTTTGTCATCTGCTTTAGGCATGTATACCGAGCAGGCTTTATCTAATATTAGCATTAATCCGAAAATTTTAGGTCAAGGCATTTACTACTTTGACAGTCAAATTGTGCTTTCAAATGTTTTAGATAGACAAGTAGATTATGCGATTGTTTTTTATTCTGATGTTGTTAATGAGCTAGAAGAACAAGTTATTACAATCATTCCTAATGATATGCATTCACCAATCATTTATCAGGTAGCACAAGTTAACCGAGAACAATCAGATTTAAAAAAAGAAATGCTTAATGCGTTAACTGATTATTTATCTGATACTTCTGTGTCAATAAAAATGCTTGATGCCGGTTTCACGATTGCTTTACCTGACAATACATCGCAAAATAATATGACAATACCTTTAAGTTTGATGGAATCAGTTCCATCCAGCACAATTGAAATAATAGAGCAAGATATCAATACAGTATTAGATACTGATGTCATCATAGATATACCACCACATATTGAACCTATTTCAGAATTAGAATCAACAGAAAACTTAGGAAAAGAGAATACTAATGAATAATTTTTATGAAATTCAAGTCTTGCTACTAAGCCTTAAAGTCGCAATATGTGCGGTTTTGATAAGCTTACCTTTTGGCATATATATTGCTTGGATATTAGAAAAAAGAGAGTTTAAAGGTAAGATCATTATTCAAAGCTTAGTCAATTTACCCTTAGTACTGCCTCCAGTTGTAATTGGTTATTTGTTATTAAATATTTTAGGCAGACATGGATGGGTTGGCTTTTGGATATATGAATGGGTTGGATTTAGTTTTAGTTTTAGCTGGTGGGGAGCTGCTATAGCTTCTTCCTTAGTTGCATTTCCTTTAATGGTCAGATCAATCCGTAGTTCAATTGAATTATTGGATGAAAGCCATCAACAAGCAGCTAAAACACTAGGAGCCTCAAGTTTTAAAATATTTTTTACAATTACAATACCATTATTAGTGCCAGGTATTTTGGTGGGCATGGTCCTAGCTTTTGCAAGAGCTATGGGTGAATTTGGTGCAACTATAACGTTTATTGCAGTGATGCCAGATTCTCCACAAACATTACCAGTTGCTATGTTTAGACTAATGTCCACTCCTGAAGGAAGCGCCTCGGTTTTTAGACTTTGTTTAATTTCAATCAGCATTGCCGTTTTTGCACTGATTATTTCTGAAATACTAGCTAAATGGGGTAAAAAACGTTTGGGGGCTAAATGCTAAAATTAAATTTTACACAAAGACTTGGTGATTTTAAGTTAGATATTAATACGGATATGAGCACAAATGGTATAACAGCGCTTTTTGGATTGTCAGGTGCAGGTAAAACATCCCTTTTAAATGTTATTGCAGGATTAACTAAGCCTGATAAAGGGCAAGTTATTTTTAATGACAAAGTTTTTGTTGATACAACAGCAAATGTTTTTGTACCTACAAAAAAACGTAAGATAGGTTATGTTTTTCAAGAGCCTAGATTATTTCCTCATTTGAATGTAGGGCAAAATCTAAGATTTGGTATGCCTAGAAAAATGAAACCTGAACTTGATGCAATAATTGCATTGCTTGATTTAAGAGACTTACTTAAGCGCTATCCATTGCATCTATCGGGTGGTGAAAAGCAAAGAGTATCAATAGGCAGAGCCCTTTTAAGTGCACCTGAATTATTATTGATGGATGAACCTTTATCTTCCCTTGATTTGCCAAGAAAGCGTGAGTTATTACCTTATTTAACAAACTTAGCAAGGAATGTAAAAGTTCCAATCCTGTATGTCAGTCACAGTCTTGACGAAGTACTTAGAATTGCTAATAGGCTAGTTTTGATTGAAGAAGGTAAGGTTACAGTTAATGATGAACTCAATACAGTCTGGGAAAGCGGTGCTTTAAGACCTTGGCTTGAAGAAACACAATCTGAAAGGCAAGAAGATAGTAGCCTTTTACAAGTACAAATAATTGATCAGCAACCACGTTACGGTGTCACAGCCCTTTCACTAGGAGATGACTTATTTTGGGTTGATCATATCCATCTACCAAAGCATGAAAAACTACGGGTGAGAGTCTTTGCAAAAGATGTTATCTTATCCTTACAAAATCCAAAGGGTAATAGTTTAGGTGCTGGATTATATGGAAAAGTTGTTGAATGTCTTCAAGATGATGGTGTAGTTTATATACAAGTCAAAATTGGTGAGCATAAACTTTGGTCAAGGATTTCCGAATGGACACAAAGAGAGCTTGGAATCAAAGCAGAACAATGGCTTTATGTTCAAATAAAACAAGTCGTGATTGTCGAATAAAAGCAAAAAACAACATTATATGGATTGATTCTGTATAATAAATATTTTGTCGAATAGATACTAAGGAATCAATATGATTGGACGTTTAAGAGGAGAGGTAGTAGCTAAACATCCACCACTTGTTGTTTTAGATGTTGGTGGTGTTGGATATGAAGTCTTGATGCCTATGACGTGCTTTTATGATTTGCCAGAATTAGGGCAAACAGCTCAGATATTAACACATTTTGTCGTTAGAGAGGATGCTCATCTGCTCTATGGCTTTAATGCAGAACAAGAAAGAGCCCTATTCAGAGAATTAATAAAAGTGAATGGAGTAGGTCCGAAACTTGCCTTAGCGATATTATCTCGTATGTCAGCAGTACAATTCATCCAAACAGTTGAAGCTGAAGATAGTAAAGCATTAACACGTTTACCAGGTGTAGGTACTAAAACAGCAGAGCGCCTTGTGGTTGAAATGAAAGATAGATTTAAAGGAATGCAAGGTGATATTTTTAAATCTAATAATTTAGTCAATGTACCTCCTTCAAGTACTAATACAGCAACGGCAAATCATCAAAACGATTTTCAAGCAGAAGCATCTGCTGCACTTGTTTCATTAGGCTACAAACCTACTGAAGCAAGTAAAATGATTAATGCAACATTAAAACGATTACCTGAACTTAATAGTGCAGAAACACTTATTAAAGAAGCCCTTAGAGCGGCTTTATAAATTAATACACCTTAGGGCATATTCAAATGATCGAACCTGATCGCATTCCAGAACGCATTATTTCACCCAAAATTTTGCAAGATGATGAAAATTTAGATAGGGCAATTAGACCTAAAACATTGGTTGATTATGTTGGACAACCACAAGTTACCGGTCAGATGGAAATTTTTTTAAAAGCGGCTCAACTCAGAAAAGAACCCTTAGATCATCTTCTTATATTTGGTCCCCCAGGTCTTGGTAAAACTACACTCGCAAATATTGTTGCAAATGAAATGGGAGTTAATTTAAGAACAACTTCGGGACCTGTTTTAGAAAAGGCGGGTGATTTGGCTGCAATGTTAACGAGTTTAGAACCAAATGATGTTTTATTCATTGATGAAATACACAGACTCTCACCAGTTGTAGAAGAAATTTTATACCCAGCAATGGAAGATTATCAACTCGACATTATGATTGGTGAAGGTCCAGCAGCACGCTCAATTAAACTAGAGTTGCCACCTTTTACACTTATTGGTGCAACAACTCGAGCTGGTGCATTAACGTCTCCTTTAAGAGATAGATTCGGTATTATTCAAAGACTAGAATTTTATAACGTTCCAGATCTTCAATCTATTATATCAAGAAGTGCAGCATGTTTATCCTTACCACTTACAGATGATGGTGCTTATGAAATTGCTTGCCGTGCTAGAGGTACACCAAGAATTGCAAATCGTTTATTGAGGCGTGTACGCGATTTTGCTGAAGTCACTGCAAATGGTTTAATGAATAAAGAAATTTCAGCTAAAGCACTTGATATGTTAGATGTTGATGATAAAGGCTTTGACTACATGGATAGGAAACTTCTCCTAGCAATTATTGAAAAATTCGCTGGGGGGCCTGTGGGGCTCGATAACGTTGCCGCTGCGATTGGGGAAGAGAAAGAAACAATTGAAGATGTATTAGAACCATTTTTAATCCAGCAAGGTTTTATTCAACGAACACCACGAGGAAGAATGGCAACAAATTTGGCTTATCAACATTTTTCAATTATAAAGCCAGAAGTACCCATCAAATAGATTAAAATTATTCTTAATCGTAAAAGGTAATTGAACATGACTTCCCAACCATATCGTTTATTGATCTCAAACTCCCATGATCCTTGGTTTAACCTAGCGGTCGAAGAAACAATTTTTAATTCACTTACAAAACAAAAAATTTTATTTTTATGGCGCAATGATAATACAGTTGTGATTGGGAGAGCACAAAATCCTTGGAAAGAATGCAATACCAAAAAAATGCATGAAGATGGTGTAAAACTCGCAAGGCGAAGTAGTGGTGGAGGGGCAGTATTTCATGATCTTGGTAATACATGCTTTACTTTTATGGCTCCGAAACCTGATTATGATAAACAAATATCAACTGGTATTATTCTAGATGCACTTAAATTCCTTGGTATAGAGGCAAAAAGCTCGGGCCGCAATGATTTAGTAATCGAAGTTGATGGTTCAGAACGTAAGATCTCAGGGTCTGCATATAAAGAAACATTAGAAAGTGGATTTCATCATGGAACACTGCTTTTAAATGCGAATCTGTCGAGACTTTCTGATTATCTAAATCCAGATCCAAAAAAGTTACTAGCTAAAGGGATTACCTCAGTTCGTTCCAGGGTGATGAACCTAAATGAAATTTTTCCTAATATCAATCATGATATTATTTGCGATGCCATAATTAAGGCATTTTTCCAATATTATAATATAGCTGTTGAGCCTGAAGTTATTTCAACTGAAGTCATGCCAAATTTACCTGGCTTTAAAGAACGATTCATAAAGCAAAGTAGTTGGGAGTGGAATTTTGGTAATGCACCTGCTTTTACACATGTTTTAGACGAACGCTTTAATTGGGGCGGTGTTGAATTACACTTAGATGTGAAAGATGGTAAGGTTAATCAAGCTAAGATTTTTTCTGACAGCTTATTTATAGCCCCATTGCTTGATTTACAGGAAAAATTAATTGATTGTATTTACGGAGCCGAGCAATTTAGTCATGTCTGCAATTCAATTATTAACATGTATCCTTTACATAAAGCAGAATTATGTGAACTAAGAGACTGGATCAAATCATCAATAGCATAACTCAATTTTCATATATATTCCCATTTATAGACTAATAGCTTCATTTAAAATTTGTTTAATAAATTATTATTCGATATTAATTTGTACAATCTTTTGAAAAACCTCGCCCTTAATAAGGGTGAGGATGGTTGATTTGTCCTGATGAAACTCAAATAAGTAAAATTAATGTTGTTCTCTATTATATTGTTAAATTGATAAATAAGGCAAAAAATCACATAGGAGCGAGTACAAGTTCCATTTGATTTTGTATAAATTCAGCATTTTTTAACCATAGATGAAATTCTGGACCTTTAAGAGTGCCTTTTAGTGAACAATCCACATTCCAGAGTCTTAGCAGATAATCAGCATTTGCCTTGCGAACTTTTAATTTGCGTTCTGCTTTTACCATACAATAATCTAGTTCTATTGCTTCTTTATGGGTTATATTGGGATGTGGGGCAAGTACAAGCTCAATTGTTTCGTTCCAATTATGGTCAAATTCTTTAGATTCAAATTCATTAATACTATCTTCAATTACACATTCTGCTGATTTTATTCTAGTAATTACAAAATCACGAAATTCACCTCGTAATCTATCGAATCCCCGAACATGCCAACGTAGTCCATTATTAACGATTGTGTGAGGAATGATGACACGTTCTTGCTCACCACTACTTAATGAAATATAGCGAATTTTAATCGGCACGCCTTTATCAAATGATTCGGTAACTTTAGATAACACATCTAAATTAGGCTCATTAAAAAGGTAGGGTGTTTCAATTGGAAAATTGCTTTCAATAGTAGAATCCATACCATCGCCAAATCCATGTGAAATTGATGAAAGAATCTTGCTAACATGGTATTCAAACAAAGGTTTGAAATTAGGCCCTCTAACTTGCATTCTGAGTTTAGCATCATATGATAGATTTTCAGGAGCAAATTGCTTATAAAGAACAAAATCTTTCGTAACTTGAGTTGGATAGACATTAAACCGCCTACATATTTCTACACGATTAGTCTGTCCTTTAAACATAAGGGCAAAATCTATATAAGCAAGTCTTTCTCGAGTTGTCGGTGGAACAACTTCTAAAGTTGGATAATTACGCATATTTTTTATTTCCATGTGACATAAGTTAAATAAATCTAATAAGCTATCATGCTAAACACTATATTAGTAATAGACTTTAGAGTATATCATAACACTTAAGGTTCCTAATGTGTGTTAAGAAACTGCTAAGAGAATCACAATTTGCTCTATGAATTCTAATTTCTAATTTTTGATTTTTGAAGATTGAATCATTCAGTTGGTTACAATAGGTCTAGGTTCAAAAAATATTAATTCATCTTCTAAGACGCTTGATTGCTTAATATCATCGCTGATGAAAGTAAAAATTGATATGTTTTCTAGAGAGCTCTTATCAAGGGAATCATTGTAGTCCTCGTGATTCTTAATAGTTATTAATAAACTTTCAATTTCTTGCTTTAATTCATTAAAGCTATCCAGATTTGAAAGGTTTGCAGGAAATTGTCCTTGTAATTGTACGTATTTTTGCAATAACTGATGTAATTCTTTCCTATTCTCAAAATGAGATAAGTCGTATGATAGTTTATGAGAAACCACAAAGGGCGCGAAATTTTTAATTTGGGGGGCAGTCTCTTTTTCTTCAGATTTCTTGATTACATCAGCCCATTCAGTAAGATAGTACTTACGATAATCATCTAGTCTAAATATTTTTTTTAAGATTGCTTTATCTTGGTTTGCAAAAAGATACACTTCATCGGGTAATTTTTTATCTATTCCATAGTCATAATCTGCATTAATATAAAAGTTATTATAGATAAGTGCATCATCATAATATTCATACCCATTTATGATTACATTGTGCTTAACCTCAATTTCTTTAAGATTGTTACTATAGTACTGCTCTGTTAAAACATATGTTTCACCAGAGGGATTAAGTAATAATTTCTTTTTTTTAGTTGGAATAAGATAAAAATGAACGCTTTCGGAATCAATATCTGGATGAAAATCACCATCAAGAAAATTCATTTCATGCTCACCAAATGCTAGCTCAATTTCTAAAAATTGAAATGGTGAAATATTATGGCTCGTTCCATCAATACTAATTTGCATCGTATTATCAGTTGGATTATCGATAACAACTGTTGTGCTCGTTTTGTTTCTATCACATGCAGATAATGACACAATGCCAAGTAATATTAGCAATATATAAGTTATGCGTCTAAGTGATAAGGAAATTTTCATAAATAAGTATAATAAATTAGAGGGATATACAAAAAGTGCGTACAAACGCACGCACTTTGAAAAGGGTAAACTTAATCTGCTGATGGTGATTCTAACTCGTCATGGTGCTCGCCTTCTTGGTCGATAGCTTTTTTATTGCCAACAAATTCGAATTCCAATCCCTTTTGATCTGTTTTAAGATTAACTTTAACTGAGCCTCCATGAATCAATTGCCCAAATAATAATTCCCGCGCAAGTGGTTTTTTTAAGTATTCTTGAATCATTCGAGACATAGGTCTTGCGCCCATAGCTTTATCGTAACCCTTTACTGCCAGCCAACCACGAGCATCTTGTGCGACATCCATTGATACACCTTTCGAGTCTAATTGAGCTTGAAGTTCGACAATGAATTTATCAACCACTTGGCTAATCACATCAGGCGACAAGTGATTAAACCATATCACATTATCAAGACGGTTCCTAAATTCAGGCGTGAAGATTTTTTTGATCTCCTCCATACCATCAGGCATAAGATCTTGGTGAATTAAGCCAATTGTGCGCTTTTCTGTTTCACGCACACCAGCATTTGTTGTCATGACTAAAATTACATTTCTGAAATCGGCTTTTCGACCATTATTATCAGTCAATGTACCATTATCCATTACTTGCAATAAAATATTATAAACATCTGGATGAGCTTTTTCTATCTCATCAAGCAAAAGCACACTATGAGGGTGCTTAATAACTGCATCAGTCATCAAGCCACCTTGATCAAATCCAACATAACCTGGAGGTGCGCCTATTAGCCGGCTTACAGTATGACGTTCCATGTATTCAGACATATCAAATCTAAGTAATTCAATATTTAAGGCCTTAGATAACTGTACTGTAACTTCAGTTTTACCAACGCCGGTAGGTCCTGCAAATAAAAAAGCACCAACAGGTTTTTTCTCATTTCCAAGCCCAGCTCTATTCATTTGTATAGCATCAGCTAATACATCAATCGCTTCATCCTGACCAAAAACTAGCATTTTAAGACGATCGGGTAAATTTTTGAGAAGCTCTCTATCATCTGAATTGACAGTTTTTTCAGGAATACGAGCAATTTTAGCAACCACCACTTCAATATCAGTGACATTAACTGTTTTTTTACGTTTGCCAACAGGTAATAAGCGATGACGAGCACCAGCTTCATCTATAATGTCAATTGCTTTATCTGGTAAGTGCCTATCATTTAGATATTTTATAGACAGATCAACAGCAGCTTGTAACGCTTTTAATGTATAACGAACATCATGATGTGCTTCATATTTTGTTTTTAATCCTAATAAGATTTGATACGTTTCTTCTTTTGTAGGTTCAACAATATCAATTTTTTGGAAACGTCTTGTTAGGGCTCTCTCTTTTTCAAAAATAGTACTGAATTCTTGATAAGTGGTCGAGCCTATCACTCGCAACTTACCACTTGAAAGGGCAGGTTTAATTAGGTTCGCGACATCTACTTGACCTCCCGATGATGCACCGGCTCCTATTATTGTATGAATTTCATCAATAAATAAAATCGCATTTTCATCATTTTCTAACTGTTTTATAAGGGCTTTAAAACGTTTTTCGAAATCTCCCCTATATTTAGTTCCTGCTAATAAAGATCCTATATCTAAGCTATAGATTACTGCATCTTTAATTATATCAGGGACATTTCCTTGTGTAATTTGCCAAGCAAGGCCTTCAGCTATAGCTGTCTTACCTACACCAGACTCACCTACTAGCAATGGGTTATTTTTTCTACGACGGCATAATACTTGTATCGCGCGTTCAAGTTCTTTTTCACGTCCGATTAAAGGATCTATTCCACCTGCCTCTGCTATTTTATTTAAATTAGAACAAAAATTATCCATTTTATCTTCAGGACTTATGCCACTATTTGGATCATCTGCTTGGGATGGTGAATCTTGCTCATTTTCATTATTTTTAAGAAGACCATGAGAGACATAATTGACAATATCAAGTCTTGATACGTTATATTTTTTCAATAAATAGACTGCTTGGGATTCCTGTTCGCTAAATATCGCAATGAGCACATCAGCACCTGTTACATCTTTATTACCAGAAGATTGCACGTGGAATATGGCTCTTTGTAATACCCGTTGAAAACTCAATGTCGGCTGCATATCATGAGTAGAATCATCTTCAGCTATGATAGGCGTTGTTTGTTGAATGAATGCTGATAAATCTTCTCTCAAATAAGCAAAATTTAGTTTACATGCTTCTAGTGCTGCATGTGCCTCAGGGTTATCTAATAAGCAAAGCAATAAATGCTCTACAGTCACAAATTCGTGATTCCATTCCCTAGCTCTTGCAAAGGCAAGGTTTAAAGATACTTCTAATTCTTGATTAAGCATAATAGGCCTTGGTCTAATATTATTACGCCTTCATGTAGCGTAATTAGGGTTAAATGAGCGTAAGTTTAATTACTAAGCTAATCGATTGTAATCTACTTTTAATTGCTATGATTCGTCTTTTTCTAACTTACACATTAATGGGTGCTCATGTGAACGAGCGTATTCTGTAACTTGTGCAACCTTAGACTCAGCAATTTCAGCAGTATAAACACCACAAATTGCACTCCCTTCAAGATGAACTTTCATCATAATATCATACGCAATATCTTCACTATGGTGAAAAAAATGAGTAAGGACATCAACAACGAAATCCATGGGGGTAAAATCATCATTGAGTAATAACACTCTATATTTTTCTGGTGGCGCAGGGGTTGCATTAGGTGTTTCTTTCTCTAAAACAAGAAGGTTATCATCAAAATCAGGTATAAATTTCTTTATTAAATCATTCATAAGTTAGCTCAAACAGTAAGTAAATATGTTGGTAGTTGCAATCAATAAATAAATTTAATTTGGTTTAACCTGTATTTACCTTCCCGTCACAGGATTCTTTTTGGCAGTGACCGTAGAGATACATGCTATGATTTGATAAAGCTATCTGATTTCTATCCCCAATAGCACGCTGCAGTGCTTCTATTTCTTTATCTCGAAATTCTGTTACTTTACCACAATCCAAACAAATTAAGTGGTCATGATGGGTTTGCTGTGTTAATTCAAACACTGCACGGCCACCTTCAAAATTATGCCTCAGTACAATTCCTGCATCTTCAAACTGATTCAGGACACGATAGACTGTAGCTAATCCTATTTCATCATTGGTTTCAAGTAGTTTTTTATATAAATCTTCTGCACTAACATGTTGAAAATTTGGATGTTGTAGTAACTCTAATATTTTTAATCTTGGTAATGTGACTTTTAAACCAGCATTACGAAGTGCCTTATCATTGTTAGTCATCTTTGTGCCTGTTTCATCTGTATTTGTAAAAAAATAATGGTCTAAAGTGTATTACTTAAATCTTGCCCATACGGGTGCATGATCAGACGGTTTATCCATCGATCTTAATTCATAGTCTATACCAACTTCAGCCAAATGTGCAGTCAAAGCATTGGTGGCAAGCAAGTAATCAATTCTAAGTCCTCTATTATCATCAAATCCTTTAGAACGATAATCAAACCATGAATATTGGTTATCTTGTTCAGGATGAATAATACGGTGGCAATCTTTCAAACCCCAGTTTTTAAGCTGATTTAGCCATTCTCTTTCTTCAGGTAAGAAAGAACATTTTCCTGTGCGAAGCCAACGTTTTCGATTTTCTTCGCCAATCCCGATATCAATATCTTCTGGGCTGATATTAAAATCCCCCATAATGACTAATTTTTCTTCTGGTGAACAGTGTTTATCTAAGTAAGACATCAAATCGCGATAAAATTTTTCCTTCGCAGGAAATTTAGTCTCATGTAAGCGACTTTCTCCCTGGGGGAAATATCCATTTAAAACCTTAATTTTACCTATTGGTGAGTCGTATTGAGCCATAATCATACGCCTTTGAGCTTCATCATCATCGCTAGGAAACCCTTTTTGAATATTCATAGGAGGCAGTTTACTTAACATTGCTACACCATAATGTGCCTTTTGCCCGTGAAAAATAACATGATAACCCAATGCTTCTATTTCTTCTTTTGGAAACAAATCATCATGAACTTTGGTCTCTTGTAGACCAATTATATCTGGTGCTTGTGTGGCAATAAGCTCACTAAGCTGATGTAATCTTGCTCTTATGCTGTTAATATTAAAAGAAACTATTTTCATAAGTGGGTGCCTGTAATTTTATCTTAGCGTAAATTTGTTAAACCTGATGTAAAATTTATGGAACAAAATTTAACTATCATTAGTAGATTGAGATTGTTAGATTGATTCTATACTAGCATTGTAGCAAATTGCAGCCAAAAGGGCACCTATGAATCTATTAATTATTAGATTTTAAGATTTAAATCGATAGTAATAGTTGGGAATTAAAGTTATTAATTCAGTTACATTCCATTTAGTTTATAGAAAATAGTATAAGTTGTGTATTCTTTAGTTGGTCCTTTAACTTCAGCTTGTTTCACAAAACAATCAAATGAACGATCTTTTTTATCAAAAAGAGCGCAAAGATCACCACGGTAACAAGATAATTTCTCTAGTGCTTGGCTTGATAATTGATTGATATTAGCATTATGGTAATGATCTAATGCTGCGTTTAATGTAACAAATAAATTCTGAGTTATTTGATTATAGAGAGTAATATCATAATTATCATTGCCACAGATATGACGTTTTGCATTTGTTTTCGGAAGGTCGTTCAAAGCGCATAAATCAAAACTACAAAATTGCTTACTTGTAAGATTATAGTGATTGAGTGTGGCTTGTTCATCTAAATTAACTAAGGGGTTTGATTGATGCGTGCCATTAAAGCGATTATTCGGAAAATCAATAAATAGGCGAGTGTCAGTTAACCTATAGATATAGGTTTGGTTTGCCTTTAAAGCAATATCTAAATATTTTAAATGTTCTTCATAAAAGAGACTAAATTCATTCACATCAGAATCTGGTGTCATCTTCGCAAACGATCCTTTTCCACTTAAAATCCTGATATAAGAAAATTCACTATGTTCATTTTTACTATCAATAAACAGCTTAGTATTTTGAGTTGGTCGCGATAACTTATCTAAAATAATTCTGATAATATTCCAATCACCATTAAGTGAATTTATGTTAAATTTAAAATCATTTCGCATTTATAGATTATCCCCAATCTAAAATCTTAAAATGTAGCGAACTTAAAAGATTGATTAAAAAACACAAGTTGTTGTTAGCTATAAATTTGCTAGTCTAAGGTCTAGGTTAGTTTCAGTATTGCAACTTATTAAAAACAGTTAAGTTAAAATACGCAGAGGTAACCTATTTATTCGATTCGACCGTTATCTTACGCATCAGCGCTATCCTTAATTAGGTATTATGATAATACTGTAATCAACACCAGCACGAACAGCACTTATTCGCCAAATTTGGTTTTCACTGAGTAAATTGGTAGAGTAAGAGTGGTTTTCATTTAACTTACTAATTAATTGATCAGAACCAAACAAAAAACGCGCAACATTTTTCGCAATTATATTGTTTTCTGCATTAGCCGTATAAAGTTCACTTGTATTCGCTTTAGGAAGAGTCCATTTGATTGCTAATTTATCTTGATTAGCAATAATTTGAAATGGGGCAAGTGAATGAGCCTGGAATTGGAAATGTTCTGTTGCTATCTCACCATTTATTGCTCTATATGAGCTAATAGGTAACTTGCCACTTGATTTCACTAGTTGCTGTAAAAAGGCAGGGTTAACTAGTATAGTACGCTCGGTATGTTGAAAATTTAGTGCCGGCTGGTTAGGCGCACTTTGAACTGTAAAAACACTCAACAAAATCAAGCTATAAAAAATAGAGCAAAAAAAACGACAAAAATGATACATTCAACACATCCTGTGAGTTTAGACTAATTATATAACCAGTTATAAGGAATAACTTGTCAAACAATTAGAATCAGTATAAATTCTGCTCTAAGATAGTCTAACAAATCAATTTTCATTCATTATAAAACGCTATAACAAGCAGATCAATTAATTACCCATCTATGCACTTTGGTAGCAACGTAAATTTATTATTTATATAGATATAAATAATAAAAACAAGTTTTTATGGGGTTTATTTTATAATAAGGCAAATAGACATGAACAGGCACATTAATGAGCAATCAACCAAAGTGATATTTTGGATTGTTAGACACGGCAAAACAATGTTTAATTTAACATCACGCGTTCAAGGTTGGTCTGATACCCCTTTAATCAAAGAAGGTGAAGCGGTAGTGCGTAACCTTAGCCAAGGTCTAAAATCTATTAATTTTGATGCAGCATATAGTTCAGATAGTGGTAGGGCACGCCAGACACTAAAAATATTACTCGAAAATCAACCTCATTTAAACGGACGCTTCATTGAAGATTGGAGACTACGAGAGCTTAATTTCGGTATTTTTGAAGGTGAAAAAGATGCCGTTATGAAAGATGAAATTGCCAAATTAATTAATCAAAGCCCATTGGAACGTCAAGAGAGCTCTAAGCCCTCTATATTTGCTGATAAGGTCGCTGAACTCTCGCTACAACAGCAGGGAGATAGTTCAAGTTGGCCTGCCGAAAATTATTATACACTGACAAATAGACTCAAATCAGCCTTACTAGATATTACCAATCAACATGCAAAACTTGGTAGTAACATCACGCCTAATATCCTAATAGTCTCTCATGGTGTCGCAATTTGGGCTCTCTGGGAGATGATAGATGAATTGAGAGGCTATCAAGGTGGTGGCATACAAAATGCGAGTATAATGAAAATTCGAGTGCTGGAAGATGATACATTTGAACTCATTATTGCGAATGATATGAGCTATTTAAATTGATTTTTTTCAGCATACAAATCAAGTAACTATTGCGATAACTAACCCTGCCTAATTTGGACAAGTTAATACGAACATCAACTCTTTATTGGGTAAACTGAATTAAGCAGGATAACAAAAACAAATTTTTCAAAAGAGAAATCTCTGTATTTTCTAGGTTTACCATTATTATGTGAAAGTTAGATAATTTTTAAATCGATAAAATCAAAAAGATAATAAATCTAAATCTGAACTATTAGATTTTGTTGATTGAATATTAGACAATGAGTAACAGTTAAACTAAATTTATATCAACATAACCATTTAATGGTTGCTCATGCCGTTACTTACCAAAGCCACTTTACTGTCTGAGCTAGGCATAAATGCTTAGTATGACATGGTTTTTTTATATAAATACTAAAGAAAAAAACTTCCCTTAGGTAAAGAATTATATCGTTTTGAGTCTAATCCTAATCCCTACTTCTTAGATTGAAGATCTAAGCGGTAGATTTCAATGCCTTCAGGATCTCTTTTGAGCGAAATAAGATTCACTTTCGCACCTGATTTAATATAATTATGGGCTTTATCATGGCCAGCAGTCCCAAAACGAATATCTAACGTTTTGTCACTGACAATAGGCCGTAAACGCCAATTATTGTCGGCTTGTATATCAATTTGGCCCTCTAAAGCTGAAACTTCTGTGATGTAGCTCGCCAAAATCGCTCTATTTTCATCTGGCGCAGCGATAACAACTTTATCAGACCCTGTACCTGCAAATTTACCTCCAAATCCTCTATAATTATTTGTCACAACGTAAAACAGGTCAGACTTAACAATAGGTTTTCCTTCAAATGTTAAATTAACAATTCTTGAAACATCAGGATTGATAAGATTACAATCCCCATCATACCTAGCCGGTTGCGTAATATCGATTTCATAAGACACTCCGTCTATCACATCAAAGTTATAGCTTCTAAAATCATTAAAATTGATTAATTCTTGAGGGTTATCGTTCTCAATATCGATTTGATTAAATTGGCCAGCAGAACATTCAAGCCATTGCTGTACTTCTTCACCTGTGATTTTGACTACAGTTAACGTATTAGGATAGAGATAGAGATCCGCTGCATTTCTATAGGTTAATTCACCCTTATCAACTTCAGTGTAGCTTACAGCATAACTATCACGCCCCCCCGCTTTAAATGGAGCTGCTGCTGATAAGATGGGAAGTTTTTCAAGACTCCCGTCTTTATCTAATACATTTTGTACATAAGTTATCTGAGCTTGATTGACAATTTGAATTGTAGGGGAATCTTGTATTAAAGCTAAGTATCCATAAAGATTATTTTTAGATTTTCCAATTGGTTGATTCACATAATGTTGAGTAGCATCATGTGCAGTAGATAATAAGTTAATTAATTCAATATCTGCTTCAACTAATGCTGATTTTGACGTTGCATCAAATATAGGTCGACTTTTTGCGTGTGCTTGTACTACTGACCAATTCCCGTTTTGATTATCAAGTGTAATATCGATGACACCTAAATGATCGCCCCAAAAGCCTGGCATCACGGTAGGGGTCCCATTAATAAGACCGTTATTGATATCAACATGTGGTAATCCATCAAATTTAGAACTTGGGAATACTGAATGTGAGTGCCCTGTAATAATTGCATCAATATTAGGTACTTCACTTAGATAAAAACCAGCATTTTCCATGCCATTAACATATCCTGATGCATCAATACCACTATGATTAATTGCTATTATTAAATCAGCACCTTGAGCTTTCATTTTAGGTACCCATTTTTTCGCAGAAGTAATAATATCTTCTGTTACCACTTTACCGTCTAGATGTTGTTTATCCCATATTGTGATTTTTGGTGCAATAAACCCAATATAACCAATATTTAGTGTGACAGTGTCACCTTTGATGGTTTTGACAGGCGTTGGAATAATAGTGTAGGGTGTGAAATACGGGGCATTGGTTTGTGCATCTAAAATATTTGCGTTGACATAAGGGAAATTTGCACCTTTTAATACCTGGTTTAAAAATGGCAATCCATAGTTAAATTCATGATTACCAAGTGTTGCGACTGTGTAGTCTAAAGAGTTCATTGCAAGCATAACAGGATGAAGTTCTTCATCAGTAAGCCCTTTACTTGCAATATAATCTCCTAGGGGACTACCTTGTATTAAATCACCATTATCAATCAATACGGTATTTTCAGTTTCCAGTCTAGCTTGCTTAATCAAGCTTGCTGTGCGGGTTAAACCAAACTTTTCTGTTGGCTCTAAACGATAATAATCATAATCCATCATGTTGGCATGAATATCTGAGGTCGCAAGAACTCTTAATTTAATGACATCAGCAGTCGCAAGTTTAGTCATACATCCACCTAATGCAATCAAAAAACAGATAAATTTAACAGGTTTTATTAGCATGTTAGCCGCCATTACGTTTGATATAATACATGACTTCTAAGGTTAATGATTAAGTAAAACGCAAAAAGGTTGAAAATGATTAAGGCTTATTTTTAATAAGCCTTCAGTAAGTTTATAAAAGATCATTAGGACCAAATGAATTAGGAAGAAGGGTGCTTATCGTTGTTTTATGAGTATCACCTTTTAAATTAGCTAAAATAATTGGCATATCTTTATCACAAAACTCCCTAATGACTTGACGACATGCTCCGCATGGCGCAATAGGTTCGGGTGTATCCCCCACAATGGCCATAGCTTTAAATGTTACTTTACCTTCTGATACAGCTTTAAAAAGAGCGGTACGTTCAGCACAATTTGTGAGTCCATAAGACGCATTTTCGATGTTACATCCTCGAATGATTTCACCTGTGTCTGTTAATAAAGCAGCGCCAACTTGAAATTTAGAATAAGGTGCATAAGCGCGCTTCATGCCATTTATTGCTTCTTTAATTAATACTTCAAATTCAATTGTTTCATTTGACATTTAGAGACCTCAGTGTTCTTTTAAAATATATAAAATTAATAATAACCTGTCCGTGTGACTATAACATCTGTATTACTTACCAAAAATCAATTTCTTTATTAAATAATCAGCCATAAATACGTGACTCTCTTAACAGCTTTGCAATAAGCTTCTTTTGCTTCCCTTTAAAACTAATCTATTTATATCATGTAGATGTTTATTGGGTAATGATCTGATAGATTAATTTAGGTGCAGGTACTTTTTCTCCAATTTCAATGCATGCATAGAGTTTTTCCATAACTTTAGTGACCTCAGATTGATTCGCATAAATAGTAACCAATGATTCCCCAATTTCAACATGATCCCCTACTTTTTTTCTAAGTATTAATCCAACACCAAGATCCACTTCATCTTCTTTTGTTGCTCTACCAGCACCTAACCACATAGCAGCAATTCCAACTTCATCAGCTATAATGTTTCGAACGTAGCCGCTTGCTTTTGCTGGAACTTCTATTTTATAAGAAGCTTGGGGTAGATTCTCAGGATGATCAATAATTGAGGCATCCCCACCTTGGCTAGTTAGGAAAAGTCTAAATTTCTCTAAGGCTTTGCCATTATTAATTACTTCAAGTAATATTTTTCGTGCATCTTCTAAGGAGTTTGCTTTTTTAGCAAGCATAACCATTTGGCTGCCAAGCACTAGACTGAGCTCCATCAAATCTGCAGGACCTTTTCCTCTTAATGTATCAATTGCTTCTTGCATTTCAAGTGCATTGCCAATTGCATATCCAAGTGGTTGTGACATATCAGAGATCACAGCCATGGTATTTCTTCCAACATTGTTGCCAATTCGAACCATTGCTTTTGCAAGTTCAACCGATTCTTCTTCTGTTTTCATAAATGCACCAGCGCCAGTTTTGACATCAAGCACGATGGCATCAGACCCTGCTGCAATTTTTTTACTCATAATAGAACTTGCAATTAATGGGATTGAATTAACTGTACCTGTGACATCTCTTAGGGCATATAATTTTTTATCAGCAGGAGTTAAATTACCTGATTGACCAATAACTGCAACCTTATTTGTATTGACTAAGTTAATAAATTCCTCTTTAGAAATTTCCAAATGAAATCCTTTAGCCGATTCTAGTTTATCTAAAGTACCGCCTGTATGACCTAGACCTCTACCTGACATCTTAGCTACCGGAATATCAAGCGCAGCAACTAAAGGAGCAAGTACTAAAGTAGTTGTATCACCTACGCCACCTGTAGAATGTTTATCAACTTTTATGCCCTCTATAGCAGATAAATCAATTGTTTCTCCAGAATTGACCATTGCCATTGTTAAGTCCGCTCTTTCTTGGTCATTCATATCTTGAAAGAAAATAGCCATTAGAAGTGCACTTGCTTGATAATCAGGGATATTACCTTTAGTATAGCCATCTATAAAGTACTGTATTTCTTCTCTAGATAATGCTAGCCCTGCAGTTTTTTTAGTTATTAAATCAACAATTCTCATAATATACTCCTAAAAAAATGAAAATATGCACCAAGTTAAAAATTAATATTTAACGATAAATAGTTGAAGTGTTAATGTGCTTCATAATTAACTAACAAATACTAATCCAACTATTGTTGCGCTTAAAAAACTTACTAATGATGCACCATAAAGTAATTTTAAACCAAAACGACTCACAATATTTCCTTTTTCTTCATTCAGTGCTTTGACTGCGCCACTAATAATGCCTATTGACGAAAAATTGGCAAAAGAAACTAAAAATACTGAAATAATAGCTAATGTTCTAGGGCTATACTCTGTAGTGCTGCTTCTTAGCATTTCCATTGCAACAAACTCATTAGTAATTAATTTTGTCGCCATAATACTCCCCGCATCAATACTTTCATTTACTGGGATACCAACTAAGTAAGCAAGCGGGGAAAATAGATAGCCTAAAAATTTAGAAAAACCTATATTAAAAATAGTCTCAAAAATTGCATCAAACATTGACATCAAGGCAATAAATCCAACTAGCATGGCACCTACAATAATCGCGACTTTAAAGCCGTCTAATATATATTCACCTAGCATCTCAAAAAAACCTTGTTTTTGTTTTACAACAGTTAAAACATCCTCTTGCTTAGAAATTTCATAAGGATTGATAATAGATGCGATGATAAACCCACCAAATAGATTTAAAACAATCGCGATTACAACATATCTCGGTTCTAATAAATTCATATAAGCCCCGACAATAGACATTGAAATAGTAGACATGGCAGAAGTACAGAGCGTGTAAAGGCGTTTTTCATTTAGCATTCCAAGTTGGTTTTTTAAAGAAATAAACACCTCTGATTGTCCTAAAATGGCTGATGCAACAGCATTATAGGATTCAAGTCTTCCCATTCCATTAATTTTACTTAACCCAAGCCCAATGTATTTGATTATGAATCCTAGTATATTAAAATGCTGCAAAATACCGATTAAAGCAGAGATAAATACAATTGGCATCAGTACCATTAAGAAAAATGAGAATTGACCTTCAAGTAAAAAACCGCCAAATACAAAATTGATCCCATCTGCCGCATAGGTGAGTAATTTTTCAAATGCACCTGCAAAGCCACCAATTAAAAAATTACCAATTGAGGTATTCATCAAAATAATCGCGAGGATAAATTGAAGAATTATCATGGTTAAAATAGGTCTGATGCGAATAGATTTTTTATCATTACTGACTAAAAATGCGAGCAATAATATGACAGTAATGGAAATCAGGCCAATTAAATATTTCATGCTAAACTCCTGTATTACCTATTTAAATAAAAGAAATTCAAAAAACGATCTAACTTGTTTTTCTTAGACTAGAGGCTAGAGACTAGAGTATTATGCTTACTAACTTTTTACTCGTTAATTTTCGTATATTCTCTAACAATAGATTCAAGTGAATTTTTAATCATGCCATTAAAAGTAGTTTCATATTCTACGGCTATTGTTTGCGTATTAGTGCGAATATGATCTGATACTGTCAATATTGCCATAACTCTGGCACTAAACTCAGCTGCTACAGCTTAAATACCAACTGTTTCCATTCCCACTCCTAAAATGTCCTATTTTTCAATTGCATCAAACATATTAGGATCTGTGGTGTAAAATAGAACAGCAGAAAAATATTTCCTATTTTAATTGTAATGGACTTAGCTTTTGCAGCAGCGACTGGATGAGTTACTATTTCAAAATCAGCAATAGCAGCAAAATCGTTATCTTTAAAGCGAATACTATTTACTCTTGAATCGGTGCACCCAACTAATCCTATAATTACACCCGGTATGTTTATATCAGAGCGAACTGCACCATAAGCGCTAACATGAATGATTTGTTTTACACCAAATTCAGTAATAAGTCCTTAAACATAGGTTGAACAAGGCGGTATACCCATCTCGTGCTCCATAACAAAAATAGGAACATCCTTATATAGACCAATAAATCTAAGCATACCTCTTACATCAGTTACTTATTTATGATGTGAGTAGTTAAAAAATTTTCAGCGAAATATTGAGCTGACAAAGAGTCACTAGGCATTAAAACAACTTAAGCAAAATCACCTTTTTGTACATTATTGTGAGCAGTTTACATAGATAGATTCCTTTATTCATGGAATGAAAGATTAATATACTATTTTATGTTCGGTGAAGCATGAGTTAGTCAACTAATTAACATTTAAGTGATCTTAATGTTATTATTATAACAAATGGCGTAGATGTGTTTTGTGATCCTTCTCACTTTAGCGATAAATAAACTAAATATTATGTTTTAAAAAGATCATTTATGTTAATTATGAAACATAGAAGGGCTTTTGTGTGAATGGTCTTCCTGTGAAAATTAAATGATAAAGATTAAATCAGCTATAAATCAATGTGTTAAATTATTAAGGTGGAAGGCTAAAATTCGACTCTTTTAGATAAAGCGCTGAGAATTTATTAGGTTAAAAATCAATGTAACGATTAAAAAAAATCACCGAAACCAATATGTGCCAATAGCGTAACTAGTTATGCTATTGGGATATTTCTTGGACACACTCATTAAAGGTGAATATTTCCAAGTTTATTGAGTTGCTAGAAACTTAAAGCCGTCATGTCACATATAGGGAGAACGATGAAATTGCATCAGTTAATTCAGTATGGTTATCCGCTCAATTAATTGAAAATATTGTAATAAATAACTAATAACAATAATAAATCAACTCTGTACTCTGATAATGGTAGCCACATGATAGCGTACACAATATATGCTAAATTAAAGTAGCTTTGGCACAAAGCTTCCTATAGTAGTTCTATTGTAAGTAATGGTAATGCATTATCTTTAATGTAACTGTTGAAATCCTTTTTTGTATGAATCCCTTCATTTTAATGATAAACGAGATAAAATTAATGTTTTAATTAGATCATATATGTTAATATTGCAACATTAATTAGACTCTTGGAGCTTATTTTTCTGTTAAAATTAAACTTCAAAAGTTAAAGACTCTATAAATAAAAGCGTTGAATTGGTTAGATAGAACAATGAAATTCAACGCTCTTTTTTGAATGCCTTCTTTATTTAAGACTCTAAACTAATTCTAATGAGTTATTTAAAATATTATTAATGAGAATGAGGACGTACAAATGAATTATGCAAGCTATATCGACCATACGTTATTAGCAATGGATGCGACAATAGACAAAATTAAACAAACTTGCGAGGAAGCAAAAAAATATCATTTTTACTCAGTATGCGTTAACTCATGTTACGTACCTTTAGTAAAAGAAACACTTAGTGGTAGCGATGTAAAAGTCTGTTCAGTGGTAGGGTTCCCTTTAGGTGCTATGCTTACACGGGCTAAAGCATTTGAGGCACAACTTGCTGTTGAATTAGGTGCAGAGGAAATTGATATGGTCATAAATGTTGGCTGGCTTAAAAGCGGTATGCTCCAAGATGTATATGATGATATTCAAGCGGTCAAAGAAGCTTGTAATAACGTTCCTTTAAAAGTGATATTAGAAACCTGTTTACTAACAAAAGAAGAAATAAAATTAGTTTGTGAAATGTGTGTGAAGCTTGACGTTGCATTTGTTAAAACATCAACAGGATTTAGTCATTCCGGAGCAACTGTTGAAGATGTTATGCTCATGCGCAAAACAGTAGGGCCTCTTATGGGAGTAAAGGCATCAGGAGGCGTTAGGTCAGGTGAGACAGCAACTCAAATGATTCAAGCAGGAGCTACAAGAATCGGTACTAGTTCGGGTATTGCAATTATTGATGGAAATGCTACAGCAGCTACAAATTATTGATATTACTTTACATTCCTATTTAATATTTTTTTCACGTTTAAAACCTCCCTATCAATGGGAGGGATATAAAGTATATTGGATAAATTCAGCTCGAAATGCCACAATTGAAGAAAATACTCAGTCAGTTTTTAGCTAATTTCGTATAAATATATAAGAGAAATAAAGGTTAACTTTGGCTATTAAATCTAAATCTTCACTCGGCTTGTGTTAAAAAACAGACTATTTTTTCATCATCCATTACGCTTAAAATAAGCTCTTGCTTTTTTTAATCTAAGAATCAATTTTTTATTTTGTGCATGTTTATAATGGTGTGGTTGCCAATTACTCATTAATGTTGATATTTTAGCTTCTTGTTTTTCAATAATGTCTTTTCTATTTCTCTCATATCCCCAAATTAAATATTCTATATTGACACTAATAGATTGATATAAATCGCAAGCATTGATGAAAATTGATTCAGCCTCCTCAGTTTTTTCCATTGCTGTATAACAGTTGGCAGCTAAAATAGCATAATCTTCAGCATAAGTGCCTGCATCTTGTGACTCAATCGATTGTAGATAAGACAAAGCCTGAGCAAATCGGCCTGCTTCGAAAAATGCTTGAGAGGCATTTAAAGTAAATTTAACTTTGTCACTAAAAGGATCGTTTAAACATTCTAGGTACGCAGATGCAGCTTTTAGGGGCTCTCCAACTGCTAAATAAGCTTCAGCAAGACGTTCATGATTTTCTGGGGTTGCGGAGTATTGGTATTGCTTGAGTGCTTCTTTTAGCTCTTTTTGCGGATCGAGTAGCTTTGTAATACCTGAAGCAGTTTTTGAAAATGCTTCATTAGATTGTAAATCATGTCGATAAACAGCTAAAAAATAGGCAAGAGAGCCTAAACCAGGAAATGCAAGTAGGATGTAAATCCAAAATGTGTTTTGTTGAGTTCTTGTAGCATGCATTGAAAAAAAAAGAGAAATTGCAGCATGTATTGCTAACCCGATGGTATATATCATGAAACAACCTTAATTTGTCACGTTATCATAAAATAAAGGCTTGTAGTTATTACATAAAAAGATCATGACTATTATTGGTTTGCTATTATTAACCTGATAATTGCTAAATTGAAATAGCCATCTTCTCTAAGCATTTTAACACATCCATACTATGTGTTTCCATTAAAGATATATCCTTTATACCTTCAGCAATCAATCCTTGATGATATTTCTCTACTGCTGCTTTTCCAAATTTATGTACATCAGCATGAGGCTTTTCCATTTGTGCATAGCCATCTAATTTAGCAAAATAGCGTTTACCCTCGCCATCATAGTACCATTTACCTAAGCGGCACATTGTATGATTCGCAAATTCTCCTTCAGTTTTTTTTGAAACACCAAAAAATACTTTATAAACTTCAAACTTAAATACTAAGTGGTCTATTTTTGCAAGTTCAGTGAAACTTCGCAGTGCTGTGCTGGCAATTGCTTCTTCCATATGATGAAATAGAGTCAATACTTGTTCTATATTGCTTTTAGTAAGCTCACCTTGTTGTGCTGATTGCGTTGCATTTGTAGATAATACAGAAATACCGTCTAAAGCATTATGTGTATCCGTTTGAATTTCTTTTACTAATAAGTTTATATCTGCAGCTGCTATTCTAGAGCGTTCAGCTAGACTTCTAACTTCACCTGCAACAACAGCAAATCCGCGTCCAGCACTGCCAGCTCTCGCAGCTTCAATCGCAGCGTTCAGAGCAAGTAAATTTGTTTGACTAGAAATTTGCTGAATTAATGAAATAATAGCGCCAATTTGTTCTGAACTACCCTTTAAGTTTTCAACAGTTAAAATGGTGTTTTTAGATTTATTTGCTAATTCAAGCAGGTCGTAACTCATTGTTTCTATTAATTGTCTACTGCTAGTTGACACTCCGTTTTGTTGTATTTCTTCTACTTTAATTTTTTCATTTACTAGGTTAGAACTTAATATATTCAATGTTTGTTGAGACAATCCCAGACTTTCTGCAAATTTAATTAGATTCAAATTTAGCTCATGGTTATTTTTTATAGTACTTTGCGAAGTGGTTAACTCAGCTTCTGCGGTATTTAAAGAAGATGTTAATTGATTGATTCTAGTCTCTAGATGCTTAATTTGTTTTAGTAATGAATGTTTGCTCTTAAAATACGGTGCTAACTGGGTTAAAAAAGTCATAATTGCCTCTGCTTATATATTAAAGAAATATAATATAACAATTAATTACCTAATGCATTATTTTTGCATTAATGGTTGCTTTTTTTGGTTACATTTTACACTTTTAAGTATTTAAGATTAAACTATAATGTTTTTAATTAATCTCATTTCATCATAACGCTGATTATATTAGTAGGTATCAACAAAAGAATGAGCAAAGAGTCTTACTTGCATTCAGCTAAAAAGTGTCTGTCAAGCATGCTTTAAATGTTGCTATTGTATTTATGTCGACAGATTACCTCTAGCAGCATAATAAAACGTTTGGCGCTAAAGGTTACCGTTAAGTTAAACGCTTGTTAGAGCAAATAGAAGGATGGCGGTATTAATCAAATAAACGGTTAGCAATCCCCCCTTAATGGGGGGGGAGTTGACTATTGATAGATAAGTCTAAGCCCTTTTATATATGAAGTGCTTGAACCAATAGCGCCTGTTGAGAAAAATATAATTCCGTATATTGGTGCTGTATTACGAATAATATCTGTTTGTGATTTTGACGTGCCAGAAGCATTGCCAACAAAGGTATGTAAGACGTTATCATTTGTATACCAGCTTAATGATCTAATAATAGTTGTATCATTTGGCCTTGCTGCATCGTAAGTCATATCTACTTTTAATCCAGAATTAACTTGTAATCGACTAAGTTCAAGATAACAACCATTTTGGCTAAATGCGCCACATTCTACGCCCGTACTTCCTCCTGAGAGAATAATGTTTTGGTTATTTCTTGCAGATGATAGCCAATAATCGCCCCATAATCTGATTTCAGGAGTTGAATTTG
The DNA here is from genome assembly GCF_900111395.1 of Thorsellia anophelis DSM 18579. Taxonomy (GTDB): domain Bacteria; phylum Pseudomonadota; class Gammaproteobacteria; order Enterobacterales; family Thorselliaceae; genus Thorsellia; species Thorsellia anophelis. Next base: position 17,314 of record NZ_FOHV01000008.1, on the reverse strand, counting down.
CATAAATTACAACAGCATGCTCTCGATAAAAAGAGGCAGCCCCAAGTAGATCACCTAAATTATAGTTATCAGCCCTCGCTACTTTGGTGACTGATAGTTTTTGATAGGTAAAAGTAATTGGTATGTTGTCTTGTTCTTCATAAACATAATAGGGAACAGTAAATACTCCATTACCAAGAGAGGTTACGTTTGGATGAGTTGTTGTCCATGTTCCATTTGATGTAATATCAATTATAGTACCACTTTCAAGCGTGCCTTTAGCCATTAAATAGGTGGGCGCTACGGTATTCATTTTCTCTGTACGAGGGAATATGATTTCAATATTTGTCACGGTTTCTACAACTGATTGAGCGACTTGAGTTGCGCCTGGACGCTCAAATTGATCGTTTGGTGTTACCTCGACAATTATGGTGTATCCAACTTTACTCGCATCAATAATAGGAGAATTAGGCACTAATCCGGATTGAATAATATCTCCTCTAGACCATTCAACTTGATTATTAGAAAAATCCTTATAAAACCACCTATAAGTTGATTTGTCGATTATGTTTAGCATTCCGTTAGGATCAAAGTCATACACAGCTTCTATTGATTGATTAATCATAGGTGTACCAATTAACCTTAGATTCCTAATATCGGCAGTAATTGATTGTACAATCACAGGTATACTGCTCGTCAATACTCCGTACTTAAAATTAACTTCTGAAGTAATTGGCATGCTGTTAAGTGATGAAATAAATACATTACCATTTGTTTCAATTAAAACATTAGGGTTTCCTGCAGACCAAGAACCTTTAGCACTCACATCAATGACTGACCCTAATGAATAGAGGGCTGATGCTGTTACTTTCTTGACACTTGTTTCACCAAGATTGAAACGTAATTCGTTAGGTGCAAGAGAAAGACTAACTAAATGTTCAATTTCCATTGATGTGATTGATTTTTCACCAGTAACACCAAATTGATCTGTTGGGATAACTTCTAATGTGATTGATGCGCCAGCATGAAAAGGTTCGATTTTAGGTGAAGGAGGTATGACCCCAGATTGTGAAATAGTACCATCGGACCAGAACATTTTTGATGAGCCAGGTAAAGTATAAAACCATGTATAAGTAGAATTATCTTCAAAATTTGGGAATAGGTTAGAATCAAATTCATATGTAGCCTCTAAAGTACCATTAATAATTGGACTACCTTTAATAATTAAATTCTGAATTGAAGGCTCAACAGGAGTAACTTTAACATTCACTTCACGTGTAAATTCATTGTAAATGAACATCACTTTACCTTGTATTGCTTCATTTTGATTAACTATAGATACACTACCATTCGAAGATACTAAAATGGAATTATTATCAGATTGCCAAATCCCGATACTAGTTAAATCTAGTTGAGAACCGTATTCGTAACTGGCGATAGCATTGATCTGTTTTGATTGCGACTCGTTTGCATTAAAAGTTAATTCTGATGGGGTAAGAATAAGCTCTATTAAACTTTCTACATTGCCTTCTATAGAAGATATTGGACCAGTGTCACCTACTTGATTAAAAGGTGTTACTTCTAAGCGAATTCTTTTTCCAGCAAATAAATGATCAATCGTTGAAACGGTAGAGATCATACCAGGGTCATTAACTTTCCCTTCATCAAACTTAATCCATTTGTTTTCTAAAGATAGGTAAAACCATTCATAAGTTGATTCATCTAAATTTTCGCTATTAAATTGTTCTAATAGATAAGAGGCTGTTATTTTTTTATTAATTAATATTGGCTCGTTAAAATGTAATTCATTTATAATAAGCGTATTTTTTCTAATGTTAAGTTTAACTAAAGCCTGTTGGCCAAGATAGCTAATTGTGATATTGACTGTTTTTTCCTCTGTTAACTCAGGATTAACAGTGACAAATCCATAAGAATCTATTGATACATCTTTATCATCAGATTGCCATTTATTGATATTGTGAGTAATGATATCCCCATTGGAATAATAAATCGTAGCTTTAAGCTGTAATGCATTGGTTTGATTAATTATATAATCAACCTCATTATAATTAGTCTCAATGCGCAAAACACCTATTACTTCTGAAGTAACAGAATTTGAACTGCCTATTCGATCATCTGTATCGCTAGGTATTATTTCAAGTTTTAAAGATTTACCTGCATACTCTTGCTTTAAATTTTTAAATTCTGGCGTTACTCCTGATTCAAGTATCGTACCAGTAATTAACGTATCCCATTTACCTGAATCATTTTCGATCTGCCAAATATAGGTCGAGTTATCAATAGAGTTTTTCTTACCACCATCATTAAATGTGTATTTTCCATAAACAGATTCATTTACTCTAGGTTGCATACTTAACGTCAAATTATCAATGCTAGGTGGGTAATAAAATTGATTATTAGGATCCTGTGAATCAATAGTATAGGGTTCACTTACAATTAACAAACCATCTTGTTTTTTAATCGCCATAGCAGTAACTTCAATGACACTTCCAATATCTGAATCAGTTAAAGGTGGGGAATAAGGGGAATTTTGAAAATCCGTGTTTGTTATCCGACCTAAGTTTTTTGTCGTCCCCTTAGGTCCCCACCAAAATCTCATTTCTAATTCATTTGAGCCAATTGAATCAGGTTCAATTTGATATTGTGCTTCAAGGGTACTTGATAAACTAAATTCACCATACATATATAGCGTTTTGATAATTGGCCTAGCAAAATTAGGTTTAATCTGTGTGTGAATAGGCAAGGGGATTTGTGTTATCTTTTCTCCTAAATTAGGTGCCGATTCTAGCAATGCTTGGCTTGTAGGTTTTTGTCCAAAAAAATAACTTATATCCCAAATTTTAGCTTGTGTTCCCTTATTTGGATTACCTGTTGCTGAAATGGGACTATAGGTAAATCCGATACGCTTATTAACAGCATTTTCAGGTATTTTTAACCTAGATGTGTATTGACTTAGCATGTTCGTGCTTGGTGGTAATATTGAATCAACGTCAGTTATTAAGGTCCAAATGAGATCATCAGGTGATACCACCGCATTCCATTCGGTATCTTTATTATCTAAAATATACCAATCTAAATTGTGAGTCTCTAATACGGAACATTTATCATTATCTTCATCACGCAGGTTGAAATAAGGTTGTAAATCTTCGTTAGCTTTAAACAGTTCTGGCGAACATAACGAGGAAGGAACTGCTAATATTATCCCTGGTGTCAGTGCTGGTGTTAAATCGGGAAAAAAAATGTATTGATTGTCTAAGTTAGCTTGTGCTGCAATTGACTGTATATACGGGGCATAACCTTTAATTTGTTTTGTTTTATTAGAACTTTCATTAGTCAGCTTTGCTGCTGCAGACATTGTGGTAAGTAACAGTAAAAGTAAAATCCATTTCTTATACATTAAATTTTTGAGAAACATGAGCATTCGCTCAAGTGGGATAGCTCTGCACAGTTATGCAGCCGTATTCTCATACTCCTTGTAAGTTGTTTGATTGCTATCGATTAGTGTTATGCGTAAAATGCAATAAAAGCGACAATTTGTTAACGAGTTGTCTATTATTAGCATTTATAATCAGATCCTTGGTTAATTGTCCTTTGATTTGTTTTGAGCGTGAATATTAAGTGAAAAGATAAATCGTTGCTTTTATCCAAGTGAATTACCTTTTCGAATAAGTTATCATGAAGAAAGCTTACCTAAAATCAAATTTATATTAGAGCTTTTTTTTATATACAAAACATACTGATACAGTGTAAGGTGTTTTTTTCAAGGGTTAATTAAATGTAAATTCATGTGTTCATTTAAACCGAATTTTCGGTTGTTAGGTTATCAAATCAATTTTGGGAAGCATTTATGAAGAATTATCGATTCATTCCACCTAAAAACACGTATTTTCAGAAAATTATGGCAAGTTGGATAAATTCAGCTAAATGGCAAGATGCGAGATATCGACTATTCAGTAGATTACCTTATTTAAAAATGAAAAGTGATGCTGCTGACATAGTTTATATGAATTGGGTTGTACCTACAGAACTGATAAAATTAAATTTATCTCATTTTATTCCAAAAGGTATGACCTTGATAGAAAGAGATGGATTAACTATTTTAACTATTTTGACTTATCAACATAAACATTTTGGGCCTAAGATTGCAGGACCATTTCGTAGATTGTTTCCCTCACCACAACAAAGCAATTGGCGATTTTATTTAGACTATTCCAATCAAAAACATCAAAAAAGGACTGTCATTTTTATTAAAAATTTGATGAATAGCGCGCTTTATACATATATTACTCGCCTTTTTACAGATGTATTGCCAACACATTTACCTAATCAATTTTCACATCTAGTCACTGATAAATATATTGCAACTGAAATTAAAGCAGGGGCAGGGAGCGCTAGTGAAATGAGTTTTTTAGGGATCATAGAACAAAATTATAATTTGCCATCTGAATTTCATTCTTTTTTTAATACATGGGAAGATGCAATGAAGTATATCTGTCTACAAAATAGTGCAATTAGTGTAGGGCATTCAGTATCTTTTATTGCTGAAGCAGAAATAAAACTTCCAATTAGAATTGAAGAGATAATATCTGTGAAGGCAGTTGATTACATACCAGGAGAGTTATTAGTTAAATTAGGAGCAAATGCATTACCATTTTGTTTTTTAGTGAAAAATGTTGAGTTTGAAGTGTTATCAGAAAAAAGAATCGATGTTTCATAATTCCCGCTTCTTTGCTTAACATATCTACTTAAATATGCAAAATTAAGTTTATCGGAGCGTGTAGTCAGGACATGAAATACAACAAGTTACTAAATGAAGTTAATGAAAAGGAAATATTAAAAATCGCTCCAATTCATTATGTTGAGTTATTTAAATATCTTATAAATAAAGATATCACACATGTAAATAACCCTAGTATGAGTAAAATGGAAATAGATGAATTTTTAACAAGCTTTGAAGTGACGAATGAATCAAAGAAAGGATTTGATGCAGAAATTCTATTTGAAATTTTTTTTTCAATTACTCATAAGAAGTCTTTATCACGACTATTTTCTCGAGCAATAGTGGAAATACCTAAAACGCTTAATAAAGTCTTATGTTTTCGTTCTACTGTTGAAATGTTCCATTTCCATCAACAGGTAAGATGTTTAAAAATTATTATTGATAAAATACCAGATATTGATAATACACAATCGTCCTTGAAAGATCATCTATGTCTTTATATCAAGCAGGCATCTATCTACGCTTCTCCACCGCCAGAACACTATTTTTGGGCTGCTGTATTAAAATCGGACCAGAATTTACTCAATGAATGGTTATCAATTATTACTGCTCATTTGCACAAACCAGATGGTTTAAATAGACCCATCATTAATTTACTATTAGCTTGTGAAAATCACATTGGGCATCAAATAATAAAGACAATCTTAAATGATAATAAGAACAATAAAGTGTTATTAAACAACTTTATCGCAGGGCTAGGTGCATGTGATAAAAAAGGGGCGCTGTTTTATTTTGATATTTGTCAATCACTTAGATTGTTTGAGGTGCCAAAATATCAAACTGCAATTCTTGCAAATTTTGGTATGAGCGCTAAAAATACAGGCGAAGCCATTAAAATATTAGAGATCATTCATAAAAACCTGTTAACACAAAATGCTTGTGATGATTTTTTAGTGAAAGCAAGATTCTTAGAAGACTATGAATTATATGGTTTATTAATTTGCTTGGGTATGAAGGATTTAGATCTGTTATGTGAAGAAATTTGTTCAAGTGTTAATATCTTCGATACTGAGCAAATAGAAATCATGATGATTTACTTATTTAATACAGGCATGTTTATTTTATTTAATAAGGTGTGTCGTAGTGTATTAGTTCAATTAATAGCAAATCAAGATCTTAATCTAAAACAGATAAAATTATTTGCTCTAATGAATAATTTAAAGTTAGCAGATCCGTATATGCTAAATATATTAGAGGAAGAGGGTGATCTTTTTTGGCAAGTTTCTGAATATATTAAAAAAATGGAAGAATATTTATCTATAGCAAACATCGATACGGACTTTACGAATACTTGGGATTTTTTTGAGTTAACCTACACACTTGAAAATCGTTACGGCTTACTTTTAGCTTTATCAGATGAGTCACCAGAAAAGCTTAAGTATTTATTGAATCAATATTCACATCTTTGCAAAGGTGTTAAAAATAAATTGATTCATTCACGGTTTAAACCGTGTTCTCTTTATAGTTATACAAGTGAAGTTGATGAAACTAAAACTATTTCTGGTGGGGAGATTAATTTCAGTTTACTATTAAATTGTTTGAATGATAAAGACATAGGGATAGCGATTAAAGCAGTTAATTTATTAAGAAGGTGTTCTGATGAATTACCAATCACAATAATTGAAACGCTATTTATGCAATTTAAGCGAAATAATAAAGCGCTTAATCCTTCTTTATTAGCATTATTTAAATGCCTATCTATCAAACAAATATGTAACTTGATTTTAAGACATAGTAAAACTAAGCACCTGTTGCTACAAGCTTCTATGGTCGAAATTCTGTGTTTACATCAGAGTGCACAAAAGGAGAGTTTGCTTATCGAATGTTATGATGTTGTGATTTCCATGAATAAGTTGAGTGATGTAGATAGAAATAGACTAGAAAAATGGTATGTTAATCTAAATGTACTTTAATTAGCGAGCCATGATTTAAATATAATTACAATTATGATAAAATATTTACGCTACTTTAATATGTCAATTTTGAAGTAATATTTACAAATTAGATATTTAGTTATAACTAAACTAATTTCCCTTTAACACCTAATAGTAAAAGAATAAAAAAACATGTCAGATAACACTCAATTAAACTTAAATAAGCTAGATACAGTTAACACAAGCAATGCGCAAAATTCATCTACTGTGGCTAATCAGCAATTAATGGATGGGCCTTATCCATGGAGGTTGCTAAAAGTTAATAAATATGAAGAAGCTGCGGGATTTTGGCTTCGTTTTGTGGCCAGATTAATAGACTCCCTTATTATTTTTATTGGTTACAGTGTTATAGCATTTATTTTTGCTATATTTGCAGGTATCGTTTCAGGGTTTGATGAAGATACAGTTGGCGCAACTTTTATGGGGATTTATCTTTTTGGTCTATATATAGGACCATTTTGTGTTTCTCCTTTTTATTATGCGCTATTCGAATCTTCAAATACATGTGCTACGCCTGGAAAAATGGCATTAGGAATTATTGTTATAGGTAAGCATGCTGAAAAAATAAACTTTTGGCCTGCATTTGGTAGAACCTGCGTAAAAAACTTATCTTTTATGTTTGTTCCTTTTATTGGTATTGCTCCTGCTTTTACAGATAAAAAACAAGCAGTACATGACTTCCTGTTACCTACTTATGTAGTTAAAAAAAGCGCGCTTTATACAATATATAATAACAATTATCCATTCTTAGCCAAAAACACTGTTAATTTTTCAAATGCATTAATAAGTGCACAAGAATTAGAATATATTCAAAAAAGCAACATTCAAAATAATAATCAAAACCAAAACCAAAACCAAAGTACAGTTACTAACTCACAGTCAAACATTATTGTTTAATTATTATGTTAATTGAATAATTTTTAGAAAATTTTATAAAACTCCTTAATGATTATGTAAGGAGTTTTGAAATTTTAATTCTTAAGGTAGGGCAATTGGACTTTTAGCTCGGTTGTCTTAACTGAACAATAAATGAATAGAATTATTGTTAGCTTTAAAAAATGATGCTTAAATCATGAAATATTAAACGCACAAACTAGGTAGTTAACGCTAAATAGATAATTTTTTCATAAAAACTAATTTATCATCGCCATCCTCATAATAATCTGGGAGAGTCGCTATGTGTTGATAATTCGAATTCAGATAGCATTTACGAGCAGCTGCATAATTCTCTAGGCCTGATGTTTCAATTAACAATATTCGTGCTTTGTAAGCTTCGAGTTCTTCTTCTACCGCTTTAATAATAGATTGGCCTAGTTTAAGGTTTTGATATGATTTAAATATAGCGATTAAGAGCAGATTCCAAGTTTTATCAGTCATAATTTCTGGCGCCACATAGGCTACACCAATTACTTGATTATCTTCTAGCTCTGCTACAAACCATCTTTCTTCAGATGAACCATCAAAATATTTAGTTGTCATATCTCCTAAATAATCACTTGGAAACAACCCATTATCATCAATAATTAAAGCTACGTTCTTTAGATCTTCGTATTTCATAGCACGAATAGATATAGTATTCTTCATAATTTCCGTTTAAAGTTTAAAGTTTTTTTCTAAAATAACTGCTTTTTTTGAGTTATTAGCTAGAGAATGCATCAATTCTCTTGATATAGATTATCTCATGTCCTTTTAGGAAGTACAAACTGTCAGTTCTGGTAGCCTAAAGTAGCTCAATTCTCAACAAATGTTGATTATTATTTGTATAATTAATGAGGCTAGGGTTATTGAAAATTAAGCGTTTGCATTGATGGTTTTTACTGAGAGAAGCATTAATATTACACTTTATTTTGAGATTAGCTTAATTCTACTAGTATACAAAAATAAAATGTATTAAACATAAATCAAATTAATGTTGCGTTCTATTAATTCGAAACATACTTACTTAAAGGTATGAATAGAATGTAAACTTTAGTATAATGACTCATTTACATAAAATTGTACTTAAATAAAAAATTACCTGCTTTAAAATTCACCATTCATTAACGTTTAAAAAGGAAAGTAAATGTCACAAGTATCATCTTTTTTCACGCCAAAGAGAATTATTCTCGCAATTGGAATAGTAAGTATTGCTGGAATTGCTAAAAGCTCTGTCCTTATGACTGATGCAGGCTATACGTACATTTATCAAAATAACATTACAGGTACATTGGATGTTTTTAGTGAACCAGGTATTCATTTTAGAATGCCTTTTTTGTCTAAAATAACTCGTTACGATCAAGTTGTCACTGTTTCTTTTGGGAATAATCAAGGTGAAGCGTTTTATCAACGCTTAGAAGCATTACCTGTTAGGTTTGCTGATACCTATACAGGTACTGTGCCTGCAACTTTTCGATTTAGGCTTTCACATGATCCCAAAGAAATTACAACTATGCATAGAGAATTTCGTTCAAATGATAATTTAATCGAAAGTATGCTGATTAAAAATGCCCGGAACGTAACTGTCATTACGGCGACACAATATACTGGGGAAGAATTTTTTCAAGGTGGATTGAACCAATTTAAAGCTCAGTTATCTGATCAATTGATTAATGGAATTTATTCAACTGAACGACGTCAGGTTGAAATTGATCAGGTAGATCTTGTGCCAGTAGGGCTAGATCAAGATGATTCAAATAAGCTGCAACCGACTAAACAACTAGTCTGGAAGACTGTGCCAATTGAAAATGAGCAGGGCCAACCAATTAGGCAGGATAATCCATTAAAACAATATGGTATAACCGTAACACAGGTAACAATAGGCGATCCGGCTCCAGAAGAGCAACTAGATAAATTGCTTACAGACAAGAAGAAATTAGTTGCTGAACGTATACGAGCCATTCAAGAGCAAGAAACGTCAAAAGCACAAGCTAAAACAGAACAACTGCGTAAAGAAATTCAACGTACCCGAGAAGTTCAAGATGCGCAACGCACTAAAGAATTAGCAGTGATTTCGCAGCAAAAAGATGTTGAAGTAGCGCGTCAAATCGCTGAACGCGAATTAGTTGAAGAGCGTAAGAAAAAAGATATTGCAACATTGACTAAAGCTAAAGAGCTTGAGATATCAAAAGCAAATTTAGAGATTCAAAAAGCAAATGCGCTATCATCTGAATATGAGGCTAAAGCTATTCGTGAAAAAGGTATCGCCGAAGCAGATGTGTTATCTGCTAAATATGGTGCACTTGGACAACATGAAAATGTCTATTTGGCTGAATTAAATCGAGATGTTGCAAAACAATTATATGAAAACTTACCTAATTTTAAAATTAGTATGCCACAAAATTATATCAATGGTAGTAACGGTAATTTAACCTCAAACTTAGATGTTATTACCGGCTTATCAGCACTAGGTATCATGGAAAAAACTCAGGAATTAAAGGCATCTAAAGATAACGAGTAAGTATAAATTATGGGTGTTTTATTGTGCGTATTGAATCATGTAATAAGGCATCTATGTATAATGCATTTGAATTAAAATCTTTGTACTTTACGTGTTGTAAGAGTTAATAGAAAACTAAGGGCAGAATCATTTTTTGTGGTTAGGTATGACAAAAATGATTTACTCCCATTTGATTTTTATTAAGCTTCGCTTGTATGAAACTTTTCTCTCCATTAAGATTTAATCTTATTTTACTAAAATTGAAAAACGTGTTTATTTTAAATTGATGTCACTTATCAATTAAATGTATTCATTTCTGCTAATAAGTTAAGTGCGTATGTTAACGTTAAGAGCTATTTTTTAATAGAGGCAGCTAAGAATGTCTAAAATTTTGACAGGTGATGAACTGCTAGATTGGTTTTATTCTGTTGGTGATGATTTGCTTGATTTTGATGAAGAAAGTTGGCATTGTGAATTAGCAAAGCATACTAAAGATCTTATTCTAATTCCTAATTCATTAGACTTATTAATTATTGGATGTAAATTTTATTTGCGTTTTGAACAATTTGATGCCTGTCAGTCATGGTTGACAACGTATTTAATTAATCTTGAACAGAACCAAATGACTCAGACTGAAAGCAGTTGTGATGTTTTTCAGTTTTTTAAATACTATTGTGAATTTAAAAAGCTTATTCATCAAAAGCAAAATCACTATGCTAGTGATATTGCTAATCATATTATCAAGTTAATAGAAAAAAATTATGTTGATTATAAATTATATTTCTCTAGTGAAGTAGCTAATCAATATGTCTATCTTTTAGACCGAGTTGATTTTGATGTTTTTAAAGAGTTAACTGAAATATTTTATGAGGCTAACTTATTACAACAGTGGGCTAGGCTTAAGTTTATGATTGAGCAGGATAGGTTGAAGTATACAATAAGTAATTATAAAGATTCTCAATGCGAAAACAAATTATATCCACTTCTTACGAGTATGATTACTTGCTTTAGTAGTTATGCCTATTATTATCGTAAAATTGACGATGAAATAGGTATTGAAGCGTTAAAGCAAAAGGTTGAGTTTTTTTTGATGATACTCACTAAGAAAATAGATAAATCAGCGTTATTTATTTTAGAGTTAGCGTTGCGTCTTATGGGAGAAAACCCAGTTATACAGTCATTTGTATTTGCTTACTACAACAAAATATCATTAGCACAGTGGGGGGGATTTACTGAATATGAGCGAAGGTCTTGTTTGCTTAAAGTTGAGCGGATAAACCTGTTAACAAGTTATAGAATAGAGGGCGTTACAGCGAATGTTGTTAAAAAAGCTGAAGCTAATTTCAAATACTTATCATCAATTACGGATGGTACTTGTTATTCTATACTGCTACAAAGTTGCTTTGAGTATAAACCACATTCTCGCCCACAATTAATTAATAAAGAACGCTACTTTACTACATTAAAAACGATAATTTGCGATATACGGGGTACTCCTATAGTTTCTGATTTGCAAACTATGCCGCAATACAGAGAGGTGTTACCAAATAAACATTACTTGGTCTTGATGCTGCTAAATCAATTGTATCACAAAACTACAATGAATGATTTGAGAGGTAATGCATTTGGATTAGATAGAGAAACATTGCGTCATTTTTATCGTCAATTAATTGAGTTGATTGATGTAGATAATAATGATCCTTGCGTAGTGGAGACTTTGTGCCATTCAATCTTGTATTTAAGCGATTTTAACGCATATCAACTTATGAGCAAAAAGCTGTATTTTGGCAATCAAGAAATTAACCAAGGAATGCCTTTCGCGTATCTATTTAAATTAGTAGCAAAATTAAAAATAGAAGGCTTGCATGTATACTTGAATGATGAAATTCCAGTTATTTTAACTGCAACTGATGGCGAGAAAATTTGTTCAAATTTTCACAATACGCTTGGATGGGTATTCAACAAACAATACAAAGATTTAAATTTTAAAGAGCAGTTACAAATTGATTATGTTTGTTTGTACTTGAATCTTTCAACTATTGAATGCTATGAAAATTTCTTTAAAACAGGAGAGGGTGGATTTAGTGACTTGAATCATTCTGGCTATTTGGAAAAATGTCGTAATGTCTTTTTGTTAGCAAGTAAAATTTACCAAGCTTTCGATGAATATCAGTCTAACACTCTCTATCCATTTACCGAGAATAAATATGATTGGCTAAAGCTTGTTAGTAAATATCAATCATATAATCAATAGAAATGATCGAGGCATGATTCACTTACAGATACAAAAAATCACGGGTTATTTAAAATATCATAAGTCAATTTACAGCAAAAGATTGACATGTGATAGAAGTATTGTTACGAACAATCAATCTTAATGTGCCCAGCAACTATCTCAAAGAGTAAACTCCTAATCTCAGTTAATCAGACAGTAGAAGAGGTAAATTACTTATTTGTGCAACTAATGAGATGGCTTACAGTAAGGAGGGTAAGTGAGAGTATTTTTTGAGATAATCTAAATAATGATATTTATATTGGTTCATAATGCTCAATTTAACATAATATACATTATGCGAATTATTTATCTAATGATTCTATGGTCGTATTTGCTCGTAGTCATTCCGTTTAAATAATTTTAATGCAGATTTAGCTAGATGTAGACTGAAATGATTGTAGATGTATTTTGTAATGTCTAATAGAAAATATATAGATTCAGTTATCAGCCATTCGTAAAATTTATACCCATCATCAGTATGCCATTTTCATCAAAGCGGACTGATTGCTTTTATCGCTTCAATGAAGTCTATTACCTTTTGTTCCCCTATCTTGTTGTGTTACTTAGATTCAATCAGAATTGCTTTAAACAAATATTACTGTAATTTTTATTAGGGTAATTTAAGTTTAATGTATTTATGGGGAGTTATTCATCACTGCAAGCTAAAGAATATTAACTGATTTTTTGCGAAGCTAAATTTGGTTTTAGCTAGATATTGCTAACTTAGGTGGAGAGCTGACCACTAGATCAAAGAGATCGCGCTCGCCATCCATTTCAACTCGTTCAACATCAAACTATGCACATACATTGCTAAATAAGCGTTATGTATGTGCATAGTTAATGATAAACACAAGAGAAATATACATTTAAAGAATTATATTTCAATGTGGATGGAGTTAATATATAAAATAAAAACAATATATTATAAGGTTTTCTCTAGCCACTGACCGGGTGGTGTTACGTAAAATATGATAAGCATTATCCCATTCAGTATTCATTACTTAAATTACTACCCTTACCCTTTCATTCTTATCTCAGAACCAAAGATCAATGGTGCCTAAGATTCACAATGAAATCAAGCCTAAGTTTTTAAAATCAATTACTTGGAGTCGATTGTAGTTATCCAATTGTTAAGCAAAGCAAGCATCTTCGATATTTTTTCAAAACGTTTAGACTTGTACGATTGAAGTTTTATAATCGATATTTTTTAATATAAGTGAATATGGTCGTTTAGATTTATCAATGCTATCATTAACTAAAATTGTTACTTGTCTAGTCTCATCTAATATATGATTTCTATGCATCTCTGCAATCGCAATCGTATATTCAGTTTGTTCTGGGTCACGCAAAAATGTTTGAACATCAGTTCAATATTCACAACGGAATAAAAATATGCATCAATAGTTTTATTGTTTATCTAAGATGTTTTTTCTCTAGTTCTTCAGTAAATCTTTCTGATAACTTCTTTAATATTAATCTCACAAATTTATCAGAAAGTAACCCGCTTTCTAATGAAAGTATATGGGTTAATATATCTAAAAATTTTTTGTAATATTATACATAAATAAAAGAACGGCCATAGAACCGGCTAAAGCTGTAAAAAAAAGCCCTATAGTCCATCGTCTAAAAGATTTAACATCTTGACTAATAGTCTTATCGCTCTCTTTTAAAGAATCATTAGAGCTTTTAATCTAAGATTTAAGCTCACTTTTTAATTCTTTTATTTCACCTTGTATTCGTTCGATTGGCTTATCTATTGTATTTTTATAATTTAAACTGTTTTCGTCAAGTTTTGAATCAATTTTGTTAAGCAAGATTTTTATATCGCCAATGTCTCTTTTAATGTATTCAACATCAGATTCAAGTTTTGCAAGTCTAGCTTCCATATCGCCACCTCCACCACCAGTATTATTCGAACCATTACGAGATTCTTGGTTAAAAGGTATTACATTATTTGACATTAGAGCTCACTATTATTTTTAATCCATAAATCAATTACTTCAGCATTAAACGCAAATTCATAGCCACAATTAACACAATATAGCTTTATTGAGGTGTTTATCTCTTTTAGACTAGCATTTGAATCAAGCACATTAGACATAATTACAGAAATGTTTGCGTCAATCTTATCTGTGTCACTTTCAATTATGTCTCCATAAATCTTAATTTGACGGCTTCCACAAATCATACAAAAACCTGCATCAACGCCTTTACTTTCAAAAAATCTTTGTGTAGCACTTAATTTTAAAATTATTAATCCCCCATAAGATTCAATTTCTAAAATAATAATACACCAAAAATGAAAGGTCTGAAAGCATTCTAAGAATGAATAGCCTATCTAGTTTAGTAAAATATGGTAAGAAAGATGCTACAGTTACGATCTTTTATGAATAATTTGTAAGCGCTAATTTTAACAGCAAACTATTCATATTTATTCAATTAATGCTTAGGAAAATCGACTGTTTGATGGTATAGAGACTTCCGATAGCAGATTAAAAAATCAAGTAACGAAACCGTTCAGCTTATGTCTAATAATCCAGGTATACCTATTAATAGCATGGGAGATGGCTGGGAAAAAATAGAGGGGCATATATATTAATTCCTTATGTACTATTAAAGTCAGATGTGGAAAAATTAGAAAAGTTTTAACTTTTCCCCAATCATTAAGCCATACTCACTAACTAGATATTTTTGGAGACGGCTTGTTGGTTTTTCTGGAAATTGGTATTGAATTATGTTCTTTTTCAGTAAAAAGCTTAAATTGCGCTTAAACGCACCATGCTTATCTGTTAAACCTAATTTACTGACTAGTTCATTAGATGAAATAGGATTGAATTGTTCAATCAACAGAAATAATTCACTTAATGATTTATTTTCAAATGCACGCCTAATCTCTTCGTCTATATGTAGATCTGACTGGGCCCTTTTATCATCTGACTGGGCCCTTTTATCATCTGACTGGGCCCTTTTATCATCTGACTGGGCCTTTTCATCTTCCGACTGGGCCTTTTTATCTTCTGACTGAGCCCTTTTATTATTAGTGAGCCCCCTATCTTCTTCTAATTGTATTTTATTATCTGCGTAAAGTGGTATTTCAGTTATAGAAGCATAATTACGATGATTGTTTTCTAGGAAAAATGAATTGATTGGTAATCTGATTAAAAAATAACTTCTATCAAAGTCTGTTTCAAATACAGGCTCGGGAGATTCATTGATTTTCATAGCCCTTAGAATTTTAGGTATACCAGTAGATCGGCCTTCTGTTAAATCTAATTCTTTTAAAAACTCACCAATTCGCCTATTTCTGTACCTTCGACTAACAGCTTTGCCTTGCCTTAGACTACTTAAATCTATTGAATGATCTGGGCCAGGAAAGCTCAAAACTACTAGTTCAGTTTGGTCTATCCTAATTTCAACAGGTTCTCTTATTTCATATGAACGATGATATATGGCATTTACAACAGCTTCTTCAATAGCTGAGAATGGGAAATTCCAGTAACGTGAAGATTCAGCACGATCGTTATGCTTTATAATTATCTGTTTTAAATAATTATTTTTAATGTAATTTAATGCATTTTTTAGCATCTGATCTATTGGTCCCTTAAATATTTTTTCCTCGAATCTTTCACCTCCTGCACCGTCAGGAAAGAAAACAACATCAATTTGCGTAACTGGAAAAAATTGTGCTGGTTGCTCGTTAAAAAATAATAGTCCTATATTTTTAGGAAAAAGCATTTCATTAGGGCCGCCAGCAACATTCATTTGTCTAGCTAATGTTGATAGCTCGAATGATTTTTTATCAGCGGTAAGATCACTGTCAATATTTTTTAAAAAATTGATCATTAAATCAATTGATAATTCTTCCAAAGGAACATTTTGACAAAATCTGTCATCAAAAGGTATAGTTGCAGTGAGAGACAACAATTCCTTGTTATAATCCCCTTTTGCTTTTACTGTGCTTGAATGAAGTCTAATATAATAATCCCAGTCTGAAAGTTTTTTTGACAAGCTTGTTTTAGCTTTGTAAGGACGAGTACCACCGCCTGGTGCCCAAATAACTAAAACATGCCTATTTTCAATTTCATAAACAGCTGTTAATGGATGGTATGTTGGACTAATTGCACTATTACCAAGATTGAGTAATTCTTTTTTTATGGTATCGATTTTTTCCAGGGGTATGCCAATTGGAGGTAGCACTGCTTGACCTTGATTCTCTGAAATTCCAATAATGATATAGCCACCGCCTAGATTATGAAAATCATTAGCAAAGGCGCAAATAGTATGAATAATCGATTCTGGGTTCCACCCTTCCTTGAACTCAAGACGTTCATTTTCTACTGTCTTGGCTGATAGAAGATCATTGATATTGATTGGTAGTTTTTGATTGTTCATTTTAGCCTGCTAAGGATATCAAATTATAATTAAATGAGTTTGTAATTAATAGTAATTTTATCGTTAAGTCTAGCCCGATTAAGGGAGTGAAATGTCACTTATAAGGTATTATACACGATGATTAGTTTATCATTTATTGAGTTTAAATTTGCAATATTAATGGATGATAGCTTAAATGCTGTTAATGAAGACATGCCTTAAAATGTAATGGTCAAGTTTTTTTGTAGGGTTTTTTAGCCTGTTTTTAATAATTCTCTTCTTTTTTGTAATGGCGTCATGTAGCCAATTGCAGAGTTAATCCTAATGTTGTTGTAATATCTAATATAACGCCCCACAGCATCATCTACTGCTTGATGGTTAATAAAGCTTAAATCATCCAAGTATTCAAATTTAATGTTCCTAAAGAAGCGCTCTTGGACAGCATTATCCCAGCAATTACCTCTACGACTCATGCTCTGAGTAATCCCCTTGTCTTTAAGGTGCGAACGCAATGCTTTTGAGGTGTATTGTGTTCCTTG
>NZ_FOHV01000032.1 GCF_900111395.1 Thorsellia anophelis DSM 18579 | reverse complement strand
AAACACCCGTTAGGAAAAACATGAGAGATAAACTCCCTAAAAACATTAGGAATTTTTGGAATGATAAAAGAAGAATTATTGAAAGTACAATTGGACAACTTGCTGAAAAATTCAATATTGAAAGAACATTCGCAAGAACAATGCTGAGCTTTACTAATAGGCTGAGCAGGAAAATATTATCACACAAGCTGGCCACCCTGTTCAATAAAGAACAAGGTAGACCCATTTTAAGTATCGCAGATCTCGCATTTTAAAAGTCGAGCATCGCGTTAAATACTGCTTTAGTAGAAGTTCTAGCGAATTAAGCACGATCTGCAGGAGGTTATCCATCCTGCGTAGTAATCATTCATGGAGGATGTTATTTAAGCAGCTGAAGCACCATATCAGGAACTTGATTTGCTTGTGTGAGGACTGATGTCCCAGCCTGTTGAAGTATTTGATATCTACTCATATTGGATACCTCAATTGCATAATCAGCATCTTCAATTCTACTCCTAGCTGCCGTTAAATTATTTGATGTTGTAGTAATATTATTGATGCTCGACTCCAATCGATTCATTACAGCACCAAGATCTCCTCGATAACTGTCAATTTTGCCTATTGCGCTATCAAGTTTTGCTAGTGGATCAATTGTTCTTGCAGTTTGAGCCTCTACAGGAAGCTGTGTCAATACTGTACCTGGCTCAGGATATGGATCTTGAAATAAAGATTCTTCTTTAAGGGTAAATGTATAAAGATCACTTACCTGTATTTGGTCTATAATAGGTTCTGCGTTAAGTATCAGATATTCAGGAGGCGAAACCTCATTAAATTCTGATGAAGGTGTAAGGTAATGTGTAATATCGGCAAGCAAATTTAATCCATTTGATAAACCTAATGCAGCTTGCTCCTCAGCTGGAGCATCAGCATTAGAACGAATTAATAATAGATAAATTTTATTGCCATCTGTAAGTAAAAATTCAGATGCATGTTCGTTTCTTAGAATATCAAAAGGTAATCCTGCAATTGCAGCAAAAGGTCTAGTGTCATAAGCTGATAAAACGTTTTCAGTGTATGGAAGAGTAATGCCTAGGTTTTGCAAAGTATTTAAAAGTGCAGTAGCATCTTTAGTTAATGTTTCACCAACTAAAACATGGCTCTCACCATTAGGCCCTAAAAATTGGCCTGTGGAGCCGACATGTCCAGGGTATAAGGTTTCAACTGTAAAATCAGAGGGAGCAAAAGTAGTTAGGCTGGTTTTCTTTGCAGGGTCGATTTTTGCAAAAAAGAAAGTTTCTGGTACTGTATTAACAGGTAACCTTAATTGTTCAAGCCTAGTCGTATCTGGATTTGGCTGAGTGATTCCTATTCGCATAAAAAATTCATTATTCCCATTAGTATAAATTTTTTCGCTAGCTGCTAATGTACCTGGACTCAAATTATATTGTCTATTGAATGTATCTAGTACTTTAGCTGAATCTGATTGGCGGATAATTGGGGTTTCCGCTAATGTACCAGGTAATCCTGTAATAAATCCAGCTTCTTCATTATTTATGGGCCTTACATTCTCTAAGGCATTCACATTGAAATAGCGAATACCAAGAGAACCTGTATCCATTTTCTGTGTATCAACGTTAACAGTTTCGTTATCATTTGCCCCAGTTTGTAATCTTAATTTTCCATCTTCATTTAAGACTTTTTTGCCATTAAATTGTGTTTCTGCTGCGGTTCTATCAATTTCATCTAGGCGCTGTCGGATTTCAGCTTGTATTGAGTTGAGGTCAGTATCACTATTGCTGCCATTTGCTGCCTGTACGCTGAGCTCTCTAATGCGCTGAACATTATCATTGATTGAGTTCAGTGCACCTTCTGCCGTTTGTGCGATTGATATCCCATCTGAAGCATTACGACGTGCTTGATTTAAACCTTTTATGTTTGTCGTAAATCTATTGGCAATAGCTTGACCTGCTGCATCATCTTTTGCACTATTAATTCTAAGTCCTGAAGATAAACGTTGTATTGCAGTTGATAGGCCACTATTTGATTTTAATAAGTTATTCTGTGTAGCCAATGAAAGCATATTAGTATTGATAACAGGCATTGCAACTCCTTAATTGTAATTTTTTTGAAATATCTTAACACTTATCGGAATTTTTTGTAATAACTTTACATGAATTAACATATTTATGCTGTGTTTTATCTGTTTTTGTGTGTTGAGATAATTATTAGGTTTTAATGATTTGATTTAAAATTAAATAACTTCCGTAAATTTACAATTTGACATAAATTTATCTACTAATTGTCGTAAGCGAGTAAATTGCTTGAAGGCTGGTATAGACTGATGATTGTTAACTTAGAGCGATAAGCGAGCAGTAAATCTATATGGCATAGATTTTAAAGTGTTTTTCAGAGTGTATGACATTTGATTATTTTGGTTATTAAAAAAAGTCATAAAAAATATTCACTTGATTTGATTTTTTATGTATTATAATTGAATTAATATTCATTAGTATTTAGGTTGAACAGAGGTCTCTCATACTGAAGGACGCGGTTCTATTGCATGATGTTGATAAATATCTTCTGAAGTATGACTAGTGTAATAAAATAAGCGCAACAAAAGTTAATTGTCATAATTACAAAATCATAGCCTAGCTCAAGAGTAGAACTAGCCGCTTAAAATTAGCTGCTTACTCATTTGCTGGTAAAATGTTCTAATCATTTTGGCAAGACCTGACACAACTGATTTTGGGTACCATCACTGGTCTGTTAATTTGGGTATTAACGTCTTTTAGTAGGTGCAATTTAGTTAAGATTGATTTTCAAATTATCATAAATTATTCACCTTGCTGTCTATTAATGGCTAGGGTTGTGTTGCATCGTTTAGTTGTATCTTAGAGTATATTTTATTTTACTTCATGGCTGGTGGGGAGGAGCACTGATTACTTTATATCAACTTCACTAAGCGGTAGGGGGATTTTTCGATTTGCTAAAGATTATGGCGAATATTTTTTATTTCATTTTTGATAATTATCTGCTTACTTTATATAAGAGGACAACAGCATGCACGATCTATTTGGCCGGTCATTTTTAAGATTACTTGATTTTACCCCTGTACAGATACAGAATTTATTAGAACTTTCGAAATCACTTAAATCCGCAAAAAAATTAAGTAGTGAACAGCAATATTTGGTTGGTAAAAATATTGCACTGATTTTTGAAAAAGATTCTACTCGCACCCGCTGCGCATTTGAAGTTGCCGCTTTCGATCAAGGTGCAAACGTTACCTATCTCGGTCCAAGCGGTAGTCAGTTTGGACATAAGGAGTCAGTTAAGGATTCAGCGCGGGTTCTAGGGCGGTTTTATGATGGGATACAGTATCGTGGATATGGACAAGAGATCGTAGAAGCATTAGCACACTCTGCAGGTGTTCCAGTCTGGAATGGTCTTACTAATGAATTTCATCCAACCCAAATTCTAGCAGACTTACTGACTATGCAAGAACACTCAACTAAAGCAATTAATGAGGTTAAATTAGTGTATGTTGGTGATGCACGTAATAATATGGGAAATAGTTTATTAGAAGCTGCTGCTTTGACTGGGTTGTCTTTAAAGCTTGTTGCACCTAAATCATGCTGGCCAGATAGGCAACTAGTTGAGCAGTGTCAACAGGCAGCTAAAATTACAGGTGGTTTGATTGAGTTGACAGAATCTGTTCAAGAGGGTGTAGTCGGTGCTGATTTTATTTATACCGATGTTTGGGTCTCTATGGGAGAAGCTAAATCAGCATGGGCTGAACGTATTGCATTATTAAAGCCTTATCAAGTGAACCAAGCCATGTTAGATATGACGAATAATCCGAATGTAAAATTTCTGCACTGTTTGCCTGCTTTTCATGATACTCATACCATTTTAGGCAAGCAATTAGCCGAAGAGTATGGGATGTCAAATGGTTTAGAGGTCACTGATGATGTATTTGAATCAGAACATAGTATTGTATTCGATCAAGCAGAAAACCGCTTGCATACAATTAAAGCTGTTATGGTGGCTACTCTCACTCATTTATAGCGGTGAAGATAGTTTTATTTTTCAACTAGGCTAGTCTAGAGTGATGGCATAAGAACAATAAGCACCAATAAGTAAAATATAAGTGGGCAAGATACTCATATTTCTTTAATGGATTTTGATATAGTAGGTGCTGATATAATTAGTGATCGTTGCGTTTAGTTAACTTGTCGTTATGATTGTTTTTTAAGCAATGAAGAGTTAAAATTCGCCATAACTTGCAAAATAGATATTAATGGTTTAACTTAACGGGCATAAGAAGTCGGTTTATTATACTATGTTATTTAATAAGCACTGAAAAATCAGACTTTGAAGTTGCATGGGTAGTAAAACTTATCTATGTATTGATTGTATTAAGAAGATAAGCGTGCAGGATCTTGATTAATTAGTAGACTGAATTAGTAGACTGCAACCAAATATTAACAGAGTTATAAAACTATAAAACAATATTTAAACCGCGACTTTATGTAATAGCAAAATTGCTATAAACATAAATCAATTTAAAAATTGACTAAACTAAATCATCGTTAAGGCAGAAAAGGAAAAAATGTTAGTTTCAAAAACAATTTTTACAATGCATCATCACCATCATACTGATTAATCTTTCAGGTGATGGTGCTTGGAAGATTATTAACTCTTCCAAGCGGTGTTGTAAGCCTTAACTCAAGACCCTCGGAAGATTCAATTTCGAGGGTTTTTTTATGTCATAGATAAAAGATAATCGGCGGTAAAAACACGTCGGCAGCAAAAATACTTCATAGTAAAGAACTAAATTGAGTCAGTAAGCTTAAAACTAAGTAAAAAAATAAAGTATAGAGCGTTGAAATATTTCTTGAAAAATAAGCTAGTATAGATCAATTTTAATTAACCTAATCGTATATTGAATCAACAACCAATTGATTCTATTAACAAGGAAATGACAATATGTTATCTAAAAATCGTTTACGCATTGCTATGCAAAAATCAGGTCGCTTGAGTGATGGTTCAAGAGAGTTATTAGCTAATTGTGGTGTGAAAATTAATTTGCATACGCAAAGACTCATTGCCTTTGCTGAAAATATGCCGATTGATATTTTACGTGTCCGTGATGATGACATTCCAGGATTAGTTATGGATGGCGTCGTAGATTTAGGGATTGTCGGGGAGAATGTGCTAGAGGAAGAATTATTAAGTCGCCGAGCAAAAGGTGAACACCCTAGCTATAAAATGCTAAGACGTCTTGATTTTGGTGGATGCCGCTTATCTCTTGCTACGCCTGTTGATGTGCCTTTTGATGGCATCCAGAGTTTAAATGGTACGCGTATTGCAACTTCATATCCTTATTTACTAAAAGAATATCTATCTAAACACGGAGTCAGTTTTAAGCCTTGTATGCTAAATGGTTCAGTAGAAGTGGCACCAAGAGCTGGATTAGCGGACTCTATATGTGATTTAGTGTCATCAGGTGCGACATTAGAAGCCAATGGTTTACGTGAAGTTGAAGTGATTTATCGTTCAAAAGCATGCTTAGTACAGCGTGAAGGTGAGATGAGTGAAGAGCGTTTAGCACTCATCAATAAATTATTAACCCGAATTCAGGGTGTGATTCAAGCTCGCGAATCAAAATACATCATGATGCATGCACCTAAAGATAAATTAGATGAAATTGTTGCTTTGATGCCTGGCGCTGAAAAACCGACACTCCTACCACTTGCAGGTGATCAGAGTAGAGTAGCACTCCATATGGTGAGCTCAGAAAATCTCTTTTGGGAAACCATGGAACAATTAAAAGCTTTAGGCGCGAGCTCAATACTTGTACTGCCAATTGAAAAAATGATGGAGTAATGAATTATGCCTGCCACATTTCAATTTAATGCTCCCATTAAGTGGGCTGATGCAGATGAAAAGACAAAGCAAGCACTGCTACAAAGACCTGCTATGGCTGCTAATATCTCGGTTAGTCAGGCGGTTGAGGCTATTATTAATCAGGTAAAAGATGGAGGTGATGCAGCTCTTAAGGCACTTTCGCTTAAATTTGATAAAACGACTATCAATTCGCTTTTGGTTGACTCATCAATCATTGAGGCCGCAGCTAATACGCTTTCAACTGAACTAAAAACAGCAATACAGCAAGCTAAATTAAATATAAGCACTTTTCATGAAGCGCAATTACCGAAATCAATATGTGTTGAGACGATGCCTGGCGTTATTTGTGAGCAAGTCACAAGGCCGATAGAGGCAGTTGGATTATACATTCCAGGCGGGTCAGCTCCTTTATTTTCAACGGTGCTGATGCTTGCTGCACCAGCAAAAATAGCAGGATGCAAGCGTTTAGTATTGTGCTCACCGCCTCCCATAGCTGCTGAAATTCTTTATGCCGCAAAACTCTGTGGTGTAGATGAAATTTATCAGGTAGGTGGCGCCCAGGCGATTGCTGCGATGGCCTTTGGAACAGAAAGCATCCCTAAAGTTGATAAAATCTTTGGGCCAGGTAATAGCTTTGTAACTGAAGCTAAAAGGCAAGTATCACAAGCTGTCGATGGTGCATCGATTGATATGCCAGCAGGGCCTTCTGAAGTACTTGTTATCGGTGATGAGCGAGCAAATCCTGCGTTTATTGCAGCAGATCTACTTTCACAAGCCGAACATGGTCCAGATTCACAGGTCATATTATTAACTGAAAGTGAAACACTTGCTCACAAGGTGATAGAGGAAGTGACTCGCCAACTTGCACTGTTACCAAGACAAAATATTGCATCTGAGGCATTAACACACTCCAGAATAATTATCACACGCTCTATTGATGAGTCGATTGATATCAGCAATCAGTATGGACCTGAACATCTCATATTGCAGATACATAATGCTGAACATCATGTAGAGCAGATTATGCATGCAGGATCAGTGTTTGTAGGTGATTATTCACCAGAATCTGCAGGGGATTATGCATCTGGGACTAACCACGTATTACCAACCTATGGATATACTAAAACCTATTCAAGTTTAGGACTTGCAGATTTTCAAAAACGCATGACGGTACAAAAATTATCAAAAGAAGGGCTAAAATTACTAGGGCCCATTATTGAAGTAATGGCAGAAGCCGAGCTTTTACAGGCGCACAAGCAAGCAGTTTCAATTAGACTTGCTGATTTGAATAAATAATTGAACTATTTCCATCATTCACTGACTGTATAATGAGACTTAAATATGGCAACCACACCGTTAAATGACACCGAACAATTGATTCGTAAATTAGCACGAGAAAACATTCAAAAACTCACTCCGTACCTTTCTGCAAGGCGTCTTGGTGGTAATGGAGATGTTTGGTTAAATGCTAATGAATACCCAACTAGTCCCACCTTAAAGGTCGTGTCTGATCTTAATCGATATCCTGAATGTCAACCTAAGGCAGTAATTGAAAGATATGCTTCTTATGCTGGCGTTAACCCTGATGAAGTATTAGTTAGCCGCGGCGCTGATGAAAGTATCGAACTATTGCTTCGCGCATTTTGTGAGCCAGGTAAAGATGCTGTACTCTTTTGCCCGCCTACTTATGGCATGTATTCAGTGAGTGCTGAAACATTTGGAATTGAGCGCAAGACGATTACAGCAAAGCAAGATTGGCAGTTAGATTTAAACGCTATCAAAGCTAATCTTGATAGCGTTAAACTTATTTATGTTTGTTCACCAAATAACCCGACTGGGAATATTGTTAATCCAGATGATATCAAAGCACTACTTGAACTAGCTGAAGGTAGGGCGATGGTCGCAATTGATGAGGCTTATATAGAGTTTTGTCCAGAACATAATAAAACTAGTTGGCTTAAAGATTATCCTAATTTAGTGATTTTAAGAACGCTTTCTAAAGCATTTGCCTTAGCAGGGTTAAGGTGTGGATTTACGATTGCGAGGGCTGAGATAATTGAGCTTCTTTTAAAAGTCATCGCACCTTATCCACTTGCTGTGCCTGTCGCTGATATGGCCGCAGAAGCGCTATTGCCTGAGGGCATTTCAACTATGATGAAACGGGTTGAGTCAATCAGAAAAAGTCGCGCTTGGCTTGTTGAAAACCTTAAACAAGATGCGCGCGTGGTTGAGGTTTATCCAAGTGAAACAAACTATATATTAGTTAGATTTAAAGATGCAGCTCCGGTATTTAAAGGACTGTGGGATGCAGGTGTGATTATAAGAGATCAAAGCAAACAAGTAGGCTTAGATAATTGTTTACGCATTACAATTGGCACACAACAAGAGTGCGAGGCAGTGGTCCACACCCTTAATCAGATTTAATCAGTTGGGTGGAGTTTAATAAAACAATTAATGTCATTAATAAGAATGGAAAAGGTTTTAATCTTTTCCATTCTTTGTATTATGAACACTCAAACTGCTATTGTTTCATACAACTCGTATATTCTGAATAAGCACCATCATTACCTTTAATTAGGGTATTTTCACCAGTAATAATGTCAATGACATAGACGCGTCTGAATGAATTTTCAGTACTTGACCAGTAATGGGTATCTTTGCCTTGTACCCATGTTGGTGGTTTGTGCCACTCTGACCAGAGAGAACCGATACCTCTTACCCCTTTACCTTGACTTAATTCCATTCTTGCAGGTATTTTGGCATTGATTGATGTACAATACGTTACTCCTGTATCAAATTTATAAAACTTAGGTGCCATAAACCATTTATCGATTTTAAATTCATAGCGATAAGCGTAGGTATCGTTCTTAGCCGTAATTCGGATAGATTTTCGAAGGCTACTTTCTTGCAGTGTCACAATCCCTTCACTCGTAACTGATGCAGCAGTCGGATCGCTAGATGACCAAACTAGGCTGTCATTGTTTATTATATTATCAGCAATAATTGTGAAACTTGCATTATCAAATCCAGTCGTTGGGAAATTTTGATAAGGATAGAATGTATAATTTTGCGGCGCAATAATTCGATTAACTTCGCGCAACCCTAAAAAGTTAACGATAACTGATTCAGTCATGTCTGTTCCTGATAAGGTTGCATTAATCGTGGCTTGTGAACTACCTGTGGTATTTTTATTCACATTGATTGTAATCATGCCTTCTGAGTTAGTTACTGCCGTTGTCGGAGATATCATAATATTACTGTTTGTCGTGTTAAAATTGACTCTTGCATTAGACACAGGTACTCCTTGGCCATCTCTTACAATAGCTCGGATAGAGTTAGATGATTCATTAGCAATTGCGTTATTTTGGACAATTTCTAATTCTAATGTCATAGCAGATTGAATAATGACATTAGCCGCATCACTCATACCATTATAATTAAATGTAATTAACCCGGATTTTGCGGCAGTATTATTGGGGCTAATTGTCACAACACCTATGTTATTCACCATAATATCAAAATCATTAGATTGCCAATTTCCTAAATTAGAAATGTCAGCTACGGTACCTTTTGAATAATAGCCATTAGCAGTGAGTGACTGTGATTGGGTATCACCTACAGTAAATGTTAAGGTTCTAGGTGTAATGGCAACATATTCTAATGCTTCAGCTCTGCTTGTAATAGTAATAGGCGTACCATTTCTTGATAAATCATCAAAAGGTTCAACTTTTAATTCAATCATTCTGCCTGCGATTGTATGCGAAATAACAGGTGAATCAGGCACTTTTCCTGAGTCTATTATTGTACCAGTTGATAAGCTTACTAGTTGATCTAGTACATTACGGTACGACCACGTATATTTAGACATATCTTTCGCACCTACCGCACCTCCGTGATTAAAATCATAAGTAGCACTTATTGGTTTTAATAGGAAAATATCATCTGTGAAAGCTAAATTATCGATACTAGGTGGTTTAGGAAATTCGTTACGAGGATCATTTGATAAAACAGATGCCGCTCGGCCTACAATATAGTATCCTGATTCTTTACGGATAGGCAGGACGGTGACTTCATAAATAGATCCTACATCTGAGGCGCTCAAAAGTGGCGAAGTCTTTGATGTCGTGTAATTAGGGTTGTCAAATTTAGCTAAGTTGGCTGTTGTACCCTGCTTGCCCCACCAAATACGAGAGACATCTTCAAAATTTCCAAATGTGTTAGCATAAAAAGTATACTCTACTTCAATCGATTGATTTACTGCAAATATACCTTTCATTCTTAAGCTATCTATATCAGGTTGTGCAAAATTTGTGACATTGCCACCGCCAGCATTAAGATTTTGATTCAGTTTTACCCCATCGTTAGGGTTCGAGGGAATGCCTGGCTCTAAATAGGGCGATTGACCAAAAAAGTAATCTAGGTCCCAAACTTTAATACTTTGTCCTGCTCTCGGAGTACCAGTACGAGCATATGGTGTGTAGGTAAATCCAATTCGTTTACCGGCCGCTTCAATAGGGATTTTTAAGGCCTGAGTATATAAGCTTGTATTGATATTACCAGGAGGCAATAAACTGCCTGGAAAACTAATGTTATTGATTAATCTTGGTGATAATTGTTCCCAATTGGTAATGCTCTGCCAATCATTCTCTTTGGGATCTAAAATATACCAATTAATCGTACCTGCATTATTGATATCACATATATCGTTATCTTGATCTTGGAAATCAAAAAAAGGTATCAGATCATTATGAGATACTTTGTTTTCATCGTAATTACATAATAAAGAAGGAATTGAAAGTATATGATTAACGGCGGTGACAGGTTGGTTATTTTCATCAAAGACATATCCCTCTTTAGCATCCATTTGAGTACCAATTGATTGCATAAAAGGGGCAAATCCTTTAATCGGTTTTGTTTTTTTTGTGCTTTCTAGATGTAGCGTAGCCGTAGCTGAATAAGACATGAGCGATAATAAAAAGCAAAGTAATAATTTTAAGTGGTTCATAATAGTCCTTTTTATAATTAAATACAGTGTTGAATATTTATTATGTTGAATGATTCATTATTAAGACAATAATGTCTATTAAATGTAGTATAGTGAGTTAGCCGTTTTAGTGATAAGTAGGTGCCTAAGATAGGTCACAGTATTACTGGGTGAATTTAATCACTTAAGTAACTCGTTTTAGTGCGTAGAGTATTTTGGAAATTAATTTTTTATTTATATTAAAATGATTTCATCAACAATCCATAAATAATATGGTTGCGATTTTATGCGTTAATTTTATCTATTCATATAACAATATTATGCTTGTTAATTGCTTATTGTTATTTATTTGGTAGTGTGTTTATTGTGCTTCCTTTGACTAATTAGGATATTACCCAAATGAAGTTATAGTGTAAAGCGAGTGGCGTAAAGTAATGTATGTTAATGTTATTTTATTGCTTGTAATTACATGTGAATAAGTAGAATTAATAAATTGAATCATTTATTTGGTTAGATAACTTTATGATTGTAGTTTAATTTGTATCTTAAAATCATTACTATGTTAAGTTAGTGATAAGAATATTCAGTATTTTCAAAAGAAGAGGGTAAGGAAATATATAGATGGGTTAAATGCATGGTTTATTCATAAAAATTAATCGTAATAAAAGTGCTTAATTAGCTTTAATATGTGATGTAGGTCAAATATTAAAGCCATATATATATTCAATATCAATGTAATCTATCAATATAGCAAAGAGTATATTTTTCTGCGATATTGTCCTGCAAGCGGATCTCCGGTGCCTAAGGCTGATAATATATCCATAAATGCTTTTTTCATCTCACCATCTAGAATGCCTAAGTCACGTTTTAAGATGACAAATAAGCTCTCTAATGCTTCTTCATTACGCCCTACTTGATGTAATTGCAAAGCAAGTTGAATTAATGACGGATAATCATCAGGATGATCTTGGACTTGTTTTTGTAGCTGCTGTATTTCAGGTGAGTCAGCGGCTTTACGTGCAAGTTCAAT
Organism: Thorsellia anophelis DSM 18579; assembly: GCF_900111395.1. Classification (GTDB taxonomy): domain Bacteria; phylum Pseudomonadota; class Gammaproteobacteria; order Enterobacterales; family Thorselliaceae; genus Thorsellia; species Thorsellia anophelis. Next base: position 20,295 of record NZ_FOHV01000032.1, on the reverse strand, counting down.
TTGAGAAAGTAGGCCTTGATACCGACTGTCTCTATCTTGTGGTAATACCTGTGTTAAAGTGTTCTCTGCTTCATCTGTTCGATTAAGTTGAATGAACGTTTCTGCTAGTACTAAGACAATTTCACTATAATAAGGAGCCCTTGTATCTGCATTAGCTAGCGCTTGCCTTAGTAGTGGTAAAGCCTCTAATAATTTATCTTCGGATAAAAGTAACTTAGCTGCGTTAAAATCTTGTTCTGCTTGAGCAGGTAAAACTTCAGCAAGAAATGCATTCAACGCTTCTTTTGTTTGAGGGCCTTGTATCGCATTAACAGGTTGGTTATCTTTAAAGAGATAAAAGGTGGGTAATGCACGTAAACCAAATTGCTGCGCTATCGCCATTTGTTCATCACAATTAACTTTGGCCAGAATAAATAAGCCGTGATGCTCTTTAGTGAGTTGCTCTACTAATAAATCACTTTCCTGACATTCAGGTACTTGTGATGAATAAAAATAGAACATAACCGGTAGGTTTGTTGAATGAGCCAGTACATCTCTGATGTTTTCAGTTGTAATATCAAAGCTAAAATCTTGCATGATGAGGATTCCTTCTGCCGGATTGAAAAATTGGGGTATTGTTGTAATATCAGTACTATGGGGATGAGTATACTAAAATGCAAGTAACCTACCCCTAGTGTTATCTAATTTTGGTATGAATATCTTGTAGAAGATAACGATATAGTTGCTATATCGTTATTGAACATATTATTTTTTAAAACTAAATATTGCTTTTTGAGCTTTGACTTTTACGATTTGCGAGCATAATACAGCTAGCCCTACAATGAAGTAAGCACTAAAGATGATGAGCATCCATTGTGACATTTCTAGTCCTAAAATGGTTCCAAGTTTATCAGAACAGTTACCGCTAGCTTTGAATATGACAGGCACAATCTCATCCCATTTTATATTAAAATAGAAAATCGGGAATAGATCACAAGTATCTAACGGAGACGAATAAAACTGTAATCTAACATGTTGCCAGCTAAAAGACATACCATAGGCAGCTGAATACAACCACGTACTAATTGCGAGTAATCTGATGAGTAATGATTTTGGTGCAATCAGTCCAATGATAGAAGCCAGTAAAACACCATATAAAGCCGTTCTTTGATAGATACATAAAACGCAGGGCTGCATGTTTAGCACATGTTGAAAGAAAAGGGCGCTGATTTGTAATCCACTTGTTATAATCAACATTAAGAGCCAAGCTCCTCTGCCCATAGAAATTTTCTTAAGATAACGAAACATGCAACTCTCCTTTTTGCCTTTATGTAGTATGAATGACTTTGTTTGCCTTAGGTACCCTGTTATAAAAAGTGAATCATGGCACTCCCATTATGCTGGGAGTGATTTAAATTATACTTTTCTGCTACGACGTGGATTGACTGTTGTGAGCTTACCGTGTCTTTGTACCGCACGCCTAATCTGGCCTGTTTTCAGTTTCTTCTTATCTTGATCAAGGTTAATTTTACCTTGTGCTTCTTTTGGCAATTGTACCAGCTCGCGTAAATAGTTAACATCTGGTATTGTCATTTCTTGCCATCCACCACGAGGTAAGCGAGTAGGTAGATGGATATTGCCATAACGTATACGGATTAATCGACTTACTTGTAATTCTACAGCTTCCCAAATGCGCCTGACTTCTCGGTTACGGCCCTCGGTGAGCACCACATTATACCACTGATTAATTCCTTCTCCGCCAGCTGGCGTTAACCGTTTAAAAGAGGCTGGGCCATCTTCTAATTGAACCCCTTTCGTCACTAATCTTTTTTTCTCATCGGTGACTTCGCCAAAGACGCGTACAGAGTATTCACGTTCTATTTCGTTACTTGGGTGCATTAAACGATTAGCCAGCTCACCATCATTCGTAAAAAGTAATAATCCTGATGTGTTAATATCTAAGCGACCTACCGCTATCCATCTGCCATGACTGATTTTGGGTAAACGCTCATAAACAGTCGGTCTGCCTTCGGGATCATGGCGCGTGCAGATTTCACCTTCTGGTTTATAATAGATGAGTATACGGCATTTCTCTTGATCTGGTTCTTTGATGCTTATTACTTTACCATCCACACGAATTTTTAGCTCTGGGGTAATGATCACTCGCTCACCTAAGTGAGCAATTTTTCCATCCACACTCACTCGACCTGCTTCAATAATGCTTTCTACTTCACGCCTTGATCCTAATCCTGCTCGAGCAAGTACTTTTTGAAGTTTTTCTGAGTCTGGATGTGGTTTGCTTTGTTGCGTTTGTTGGTGATTGGTTGCGGGTTTAGGTGTAGGGGTTGTTGCTTTTTTGATTGGTCTTGCTTGAGTTTGTAGTCTATTATTTCCACTACGTTTAGCGTCTTCTTTTCCCTTTTGAAAAGCGGGTTTTGAATCCTCTCCGGTTCTAGTCCGAGAGCTATTAGCTCTGCGAGGATCATCTTTCCTAGAATTAGAAGCTGATTGGTGTGAACGAGATGTATTGGGTTTATTTCGAGTGGGTTGTTGTGACATTATTATAACTCCTATTGGCGCCTTCCCAGGCGTCGAATGTGTAAATGGTTTAGTAAACAAAATTATCAATTTTTAATGGGGCTCTCTTGGCTCATTTCAGGCAGAGAACAAATCATTTGATTTGGATCTTGTTACTATATGTATCGAGCGGAGATTTTACCCTATCTGCCTATTTCCATCAATCTACTTATTCACTTGAATTAGGAATAAATGGCCTATCCCAGGTTTAAGATGTTTAATGCTTAACTATTTTAAGAGTTACTGGAATTAATTAAAGAGCAGTGCGATGGAAACATCATAATTTTTTACGTTTAGAACACAAAATATAATTCTTACCTGGTTTAGGAATAAAAAATAGCTGATAATTGTTTTTAAATGTGTATAATGTTACATGTTGAATTGATTTGTATGTAAACTGATCGGTCGGTTCGTAATTTAAATTAAGTTATTGATTTTATGGAGTTAGTTATGCTAAAATTAAACACCGCAACACCGCAACACCGCAACTAAGCCCGCTTTTTGCCTATTAATAGGCTCTTTCATCACTTTTATTTCCTGTTCTATAGACTCAGCGCCAGTTACTCAAGGCTATGTGATGCCTGCTCCAAATAATTTCTGGAGGGATACCACTTTTGCTGGGCAAGGTAATGCCATTCAACAAAAAACGGCTGCCAATAATCCTGATGTATTTTGTGAATCTCAAGGTAAAGGCTATAGATTACCCGCAGCTGGAGAGTATAATTCTGCACAAAATTCATTTTTACCTTATGCAGCTAATGCACCCAAGAGCCCCGGGCACTGGTCAACCTATCAGGATAATGATATTACGAAAGCAAGAAAAGCAAATAATGGTGCGCGAACAGTTTCTGGGTCATTGTATAATGAGTGGGGGAATCTGAGTGCATATGGAAATGGTTGGGAAACAACCGTATCAGATAGATATTGGGTAACAGAGCCAGCACAAAATAAGTACACTAGTTCATTTGCGAGTCAGAGCAATTATACATTAGGCCGTTTCGCTTTTTTAATCGCCTCAGGTGGATTTACCAATTTAACTGGGGGTAATCCTACTAGGCTAACTCCTCAAACAAGTAATTACGTTGCATGTGTTCGAGATTTAGTGTCAACCCCGTCAACAGTCAGTCCTAGTAGTTTATAAGTAAAAAGCCCATAAACACGAGAGTTGTGGTTATGGGCTTTAACATTAGGCTGATTAATGCATGGCAAAAGTGATAAGTCAGTTCTGACAAATGAAGGAGATTATTTGCGTCCTTCTTTGGATGAATTAATTAACTCAGTAATCCCACCGATTGCTCCAATAATATTACTCGCATCAAGTGGCATCATAATGACTTTGCTATTATCAGATTGACCAATTGATTGCAGCGCTTCAGTATATTTTTGAGCTACAAAATAGTTAATCGCTTGTACGTTTCCAGAGGATATTGCTTCTGATACCATTCTTGTTGCATTCGCTTCAGCTTCCGCAGCTCTTTCACGAGCTTCTGCTTGTAAAAAGGCAGATTGTTTTTCACCTTCGGCTTTAAGGATTTGTGACTGTTTTTCCCCTTCTGCTTTGAGTATTGCTGCTTGACGAATTCCTTCAGCTTCTAGAATATCTGCACGTTTGGTTCTTTCTGCTTTCATTTGTGCATTCATCGAGGCAACTAATTCAACGGGTGGTCTCACATCACGGATTTCGATTCGCGTAATTTTAACTCCCCAAGGATTGGTGGCTTCATCAACAATTGAAAGTAACCTGCCATTAATCACATCTCTTTGTGATAGCATTTCATCTAATTCCATCGCACCAAGTACGGTTCTGAAGTTAGTCATAGCAAGATTGACTATTGCAGTCTCTAGATTGCTGACTTCATAGGCAGCTTTTGCAGCATCAACTACTTGAATAAAGCAAATTGCGTCAATCGCAACGTTTGCATTATCACGGGAAATGACTTCTTGCGATGGAATATCTAATACTTGTTCCATAACATTGATGCGTCTGCCAACTTTATCTACAAATGGCACTAAAAAATTTAAACCAGGAGTTAGCGTTTTCGTATAACGACCGAAACGCTCAACCGTCCACTGAAATCCTTGTGGCACAACTTTAACAGACGAATAAATAACAATAATTGCTAAGATAACCAGAATAATTGGCAAAACTGCAACAGTATTGAAAATGTCTCCAAACATGAAATAATCCTTATAAAAGTGGTTATGGTTTGATTATACGCCTTTAATACAATATAAGGCGTAGTTAGGGGTAGTACTTAAAATTGAGTCTAGAACACTAGTCAATATTAGGCATGTTTTCTAGCTTTAAGCTTCCATTCATGAATTTAAGATTCATGAGTAAAAGCCCTTAATAAAAGGCATAATATGATTTTCATTATGGCCAGTTTGATGCAGATAATTAAGTTGGACTAGAATTAATTATTCTACCAGATATCCAAATAAGTCGTATTCATCGCTACCTGTAACGGATACCTGAATAAAATCACCTGGTTTTAAATTGGTAGATTGCCCTGTGACAACCACAATACCATCGATTTCAGGAGCATCAGCCATGCTTCTACCAATATAACCTTCTTCAACAATTTCATCAATAATTACGGTAATTTGACTACCTACTTTTTGCGCTAAACGCTCAGTTGAAATAGACTGTTGAAGTTGCATGAATCTATGAAAACGATCTTCTTTGATATCATCAGGTACTTGATCTGGTAATTGATTAGCAGCCGCTCCATCCACAGGACTATATTGAAAACATCCGACTCTATCGAGTTTAGCTTCAGTAATAAAATCTAATAGCATTTGAAAGTCTTCTTCTGTTTCACCTGGAAACCCTACAATGAAAGTCGAACGTAATGTGATCTCTGGGCAAATTTCTCTCCAGCGTTTAATTCGCTCAAGAGTACGTTCAACACTGCCTGGTCTTTTCATCAATTTTAATATTTTAGGGCTAGCATGTTGCAGAGGTATGTCTAGATATGGAAGAATTTTCCCCTCTGCCATTAATGGGATGGCATCATCAACATGTGGATAGGGGTAGACATAGTGTAATCTTACCCATATACCGAGTTTACTTAAAGCTTCACACAAACCAAGCATACTCGTTTTAACCGGTTGCCCTTGCCAAAATCCGGTTTTATGTTTGACATCAATACCAAAAGCAGAAGTATCTTGTGAGATAACTAATAATTCTTTTACACCTGAATTCACGAGGCGCTGCGCTTCATCTAAAATAGAACCAATTTCTCGACTGTCTAAATCTCCTCTCATTGAGGGAATGATACAAAACGTGCATCTATGGTTACAGCCCTCAGATATTTTAAGATAAGCATAATGCTTAGGTGTCAATTTGACCCCTTGTTCAGGCACAAGACTTAAAAAAGGGTTGTGTATAGGCTTTGGCAAATAGTGATGGACATGTTTTAATACTTGCTCGTAGCTATGAGGGCCTGTTATCTCTAATACTTTAGGATGTACTTCTCGTATTTGATTTTCTTTTGCACCAAGGCAGCCTGTAACAATGACTTTTCCATTCTCAGTTAATGCTTCTCCTATTGTTTCAAGAGATTCTTGTACTGCGCTGTCAATAAAACCACAGGTATTGACTATCACTAAATCAGCATCATTGTATGAGGGAACAACTTGATATCCATCAGTGCGTAACTGAGTTAATATTCTCTCAGAATCGACTAGATTTTTAGGACACCCAAGTGAGATAAAGCCGACTTTAGGTGGGGTTGATTTTGTAGCATTTAGATGACTACTTGTACTGATTTGTTGCATTAGGTATCCTTCAGATAGCAGATGGTTAATGATCTTTGGTGTGAAATATTACTATTTGCCTTAACGGGCTCGTGAGTTCTAAATTATTTAATTTATGTGTACCAACAACAGTAACAAAGAATATGTTTATAAAGTTTATAGTGTTAATACAGGGCAAAATAGTTTTATACTATGTCATTGTGCATTATTTTTATGCATTTATTTATCACTGACAGTTCAGAACAGATTTACTCACAACGATGTCCTATTCTACACGTTTCAGCTTTAAATTGTTATGCCTTAATCAGCTTTTAAACAATTTTCTGTGGGATATTTATTTTTAGGTTTAGGGCGGCATAACCTTGGATAGTGCCAAGATTTAAGATCAGCAATAGAATTAATCACAAGCTAAATATCAAGTCTGTTGTTAAGTTTTAACGTTTAGTATTTGATGTTTATTGTTTTGGGATTTTAAGCTCATAACACTATCAAAGAAGTATATCTTATAAAGAGTTTATTTATTGACCATACAAATCGGTTGTTTGTATTTTATACGAAATGCTACACTTGATTACCTTTTTTATTATTTAACTTTTTGTTATTTAAATTATGGGATGCCAAACATTATACGAGGTTTATATGGATATGATTACCGAGCTCAAGCTACAGCTACAAACAAAAGAGATTAATTTAACACCCAAAACAGAAACCAGATTAACCTACCGTTGGTTAGATGTTGGTGTTTTAGAGCTATTGCCTAATCAAGGAAATGTCCAAAGTGCAATTGTGATTAGCGCAGGGATACATGGTAATGAGACCGCGCCGATTGAGCTTCTCAATCAATTAATTCAAAGGCTATTTGCAGGGGCGTTACCTTTAAATGTGGCTTTATTAGTTATACTGGGTAATCCAGAAGCAATTCTTGCAGGGACACGTTATGTGCAAGATGACCTGAATCGTATGTTCAGTGGTAAATTGACCCAATTTAAACCTAGTTCTGAAACAAAACGTGCCCAGTCACTAGAATCTTTGGTGAGACAGTTTTATGAAAGCCATACAAATTGTACTAAAATGCATTTTGATATGCATACGGCCATTAGAGCATCTCACTATCCAAAATTTGTTTTACTTCCGTATCAACCCAATCATTATGCCCAAAGCTTGTTAAGGTTTTTTGTACAATCTGAGCTTGATGCAGTTGTGTTTCATAATGCAAAAGGCGGTACATTTAGCCAATTTACAGCTTCTGAATTTCAAGCTGCTAGTTGTACTTTAGAATTAGGTAAAGCAAGGCCATTTGGTCAAAATGATCTAAGTTTGTACGTTTCAATACTTAAGGCTTTAGAAAATGTAATAAGTGCTAATGATTTTATTCAATCTCCGGATAACAGTAAGACTAAGCAATCTTTAAGTGCTCTAGATAATACATTAAAAACAAATCAGTACAACTTATCTGACCTACAAATGGATTTTTTTAAAGTCCATACTTCTTTACTAAAACAAGATGAGAAGAGCTTTAAGTTGAATGTCAAAGATGATTGCCCTAATTTTACACTTTTCTATCAAAACGATTGCCTATTAGAACAGACGATTGACGATGTACCTACTCGGTATTGTGTTGAACATGAAAAAGAGTGGATTTTATTTCCGAATCCTAAAGTTGCGCTAGGGTTGAGAGCTGCCATCATGTTGACCCAAATTGAGTCCTCAGAGGCATTGGGGAAATTTATTTAGCCATTTGTAGAACTAAATGGTTAACCTATGCCTGAGTGAAATGTAATTGTATCAATTGTATGATGAGGTAGTTGTATTTTATGGTATACCATGGTTAAGCTCAGCCTATCCATGGTACACTAACTGTATATTGAATATGCCTTTGGATGTATTTTTTGGCGAAAGCCTTCTTTAAATCGGAATGTTAAACAACTCATGACACTTGAATCAGATAACTTGATCAAAATAAATATTACTCCCTTACAATCTCTTAACCTCAAACGTAATGCATATAACAAAACAGATCCTGATAATTTACAAGCATGGGATTCAGCTGATGAGTATTTATTGAATCATTTAGCCGATGAGAAAAACTCGCACTTAGCGACAGGAATCTTGATTTTTAATGATACATTTGGTGCTTTAACCACTGCACTTTATGCATATAATCCTACTCATGTGGGAGATTCATTTGTCAGTCAACAGGTAACAAAAAATAATCTCAAACAAAATCATTTTGATCCAGATGCGATAGCATTTTTATCAGGATTTGAAAAGCTTCCAAGCGAACCTGGTCTGGTTATTATCAAAATTCCTAAAACGCTTTCTCAATTAGAGTCTCAATTGCATCAAATAAGGCATGTTGCTACTGAACATACTATTATCCTAGCATCCGCAAAAGCTAAAGATATTCATACCTCAACATTAGAATTATTCGAAACTATTTTAGGTGTCACAACAACTAGCCTGGCTTGGAAAAAGTCGAGATTAGTTTTTTGCACTGTGTCAAAAGAAAAATTAGCAAAAAATACACAACAGCCCTACCAATTCCCGGTGTTAACTTGGAAAGCAAATGATAGTTTGACGATAAGTAATCATGCTAATGTATTTGCCAGAACAGGTTTAGATATTGGTGCAAGACTTTTTATGCAGCATTTACCTAGAGATATTGAAGGCACTATCGTTGATCTTGGTTGTGGCAATGGTGTGATTGGGTTAACTGCGCTTACGCAAAATCCACAAGCCAAGGTCATTTTTATTGATGAGTCCTTTATGGCAATTGAATCAAGCAGAATGAATGTCATGCAAAATTTCCCAAACGATATAGATCGCTCTTTGTTTATTGCAATGGATGCTATGTATCAATTTGAACCTAATAGTGTAACATCCATTTTATGCAATCCACCATTTCATCAAAATCAAACTTTAACAGATGACATAGCTTGGCGTATGTTTGTGACAGCGAAACAAAGCTTGCATATAGGAGGTGAATTAAGAGTGATAGGCAATAGGCACCTCAATTATTTTCATAAACTTAAAAAATTATTTGGTAACTGCGAAAATATTGGTAGTAATCCAAAATTCAGTGTTTTTAAAGCTATTAAGCAATCTTAGTATTGATATGATTTAAATTTGGTAGTCATGCTGAGATAAACGAATTTCAAAGATTTTAGTTTTTGCATTCGTCTTTTAATACATACGCTTCATTACCTATTTGCATAATTGTCTTGTTATTTTCGTCTAAAGTCATATCTGATATGAAATTGGTTAAAAATGTTTTCGGGTCATCATTTAAATTGACAATGAAAGTATTATCTTCCTTGCAGGGTTGAGTTGGGTTAAGTGCGATTGCAGTAAATCTATGTTTTTTGAGATTGGCGATTACAACAGATAAACCAATAGGCTTATTTTGTTTTGCGTCAATCGCTAAGATAGTTGTAAAAGGAATCTTAGTATTTTTCAATAAAAATAGACCACATGCGCGTGTATTTTGGTCTTTAGCAATTGTCAATGAATCAACAATACAATGATGTTTATTTAATTTAGATAATTCTGCTCTAATTCCCATCATATGGTCAAACTCTAGATTGATATTAGCATCTAGAATATCTAAATTTGCATCTATTGGCGCATCAAGAAAGGGGATTAGCTGTTCAATATTTCTCTTTAGCATGTAAAAATCAGTTTGATCGATACTTTGCTTGATCAAAAGTAATAGGAATTGAATCTCTTTGACTTTCTCAGGTGCTGATAGCTGCGCCTGCTTTAATAATTCTTGTGTAAATTGGTCATTGGCATATGTACTGTGAAAGTGAATATTATCATATGTGATTACTTGAGATAGTTCTTGCGCGTTAAGGTATTGTGATATCAAATATTTATGATTTATATTGCTGTGTTGCCAACTAGGTGAAAAATACATCATCGCTAATGCAATAGCGGCTATGATTACGCTTACTAATATTATCCATTTTTTATTCTTTTGTAGCATCTTAACATGGTGACGTTTATTTGATTCTGGTTCTTTAACAAGTGGATTGGTTTCAGAATGTTTAGTTTTAATTGAATTATGCATGATGATAAGCCAGTCTCTATTAATCTATAGTGTTAAGGATCAAATTAGGAAATCGAAATATTACTATGAACACAATATAGTCGATAAAAATCATAATCATCCAGTATATTATGATTAAGCAATTGGTTATTTACTCATGCATCATCGAAATTTTTTTGATGTTATCATACACTAATCCATGTATTAGTCATTTGTTTGTCATTTCAGGTAATCACTGCACATGAAAGTCGTATCGGCTACTTCATACTTGTATTGACCAAAAGAAATATTGTCAATTGGAATTCGGTGGGAAACTATCAATTCACTTAGTACGGTATTAAGTGCATCTAACTTATTTGGAGTAGTTTTAAGTATTTCATTAAGTCGTGAATCTAACCAAGGTCGGCTACAGTACTGATAGGTGAAAATTAAGGGTTGTTCACTAATCTCTTGGCTATTGATGTCAACAGTAATAACTGATAGGGGTTTTAAAGGTATATTGTTATAATTAGGTCCAAATAAAATAAACTGTAACCGAGATGAATCATTCATTTCATTGTTTAATGGAAAAAAATAACAAGGAGCCCACGTTTTTTCTAAATTAATGATTTGCCCCGAAGCTAATCTTTTCGGTAATGTGCAAGCATAATGTTTAGACTTATTAATGAAATTATTCATTAAATTATGTACTGTTTTAGGTATTTTAGGTGTTGTTTTTGAAGTCAAAATCACACTGACAACATCTTCATAGGGCGTTTTAAAATCATGTTCTAAATAAGCTGTTGGCAACAATGAAAGGTGTTCTTCATTGAGTAGTGGTGTTGTTACTAATTCTGTTCTCAAAGGCTCAATAAATTTATCTAATGGTACTAAACTAATTGATAAGCAAATGGTCAATATGATGAAACCTAAATCATATTGCCTTACGAAGTTAAGCCAATTCATCTCTAATCTTTCTAATTTGTAATTATCCATTTGATCTAACGGCTTAACTAGTATAGATTTAATATTGGAAATTAATTGACTCACCATTAATAACAAGAGACTTATCAGTAAAGATCCTCTTAATAGAATGCTGTGTAAGCTGAAAGATGAAAGGTTAATGAGCGATAACTTATAAAGCAGTATTGTTATTGTTAAGATTCCAAAAAAATAAACAAAGGAAAAATAAACTAACATAAAGTGAAATTGGTTATTTCGTAATGATTTATAGGCTATGTTAACGTTTGGTCTAGGCGAATAAAAAAATGTGATAAAACCTAGAATTAATGTGCTATCAATAAGTTTAATTTGTAATGTATGTGTGCCAAGTTCAGTTAGTGTTTTAGGGAACAATAGAACACTACTGATACTAATAATTAATAGGCTAAAACCAAATAGGGGACTGATAAATTGCAAGAATTTGTGTGAAGAATTGAAAAATGAGTCTAGCTTTTTATCTATCCGGCTTAGAAAACGTATTACTAACATCAAAAATATAACAGCTAAGAGTAATCCAATCACTATACCTATAACTTTTAATAGGAGAGCGATTAATATCACTGGGATTAATAACACAAATATCCATGCATAAGTCAAAATCACAGAAATTGGCATTTTTAATATATTGATAATGATATAACTGATAATGATGCTTTTTTGTTTTTGAGGGTAACTAAGTTTTGATTGAATAAAAGCAAGGCTAATGTTAAATACAATAAAAGTTATCATTATCCAATATGCTGATAGGTTATTGTTCAATGAATAAGATGTACCAGCAATGTAATAAAAATTAACAGCAAACAAAAACGAGGCAAATAAAGCGGGTAGGGTGAGATATGCCCATGTTTTGATATCTTTATAAAGTTTATTTTGATGGTTAAATACGAGCCCAACACTTAGAGTATAAAGTATAATAAATAATTGAATCGTGAGTAAAATAGTAAACTTATAACGATCGCTTTGTACGTAGTCACTTGTATATTTCGTGGTGAGTATAATAGAAATGATACAGCTGATTGTGGTGGTTAGAACTAATTCTATATTTTGTTTTATCAAAGTTACAATAAAACGAAAGAAACGATTAAACATGTTTATATTGCCTATATAAAGAATGTATCAGCATTAATACACTTACCGAAAAATGATACAGGAAACACTTATAAGTTAGAATCGAATTCTTAAATAACACAATAAAATGAGTTTTAAACTCACTTTATTGTGTGGAAAATAATTACATCTACAAATGTGTATTTATTTAAAATTACCAGCCTTTTACAGCGCCGCCGTCAAATAATTCTGTTGCTTTAGCGAATACTTCTTCAGACTGATAAGCTTGGATAAATTGTTTTACTGCCTCAGAGTCTTTATTGTTTTCACGTGCAACAATGATATTAACATATGGAGACTCTTTATCTTCAACGAATATGCCATCTTTTGTTGGTGTTAAACCAATTGAACTTGCATAAGTTGTATTGATAACAGATAACGCAACCGTATTATCATCTAGTGAATTTGGAAGTAAGGGGGCTTCTAATTCAACTAATTTTAAATTTTTTGGATTCTCAATGACATCTAATACAGTTGGATTCAGACCTACGCCTTCTTTTAGCTTGATCAGACCTTGTTTTTCAAGCAGTAATAATGAACGACCAAGATTAGTAGGATCATTAGGTAATGTAATCGTACTGCCATCTTTTAATTCTTCTAATGATTTAATATTTTTAGAATACCCTGCAATTGGGTAAACAAATGTATTGCCAACTGGCGTGATTTTATATCCGCGAGCTTGGATTTGTTCATCTAAAAATGGTTTATGTTGAAATGCATTAAGATCGATGTCTCCTGAATCTAATGATTCATTTGGAATCACATAGTCATTAAATTCAACTAATTCCACATCTAAATCAAATTTTTCTTTTGCAATTTTAGCCGCTTCTTCAGCGACTTCGAATTCTTTACCTGTAATGACACCTACTTTGATGCTGTCTGCAAATACAAAGCTACTTAATGCTAATGTTACAGCTAGGACACTGGCTTTTAATACATTTTTTTTAATGCTCATGGTAAGACTCCTATAAGAAAAATTAAGCGAGTGTTTGAAGTACAACACCCAATTATAAAAAAACAGTCAATTAAAGCGATACTAAAAAATATTATTACAACAAGAACAATACTATTTATAATCCATAGTTATTATGTTTATCTTTTATTAACTTTTTTGCTCAAATAAGTCCCTGAGAGCTGAATTAAAGTGACGATAATCACAAATAAAAGCACAACACAATTCATGATAAAAGCATCATACCCAACATAGCCATATTTATGTGCTATTTGTCCAAGTCCACCCGCACCGACAGCCCCGCCCATAGCGGAATAGCCAACTAGACTAATAAATACAACTGTAAAACTATTAATTAAACCTGGTAAGGCTTCTGGAACCAATACTTTAAATATAATTTGACTTGGTGAAGCGCCCATCGCTCTAGATGCCTCAATTAATCCGTTTGGTAGTTCTAGCAGAACATTTTCGGTCATGCGGGCAATAAAAGGCGAACAAGCTACGGTAAGCGGAATGATTGCAGCCCAAATGCCGTATTTTTTACCTACTATGAATTTAGTGACTTCTAGTAACCAAACAATCATAATAAAAAAGGGTATTGCTCTGAAGTAGTTCACTACTAAGCTAAGGGATTTATAGAGAGTTGGATTTGCTAGTATGCCATTTGGTCTTAAACAAAAGAGCAATATGCCAATAGGAAGACCAATTGCAATCCCACCTGCACCAGAAATAAATGTCATCATCAATGTTTCAATAATGCCTTGGGGAAATAATTTTACAATTACATCAATTGCTTTATCAGATGGAGATAGCCAATTTATTACTAATTCAAACATAACCTAATTCCTCAATCTTAACATGCTGTTCACGTAAAAAAGCAATTGCAAGCTCCAGTTTTGAATTCTCACCGCTAAATTCAGCGAGCATTACCCCAAATTTGACGCCACCAGCATAGTCCATTCTTGCACTGATAATATTACTTAAAATGCCATATCTTTGTGCGATTTCAGAGAGTACTGGTGCATCTACCGAACGGCCTGTAAACGTGAGTTTTAACAGAGGATGTTTACCAGCCACTTCAGTTGATTGTAATTTAGCTTGGTAATCATCAGGTATTTCAATATCAATGGTTGATTCTATAAATGACTTAGCTAACGGAGTTTTTGGATGAGAAAAAAGCTCTGCTACTGTCCCTTGTTCAATTAATTGACCTTGGCTGATAACCCCGACTTTGTCACATATTTTTTTGACTACATCCATTTCATGTGTAATAAGTAAAATGGTGATATTTAATCGTCTATTGATATCTTTAAGTAATGAGAGTATCGATGAAGTTGTCGCAGGATCAAGCGCACTAGTTGCTTCATCGCATAATAACACCTTTGGTTCAGTAGCTAGAGCTCTTGCGATAGCAACACGTTGTTTCTGGCCGCCTGATAGATTAGCAGGGTAACTTGCGTGTTTATCAGCAAGCCCAACAAGCTCAAGTAATTCAAACACGCGTTTATTGATTTTTTCTTTATTTGTCTCACCATTAAATTCTAGTGCTAACGCAACATTACCAAATACGGTTCTAGACGATAGCAAATTAAAGTGCTGAAATATCATACCAATTTGGCGGCGATGTTTTATCAGTGCGTAGTCTTTTAATTTTGTGACATCCGTGCCATCAACAATTACTTGGCCAGAAGAGGGAGATTCAAGCATATTGACACATCGGATAAGCGTGCTTTTTCCTGCTCCTGATGAGCCGATGACACCATAAATTTCACCTTTTGCAATTTCAAGATTAATATCTTTTAATGCTTCAATTGAGTGTTTTTTTTGGTGATAGATTTTATTTACATTTTTTAAAATTATCATGAGTTCTTATTTAAGTGAAAAGTAATACTAATCTGATTTCGTAATGGATACGAGTGATTTAATTATGTTTACTATAATGCACCTTGGAAGTATAGATGTCAAGATGTCTAGACGTCTATTTTGAATAATCGTTTATTCTTTAAGCTACCCCTATATTAATAACGTTTTTAGTATTTAAAATAACTTTTTTATGTATGATTATTAAAAATAAAATTAAGTTATGTGGGGGTAGGAATAATAATTAATCTTATATCCCATTTATAATGACGTTGATTCGCCTGATTTTTTTAATATAGGAACAGTTTATAGAACAACTGCTATCTTCATCAATCACAAATTAGTATGCCTGATAACAAAATGATTTGAATTAGCCTGTATTTTACCTACATCAATTTATAGTTATGTTTGGTGTGCAAGTAAATAATAAGTACCAAATAAAAAACTCTCAACAACTTGCATTGTTGAGAGTTTCAAAAATATCTAATAAGAGCCAGTTATCCGTTTTAAAAAATTATGGAACAACACGGCACCAAGCTTGTTCTCGTGCACCTTTCGTGCCAGCTGCTGTTATGCCTGTTAGATAAATACAGACGGTTTTACCTCTATAAGCACTCAGACTTATACTACCACCAAGCGCATATTCGGTAGTATTATTTCTAACTAAGGTTCCTGTTGTAAGGGTTGTGCTACCAACTACCCACTCATATGTCACTTTAGCTGCTCTAGAGCTTTGTGGCCAACCTAGATTAGCAAATGCTCTTCCACTTGTAATATTGATAAATTGACCTGGCCCTTGGCTATCCATCAACCAATAATCCTGATCATAAACTGGTGTAGGTTCAATTATAGAGATTGAGTTAGACGAATTCTCTGTATTACCTACTATTTGATTACCATCTCTGGCGGTGACACTTAATGTGATTGTTTTACCAACCATCGTATCCATTATATAGAATCCAGAAGTTGCATAAGTAGTTGCATAAATTGACCCGCCAAGATACCAGGTTGCTGTCGAGGTATTAACTGAATTACTGCCCTTAGTAAAGGTATGTTTCGCTGTTAGGCTCGTATCAATAAGACCTTCCCCAGAAATGCTTACAGCTGATACTTTAGGTGCAGTATAGACTAACGAATTGATTGAATAAACAGGCGTGCCTTGGATCCCCGCTTTATCAATAGGAATAATTTTAAGTCTAATTGTTTTACCTGCATCTTTAGTTAAAACCATATAACGATTGGTTCCATCTACTTTATTCGTACCAAGCAGGCTACCTGTTTGTATAACTGCATCATTTGCAAGCCATTCATATTTTGATGCATCAGCAGTATTGAGACTCGCACCTGGAATGTATCTATAAGTTCCTGTTATTGCCGCACTAATTTCAAAGTTAGCGCTAATTACAACTGAATCAACTGATGGAGCCACAGTTTCCACTTTTTTAGTGGTGCTGACTATCTCTGTATTACCTCCAGGTGTAGCCAATGTATCTTGTGCACTCACCTGCATTTTAATTGTTTTACCCACATAATCATTTTTGAGAGTGAAGTCAGGTGAAACTCCTGATGTGCTGATTTTGCTTGTTTGTATATCAATCGTATCGACAAACCAAGTCACAATTGAAGCATCAGTTGCGTCCGCTCGGCCAGTGATAAAATTATACCGCCCTGCAAGAGTTGAGTTCACAGTTAGCATGTCAACTGGATTACCATTTTGAGTTATCACTAAATTGGATACTTTAGGTGGTTGAATGACTTTAACAGTTTTATCTTCAGCATAGTTACCTGGATTTTTGTTCCCATCACGAGCTGTAACTCGCAAAGTAATTATATTGCCTATATCATTTTCTTTTATCGTATAAGCAGGGATACTTCTGTTTGCTTCTACATCACCAGATGATCTGAGGGTTGAGCCAGATATCCATTCATAAGTAGATTTATCCCCTTTAATTGAGCCATCTTTAAAGTCCTTATAGGAACCTCCTAATCTATGATTAGGTAATACAACAGTTCTTGAATCAAAGTAGTAGATTGCTACACCATCGATAAAAGGTGGGTAATATGAAGATACGACAGGCTCACTGTTTTTTGCAATTTTTTCATTGCCTAAAATGCCATTTCCATCAATTGCTATCACTTTTAGACCAATAACTTTACCAATATCAGCAGCGACTAACGGAAAAGGTGCATCAAAGGCTAAACGTTTATCTTCATAACCGTTTTTATACCAGATCGCTTGAGAGGCGTTAGTTTTGTTGTTACCAAGAGTGAAGGTCGCAGTTGCAGCCAAGGATTTTGTCTCAATCGCTTCTCCACCAATGGATAATGTGTCTATTGCTAGAGCTTGATATACTAAGCTATTGGAAATCATAGGGTTCCCTTCTAAGCCAGAAGCATCTTTAGGTAAAACCTCTAAAGTGATGAATTTACCAACATCTGCTTGTTTGACTGTGTACCTATCTGGTCCAGTGATTTGTCCTGGTGTTTGGGTAGTTGCATATGCGCTAGGAACATCATTTCCAATACGCCATCTATAGAGAGATTTATCCGCATTATTAATACTGGTGCCGGATTTAAATACGTAATTCCCTTCAATGGTTAACGCTTCTGCTGTTGTAAATTTAATTAAAACACTCGTTATGCTAGGCACATTACTAACTATTTCTTTTATACTTGCAGTTGCTTCATTGCCTTCAATTCCAGCGCCATCTTTAGCTTTCATAGTCAGGCCAATGAGCTCACCCACATCCTCTGGTTTGATGGTATATCTAATAGGGTTTGTTCCAACAATGCCGTCAGTTGTCCCTGTTTTTGAGGACCAAGTGAATAAGGAACGATCTTGGTTGCTTTCTGAACCTGCTACAAATTCATAGCTTGCACCTAAGATATCATTGGGTAAGTATCTGTTAACGCTAGGCTTAGAAACGTTTGTAATCGTTAATTTATCAATTTTCGGTGCCACAATAGTTGGTTCAGGTATTGCGTAAGTCGTACTTTGTGGTTGGCCTACAGTACCGGCTAAATCCCTTGGGTTGATAGTGAGTGTTAATACCTTACCTGCATCTACTTTATCAATCGTCAGATTGGGTAAGGTAATTTTACCAGGTGCACCTCTTGTGGGTTGATTCAAAATAGGCTGCACAATCCCTGTCCAACTATAAGTTGAATCATTATTTGGGTTTGATGATATGCCTTCGATGAATGTGTAAGATCCTATTACGGTTACATTCCAAGGTGAGGTTTGTTCTATGCTTGCAGTAATAGTGACATCCTTGACGCTTGGTGGACTAATTACGTTATTAGTACTTGTTGTTGCTGTATTGCCTATGTTGCCAAGTGCATCTTTTGCTTCCATATTAAGATATATGATATTACCAGCATCAGCAGGTTGGATAGTATAGGTTAAAGGACCCGTTACGCTTCCAGAGTTTTCTCCACTCGCGCTTCTCCATGTGTAACTTGAAGCATCGACATTATTAACTGAACTTGGCGTGAATGTATAGTTAGCTAAAATAGAGTCACCTACATAAAAGGCATTTACCCTACTGCTATTTTGATTTATTAAGACTAAGTTCGTAATTTTAGGTGGAATCAGTTGGCTAGGCGCTCTAGTCGTTGCGATTACCTCTGTTCCAAGCCATAAATTGCCATCTCTAGGCGTCATGGTTAAAGTAATTAATTTACCTGCATCTTCTGCTGATAATCCTATAGGAGGTACATTGCCGCTATTTTGACCATTATTAATAGAGCCAGAAATTGGAGTTGCCAAACCACTCCAAGTATAAAGTGAATTATCAAGAGGTTTATTTGTCGTGCTAGGCGTATAAATATACTTACCACTTAATAATACTTGATACGGAGTTTTGTTATTGATTGTATTAACATCAATATTTAAGTTGTCAATCATAGGCGCGCTTGCAAGCTGATATGTGGCTAACCCGATTTCTCCTTTTTGGCCTGCTAAATCTTGCGGTGTGATTGAAAATGTTAAAACCTGACCAATTTCATTAGGGCCAAAAATATAGTTCTCAGTATGATTAGTGGCTGAGCCTCCAGACCAATTTAAATTCATCGCCTTAGCAGAATCAGATGTATCTTCTGCTGCATTTGCTGAAATACCTGGTTGGTAGTCATAACTAGCCGTTAAAAGGCCAAAATAAAACGGTGAGTATGATGTTGTTGCACCAATGATTTCAACATTTGTGACGCTAGGTGGCTCAGGGTTTAATAAGTAGCTAGCTGAATCGTTTGCTCCTTTTGTTCCATAACTATTGATTGGTGTAATTTTAAATGTAATGACCTTACCTAAATCCTTAGCAGTAAAGTCATAGGTTTTGGTTTGTTTTGCTACTTCTTCATCACCAATATAAAACCCATAGGTTGATTTATCGATTGTATTATTTTCAATACCTGAATCAAACTCATAAGTTGCCATTAATGTCGCGCGATAACTTGGCATGCGGACTTCATTCTTGGAGGTGATGACGACATTGTTAACCGATGGGGTAGGCGCGGTTGGATACACGCTGTCAG
Organism: Thorsellia anophelis DSM 18579; assembly: GCF_900111395.1. Lineage (GTDB taxonomy): Bacteria > Pseudomonadota > Gammaproteobacteria > Enterobacterales > Thorselliaceae > Thorsellia > Thorsellia anophelis. The sequence continues at coordinate 499 of NZ_FOHV01000032.1, read as the reverse complement.
TGAGCGTATTACCGATTCTGTTAGCGGCATCTCTTGCTGTAACACTTAAGGTGACGACTTGCCCGATATCATTGCTGCTGACTGTATAGTTATCTACTTTTCCAGATTCGGTGATGGGTTTGTCAGTGATGGATGATGCGCCTATCCATGAATAATATGAATTATCAGTTGTGAGTTTAGTGGCATCTGAGGGGATGAATGTATAGTTTCCTCTAAGTACAGAGTTTGCCATGATGATGTCATCATCAGAACTAATCTTAACGTCATCCACCGCAGGATTTGTGACTTTAGGAAGGGTATCTAAGCTAATGGCTTGTTTTTGAGCCCCTTCATAATAATCATTGAGTGCCCATACTGCGACTTCTAGCTTTTGTTCTAAATCTGCTTGGGTCAATGGGCGCAATTTAAATGAGTTCACCCCTTGCACTAAATTCGTACCCGCATAAGCTGATGAATAGTTAAGTGCGCTGATTGCCGTGCCGGCTTGGCCAAATTCATA
>NZ_FOHV01000011.1 GCF_900111395.1 Thorsellia anophelis DSM 18579 | reverse complement strand
GCTTATCTTTATGACGTTGTAAGGCTTTGCTATTTGCTTGCTTATAACGATACCCTCGGTGTCCTTTATTACGGTTTACTTCTCTGCTGATTGTACTTTGTGAACGCTCAAGATCTTTTGCTATTTGTGATATAGAAATTTCTTTTTTTAATGCAGTATTGATATAATGCCTTTCTTCAAGACTCAGGTGATTGTAGCTCATTGTGTAGCCCTCTGCTTAGTTTGGTCGCTTAGCATTATATCTCTGAGTCTTGATCTTTTCGACCCTCAATTAATGCCATGCGACTCACAGCGGCTATGCACTTATTATACGAATCCACGAAAGACTAACAAAAAAATAAATGATCTTATAAAAGAAATAAGCAGAACACCTTTCGAAGGCACAGGAAAACCTGAACCTTTAAAGCACAATCTTGCAGGATTTTGGTCTAGAAAAATTAATGAAGAACATAGAATTATTTATGAAATAAGTGATACTGCTATATTGATAGCATCATGCAGGTATCATTACGAATAATTTCGATTGCATGAACTAAGTGGATCTCAAAAAAGCACTTGATCAGTCAGAATAAGCGGTAATTGACTCATTACTCTCAAATTCAACGGAAGAGATGCTGAAATTGTAAACTATGAGGATTATCACTAATGACTATGTACAACCAAGCCCATCAAGGAGAAATTTTGAGGGGGCTGTTAATTAAACCCTTAAATTTAACAATCAGCAATACTGCAAATCACCTTGATTAAGCAGAAAAACCCCGTCAAAAATATTAAATAGACGAAGTTCAATTATTCCTGAAATAGCCATGCGATTAAAACTTGTTTTTGTTAGGCCATCAGCTGAACATTTGTTGCTTCTTCAAAAGGCTTACGATATTTCGATTCTCAGAACTAGAAAAGAAACCCTATATGTGAAATCTTTTAAGCCTATACTGGGATAAGTTTACGTGATCGGTATAAATGAGAATGAGTGATCGGAATGATGAGGAAATACAATGCTTTTAAGATACTTCAAAATAGTTATTATAATATGGTTGTTGCCATGCCCAAGGAAAGTTATCAAAGCAAACCTTTCAGTGTCAATTTAGTCTTAGAACCCACAAAAACGCTAAATATGGCTATTATCCCAGTAAAAACTAAAGTGAGTACAATTTGAAATGAGAAATTTAAAGATATTATAATACAATCACTTGAGTTGGCAATTGCGCTTGACCTTGTAATTATCAGCAAATTCAACTTTAGTGCCTAATAATATCGCACCCAATTGATTAAAATAAGGTGCGATATTATTATTTTATGCTAGATTAACAGGTTTGATTTTCCAAATATCGTCAGCATATTCTTGTATTGTCCTATCTGATGAGAAATATCCCATATTAGCAATGTTAGAAAGAACACTTTGAGCCCATTTATCTTTATTTTGATAATGCTTATCTACTTCATCTTGCATATCAATATAGCTACGATAATCAGCTAGGAGTTGATAGTAGTCTCCAAAATTAACCAAATTATCAAATAAACCCATATAGCGATGTGGTTCAAATGGACTAAAGGTTCCATTGGCTATTTGACTTAGTACTTGGCGTAATTCTTCATCTTTATCAAAGAACTCTCTTGGGTTATATCCTTTACTCCTGAGCGCCTCTACTTGCTCCGCAGTATTGCCAAAGATAAAGATATTTTCATCGCCAACATTTTCAAGCATTTCAACATTAGCACCGTCAAGCGTACCAATTGTTAATGCTCCATTTAAAGCAAATTTCATATTACCAGTACCTGATGCTTCTGTGCCTGCTAATGAAATTTGTTCCGATAGATCAGCTGCTGGAATCACAATCTGGGCAAGACTCACGCTATAGTTAGGAATGAATACCACTTTAAGCTTATTGAAGGCTCTTGGGTCATTATTGATAATTTGTGCAACATCATTGATTAAATGAATAATTTGTTTAGCAACATAGTATGAAGAAGCTGCTTTTCCAGCAAAAATAACGACTCTTGGTACAATTGGTGCATCTGGGTCTTGTATTATACGGTTATAACGAGTGATTACATGTAGTACATTTAAAAGTTGACGTTTGTACTCATGAATTCTTTTTATCTGCACGTCGAAGAGGCAGTTTGGATTAACAACCGTATTAAGATGTTCTGCGATATAATTAGCTAATCTTTTTTTATTCTCTAACTTAGACTCAGTTAAAGCATTTAGGACATTTTCATCATTCTTGAATTGGTTTAAACCTGCTAAAAGTGATAAGTCCCTACGCCAATTACCTTTAAGATGTGTATCAAATACTTTAGATAAAGATGGATTAGCAAGTGCAATCCAGCGACGAGGTGTCACACCATTTGTTTTATTACAAAAACGCTCTGGATAAATTTTTGCAAAATCAGCAAAAAGAGAATCGACCATTAATTGTGAATGTAGCGCTGATACACCATTGATTTTATGGCATGCAATCACAGCTAGCCAAGCCATTCTAACTTTTCTGCCATGAGCCTCATCAATGATTGAAACTCTTCCAAGAAGATCAGTGTCATTTGGGAAACGATCTCGTACTGCTTGTAAAAAAACATCATTGATGTCAAATATGATTTGTAAGTGCCTTGGTAAGACTCTACCTAACATGTCAACAGGCCAAGTCTCAAGTGCTTCTGACATGAGAGTGTGGTTAGTATAGGAGAATGTCTGTTTAGTAATAGTCCAAGCGTCTTGAAATGACATTTTATGTTCGTCGACTAAAATGCGAATTAATTCTGGGATAGCAAGGACAGGGTGAGTATCATTTAAGTGAATCGCAGCTTTTTCATGCAAGTTAGTGAACGTATCATGAATTTTCAGGTGTCGTCTTAAGATATCTTGAATTGTGGCAGAAACTAAAAAGTACTCTTGACGAAGTCTAAGTTCTTTACCTGAATCTGTTGAATCGTTAGGGTATAAAACACGAGAAACATTTTCTGAACTATTTTTTTCAGCAACTGCTTCTAAGTAATTACCTTGGTTAAATTTGCCTAAATTAATTTCTTTGCTAGTTTGAGCACGCCATAATCTCAGTGTATTAGTGAAATTGATTTCATATCCAGGGATAAGTTGATCGTAAGCACATGCCAAGATATGTTCAGTATCAAGCCATTTCGTTTTATTGCCTTCTTGTTGAATTCTGCCACCAAATTTGATTTTATAGCGAAGATGATGGCGTTTAAACTCCCATGCATTTCCATACTCTAACCAATTATCTGGTGATTCTACTTGCTGGCCGTCTATAATTTTCTGCGTAAACATACCATAATCATAACGGATACCATAACCACGCCCTGGTAAACCAAGAGATGTAAGAGAGTCTAAAAAGCAGGCTGCGAGCCTGCCTAAACCACCATTTCCTAGTCCTGGATCATCTTCCTCGTTTACAATATCATCAATGTTAAGTCCTAGTTCTTTTAAAGCTTCTGCAATTTCATTATAAATATTTAGTGAAATCAGGACGTTTGATAATGTACGTCCAATTAAAAACTCCATTGATAAATAATAAACTTGTCTAGAGTCTTGATCTAATTGTGCGGTTGTTGCATTTAATTGACGCTCTACAATACGATCCCTTACGGCGAAAAGGGTAGCATTAAGCCAGTCATGTTTATCAGCAACTTCCGGATGTTTACCAACAATAAACATAAGTTTATAGACGATAGATTGCTTAAGCGCGTCAGATGTGGCGCCGGGTGAATTATAATTAAAATTTGAAGGTAAATAATTAACGTGTTCCATATTGGTTCCTATTTAAAATTATCTTAATGCTTGGTTATTGAGTTGATTCATTTAAATCTTAAGTTTTTAAAGCGATCGGTAGAGTTCTAAATATGCCTTTGCTGCTTTTTCCCAGGAAAAATCAACGTCCATTGCAGTTTTTTGAACTTGCTTCCATTTAATATTATCGTTCCACAAGGTAAAGCTTCTTCTTATGGCTTGCTGAAAATCTTCGAGTGTTTCACGTTCAAATACAAATCCTGTAGCAATATTGTCAGCTAAGTTTTCTATGCTAGTATCAACGACACTATCGGCAAGTCCACCCGTTCTTCTTACAAGAGGAAGAGTGCCATACTTTAGACTATATAATTGAGTCAGCCCACAAGGCTCAAATCTACTTGGTACAAATAAAACATCAGCTCCAGCAATAATTCTGTGTGCTAACGCTTCATCATAACCAATCACAACTGCAACTTGATCTGGGTATAGTTTAGCTATTTCTTCAAAAGCATGTTGTAGGTGCGCTTCTCCTGTACCTAATAATACTAATTGTCCTTTCATTTGAATAATATTAGGAAGCGCAGCTAAGACTAAATCTAATCCTTTTTGCCAACTTAACCGACTCACAACTGCAAAGATAAGAGATTTAGAATCTATGGTAAGATCAAATTCATCTTGCAAAGCCCGCTTATTGTCGGACTTACGATCAAGATTTTTTGCAGAATAATTTTGTTTAATTAAAGTATCTGAATTAGGTGACCAAATTTGGTAGTCCACTCCATTTAGAATACCTGACAACTGACCATTAGCACGTTTAGTTTGCAACAAACCATCAAATCCACCACCATATTCAGCTGAACAGATCTCATTTGCATAAGTAGGGCTTACGGTTGTGACATGATCGGCAAAGTAAACCCCTGCTTTTAAATAAGAAACTTGACCATGAAATTCGAGCCCTTCGATATTAAAAAAATGCTCTGGTAACCCAATTAATTCAAGTAGAGAGGTTGCTTGTTCTATACCATTTTGGTGGTAGTATTTCGGAAAACAGCCAGGGTAAGCTAAGTTATGAATAGTAAAAACTGATTTTGCAGGTCTTCCATGATAAGCAAGATAGGCGCACGCTATACCAGCATGCCAGTCATGTGCATTAACGATTTCAGGGCGCCAAAATCCATCTAATCCTTTTGCGATTTCACAGGCAATATATCCTAGTAATGCAAAGCGAATCGCATTATCTGGATAGGCATTTTGATATGAATCATGGTACGGACTACCAGGGCGATCATAAAAATAGGGGGCGTCAATTAGATAGAGACTAGTTCCATTGAGCTCTGCATAAAAAAGAGATATCTCACCTGCAAATGTCTTAAAAGTGGTAACCTTATCGACCTTATCAGCCTGTTTCATTCCATGCCATATGGCTGGAAAAGCAGGTATTAGAATTCGTGAATCTGCTCCTAATTGATTAAGTGCTTGTGGTAGTGCACCAATAACATCGGCTAATCCCCCTGTTTTTAGCAAGGGGTAATATTCTGAACAAACATGTAATACCCGCACAATGACTCCTTAGTAATTAAGAATTAGAATTTAGTTTTGCAATCATTTCTTTTGTGACAAGTACAATTCCATTTTCTGTTCTGTGAAATCTACGGCTATCATCATCCGCATTTTCACCAATAATAGTACCTTCAGGTAAAATACAACCCCTATCAATAATGCAATTGCGTAATCTTGATGAACGCCCAATGTTAGATTCAGGCATAATGACGCTAGATTCTATCGTGCAAAAAGAGTTAACTCTCACTCTTGAGTATAGGACTGAGTTGCTAACAACAGAACCAGAAACAATACAGCCTCCAGCAACAAGTGAGTTTAAAGTCATGCCGTGACTGCCTGATCTATCTTGAACAAATTTAGCAGGTGGCAGAGATTCTACATAAGTTCGAATTGGCCAAGCTTTATCGTAGATATCAAGTTCAGGTGTCACACTGGCAAGGTCTAAATTCGCTTTCCAGTAGGCTTCAAGTGTTCCTACATCACGCCAATAAGGTTCATTGGTAGGTGAGCTGCTGACACATGAAAGTGTAAAGGGATGAGCATAAGCAAATCCTTGGCGAGTTGCTTTGGGAATAAGATCCTTACCAAAATCATGATTAGAACCTTCTGTAACTCTATCTTCTTCCAGTAATTCAAACAAATATTCAGCATTAAAAATATAAATTCCCATGCTGGCTAATGAGCGAGATTCATCGTTAGGCATACATGGTGGGTCAGCTGGTTTTTCTAAAAAGTCGACAATTTTATGGTTTTCATCCACTGCCATTACGCCAAATTCAGATGCTTCACTTCTTGGAACAGGAATACAAGCTACTGAAACTTTTGCGCCTTTTTCTAAATGATCAATTAACATTCTGGAATAGTCCATTTTATAAATATGGTCACCAGCTAAAATGATCACATATTTAGCATCGTATCGGCGGATAATATCCATGTTTTGAAATACTGCATCTGCCGTACCTGAATACCATTCTTCTCTATCAGAACGTTGCTGAGCTGGGAGGAGGTCTACAAATTCATTCATTTCAGATGTTAAAAAAGACCAACCGCGCTGAATATGCTTTACGAGGGAATGGGAATGGTATTGAGTTATCACACCGATTCGACGAATACCGGAATTAATACAGTTAGACATGGCAAAATCAATAATTCTAAATTTCCCACCAAAGTGAACAGCAGGTTTTGCACGCTTATTCGTAATATCTTTCAGTCTAGAACCTCGACCACCTGCAAGGACTAATGCTACAGACTTTAACGGTAATTGACGAGCTAAACTTAGTTGGTCATGCTGATTAAAAACGGTCATAGAGCCTCCCAAAATTAAAAAAAACAGTAGTGATATTTAGTATATAGCTAAGATTTAACTTTCTATTGTTTAAATAAGTAAACACCTCGTTCAATGGTGACAGTTTGCATATTAAACGAAGACATATTGAATAATTCATCAGAAGAAATTACAAACTGCCATTTACCTTTTGGCAATATTAGATTTTGTGCTTGGTGACTCCTGTTAAAAATTAACAACCATTTTTCACTGAGTTTAATTTGCAAAATAGGATAGGTGGTGCTTTGCCATTCATCCAAGCTAAGAGAGGTTGCATCAGCATTTAACCAGTTGACTTGATTTTTTCCATCTTGCCACCATTGGTTTTCTGTTAAAGCAGGGATCTGATGCCTAATTGTAATCAATTTCTTTATCCAAGCAGATAAAGATGAGGTACTAGAAGACCAATCTAACCAAGAGGTTTCATTATCTAAGCAATAGGCATTATTATTGCCAGATTGACTATTATGAATCTCATCACCCGCAAGTATCATTGGCGTCCCTTGTGAGAGTAATAATGTGAACAGCAATGATTGTTTTGTGATGGCACGATTAGCTAAAATGGTATCATCATTTGTGATTCCCTCTGCACCATGATTATTACTAAAATTATTATTTGTCCCATCACGATTTTCTTCACCATTAGCAAAATTATGCTTATTGTTATAGGCAACACAATCTTCTAAGGTAAAGCCATCATGTGCGGTAATGAAATTGATACTGGCAAAAGGTGACTCCCTACTTGCAAAAAGTTGCCTAGAGCCTGCAAATGCTTGAGCAAAATCACCAAGAGTAATAGGGTGATATAACCAAAATTGACGTATGGTATCTCGATATTTATCATTCCAATCAGCAAATGGATCAGGGAACTGTCCAACTTGGTATCCACCCAATCCAACATCCCATGGTTCGGATATTAATTTTACCTTGCTAATAACAGGGTCATTAATCATTGCCACTAACAACCGTGCATTTTTATCAAAAGCCGGTGTGCGGCCTAATAACGTGGCAAGATCAAATCTGAATCCATCAACGCCATACTCTAATATCCAATGGCGTAAAGAATGCAGGACATAATTTAACATCCCCTCATGCTGTAGGTTAGTTGCGTTCCCACAGCCAGTCATATTATCGTAGTCACCGTTATCTAATAACCAATATGCGTTTTGATTGTCCAGTCCTCTGAATGAAAAAGTAGGCCCGTCAGCATCAAGTTCTGCTGTGTGGTTATAGACCACATCCAGTATGACTTCAATACCAGATTCGTGTAATTTATCGACAGCATAACAGAATTCCTCTTCAGGACTCATCCCTTGAAATCCAGAAGCATAACTAGGCTCAAGAGCACTATGAGCGATAGAGTTGTATCCCCAATAGTTAGATAAACCGATGGATTGAAGTCGTGGCTCATCGCTATGATGTGCAATAGGCAATAATTCAATTGCACTGATTCCAAGTGATTGATAATGCTCTAACATCACAGGGTGAACTAACCCAGCGTATGAACCACGGATTGCTTCAGGTATATCAGGGTGCATTTTTGTCAATCCTTTAGCATGAGCCTCATAAATCACGGTTTTATGCCAAGGATGATTCGGTTTAGGCGCCTTAAATTGATAATTTAGAGGCGCTGATACTATTGATTTAGCCATGTAAGGGGCGCTGTTATAGTGATTAGGTTTTGCGTTACCCCCATAATGGCTAGTATGATTTTTAGGCGTAGAGTCAATTTTTAAACTATATGGATCTAATAATAGTTTCTGGCTATTAAATCGTTCACCACGTGCTGGATTAAATGGCCCAAAAGCCCGATAACCATATCTAAGTCCAGGTTTTGCTAATTTGCAACTATCTAAGCTCAAATAACCATGCCAAATATTGCCTGTTTTACCAGGCATTGCTAAACGTATTTCGCACTCATTGTCATCAAAAAAGCATAATTCAATATGCTCGGCACTCGCAGAATAAATGGCAAAGTTAATGCCATTTTTATCCACAGTCGCACCAAGCTTTACAGGCGAACCTTCAGTTAATAAATATTTCGAACCTATGGTCATTCACTATGCCTCATTATTAGTTGTATTAGATAAAATTGAATCTGTTTTAGACGCATCTGCTTTATTTGAAACAGGTTCTTTACTAACAGTTTGCTTAGTACTTTTTTTAACAGTTGTTTTTTTGGGTTTATCAGCTATTGCTTTCTCTTTTAAGACGGATTTTTTTGCTGTTGCTGAAACTTTTTTCACAACAGTCGCAGTCTCAACTGAGGCAGAGGCTTCTTGCTTAAGGTCATCTTGTTGTAACTCAGGTTTTAATTCTGAGCTTGAGTTGGCTTTTTTAGTTACAGTTTTTTTAGTGGCTGAAGAAGCCTTTTTTTTCGTTGGGTTTTTAACGTTTTTAGCTTCATCTTTAGACGTTGGGGTGTTTAGGTTTTCGATTTTATTTGAAAAAAACACTGTAGCCATAGGTGGAATTGTGATGTTGATCGAGTATGGTTTGTGATTGAATTCAAAATCCTCTGCTAAAACACCACCATGATTACCAAGATTTGAACCGTTATAGTATGCTGAATCACTATTAAGCACTTCTTCGTAAAAGCCAGGAAGATTAACACCTATACGGTAATCATGCCTTGGTACCGGAGTGAAGTTACTGACAGCAATAATTTCATTCCCTGCTTTATCACGGCGCACAAAGGCATAAATAGAATTATCACTATCGTCCACGACTAACCATTCGAAACCGTTATTGTCATAATCTAATTCAAATAATGGGGAATTGTTTTTATAAAGTAAATTTAAATCTTTAACGAAGTTTTGCACTCCTGCATGATAACCTTCTGGATTATCAAGTAGATGCCAGTCTAAGCTTTCATCATGATTCCACTCTTTGCCCTGTGCAAATTCACATCCCATGAATAATAATTTTTTACCAGGGTGTGCCCACATGAAACCATAATACGCTCTTAAATTAGCAAATTTTTGCCACTCATCGCCTGGCATTTTAGATAATATCGAACCTTTACCATGCACTACTTCATCATGTGAAAGTGAAAGAATGAAATTTTCTGTATAGTGGTACATCATAGAAAATGTCATTTGGTGATGGTGGTATTTTCTAAAAACAGGTTCTTTTTGCATATAGCTTAGGGTGTCATGCATCCAGCCCATATTCCACTTATAATGAAATCCAAGACCATTATGTTCAGGAGGGAGGGTTACACCTGAAAAATCAGTTGATTCTTCAGCAATAGAAATGCAATGTTGGCATTGCTGCCCAATAATTGAATTGGCTTCTTGTAAAAAGCTTATGGCTTCGAGGTTTTCTCTACCACCGTGGTGATTGGGTATCCATTCACCTTCAGCTCGGCTATAATCTCGATAAACCATTGATGAAACAGCGTCTACTCTTAAAGCATCAGCACCAAATTGTTCTACCCAATATAACGCACTACCAGATAAAAAATTTCTGACTTCATGACGGCCGTAGTTATAAATATGTGTATTCCAATCTTGATGAAATCCTTCTTTAGGATCAGCATATTCATACAGTGCAGTACCATCAAAATGTGCCAATCCATGTGGATCATTTGGAAAATGCGCTGGAACCCAGTCTAAAATTACCCCAATATTTTTAGCATGTGCCGCATGAATGAGATCTCTAAAGTCATCAGGCTTACCAAAACGACTTGTAGGAGCATACATTCCGGTTGGTTGATACCCCCAACTACCATCAAATGGATATTCTGTAATTGGCATAAGTTCTATATGTGTAAAGCCCATATAAGCCACATAATCAATTAACTGAGTAGCTAATTCTTGATAAGATAACCATTGATTTGATTCAATATGTCTTCTCCAAGATGCTAAGTGCACTTCATAAATAGAAATAGGTTTATCAAATTGGTTTGCAGTAAAACGCTCAGAAGGTGGAATAATTTTCTCAGGTAAAGCTGTTACAATAGACGCGGTTTCAGGTCTGAGCTGCGCTGTGAAAGCAAAAGGATCTGCTTTATGAATAATTGCGCCAAAGCAATCACGGATTTCAAATTTATAATGATCACCTTTTGTTGCATGAGGAATAAATATTTCCCAAATGCCAGCTTCTCTGCGTAGGCGCATAGGATGGCGTCTACCATCCCAAACATTAAAATCACCTATCACTGAAACACGTTCAGCATTTGGTGCCCAAACAGCAAATCTAACACCTTCTACTTTGTCTATCGTTGTTAAATGGGCCCCTAATTGTTGATATGGTCTCAAATGTTTCCCTTCGCTTAAGAGCCAAATATCCATTTCAGGAATAATTACTCCAAATTTGTAGGGATCTTCTAACTGAATTGTGTGTGGTTGCTCATCATTATTAAGCCAAGTAACTTCAAAAAGGTAATCAAACCGGCTTTTAATTGAAGGTAAAAATGAACCAAAAATACCCCTTGCATCTAGTTTGTCTAGTGTTGCAATTTCTTTTAATGTACCTTTGTTGATGACCTTGACACACGTGGCTTCAGGAAGTAATGCATTGATATAAAATTGTTTTGATTCTACGTGTTGATGAAGTCCTAAAACGCTAAATGGATCTGGATGTTTTGCTTCCATTAATAACGCGATATCCATATCTGTAATGGTTTTGACTTCATGAATATCTACAACTTTATCTACTTTGGTCTTTGGTGATTTGGTTGCAGATGTTTTTTTAGCGGTTTTAGCTGGGGTCGTTTTGACGGTGGCTTGGTCATTTTTTTCAGCTTTAGGACTTTTCATAACAGTATCCTTACGTTCACACGGGTTTAAAAACAGATGAAAAAGCATTCATTAGTTAAGAATTAATGTACGCTCTAATTTTAAATTCAAATTGATACACAAGTTGACAAACAAAGCATACACTTAAAATATTACAAATGTTACATTAAAAAACTTTTTGACAAAAACCAAACGCTATTTTGTAAATTTGCGATCTAAATCTTTAAATAAATCAATTAATCGTCAAATAGAAATGAGTAATTAATTGAATGATTAATTATTGCTCATACATGCCCAAATATTGCTGCGAATTTAAGCTATTTTTTTCCTGTATTTTTTCAGCTATACGATTAAGCAAGGTCTAAATAGATTACTGCAATTAGCAAGTTTGATATCGTTACATTAGATAGTATTTATCGTATAATTTACGAATAAATCAATTATTCATATTTACACATAACACACCACTTAAATTAACAAGATATTGAGAAAAAAGATTTTTATGACTTCATTACAGCAGAATGAACCCCAATGTGCACCTTTGACATTAAAAGTACTTTACTCTGAGTTAGATCAACTTTTGATAGCAGATGCAATCAAACTTAAACGCCGCATCAGAGGAATAGATAAAATTAGAAAAGATAGTGCCAAGCAAGCTGTCATGAAAGAAATTTTGCAAGAAATTGAAAATTTGAAATCTAAAGTTACTATCCGAAAGCAATCTGTTCCTATTATTACTTATCCTGAAACTTTGCCCGTTAGCCAAAAGAGAGAAGATATTCTTAAAGCAATTGCTGAAAACCAAGTTGTAGTGATTGCTGGGGAAACAGGTTCTGGTAAAACGACGCAAATACCTAAAATGTGCTTAGAGCTTGGTCGAGGAATTAAAGGATTTATTGGACATACACAGCCAAGAAGGCTGGCTGCAAGAGCAGTTGCGCAGCGTTTAGCCGATGAGTTAACAGAAGGCGAGCAGGTAGGGCAGATTGGTCAGACCGTTGGCTTTAAAGTGCGTTTTTCTGATCATGTCAGTGACAAAACACTTGTTAAATTGATGACTGACGGTATTTTACTTGCTGAAATTCAGCAAGATAAATTGTTGTCACAATACGATACGATTATTATTGATGAAGCGCATGAACGAAGCTTAAATATTGATTTTATCCTAGGGTATTTAGCCTCTATCTTGCCCAAAAGACCCGATTTAAAAGTTATTATTACTTCCGCTACGATAGATCCAGAGCGATTTGCAAAACATTTTTCTGGCAAAAATGGACCAGCCCCGATTATTGAAGTGTCAGGCCGCACCTACCCAGTAGAAGTTCGTTATCGACCCATTTATGAGTCTAACACAGATGAAGAAATTGCTTTGGAAGCTCAAAATGAAAATGAAAAAGATTTGATTCAAGCAATAATTGAAGCTGCTGATGAATTAAGTTATGAAAGTGATGGAGACATTCTGGTTTTTTTAACAGGAGAGCGTGAAATCAGAGATGTCGCAGAAGCATTAGGTAAAGAGACACTAAACAATCCAAGATATCGGCATACAGAAGTCGTACCTTTGTATGCAAGATTATCAAACAGTGAGCAAAATCGAATTTTTCAGCCTCATACTGGCAGGCGAATTGTGCTAGCAACCAATGTGGCTGAAACTTCATTGACAGTCCCTGGCATAAAATATGTCATAGATTCTGGAACAGCAAGAATAAGTCGATACAGCTACCGCACTAAAGTTCAACGTTTACCGATAGAGCCGATTTCTCAGGCGTCCGCTAATCAAAGAAAAGGGCGATGTGGACGTGTGAGTGAAGGGATTTGCATCAGGTTATATAGCGAGGCGGATTTTTTAGGGCGTCCTGAATTTACAACCCCCGAAATATTAAGGACCAATTTAGCATCTGTTATTTTGCAAATGTTGTCTATTGGCCTAGGTGATATTGAAGCATTTCCTTTTATAGAGCCACCTGATATTAAACAAATACAAGATGGGCTTCGATTATTAGAAGAATTAGGCGCTTTGACTTCGCAAAAAGGACTTACACAACTAGGTAGACAATTAGCACAACTTCCCCTTGATCCGAAATTTGCAAGAATGATCATCGCAGCGAGCCAAACAGGTGCAGTACAAGAGCTTTTGATTATTACTGCAGCATTATCCATTCAAGACCCAAGAGAAAGACCTCAAGACAGACAACAGGCTTCTGATGAAATGCACCGACGTTTTATAGATGAGCGCTCTGATTTTATGGCGTTTATAAACTTGTGGCGGTATGTTCAAGAACAAGATAAAGCATTAACAAATAACCAGTTTAGACGGATGTGCAAAAAAGAATTTTTAAATTATCTTCGATTAAGAGAGTGGGAAGATGTTTATACTCAGTTACGTCAAACAATCAAATTGATGGGTTTGCCTATTAATAGTGAACCTGCTGACTTTAATACTGTTCATATGGCTTTATTATGCGGTTTAATTACCAATGTTGGTATGAAAGAGGCAGAAAAGCATGAATACCAAGGAACACGTAATACCCGCTTTCATATTTTCCCTAATTCAGCTGTGTTTAAAAAGCCGCCGAAATGGATATTGGTAGCTGAATTAATGGAAACAACACGTTTATGGGGTAGGGTATGTGCGCAGATAGATCCACTTTGGATTGAACCTTTAGCAACCCATTTAGTTAAACATACTTATAGCGAGCCACATTGGTCTAAAAAGCAAGGTGCTGTCATGGCCTATGAAAAAGTTACTTTGTTTGGATTACCAATTGTGGCAGCTCGTTTAGTCAATTATGCAAAAATAGATCCTGAAATTTGTCGTGAATTATTCATTAGGCATGCACTCATCGAAGGGGAATGGACAACTAAACATGCCTTTTACCATGAGAATAGAAAATTATTGGCTGAGGTTGAGGCCTTAGAGCATCGAGCAAGGCGCAGAGATATTTTAGTTGATAATGAAACTTTGTATGAATTTTATGATGAAAGGATTGATGCCGATGCTATTTCTGCCAAACATTTTGACACTTGGTGGAAAAATAAATCAAAAGACAATCCTGATTTGCTTAATTTTGAAAAACAAATGCTCATTAGAGAGGATGCGCAAAAAGTAAGTCAAAGTGATTTTCCAGTTTTTTGGCATCAAGGGAGTCATAAATTTAAATTAACCTATCAATTTGAACCGGGCGAATTTGATGATGGGGTAACTGTCCATATTCCACTTGGGATATTAAACCAAGTACAAGATATCGGTTTTGATTGGTCTGTCCCAGGATTAAGGCATACCTTAGTTATGGCTTTAATTAAGTCATTACCTAAATCATTAAGGCGTAATTTTGTACCCGCACCAAATTTTGCAGAAGCGGTCTTAGCAAGAGTGACAGATTACAATGTGCCTATGCTAAGTTCTATTGAAAAAGAACTTCGTAAAATGACAGGTGTCACGATTGATGAAGATGATTGGGATTTGGAAGGAATTGAATCGCATTTAAAAATGACATTTAAAGTGTTTGATGAGCATAATAAAGTTGTAGCTAAGTCAAAAAATCTAACTGAGTTAAAAGCGACTTTGCAACCTCAGGTTGAAGCTGCATTAGCCGCTGTCGGTAATCAAATAGAGAGTGATATTTACACTGATTGGTCTTTTGATAGCATTCCAATGTGTCAAGAACAACGGAAAAAAGGCTACACATTGAAAGCTTATCCTGCACTTGTAGATAATAAAGAAAGTGTCGTTATAAAATATTTTGACTCAGTCGCTCAGCAGCAGTTGTCAATGAGAGAAGGATTAAGGCGATTGGTTTTGTTAAATATACCTTCCCCAATTAAATATTTACATGAACATTTACCAAATAAGGCGAAGTTAGGGCTTTATTTTAATCCATATGGCAAGGTCATGACTTTAATTGACGACTGTATCAAAGCTGCAATTGATCATCTTATTTCCGCGTATGGTGGTGTTGTTTGGGAAAAAAATGACTATGAGAAATTGATTGAGTATATAAAAGCTAACATAAATGAAACAGTGGTAGCAATCGCTAATCGAGTTGAGCAGATTTTATCTAAACAATATGAGCTGTCTAAACAGTTGAAAGGCAAAATTGATATGAATAGCGCCTTTGCTTTATCCGATATTAAGCAACAGCTATCTAGGCTTGTTTTTCCTGAATTTGTCGTGGCACATGGTAGTGATAAATTACCAGACATTCTAAGATATCTTAATGGAATTGAGAAACGATTAGAAAAACTCAAAGTAGATGCCCTTAAAGATAGAGCGCAGATGTTAAAAGTCCAAGCAGTTGAACAGCAATGGCAGAATTGGTTTAATAAGTTAACTCTAGAGTTAAAAGCAAATAGTGAGGTGATTACGATACGTTGGATGATAGAAGAATTAAGGATAAGCTTATTCGCTCAGCAATTAGGCACACCATATCCAATATCTGAAAAAAGAATTCTACAAGCTATGATGCAAATTGAAACTTAGTTTAAAGGCATTTGATACACGGATAATGAACACGGCAATAATGCTATTTTGATTTTGCTGTGTTCACGTTTCTTACACTGTAATAAATCATTTCTGAACGGTTTTTTATTGCTTTTCCTTTATTCGATTAAGTATTTGCATAGCAGACTAGCTTATTTCTTAGGTTTTGCTAAAGGATACATAAACTAAAGTTTATGAATAAATCACTAAAAAACCGCCAAGTATGTATAATAGAAATACAACATATTCAATACAAATTCAAGTCTAAAGCTAGCCACTTTTTATTAGTGAATTTATTGCCGGAGGATTTAAATTAATCATCTTGCAACTACCTCAGTGATTAATCCTTTGATTAATTAATCGGATTTGCTGATGAACAATGCATAAGGTTTTAGTCAATAAGTCCTTTTTTTCACTAAATATAATCTCTAAAACACTTAAGATTTGGTTTGCGAGGTAGCTAAATCCTTGCTCTTCTATTTTTTTTGATAATAACGTTAATTCATTTCTTAGCTTATTATTTTGGTATCGAATTCCTGTTTCTAAGCATCTAGCAAGAGCTTCTTCAATATCTGTTAAAATACATTCAATTTGCGATTGCTGTTGTAAATCTATGAATTTATCTAGGCTAAATGGCTTTGCACTATCTATACATAATACATGAACAGAGGTTTCACTGATGACGGCAAGTGGTTCTAAATAGAGTTTCCCTCCTTTAAGTTTAGCGATGCCTGATATCAATTTAGGTTTAGAAATTTCATCAAACATAGCCCTTGCTAATACATCTACTGCATTTGGAGAAATGGGGTCATATTTGAATTGAATATGGACAATATTATCAACAGTAGCTTCATGTAATTGATCCGATTGTTCTTCTGTACTGATTATTTTTATGTCTAAACAATGGAGCGCCGCGTCCCATCCCCAATCTAAAACATGAGTGACAGGTAAAATAAAAAGCTGATCTGTCAACTGCTTTGGACGAATGAAATCGGGATTTGATTGATTGAGATAAGAACAAAGTGCATTGGCGGAAGGTTGACGGATTGGTTCACCAAGTAAGTCCCAAGAGGTAGGTGACAAAGGTAGGATAGTCGTATTTTGTTTGTTTGACTTAAACTCAATCATACCGTTTGCTAGTCGTTTAGCGGCATTGGTTATGACTTGGCTGCTTGCAAGTTTGTTAAGCGAAGTACCGGCTAATTTCCGTGTGCTGAGAGTATTTTTATATCCACTCTCATCATCTTCAATTTTGGGCCATTGCTTTATTAGATTCAATACTGCATGCGTATCGGGATCAATAAAGAGTAGTTTGACACCTTCATGCTGTTCATCAGACCATAATTTAGTCCCTAAAGAAATGAGCTTAGTATGAGATAATTTCACTTCTCCTTTAATACCAAGTCCTAGGATGTCACTAGCAGGGACTTTGGGCAAGAGGGATTGACTTGCCATGTTTGCCATCTGTTTAGCGGCTAATACCCTTGCAGTAAGATTAGTGATGCTTTCTAAGAATATTAGAGGGTGATAACGAGTAGAGCGGTTATGTTGATCGTTGATTAATGCTCTAATTTCAATTAACGATTCAATTATCCAATACCAACCTAGCTTTTGTGCATAGTTAATTGATTGGGATAATAACCCCTCTAAAATTGATTGTGGTTGATTACTTCCTTCCATCCAAAGTTGGAGGAATAATTCACTTAAACTATTATCTAATAGCTGTGCTGTTTGATTCTCGAAGATATTCTGAGCTAATTCGTTTTGTACTGCATTAGCATCATTTTTGCAATTGACTTCAACAGATAGAATTTCAGCTTTTGATAGATCATTATTTGCTTGTTCAAAAGCCCAAACAGCAATAATGATATGTTCACAAATACGCTCTTCAATACAGTCACACTTTGCATGCGATAAATTATTTTTTGAAAAAAAGCGCACATCACACATCGGTAGCTTTGCATGGGGGACTTCTTTAGCCATTTTACCGCTATCTAATTGTACAACAATACGATTTGCTACTAATTTATTAGCTTTATTTAAAATAGATTTTGGTAGCATTTGTATCTGATCGTTAAATGCGCTAAATGACCATGAATTGGTTAAATCTGAGTCAGCTTGGTGAGAATCAGTTTCTTGATATGTTGCTTGATAAGCGAGTACTAGCGTGACACGGTGTCTACACATACCACTTGCAGGGCAAGTACAATTTGCTTCTCGAAGTCCTTTTCCATCAGCTAATTGAACACTATGTCCATCTTCAAATTGAGCCGAAAGCGTTAAATCATCTTGAATTTTGATTTCAGGAATATTTCCGGCCGCTATCTCTTTTGTCGCTCTTTTGACAAAGCCAACATTACTAAGTGCAACTAATGCATCATTTGATAGCTCTAGCAAATCTATTCGTTTATGCATAATTAACCTTGAATTTTTTCAGCAAGCCAAGTGGCCAATTGACCAGGTGTCATCGCTCCTATTTGCGCACCAACCGCAACGAGCCTTGTTGCAAGTGCTTTGTCATAATTAGGATGAGCTGTACTATCTAATGCGGCTAATCCAAGTACTTTGGTACCAGCTTGAACCGCAGTTTGTACAATTCTAACCAGATCTGATTCAGAACCTCCTTCATAGAAGTCACTAATAATTACAATAAGTGAACGAGATGGATTTGAGATTCGTGACTGGGTGTAAGCGACTGCTTTATTAATATGTGTTCCTCCTCCAAGTTGCACTTTCATTAATAATTCAACTGGGTCATTGACATTTGACGTTAGATCCACAATTTGCGTATCAAATGCAATTAAATGAGTTTTCATACCTGGAAGCTGCCATAAGCATGCGGCCATGACGGCAGAGTGAATAACTGAACTTACCATCGATCCACTTTGATCAACAAGCAAAAAAAGGTCCCATTTTTCTGTATGTTTTTTCACACGACTCATAAAAGCAGGGGAGTCAATATAGAGCTTTTTCGTTTTTGCATCAAAACGATGCAGGTTGGTTTTAACCGTACGTTTAAAATCAAAATTGCGAGCGATTTTGATTGAGGAAGGTTTATTTCTATCTCGAGTGCCGCTAAACGATTGCCTAATTTCTTTCGCTAGGCGATCCATGATCTGTTTTACAACAGCTTGTACTAGTTTTCTTGCCGCAGCGAGCACATCGGGATTCATTAGGTGTTTTGTATGAAGCACTGCTTTTAGTAACGTTTCAGAAGGTTCAATACGCTCAAGAACCTCAAGGTTTGTCACAACTTCATCTATTCCATAAAGCTCTATAGCATCTTTTTCTAGGCGTTCAATCACTTCTTTAGGAAATAACTCATTGATTTCATTTATCCATTCTGGAACAGTTAATCTCGAATCGCCTAAATCTGCGCTGCGTTCACCCTGTTCGGTTTTAGAGGGATCTTGTCCATATAACCATTCCAGAGCCGCATCGATTTTAAGATACCCTTCGTCTAATTGACCTAAGTTAGATTTTGCTGCTTCACCTAATAAGAGGCGCCACCTGAGTATACCTGGGTTTGTTATTTTATTCATTAATGAGCCCCCAATAGACTAATTCATTAACAATTTGCTTGTCTAAGCGTTGCATGAGAGGAAAATTTAATGCCAGATCAGGTTCGATAGGTCTAGTTAATGCCTCGGATGGTAAATTATGAATATGGTTGATTTTTAAAATTCGTGCGGAGATTTCGCCTCTTTCTCTTGCCGGTAGCCACGAAAAAGCCGCACGCATTGAGGTAAGTGCGTGTAAAAATTCATCTTCGCTAAATGATAAAACGAGATGATTTAATGCGTGCAAAAAATCGTCTTGATGAAGTAGAGATGCTCTAGCAAGTGCAAGCAGTCCAGTTAGTAAATCGCCAATATTTTCAATAGAAATCGACTCTAATAAACTGACAGAATGATTTAGTAAGTCTAAGTTCATCTCATTGTGTTCAGATAAACTAATTAGCCCCCCTAAGGCTGCGCCACGACTTAAAGGATGCGCCATTTGGTTCATAAATTTTCTCTGCCAAACAGCGATCGTTCTTTTTGGATGCAAGTTAGGATATAGGGTATTGAGTTCTTCACTAGGCATTGCAAGCGCATCTCTTGTGATAGACCAAATAGCTTTAAATGCCAAAATATGCTTATGCGTGTTAGCACTTGAAATAAAACCATAGGATTCACATAACCATAGAGAACGGTCAAATGCAGTTTCGATGATAGTGCGTAAAATAGGTCGGCCTCGCATTCCTGCTGATGCTGAATGTCGATAAAGTGGATAAGCTATGTCTAATACCATCCCTAACGCTTCAAATTGAGTTTCTCTTGCAATCATTTGTTCTAATTGTTTAAGTATCTCATGGTTAAATTCATTAAGACCAGCGAAGACTGCTTGATTCAGTAATTCAACTAATTTAATTAGGCAGTCATTATTTTCATGGCTGAGTTGATATAATTCACTTTCCAGTTTCTTGCTCGCAGCAGCATGAGCAGTAGCGCCATATATAGACGCTTCAATTAATGCAGCCTTTTGCTCAAAAGGAGATTGTAAATGCCATTTTTCAAATGCTTGGAATGCTATCTCTGATTTGTGATTCGTTTCTAAGATAATACCCGGAATATTCAGTATCACTAACTGGTGCAGAAAATGGCTTTTGTGTCTATCTTGCTCAGTTAATAACTCGAGTGTGATGGTTGTAGGAAATTGCCATTTAAAGCGCTTTATTTGATCCTGAACAAAAGCAAGTAGCGGAGCTTTGGGTGTTTGACTTGCAAGTTTACCTTGGATCGTATTACCTGATATCACATCCATAATCAAAACGAGCATTGGATCGGTATGTGGTAATAGTGTCCCCCGATAAGACCAAGGAAGAGGGACCTCTAAAGCATCTTTTATCAGCGCGCCTGCGAGTGCATCTAACCAATCAATTCTAAGAGGGAGCGTGTGACCTCTTAGTTGCGCTAAACCCTGTGCTTTTAATAATGTGGCCGCCATATCTGCTGTTGATGCTGCTTGCCCTAGTCGTCTTAGCTGTTTAAAAATGGATTCTAATAGTTCCATTCCTGCATGCTCTAAACCCCATTTCCAAACCCACTGTTGCCAAAGTGGTGAAGGCATACCTGATGCATAACCAGTAAATGCATCAAGTCTTTTATAGGTATAAGGCACTAAGTAAGAACCCGTCGTAAATTGATCTTCAGTGAATTGTTCTTGAGTGCACTCGGTGATGGGTGGAAGTGTAGGTTCAGTTAACTTCTTATCATGTTGAGTGATGAGTTTAGCAAGCATAGGCGCATGATAACCGCCGCAAACGACTAAGACAGGGCCATCTTGGCAAGAGACAGCCCAATTAATCCAGCTGGCCATCATCTTCTCACGTGCTTGATTACCTAAAGAGCCAAGTGTTTCTCCTCGTAATTGTTCAAAATAAAGGCTGAGTTTTTCGCTTAATACGTCTAAATCCGACTCGCTTTCAAATAAGCTCTCCCAGAGCGCATCAGAATTTGTAAGGCCTAGTTCTTCACACAGTTTTGATTCAAATGCCGAAATAAGATCATATTGTTCATGATCAGAGAGATCTGCATAACGATTAGAAATATGGTGAAAAGCATGATGCCATGCAGGTAAATCCATAAATCGAATATGTGCGCCATATGATTTAGCTTGGATAAGTGCTTGCCATTCAGGAGAGTGCTCAGCAAAAGGTGTCCAAGAGCTATGATGTCTATCTGAATTTGCATTTTTAGGTAAGCCATAACTGTAGATAGCAATGGGCAATTCATGCGATAGAAACAATTCGTCTAAGCGACTGTTAAAATCCATAGGTCCCTCAATTAAGACAATGGCTGGCTTAATGCGGGTAATGGTTTCACAGACTAATTTTGCACAAATCGGACTATGATGCCTTATACCTATAATGGTAGGTGAATTTTGTTTAGAATAGTTCATTAAATTCTATTTTAAGGTAGACGGTGCCTTGCTTGATAAAAAGTTTGCCAATGATTTCCTGACCTTTTAGCAACTTTATGCTCAAAGTAACGTTTGAGTTTAGCTTGATCATCAGGATTATCTTTGACAACCGTTCCTGCTAACGATTCAACTAAATCAATTGGATTGGCTTCTCTTTGTTCTAAAAACCACGCTCTAATGCCTGCTGCATGAGCAACATTGATTGCTTCAGCCGTTGACAAGACAGCGGTTAAACCATCCATTCCACCTCCTTTTTGAGAGGCATTATGAGCTGCATTTCTAAGATCTCTAAAAGTGGTGACGAGAATTTCTAATATAGGTTTAGGAAGCGTATGGGGTATATTACTTTTTTCTAATAATTTAGCAGATGCAGAGGAAATTAATTCAAGTTCTTGATCAAAATCCATAATCGGGAAAACAGTTTCAAAATCAAATCGCCTTTTGAGTGCAGCACTCATTTCGTTTACGCCTCTATCTCTGGTATTAGCCGTGGCAATTATGTTAAACCCTTCTTTTGCATATAACAAATTTTCTCCATCATTCAATTCAGCAATCACCATCACACGATCAGACAACATACCTAATAAACAATCTTGTACTTCTAATGGGACACGTGTTAGTTCTTCAAAACGAACAATTTTGCCAGTTTTCATTGCTTGATAAAGAGGAGCAGGAACAAGCGCTTTAGTAGAGGGTCCTTCATTGATCAAAAGCGCATAATTCCAAGAATATTTAATCTGATCCTCAGTTGTAGATGCGCCGCCTTGGATTGTAAGGCTAGATGTACCACAAATCGCAGCCGCTAATAATTCCGATAAAAGTGACTTAGCAGTACCCGGTTCACCAACAAGCATGAGTCCTCGGCCAGTTGCTAAAGAGACAAGCATACGCTCTATCGCTGAAATATTAGCAACAATTTTACGTTCTATGCCAAGAGATGAATCCCCTAGAATAAATTTCCTTGCTGCATTCAGGCTCATTGACCAGCCAGGTGGGCGAGGTGAAGTATCTGTTTCTATTAAGAGATTGAGTTCAGCTGCATATTGTATTTCAGCAGGTAATCGTTGAATATTATTTTGCATACTATTTTGACTGTTCATTAATTAGTGCTCGTTCTTAAACTATATCGGTATTAGTTTAGTATAAGTTTTGCGTTAGGTATTTAAATTATGGTGTAAGTTGTATCACTTAAACGAAAAGTGTATCAAAATACACTATATCGCCTGTACCACTACATAAAAAACGATATGATGGAAAGACCGAATATCAGTTCACCTAGATGATGTTAAAAAAGCGATTTAATCCATTTTATATTAATTCAACTAGGTGTATTGATAGGCGGTACGTGATTTTTTTATGAGATTACTTGAGATAAATCTCTTATGAGCTCGCTGAGTAAAATCGGGTCAAGTTGATTAAAATAATGTGTTTTTTGCTCACTAAACCAATAGTTTTTTCCTTCGTTGCAGATAATATTACCCAGAGTTTGTTCAGGGTACTCATCTAGCATACCAACAATCATACCTGGTTCAAATTCTAAGAAAAAAGAGAGTTCAGTATTAATTGGTTTACTAAAATAGGTAATCCCACCGCCATCCATCGCATCACCTCTGCGCCATCCTCTATTGTTTAGACCAAGAATTTTACCAGTTGGCACTTCTTTTCCTGCAAATCGAGTAATTTCTTTACTTGATAATTCTTCTTCAGTTAAGCTAAAAGTCTCTCTGCCTAACTGAGTAAAAGGCTGTAATAATTCATAGTCAGAAAAAAGCTGACTAAATTGGGTCGAAACTTCATCTGATAATTCTAGTGCATGAGGGATGCCGATACGTAATTGAGGCGAATCTGGTATCGTAAATGTCTCATCTTCTGCTGTTGTGAATGAACCATCTTCAGCGACTCTGAAACACGCCATCAATTGCCCACCGAAATTACTTTCATCATCGACTGTATAGGTGCCCCAAACGACGCGTTGTACTAAATATTTAAGGAGTGGATGATTGACTAAGAACTGCATAAAAAGTTCATGTGTCCAACGACGTCTTTGACACATCGCTAGTTCAAGGCGTAAAATTTGCTGCATTGCAACTGTTTTGGCATCTTTTTTTAATAGCTTATATCGATTAGTTGCTTCATTTGCAAGTTCAGTATCATCTGATTGTTTAGGTTTTGGCAGATCTTTTAATCTATTTCCTTCACTGTCTCTTACAAAAGGCTTTAAGTTTTCATCAAAACTAATTAAAAAATAACGGTTACCAAAATTCAGGGTTAACGATCCCGTTTCATCTAATCCTAAATTGGGTGCGATTCTGTCTTCTAACTCTTCAACTGTTAATTCTCTCGCTTCGGCTATGTCAGCAATTTTTTCACGAGCCTTATCTTGTAAACCTTTAAACTTAATTTTTTGTGCGATTCCATTTAACAGCATGAGGGCAACATCAGAACCAATTTGATTTAAGATCTCAAGTCCATTAACGGCTCTTTGGTGTTGCGCTTCGCCAGGCCAGCTTCGAATTAAAGGCGTAAGCATTCTCGCTGTATCATCATTTCCTAATATTCCTAATGTGTTAAATGCCCAGCTCTCTTTAGAAGGCCCACCACTTACTAACCAAGCATTAAACAGATCCCAGGCAAAATTAGCTAAAGAATTAGGCTCACACAAATGTTTGATTTGGTTAATCCCTTCATAAATCCCTTCTGCAACCGGAAATCTTAACATTGTGCCGAGATGTTCTATGGCAGTGTCACTTAAAGCATGTCCATTTTCTTTTAATACTGGCCTATTCCAAGTACTCGGAGCCCAAAATGAGGGAGATTTTGTTATTTTACTAGGATAAAGGTCAAGTGGATCTTCACTTAAAATATCTTCAATTGCTTTAATGACATCAGGATTGTCATAACCTTGAGCGCATGTTTTAATTAAAGCTTCATGCCCATTATCTTTCAATAATCTAAGGGCCGATTTTGCATGATTACTTGGCTCTTGTGCTTTTCCTATCGCATCAGGAATAAGTCCTATAATGCTCAATTTAGGATTATTGACTAACCAAGATCTGGCATGATTTTTAACTGATTTAAGTTTACAAAATGCTTTAGCTACAATAGGGGCTAATTCTGGACTTAAAATTTTGGGCCAGTAAAAGACATTATCTGCAATTTTAGTGTTTAGAAAACGGATTAAACCAGGCAGTGCTGCTTGAGTGAATCTAGCTAAAATATATTGTTCGTTGTAGCATGCAAACGTTGAGCAATTTGTCCAGATTGATAAAGCCATTTCGTCAGATAGATATCGAGTATAGGTAAAATTAATTTCTCTAAAACTATCAGTACCTTGAGCTTGTATGATAAGTTCAATTAATTTAGAGGTATTTTTCTGATTAATTGCATTTAGGGCATCGTTAAATAGCTGAATATTTGATGATCTGAATCCTAACCCTTTAACGAGTTGATTTGGATTAGTTTCAGCTTCTATTACATAGCTCGAACCCCACATGGGAATTTTTAACCACTCTTCAATTTCCTGAGCAGTGAGTTTAATTTCAGCCTCAATAGGTAACATTTTTACATCAATTGGGTTAAACGCAGCCTTCTTTTTCTTCAGCCAAGGTGGTGAAGTCAAAAAGGTTGGTAGCATATCATCACTAGCAATAATAACCGGCGCAAGGATTTTTTCTATTTTTTTCATAACCAACTCTCTAGCGTCTAAACTTAACCATGGGGCTAGAGTATTAATGATATCATGATGAGTAAATAGCAATTGATTTAAATGCATTTCGATTAATGGAGCATTACGTTCCAAAGACATTTGTGCTAAAGCCACAATTGAAGCTATTGGAAACCGTTCTATGCCGCTTCTAAAATGGGGTAAAACCGCTTTATCTTTAATCGCATCTGATGCTAATCTTGTCATAGCCCAAGGCGTGCCTATATAAGTAAGGGCAGTGATAATTTTTTCTGTTGTTGGTTCAACCTTTAATAGATCACTCACTTCTATGCCTTGTTCTAAAAATAGAGTCGCTAAGGCGAGTTCTTGCACTTTTTCATCTCTAAGAAGTGTATTGAATAATGAGATATTTTGTAGTCTTTCACTTGTTTTAATATCTGGAATTGTAAGTTTCAACCAAGCAACACACCATTCAGGAGTGTTCATTGGTATTGTTTGGGCTAGATGTTCACTTAACGTTTTGTTTTCCGGTAATAAAACTGAAATCAAAGGTTGTCTTGATGGGTGTAATGTTGGCAGTGCTTTAAGAAGTTTATCAGCACAAGACTGCCAAGTTGCATCCTCAGCGTAGGATAAATAGGTTCTAAATTTAAGTTCACCAAGGGTGTAAGCACCACCTAAAGATAAATTCCCAAGTGAACAGATAATATCGCGATTAATTGAGATAAATGTAGTTGAATAGTTGTCTGAACGGTTAATATGGAATTCTAATTGTTGTGCTAAAAGAAAAATGTCTATGGCATATTCAAGCCCTTTATGAGCAACAAGAAAATCAGTCATAGAAGTATTGTCGAAGCGCACAAGAGGAAAATAGTAAGTGAAGAAAGAATCACTAGCTATGTAAGTGATTAGCACAAATAAAATCACATCAGATTCCATTGAGCCTTCTAATGTATTTTCATTTAGGCGTTTTATTGTTTCTTGATAAGCGGCATGAAATTCAGGGGGGGTGTTTTCAAAATCAAATATCAGTTTTTTAACATCATGAGTAGTGACTAATGTGAATAACTTGTGTAATTCATTCCAGCTAGTGGCTGCATTCAAATTTTGAGGCGCAGCAGGGTGTGTTCTACTCGGTAATGCCTTAGACAAAAATGATTCTGGAAGTTGGAAGGAATTATCCAACCAAGGCGCATGTGCGTGATTAATTTCAGCATCAAAACTCATTACTGCTTTGGGCGGTGCTTTTATGAGTGTTTCTTGAGTGGTTAAAGTTGTTGATGGTAAATGAGCTGTTTCGTCTGATTTAGTTTTAGGTGACTGCTTTTTCTTTTGCGTAGCTTTAATTACAGATGTATTAGGTTCAGTTATTGC
This sequence comes from Thorsellia anophelis DSM 18579, assembly GCF_900111395.1. Classification (GTDB taxonomy): domain Bacteria; phylum Pseudomonadota; class Gammaproteobacteria; order Enterobacterales; family Thorselliaceae; genus Thorsellia; species Thorsellia anophelis. Next base: position 86,951 of record NZ_FOHV01000011.1, on the reverse strand, counting down.
CTCATTTGTTACATCCGAGCTGTTTTCAGTTTCATTCCCTAATTCAATATATCCCTTAGCAGTTTTTTCTTTTACCAATTTAGTCATATAGGCTGTTGCTTTATTCTCATCTTCAAAGGATTTTACTTGTTCTTGGCCTTTAGTGCCAATTTTACCCCAGCAGACATAAATATCACTTTCTCTTTGTTCTACTTGCCAAAATTTATTTGATTTACTGTCTTTTAACTCAAAGTAACGCATGAAAGGCTCCTAACATTAAAGATCAAGTTGAATGTCTAATTTAGGCAAAAAACTTGGATGTTTACATAAGTCATCACAAAAAAGAATGATTAAGATTTAAATTAACTTAATTTTGTTATTAATTTTTACATATTCTATCTTATCATTACATTTAGAGGAAGGGATGAACTACATGAAAGAGTAATTCAGACGAGGGTTATCTTAATATTAACTACTATTGAAGCTGCCAGCTACGTAAATAAATCTCCCTATGGATAAAACGATTGTTTATAAATTAAAGAAAAAAGGTTCCACTATAAATGGTTTCACTATATCAAACGTAAAATACACCTCAGCATGACTATTTAGAGTGAAAATACATGTTTAAGAATACTCGAATAAACTGAAAACAATGGGTGAGTAACAAGTAAATAGGTAGCGCAAACGAGTACAAAGCAAGATAAACCAATTAGAATAAGAGCAGTTTTTTTATGACAAAGTTGTATTAACCACCTTGGTATCTCTGCATCGTTTGGATTATCGTCACACCGATTAGATTGCAGTTTACGAATTTTCTTAAATTTAGGAATAAACCACAAAAGTAGCCACGACATTATAATAACCAAAGCAAGCAGTAGTTGAAAGCCTGTAGGGCTAACACCTTCAGGGAACTTAGCTGCTGCACCAGCTATAATACCTGGAAGTAAATATAAGACTGGCCATGTTAAGCAGGCAACAAAGCTTGGTACAATATAAGCTTTCCAGTTTAAATTTAAAATTCCTGCAAATAAGGGGATAATGGGCCTAAATACACCTATGTAACGACCTAGTACAATTGCCATAAAGCGATTGTTAATTAATGAAGATTCTGCTTTGTCTATGATTTTTTTTTGCTTAATAATCCATGAATTCTTCATAATAGGTGTTTTAAAGTATTTGCCTAATAAAAACGAACAACCGTCTCCTAGAAAACAGCCTAAAAATGCAATTGCCCATGCTAAGTAAAAATTGAAATAGGACTGAGCAATGAGCGCACCTACTGCAGTCATAATGATAGCACTAGGGACTAATAAGCCAACTATCGCGATTGATTCTACGAATGTGATGACAAATAAAATTAAAGCAGCTATGAAGATAGACTCAGTTAAGAATTGCGCTAGCGTTTGCATCATTTTTTAAGACCTTTTAGTGAATAATTCAAATAAAAAACAGTGTTTAAGTAAATTTTTGATCTTATTTGGTTATTTTGAGTTGAAGAATATTTGTTATCCAGTAAGTAATTACTAATCCTGATACAAAATAGCGTATATTAAGTTAGCTTGTGATCATTTAATTTATTATACTTGGATCTTATCCGTCAGCTAATACCTCGTTTAATCATGTACGACTCGTAATCTGGGATTGAAATTATCACTTCTTCATGAAATAGCGCTGAATGTATAATAAAATCAGCGGTCACTTGATTTGTTGCGATTGGGATATTCCATACTGCAGCTAATCTGAGTAAGGCTTTGACGTCTGGGTCATGCGCAGCTGCATTCAAAGGATCCCAAAAGAATATCATCATATCAAGTTTCTGCTCAGCAATTAACGCGCCTACTTGTTGATCTCCACCTAGTGGGCCACTGATTAATTTATGAATATTAAGTTCTGTTGCTTGCTCAATATAACTGCCTGTAGTACCGGTTGCGTAGAGATTATGATGAGATAAACAGATTTCATTTGTTTTAACCCATTGGATCAATTCTGACTTAAGATTATCATGTGCAATTAATGCAATCGATTTGTTTTTTTGTATGGTTCTTATTGTTTTATCCATGAACTGCACCTTCTATATTAGATATTTTGATGTTAATTATTAGACGTGGATTCATATAACTAGCTAGATTCATTTTTTTTAACATGAATCCATGCGCTTTCCATTTGCTCAAGTGTTGCTTGCTGACAATTAACCCCACTATTTGCTAAGTAGGTCTCAACAAGTCTGAACCTACGCATAAATTTTTGGTTCGCTTTGTCTAATGTCAATTCAGGATTATAACCAAGATGTCTGGTTAAATTCACTAAAGCAAATAGTAAATCACCTAACTCCTCTTCTGTTTTTTCAGTGGGCTTCTTATTAATTAAGGTCTCTTTAACTTCTAATATCTCTTCTTCTACTTTATCAAATACATCATCGAGGTTATCCCAATCAAATCCGACAGATTGACAACGTTTTTGAATCTTATGAGCTCTTAGTAAAGCGGGGAGGGCCTGTGGAATATCATCCATTCTAGAAGTAAATGATTTGTTGTTTCTTTCTTCTTGTTTAATCATTTCCCAATTCTGTTTTATTTGCATTTCATCCGAGGTCTGATTTTTAAGCTCCTTGTTGGCTAATTCACCAAATACATGTGGGTGGCGCCTAATTAATTTTTCACAGATTGTGTGGCAAATAGAATCAAAATCAAACATGCCTTGTTCATTACCTAATTCTGCATAAAATATAATTTGAAATAAGAGATCGCCAAGTTCTTCTTTTAATGCAAGGTAATTACTTGTTTCAATTGCCTCTTTGACCTCATAAGCTTCTTCAAGTGTACAACCGATTAATGACTTAAAAGTTTGCTTAATATCCCAAGGGCAACCTTTATCTTTATCTCGAAGCTGTACCATTATCTGACGTAATGTCTCTATTGTATGTGATTGACTATTATTTTGTATCATGAGATTGCCCTAATAAATGTAATATTAATCAATAGAATCAAAATGCCAATAGCCATGATTTACAAGTTCTAGTAATTGATTCATTGCGCTTTCATCTGCTTGAATGGAACTCAAGGTTGAATAATCAAATGGTATATTCTTTAAAATATGGTTTTTTAGTATAGGGTTTTGTATATCAAACATTTCACCATTGATAAATAAATGATTATCTAGGTGTATAATTCTAAGTCCGGATAATTTTATTAATGATTCACCTTCGTGCACTATTTCTAATAATTCTTCAAGCGTAACACACTCGTCCTCAACTAAATTGAGCTCGTGCCTTGATTGTGACAGAAAAGAACCGGCAAAATGAGTAAAATGATTGTCATCCTCTAATAGATTTTGTAACATTGACTTAAGAGCAATTAACTCAGTTGGATTAATTGAATGTACATCGTCTCTTAACATAGTACTCGGCAGTTGATAAGCTTTTTTATCATAATAGCGTTCACCACCAAGTTGGTTCTCAATCACATAATCAGCAAATCCACTTAATAATTCTCTTGCATTAGGTGCTCGAAATCCTATCGAGTAGTTCAGAGATGGTTCAATAGCGTAGCCTTCATGAGGCGCTAATGGCGGAATATACAGCAAATCTCCTGGTTCTAATATGACATCAATGTAAGTTTCAAATCCTTCGATTTGGAGAAGTTGTGGATGGGGTGAAATGGATTTAACATTTTGTATTTCACCTACTCTCCAGTGGCGTTTTCCCATACCTTGTAAGATAAAAACATCATATTGATCAACATGAGGTCCGACACCTCCATTTGGTGTTGAGTAAGAGATCATAAGATCATCTAATCGCCAATTAGGTAGGCAACGAAAAGGCTCTAGCAAAGGATTCACCTCCTCATACCAGTGATTAACTGCCTGAACAAGTAGGGTTGAATGGCTATCTGTTAATTCGGAAAAATTCTCAAATGGGCCATGCATCAAAGACCATTGTTGGTTGTGATTTGTCACGATGCGAGAATCTATTTCTTGTTCCATCGCAAGCCCAGCTAATATTTCTGGAGTAATGGGGTCAATGAATTGATTGAAGGCATGTTTAATTAAAACCGGCTTTTTCTGCCAATAGTTATCTAAAAAGTCTTGCCAGTTTAAATTTAGTATATAACTCATTAAGTCGTCCATATGAAAAAGTTGATTTTGATAGTATTAGTCTATTTTAGCATATGAATCGTGCTGCAAAGTACATAATAGTAATTAAATTTTTTGAATGGATTAATTAGGAAACTACCTTTTAGGTAAAAATGAGTAAGTTTGGCAACTAACCATATTATCGCTTTGATTCAGCAAAGTATTTATAGAACACCAGGTTAAAGTCTTATTAGCAAGTTTTAACTTATCTTAAGTTATTGTTAATTAATTTTAATATTAATTTTTATTTTTAAAATTTGAGGTGTCTGTGATAATTTATTTTTTAAACTTAATAATTTTATTGCTAAGTTATAATGTTAAATTTATAGATAATGTAATTCAATTAACTAATTATATAATTAATAAAGTAAAAGTTAAGCTATGGAGACAATGTGTTTTATGCATTGATCTAAATCAAGGAAAACTATTTAACTTAATGGGTTATCTAAATTTGTGATGTTAGTCTTAAAAATGGAATTGGTTTTCATTTTATGCATTAAAATAATGGAAATCATTTCCATTTTATGTTGATATATGTACACCAATAACTTACTATAAAAACGCAAACTAGATATGAAGCTAATTTGTTACATGCTTTAATCCAGGTCTAGCTTTTGAAATGGCTTAAAATTTTAGATATAGAATAAGTGAATAATTTTAATTACATGCAACTATCAAATCAATTTTGGAGGTTCGAATGGCAAAGATGCGTGCCGTAGATGCAGCAGTATTAGTGATGAAAAAAGAAGGCGTTGAAACAGTTTTTGGTGTACCTGGCGCAGCAATCAATCCGCTCTATAGTGCTATGAAAAAAGAAGGTGGTATTGAACATATATTAGCAAGGCATGTGGAAGGTGCATCGCATATGGCGGATGGATATGCGAGAACTGCATTGGATAGAATAGGGGTGTGTATTGGGACATCAGGACCAGCTGGAACAGATATGATTACTGGGCTTTATGCTGCAGTAGCAGATTCAATTCCAATTTTATGTATTACAGGCCAAGCACCTGTTGCTAAATTACATAAAGAAGATTTTCAAGCAGTAGATATCGAATCAATTGCTAAACCGTTAGCTAAATGGGCGGTTACGGTCAGGGAGCCTGGCTTAGTGCCGAGGGTTTTTCAGCAAGCTTTTCATTTAATGCGTTCAGGTAGACGGGGACCTGTTTTGATTGATTTGCCAATCGATGTTCAAATGGCTGAAATTGAATTTGATATCGATACATACGAACCATTACCGGTTTATCGACCTGCAGCAAGCACTAAACAACTTGAAAAAGTGATGCAAATGATAAGTGAAGCTAAAAAGCCAGTTATTATTGCTGGTGGCGGTGTTATCAATGCAGAAGCCTCAAAAGAATTAGTTGAGTTTGCTGAATTAATGAATATTCCCGTTATACCCACACTAATGGGATGGGGATCGATTCCAGATGATCATCCACTCATGATTGGAATGGTCGGATTACAAACTGCTCACCGCTATGGCAATGCAAGTTTCCTAGAATCAGACCTTGTCGTTGGTATTGGTAATAGATGGGCTAATAGACATACTGGCTCAATTCCAGTCTATACAAAAGATCGTAAATTTATTCACATTGATATCGAGCCTACACAAATTGGGCGTGTATTCAATCCGGATTTAGGAATCGCTTCTGATGCAAAGGCGGCATTAACTGGATTAGTTGCTTTAGCGAAAAGTGCTAAAAGTACATCAGGTGATCGTAAAGATTGGGTTAAAGAGTGTTTTGATCGTAAACATGATATTGAAATGCAACGTAAAACGCATTTTGATAATACGCCAATCAAACCACAGCGTGTATATGAGGAAATGAATCGCGCATTTGGGCAAGAGGCTTGCTATGTCACAACAATTGGACTTTCACAAATTGCGGGTGCTCAATTTTTAAATGTTTATAAACCAAGACATTGGATAAATGCAGCTCAAGCAGGACCGTTAGGATGGACTTTACCTGCCGCGTTAGGAGTAGCTAAAGGTTATGATGGACTTGTTGTTGGATTATCAGGAGACTACGATTTCCAATTCATGATTGAAGAACTAGCCGTCGGCGCTCAATTCAAAATTCCATACATACACGTTTTAGTTAATAACAGTTATTTAGGTTTGATTAGACAATCTCAACGTGCATTCGATATGGATTTCTGCGTGCAATTAGCATTTGATAATATCAATAATCCTGATATCGAGGGTTACGGTGTAGATCATAAGGCCGTTGTTGAGGGATTAGGGTGTAAAGCAATTAGAGTCACGGACCCAAATCAAATTGGTAAGGCATTAGAAGATGCTAAAGTACTGATGAATAAATATAAAGTGCCAGTAGTTGTTGAAGTTATCTTAGAAAGAGTGACTAATATTTCCATGGGTGGGGAAATCAATAACATTAACGAATTTGAAGAATTAGCAAAAAATTACTCAGATGCGCCTATGTCTATGGCAGCAATTAACGCATCTAAAAAATAACTTTACTATCGGTCAGTTAAAATTTTTATCTGACCTAAGCATCATTGATTATATTCAACGGAGGATAAATGGCTAAGTTTTGTGCAAATTTAACAATGTTATTCAATGAAGTGGATTTTTTAGCAAGATTTGAAAAAGCTAAACTCGCTGGTTTTAAAGGTGTTGAATATCTTTTTCCCTATGATTTCGATAAAAATCAACTCGCTGATTTGTTACAAACTCATCAGTTAGAACAAGTTCTTCATAATCTACCTGCAGGTGATTGGGGTAAAGGAGAGAGGGGGATTGCTATATTGCCGGAGAGAGTAAATGAATTCCAAGACGGAGTCGGTAAAGCAATCGAGTATGCAACAGCTTTAAATTGCAAGCAGGTTAATGTGTTAGTCGGTATTGCCCCTGAAGGAATTGCAATGGGCATGCTTCAAAAAACGTTAATCAGCAATTTAAGATTTGCCGCAAAAGAATTAAAGCAAGCTGGTATTAAATTACTTATGGAGCCAATCAATTACTTTGATATTCCAGGTTTTTTTGTAAACAGAACTCAACAAGCAGTCGATATTTTAGAAGAGGTTGGTAGCGATAATCTTTATATCCAATATGATATTTATCATATGCAAAGAATGGAAGGAGAGTTGGTTAATACCATCAAACAAAATTTATCAAAAATTGCGCACATCCAACTTGCTGATAATCCTGGCAGAAACGAACCAGGTACAGGTGAAATTAACTATCCATTCTTATTTAAAGCGATTGATGAAATGGGCTATACCGGTTGGATTGGTGCAGAATATAAACCTCTTACGACAACTGAAGCTGGACTATCTTGGTTAACTGTTTAATCCGTAGTTATAACGAATTGTAAGGAGCTCAAAATGAATATAGGATTTATTGGATTGGGAATTATGGGTGCACCAATGGCACTGAATTTAATTAATGCAGGACACTCTTTATTTCTCAATACTCGAGGAAATGTCAATCCAGAGTTGACAAATAAAGGTGGAGTGGTTTGTGCTACTGCAAAAGAGGTTGCTCAGAAGTCAGATATTATTATCACAATGGTACCAAATACGTCCGATGTTGAAACCGTATTGTTTAGTCATGATGGCGTAGCGGCTGGGCTTTCTAAAGGAAAATTAGTGATTGATATGAGTTCAATCTCTCCAATAGATACTAAAACATTTGCACAAAAAATATCAGATCTCGGATGCGATTATCTAGATGCCCCAGTATCAGGAGGGGAAGTGGGTGCTAAAGCGGGTACGTTATCTATTATGGTAGGTGGACCTCAAAATGCATTTGATAGAGCTAAACCATTATTTGAAGCAATGGGGAAAAATATTACATTGGTAGGTGGGAATGGGGATGGCCAAACCGCTAAAGTTGCCAACCAAATCATTGTTGCACTTAATATTGAAGCTTGCGCAGAAGCGCTACTCTTTGCTGCAAAAGCAGGTGCTGATCCTGCAAAAGTCAGGGAGGCTTTAATGGGTGGATTTGCTTCTTCAAAAGTATTAGAAGTGCATGCTGAGAGAATGATTAAACGAACATTTAACCCTGGTTTTAGAGTAGAGCTGCATCAGAAAGATCTTAGTATTGCGTTAGATACAGCAAAAAAATTAGGTTTGTCGTTACCGAATACTGCAACAGCTCAAGAATTATTAAATAGCTGTGCAGCGCATGGTGGCAGTGGTTGGGATCATTCCTCTATTGTTAAAGCGTTAGAATTTATGGCTAATTTCGAAATTAAGTCATAATGTAACCTTACTTTTCAATCAGTTGAGTAACGGTTAATTGTTTCTTAACTGGTTGAGAAAGTTTTGCCTGAACTAAATTGTGTAACCCAAAATGATCATGCTAGTTGGAGTAATTATGGAAAAATTAAAGGCTCGCACATTATTAACAAAACTATTTTTGTGCGCCGTTCAATCGGCTCAGCCAATTAACTGCATAAAACCTTTTATTAATAAATTACCTAATGCAACTAAAGGACGGGTGATAGTGATTGGTGCAGGCAAAGCTTCCGCTGCAATGGCACAAGCCTTTGAAGAGCTCTACCCGCATAAAATTGATGCAAGTTTGGTTGTCACTCGCTATGGTTATGAAGCTGAATGCAAGCGTATTAAAATTGTTTCTGCAAGTCATCCTGTACCTGATGAAAACGGAATAGCGGCAAGTAAGAAAATGCTTAAATTAGTTTCTAATTTAACAGCAGATGATGTGGTGATCTGTCTAATTTCAGGAGGCGGCTCGGCACTTTTACCTCTGCCATTAAATGGCATTACACTTGAAGAAAAGCAGGATATCAGTCGACAGTTATTAAGTTCTGGTGCAACTATTAGTGAAATGAATTGTGTACGACGTCACTTATCAAAAATTAAAGGCGGTCGTCTTGCTGTCGCATGCTACCCTGCCCAAGTTTATACACTCGCTATTTCAGATGTGCCTGGTGACAATGAAATGGATATTGCATCAGGTCCCACAGTGAGTGATAACACAACAACTGAAGATGCAAATCTCATTTTAAAACGTTACAAAATAGTGCTGAGTGAATCTGTCAAAGCTGCATTAGCAACTCAAGAAGCTGAAAGTATTAAAAGTAGTGATGAAAGGATAAAAACAAGTATTTATCACTTGATTGCCACACCTAGAATGGCTTTGCAACATGCAGCTGACGTTGCACGAGATGCGGGTGTGGCTCCATTGATTCTTGGTGATAGTTTAGAAGGAGAAGCATCTGATTTAGGCACCATGCTAGCAGGTATTGCTTTATCAGCTGCAAATTATGGTGATCCGATTAAACCTCCGTGCGTCATTCTATCTGGAGGGGAAACGTCAGTTACTTTGAAAGGTAATGGTCGGGGAGGGCGGAATGTAGAATGTTTACTTTCAATGGCGCTAGTCTTACAAGGTAAAGCAAATATCTATGCACTTGCTGCAGATACTGATGGAGTAGATGGCCAAGAAGAAGTAGCCGGTGCCATTATCACACCTGATACCCTATTAAGATCTTGGGAACTTGGCATTAATCCAAGAACAGAATTAGACAATAATAATGGACATGGTTTCTTTGAGGCACTTTCTGATCAAGTCATTACGGGACCTACGAGAACGAATGTAAATGATTTTCGAGCAATACTTATTCTTTGAGGTGAGATATGCAGATTAAAAAAGCAAGACCTTTGACAAAAGATGATTTTATCGCATACGGAGATGTTATTGAATTTGAAGGTAATGATTTTTTTCATATCAATGATGGACAATGCGAGCGTTACCATAATATTGCCCATGTTGATGTCAGAAATGAGCAAACACCAAGCATTAGCTTAGTACGTTCAAAACCAGTGCAACTTCCTGTTGTGATAGATATGATGGAAAGACATCCTCATGCGAGTCAAGCGTTTATCCCAATTCATAATCGTAGATTTTTGGTAGCAGTTGCAAAAGCGGGCGAAGAAGTCGATCCTAATAAGATTGAATTATTTGTGACAAATGGAAAACAGGGGGTTAATTATCATGCTGGTGTGTGGCATTTCCCCATCCTTGCACTTGATGATATCACAGATATGTTAGTTGTCGATCGAGCTGGAAGTGATAATTGCGATGTCATCGATTTAAAAGAAGCGTTCAAACTCGATGTATAAACTATTTTTGCAGCTTCATACTATTTTTAATTAGGGAGTATTTATGTCAAATGATAAAAATTATTTCGTTTTAAAAGGTGGCAATCCACCACAAACTCAAATAACAACCACCAGAGCAGTATTTACGAATGCCTACGCAGTATTACCTAAAGGGACAATGATGGATATTGTCACCAGCTTTTTACCTTTTTGGGAAAAAACTCGTTTATGGATTATCGCTCGCCCATTATCAGGTTTTGCTGAAACATTTTCGCATTATATTATGGAAGTGCAACCTGGAGGCGGCAGTGACAAACCAGAATTAGACAAAGAGGCACAAACTGCTTTATTTGTTGTAGATGGTGAAATTACGGTTAATTTTGAAGGCAAAGATCATATTGCATCCAAGGGGGATTTTATTTATCTACCCGCTGGTGCTAAATGGACGCTTAAGAATAATGGTGCAGGTATTGCTAACTTCCATTGGTGGCGTAAGGCATATGAAAAAATTGAAGGCATTGATTACCCAGATCCAATTTTTGTTAACGATGCAGATTTACCAGCTAATGAAATGGTAGGGACAGAAGGTAGGTGGGCTACAACTCGTTTTATGGATCCGAATGATATTCGCCATGATATGCATATTACCATCGTGACTTTAAAACCTGGCGCTGTGATTCCATTCCCAGAAACACATGTAATGGAGCATGGACTTTATGTTATAGAAGGAAAAGGAAATTATCTATTAAATCAAGATTGGGTTGAGGTTGAGGCAGGTGACTATATGTGGTTAAGAGCATTCTGCCCACAAGCTTGTTATGCCGGAGGGCCTTCTGATTTTAGGTATTTATTATATAAAGATGTTAATCGCCACGCTAAATTAAGCTTTCGTTAAATTTTAGGAGAAACTATGCGTCTTACCAAAGCTGAACTACATCAATTGATGTCAAACAAATTAAATAAAGCTGGTCTTACCCGGGAGCATGCTGATATGGTTGCGGATGTACTCACCTACTCTGATGCAAGAGGGCTTCATTCTCATGGTGCAATGCGAGTGGAATATTATGCAGAGCGAATTAACAAAGGTGGCACTAACTGTAATCCTACCTTTAAATTCGAGGAGACTGGTCCTTGTACTGGCGTATTTGATGGTGATAATGCAGCGGGCCATGTCGTCGCGAATTTAGCAATGGATGAAGCCATTAAAATGGCTAAAAAGAATGGTGCTGCCATTATAGGGATACGTCGTTTAGGACATAGTGGAGATCTTTCGTACTATGTTAGAAAAGCAGCAGAATCTGGATTAATAGGGATCTCCATGTGCCAATCAGATCCTATGGTTGTACCATATGGTGGAACGGAACGTTATTATGGAACGAACCCTATTGGTTTTGGTATTCCAGGTAAATATGGCGATCATATTGTTTTTGATATGGGAACGACAGTTGGAGTATGGGGACGTATTTTACATGCCAGATCAAAAAATACTGAAATACCAGAGGGATGGGCTGTCGATGCCGAAGGGCGTGAAACAACAGATCCGCATAAAGTCCATGCATTGCTTGCCATTGCAGGTGCTAAAGGATATGGGCTTGGAATGGTAATTGATATTCTCTCTGGCATATTAGTTGGGCAACCACATGGTAAACATGTTAGTTCAATGTATCATGATTTGACAGCAGGAAGAGAGCTCGGTCAATTACATATTGTTTTCGATCCAGCAAGATTTGGCGCATTTGAGTTATTTACACAAGGCATTGCGGACACAATTAAAGAGATAAATGCAATGAAACCAGCACCAGGTTTTGATCAAGTAATGGTTCCAGGCCAATCTAGTGCAAAACGTGTTGCTGCTTATGAAAAAGACGGAATTGAAATTGTAGATGATATTTATGAATATTTAAAATCAGATATTATTCATCATAATCGTTATGATAATAAGAGCCCTTTTGCTAATTAAAATAATTATTCATTAGGGATTTGTTAATAATAAATCCCTAATAATTAAATTAAGTAAATTTTATATTTTTAATTAGGTATATTTTTAAATTAAATATTTTTTAATTAAATGTATTTTTAATATATTTAATTTGCTATTTGCTATTTGCTATTTGCTATTTGCTATTTGCTATTTGCTATTTATTTGTGAAGATTTTATATGTTATATATTTTCTGGTTGGTGTTAATGTGAGTTAATAATGATTTTTTGTTTTAGTGTAAATCATTAATACTTACTAATCCAAATTAATTGTTTCTCTGACTAATAGGAGATTTACATGACTGAAATAAGAAATAAACAAATTGAGCTATATAAAAGTCGTGGATATAGTGATGATTTATTACCTAAGACAAAAGATCAACAAAATTGGAAAACATTTAATTATTTTACTTTATGGATGGGGTCAGTTCATAATGTTCCAAATTACGTTGCAGTAGGCGGGTTTTTAGCATTAGGATTCTCAACATTTACTGTCATGACTGCGATATCGGTTAGTGCATTTTTTATCGCGGGAATGCTTGTTCTTAATGGCATTGCGGGAACAAAATATGGCATCCCAGGTACGATGTTATTAAGAGCTTCTTACGGTATAAGAGGAGCATTAGTCCCAGGTATTTTAAGAGGTGGGATTGCTGCAATTATGTGGTTTGGCTTACAAAACTACGCAGGCTCTTTAGCATTGCTAATTTTGATTGCTAAAATATGGCCAGCATTTTTGGACATAGGCTCAGGTGCAACTATAATAGGATTACCTGTACCTAATATGATTTGTTTTTTACTCTTTTGGGCTGTTAATGTTTTAATAGGACTAGGCGGTGGTGGCGTGTTAAATAAATTCACCGCAATATTAAATCCTTTGATTTATGTTGTATTTGGTGGGATGGCTATTTGGGCTATCTATCTTGCGGGTATGGGTAATATTTTAAGTTATAAGCCTCAAACAGCAGCAACTGGGGGAAGCTTTTTTCTGTACTTTGTCGTAATCAATTCGATTGTATCTGTTTGGGCTGCACCTGCAGTAACCGCTTCTGATTTTACTCAAAGTTCAAACTCAATTAAAGGTCAAGCGGTTGGACAAACTGTCGGTTTATTGGTGGGGTATATCTTATTTGCAGTAGCAAGTGTATGTATTCTTGCAGGTGCAAGTATTCATTATGGGATGGACACTTGGAATGTGCTAGATATTATCCAGAAATGGGATAGTGTTTTCGCTTCAGTATTTGCAGGACTTGTCATTTTAATGACAACAATTTCAACTAATGCGACAGGTAATATCATCCCAGCAGGATTCCAAATAGCTGCACTAGCACCGAGAAAGCTCAACTATAAAACAGGTGTTATTATCGCCAGTATTATTAGTGTTATCATTTGTCCTTGGAAATTAATGGAAAATCAAAATAGTATTTACCTATTTCTCGATATTATAGGTGGAATGCTTGGGCCTGTATTCGGTGTGATGATTGCTCACTATTTCTTTGTCATCAGAGGAAATTTAGATCTAGACACGCTCTATACAAAAGATGGTGATTATCAATATTATTCAGGTGGCTTTAATACTAACGCCTTTATCGCAACATTAATTGCAGTCGTATTCTCTTTAAGTGGTAAATTCATTCCATTTATGGAAAACTTATCTCGAGTTTCTTGGTTTGTTGGGGTGTTAGTTGCATTCTTTATTTATATATTATTGCAAATGAGAACTAAGGAAATTATTGAAGAATCTATTTCTGATACCACAGCATAATAAATATATTTTATGAGTTTAATTTGATAAGGTTATTATTGTAAATAAGTAAGTTGTAGTTATTATTTTCTGAAGGTAATTAGATATTGTTTTATTTAATAAAATATATCAAATTATGATTAATTAATTTAATGAGGAGCATTATATGTCATACGATATAATTATTAAAAATGGTAAAGTTGTTTTAGAAAATGAAGCTGTTGTGACTGATATTGCAATTAAAGATGGAAAAATAGTGGCTATTGGACAAAATTTAACGGGTGCTAAGAATGAAATTGATGCAACTGGCCATGTGGTTGTTCCAGGCATGGTTGATCCACATATGCATATTTCTGAACCAGGTAGAACGGAATGGGAAGGGTATAAAACAGCAGGGCGCGCCGCAGCAAAAGGTGGCGTAACCACATTAATTGAGATGCCATTAAATCAATTACCCGCGACGGTTGACAAAGAGTCATTAGCCGTTAAGTTTGATGCTGCAAAAAATAAATTGACAGTGGATATCGCGATTATTGGAGGGCTAGTTAATTACAACGTAGATCGTTTAAATGAACTAGAAGAAGGTGGTGTGGTTGCTTACAAGTGCTTTGTTGCAACATGTGGTGATAGATCAATCAGTAATGATTTTCGCGATGTGAATGACTATGAATTTTTTAAAGGTGTTTCACAAATCGCTAAGTTTAATAGTTTTATTGCTGTACATGCAGAAAATGCACTCATCTGTGATGGGTTAGGTGCTGAGGCAGTTAATGAAGGTAGAGTCACAGCACATGACTATGTCGCTTCTCGTCCAGTATTCACAGAAGTTGAAGCAATCCGACGCGTACTCTATCTTGCAAAGCAGGCAAATTGTAGTATCCATATTTGTCATGTAAGTAGCCCTGAAGGTGTTGCTGAAGTGACTCGTGCAAGACAGGCAGGTCAAGATGCAACTTGTGAATCTTGCCCACATTATTTCACGATAACGACGAATCAATTTGCTCAAATTGGTACGTTAGCTAAATGTTCACCGCCTTTGAGAGATGAAGATAATCAGGAAAGATTGTGGGAAAAATTATTGAATGGAGAAATTGATTTCTTAGGTTCAGATCACTCGCCTTGTATACCAAGTATGAAAGACGGCAATATTATGCAGGCATGGGGAGGCATCGCAGGTATTCAAAACTGTATGGATATGATGTTTGATGAGGCCGTTCAAAAACGGGGTATGCCACTTGAGCAATTTGCAAAAATTATGGCTACGAATGCCGCAGATAGATTTGGGCTTAAACATAAAGGACGCATTGCTATCGGAAAAGATGCTGATATCGTTTTAATTAAACCAAATTCTAGCTATGTACTTAAAAATGAAGATCTTGAATATCGTCATAAAGTGAGTCCATATGTAAATAGAACCATCAATGCACAAATTGCTAAAACAGTTCGTCGCGGTGAAGTGGTTTATGATATTGCAACGGGTGTGGCAGAAACATCAAATGGCCAATTCATTCTTAAACATAGTCAATAAAATGATTTAGTGAAGTGTGGTTAATTGTTTTATCCACTTCACTTATTGCTTAAATTATCTTAATTCTGGAGTACGAATTTAATGCAGATTATGGATTATAGCGCTTACCTTTTATTGAGTGACTATGAACATTACGAGCAAGGGTTGGAATGTAAAGTAATCGCATGCTTTTCTAAAGCGATTTACTGTGCTGATGTCAATCAACTCGATAACATAATCTGCTTTACTCCACAATGGGTTACATTAGGACCTTTGTCAATTAGAGTGTACCAGTGGGAAGTTTTATTTGACTATATGAATTTATTGATGAGAACCAGTCAGTATTTTGTTCTGCGTATAGTTAAAGAGAATTTAATGATTGATAATTTGGAGCTAAGTTTAGAAAAAAATCGGCATAGAGCTAAGTTAATAAATACTGCGACAAGGATTGGTTGTGTCGATTTTCTTTCACTCAACCCTATATTATTTAGTCAATGCGGTTCATTTAGCGAAAAATATAGTGCGGCCCTAAAAGGTTTTCTAAACTCAGACTTTTCTTTAGTCCAGAAAATATATTCAACCGGTTTAGGTATGATTTTACCTTGGATTCTATCTACGAACCGCAATCTAGTTGAATTATTCTTTCAATTAGATAAAAAAAGAAAATCGAGCACTGGGTATGTATCTCATTTAGCGCGTATGAGTAGTAAACGAGCTTTATCATCTAGCACATTAAAAAACAAGGGGCAATTTTTACTTTCTAACCTTGGATTTGAAGAGCAAAAATTGTTATTTGACCATAAGACACATTTTATAAAAGATGTGTTAACTGCAATACATTTAATCCATCTGGGACTTATCAAGAATGAATATGAAAGTATAAGCAGGGGTGTAAAACAGTTAATTGGCTTTGGTGATGGGTTAACGCCTTCAGGAGATGATTTTCTAGTTGGGCTAATCATATCGTTTAAGTATTTTAAACATAAAAGATTGCATTCATTACTTAAGCGGGCAATTGTAGGTCATTGGAAGAATACACATAAAATTAGTCGGGCATTTTTGAAAGCTGCTATTGATGGGTTTGTCTCGGAGCCTTTAGCTAACTCACTTGACAGTCTTTATCAATTTATCACAATTGATAAGCACAACCAGAAAGTTACAAATGATTTGATTCACTCAATAAAACACCTATTCACAATAGGGCATAGTTCAGGGATAGATGCGTTAACAGGGCTTGTTTTTGGGGTAGGGATACTGACTCAACAGACAAGATGTTCATCAAAAATCTAATTATAGCTAATCAAAAAATTCAGTAGATTATTTTAAAAGCTAATTTGTTTTATCTATTAACATTAAAGAGGAACAGACATGTCTATTGTCAAATCGATAGTACTTCCGGATACATATAGAGATTCGGTTTTTTTAATGAAGTTATCCGTCCAAGCGCGTGATGCAAGTGGCGCTGAACAGATATCGGCGATGATGGCCACAGAACGCAATAAAGATTTGTATCAAAGCTCAGGTTTGCTGACTACTGAAATTAGCCAAGCAAAGCCTGATGATCTTGCAATTGCAGTTAAAGCTCCTGAAGATTTAATTGATGCAGCACTTAATATAGTTAAACAAATGCTTGAAGCTGCACCTAAAAAACAGGGCCAAGCTGGACGTGATATTCCTAAAACAATAAAAGAAGCCCTTGATGAATTTGAGGGGAAAACAACTGTTTTGATTAGTAGTGCAGGAGATTATGCTGCTTATGAAGCTGCTCAAGCGGTAACTTATGGATGCGATGTGGTATTGTATAGCGATAATATCTCCCTTGAAAATGAACGGCTGCTTAAAGAACTTGCTAAGAAAAAAGGATGCTTAGTGATGGGGCCAGATTGTGGAACGGCTATCATAGAAGGAATACCGTTCGCATTTGCTAATAAAGTTTCAAAAGGTATAGTTGGGGTAATTGGCGCATCGGGAACGGGTTTACAAGAAGTTACTTGTTTACTTGATAGGTTAGGGGTTGGCATTAGCCAAGCCTACGGTACAGGTGGGCGCGATTTAAAAGATGAGATTGGTGGAATCACAGCAATAAGTGCTTTTGAAAGATTGATTGCTGATGACACGACTAAAATCATTGGCATATTAGGCAAGCCACCTGGCGCTAAAACAAGAGCAAAATTGATTGAACTTGCCAAGCGTTCTCCTAAAAAAGTTGCAGTCCATTTTTTAGGTGCGGATAATTATGATGAAGAGAAAGCTGCTAATATTCCTTATGCAAATGATTTAACAGAATTTAGCTGTTTATTGGCTGAGCTGGCAAATCCCTCTCTCGATACAAAAGCATTTTTCAAAGCATTACCTAACTTAGTTACGGTAAAAGGAAAATATATAAGGGGACTATTTAGTGGTGGCACGTTATGTCAAGAGTCTGCGGAAATAGCCGGTAAAATCATCGGCAAAGAACTCTATTCAAATTTAAAAGTTCAGGGTTTTGGGTACGTTAATGCATCTATGCAGAGTAAAGGTAATTGTTTTTGGGATTTTGGAGAAGATGAATTTACCGTCGGTAGACCACATCCTATGATGGCACCAGAACTTAGAATGGATCATTTAGTTCAAGCTTTAGTCGATCCTGAAGTTGGGGTGGTCATAGCTGATTTAGTGATTGGTTATGGCGCTGCTGAAGGTCAAGCTCAGACATTTGTCCAAGCCGTTAAGCGTGCTGAAACTAAATCTGATGGCAAAAGTAAAAATACCCTAATCGCAGTATCTGTTTGTGGTACAGAACTCGACTCTCCAAGTAGAACTGCAGTTAAGCAAATTCTAGAGCAGGCAGGTGTAATGGTGTTCGAGAGCAATGCTCTGGCAGCTAAATGGGCATGTTCAGTTATCGCGAATAATAATTAAGGATAGCATGTTATGACAAATCAAAATGTAATTAATTTAGGTGTCGATAGTTTTATTGATGCATTTGAACAAAATGATATTTCTCACATTAATTTAGACTGGAAGCCACCTGCCCAGGGTAATACTGAATTAATCAATATTCTGTTTCGTTTAGCTACTGAATTAGTAGATGAAACGGGTCAATCTTTAATTGATATTGCGAATCTTGAAGCATTTAATAAGATGAAGGCCGGACAGCCGGTTTTAAAAAGAGTGAGGCCTGCTCATGAATGCATCCCTAATATGACAAAAACATCAATATTTCATGCAGGGCCACCTATAGAATGGAGGGATATGTGTGGACCAATGCAAGGTGCTTATATTGGTGCAATTAAATATGAAGGATTAGCCAATACAGATGAAGAAGCGATTGCATTAATGGAAAGTGGCCAAATTACCTATGGTCCTAATCACTATAATAATTGTGTTGGTCCAATGACAGGTATGATCTCTTATTCTATGCCTTTGTTTGAGGTTATCAATGAAACCTATGGTAATAAAGCATATTGTACAATTAATGAAGGGATTGGCAAGGTAATGCGTTTTGGAGCAAATGGTCCTGAAGTCATAGAGCGTTTGCATTGGCTTGAAAAAGTATTAGCCCCAGCATTAGATAAAGCGCTTGTTGCATGTGGTGGCGTTAATCTTAAAAATATCATGTCACTTGCCTTAACGATGGGTGATGAAATGCACCAACGTAATGTAGCAGCAAGCTTATTATTTTATCGCCAAATAAGTGGTGAGTTAGCCAAAGTAACGCAAGGAGTGGAAGAGGCGCAAGCTATAGTGGAATTCATTGCCAAGAAAAATGATCAATTCTTTTTAAATTTAGCAATGGCAGCAACAAAATCAATTACTGATACTGTTAGAGATATTCCATATTGTACCGTATTAACAGCAATGAGTCGTAACGGCGTTAATTTTGGGATTAACGTCAGTAGCCTTGGGCCTGAATGGTTCACTGCCCCTTGTTTAAAACCAAATGCTCTTTATTTTCCAGGTTACAGCGAGGCAGATGCTAACCCAGATATGGGGGATTCAGCGATTGTTGAGTGTTATGGTATTGGCGGCATGGCGATGGGGGCTTCTCCTGCAGTGGTTCGGTTTGTTGGAGCAGAGAGTGTTTATGAGGCATTTAAATATACAGAACAAATGCAACAAATCACTGTTGGATTGAATAATGATTTACCCATACCTACAATGGATTTTGCAGGGGTAGGGCTTGGTATTGATATTCGTAAAGTTGTATCGACTGGATTGTTGCCTATTATTAATACTGGTGTAGCCCATAAACTTGCTGGAGTTGGTCAAGTTGGAGCGGGTATCGTTACACCACCAATGGATATTATGGTGGACGCTCTAAAAGCTTTTGCGGCAAGGTATCTTAAATGACCACGCCGGTAACCTTGATAACATGGTCAGCAGCAGTGCTGCCGATTATTTTGTTATTATTCTTATTAATCGTAAGAAAATGGGCGGTAGTTGATGCCGCCATCATTGGTGTTGTCACATCGATTGTGTCAGCACTATATGTGTTTCAATCCCCCTTATCTACGATTGGATATGAAATAACAAAAGGAGTTTGGAATAGTATTTCTATTATTGCTGTTATTATCCCTGCAATATTTTTATATGAATTAAGTTTTAGAACTAATGCTTATCAAGCTATACAAAATGCTTTAACACAATTGATCCCTGATAAATTGCTTCAGGTACTGGCGATTGGTTGGTGTTTCGCCAGTTTTTTGCAAGGCCCATCTGGATTCGGGGTGCCTATCGCAGTAACAGCTCCAATTTTAATAGGGATTGGTGTGAGACCACTTTGGGCAGTTTTAATACCGCTTGTTGGACATGCGTGGGCTGGGACATTTGGCACTTTGGCATTAGGCTGGCAAGCATTAGTACAACAAACTTTTTTAAGTTATGATATTGGTGCTTATAAAGAAGCAGCTTTGTGGACGAGTCTATTTACAGGGTTTACGGCTGCTATTGCAGGTTTTGTAATTGCTTATGTTTATGGAGGGTTCAGAGCAATAGTCCATGGTTTACCCGCTATAGTATTGATTGGCGGTGTGATATCAACTGGACAACTTATTACATCGCAATATTTCACTGCGTTAAGCGCGGTATTACCTACAACATTAGCGTTGGCTCTCATTTTTTTTATTGCTAGATTGCCTAGATATAAAAATACGAACATCACCTCTAAAATTTTAGACTCTTCAGTTGTTCAAAATAGAGAAATATCCACAAAATTGAGCTTTCATGAAGCATTATTACCTTACTATGTTTTAGTCGGTTTATCAGCAGTTGTTCTGGTTTTCACACCCTTAAACACATTTTTAGGTCAGTTTAAGATGAGCTTATCCTTTCCCTCTACAACGACTGGTTATGGTTATATTAACCCTGCAGTTGAGGAATACGGCTCAATCACATGGTTAACACATTCAGGTTTTTTCTTATTAATATCAGCATTAATGGCATTTAGCTACTATTTTATTAAAGGGCACTTAAGCGTGATTTCGATCTTGAATATGCTTAAAGCTACCATCGATAAATCAGTACCTCCAGCATTATCAATTATGCTACTTCTGATAATGAGCAAAGTTATGAACGGTAGTAATCAAGTGGGCGTGCTTGCTATGGGAGTTGCAGCAGTAACTGGAGGATATTATGCATTTTTCTCACCATTTGTTGGCACAATTGGTGCATTTATGTCTTCAAGTAATGTGAGTTCCAACATTCTATTAGCACAATTTCAAGAATCCATGGCTGAGATCACTGGTAATAACAAAGCAATATTTTTGGCAGCTCAAACAAGTGGCGGTGCAATAGGCACAATGATTTCCCCTTCTAATTTATTACTTGGCGTAACAACTGCTGGAATAGCCGGAAAAGAAGGTGAAATTATTAAAAAATTACTGCCTTTAATCATCAGTCTATTAATAATTATTGGGATTATTACGGCTATTATGGCTTAGTGGTAATTATTAGCAAAGAGGTTCTATGAGTGTAAGTAAACTAAATTGGGTAGGTATAAGGCGTTTAGTCGCTTTAATGATGCTAATTCTTGCTGCAGTTTGCCTTTATACAGAGATAGTTTGTGAGCAAATTGGATGGGGGGTATTTATATTATCTTTATGTTTAGGATTTACTCGTAAAATCTTGAAAGATACTTGAGTACTGATTTAATATATTCTTGATTTGAGTTGTATAGTATCACTATGAGTTATACACTTCTTTAGATTTAAATTAAAGATACTTATAAATAATTCGATTATAATTCCTTTATCCAGTATTTAGTGCCATAGGAGATACTATGAATAGCAGTAATAAGACGCAAGCTAGTAAAGCAAATGTTTCTCAAGTTCAGTCTTTATCAAGAGGATTGCAGCTTATAGAAGCTATCGCGTCTTCTAGGGATGGTTTGACATTAACTGAATTAGCTGTAAGAGTTAATTTACCAAACTCAACTACCCATAGATTACTAAAAACAGTTGAAAGCCATGGGTTTATTTTTCATGATTTGAGTAATGAGCGATGGCAAGTGAGTGGTAAATTATTTTCAATGGGAAGTACATTTGCACGGAGTCGAGATTTAATGCAAATAGCTACACCTGTAATGAAACAGCTAATGAATGAATCTGGAGAAACGGTTAATATGTGTGTTTTAGACACTGTTAAACTCGATGCTGTTATTGTAGGACAAGTTCAATGTCTTGAACTGATGCGTATGGTCTCTCCTATAGGTGCAAGATTACCGATTCATGCTTCTGGAGGAGGAAAAGTATTATTGTCTAACTATAGTAATTTAGAAATTGAACATTTATTTAAGAATGATAAATTATTTACTCAATATACTGAACATACGCTTGGGACACTTGCTAATTTGTTAGATGCTTTAGCTTTAGTTAGAGATAAGGGCTATGCCTATGATAATGAGGAGCATGCACTAGACTTGAGATGTATTGCTGCTCCAATTTCTGATGAGCATAATCAGATATTCGCTGCCGTTTCTGTTTCAGGCCCTAAAGCTAGAATGACAGATGAAAAAATTAATAAAATCATCATTCATGTAAAAAATGCTGCTCAAGAAATTAGTAGACGATATACCATGATTTAACGAATTTTTTTGCGGCTGCTTTTACGTTTTCTCTGCATTTGTGACACTGTCGCGTTTGTAATTATTATTCAGTAAAAATAAATTGTTAGACTGATTGACTCTAGCGAAAATTGTAAGTTAAATTGTATTTAAATTTAAGGATGCCATATGTCAAAAAAAATAAAAGAAACTGTTGTTGTTGCAATTGGTGGTAATAGCATCATTACAGATAATGATTCACAAAGTATTAGTCACCAGCTATCAGCAATCAAGCTCATGGTAAAGCCTATCGCTGATATTATTGAAGAGGGCTATAATGTGGTCTTAACACATGGAAATGGGCCGCAAGTAGGTTTAGAGCTCCAACGTTCCGAAATAGCTAATCAGCATAATCAGGTGCCATTGATGCCATTAGTAAATTGCGTGGCTAATACTCAAGGTGGGATCGGTTACCTTATTCAACAATGTTTGCAAAATGAATTGCGCTCTAGAAAAGTTCAAAGAAATGTTGTGACTGTATTAACACAAGTAGAGGTTGATAGTGCTGATCCTTCATTTAAAAAACCAAGCAAACCAATTGGTTCATTTTTTTCACTTGAAGAAAAAAATACTTTACAGCAGGAAAATCCTACTTGGTCATTTGTTGAAGATTCAGGAAGAGGGTATAGAAGAGTCGTTCCTTCACCTACTCCAATGAATATTGTTGAACTTAATACCATTATGCAATTAATTGAAAATCAAAATGTTGTTATTGCTATAGGAGGCGGTGGTATTCCTGTTGTATCAACTATTGAAAACGAGGTGAGTTTACTATCTGGTGTTGATGCTGTAATTGATAAAGATCTCTCTACTGAATTGCTAGCAAGAACATTAAATGCTGATATTTTATTGATTACTACAGGTGTTGAAAATGTGGCAGTAAACTTTGGCAAGCCTACACAGAAAAGCTTAGGTGAGGTAACAGTAAATGAAATTGAGGAATATAAAAAAGAAGGTCATTTTCCAGCAGGTAGTATGCTTCCTAAAATAGATGCAGCACTTTCATTTGTGCGCTCTGGTGGTCAACGAGCTATTATCACGTTACCAGAAAAATTATTACCAGCTCTCAGAAACGAAACAGGAACACATATAATCTCATAATCTTTTTAGATTAACCTGCATAAACAGTTAGTAAAAGTTTATGCAGGTGGGTTTTTACTTCATTTTAACAGTGTTGAATATAATTGAACGGCTTTCCTCTCGCACTTCTTGGATGACGACATCTATCACATCCCCGAGTGAATATACTTTGGTTGCCTTAATTTCAATATAACCATCATCGATGAAACTGACAATTTCATCCCGATTATCATGTAAAAATGTGTTAGGAATAAAACCAATAGCACCATTATCAACTAATTTAATACGCATCCCAGCACGATTAATATCTATCACTTCACCTTTAAATTGAGTCGAAGTGCCTGCAAAAGGTGCCAAAAATCTTGCATAGAGCCAATTTGCTATAAATCGCTCAGCTTGACGACTAGTTTTACGACAGGCCATCAGATGCTCACATAATGTATCTTCAATTTTTTCTGTTTCAGACTGGGTTAGAATTGCTTTAATTAATCTATGATTAATAATGTCACTATACTTTCTAATAGGAGAAGTCCAAGTCGCATATCCTTTAAATCCAAGCCCGAAATGAGGACCTGGAGTTGTACGAATTTCAGCGATTGATTGAAAGCGTCTTAAACGACTATCTATTAACTCGGTAGGTTCAGCAAGTAACCTACGCTTTAACTCACAAAAACCATCTAATGTCAGTAATCTCTCAGCCTCACAGCTGATTTCATAGTTTGTTAATGTTTTTACTGCCGACTCAATTTGTTCTTTATCAAATCCTTCATGAACGTTAAATAGCCCATAACCAATAGAGCTAGTCAGAAAATCAGCCGCGCAAAGATTAGCTGCTAACATAGATTCTTCAACCATTTTATTTGAGATGCGTCTATCTTCGATGACTATATCTGTAACGGTGCCTTCGTCTCCAAGTACGAAGCGATATTCTGGTTTTTCATTAAAGATAAGTGCATTTTTCTCTCTCCATGCTTGACGTCTTTTAGTGAAATCTGCAAGCAAACTGATTTGTTTTTGTAAAACTAAATTATCAGGCATCCAATCACCTTTCATTTCGAGGTAATCAGATATTTGAGTGTAACTAAGCTTATATTTTGATTCAATTAAAGCTGTAAAGAAATGGAATTTTTCAATACTACCTGATTGAGTAATTTTCATTTCACATGCTAATACTTTTCTATGTTCATTTGGTAATAATGAGCAATAATTATCTGCAAGCTCTCTTGGCAGCATAGGTACATTAAAACCTGGTAAGTAGTGCGTAAAACCTCTTTCTTTTGCAATTAAATCTAACTCTGAATCTTTAGTAATAAATTCTGTTGGGTTTGAAATTGCTACAGTTAAGATTAAATCCTCGCCCTCTGCTCGAATATTTAATGCATCATCCATATCAAATGTTGATTCACTGTCAATAGTGAAAAAACACATATCTGTCATATCAGGATAATTTGTAGAGGGCTCATTCCCTGCAATAGCTGATGATTCTGCTAAAAGTGTTTGTAGCTGTTCAGGTAAAACAGGCGCTGTTCTTGGCAAGTCTTGATCTGCGAGAGTAACCCACCATGGTGCAAGTGGATCTTCATTAAAGGTTATGAACTGAATAATTTCGGCAAAGAAAAATTGATTTTTTGCAGCTGGTTTTTGCGAAGCTGATGCCAATCCTAATGGGTGATTGGTTAATTTTGCTACAACCCAATCGCCATCTTTGAGTTGGTGCTGACTTGTTACTTCAATACCTTTGGCTATAAGTGCATTATGAAAATCGGTTTTACCTGATTCAGATAATCTTGCATTTATTGACTGATTAATTTGAGGATGGTCAGGTATGATTGCGAGGCGATTATTTTCAAAAACAACCCTGGCAATAAAACGGTCTAATGAAGGCGTAATTAAAGTTTCAATTTCGGCAAATTCTTTTCCATTTTCTGCTTTAAGAGTGACTGTAACTCTATCTCCATGCATAACTTTTTTCATTTGTGGAGGGGGAATGAAATGGCTAGTTTGAGCGTCAACTTCTAGAAATCCGTAGCCTTTAGCTGTACCTTTTACTAAACCTTCAATAACAGGTATTTCAACATGTAATTGTTGCTTTAATTGAGCGAGTAGGGGGTTGTTTTGGAACATAATAACCTAATTAAATTGAGTGAGAAAAATATGTGAATAGTTAAAAGGACATTTTTAATCGAAACTATATATTAAAATTTACTTTAATAATCAAAAAAACCGATAGTGTCATATACCCCCACTATCGGTCAAAGCATTGAGCTATTAAGATTAAAATCATTCAACCAAAAGTATTAATTTTGATTATTTCAGTTCAAGTTCATTCATTGCTGCAATACTAAACCCACCATCAACATGAACGATTTCACCAGTTATTCCACCTGCTAAATCTGAACATAAGAAAGCAGCTGAGTTTCCTACATCTTCAATAGTAACAACCCGGCGTATTGGTGTTACAGATTCACAATGAGCTAGCATTTTACGAAAATCTTTTATACCTGATGCAGCTAAGGTTCTAATAGGGCCGGCTGATATACCATTTACACGCACTCCTTCAGGGCCCATTGCATTTGCCATGTAGCGGACATTTGCTTCTAGTGATGCTTTAGCTAAACCCATAACGTTATAGTTAGGGATAGCTCGCTCAGCACCTAAATAAGTAAGGGTAAGAAGTGCAGAGTTTGGATTTAACATCGCTCTACATGCTTTTGCCATCGCAACAAAGCTGTATGAACTAATGTCATGAGCAATTTTAAATCCATCACGGGTAACGGCATTAACATAGTCACCATCTAATTGATCTGCAGGAGCAAAACCAATAGAGTGTACAAAGCCATCGAAAGTTGGCCAATGTGTTGCTAGATCAGTGAACATAGAGGTAATATTTTCATCATCGGCCACATCACAATGCAGAACAATTGAAGAACCGAATTCTTCCGCAAATCCCTCAACTCTGGCTTTAAGTTTGTCATTTTGGTAAGTAAAAGCAAGTTCCGCACCTTGGTCATGCATTGCTTTTGCTATTCCGTGCGCAATCGACAGCTTGCTTGCAAGACCAGTTATCAAAATTCTTTTACCTGTTAAAAATCCCATATGTACCTCAAGTTTTTGTTTTAGTGATAATTTAAGTTAGTCAACGTACTGAACTTAAATGCAAATATAATCTTGCACATTTAACCTTCTTAATCATGGGTTTTGTGCATTACCAATGATCTTTACTGCCAATATGTTTTTTCAAAAATAACACAAAAATAGATTGTGTGTTTACATGACTTTGTGTATTAATTTAACATATTTTGATATCTATCGCACCATTATTGTTTAATTTAACAAAATACGGAAATCTACTTCATTCAAATAATCTCACATACTTTGCCTGCTCAAAAGTTTTGAGCGGGCAAAGTATGTGAGATTATCATTCTCTATCCTAAGTTAGATTCGAGCTTTTAAATCGTTATACTGTTTATAAATAGAACGGCTAATATCGTTTAATCCTTCATCTGGTTCATCTTCACTAGATGAACGTTCACTAATTTGAGATTCAGCTAAATAAGTGTGAATATGCTTACCATTTTCATCTTGTAAAATAACATGATACCAAGGCTTTGTTAAGAATGACTCATGAACATCAAGTTCATCAAGGGTTGGTTGGGTTAGTGTATACTCAGCATCCACATCTATAACGACACCAGGATAACCGAGCATTCTATGCTGAACATGCTGTCCGATGTTAAATTGTGATTTCATCATATAAGCCTCCTTTTTAAGTAGGCTGAAAAATCCTTATGCCAGCCTTTGATAGTAAGATAAAGTATCTTACGATTCTGTTTCCTCATCGATAACAATTTGTTTGATCTCTACTTGCAATATTTTGTGATTATCAATTTCTAATACTTTAAACTCATATTGACCGATTGTAAAGTGTTCGCCCAGCAAGGGGATCCTTTCAGATACTTCCATTAAAAGACCTGCTAAAGTTTGATATTCTCTCTTTTTATCGAGTTCAAGCTTGATATGTTGTGCTAAATCCTCAAGGGCTATATTCCCTTGAGCAATCCACTGATGTTGACTTGTTCTATGTATGTCAGAGTTAGTTTGCTCAGGCTCTTCAATTGTAGGGAGATCACCTGCAATTGTTTCCATTATATCGGTCAATGTGACTAAACCTTCAATAGAGCCAAATTCATCAGCAACAAATGCAAAATGAGTTTTAGCTTGCCTAAATTGCTCAAGTGCTGCTAATAGGGAGAGTTGTTCAGGGAAAACTAAGGGTTTTTGCAAAACATTTCTCAATGAAAAAGGGATGCCATTTAGCTGTTGAGTCAATAAGTCAACAACATGTACTATACCAATAGGTTCATCATCATCTCGTTTTTCTTTAATGATAAGCCTAGTATGCGGCTGTTCTTCTAGTAAAGGTAAAACTTTATCTAAATTATCATCAAGAGAAAGAAAAGTCACATCATGTCTTGACGTCATTATGCTATTGACTGTTCTTTCGCCAAGCCTAAGAACTTGCCCAATCATTAATCTTTCTTGAAGATTAAATCCATCTTTGGATAGTTCAGCTTTTGGTTCTGCGCTCCATTCAGGGGCATCATGTTCTAGATCGCTTTGAGCTTGCTTACCACTTAGTAGATTAAGTACAGCTTCAGCTGTTCTTTCTCGAAGTGGTTTACTATTTGATAAGAATTTTTTACGATTAAATGAAGCAACTTGATTGAATATTTCAATTAGGACGGAAAACCCTATTGCTGCATATAGATAACCTTTAGGGATCTTAACTCCGAAACCTTCTGCAACTAAGCTAAATCCAATCATGAGCAGAAAGCTTAAGCATAAAATCACTAAAGTAGGATGTTTATTAACAAATCGGGTTAGAGGTTTACTTGCAAGTAACATTAGGCCAATTGCTATTGTAACAGCAATAATCATGATTGATACGTGCTCAACCATACCCATAGCGGTTATAACTGAATCTAAAGAGAAAACAGCATCTAATATGACAATTTGCGTTACAACTGCCCAAAACTTAGCCGTTTTTCTACCACCGGTGACTTCGTGATCTTCGCCTTCTATTTTTTCATTAAGCTCCATGGTAGCTTTGAATAATAAAAATAGACCACCAACGATTAAAATTAGATCTCTTGCAGTGAAAGCATGTTCAGCTATTGTAAAAAGCGTTGCTTTAAGTTTGATAAGCCAAGATATTGTAAACAGTAAACCCACTCGCATAAGTAGTGCAAGTACAAGGCCTGTAACTCTGGCTTTATCGCGTTGATGTTTTGGGACTTTTTCGGAAAGAATGGCTATGAATATTAAGTTATCAATACCAAGCACGATTTCGAGTAAAATAAGAGAGACTAAACCTGCCCAAGCAGTTGGATCGTAGATCCATTCCATATGTTTGTGTATACCTTTTGCTAGTTTAAAAAATCAATTTAGGAAAAAACACTTAATTGAACGTGTAATTTTTACGCTTAATTTTCAATAAAGCAATATCGTAACAAATACGTAAAAATTTGCAAATGAAAGTACAACTTTTTTAGATAATTATATGAGATGCCTAAGGTTGTTGCAGATATTTTTGGCAAAGTTTGGCAAAGTATAGTTTTGAGTTGTTTAACTCATTTAGACTAGCTAAATAATTCCTAGCTGAGCATTAAGATACTGGGGTATAGTAGAGATAGGTATTAAGATGAGGATAGAATATTAAAATATAAGTCGCTATCCAATTAAGTAAGGTTCACATCCATTAAAAAATTTAATGACCTCTGCACGACTTAAGTCTTTATTAAGAAAACGTTTTTCATTATGAACTATAGCGCATACTTGTATAATATTTTTAGCCATATCAATACCAATGCATCTGTATTTTTTCAGGTATTCACCTGAAATTATTAATAGAGTATATATTTTGCCACAATGTTGAGTTAGAGGGGATGAGTCCATTACATCACTTCAACTTAACCTTAAATATTTTTTCAGTCCTAGGGGTAGTAGAAATTAATGCGTAAGTTAATATTTTTAATTGTCTTAGTATCCGTTTCGTTCGCGATAAGCACTTTTTTTTGTGTAATAAAATTTTTTACAGGGGAGTGGGTAAATTATAATCAATGCAGTTTGTGTTATTACATTAATGTACCAGGAGAAGTTATTGACTTAGTTAATCATGTAAGTTATAAAAATGTCGAAATTTCAGCTAAATATCAAGATGGTACTTCTTTAGATGAATTCACAAAAATTACTTTTACAAAAAACGAAGAAACATTAAAGCAAATAGATGATTTTTTCTTATTAAATAGATTTGAAAAGTACGAGCAGTTTGATGGTAGTTTGAAATATAAAAAAGATAATTTTGAGGAATATTTAGTTAAAGAAGAATCTTTTAAAATCAAAATTATGCATGTTAATTTCAATGAATAAATAGGCAGTTTTGCATTAAATTAATTCTTGCAATTGAAATAATAACACTATCGTAAAACTCTAGTAAACTTATAATTAATTTAATTAAGACTATAAGTTTAGTTAGAATCAGAACATACAAGATATTATATCATCACATTCCTTGCATAGTATCAACAAGGAAATGGGCTTTGAGTAGTCAGCTAATATTCGAAGACTTTATTGGTTGGCAAAATGAAGAAAATAGACATAAAAGCATAAGATATGTCTCACTTGCCTAGTGTTATAGGATGGAAGATACAGCGGTATTTCAGTGTTGTAGAAAACAAGTATATCAAATGGAGAAAATAAACCTTGCTGATCATTTGAAAGACAGAAAGAACGCAATTAGAAGTTAGTTGATTCAGTTATCCTTAATCTAACAAAAATTGACAAAAAACAGATGTAGAAAATGAAAATTTAGGTCAAAAAACAGAAAATTTGTTTGACAGCAATCGTACTTTGCGGGAAGACTTAGTATGTGAATATATACATTTAGAACTAGATCAGGCCTGTTTAATCTTAATCTCTCTTATATATCCCCCTATGAATGGGAAGATTTTACATTTGTATAATGAAAAAATAAAAGCATAATGCATGAAATTTTGTGACAACTGTATTGACATCTAACGGAATTATATTTTTATGAAAAGTAAATATATAAAGTATTTAATCTATGCTGCCCTCATTTTTATTTTTTATCAGGTGATGCAGATTATTTGTTTGCTTTTAATAATTGATGGGAATTTTATTCCTGAACGTAGCAACATATTATTTTTTGAACCTACTGTTATAGATGAAGGCTCTGGAGGATATTGGATATATGGTGAAGACAATGCTAATTACTATTATTTTTTAAATGATGCTGAAAATACCTATATGTTTATAAAGAAAAATAATAACTGCATTAATTTTGATAAACAAAATTTTAATACATGGTGCAAACAAAACTATGACCGAGAACAGTGATATTTTCTTGCTACCGCTTGCTTCTTTTTGTACGAAAATGCAGGGTGATATCGAAAAAAACGTCACATAAATTTACAAATTCACTTAATGGATTTTAAAGCTCAATGGTAGGGTTAGTTAATTAAAATATTGTGTGCAACTAAATACAGGCAATCATTTGGATGTTGTAGAGTGAGTATCTTTAAATACTGATGGTGATACTCTGACCAAAGAAAAAGTCGTGTTTTAATGTTAAATTCCCGATTGGTGGGTTAAATTAGTGACTGAACACAAAAATTCGCTGCAAGAATCAGATTAATAGATGGCGTCAGATTAAAACTTTAAAACGTTGAAGTTTCATCTGGAAATATAATATAAAAGGTGTTTTAGTATGTATCCTACATATATATTTTACAGTCACAAGCTTAAAATAGGGATATTAATACCATTTTAATTCAAATAATAGGAATATATTCCTATTGTTTAAATTCGGAACGCCTCCTGTTTAATTAATTGTTCAGCTCGGCTAATTCCTATTTGATTTGCTATCTTCTGCCAATTTTTGACTGATTCTAAAACCTCATCATATATTTTATTAGCTTCAGCTAGACTTAAATGATAAAAATCAATTGTATCAAATGCTAAGTCGTAATCTAATGAATTATCGTTGTCCGTAACATTGAGATGCAATCCTTGCTTTTCTATTGATGGATTCAAATCAAATGCAGGTGAAAGTTTCCATCCCTTGTTATTAAGTAAAAAACCATGATTACGTAAATGATCATCCGTATTTGAAATAGCGATATTAAAGACTACCCTTCGCCAAAGTTGTGATAAATCCTCTGATGTTCTTGTTCCATAACGCGTAAGGAATTCTGCTATTTCCAAATAACTTGCTTTATGTGAATGATTCCCGTCATAATATTTGAGTTGTGTCATTGCAGATGAAAAATGAATGCGGTTACTGCCTATTCTATCAAATCGCTTGGTTAAAAATGTATGATGTATAGATGATAATTTTTGCAATCTGGATGGGTACATTTCAATTTTTGCCATAATTGCTAATTGGTAAGCGAGCATCTCCCAAGCTCCCATATCAACGGTATCATTTAAATTTGGAAATTTTGCAATCCATAAATGATTATCCGTATCCCTCACACATGCCTTTGGTCTAGCGCCTCCTAGTGAAGACCCTGGAGAAATTAACATACTTAACCATTGATAATATTCGGGTCGATCAATATTACTATCAGCTTCAAGTTGTAAAGCTGCATACTCAAGTTCGCGCAATGATGCGATTGGAGGTGCAGAAAAATCTGTGCTATTATCAAGAAAACTATCCCCTTGTTTTAATTTAAAGCGGATACCTCCCATCCGGTAAGAATCGTGCACACCTAATAAATAATCTAGCTCTGTGAGTATACTTGTCTGCCTTCTACCAGATTTATATTCGATGGCAGCCCTTCGTTGCATAAGTATTCTTCCCCATCTATCTGGGCATGAATCTAAAAATACACGAAAGTTTCTATCTGTTGAGTCATTGTACAAATCGCCCGCATATAAATCTAACATTGGGTCTATTTGTAAGCAATGAGGCGATTTCAGAAATTCGCTATCATATCTGAAGCTAAATATTCCACCTCGGTTTGAGTGGCTATATTTCAGTTCACCTATTAAAATAGGTGGGCTGTTAACTATCCAATCGGCATAAACTTCAATAATTTGTGAGCTCATTATTTTTCACCCAACAACATAATATTTTGTAGTTTTATGCCAACCTCATCTTTAGCTGCAAGTTCTTGAAAATTTGCATCCATACCTAGAATAGACATAACCTTTAAATATGTCCCAATAGCTACGCCAGGGTCACCTGCAAAAACTTTATTTATGGTTTTGACATCAAATCCAGTTCTTTGTGCAATCAGTTTCTTGGTCAATTTGCGTCGTTTTGTTGCTAATAATAAGTCTTCTCCAAATTGTGCCAATATCTGCCTTTGTTTGGGAAATAAAACAGAGTGAAGATTACGTTTTGTCATATCCTTTTCCTAATTTATTTAAAAATAGCAAATTTAAATATATAGGGGCTATAATACCATTAATGCACTTAAAGTGGGAATATATTCCTATTTTAACTTTCAATATGAGTCGATTTAGAGTCTAAGAAAATTGGGTAAGTGAGCACAACTTGAATGAAGTATACTTTTTAATACCCCCTATTCGGTATGATAAATAGTCAAATTAGGAAACAATATATTAATGAACGAACGAAATTAATGTTTACATTAATGCGATTACCATATAAGTTTGTTTAACATAGCTAAAAGAGGGGGCTAAAATGCCCTAGTGTTAACACTCTGAACAGCTCACTTCTTATACTATACTCAATGGAAATCAAGATGCAGGTTTTAGCATTACTTGACGCCTACTGAATGGCAAGCGTAGTAATATCTGCTCCTGCAATTTGAAATAACTTCAATATATTGTAACTCTAATTTTTAAGTAATTTGAATAACGATTATGTTTTTTTAGAATCAATCGTTCTTTTAAAGATAATTATTTTCGCCTAAGAACTAGTAAAGTTAATTTTATGCATATGTCGTTATAAATTAGTACTTGTTAATGCAATGCTTCGCGGAAAGATAATTTAAAACTTGCCATCATAGCTCTGGCATTTAGAGTTAATGGCTTAATTATGGCTCAGTACGATCGTTATCATCGCGCTGAGAGTTCAAAGTTTAGGCTGGGATATGTGATCTTAGCCATAAGATTTCTTCTTTCCAAATATCCGGGTCGATGGTTTCTAAAATTAAAGGAATGTTGTCAAATCGTTTATCTTTCATGATATAAATAAAAGGAACTTCCCCGATGTTACCTTGACCTAGGCTATGATGTCTATCAACTCTGCTTGCAAATTCACTTTTTGCATCATTCAGATGCATACCTTTTAAATATTCAAAACCGACAATTTTATCAAATGCGGAAAAAGTTTTTTCGCAATCAGAGATTGTTCTAAGATCATAGCCACCAGCAAATGCGTGACAAGTATCAATGCAAACACCAACACGACTTTTATCTTCGACACCATCAATTATTTGAGCGAGATGTTCAAATTGATAACCAAGGTTTGTTCCTTGACCTGCGGTGTTCTCAATTACAGCGGTTACAGATTGTGTTGCTTCAAGAGCGATATTGATTGAATCCGATATTTTTTTTAACGATTCATCAGGTGTAATTTTATTTAAATGGCTGCCTGGATGAAAATTTAGCAATGACAGACCTAATTGTTCTGCTCTTTGCATTTCATCAATAAAAGCATCTCTTGATTTCGCTAAAGCATCAGAATCAGGATGGCCTAAATTAATTAAATAACTATCATGCGGCAAGATAAATCGCTTATCAATATTGAATTTTAAACAGGCTTTTGTAAATTCATCAATAGTTTGTTGTGATAGATTAGGAGCATGCCACTGTCTTTGGTTTTTTGTAAAAAGAGCAAGTGCATTTGCCCCAATTTGAAATGCTCTCTCAATCGCGTTTTGTACCCCGCCTGCAGCACTAACATGTGCACCTATAAATTTCATTTATACCTCTTTTGGGATATTATTTGAATCTTCATTAATAGAAGGATGTGTGATTTCATCATCTTGGTCAAGTTGCAAATTGACATTACTATTTTCAATCGCACGATCAAGTGTACTAGGTTCATTTACTTCACCTTCATCTTTACGATTAATTTCATTTTCCGTACTTTGTTCAATACTTTGAATATATCTTACAGCTAAATAAAGATCAGGAAAAAGTAACCAGTCACTATTTTTTTTCTCTTCTATTCTTAACCATTTAGTGAGTTCAGTTTTTCTGCCAGCAAGTAAGATACTGATGTTTTCATCAGCAAGTTCTTGTTTCAATTCCTTTAGACTTGCTATTACACTTACATCTGGATGAGTTAATGCTGAGACCGCATCAACTACAACCCATTTAACAGAATCTTGGTTTTCAGTGTTTTCATTTTCTACTAAATGCAAAATTCGACGTTTAAAATAGGCAACATTAAAATAAGTTAAAGGAGAATTGAATCGATAGATAATTGTATCTTTTATTGGTTCTACAACACCACTTCTGCTTAATGTATGGATACGGCCGTCAGCATCTGCACCAAGTAAACTTTCTGTTGGACGGAAAATAATTCTTAAAAATTGCATTAGCCCCACTAATACAGCAAGACCAATACCGGCAATAACGCCAACAAGCAAAACCATAACAACAGTAAAAACAGCAAGCATGAATGCTTCCTTGTTTCGACGTCTGAGTTTACGGATTGATTTAAAATCAATTAACGACCATGTAGCAAAAATTAAGACGACTCCAAGTGATGGGATGGGGATGTATTGAAGTGGTGATGTTAAAAAGAAAAGAACAAACGCAATACATAGGGCCGCTATAATTGAAACCAACTGAGTTTTTCCACCTATACTATCATTAACTGCAGTTCTAGAGCTAGCGCCACTTACTGCAAATCCTTGAGATAAACCTGATACAATATTAGCAATCCCTAATGCTCTAAATTCAGCATTCGCATCAATTTCATAGCGGTTTTTACTTGCAAAACTTCTTGCTGTTAACATTAAACTTACGAAACTTACTAAAGCAAGATTGAGCGAAGGAACCAATAGATCACGTAATAACCCAGGTTGAAAATTTTTAATATCAATGTCTTCTACTTTATCAGTAAATCTGCCAGTGACTTCAATACCGACTCTCTCTGCAAAAAATGCAGCAAGTGTTGTCATAATAATCATCACAATCAAAGTGGCAGGGAGCTTAGGTGTCAATCGTTTAAATAAAAGTAGCAGTAGCAACGTGACTATAGATGTAGCGAGTGTTGGCCAATGGGTTGTTAAGATATCACTAGGCAATTCAATGATTCTTTCTATGAGTTGGTTTGCAGAGCTTTCATATCCAACTACTTTGCTTAATTGCCCAGTTATGATAGTAATTGCAACACCATTTAATAGTCCTGTCAAAATTGGCCTGGATAGAAGATCGGCTAATGCCCCTAAATGGAGTTTGCTGGCAATTAAACACCAGATCCCCGTCATGATGGTCATCATAATCACTAGCTGCAGATAAATATGCGGGTTACCTTTCGCTAAAGGTGCAACAACCGCAGCAATGATTGCACAAGTTGCAGCATCTGGCCCAATAATAAGCTGCCTTGATGAGCCAAAAATAGCGTAAGCTATCATCGGTAATATACACGCGTATAGCCCGACAATGGGGCTAACCCCCGTTAGCTCAGCGTAGGCAATAGCAACGGGTAATGCGACCGCAGCAACCGAGAGCCCAGCCCTAAGGTCATAACTAAACCAACCACGTTGGTATTTAAGCAGATTTGCCAATCCAGGCATAAGGTGAAAAAGGTATTGCTTATTCAGTATTGCCATAATCATTCCATTTTAAAATCACAAAAACCGTGCTAAATCATCTAAAAACCCGTAAACCATATTTTAATACACTCCATAATATTACTCATCGCTTTCTTAATTGGCTTATAAAATATTGTTCGAGTTAATCACTTGGAGAGATTGAAATTTATTCTGTTTGAACGTTACTTTTTATTAGTATGCACTATAACCCATTGAGTTTAAATTAATCCGTATTAACCATGTGGGTTTATTTAATTTAATAGCATGGTATAACAACCGATGTTAGACTGCAACAGTAGAGAGTC
Organism: Thorsellia anophelis DSM 18579; assembly: GCF_900111395.1. Lineage (GTDB taxonomy): Bacteria > Pseudomonadota > Gammaproteobacteria > Enterobacterales > Thorselliaceae > Thorsellia > Thorsellia anophelis. Next base: position 50,223 of record NZ_FOHV01000011.1, on the reverse strand, counting down.
CTGTACATACCTATAAAGATGCTATTTCGATAATGCTTTCTTGTGGTGTGGATTAAGTTAAAAGATTTCAAAAGATATTCTAAGTTGTGTTTATCGGTTATAGATTAGGCTGTATTCTTACCTATGATTAAGTTTTCGTAAGAACATTAGTCAGAGTAATCTAGATTTTGATATACTAACAAGATTGTACATTTTCAGTGGTTATAAATTAAAAGTTTAGAATTTAATTATTTGTAATTACCTAATGCGTAACCTAATGCTAATACTAGGGAATCGCACTTACTTATTAGAAGAGATATAGTAAATGAAATCGTTATTTAAATTTTTACCATTAGTCATTTTTTTCGTTATCTATAAGTATTATGATATTTTTTTAGCAACGAAAGTACTGATAGGATTGTCTATCGTATCAGTAGTTGGCTATTATTTAGTCTATAAGCAAGTCGATAAAATGATGCTTCTTAGTAATGGGCTATTAATTGTATTCGGATTATTAACAATTAAATTTCAAGATGAACAATTTTTGATTTGGAAAGTTTCTATTATCTATATGCTTATAGCAACAGGATTGATCATTACTACTTTCGTGACTAAAAAAAGTGCAATGCAAGTAGCGCTTAAGGATGAATTAACAGCTCCAGCACATGTCTGGCGTAATATTAATATCGGGATGATTCTTTTTTTGGTAATTTGTAGTGGCTTGAATTTATATGTCGGTTGGTCTTTCGAATTTGATTTTTGGTTCAATTTTAAAATGTTTGGTATGCCTGTACTGCTGATATTATTTTTTATAGGTCAATCCATCTACCTGTTTAAAAATGCCACTATGATTGAAAAGGAGACTGAAAACTCTGTTTCTGATGAGATTCAACGTGATATAAAAGGTTCTGATGTAAACAACCAAGATCTGGAATCAAATGAAAAATTAATTGAACTGAATCAAAATGCTGCAGATAATTCGATAAAAAACGAAAAGTAAGGTAATTAAGTTTTAATTAAATAATTTTATTCAATTCAATTGTAGTAATTCGCGTATTTAGGCGCCGCTAACGAGTATACTGCATGGTATTGAATGGCTAGCAATTAGGTGGTGGAATGAATAAAAACCAAGAGGGATACCAAGAAGACTGCGATCTTTTTAAAAATGCAGTTAAAGGCGCAAAGAAAATAAAACAAGATGTTGTAGTGCATGCAACTTCCCTAAAAAAAATGCAAAAACTTAAAAAGTTTGATGAGATTGATTCCAAAATAAAAGATGAGCATTATTTCCAATTTTCTGATATGTATCAACCTAATCTGCCTACTGAAGGGCCTATGCGCTTTATTCAGCCTAATGTGGAAAGTTTTGAGCTTAAAAAACTTAGACGTGGAGATTACGTTCCTGAATTATTTTTAGATGTTCATGGATTAACTCAAATTCAAGCTAAAAGGGAAATTAGTGCGCTAATTGAAGCATGCAAACGCGAAAATGTACTATGCGCTTGCATTATGCATGGACATGGTAAAAATATTTTAAAGCAAAATATTCCTTATTGGCTAGCACAGCATCCTGATGTACTTGCATTTCATCAAGCAAATAAGGAGTGGGGTGGTGAGGCAGCTTTGCTAGTTTTACTATCGACGGATTCAACCCGTGAAATTCGCCGTTAACTTAATGCATATTTATGAAATTATTGTTAAACAAAACAGCTTAATATTTTATTGATCCTAGCTTAATTTAAAGAAGGTTTTCGATATTACCTTTACCAAAATGATTGCTTAATAACGTTGTTATAGCAGTAACTTTTTACGAGCATTGATAATGTTTAAGCCATATTCTGATGAATTTAAAAAATACAAGCTAAAAGAGAATTAAGGAGTGTATATGGCCAATGATCAAAATAGCCGACTAGTTTACTCTACTGAACAAGGTAGAATTAAGGAAGAACCTGTAATTAAAGCTATTCCCAAAGGAGATGGTTTTGTTAGGATATTAAAACAGACTAGTGGAAGAAAAGGCAAGGGTGTGTGTATTATCACTGGAACAGGTTTAATAGGGGAAGAATTAAATAAACTAGCAGCTGAATTAAAGAAAAAATTAGGTTGTGGTGGTGCTGTAAAAGATAATGATATTGAAATTCAAGGCGATAAGCGAGAGTTAATAAAGTCTTTTTTAGAAACTAAAGGATTTAAAGTCAAATTAGCTGGTGGTTAATATTTTAAAGCGCAATCTAATCAATTAGTTTGCGCTTTAAGTGAGAATTAAGCTGTTGTGTTAATTCTAGTACCAACGCTGCCACTTGTTGCAAGTGAAGGTGATTTGTCAATCATTGCAATTAAAGATGCAGCTTGACTTTCATTCACATCTAATGTTTTACGCATAACAGCGGTACCCACTTCAGATTGAACTGAAATTTGGCTTAATTCAGTAGCTGTAGAAACGATTGAATTAACTGAACCTATGTCCATTTTAAACTCCTTATGTTAATTTATAAATCTGTAATCAACGCAATTTGCTGATTATGAAAACTACTTTCTCTTACATCTCTATCATACAGTGAAACTCTGAAGAATGGAATTTTTTTACTCTTTTTGACAGATTGTAATATTTAGTGAATTTAATTTTTATTATGTTGCCACCAATTAGATAGAATAATTGCTGTTGCAACTGAAACGTTAAGACTTTCTACATTACCTGTTCCATCAATCGATATTCTAAGATTTCCCTTTTCCCAAGTGCTGTCTGTTAGTCCATCGTTTTCTTGCCCAATCAGTATAACTGATTTAGCCGGAAGCTTCGTTTTAGATAATGGTTTTCCTTGATGACTAGAAGTACTGATAAGAGTATATCCAGCACGTTGTAAAATCGCTAGTGCATCAAAAAAATCTTCTACATCAATTGGCTGGATGTACTCAGCACCACCTTCAGCTGTTCTAACTGCTGCACCAGAATCGAGTACATTTGGGTCTTGGTGAATAATGGCCTTAACGCCATAATGAGCTGCAGATCTTACAATTGCGCCAATATTATGTGGGTTAGCTACGCCTTCTAAGGCTAGGATACAATCAGTTTTCCCGGCCTCATTTAAATAATCTGTTAAGTTAAGTCGTGTACGTTTTTTGACTGCAAAACAGACACCGCCATGGTGTTCTGTACCACTAATTTTTGTAAGTTCTTCTTTTGTGACAACATTATATCCTTTTTTAATAGAGGCTAAATAACTCAAAGTGTTTCTAAATCTAGGCGTAATTGATTCAATAAACCATGCTTTTACAATTGCATCTGGCCTGTGCTTAAATAAAGCTTGGCATGCATTTTCACCATAAACTTTAATTTCTTCTTTGCGTTGTTGCCGTAATTGTTCAGAACTAATAGCATATTCTTGTTCATTAGTGTCAGGCGAATAGTGACTTTCGCGTTCATTATCATTATTATCGCTAAATGAATTCAGCCAAGCTTGAGATTGCTCGCTTAGCTGTGGACGTTTTTTGTTTTTTTTATAAACAGTAGTGGGTTTATTTTGTTCGTGGCTAGAAAAATTTTTGGTTTGCTTTCCCTTAGAATTAGAAGAAGTTGATTTTACTTTATCTGAAAAGCCAGAGCGCTTGTCTTCTTTTTTTCTATGCGAATTTGTTTGCTCACCTTCACTCTTAACATACATAACTTTGATTTTGCCTTTACGGCCTGTTGCTTCTGATTCATCAAACATAATATTTCCTATAAAATTTTAATTGACTACAATATTGTGATATTACATCAGAGGCCTAGATTGTGCTAATACATTTTTGCTTAAAAAATAAAATGATGATGTAATAATTAAAATCACTTCATATTAAAAATCAGGATTTCATGATGTCAGAAAATAAAGATCACATTACAGATAGAATAATTATTGATTTTATCAACAATAACCATGTCATGACTATATGCACCCAATCTTTACGAGACGATTCACATACAGAGCTAGGTCTAGGTAAAGGTCTATGGTGCGCTAACTGTTTTTACGTTCCTAGTATGGAAATAACGCAGATGCCAGATTTATATTTTATGAGTGCAGATCATTCACTCCATTCAGTCAATATCAGTATGTTCCCAAATGTTGCTGGAACGATTGCAGTGCAGACATTGGTTATCAGTGAAATTCAAGGAATTCAGTTTCAAGCAAACGTTGTAAGGTTGCTTGAACAGGATGCTAATTATAATCAAGCTTTAAGCCTTTATCAAAATCGTTTTGAAATTGCAAAAAAAATCACTCAACCATTATGGACATTGAGATTTGAAAAAATTAAGCATACCAGAAATAGTCCTGTATTTGGTTCAAAAATCATATGGAGTAGGGATAAATAGCTCATAAGTACGATTTATTTTAGGTCTGTTTTATCGAAAGTATTAATCTTCAAATAACGTATTTTCTGTATTATCACACTTAAATTAGATATTCAGGTAAGTTTAAATACCTATTGTGATGTTTTATGAAATGTTATAACATAACATTTTTATGTACTTAATTGGGCAATTTTAATGAGGGTATCTAAAGTGTACAAAACAAAATTTAAAATCAAGGCGAAACACTTATCTAAAAGTGTAATCTTCTGTGGGACATTATTTGCATCACATTTAGCGTCTAGTGAAGTTATTTCCTCTATTCATCCTATCGGATTCATTACAGAAGCATTAACTCAGAATGTAACCGAACATTCAATTTTAGCACCAGTAACAGCATCACCACACGATTATACGATGCGTCCTAGTGATGCTAAAGCCTTAAAAGAAGCTGAATTAATCATTTGGGTCGGAGAAGACTTGGAAGTTTTTATGGCTAAGCCTATTTCCAATATTGAATCGACTAAACAGTTAAATTTAAGTGAAATTCCAGAAATTAAAACAATCATTGATGACAAAGTAGCTCTAAGCGAAAACACTATTGTTGAACATGAACATGAACATGAACATGAAAAGCATGATGTAAATGAGCATGCAGGTCATAACCATGATAGGGATTTACACATATGGATGTCACCTGAAATTAGTCGTATTGCCGCAAAAGCAATTGCTCAAAGACTCACTGAACTTCATCCAAATCAATCAAATATTGTAAATGATAATTTAGCTCAGTTTTTAACTGACTTAGATAAAACTGAAGTTGAATTAGCAGATAAATTATCCTCTGTCAGTCAAAAACCTTATTTTGTTTTTCATGATGCTTATGGCTACTTCGAATCAAGATTTAATCTTAATCGTGTTGGTGAGTTTACAATTAATCCTACTATTACCCCAGGCGTTCAGCAACTAGCTAAAATTAAAGAGACGATTAAAAAAGATGGGGTAGTATGTATATTTAAGGAGCCTCAATTTACACCAGCGGTAGTGAATGCAGTGGTGCAAGGTACTGGCGTTAAAATCGGAGAGCTTGATCCTGTGGGTGCCAATATACAGCTTTCAAAAAATTCTTATCAAGAATACTTAAAATCCCTTGCAGATAGTTATCTATCTTGCTTAGAATAGGGAATTATAAGCTGTAAGAGTGAGTAAAATTCGCTTACAGCATATTTCTTATACAGGATGCATAAATGGAAAGCTTGCTGGTTCTTGATAAAGTCTCTTATCAAACTAATGATAAATTAATTTTAAAAAACATTTCATTATCGCTTGAGAGAAAAAAAATATTGACTTTACTTGGGCCTAATGGGGCTGGTAAATCAACATTAGTCAAACTTGTGCTTGGTCTATTACAACCGTCCTCTGGTAAAATAAAATTCAATGGTAAAGTTCGTATTGGTTTTGTGCCACAAAAAATAAATCCAAATAAATCATTACCGATAAAAGTAAAAGGTTTTTTAAAGTTATCTCCAGGCGCCTCTTCTGAGAAAATTAATTTGCTCTTGACTAAAATAGGAATTAGTTATTTAGCTGAACAAGATTTGCATAAATTATCTGGCGGCGAAATGCAACGTGTTTTATTAGTCAGGGCATTATTAAATTCACCTGATCTACTTGTTTTAGATGAACCAATGCAAGGGGTTGATGTAACTGGACAAGCTGAATTGTATTCTCTTCTTAAAGTCTTAAGGATTGAACTTAATTGCGCGATATTGCTCGTATCACATGATTTACATTTAGTGATGGCACAAACAGACTATGTTTTGTGCTTAAATCAGCATATTTGTTGTCATGGTACGCCTGAGGTCGTTTCTGCTCATCCTGAATATTTATCAATGTTTGGTATTCAGTCTGTTGATCACTTAGCGATCTATAAACATTCTCATGATCATTGTCATGAACTTGATGGACACATTCATCACCATGATACACTGCCTCATAATCACTAATATGAAATCAACTAATTATGTTTGAAATTATACTACCAGCTTGGATAGCAGGCTGCTTACTGTCATTTTTAACCGGCCCACTAGGTTCTTTTGTTGTTTGGAGAAAAATGGCTTATTTTGGTGACACACTAGCCCATGCATCTTTATTGGGGGTTGCTCTTGGGTTATTTTTACAAATAAATGCGTTTTATGCAGTGTTAGCAACAACGTTAATTATTGCAATTTTATTATATAAGCTACAAAAAAGTCCTTTCTTATCCATAGATACCTTACTTGGTATTTTTGCTCATAGTGCTTTATCTCTAGGTCTTGTGATTGTGAGTATTATGCCTGGTGTTAGGGTTGATTTAATGAATTATCTTTTTGGTGATTTATTGGCTGTAACTTGGGATGACCTTATCATTGTATCTATAGGGGTCGTGCTTGGCTGTACATTACTTTTTTGGCAATGGCGCACTTTAATTGCTATGACAGTTGATAGTGACATCGCTCATGTAGAAGGTTATAAGATAGGCCAGGCAAAATTATTACTTATATTGCTTACCGCTTTGGTTATTGGTTTGGCCATGAAATTTGTTGGCGCCTTATTAATTACTTCGTTATTAATTATTCCCGCATCGACTTCTCGTCTTTTTTCTAAATCACCTGAGCAAATGGCATTGATGGCGATTGGTTTTAGTGTGCTTTCTGTGACTTTAGGATTGATACTATCAGCCATTAAAGATACACCTGCAGGGCCATCTGTTGTTGTTGCTTCTGCTTTTTTATTCACCTTCAGTTTAGTGATACATCATATAAAAAGTAAAAAAATAGATGCTTAAGAGTAGGTTCGATTTTTAAATTTAAATCAATAACTTGATTTTTAAGTTATATTTTTTTTCAAAAAAATATAAAATTTAACTTGTTCAGCGTACAACTGTGCGCTAAAGTAGGCATTGAGCTTACACGTGTAAGCTATCAAATGCAGTGCAGTAAATTCATAAATTATTTTAATGTCAATACATCATGTTGGAGTTAACTCGATGAAAAGAGCAGTAGTAACAGGATTAGGAATTTTATCAAGCATTGGTAATAATTGCCAAGAAGTCCTTCAATCCCTTAAGGCAGGTAAATCTGGTATCACATTTTCTGAAGAATTTAAAGAAATTGGAATGCGTAGCCAAGTTTGGGGTAATATTAAACTTGATACAACTGGTCTTATTGACAGAAAAGTTAGACGTTTTATGAGTGATGCTGCTGTATATGCTTACATTGCAATGGAAGAAGCGATTAAAGATGCAGGTCTTCCCCCTGAAATGGTCTCAAATGAACGCACAGGTCTTGTAGTGGGTTCAGGTGGTGGTTCTGCTCGCAGTATTGTAGAAGCGGCTGAGGGTATGAGAAAAAGAGGCGTAAAAGGCGTAGGCCCATATGCTGTGACTAAGGCGATGTCTTCTGGTGTATCCGCTTGCCTTGCTACTCCATTTAAAATTAAAGGTGTAAATTATTCAATTTCTTCTGCTTGTACGACATCTGCCCATTGTATTGGAAATGCAGTAGAGCTAATTCAATTTGGTAAGCAAGATATTGTTATTGCAGGTGGCGCTGAAGAGTTATGCTGGGAAATGGCCTGTGAATTTGATGGTATGGGAGCCATGTCTACTAAATATAATGACAATCCTTCCGTAGCCTCAAGAGCGTATGATACGAATAGAGATGGTTTTGTGATTGCAGCGGGTAGTGCGATTCTTATTATCGAAGAGCTAGAACATGCTCTGGCTCGCGGTGCAAAAATATATGCTGAAATCGTTGGTTATGGTGCAACATCAGATGGTGCAGAAATGGTATCACCTTCAGGTGAGGGCGCAGTTCGTTCAATGCAGCTTGCTATGCAAAATGTTGATACCCCAATTGATTACTTGAATACACACGGTACATCAACACCTGTGGGTGATATCATTGAATTAGATGCCATTAAAACTGTCTTTGGCGATAAAATGCCACCAGTTTCATCAACAAAATCAATGACAGGTCATTCACTCGGTGGTACAGGTGCACAAGAGGCAATCTATAGTATTTTAATGCTAGAAAACAATTTCATAGCGCCGAGCATTAACATTGAAGAAATGGATGAATTAGCTAAACCTTATAATATCATTACTGAATATACTGAGCGTGAATTAAATACCGTCATGTCTAATAGTTTTGGATTTGGTGGAACAAATGCAACATTGGTTATGCGTAAATACAAGTAATTTTTTACATAGCTAATTAAATAAAGGTATGGGTTATCCCATGCCTTTTTTTTTAACCGTGGAGGCATCATGAAGGTGACACAACGTGCTTTTGTAACTGGAAAGGTTCAAGGTGTGGGATTTAGATATCAAACCAAAACTCATGCAATATCATTAAATTTAGTAGGGTATGCTATGAATTTAGAAGATGGCTCAGTTGAAGTTTGTGTAACGGGTGAGGAACAAAATATCCAGAGTTTATTTGATTGGATCAAAAATATTGGCCCACAGTTTGCTAGAGTAGATAAAGTACTAATTGAGCCTGCTCGATTAAAAGAATTTAATCAATTTGCCATTTTATAAATCACCTCACTGATGAACTTAATTAATACTTTTTAATCAATGATAGTTATTCACATAAACTGTGTATAACCTTGTTCATTTTTTTGTATAACTATCATAAAACAAGACCTATCAAGGATTAATAGATTTTGGCTAATTAATGCCTTTGTATATTCATTTATCTTCTTATACAGCAAGATATTAATGTATTTGAAGATGTTTTGAATTCGCCAGTATCAATAACTGTCTTTTATCCATTTTGCCATAAAACTCCGTCCTTAGGGGCAGGAATATAGGGCGTGATGTATTGGTATTGCTCGAGTATTATTATCATGTCTGCTAAGTTTAGGCTTCATTAATGCTCATGGAGATGCCATGAACAAAAGCAAGAAAGGTTAAGACGCTGATATAAATCTTTTTTACATGCAGTGGTATTAAAATTTTGCAATTGCAAAGTGATGTAATATTTTATGTGAAAAATGAAGATAACAAGCATTTGCGGGTAGGATTGAGTTATGCACATACACTGTGGGTAACTCTGTGAATGACGCTTTGATATCTTGCTTAACGTTTGTTGTGTTAAGCTTTTTGTTAAAAGATGCTTAATTAACCAATCGAGTTTAAAATCGGCAATTAGAGGGATTTTTAAAAATAACGGACATGATTTTAATTTTGAAATTATGCTTTTTGTTTTCAGCTTATAAGAAAACTATTGAATTTTCTTCAATTGATTATTATACACAAAATCTGTGGATAACTCTGTGGAGGAATCTTTAGTAACTATTGCAAAGCTAGTAATATTAGTAATCAGCGATAGATTGTTTTTGTTGTCTAATTAGTGAGCTTTACTTTTGGTTTTGTTTTAATTAATTTAAAATCAATTTCTTATAATTAACCTGTTGGGTTTATCAAGTGACATTCTCAGGCAGTCAGGAGTTTGCCAAGTTTTAAAAGTTATGTACTCTAAATAAAGTTGGATTGGGGATAACTATCTCATTGGTTTTAGGTAAACTTAAAAAATGCAACTAAAGAGAGCAAAATAAAATGAAATAAATTCCTTGACAAGGATTGACTGTATTTTGCTCACTAAACTATAGAAAAATCAGATTTAATGGATGATAATCTGTCAGCTAGCTTTAGCCCTATTTTAATAAATAATACAAGGCTCATAAATGCATCTTAGTAAGGCTATCCTTAGAATAAATGGTGGTTTTGTATAAAAAGTAAAGCTCGCTGCTATTGGTGAGTATTTAACAAGTACTTTCTATTTCATTACATTTTTTTGTCACTATGGCAGCTAAGTTTGTAGCAATAATACTTAAGCACTTGAATGTAATATTGGCATGGTTATGCTTGAAATTAAACCTCCAATGGGTTTCTATGAGAGGCCTTAAAAATATCCTAAAAATGATTGCACGTGTACGTGGAAATATGAAAACTTTTTTGGCAGGTTCAGACTTGTTTATTATCGGAGCCTAGTCATGGCTCTTTCTACTTGCTATAAGTTTATTCAAATTAAATTTTAACTAAAAGTTTATATATGGTCGTGCTCAGCTAGAATATTCTATTTATTATGCATTATCCTAGAAATAGCATAATGCATAATAAAAAAAACTAGCTTTACAGATGATATCAATCTTATTTCGACGTGACGATTTCAGTCCACATTCGTGTAATGGCGCGTTCTACTTTTGGTGGTTGAACATTAAGAGTAAATAAGTTTGCTCTGACTTCATCAGATAGATTAATGCCTTGATGAGTTTTAAGTGAATCAGACAAATAAGGAGTAGCATTAAGGTTTGGATTTGCGTAATACACAAAATTTGCAATATTGGCAATTACCTCAGGATCTGCAATATAATTCAAAAACTCGTGCGCTTCTTTGACATTTTTAGCATCTTTAGGGATCGCAAATACGTCAAAAAAAGCAACGGCACCTTCCTTAGGAACAAAGTAGTTTATTTCAACATTATTATTTGCTTCTTTTGCTCGTCTACCTGCCTGTAAAACATCTCCTCCCCAGCCTATAACCGCACAAATATCGCCATTTGCAAGGTCATTAATGAAAGTAGATGAATGAATATAACGTACATAAGGACGTAGTGAAATTAATAAGTTTTTCGCTTCTTCATAAGCTTTAATATCTGTTGTATTAGGGTCATGACCAAGGTAGTGGAGCGCTGAAGCGATGATTTCAGTTGGGTCATTCACCCATACCATTCCACATTCACTTAATTTTTTAGCATTATCAATATTAAAAACCATATCCCAGCTATTTAATGGTGCATCTTCTCCAAGAACAGTTTTGACTTGCTCTACATTATAGCCTATACCGGTTGTTGACCAAAGGTATGGAAAAGCATACTTGTTGTCTGGATCATGTTGGCTGACTAATGATAATAATTGTGGATCAAAATTATCCCAATTGGGAATTTGTGATTTGTCTAAGGGTTGATAGATGCCCATTTCGAGTTGTCTTGCAAGAAAATTAGAGCTTGGTATCACAAGATCAAAACCTGTATTGCCTGCCATTAGCTTGCTTTCAAGTACCTCATTTGAATCAAATCTATCATAAGTGACTTTTATGCCACTTTGTTTTTCAAAATCAGCTATTGTATTAGGTGCGATAAAATCAGACCAATTATAAATATTCAAAACGCGTTGTTCGTTTGCAAACATTGATGTGGATATGAAACTCGTGGAAAACAAAGACGCAATGAGGACAAATTTAAATTGGGTTTTGAAAGTCATTTTCTAAAAGCTCCTTAAAATTTTAAGACTAAAATGTGATTCAATTTATTATTAGAAAGATTTTTTAAGTAAAGTGCCAGCAGTTACAAAAACTACTGGCACTCATTTTGTTGTACTGATAATACTCTTTTAGTATTTATTTAGTGGTTAATACATCAGTCCAAGCGCGAGTGATGGCACGCTCGACTTTAGGGTCTTTAACTGTTAGTGAAAATATTTTCGCTTTAACTTCATCAGGCGGGTAAATATTTTTGTCTTCAGTTAAAGCGGTATCCATAAACTCAGTTGCTTTAAGATTTGCATTAGCATAGAAAACATAATTACTAATATCGGCAATTACTTTCGGTTCAAGCAAGTAATTTAAGAACTCATAAGCCTCATCAATGTTTTTTGCATCTTTAGGAATTGCAAATACATCAAAAGATGCAACTGTACCCTCTTTGGGTACTGAGTATCCAATTGATACACCATTATTCGCTTCTTGTGCTCTCGCAGCCGATTGATAAATATCGCCACCATATCCAACAGAGACACAAACATCCCCATTGGCTAGATCACTGATATAACTTGATGAATGTAAATAACGCACATATGGTCTGACTTTCGCAAGGAGTTCTGATGCCTTTTTATAATCATCTGGGTTTGTACTATTTGGGTCTAAACCTAAATAGTTTAGGGCAACTGAAAACATTTCGGTAGGGTCATTTAGCCACGTAATACCACAGGATTGGAGCTTCTTGGCATTTTCTTCATCAAAGATTAATGCCCAGCTATCAGTAGGTAATTTGTCCCCAAAAATTTCAGTCATTTTTGCTTTATTAAAACCTAAGCCAGACGTTGCCCACATATAGGGAAATGAATAGGTATTATCCGGGTCATCTTTAGCAAGCAATTCCAGCATTTTAGGGTCTAAATTTTCATATTGTATTAACTTTGATTTGTCTATAGGTTGATACACACCTATTTCGATTTGTTTGGCTAGAAAATTAGAGGTTGGCACAACCAGGTCAAAACCAGTATTTCCTGCCATTAGTTTACTTTCTAATAATTCATTAGAGTCGAATACATCATAAACCACTTTAATACCTGTTTTAGCTTCAAAATCAGAGATGGTATTTGGTGCAATGTAATCAGACCAATTATAAATATTCAGCACTCTTTGTTCTTTGTTGGCATCTTCAGCAAAAGCAGAATGAGATATTCCCAAAGCAGCTAATAGAGCGACTGATATAATTGAAGTTGAAAAACGGTGTTTAATTCTAATGCACTTTAGAGACTTTGATTTATTGACTTTATTAAGTATATTAAAGCCATCTAAGGTATGATAAGAATTAGATAGAAGCGTTTGAGTATTCAAACGTGAAAAAGAACGTGTTAACGATGTAGTTTTGAGAACAAAACGGAATGATTGCAGCATGACCTGTAACCCCCAAAAAAATGATTAAAATATGCTTCTGATGAAGCCGTATACAGTTTTTAAAGTATCACCTATATCGATTAGTTTGTTTTATTTCGCTCATTAAGTTGTTATTACCAGCATCAACTCAATTTTGCAGTGGACCAAGCTAATGACATACTTTAATCCTTGCGTAAAACTGCTAGACTATTATGGACAAGTTAAAAAAAAGTTAAAGTGTTTTTTGTCTTTTATCCCTAAAAATTTATTTAAAAGTGATAAAATAGCAGATTAAAAAATTAACTCTGTTAGGAGCGATGGGAATATAAAAGTCGATATTCTCATCATTTTAATGGAATATTAAAGTTCATCTGTTGCTGAAAAAGTTGAGAGTATCATCCTAATGCGTTTATTTATTGCAGAAAAACCAAGTTTAGCAAGAGCCATTGCTGAAGTTCTACCAGGACCCACTAAAAGAGAGGATGGGGCGATAAGAGCTGCAAATGGTGATGTAGTGACTTGGTGCGTAGGACATCTACTTTCGCAAGCAGAGCCAGAGGCTTATGACCCAAAATATAAAAAATGGAATTTAAATGACTTGCCGATTATCCCACAAAAATGGCAATTAATCCCAAGAGCGGATGTAAAAAAACAGTTGATGGTAATCAAAAATCTATTAGCAAAAGCAACATCGATTATTCATGCAGGCGATCCTGATAGGGAAGGCCAGTTATTAGTCGACGAGGTATTTGATTTTTTAGAACTGGATAAAGAGCGCAAACGAGCCATACAAAGATGTCTTATCAATGATCTTAATCCTCAGGCAGTGAAAAAAGCGATAGATAAAATGCGCCAAAATAGCGAATTTATCCCCCTATCAACATCTGCATTGGCTAGAGCGCGAGCGGACTGGCTTTATGGGCTTAATATGACACGAGCTTATACACTATTAGGCCAACGAATGGGGCATGAAGGAGTTTTGTCAGTTGGTCGCGTTCAAACACCAGTGCTAGGATTAGTTGTTCAACGAGATAAAGATATTAATCATTTTGTTGCTAAAGATTTTTTTGAAGTTAAAGCGGTTCTATTTGCTGATGAAATTGAATCAAAGAAACCTAGTCCATCTTATACATTTACAGCGCTATGGCAACCTAGTGAAGCTTGTGAACCCTATCAAGATGAAGAGGGGAGACTGCTCAATAAAAATTTAGCTGAACATGTCATTAAAAGTATTCATAATCAACCAGCAGTCGTCAAACAATATAGTAACAAAGTAGAAAAAGAAATTTCGCCACTACCGTTTTCGCTATCAACATTACAAATTGAAGCGGCCAAAAAATTTGGTTATAGTGCCCAGCAAGTGCTTGATACTTGTCAAAAGCTGTATGAAATGCACAAGGCTATTACTTATCCACGTTCAGATAGCCGTTATTTACCAAATGAGCACTTTAATGATAGACAGTCTGTTATTAACGCAGTATTACAACATAGTTCTCATAAAGCCTTACCAAATGGTTTTAATCCCGACGTCAAAAATCGAGCATGGGATGATAAAAAGGTTGATGCACATCATGCGATTATTCCAACTGCAAAAGCATCAAAATTGCATTTTAATGTGATGGAGCAAAATATTTATGATTTAATTGCTCGCTATTATTTGATGCAATTTATGCCAGCGGCACAATATAGACAGTGTCAAATCGAACTGGCAATTCATGGTGGAAAGTTTTTATCTAGGTCAAGATTTTTGCATGAATTAGGTTGGCGTGCTTTGCTTGATGTTAAGGAACAAAATGATACTCAAAATAAAGAAGGTGAAAATGAGGCCATCTTTTTACCCGAACTTAAGGTTGGAGAAGTTATTTTTTGCGATCATGGTGAGTTATTATCCAAACAAACACAGCCACCAAGACCTTTTACTGATGCGACGCTGTTATCTGCTATGACGAATATTGCGAGATTTGTACAAGATAAAAATCTGAAAAAGATTTTGCGAGAAACAGATGGGCTAGGTACCGAAGCAACTCGAGCCGGTATTATTGAATTGCTATTTAAACGTGGTTACTTGGTCAAAAAAGGAAGAAGCATTAATTCTACTGATAAAGGTAAGATGTTAATTAACGCGTTACCGGATATTGCGGTTAGGCCAGATATGACTGCTCATTGGGAGTCTGAATTATCTAGAATAAGCGAAAAAAAACAACAATATAAAGATTTTATGGCCCCACTAATCGAGACACTCAACCAGTTAATTTTTCAGGTTAAAAATTATAGGTAAGCTAAGTGTGTATGGCGAATTCAAATAGTTAGAGCATAAAGTTAGCCATATCGGCTGGTTATTTAAACAACCGATATGATTTAGAACTTGAATTTACAGTCTATTAAAGCACATACTGACGAATTGCTTTAGCTATTGCATCGCTATTGTTATCACCAATTACGATATCTGCATGTAGTTCAACTCCCTTTGCATGGTTACCCATAGCAACACCCATACCTGCCATTTCTAGCATTGAGACATCATTAAAATTATCGCCAAATGAAATCACATTATCCATTGTTTTACCAATTGATTCTACGTATTCTTTTAGTCTATGACCTTTACCCGTGCCAGGTATAGCTATATCGACCTGATTATCCCAAGACCAAAGGCATTGAAGACCTGCTTTTTGCTCTATTGCATCAGCAAATTTCTTTAGAGCCGGGATGTCATGCCATGCACAAGAAAATTTCCATAAATCGTTAAAATGATTAGTAGCGTCTAGGTAATCAGGGAAATGTTTAAAAACACGATCTAAGTGTGCTTGATGTGCTTCATCCCAACCTGAAATACGCGCTTTATGCGATTCAACATCACTGTAAAGCATAACTTTATCTACATAGAGATAAAATGGGATGCCGTGTTCATTTCCGAGAGCAACCATTTTTTCAACATGGTTGTGTGTTACGGGAGTTCTTGATAGTACTGAGTCATTATGAATATCATATAAGTACACACCATTACAGCAGACTGCAGGGGTGGATAATTCAAGCAAGTGATAATACTCAGTTATTGCAATATGATGTCTACCTGTAGCGATAATCACATCGATTCCTTTTGCTTTTGCATCAAAAATTGCATCTAATGAAGCTTGAGGGATCATCTTATTATCATTTAATAAAGTACCATCTAGATCTAAAGCGATTACATTTAAGGGCATAGATAAACATTCCATTTATATAGTTCAATTTTCTAATTGAAAAGGCAAGTTAAAAGTAACAAAAATAAATTTGATTGTAATTTAAGAAATACTGTGTACTTGTAAGCCAGCAGGGGACTGAGTAACTGGCATCATTTCTATAGAGTTAATATTAACATGCTTTGGCAGTGTCGCAATCCAATAAACCGTCTCACTGATATCATCAGGCATTAAAGGATCGGTGGTCGCATATAATGAATTTGCTTTTTCAGCATCGCCTTTATAGCGAATGACTGAAAACTCAGTTCCGCCGACTAAACCTGGTTCAATATTCGTCACCCTAACTCCAGTTCCATGCAAATCAACGCGTAAATTAATACTAAACTGTTTTAAAAATGCTTTCGATCCACCATATACATTTCCGCCAGCATAGGCATAATTACCCGCTGTGGATCCCATATTGATGATCAATCCAAAGCCTTGTTCGATTAGATAAGGCAAAATTGAATGAGTGACATTAACTACTCCTTTAATATTTGTATCAATCGCAGTATGCCATTCAGATAAAATGGCATCTTGAGCTTTTTCAGTCCCCATTGAAATGCCTGCATTATTGATAACGACATCTATATTGCCAAGTGTATTCATTACGTCAATTATCACACGTTTTGTATTAGCTTCATCTATCACATCTAATTCATATGGGATAAAACGATCACCCAGTGATGCTTTTAATTCATTGAGACGCTGAACTCGTCTAGCTGTACCAACTACTGTATGGCCCTCGGCGATAAATTTTTCTGCAATCGCTTTGCCAAATCCTGAACTGACACCAGTAATAAAAACATTCATATGAAACCCCCATCATGTTCGATTGATATAGAAATTGACAGTTAATATAAAATTTCATTGATTCTAGCATGAAATATTGAGCTTGTATCGGACTAATCTTTTAGCTTCTCTATGAAGGATAATTATTCTAATAGACTAGTATGTTAGAAGGAAAAATTTGATGTGATGGGATTGTTATGCTAACAAATAATTTTTTAAGAGAAAAATAGTAATTTAAACATTTCATGAGTAGGTACATTCTTTGCTTTTGTTCAATCGTGTTTTGTAGCCTATAGCAGAATTAAGCCTTATATTGTTAAAATAGCGTATAGGGCGCTCGATTAGTATAGAATTAAAATCTGAATTCTAAAGCTTTAAATGATGTATCAATGTTTTCGCACTGATTTATAATGAATTTTTTTATCTATGGGATGAAAACTACACTTTAACCTATAGTAAATACTCAGCTTTTGTCCTATAACGCTTCTAACTGCTTTAAAAGTTATTTTAATACAGATGGTTAGAGATTTTCGCTAAATCTATTCAACTCTGTGAACGTATCTAAAAATTTTTTTACATCGTATGATGTCAATTAGGATTGTAACGCTATCTAATAGGCTAGGTGTCGACATAATCACTATATTGGTTTATATTATTTAAATATTTTAAATTTTTATAAACTGGAAGCATTATGATTGGAGAACGTTTAAAACGCGCACGTGCCGCTGCTGGTTTATCTATGCAAGCATTAGCTGGTCAGGTGAGTATCAGTGCGAATATGATTAAAAAATATGAGCATAACGCAAGCATGCCTTCTTCTGGAGTGTTATTAAAACTTGCTACTGCATTGTCTGTACGGACAGAATATTTCTTCCGTCCTACTCAAGTCACACTAGGGCAGGTTGAATATCGTAAGAAAGCCTCTGCATCAAAAGGCTTATTAAAAAAAATAGAGTCAGATGTTATCGAACAGGCTGAGCGTTGGTTGGCACTCAAAAATATCTGGCCAAATTTTCCAATAAAGCTTTTTGACTATCAAATTGGCATACCCAAGCTGAACACATTGGATGATGTTGAGAAAGCGGCAATTAAACTCCGCAATGATTGGCAACTTGGAATGAATCCTCTTCCTAATTTAATTGATTTGTTAGAATCAAAAGGTATCTTGGTGATCATCAGCCATGTTACTCAAGCAGATAAATTCGATGGTTTACAAGCGAATATTTCAGGTCAACCGATTATTGTGGTCTCTTCACATTGGTCTGGTTGTCGTCAACGTTTTACACTGGCGCGCGAACTAGGGCATTTGGTCCTACATAATGTGTTAGATGAATCACTTGATGAAGAAACTGTGTGTAATCGTTTTGCATCTGCCTTTTTATTGCCTGATATCGGCATCCATCAACACTTAGGTGAGCAACGCGCTAATATAGACCCAAAAGAGCTCTATTTTATGAAACATGAGTTTGGGTTAAGTATGGCGGCTTGCGTATATCGCAGTGCTGATTTAGGGATTATTTCAAAGGAAAAAGCACGTCAAATCTATATTCAGTTTTCAAAAAATGGATGGCGTAAACAGGAGCCAGGTCAACCTTATCCTCAAGAGCAAACTCAACTATTTGAACAGTTAGTTTTCCGAGCGTTAGCCGAAGGGATATTGAGTGAATCCAAAGCCGCTGAATTATTGCAAATATCAGTAATGACGCTTCATAAACAGCGTCAAATGTTGGCTGAGGTGGTGTAGATGTATTTATTGATAAGTGATGCGAATATTCTGATTGATCTGGAAGAAGGGCAGATTCTTGAGGATTTCTTCCGCCTGCCTTACCAATTTAAAGCACCCGATGCGCTATTTCATGAAGAACTAAGTGAACATCATCGTCATCTAATTGAGCTGGGGTTACTGTTAGGCGAACTCACATCAGATTCCATGCTGTATTCGTATGGGCTTATGCAAAAGTATGTAGGGCCGAGTGCAAATGACTTTTTGCGCTAGCATTAGCAAGGCAGGAACAATGCCCCTTCTTAACGGGTGATATGGCTTTACGATAAACAGCGGAAAAGGAAGCCATTTTGGTACAGGGAACGTTATGGGTTGTTGAACAGCTCGTTACACGGAATCCTTACGGTTGATGGTGCATTAAACTCTTACAGCAAAATGGAGCAAGCAGGGCGTAGGTTACCGTGGGAAATTGCGAAACAACGGTTAAGAAAGTTTCAGAGCCAGTGTTAGGATCAACTTGAGTTTTATAGCCCATACTTCTTAATACTCTAGCAACGAGTAATTACATTTCATTTGCATCTAAAAAATTAATATTATAAATATTGTAATGAATAGTTCATAGTATGATATGCATGCAATACAAAGCATCTTGCTACGAGCATTCTATTAAATAATTTTAGGAGAAAGGAAATGCATTTAGCTAAATTGCGTTAACACAACCTTTTGAATTTCACAATCTCTTGATGTTTTAGTCGTTAGTTTTTTGATGTAAATGAATTATTGTTGACCTATCAAGCCTAGTTATTAAACGTTTAAAAAGAATACTAATCATCCAATAGCCTACACTCAAACCCTGTCAAGTGAATATTTATAAAATCAATTACTTGGGTGGTTTAAAATTGTTTTAAGTCAATAAGCAAAAATACTAACAATGGTTTTCTCAAATAATAGTGTAAGAAAACAACAATAAAGGCTTTACAATTTGTTGTGTTGTGCGTAAATTATAAGGGCTTTGTTTTATGAGCAAAGTATTCTTTCGGGGCAGGGTGAAATTCCCTACCGGCGGTAAGGGCGATAGCCTTAAGTCCGTGACCCGCCTTAGTAGTTTTACTGCTAAGCGGTGGAGCTAGTGTGATTCTAGCACCGACAGTTAAAGTCTGGATGGGAGAAAGAAGAAAGGTATGACAATCCATATTATTGAGAAAATTTAATAATTTAGTAAAACTTATAGATGAATACTGCTGAGTAGTGACTGGCTTATCTATCAATTCAGTTTCTAAGATGAGATTATTTTAATCTTCTGTAGAACTGTTTTGTTAGTTTGGTTTTATAGTAAGCTACTATATGCTAACCTCATATTCTAGTTTTGTTGATAATGCAGCAAAAAAATTAAGATGTTAGTTATTGTGCTTTGCACTCAGTGCAAGTAAACACCACAAGTTTGGATTAATCTAACTATAAGTTTTATATATTTTAAAATTTCTTAGGTCAGTATGTATTGGCTGCACCTCCCTTTATCTCCCTCAAATCTGATCAGATAGCAATTTTAGCTATTGGTTTATTAATTTGAGGAGTCAATTTGAACAATCAATCTTATACTATTTCTTCTCCAATACCGTTGAAGACGACCGATAAGCGCATTGATAATAATCATAATTTTACGACAAAATTAAACCCGTATTCATTGTCAAATTCACCAATAAAATCAGATGAAGATTGGATGCGACTTGCCCTTTCTCTTGCTTACTACGCAAATGGGCAAACAGGATCTAATCCTTCTGTTGGCGCGGTTATTGTTAAAAATAATAAACTTGTCGGCATGGGGGCTCACCTTAAACAAGGTACTGCACATGCAGAAATCCATGCACTCAATATGGCAGGTGATAATGCGAGAGGTGCGACTATTTACGTGACATTAGAGCCTTGTTGCCATACTGGACTAACAGGGCCTTGTACCGAAGCATTAATTGCAGCGGGTATTACTAAAGTTGTTGTTGCCTTAGTAGATAAAAATCCTAATGTAGAAGGTAAGGGTATTTTATCGCTAAAAGAAGCAGGGATAGAAGTAGTCGTGGGTATTTGTCACCATGTAGCCCAATCTATTCATCATGAATTTTTCGTATCACAAATTACAAAACGTTCTTATGTTATTTTAAAAACAGCGTGTAGTTTAGATGGAAAACTCGCCTTAGATAATTTGGAAAGTCAGTGGATTACCAATGAGCAAGCAAGGATTGATGTACATCACTTAAGAGCTAGCGTGGATGCAATATTAACAGGAATAGGGACAGTCAAAGTTGATAATCCGATGCTAAATGTACGACTTGATGGAAATCAAAAACAACCAGCAAGAATAGTAATCGACAGACAAGGTGAAATTGAGATTGAAACTAAAATTGTTCAAACAGCTCATCAATTTAGAACGATACTATTGGGGCAATATTCTGCAGAAAAAAAAGCAAAGTTAATAAATCTAGGATGCGAAGTTGAACCCTATGATTCACTTAAGACAATTTTCAGTTGGACGTTAAAGCAGGGGCTTATGAGGGTATTAATTGAAGCTGGGCCAAGACTTGTCACTGCCTTACTTGATGATGATTTAGTTGATGAGTGGGTTTTATATCAATCACCTAGAGTTTTTGGTGGGAATCAATCTATCTATCAAAATATTAAGCCTAGTCCCCTTGATGAGATTAAACGCTTTGAAATAGTCAATACCGAGTTAATTGGTCAGGATATTAAAATATTAATGCGCCAAAATAGAAAGGGTGTTACGGAGGATAATACATGTTTACAGGACTAATCGAACAAATTGGCACAATAAAATCTATAGATAGAGGCCATAATCATTTGAAAATTTCTATTTATGCGAACTCTATTTTAAGAGATGTTACGTTAGGAGATAGTATTGCAGTTAATGGAATTTGCTTAACTGTCACACACTTTACAGACTCTTATTTTACAGTTGATGTTATGCCCCAAACCGTGCAAGCAAGTAGTATTAAAACTTTAAAAATTGGGGATAAAGTTAATTTAGAAAGAGCGTTAAGGGCTGATAGTCGTTTAGGTGGTCATTTTGTAACTGGGCATGTTGATACGATAGGGCAGATAAGTCAAATGAGCCGCAATGAAAATGCCATAAAAATTGTGATTTCATTTCCATCAGCGTATACAAGATATCTTGTTGAGAAAGGGTCAGTAACTATAGATGGTATCAGTTTGACTGTTTTTTCTGTATCTTCTGATAGTTTCACGATTTCATTAATTCCTCACTCTGCATCAATGACAACCTTGGCAAGTAAAAAAGTGGGGGATGAGGTTAATTTGGAATTTGATATTTTAGCAAAATATACTGAAAAACTACTTACCAGTCGTTTAGTAAATACCCCGCATAATGCCACTCCTTCAAGCGGTGTCACGCTAGATATGCTTAAACAATATGGATTTTGATAAAAGGACTATACAAATTATGACTAATACAGAAACTAAAGTACCAAGCGAAATCATTCATAAAATTGAGCAAGCCGTGTTAGCCTTGCAAAAAGGTAAGCCTATCATAGTCACTGATGATGATGACAGAGAAAATGAAGGTGACTTTATATTATTGGCAGAAAAAGTTACAAAACAGTCTATGAATTTTCTCGTGACTGAGGCAAGGGGGTTAGTGTGCGTTGCAATCAGCGAAGCAATTGCCAAAAGATTAGATTTGCCCCCGATGGTATTCAATAATGAGGATCCTCATGGCACTGCTTTTACTGTTAGCATTGACCATGAGTTAACGACAACAGGTATTTCGGCTGCAGAGCGAGCGTTGACCGTTAATAAGGTTGCGGACCCAAACTCAAGCTCAGCAGAATTTCGACGACCAGGGCATATTTTTCCGCTAATCGCGAAAGATGGTGGTGTGATAGAAAGGCGGGGTCACACAGAAGCGGCAGTGGATTTAGCTAAACTTTCAGGCGTTAATAGTGCAGCTGTCATTTGTGAAATATTAAAGCCTGATGGTGAAATGGCAAGGCGAGATGAACTGCTTAACATAGCGAAGCTACATAATTTAGTTATGATTTCGATTGAAGAGTTAGTTCTATACCGGCAGTTAACCGATGAAAAACTTGTTGTGAGAGCTGCTAAAGTAAAATTACCTGCCAAGGTAATGATGAATGAAGGGCTTGAAACTGTTGATTTTCAAATGCTAGGCTATCAAAATTCAATAGACCAAGCTGAGCATGTTGCTTTGGTTGCAGGTGAATTAGAAGAACTCTCAACACCATTAGTGAGAATTCATTCTGAATGCTTGACTGGTGATGTTTTTGGTTCCTGCCGATGTGATTGTGGCCCTCAACTTCAGTATGCTCAATCGATGATAGCAAAAGATGGAGGGATTATTTTATATATGCGGCAAGAAGGTCGAGGAATTGGTTTGATCAATAAGCTCAAAGCATATGAATTGCAAGAAAAGGGTGTAGATACCGTTGAGGCTAATCATCAACTTGGATTTAAAGCAGATGAACGCAGTTACGAACTTTGTGCTGCTATGTTACGCGATATGGGAATTAGGCAGATTAAGTTATTAACCAATAATCCTGATAAGATTAACGCATTAGCTAAATTTGGCATAGAAGTCATCGAAAGAGTACCGATTGCTGTTGGTTTTGAGCCAGAAAATGAACAGTATCGTCATATCAAAAAAAGTAAAATGGCGCATCTTGATTAATATTCAACATTTTGGTTTTTGAATAAAAGTATTAAATTAATTTGAAGCATGATCTTAACGCTACGAACAATGGGTAAATTTTAATTTTCACTAAGGAGTTTTTATGAGTACTAATACAAATACATTTAATTATATTGAAGGTGATTTAATTGCAACTGGATTAAAAATAGCAATTGTTGTCGGTCGATTTAATGATTTTATTACAATGCGCTTATTAGATGGTGCTAAAGATGGATTGGTCCGTCATGGTGTACTTGCAAGTGATGTGACAATCAGTTTTGTTCCGGGCGCTTTTGAAATACCGCTCGTAGCTAAAAAATTAGCAGCTTCCAAAAAATATGATGCAGTGATTACACTTGGGGCGGTGATAAGAGGATCTACACCTCATTTTGATTATGTCTGCAATGAAGCAGCAAAAGGAGTCGCTCAAGCGAGCATGCAAACTGAAGTGCCAATTATTTTTGGTGTATTAACAACAGATTCTATTGAGCAAGCGATTGAAAGAGCTGGCACAAAAGCTGGTAATAAAGGTTGGGAAGCAGCCGTTACTGCAATTGAAATGGCAAATATATTTAAGAAATTATAAACAAATGCTCTTTTTTTGATGTATGATCATGCATCAATTGCAGTTAATCATTTAATAAAGCGTTATTAGCATAACGCTTTATTTTTTTGTTAGAACACTAGAGGTAATATGGAATATTTAGCACATTTTGGACTATTTTTGGCTCAAACATTAACAGTTGTGGCTGCGATTGCAGTAATTTTAACTTTGATTGTTGGGTTAAGACAAAAAAATAATACAGCGAAAGGACAGATTCAAGTTACTGATTTGAGTGAACAGTATGATGATACTGCTAAGATGATGCAGTCAATCCTAATGAATCCTTCTGAACAAAAAATCTGGGAAAAAAAGCTTAAGCAAGAAGAGAAAGAAAAACGTAAGAATGAAAAAAATTTAGCTAAAGAACAAAAAAAACTAGCTAAGCAAAATAAAAAAAATGATTCATCAGATCTGCTTGAACGTTCAGAAATCGCACTTACCCAAGAACATGAATCAACCGATAAACTTGAAAATTCGACTAACGAACCTCAAATTGAGATGAGTGAAGATAATACTGAAACAAATCAAGAGAAATCGGCTAGTCATTCACAAGAAAAATCATGTGTTTTTGTTTTAGATTTTGATGGTGGGATGGACGCTAAAGAAGTGAAAGCATTACGAGAAGAGATCACTGCTGTACTTAGTATTGCATCTGAAAAAGATCAGATTGTTATCAGGTTAACGAGCCCAGGAGGAGTGGTGCATGGCTATGGTTTAGCTGCATCTCAACTAGCTCGAATTAAGCAGGCAAACATACCTCTTATTGCTATTGTTGATAAGGTTGCAGCTTCAGGTGGATATATGATGGCGTGTGTTGCTGATAAAATTGTTGCTGCGCCTTTTGCTATCATAGGATCGATTGGAGTCGTTGCTCAGGTTCCTAATTTTCATCGATTACTTAAAAAGAACGAAATAGATGTTGAACTTCATACAGCGGGTGCTTTTAAAAGGACGCTAACGCTATTTGGTGAAAACACCGAAGAGGGTAGAGAAAAATTTAGGCAAGAGCTTAATGAAACACACGATTTATTTAAGCAATTTGTAGCAGAACAACGCCCAAGTTTAGATATTGAAAGTGTTGCAACAGGCGAGCATTGGTATGGTAGTGTTGCTAAAGAAAAAGGACTAGTTGATGAAATTTCTACCAGTGATGATTATTTAAAATCGTTATATAAAACTAATAAAGTACTAAATGTTAAGTATGTTACAAAAAAGAGCGTAACTGAAAGAGTAACAAAAAGTGCTAGCCAGTCGTTGATAAACTCTTTTTTGACAATCTGGCAGAATAATCAACGTCCTCAGATCTAATGCGCAGCATTAATCACAATAGAATTAACTGTAGTTATTAAATTAATAAGATGGTCTAAAATGTAGACCATCTTATTATTCAGAAAATAATTGACCCTGTAAATAATTCTGTGTATTTGCTATTTTCATTTAAAGGTAAATTACCAAAACGAATACTAAACATTACTATAAATTGACACGTTGCTTGCTTCCAATTTGTATTGATATACCCCATTTTTCACAAGCTGTAGGCGGGCTTTAATTTCTAGATAAACCTTTTTGTAAATACATATGCTATTAATTCTTTGGGTATTTTCTGCTTAGCGTGATTTTTTAGTTAAATGCTAACGACGATATCCTACAAAGATCACACTATCGCTATTACAAATCATTAAACAACTAGTTCCTTACTTATTGATTAATTTAAAATGTTGGCCTATCCATTCACAACCATTAAATATATAGTTATTTAATATAACGCGTTGAAAAAGTAATTTCCGTGTCACTTCTGAGGTATTGATTTCGTCACATATAGCATCAAAATTTTTAATTATAACGTCTATCAAATCTATGATGATTTTTTCAGCTTGTGATTTAGAAATATTGAAATACTCAGAAGAAGATAAGCATAAAGTTATTAAGGATAGATTATTATTCATACTGAGCATCATACCATGGCTTGCCTCTCCACCTATCCTATTTTGAGGACAAATATCATAGGCTGGCGTTAGGGAAATCTTGTCATTTAGAATAAAAAATGCGTGATTTCTTGCATGATCGTCTGTATTGCCTATTAATACATTAAAGACCATACGTTTAATTATTCAATACTATCGAATTGAAAGTTTACTCCATTTTTTTTTATTTGCGCAATAAGAGCCAAATAGGAAGCTTCCCTAGCCCAATTTTCATCTAAGTTAAGAACAGTCAATCCAGATACAACAGGGCGACGATACCACGCGCTTTCGTGATGTAATCTATCAAAGCGCTCAACCAGTAAAACATCTTTACCTAAGGTTTTAATATATTTGATTTCAGCAACTGATATACCAGCAATAGAAGCAAGTCGCATTGCAATATATTCAGATTTTACTATTTCGTAACTATCGTTAGATGCCGAAAATTTAGCGATGTATTTTTATTGCCATCTGTTATCATTGCTTTAGGTCTAGAACCTCCAAGAGATGTGCCATGCATTAAAGCATTGTCTAAATCTGATGAAATGGGTTTACCTTCAGAAATAATATCTGCTGCATTAAGTAATTCTTCTAGTGTGGCTGAATCGGCTTTTCTTGGAATGTATTGTGTTGCTGAAGACTGAAAATCTAATACACCTATCCTATCAGATGCGGAATGTAAAAAATATGCAATTTCATCAAGATAACCATTAAACTGCCGGCCCATTAACTGGCTATTAATAACACGTCTGCCCCAGGCGTCTGGTGCAGCATCTCGCAAGCATGAAAATATTCTCATTCCTTTGATTGGGTATTGTATTCCTTGTCTAAGAGGAAGTTCATCAATGTATATTGACTCAGCATCTTCCCTATGCAAATAAGATGAACCATAAGTAAAAGATTGATTCCCTAAAGCATCTATATCAAGCCTACCACAAATGACTGGGCTAGATTGATTACTCAACCATTTCCATACATAGCAGTTTTGATTAGAAATTGTCATCAATGATCTCCTTTTTGGGCAAAATTCTAGCAGGCAAAAGAGCATCAATTTTTTCCATTATGCGTTTTTTTTCAGCAAATCTTCCTGGTTCTGGTTCAAACAAGGGAACATCTAAAATCCATGCTGTCTCAAAATAATTACCTATTTTAACAGTCGAGTCTCCTTTAAGAATTTTTATCATCGTTGGTTTCGATGTGTTAACTCGTGAACATAGATCTTCGATTGTGAAATTTTTCTCTTTTCTAGCGATATTGAGTAATGTTGCAAAGTGTTGTAATGCAGCAGCTGGGATGAGGCTAATTTTATGGTTATTATTTTTCATGGTAAATTATCCTTTACTTAAATTAGGTTAAGGTAAATAATATTTTACTTAAATTAATTTTCACTTCATTTATTCTTAATATTTTAAAGATTAAATCAGTCAAAGTAAATTAAAATTAACCTTAATTGTATTAAAGTTAATTTTAATTTACTTTTAAGTTAGTGAATGATATATGCATGTGGATAAAAATTAGGGGTTCGGAAACCTAGTATTTTAGGGTAGAGGAGATGTGAATTTAATTCATCATTATTGCTAATGCCTATGTCTATGTCTATGTATATGAGGAAACACTCTAAACAGTCAACGTGCTCCTTCATAGAAGAATAACTTGCTAAATTTATCGATACCTAGCTTACTGAATAGTCTTATGGCTAGTGGGTTGATAACTTCGTCATGACAGCCCATATATTACTGAACATGATTATTAGCAAAGCGCGCCAATAACTCTAGCATGGGTCATAAATTGTAAGGAAGTAAGTTTTTATCGTGGATTCGTATAATAAGTGCATAGCCACTGTCAGTCACATGGCATTAATTGAGGCAAAGTTTTACAGCATAAATAACAAAACGACCTCAAATAGAGGCCGCTTAAATATTGATTGGATAATAATTTAATCTAAAAACATCAAGATTCTTGGGCAATAAAAGAGTCAAGTGTTTCTATTTTTACTCTAGGTGAGATAGCGTGTAGGGCTATTAAGTGAAGTATTTCACTAACAGTCGTACATGCATCAGATAAAACCACAATTTCATATTTTTCCGCATGTTTTGACAATGCTGTATGAGTAACGCAATTTTGCGTCATCATACCAGACAATACTATACGTTCGATTTTGTTTTCTTTTAACCAATTATCTAATTCGGTTTGTTCAAAGCTATCAGCAAAATGTTTAATGATTATTTTACTATCAGGTGCTGCGGATAAAATATCATTGGTAATTTTCACGCCTTCACTTCCTTCATTAAAAAAAGGCGCAATTCCCATAGCTGGATCAGCAACATGCTGAATGTGAACAACTTCATTTTGAGTTTGTTTAGCAAAATCAATAACCTTTAGGTTCTGTTCGATCACTGCTTTAGTATTATAAAGAGGAAAAAGCCCGCCTTCTAAATAGTCATTTTGCAAATCAATTAAGATAAAAGCTGTTTTTTTCAATTCAAGACTCCTACATACAGTACAAAAGTATTAAAAATGTTCCAGTTAATTTTTTTGGATTAAAGTTCTACGCCTAAGCGCTTAGCTACTGCTTCATAGGCTTCAATAACACCTCCAAGATGTTGCCTAAAACGGTCTTTATCCATTTTTTCTAATGTTTCTACATCCCAAAGACGGCATCCATCAGGTGAAAACTCATCTCCAAGCACAACTTCTCCATCAAAAAGTCCAAATTCAAGTTTAAAATCAACCAAAATTAGCCCAGCTTGTTTAAAAAGCTCACTTAAGATTTCATTAACCTTGTATGAAATGGTTTTCATTTGAGCTAGATTCTCTTGATTGACCCAACCAAATGTTTCGCAGTAAGACTCGTTAACCATTGGATCATGTAAAGCATCATTTTTCAAGAATAAATCAAAAAGAGGCGGTGAAAGTGCTATTCCTTCTTCAACACCTAATCTTCTAACAAGTGAACCGGCTGCACGATTACGTATGACACATTCAACAGGTACCATATCTAGTTTTTTTACTAAGCTTTCAGTATCACTTATCATGCTGACTAGTTGTGTTTTTATGCCCGCTTCACTTAATTTAGTCATAATGAAATGATTAAACTTATTATTTATCATTCCCTTACGATCAAATTGCTCAATTCTTTCTCCATCGAGCGCTGAAGTGTCATTTCTAAATTCTAAAATGAGCAAATTAGGATCTTCAGTTGTATGAACAGTTTTAGCTTTTCCTCGATATAATTCATTGATTTTTTTCATCTTAAAACTCTTACTATAGACTCGTTAAATATGCATATAGATTTAGGTATCTATACATGTGAAATAGGTGTCAATTAGATAATACATCAATATTAGTTATTGACGATTTTTTGCAACAATTCAGATAAAGCATCATTTTGAGATTGTGTCAGATAGGTATTTTTCTCATTTCTTAGTTGTATCGAAGTTTGAGTATTTAAATCACCAACCTGTATTAAATAGACTCCTTCAGGTAATAAAAACTCAACTGCACCTAAGGATTGTAATTCAGAAGAAGATAGGCCTTTATATTCAACTTTCATAGAACCATTTGTCTGATTTTGTTCTAATATTTCAAATCCAAGCTGACTGAGGTTTGTTGTCAAAATGCCCCATGCTTGTGAAAAATTGGTATTGAGCAAAACTATCGGGAGGCTAGTTTCATCAGTTCCACTTGATACTGTAATTGATTCTTGATATAGGCCACTTGATAGTTCATCTTGGGCAAATTTGGTTTGTTCTTGATCTTCAACTGATGTTAAACCGACATTAGGAGGAGTAATGTCAATATCACGTCCAAGATTACCATCTTTAGCAGGCAAAGCAATTTCAAAATCACCATTTTGAGGCGGTAATGCGATTGATGGCGGTATGTTTAATTCTTTAGGCGATGTAACATATAAATAATCATCAGGCCCTCTTACTTCTTTTGTGAAACTGGTATCTTTTGAACAGCCAGTGATAACTAATACACTTGCTGCTATTGATAATATTTTTAATGACGCTTTATTCATGTTTTTAACTCTTATGATTAAAAGGCAAAATTTATTTATAGTGTGATATGTTTGAACAATTTATATTAATTTAGCATTTACAAGTGCTTGATGAACGATCAACTGAGCTTTATCTGATAATTGAACAAGTGGTAACCTTAAAAAATCATTTGCAATTAGATTAAGCTTTTTAGCTGCCCATTTTACAGGAATAGGATTAGATTCTGCGAAGAGATTCTTATGCAAAGGAAGCAGAATTTCATTAATTTGATACGCTTCATCAAACTTACCCTCTAGTGCTAATGCATACATTTTACTCATTTGCGCAGCTGCGATATTAGCAGTGACCGAGATTGTACCATCACCCCCTAAACGAATAAAATCTACACCTGATGCATCATCGCCTGAAAGAAAGGAGAAATCAGGACGATCTATCATATGGGTCATTTCTGTTAAGCGCGATAGATTTCCCGTTGCATCTTTAAGTGATACAATGTTTGGTATTTTTGAAAGTCTTGCGACCGTTTCAGCAGACATATCACAAGCAGTTCTACCTGGTACATTATATAAAATTTGAGGAATATCTGTAGATTCTGCAATAGCTTTAAAGTGTTGATACAAGCCCTCTTGAGGAGGTTTGTTATAATAAGGGGTGACAGTTAAACATCCTGCAACAGAACTGTTTTTTAATCCAGCTGTCAGTGATATGGCTTCAGCAGTAGAATTAGAGCCTGTTCCTGCAATGATATCTATCCTGCCATTTGCAAGATCAATTGCTTCTAATACAATATCAATATTCTCTTTGTGGTTAAGAGTAGCTGATTCACCTGTTGTACCACCTACTACAATCCCAGATGTACCACTATTAATATGATATTCAATTAAATTTTTAAGGCACTTATGATCGATTTCACCTTTCTCATTCATAGGGGTGATTAATGCAACGATACTACCAGTAAAGCGCTTTTTAATGTTAGACATATGACCTCCAAAAATCTAATCTAGACCTGCCGATTTGGTTAAATTTAAAAAAATAAGATAGTTACAGTGAAAATAATTGATTAAACATGATTACATAAACAGTAAACCACAGTTTTCTGATTATCCCACTCATTGTGTTTTATAACAATACAAGTGTGTAAAAAATATTAGCAGTAACTCATTTTTTAATGAATAAACAGCATTTGAAAAATAATTAATTCACAAAATAGAGGGATAATTTTATTTTTTGAAATTATTTTTACATTTATATGAGTTTTTTTACCGGATATTTCTTTTTTGTGATTCGCTTTATGCTTGCTGAGTTTGCGTGGGCTTTGCCATATATGTTACAATTTAGTAGTTGAATTATATAGGGGCGGCTTAGTTAAAGCTTATTAAACCTAATTTTCGTGAAATAAATTCACTTTTACAGATATCCTAAATATAGTGATTTACAGTTTTAGATTTGTTTATCAGTTAAGTTGATTAATAAATAAGCCAATTAATGTTGAATCACAAAAACATCCAGTGAATAAAAATATCTAATCATAAGGTGAGAAAATGACAAAATTGCTTGAAGTAGGTGATAAAGCGCCTAGTTTTGCTCTGAAAAATCAAAAAGAAGAAATCGTGAATTTATCGGATTTTTTAGGTCGTAAGGTTTTAGTCTATTTTTACCCAAAAGCAATGACGCCAGGCTGTACTGTTCAAGCTTGTTCTCTTAGAGATACTATAGAGGATTTTAAAAAGCAGGATGTCGAAATTTTAGGAATTAGTATAGATCCCCCCAAACGACTTGCTAAATTTATTGAACGTGATGAACTCAATTTCACCTTACTGTCAGATGAAGACCATGCTATAGCTGAATTATATGGCGTCTGGGGCGAGAAAAAATTCATGGGTAAAGTGTATGACGGAATTCATCGAATAAGTTTTCTCATCGATGAAAATGGACATATCATGCATGTTTTTGATAATTTCAAAACGAACAATCACCATCAAGTTATTTTAGATTTTTTGGCAGAGCAGAATAGTCAAAATGCTTGATTTGAGTATAACCTCACGGAGGAGTTGAGTAATGAATAAGTTTAAAATTACCATTTATGGTATTAAAAATTGCGATAAAATTAAAAAAGCTAAAACATGGTTAGAACTGCAAGACATTGGTTATACTTTTGTAGATTACCGCAAAGATGGTATTTCAGACGAGTTTTTACAACGCCAAATTGAAAAAATTGGCGTAGACAGCTTAATTAATAAGCGTGGTACTACATGGCGTAATTTATCTGAGACAGATAAATCGAATTTAGATAATATTGATCATGCTGTTAATTTGCTTAAAACATACCCAGCATTGATAAAAAGACCATTATTGATTGCCAATCCAATTGCTGATGAACCAACTATCAAACTTCTTGGTTTCAGTGCCAAACAGTATTTAAATTTTTTCAATGAATTATTTACCAAAACATCTCCATCGCACTCAATGAATATGAAAAAGGGAATTGCATAGATGCCAAATAATATTCAATCTAAGCAATTTATTACTCAACTGTTAAGTCAACTTATCGAAAAACCATCAGTTAGCCCAAATGATTGTGGATGCCAAGAGATTTTGATTAATCATTTAGAAAAATTAGGCTTTGTTATTGAAAGAATGCCTTTTGGTGAAGTAAGTAATTTTTGGGCCGTATTAGAAACTAAAAATCCGGGTCCTACATTAGTTTTTTCTGGGCACACTGATGTTGTTCCTACTGGTAATGAAGCAGATTGGACATATCCACCTTTTACACCCACAGTCGTTGGCGATCTGATTTATGGGCGTGGCACAGCTGATATGAAAGGCTCTATTGCTGCAATGATGTTGGCTGCTGACACTTTTACTAAGTCTAGTCATTTTAAACGAGGTAGGCTTGCTTTTTTAATTACATCCGATGAAGAAGACAAAGCGATTGATGGCACTCAAAAGGTTGTTGAAGTATTGCGCAGCCGAAATGAACAAGTCGATTACTGCGTAGTAGGAGAACCTTCTAGCCGTGATATGCTAGGGGATGTCGTTAAAAATGGTCGAAGAGGATCCCTGACTGGAAATTTAAAAGTGAATGGTGTTCAGGGACATGTTGCTTATCCACATCTTGCCAAAAATCCTGTTCATCTTGCGCTTGCCGCATTAGATGAGTTAACTCATGAAGTGTGGGATGATGGTAATGCTTTTTTTCCAGCAACATCATTTCAAATCGCAAATGTTAATGCTGGTACTGGGAGTCCTAATGTTATTCCTGGTGAAATGCTGGTGCAATTTAATTTTCGGTTTGGTACTGAATTGACAGTTGATTTGATTAAGTTTAGAGTAACAGAAATCTTAGATAAATATAAATTTGATTATGATTTAGACTGGTGGTTATCTGGATTACCATTTTTGACTGCTGATGGTCATTTAGTTGAAGCAGTATCAAATTCAGTTACTGAATTTATTGGTTTGACTCCTATGCTTGAAACAACCGGTGGTACTTCAGATGGTCGATTTATTGCAACTTTGGGGACGCAAGTGGTTGAAATTGGACCTATCAATGAAATGATACATAAAGTAGATGAACATGTTTCGCTTAATGATTTGGTTACATTAAATAAGATCTATAATTCCATTATGAAAAGTATCTTAGGATAATATATGCAAATCTTGCAGGACTATTGGTGGGTGATTATTATTTTCTTAGTAGGGGTTTTAGTGAATCATCTAGTTGATTTAAATAAGATGGATCATAAGCAATATCTGAAACATAGAAATAAAGATACAGACGATAGTTCTGATGAGAGAAAAAATAAAAAAGATGACATATGGTAATTTATTTTGAATATAGTTGTTTATGCAAAAAAAGGTGGCTTTAGCCACCTTTTTTATTTACTGGTCATACAAATTAGCCAACTTGATCTATATCTCGCGGATCAATAGTAACCATTCTTACGCCTTGAGCGCCAACCATTCTAAGATGTGTTGAGAGTTCTCTTAAGTCCGTTATGCTGCTCAGTGCAAATTCGAGTATCATAGGTAAGTTTACTCCACTTAATAGAACTAAATCATCTCTTTGTGTCATAACTTGGATAGTCGCATTAGAAGGTGTACCCCCAAGAATATCAGCCATGACAAGAACAGGGCCTGGACCAATTGTCTTTAAGGCAGCTTTGAGTTCTTTTTCTAAGGTAGCCGTATTTTGAAATTCTTGCATAGTTAAAACGGTAACTTGAGGCATCTCATCAAGTATCATTGATGCAACACGGACCAACTCTTCGGCTAAATCGCCATGGCTAACTAATATGAGATGTGGTTTCATAATCTGTATCCTTAGTTAAAATAATAAACTTGAAAATAGGAGTGCTACTTAAAATTAGATAGTTTTTTCTTTGGTAACTTAGCATAGCTTATTTGGTTCATAATTTCACGATCTTAACCTAAACCTGTGAGTAAAATTCTAAATGTTTGAACTAGGTCACAGAGTTCATTAAGCTGAATCATAAGATTGCTTAAGCTTAAAGTTCTGAATTTTAGGGTGTAACATGACCGTTGAGATTAACAAAATGACCCCAATATAAAACGCAAGACTTAAATCTTTTTGTTCGCCAAGTAAAATAATCGCTAAAATAATCGTATAAACAGGCTCTAAATTGATAATAAGTTGAACACTATAGGCGCTAAGTTGACGAAGTGCGACAAGTGATAAAGCAAACGGGAGTAAAGTGCAAAATAAACTTAGAACTACAAGTAAAATAAAATCTTGTAGATTAGGTATAATAAAAATTGCATTTGAATCTGATTTTAGAAGAATGATTGCACTCAATAGCAATGTTCCAGATAGCATTTCAATTGCAGTAACTGCTAGAGGTGGGGCTAGGGAAGACCATTTTTTGTTCATAATACTAAATGCAGCAACAAAAAAAGCAGAGATAGCACCTAATACAATACCCTTGTACATTTCAATGGAGACACCACCTACCACCAATATGATTGCAGGTATGACAAGTAAACTTAAAAGTAATTCTTTATAAGAAAACCCCCTTCGAAAGACAATAGGTTCAATTAAAGAAATAAACAAGGGTGCAAAAGCCATACAAGTTGCGGCAATTGATGCATTTGAGTGCTTAATTGAGTCATAGAAGGTATACCAGTGTAATCCAACAAAAAGGCCAATTACACAATAAATGCCAATTAGCTTCAGCGGGATCTTTCGGATTGAACGCCAAACAGTAGGAATTAAAAAAAGAATACCGGCAACTAAAAGCATTCGCCACCAGACGAGATCTAAAGCGGGTAAGGTGATATATACACCTAGAATTCCGGTAAATCCCCAAAGTAAAACACAGAAATGAATTTTAAGTCTTGCGATTGATTCTGTATTCATAGATACCTTGAAAATAGAGAAATTAAACGTTTTAAACGTCAGTATTGTGAAGTTACTGGTTATATTAACGGATAATCCAAACAAGCGCAAACAGCGTAATTAATAAAACAGGTAATGTGAGGGTAATGCCTATTTTAAAATAATATCCCCAAGAGATATAGATATTTTTCTTGGCTAAGACATGGAGCCAGAGTAGGGTGGCTAGGCTACCTATAGGAGTCATTTTAGGGCCTAAATCACTACCAATAATATGGGCGTAGATCATTGCATCTTTGATTAATCCATTACTATCGCTGTTATCAATAGAAATGGCACCTATCAAGACAGTAGGTAGATTATTCATTATTGAACTTAACAATGCACTCAATAAACCAGTACCAATTGTTGCAACCAGTATGCCTTCTTTTGCAAGTAAACTAAGTTGTAGTGATAAAAAATCAGTCAGTCCTGCATTACGAAGTCCGTATACCACTAAATACATTCCTAAAGAAAAAATCACAATTTGCCAAGGTGCTTGTTTTATTACTTTTAGCGTGTTGATTTTTCTTTGGGTTACTGCCACAACCATCAGGGCAAGTGCTGCTATTGCGGCGATGAAACTTACAGGGATACCAAGCGGTTCTAGAATAAAGAAGGCAATAAGTAATATGGTAAGGATAATAAATCCAGCGTAAAAAGTAACTATATCTTTTATTGCGTCTTTTGGGCGATTACTATTTGGCTCTTGATATAAATTAGGAATATCATTATAGAAAAACAGATGTAATATTATCAAAGATGCGCCAATCGAAACGAAGTTAACAGGGATCATGATTCTGGCATATTCGGTAAAAGAAATATCAAAAAAGTCAGCTGTGACAATATTTACAAGATTAGAAACGATTAAGGGTAAGCTTGCCGAATCGGCAATAAAGCCAGCAGACATGAGAAGTGCTAGGGTTGTTTTAAGGTTAAATTGCAATGCTTGAGTCATTGCTATCACTATAGGGGTCAATATCAGTGCAGCACCATCATTTGTAAAAATAGCTGAGATTCCTGCACCTAACAAAATGATCCAGGTAAATAAAATACGACCTAACCCAAATCCGAGCTTTAATATATGGCTCGCAGCCCATTCGAAAAAACCAGATTCATCTAAAATAAGGGAAATGATGATTATTGCAATAAAGGTAAATGTTGCGTTCCAAATGATATCCCACACAATGAAAATATCACTAAAATGAATTACACCGAATAACAGAGCAAAAAAAGCCCCTGTACAGGCAGACCATCCTATACCTAATCCTCTTGGCTGCCATATGACAAAAATGAGCGTAATAATGAAAATAATGGCAGCAACAAGCATAAGATTCCTGGAGGATTATTGTTATCGGTTTTGTTTCACCAATTGATTTATTGGTCGACTTTTTTAGGTGCAAATTCACCTTGCCATTTTGCAATGATGACAGCTGCAAGACCATTACCAATTACGTTTACAGCTGTTCTACCCATATCTAATATTCTATCAATTCCTACTATATAGGCAAGACCTTGTACTGGTAATCCTTTTATACCAAGCGTGGTAACAAGAACAACAATCGATACCCCAGGTACTCCTGCAATACCTTTAGAGGTAACCATTAAAATAAGCACAAGGGATATTTGTTCTGCTATCGGAAAATCAATGTTATACATTTGAGCTATGAATATTGCTGCAATTGCTTGGTAAAGTGTTGAGCCATCTAGATTAAAAGAGTAGCCAGTTGGTATGACAAATGAAGAAATATGTTTAGGTACCCCAATGCTTTCAACTTTTTCAATCAATCTTGGTAGAACCGTTTCAGAGCTAGCAGTTGAAAATGCTAAAATAATTTCATCTTTAATGAGTGAAATGAGCGAGAAAATACTATATCCAAATATTTTTGCAACCGCACCTAATATAACAATCACAAAAAAGAACATGGTAACATAAATCACTAGTATAAGTTTGCCTAGCGGTATAAGTGATGCGATACCATATTTAGCTACTGTAATTCCTATTAACGCAAATACACCTATTGGGGCAAATCGCATAATTTGATGAGTGATGTGAAACATCGTATCTGCAGCGCCTTTTAACATTTTAGTTACCGGCTTTGCCGATTCACCTACTGCAGAAAGACCTAATCCGAAAATGACAGAGAAAAATATAATAGCTAACATATCCCCATTGGCAATTGCAGCAAATGGATTAGTCGGTACTATATGCACAATAGTATCAATTAAGCTCATATCTTTTTGACTATTGGCTGTATGAACGTATTTACTGATATCCCCTTGGGTTAAACTACTAAAATCAACACCTGCACCAGGTTTGAAAAGATTTGCAGAGACAATACCAACAATAATGGCAAGGGTTGTAATAATTTCAAAATATAGTAAGGTCTTCCCACCAAGCTTACCAAGCTGTTTTACATCACCACTACTAGCAATAGCGACTACAATACTAGTGATAACAATTGGGATAACGATCATTTTGATAAGCCGTAAAAAAATATCGCCAATTGGTTCAAGCACTAATTGAAGAGTAGGATTAACATAAAAAATCCATCCCACGATGATCCCAAGTATTAGCCCATAAAAAATTTGCCAGGCAAGGCTGGTTCCTTTTGTTTTTTTCATATCTTCTTCCTTGAATGATTCTATTAAATTGAGAGGTAATTAAAGACTGGATGAATTATACGTCTAGTTTAGCTCATTTTTTTTATCAAAATCGGTATTATCTATTATTTTTCTGACATCTTTACCCAGCATTTTGACTAATAAGACAGACCGCATTTCACCGTTTTGTTCATGATAGATGGCCTCGAGACCTTTAAAGACACCACTTGTTATAGTCACTGTTTCTCCCTGTTTTGGAAGATCACTGTTTTCTATAAACACCTCTTTTGGAATTTTAAGTCCCTCTATCAATGAATCAGGTACAATAGCAGGATCTAATCCATTACGGATAAAGTAGGATACACCACGTGTGCCTGATATAGTGGTGGTGTGAATTTCCTCAGGATTAAATTGAATAAAGAGGTAGTTTGGAAAAAGTGGTTCGTTTACTACTTGCCGTTTTCCTCTAATAATTTTTTCGGTTTCAAACGTTGGAAAAAAACAGTTAACTAATTGTTGTTCTAAATGTGTAGCAGCGCGTTCTATTTGGCCACGCTTACAATATATTAGGTACCATGATTTCATGTCAATATCTTATATAGAAAGAGTCATTAGCTGTTTGTGCTCATAACTAGAAATAAATGTATTTATAAATTTATCATCGACTACTGGCTAATCAAAAATTATGTGAAAATACTAGCCGAAAAAAATTAGCTGTATAGCTAACTAATAAAATTAGCTTGTAGTCTATCGTGTTTATAATTCTAATTCAAGATCAGTTAAGGGAAAACAGCAGCATGGGAGTATATCATTTGGTTCAAGATAAGCTAAAGGGTCAGTGATATATTGTACCGACCCTTTTTTGATCTTTGTTCGACAAGCACCACAGTAGCCCTCTTTGCACTGAAAATCGATCCTAACATTATTTTTTTTCAGTGTCTCTAACAGTGTAACTTCTCCTTTGCTACGATAAATTAATTTATTTTGATGCACTAATTTAATTTTGCACTGAAGCGTAACATTAGAGAAATGTTGTTTAGAGTTTAAAGTCACTGAAGTCATCCGCATCCACCTCTGCATCAATCTGGCCGACTAAATATGAACTTACTTCCACTTCTTGAGGTGCTACTTGCACATTATCAGACACAAGCCAAGCATTAATCCATGGAATAGGATTACTTTTTGTTGCAAAGGGCATAGCGAGTCCAACTGCTTGCATTCTTGTATTAGTAATATAATCGACATATTGGCATAGAATATCTTTATTAAGACCTATCATTGAGCCATCTTTAAATAGATATTCAGCCCATTGCTTCTCTTGCTCTGCAACTCTCACAAAAAGATCATAACATTCCGTTTCACATTCTTTTGCAATTTCAGCCATTTCAGGGTCATCTTGGCCTGAACGAAGTATATTAAGCATGTGTTGTGTACCAGTAAGATGAAGCGCTTCATCTCTTGCAATCAGCTTAATGATTTTAGCATTCCCTTCCATCAATTCGCGTTCTGCAAAGGCAAATGAGCATGCAAAGCTGACATAAAAACGGACAGCCTCAAGTGCGTTTACGCTCATTAAGCATAGATAAAGTAATTTTTTGAGTTGCTTTTTGTTAACGCTAATTATTTTACCTGCAACCGAATGTTGTCCTTCCCCTAAAAGATGGTAGAGATTGGTTAGGTGAATTAATTCATCATAGTAACGGGATATATCATCTGCACGCTTTGCTATTTCTTTATTAGTCACGATATCATCGAATACAATACTTGGATCATTCATTACATTACGAATGATATGAGTATACGATCTTGAATGGATAGTTTCAGAAAATGACCATGTTTCAACCCAAGTTTCTAATTCAGGTAAAGAGATAATTGGCAAAAATGCAATATTAGGACTTCTGCCTTGAATTGAGTCTAAGAGAGTTTGATACTTTAGATTGCTGATAAAAATATGTTTTTCATGATCTGGCAAGTTATTGTAATCAATTCGATCTTTGGACACATCAACTTCTTCTGGTCGCCAAAAAAATGAAAGTTGCTTCTCAATCAGTTTTTCAAATATCTCATATTTTTGTTGATCATACCGAGCAACATTGACAGGTTGACCAAAAAACATTGGTTCACGTAATTGATCATTCTTTTTCTTAGAAAATGTAGTGTATCCCATTTTGAATTCCTGTAACAAAGTAGATAGTCTTTAACTGTTAAGAATCTCTTCACTCAGAAGAGTAAAGAACCCAATTTGATTATTATGAATAATTAAATTTTACAACCGCCTTCACAATCATCATCTCCCGCTTCACTGATATCAACTAAGGTAGGTAAATCATTATCACGAATATCGCCTTGGACATCGTCTGCACCGTCACGTGTGTTATGGTAATATAATGTTTTAATACCGTACTTATAAGCAGTTAATAAATCAGTGATTAATTGGCGCATAGGCACCTTATCACCAGGGAAACGCTTAGGATCATAGTTAGTGTTTGACGAAATGGATTGGTCAATAAATTTCTGCATAATCGCAACTAATTTTAGATAACCTTCATTACTCGGCATTTCCCAAAGTAACTCATATTGAGTTTTAAGTAATTCGTAATCAGGCACGACTTGTTTTAAAATACCATCTTTAGATGCCTTAATACTAATATGTCCTCTTGGTGGTTCAATCCCATTGGTGGCATTTGAAATTTGGGATGAGGTTTCTGATGGCATTAATGCAGAAAGCGTTGAGTTTCTTAAACCATGTTTTTGGATTGAAGCACGCAATGCTTCCCAATCTAAATGCAACGGCTCTTGGCAATAGCTATCAACATCTTTTTTATAGGTATCTATTGGTAAAATACCTTGTGAATAAGTAGTTTGATCAAACCATGGGCAAGGGCCTTGCTCTATTGCTAAATTATTAGACGCTTTGAGTAAATAGTACTGTATCGCCTCAAATGTTTTATGAGTCAGGTTATTTGCACTCCCATCCGAATAGCGAACACCATTTTTAGCAAGATAGTAAGCAAAGTTAATCACACCTACGCCTAAGGTTCTACGCCCTTCAGATCCTCTTCTAGCTGCAAATAGCGGATAATCCTGGTAATCTAGTAATGCATCAAGTGCACGCACTGCAAGATCTGCTAAGTTTTCAAGCTCAGAAAGATCACTTATTTCCCCTAAATTAAAAGCAGATAATGTACATAGTGCAATTTCACCTTCAGGATCATGCAAGTCAGAAGAAGGATTAGTTGGTAAAGCTATCTCTAGACAAAGATTAGATTGTCTTACCGGTGCCACTTTAGGGTCAAAAGGACTATGCGTATTGCAATGATCTACATTTTGAATGTAAATACGTCCAGTAGACGCTCTTTCTTGCAGCATTAAAGAAAATAAGTCAACAGCTTTTATTTTTTGTTTTCTTATAGTTATATCTTTTTCATATTGATTATAAAGCAATTCAAATTGCTCTTGGTCTGCAAAAAATGCATCATACAAGCCAGGTACGTCTGATGG
This sequence comes from Thorsellia anophelis DSM 18579, assembly GCF_900111395.1. GTDB lineage: Bacteria > Pseudomonadota > Gammaproteobacteria > Enterobacterales > Thorselliaceae > Thorsellia > Thorsellia anophelis. Next base: position 8,696 of record NZ_FOHV01000011.1, on the reverse strand, counting down.
ACTAAATAGCGTGATGTCTTCATTTTTAATCAGGCGCTCGTACATAAGTTTATTAATCTGTACACCATAGTCTAAATGGCGAACACGATTTTGCTCAACACCGCGGTTATTTTTAAGTACTAATAAACTTTCAACTTCCAAGTGCCATATAGGATAAAATAAGGTAGCTGCGCCACCTCTTACCCCACCTTGGGAACAAGATTTAACGGCTGTTTGAAAGTGTTTATAAAATGGAATACATCCGGTGTGAAACGCTTCACCACCACGAATTGAACTGCCTAGTGCACGAATTCGACCCGCATTGATCCCAATACCTGCGCGTTGAGAGACATATTTTACAATAGAACTAGCTGTGGTATTAATTGAATCTAAGCTATCACCACATTCAATTAATACACATGAGCTAAATTGTCTAGTCGGTGTGCGTACGCCTGCCATAATTGGAGTAGGCAGTGAAATTTTAAACGTTGAAATTGCATCATAAAAGCGTTGAATATAACTTAATCTTGTAGTTTTCTCATATTGAGCGAAGAGACAAGCTGCAACAAGAATATAGAGGAACTGTGCACTTTCATAAATTTCACCAGTCACACGATTTTGTACTAAATATTTTCCTTCAAGTTGCTTTACAGCTGCGTAAGAAAATTTCATATCTCTTTCGTGATCAATCATTGTATCAAGCGTATCGAGCTCTTCTTTAGTATAATCATTAAGAATATGTTTATCATATTTGCCTAGATTAACTAACTTTGTCACATGGTCGAATAGTGTTGGGGGACTGAATTCTCCGAACGCTTTTTTTCTTAAATTATAGGTCGCAAGTCTAGCTGCTGCATATTGATAATCAGGAGAATCAGTTGAGATAAGATCAGCTGCAGCTTTAATCAGTGTCTCATGAATATCAGATGTGCGTATTCCTTCATAGAATTGAATGCGAGCACCTAATTCTATCTGTGATGCTGAAACATTTTTAAGATCTTCAGTTGCCCATTTTATCACACGATGAATCTTATCTAAGTTAATTTTTTCTAAACGTCCATCTCGTTTTGTGACCATTATGTTCTGAGTCATGATATTAGCCTTGATTGTCTCTATTATGTACTTGATTTAGTTAATTGCTAAGTAATTTAGCTGTTATGTCTAAATGTTACACTAGCACTATATATGGTGTTTTTCTTCTTATCTTTTACAAGATAGTGTGTTTTGAAGAATAATTCAAGTAAGAAATATTTGCAAAAAAGACTTGATTTTTTCTGCACTCGTTGTGTAGATAAATGCGGTTTGACTTTCACGAAAGTCAAGTGAAAAAAAATTTTTTTTGTATGTGGATTTTCTATTCGATGTGGATTAAAAAATACTATTCTAGTGTATGATAGGTTAAAGAAAAAATTTGAGGGGAAATCATGACCAAATCTAGCGGATTAGATGAAAAACAAATTACGATGCTCACGTTAGAACCGTTTAAAATGCCTTTAGATGGAACAATTTTAATTGAGGCGTCAGCAGGTACCGGAAAAACCTATACTATCTCTTTATTATATTTACGCCTGCTACTTGGAATTAGAAACGAAAATGTTTTTTCAGAACCCTTAACGGTAGAACAGATATTGGTTGTGACTTTTACTAAAGCCGCTACAGAAGAATTACGTGAGCGTATTCGTTTAAACATTCATGAACTCAGAGTGACGTGTATTCGATTTTTAGCTAATCCTGAATTAGTAAAATTTTCAAGATTATTTCCCTTGATTGAGTTACTTGACCAACATAAATTAATCAATACTGCGATTGAAAGGTTATTGCTTGCAGAACAAGAGATGGATAAAGCTGCAATCTATACTATCCATGGATTTTGTCAAAGAGCACTAAGCGGCCTTGCCATTGAATCAGGTAGTCCATTTGATTTTGAATTAAAAGAAAATAATTATCATATGCTTGAGCAGGCAAGTGTTGATTTTTGGCGAAAATATTGTTATCAAATGCCGCTTTACTTACATAAAAAAATATTAAGTTTTTATGCCACTCCTCACGATTTAAAAAATGCAATAATTCAGTATTTAGAAGGGGATTTGCCAGTTTTTTCTGATGATTTAATTTCAAACAGAACAAACATAATTAAGCTAAGTGAATTAGATAAATTAACCACTGTTGAACAAAAAATATCTTATTTGATAGCACTGTGTGAACAAATGCAGATTAAAATTGCAAAATTTAAAACTGATTGGCTTGCTGCAATGAACGATTCGAATTCAGCCTTGACAAGATTACTATCAGATTTAAGTTGTTTACATCAAGGTGTTTATAAACCTACTAAAATTGAACCTATTGTAAATAAAATTACACAATGGGCGACATCCACTTTACCTGATTTGACTTTTTTAGATGAAGTCAGCTTGTTTAGTCAATCATATTTAAAGGCGAAAACAACTAAAGGTAATAAAACGCCTTCAATGGATTTATTTGAAGAGGTAGATAAGCTGCAAGAAGAAGTTGATTTTCAAATAATAAAAAGCAATTTTTTGAAAATAGCAATTTTTGAAATGAGAACATTACTGCAGCAAGATAAAAATAAAAAAGGTGTGCTGACGTTTAATGATCTGATCTCAAGACTTGATGACGCTTTTAAAACAGATGAAAACCATCATTTAGTCAAAACACTACAGCATGAATTCCCTGTTGCACTTATCGATGAGTTTCAAGATACAGATCCTGCGCAGTATCGAATATTTTCTACGCTTTATCGCACAAATTACCATTCACTCCATGAATCATTGCTGCTGTTAATTGGCGATCCTAAACAAGCTATTTATGGGTTTCGTGGTGCTGATATTCATACTTATATGCGTGCTAAATCTGAAGCCAAACGCCATTATACACTTGATACAAACTATCGCTCTTCTGTGAGCGTTATATCCTCAATTAATCAGTTATTTGATTATTCTGAAAACCCTTTCATGTATGAACAAATCCCCTTTTACCGTGTGAATGCAGCAAAAGTTAATGAAGGACTTGGTTTTATTGTGGAAGGTAAACAGGAAGCTGGGCTTAATATTATGCGCCCTGAATTAGATGGAACTTTAAGCTTAGTTGAATACAAACATTTTATGGCTCAAGCATTGGCTAAAAAAGTAGCTAACTGGCTGATGCTAGCACAAAATAATTTGGCTTATTTTCAGACGAAATCAGAAAAGAAAACACTTCAAGTTGAAGATATTACAGTCATAGTAAGAAGTAAATCAGAAGCTGCTTTAATACAAGATGCATTAAAACTATATGACATTAACAGTGTTTATCTTTCTGCAAATGAATCAGTCTTTAGCACTGATCTTGCTTTGGATTTATTACGCCTACTAAAAGCGGCCTATGAGCCGCAAAATGAACGTTTAATTCGTGAATCACTAGGCACTATTTTATTTCAAATGACAGCCCTAGAGCTTTATGAACTGCAAGAAAATGAGCAACTGTGGGAAAACAAATTATATCAATTTCAAGTTTATCAACAAAAATGGCAGCAATATGGTGTGATGGCATTTTTACGTGATGTTTTGATTGAAAATAGATTATCAGAAAAATGGTATAGTTCTGGCCAAGGCGAACGGATGCTAATGGACTTTATGCATCTGTCTGAATTATTGCAAAAAGCAGAAAGTGAATTTGAAAGCCAGCATGAGCTAATTAAATGGTTTGGTGAACAGATTGAAATGCCTACAGTTGAATCGCAAGAAGCTCAGTTAAGGCTTGAAAGTGATAAGCACGTCATTAAAATTGTCTCCATACATAAATCAAAGGGACTAGAATATCCTATCGTGCTACATCCTTTTGCTTTGATGTACCAAGCTCCTAAAGCACAATTAGATTTTATGGATGAAACTATAAACGAACGCGTTCTTGATATTGCGGGTATCCGTAAAGACGATATAAAACTACAAGCTGAAAAATCAAGGTTATCAGAAGATATTCGCTTAAGCTATGTTGCTTTAACTAGGGCAGTATATCATTGCGTTATTGGATTTTCACCGGTTAGGGAAAAATCAAACTCTAAATCAACCATCACGCACAGAACAAGTGTAGGAAGTTTATTAGTTAAAGAAGATGAACTTGCAAATGACATTGACTTTTACAATGTGATTTCAAATATTGCTAATCAAACAAAAGATGGACTGAATTCTATCAGTGTTGAGAAGTTAACTGATACCGATGATACTTATGACAATTCACTAATTAAAACGAATAATAATGAGCAATTAAAATCCTTTGAAGCAGAGAAATTTACTCGCACTGTATTAGATAATTGGACTATGTCAAGTTATAGTCATTTATCCACAAGGCAGAAGCAACTTTTAAGTACGCCTCAAGTAGCGAAGCGCGATGATAAAATCCAAGAGTTATTACAGACAAAGATGTTAAAAACTAATATCCAAAATGTTGATGGTGACGCTATCAAAGACATTTACCATTTTCCAAAAGGTGCATTTGCAGGGATATTTTTACATGGCATACTAGAACATCCAGAACAATACTTGAGCGCTGATAAAATACAAAAAGAGTATGCTTGGAGAACTGCATTGGAACGATTTTCAATTCATTTAAACATTAACCCATTATCAGATGATAATAATGAATTAGGGCAATGGCAACAAGTATTAGAAGATTGGCTTTATAGGCTCTATTATCATGAGCTCCCTTTTGCAAATGTCCGATTATCAAATATACCTTATGAGATGCAGAGTAGAGAATTACATTTTCATTTAAATATGCCTAATCCACTTACTGCAAATCAATTAAATAAAACCATTCAAGAATATGATAGTTTATCTGCTCAAGCAGACTTATTAACATTCGATACCGTGCAAGGTATGTTACAAGGTTTTATTGATCTCGTATTTATGCATGATGATAAGTATTATATTATTGATTATAAATCTAATCATTTAGGGTATGCGTTTGATGCTTATACACAAGCTAATATGCAGTTAGCCATGATTGAACATCGCTATGATCTTCAGTACCAAATCTATACTTTAGCTTTACATCGATATCTGAAACAAAGACTTCCTAATTATGCCTATGATACGCATATGGGAGGAGTTTTTTATTTGTTTATCAGAGCAGCAGGGGACGTGCCAGAAGAGGGAGCTGACACCCAATATTTAAATGATTTACAGCCAGGGGTATTTTACACTAAGCCTGATTATAAGTTGATTTTAGAGTTAGATGAACTTTTTTAGTCATATCGTTTTACTAGATTAACGGGCTGTTAGATAGATGTTAATATGATTAAGTTTTTGACATTTAATTTAAAAAAAGGTTTTAATTTGAGCTTTCAACATTTCAATTGCACGTCTATTTTTGCCACCTTTAGGAATAATGACATCAGCAAATTGTTTAGAAGGATCAATAAATTGTAGATACATAGGCCGAACTGTTGCACGATACTGTGCAATAACAGATTCCATTGAGCGCCCACGTTCATTCATATCGCGCTGCATTCTTCTTATCAGACAGATATCAAGTGGAGTATCAACGAAAATAGAAAAATTGAGCTCTTCTCTAATGCGAGGGTCTGTGAGGAGTAATATGCCTTCTAAAATGATAACTCGTTTGCTGGTAAAATGGCGAGTTTCTTTTTTTCGTGTATGATTAACATAATCATACAGAGGTATTTCGACTGAATGACCTGTTTTTAGCGCTTTGAGTTGACTGATTAATAAATCATGATCCATTGAATTAGGATGGTCGTAATTTGTTTTAATTCGTTCTTCATAGGTTAAATGATCTTGGCACTTGTAATAGCTGTCTTCTGGTATAATATCAATCCAATTGTCTCCAACATCTGCTTTTAATTCCTTGTAAAGCGTGTCTGCTAGAAGAGTTTTACCAGATGCAGATGCGCCTGCAATCCCGATAATGATACAAGGATTTGTGATGGGGATATTAGACGATTGGGTATTAGTATCTGGCATATGAGTATAACCTATTAGGGCAAATGAAGTTTGGATTATAAAAAGGTGATTATATCAGAATTATCAAATCATGCATAAAAAATTGCCTGCCTAGTCTATAGAGTCATGATCAAAATATACCCACATTAAGAGGGAATTGCGTGAGCATGATGAGATTACAAGGTTAAAATCACAACTAAATATGAATCAGATATTTATTCAAGAACCATGTAACATTCAAAATGTTACTGTGTTGGATAGTTGAGGGATAAAATGAATAAGCAATTTGTAGTGAAGTGTGAAAAGTTATTATTTCTTTTTACTTCATTAAGCATCATTTTAAAAAGTGAAAATGAGACTAATTGGTCATTAGGAGTTAATAATATAATTTCTCAATTGACACCGCCAAATTATGGTGAATTACTCGATCCTTATAAAGCTTTTCAATCAGTCTCATCAATGTATAGATTAATGGAAGGGGGGTATGGGAGTTTTTCTGATTTTTATGTATGGAGAGAGGATTTTGATACGCGAAAAAAACTTAACGAAGAACTAAATATGATAAAAGAAAAAATTTGGTTTACTTTAAATGACTAATATATAATGCAATGCAAGATTTTTTATTAAATCACCTTCTCTAGCTGTAAAGGGTTCCTGTTCCGCTTTGCGATTCAATAAAACATCAAGGCTATGAGAAAGTAATTTTCGAACTAGTCGATTCGTTAAGCTCTATTTGTTTCTTGCCCACGATTTTTCAGTATTAAACTGCGTAGCAAGCTATCCTATAGTCGTTTCATTTGTTAGTACTTAAGTAATAGTATCATAAATATCAATCACATACCCAATTGATTTATATCTTAAATATTATCCTGATAAATCCAAATTGTTATATTTTAGCGGTTTTATCCCGAAATTATACATTAAAATAGCCAATTTCTGTTCAACAAGGTTTATAAGTGAACAAATAAGTTTTAATTTAAACAATGCATTATGGGTGCATTGTTTAAAATTGTTACTATTCAGCAGGTTTTTTAAATTTAATTTCACCATAAAATCATTTATTTAAATATTGAAGACTGTTATCTGAGGCAAACTTATCATATAAAAAAACACTAAACCAAGGTTATCTAGCTATTTAGCTGGAAAACATATCCAATTTAATCAATAAGATAAACCTGCTGAATAGTAACTTAAAATTTAATCTTAAGTACCTACAAATGATAGTCGTTTCAATACGCCTCCACGTTAGAGTCGTTTATAAGAATTAGATTTGCGGATTTACTTTGTATGGATAAAAATATATTTTTATAGGTTAATTTAGCTTATTTTTAAAAAGCAATTTAGGTCATCATACAAATTTTTAATCAAAATTAAAAAAATATTAAAGTCATCCACAATAATATTCAAAAAGCGAATTCAACTCTTGAAAAAAAATATTCCTGCGATAATCACTTTTTATACTATTCAATTTTTTTTGTAGATTTTCATTTACGTAAAAAACCAATTTACTCATGTCATCATTAAACTCTTCAAGTTTATTATCCGATATATATTCAAAAAAACAATCAAAAATAAAATACTCTTCGGCGCTTGGTTCAGTTACATCATCCATAAAACCAAACTCATTGTCTGTCAGATATTTGATGGGATTGTTCAATATATATCCTATAAATTTGTTGTCTTGAGCCATTATGAAAAAATCCTTATATAGAGAATAACATGATACCTCACCTTGTATATTTTCCTCATTGAATAGAAAAAGTATTTTTTTTATTGGATCAAAAAATCTGAATTTCATTGGTGAAACATTAAATAGCTTATCATTTAATAAATTCAATGAACAAAACCCTGCAAAATTAGAAGTAATTTTAATACGACAATTTATATTAGGAATTGATATATTGATGCCCATAAGTTTTTTATGATTGTCAAAATAAAACAAATCGGATATATCAGCAAACCAATGTTCAGATGATATTAACATTTCTCTTTTTTTGTTTGAGTTTAAAGAAATCAATGATGAATTTCCACCAAAATTCCACCTTAATATAAAATCGTCATATTGCGGTGTAATTGTTTCAAGCATAAATATATCTGTAGTAATTTGCAAAATTATAACCCTTCTATTTTTGTAGCGGGCGGAATGAAACCACCAGTAGGCCTTGGAATTTATCCATTCATTTTCATTTCTGGTGTGATTGGTAAGCCTAGATAATTTGGACTTTCACCATAGATAGCTGAACCACTTTCTCCACTCAGGCTGCTGTGGCCGTAACACGTGATTATATTTCCTTAAGCTCCACCTTTTCTATGAGTTACAACTATATTTCCATCCTTATAAAAAATCATATTCTCATTTTTGCCTTGAACACAGTATCTAGATTACTCAGAACATCTTTCTTTAGCCGATAAATGTCAAGCGACCTGTCCGATTTTTTTACTGCTATTTGCATCATTGTCTTTGACTGGGTTAAATACTATTTTGTCTTCATAATCCCAGTCTCTTGTATCCCGAGTGTTCCAACGCTCTGGAAAGGTTAATTTAGCAACCCTATAGACTTCTTTTCGTTTAGCCAGTATGTCACCATCAATACCTTGGTGGCGCTGAGCAGGCGTCACGTATTTAATGCCACTGTGTCTATGTTCATTGTTGTACCAATAAACAAAACTGAGTACCCATTCTCTTGCTTCCTCTATATCTTTAAATCCTTGTCGAGGGTATTGTTTACGTGTTTTCATACTACCGAATAAACTTTC
>NZ_FOHV01000005.1 GCF_900111395.1 Thorsellia anophelis DSM 18579 | reverse complement strand
GTCTAATCGTTCTCGTTATGAATTTGGCCAAGCCGGCACGGCAATCAGCGCACTTAACTATTCCTCAGCTTATGCGGGTACGAATTTAGTGCAAGGGGTGAACTCATTTAAATTGCGCCCATTGACCCAAGCAGATTTAGAACAAAAGCTAGAAGTCGCAGTATGGGCACTCAATGATTATTATGAAGGGGCTCAAAAACAAGCCATTAGCTTAGATACCCTTCCTAAAGTCACGAATCCTGCGGTGGATGACGTTAAGATTAGTTCTGATGATGACATCATCATGGCAAACTCTGTACTTAGAGGAAACTATACATTCATCCCCTCTGATGCCACTAAACTTACAACTGATAATTCATATTATTCATGGATAGGCGCATCATCCATCACTGATAAACCCATCACCGAATCTGGGAAAGTAGATAACTATACAGTCAGCAGCAATGATGTCGGGCAAGTCGTCACCTTAAGTGTTACAGCAAGAGATGCCGCTAACAGAATCGGTAATACGCTCACTGACAGCGTGTATCCAACCGCGCCTACCCCATCGGTTAACAATGTCGTCATCACCTCCAAGAATGAAGTTCGCATGCCAAGTTATCGTGCGACATTAATGGCAACTTATGAGTTTGATTCAGGTATTGAAAATAATACAATCGATAAATCAACCTATGGGTTTTATATTGGTGATGAAGAAGTAGCAAAACAAACCAAAACCTATGATTTTACTGCTAAGGATTTAGGTAAGGTCATTACATTTAAAATTACACCAATCAATAGTTATAATGTAAGTGGATCAGCAGATAGCGGTACTTATTTATTAGATAAATCCCCACCTAGTGTGAAGAATGTCAATATTATCGAGTCAACTGTCTCTTATAGTCCTTTCTTTTTTGGGATGTTAACTGCAACGTACGATTATTTACCAGGTATATCATCAGATGCAGCAGAAGACATGTCATTAGCAGCAAGAACAAGTAATTTGAATTGGTCAGGTGGTTATACGACAAATAACAGTGTTAATTATGTTTTTGGCCCTAATGACATTGGTCGTATTTTGACGTTTTCTATTTTGCCACAAGATCTATCAGGACAAAAAGGTCAACTAGGTCTTGCAACATATACAATGCCTGTCGCTCCTAAAATCATTAATTTGAACATCAATACCGATATTTTCAATAGCACGACCCCATACCAAGTTTTATTAACAGGTAATTATACTTATGTCCCAAGCACTACTTCTAAGCCAGCAGACAATTCGACTTATGAGTGGAGTGGGTTAACGACACCTGCAAGCGGGGCAATTAATAATGCCGTTGGTAGCGGCGCTGTTCCACCAATTAGTTTAGTCGCAGCAGATGCGGGAAAATTAATTAGTCTGAGAATGGTACCAAGGGACGGTAATTTATGGCTAGGGGAAGAGGTAGTAGCAACTACTCGAGCACCAAGCCAGTTAGTTCCTCCAAAAATTGCGAATTTAGTGTTAGTAAATACTAATTCAACTCGCCCAAATAGTTTTTTTGTGGGAGACACTATCCGTGCTAATTATACATTTACTGGTAGCTCAGTGAATCAAGTTGATGCTTCAAAGTATAGTTGGACTGCTGCGTCAGGCAATCAATCTGGGATAGTCTCAGGTCCACTGACGTTTCTTATTAAACCTGCAGATGCAGGTAATATTATTCGTCTCGACATGGAAGCTTCAGATGCATTAGGGAATATTGGTAACAAAGAAAATGCAAGTACAAGCGCTATTATCAGTTTGCCAAGTCTAAAAGATGTCAATATTACCGCAGCACTAGAACAAACTGCGCCTTGGTATGTCTCTGTGATTGGATCTTATACCTTTATTGAGGGTAAATCTTCGAATCCCACTAATAATTCATTTTATAGCTGGACTGGGATTAATAATCCAATATTGAATCAACCAACAACAGGTGCATCTGGCCCACTTGTTTTGCCGGTTTTAACGCTTGATAAGTTAGATGCAGGAAAGGTACTGACATTAACAGTCACACCAAGAGATTTAGCTGGGAATATAGGTGTACCTGGCACAGCCACGTATACAATACCTAAGCCTACAATTATCGCACCAAAAATTGAAAATTTGACCATTACTAATTTAACTCAGCCTAATACTGGTCGTTACTTACCAAATGATGAACTTAGTGCAAGCTATACTTTTATAAAAGGTACAGAAAGTATTAACGATAGGTCATTATTTGAATGGAGTGGTAAAAGCGGCATTACAAAAGGGATAATTGGTACTGATTCTTTACGTTATACTATCAAAACAGCAGATGCAGGCCAATTGATTAATCTTAAAATGTTAGCTAAAGATGGTGCAGGTATTGAAGGTAATGAAGCATTTGCTAGTATAAAAGAAATCGTGAGTTCTAATCCAAGTATTACAAGTGTCATGATTAGCTTTAAAGAGGAAGGTTCTTTAACGATAAACGGCACTTATAACTTTGTGCCTGGTGCAGGGACAAATAATCAAGATAAATCTGAATATAGGTGGAATGTCGGAGGGGTAGCTGTGAGTAATTTCACGCCAACAATTACCCCAAAAGTGGTCACACCTTACAATATTAAACAAGCAGATGTAGGAAAGCTAATTGTATTAGAGGTTTTACCTAAAGATGAAGCGGGTTTAGTCGGTGACATAAAAGTATCTAATAGCCTGAGTTATCAAGCATTAAGTATAGATTCATTATCAATATCAGGGCAGCCAACTGAAACGCAATCTTTAACTGGGATTGCGAGTTTCACATTTGGCAATAATAAGACAAATAAATCGATGGCTGCTTGGTATAAAAATAATGCACTTGATAAAACGTTAGCACTTAATGTTCCTTATCAATTAGTCGCTGCTGATATCGGAAAAGTAATAGGGCTAAGGGTAACTGCAGTTGATGGTAATAATATTACTGGGAATACCAAAATAGCGACAGATACTAAAGCGGTTACACCGTTTTATACCCCACCATTTGTCGATGAAGTTGCAATATATTATTTTAATTCAAGAGATTTAGTCTTGCCAGGGCACTTTTTAGGTGGTTCCTACAAAACATTTATAGAGGGATCGGTAAAAGGAGATAAATCTACTTATGAATGGTTATCAGGTGCAACTCTTAAATCAACAGGTGATGTTGGTTCTGGTAGAAGTGTACCTGCCTATACGATTAGTGAAACGGATATTGGTAATGTTATAACATTAAGGATTACAGCCAGAGATGGGAATAAAAATCCGGGTAATACTGATGATGATCAAACGATTAAAGTGATTGCACCACCAAAAGTATCTAATCCTATAATAACGTATAGTGGTAATCCTATCGATAGCATTTTAGTCAACACACAACTCTCAGGGCGGTATAATTTTACAACGGGTAGAGTAGGGGCAACTGATGCATCAATTGTAACTTGGTATGTGAATAATGCACAAAAACAGCAAAGTAACATTACACAATCAGGTGTTGCCCCTTCGTTTAATATTACGGCTGATTATGTTGGTCAATCTATTAAAATGGAAGTAACTGCTGCAGATACACTTGGTACTCCTGGCGGTAATACGGTAAGTGTAACGTCAGCTAAATTTGTTGAAACGATTGCACCTACAATTGAATCGTTAGTGATTATTGCAGATTTTGAACAAAGTGCAATTATGACGGGAAGCTATATCTATAAAGCCGGTGCAAGCGCAAATCCTGCTGATGCATCAACATATGAATGGCTTGCTGATAATGTAGTTATCCAGTCAGGCAGTTTGTTAGGGACCAATAAAATTGATGGTGTGAATGCATATAAAGTCTTAACTAAAGATGTAGGTAAAACCTTAAGATTAAAAGTCACTCCAACTGATAAAGCAGGAAATAAAGGTATTGCAGTGTATTCGAGTAACTCATTTGTCTATACAGCGCCTAAAATTAAAATTAATGGTTTTAATGGGACAGGTGAAGTTAATAAGTTATTATCAGTTAACTACACTTTTACTAAAGGAAGTAATAGTAAAAATACTTCGATTGTTGAATGGACATTAGTAAGCGGTCAGTATAAAAGTTATGTTACAGCCAATGGGTTAACACCTACTGACGCTGACGTAGGTAAAATAGTTACGGTTAAGGTCACAGCTAAAGATGGGAATGAGATAGTCGGTAATACTGAAACTTACTCTGGTTCAATCACGATCACCGAAAACTGGCCAGAGGCTGATTTTATTCAAATTATGACAGCTTCATCTGCGGTTAAACCAGTCGGTCAATGGGTGGAATACGATTATAGGAATCCAAGTGTACCAAGTACTGAACCTGATACCACACAAAATTATCGGGTTGATTATGTGGAACCTGCAACGGGTAAAGTAGTATCAAGCAGAGTGTTTCCTGTTAATATAAATAGGCATGATAATGCTTATCCAGAAACATGGCAGGGAGGGCGAGATTGGTATTATGGGTATGAGAATTACACAGTGTGTGTCTATATTAAAACAACTGATAAAGCTGGCAAAGTAATTCAAAAAGGCAAAAGGTGTTTTACTCCGCCTCATAGATACGGTTATAGACGGTATTAAATATTTATGCAAACAAAGTCCTCTAATGATAAGGATAGAGGACTTTTGTGGAGAGTTCACATGGTTAGAGAGAATATTAATGGTGTTTAAAAAGGTTGATCTATCTTTCAATTAGATATGATTAATAAATAGGCGAAGAGACATGCAAGCGTGAAAGGTAATTGACATCAATCACTTCAATACTCTATGATATGCACGCTTTCAGTTCTGGGGTTATAGCTCAGCTGGGAGAGCGCTTGCATGGCATGCAAGAGGTCGGCGGTTCGATCCCGCCTAGCTCCACCAAAATTGAAACAAACATTCACATCACTACCACTCTTAGCACTTTGGGGTTATAGCTCAGCTGGGAGAGCGCTTGCATGGCATGCAAGAGGTCGGCGGTTCGATCCCGCCTAGCTCCACCAAAGTTGCCTTTTTTGATACACTTCTATCTTTTACCTTATTTATAGGCAAGATGCTGTATATTATTTTTCATAAAAGTAATAAAAAAACATACAATAACTATTTGAATTTATCGTTATTTCACATTTAAGTATAGGTGAGTTTTTTTATAGCTCAGAGCTTAATTTTTTAACCACGATTAGGTCAGTATATCAGTAATTAATTGATGATAATCATCCTCATAAATAGACCTTATTATATTAGGCTTATTTATGAGGCTAAATAACTATACGTTATTGCTATGGTCTATTTAATAAGTGATATAGCCCAGCCTATACTTTCGCTATACTCAATTGGTGTAACTTTCATTAATTCAGTTAAGCTGCACTTTAATTTTTCTGGGGACAATGAATTGTAATTGATATGACCTAATTTACGGCCAGGCCTTGGATCTTTGTCATACCAATGCAAATGAGCATACTCATTTTCAATCCATCTATAATCAATAGGTGTGCCAATAATATTGATCATGACAGAGGTTGATTCGGCAACGGGGGAGGGAAGTGGTAAATTGCATATCGCTCGAATATGTAACTCAAACTGGCTAATAGATGCCCCATTTTGTGTCCAATGTCCGCTATTGTGTACTCTTGGCGCAAGTTCATTAATCAAAAGAGTTGGGCCATCAGCTGATTCAATTACAAAACATTCCATTGCCATCACTCCAACATAATTAAGCGCATGCAATAATTTGCTTAGCATAGATTCTGCTTTCTCTTGCAGGATTAAGTGATTTTTTGGGGCTGAATTTTGATTTGAAAAGGCTACACTCGCTCGTAATATGCCATCTTGATGATAATTATGCGTAATTGGATAAAATACGGTGTTACCATCACAAGAACGTGCTCCTACAATGGAAATTTCATAATTAAAGGGGATCATCGACTCGACAATTGCTTGTTCTGTAAGTTCTTCTGGTAAGGTTTCAAATATTGTATCCTTGGTAACACGCCATTGCCCGCGTCCATCATATCCGCCTGTACGTGTTTTCACGACAAGCTTATCACCTAGTGTATTAAATAAAGCTGACCAATTGGATTTGTTTGGCAATAATACCCATGGAGCAGTCTCTAATTTTAGTTCATCAATGAGAGATTTCTGAGAGTATCTATCAGCTAGTTTTGCGAAAATAGGATGATTCACAAAATGAGGTTGTTCTGATAAATATTGCGTGATAGGCGTGTGTGGCCAGCGTTCAATCTCAGCAGTAATTACGCTACTATCTGTCATAAGAGCTTTAAGCTCATCTAATGTCAATTCAGATTCAAGGCCGATGGCAGATACTGAGATTCCAAGTGGTTCTGCAGCTTGTTTTAGCATCCTAGCTAATTGACCATTACCTAGCACAAATACTTGCTTTTTATAGTTACGGGAAGAATTAGACATAGTCATTATACTCTTGGGTCTGGGTTATCAAGAACGGTTTGAGTTTGAAGATCACGCCAAGCGGTTAATCGACTAAAAAGAGCATCATCCCACGTAGCAATAATTTGAGCTGCGAGCA
Source organism: Thorsellia anophelis DSM 18579 (assembly GCF_900111395.1). Classification (GTDB taxonomy): domain Bacteria; phylum Pseudomonadota; class Gammaproteobacteria; order Enterobacterales; family Thorselliaceae; genus Thorsellia; species Thorsellia anophelis. The sequence continues at coordinate 194,545 of NZ_FOHV01000005.1, read as the reverse complement.
AGGCTGCGTTAGCAGCACCAGCCTTACCAATTGCAAGAGTGCCTACTGGTATGCCTTTTGGCATTTGAACAATCGAATACAAGCTGTCCACACCATTTAATGCTGCGCTTTGAACAGGTACACCTAGTACAGGGACAAGAGTGTTAGCTGCAATCATACCTGGCAAGTGAGCTGCGCCCCCTGCGCCTGCAATAATCACCTGAATGCCTTTAGTTTTAGCTGATTTGGCAAATTCAGAGAGTTTATCAGGTGTCCTGTGTGCAGAAACAATATCAACTAGGTAAGGTACGTCTAGTGCATCAAATATTTCAGCTGCATGTTGCATAGTTGCCCAGTCGCTTTGAGAACCCATAACGATTGCAACGCTTGGCGTAATTGGATTTGGCATACTGTATCATCCTTTTATTTATAATGATTAGAGAGTTAACCACAAATAGTGATAAAAAATTTATATTTTAATTTTCTTAATCAAATATGTACTATGAGCAACTTACTCAATTAAGACTGCAGTTATAAGTCTTTACTTATTTGAATTAAGCTACACTGCTTTCAATCTAATTTATTTTAGCTATGATCGTGAATTAAAGGGAATGATTCAAGCTCTATTTCATCACTAATTTTAATCACCCAACCTAAGGACTCCCACGCACCACTTACAATTCGATCGCATGCCAAATCACCTAATGTATGTTTACCTGGTCTGTGTGTGTGGCCATGAATAAGGTGTGTTAGGTGGTACCTTTTTACTATTTCAGCGACCGCATTCATGTTTACATCCATAATTTCATGAGGTTTAAACTGATTTGTGGACTGACTTTTTTGACGTAATCGATTGGCAAGGTGTTTTCTATAGTTTAAAGATAAACGAGTAAATAACCACTGTACTATTGGATTATGAACGATTTTTCGATAACGTTGGTAACTGATATCATCAGTACATAAAATGTCACCATGAAGCAGTCGAATTGAATGACCAAAAACATGAATTGGGTAACTGGTTTCTTTGATTAATATCATGCCACATCGCTTCGCATAAGATTGACCTAGTAGAAAATCTCGATTGCCTGGCATGAAATAACAATTCACTCCTTGCGCCGATAACTTTTTTATCGATTGAGCTATGAGTGTGTTTAATGGCGTCATGTTATCGTCACCAATCCAAGCATCAAATAGATCACCTAGAATGTAAAGCGCGCTAGACTCTTGTTCTGCACGCTTTAAGAAGGCTAAAAAACCGTCAGTGATTTCTGGGTGTAATTCACTTAAGTGTAAATCAGCAATCACATAAATTGGTTTTATCATGGTGTTTAATTTAAGTATTATGCTTCAGTTATTGTTACGTGAGTAATGATAACAGGTTCAACCGGCACATCTTGATGCATTCCATGACGAGAGGTTTTGACATCTTTAATTTGGTCAACAACGTCCATACCCTCTGTCACTTCAGCAAATACACAGTAACCATATCCTTGCATATTCGCAGCAGTGAAATCTAAAAATGAATTATCAACTAAATTAATAAAAAATTGACTTGTTGCGGAGTGTGGATCACTTGTACGTGCCATTGCGAGCGTGCCGCGTGTATTTTTTAGTCCATTATCCGCTTCATTTTCAATCGCTGCGTTATTGCTTTTTTGATCCATTTCAGGCGTAAAACCACCACCTTGAATCATAAAGCCTTTAATGACACGATGAAAGATTGTATTGTCATAAAATCCATCCTTACAGTACTGGATAAAATTTTCAACTGTCTTAGGCGCTTTATCAGCATAAGTTGTAATTTGAATATCGCCAAAATTAGTGTGTAATGTGATCATAAGAGTTCCTTATATTTTAAATTGTCGAAATTGATATGGATTAGATGGCATTAAAACCGCTGAATGGTATTTTATCACTCTTTAGGAAGAGTGCTAACACTTAAATGCATATCGAGCTAGTTTTAATTTTGAAAGTGGCACCAGTAGATAGTTTCAATGCTAACGGATTTGACTTATATGTTATTAAAAAATAATTGAATTTTAATGGTGATACTCTAGCATATTAAAGTAATCTAGTGGGTGAGCTAGTTTTTTATCAGAAACCTGTTCATTTTATCGTATGAAAACTGAACAGGTAAAGGGATGTATGATTTTTTAAAATTGGTAATTAGCCAAGCTGTTTTAGATAGTTATGCAAGAATCCGTGTAAAATTAAACAGACAGAGGTTTGGATAAGCAAAAATATAATTAAAGCACCCAAAAAATCACTAGTTATTTCAATCATGCCGGTTAAGGTATTATAAATTATCGCTAAGTTTTCGAGTAAAAATGAAACCCCAAAACTAATTGATATAACGGCTAAGGGGATACTAATTAGAAATATTGCAAAAATTTTTTTTAATAGTAGCGTAATTGAAAATGTTATCGAGTTTGCAAAAGATAGTTTTTTCATACTAAAGAAATAATTAAATTGTATTGCAAAAAGAACGGGTAATGCAAAAAGAAATAGAGTAATAATTAACGCCATAAAGGTAATTACATTATCTGAGAAAGATGAAGTTGGTATACTCGCCCCACTGGAGAGGGCTAGTAGAATCATCAAGATAAAAATAATGCTGGCTATAATTGCTAATGCTATCGATACCCCAATTGCAATGAAGAGTGTAGATATTTGAGCTAAAAGTAGACGGGAATTAAATAATCTATTTTTAAGATTATTTAACGAAAATGATTTTTTAAAATTGCTTGTTTCTAGCACCATGAAATAGAATGGAGAACAGAACATAAAATAGATTAATAATTTAATCATGGAAATGAAATATGGATAAAAATCAATCCCTTGGCTAAAGCTAGATTGAGATAAAATAATTATCTTATGAAGGTACCCATCAAAAAAAATAAAAATTACAAGAGTGATTAATGAAACTAGGAATCCAGCAGGAAAATTTTTAAAGATGTTTTGCGCTATTTCAGAAAAGTTAAGTTTGAGTGATTTATAATCAGGTTTTGTAGTCATAATACTCCCTAAAAATGACATGTTATAATATATATTATCGATTAAAACTTCATGTAATGAAAAAATTTATTTTTTTTCATGATGTTAAGGTTTGGTTGTCTGTGGGGTATTTATTTTGTCCTGTTAAAAAGTGTAACAATATAATTCAATTAAAGTCAATAAGGCGCTGAGATTGGTTGTATTTTTGTTGTTTTTCTACTAGATTTCGAAATCTAGTACTTTTATGCTATATTTAACATGAAGAGAATGACAAACATAGATACGTTAAGACTCCATTAAAAGCAAAAATATTCCAGTCAGCTGTTTTATATTAAAAACAATTCATAACAAAGTTCTGTTGTAGCTGTTTTTGAGGATGAGTGATATTAAAACGTATTGAATAAATAGCCTAAATGAATTAAGTTGACATGATAACTTAATAAAGGCACTGAATATAATTATCTATTTAGAGATTGATAAAACTATGACGCAAGTAGATGACTCACCACTTTATATTTTTAATACGTTAAGTCGAGAAAAATCCGAGTTTAAACCTATCAAAGCTGGACAAGTTGATATGTATGTTTGTGGTGTTACTGTATATGATAACTGCCATATAGGACATGGTAGAACGTTTTCCACATTTGATACAGTAGTTCGGTATTTACGTTATATCGGGTATCAGGTGAATTTTATCAGAAATATCACTGATATTGATGATAAAATAATCAATCGAGCTAACGAAAATCAAGAGAGTTGGACTTCGTTAGTTGAACGAATGATTACGAAAATGCACGCTGATTTTTCAGCACTTAATATATTACCCGCTGATGTTGAGCCAAGAGCGACAGATCATATCAGTGAAATTATTGAAATTACCAGGAAATTAATTGAAAGAGGGCATGCTTATGTTGCCTCGTCTGGTGATGTATTATTTTCGGTTACAAGTTTCAGTGAATATGGCAAATTGTCCAAGCAAAATTTAGATAATTTGCTTGCAGGTGCAAGGGTTGGTATTAAAGAGTCTAAGCGCAACCCGATGGATTTTGTTTTATGGAAAAGCGCCAAACCTAATGAACCTTCTTGGCCTTCACCATGGGGAGAGGGAAGACCTGGTTGGCATATTGAATGTTCTGCAATGAACGCAAAACAGTTAGGTACTCATTTTGACATTCATGGTGGTGGCTCTGATCTTATGTTTCCTCACCACGAAAATGAGATTGCTCAATCGCGATGTGCACACGATGGTCCTTATGTGAATTATTGGATGCACTCGGGTATGCTTATGATTGATCATGAGAAAATGTCAAAGTCTCTTAATAATTTTTTTACCATTGAGGAAGTCTTAGAGCAATACGATGGTGAAACGATCCGTTATTTTCTATTGTCTGGGCATTACCGTAGCCAATTAAATTTTAGCCATGATAATTTAACACAATCAAGAAGCGCGCTTGAACGGCTGTATAATGCGCTGAGGGATACGGATGAATCCGTTGAGGCAAGTGGGGCCGAGGATTTTGTTGTGCGTTTTAAAGCAGCAATGAATGATGATTTTAATACACCTGAAGCCTACGCTGTTTTATTTGATCTCGCTAAGGAAATTAATAGACTCAAAGCTGACAATACCAAAGATGAGCAAGGTAGTACCATTAATCAGTTAGCTGCTAGATTACGTGAATTAGGTCAGATACTTGGCATTCTAACGCAACCAGTTAATGTGTTTTTTCAACAAAAAACAGGCGCATTTGTTCAAAAAGTCAACCATAAAGATGCTGATGATGAAGTGCTTTTAATTGAATCTTTGATAGCAAAACGTCAGGCGGCAAGAGCTGCAAAAGAGTGGGCGCTTGCAGATGAAGCTAGGAATGCTTTAACTGAAATGGGTATTGAACTTGAAGATGGCTCAAACGGTACAACTTGGCGCAGAAAATAGAGACCTTAAAAAAACAGATTTCAATGCGATAATTGTGTAAAATTGAGATCAATATCGCGAGCTGAACAATTAAAATGTGTGATTGTGTTTTGCGACACAACAAAGTTCGTATATTATAGTAAGTCAGATGAACTGAATGTGGCAAATGATTGCCCTTGTATTTCTTTTAACGATATTTAGGTAGATAAGATTATGGCCGCAGCGTCAATGAATTTTTTAGATTTTGAACAACCTATTGCTGAACTTGAATCAAGAATTGATTCTTTAAGCGGATTAGATCCGAATACTAGCCAGATTAACATTGATGAAGACATCAAACATTTACGCGAAAAAAGCAATGAATTAACGCGTAAAATATTTGCAGATCTAGGGGCATGGCAAATCGCTCAATTAGCGCGTCATCCTAATCGCCCTTATACGTTAGACTATATTCAGCATATCTTTACTGATTTTGATGAATTAGCAGGCGATAGAGCTTATGCAGACGATAAAGCTATTGTCGGCGGTATTGCTCGTTTAGAGGGTAAGCCTGTTATGATAATAGGGCATCAAAAGGGACGTGAAATTAAAGAGAAAATCCGTAGGAATTTTGGTATGCCAGCGCCCGAAGGTTATCGTAAAGCGTTACGTTTAATGGAATTGGCTGAACGTTTTAACATGCCTATTATTACATTTATTGATACCCCAGGTGCTTATCCTGGTGTAGGGGCAGAAGAGCGTGGACAGTCAGAAGCGATTGCACGTAATTTACGTGAAATGGCAGGATTAACAGTGCCTGTATTGTGTACAGTAATTGGTGAAGGTGGTAGTGGTGGAGCACTTGCAATTGGAGTTGGTGATATTGTAAATATGCTGCAATATAGCACATACTCTGTTATTTCTCCTGAAGGCTGCGCTTCTATTTTGTGGAAAAGTGCAGATAAAGCACCATTAGCAGCTGATGCAATGGGAATTACAGCAAATAAACTAAAAGAATTGAAATTAATTGATAACATAATCAACGAACCGTTAGGTGGTGCACATAGAGATGTGCAGACAATGGCCTCTTTATTAAAAGCACAGTTGCTCTCTGATTTGGAAAAACTCAGTATTCTTTCAGTTGAAGAGTTATTAGAAAGACGTTATGCACGTTTAATGGACTACGGTTATTGCTGATAACTCATCCCCTAAAATGTCACTTGCATCATCAAATTAGTCATTTTAGGGGAAATATCCCTTGTTTATGTTATTCTGTAAAAAAATTAATTTATTTTAAAATTGTTTTACTACATGCAATTGCTTAATAAAATTTAGCTCGATTCTGAGTAATATTCCAGTAAATATGATAACTTATCATGACTATACTTAAAGATAGTGAATGTTCTGATGCTTTGTTGAAACAAATTGCCCATTTCTTCCATATTAACTCGCCTAAACTCACCAGAAGTCCTTATAGTGCAACTCGCTTCAGTACGTTTGAACATACCCTCGGCATGCAGGAAAACTCACCTCCTTTAATAACATCAGCACTCACTTTGCTTGTAGGGTTAAGCGGTGGATTAGATTCAGTGGTATTATTAGATTTAATGGTTAGGCTTAAGCAGAATCTTGGGCAAGCAAAGCAGATGATGCAAACTTGTTTGGTTAATGATGAGAATCAATCTTTTCCAAAATTGAATTTTACAATTAAATCAATCAGAGCAATTTATGTTCATCATGGACTAAGTAAAAACGCTGACGACTGGGCTAGACATTGCCAAATGTTATGTGATGAGTATGGCATTCCTTTAGTTATTCAACGTGTTCATGTTGATACTAAGCTAAATGGTATTGAAGCTGGTGCGAGAAAAGCACGTTACGAAGCGTTTAAACAGCATTTATTGCCCAGTGATGTGCTTCTTACTGCTCAACATCAAGATGATCAGGCTGAAACGTTTATGCTTGCATTAAAGCGAGGAAGTGGGCCTTTAGGGCTTGGGGGAATGTTGCCTATTAGGCAGTTAGATTCATTACACTGGCATGCAAGGCCTTTACTGGAGTTTAGTCGATGTGAGCTGGAGCATTATGCCCATACGTATTCATTAAAGTGGATTAATGATGAGAGTAATGACAATGATGCATTCGACCGAAATTTCTTAAGGCTAAATGTGATGCCAATCTTGCAAGAAAGGTGGCCTTATTTTCAGCAAGCTGTGGCTAGAAGTGCAGAGCTTTGCCAATCACAAGAGCGATTACTTGATGAGTTGTTAGCTCCTGTTCTTGATTCAATTATTGAAAAGAGGGAACAGAGCTTAGATATTGAAGCACTAAGAACCTTTACAGACGAAAAACGATATGCAGTAATAAGACGTTGGTGCCAATTAGTTAAGTTACACAGTCCGACAAATGATCAAATCAGGCGGATATGGAGTGAAGTTGCGCTGAGTCGTCAAGATAGTCATGCGATGGTTGAAATGGGTTATAGTCCTGATCAAAATGTAATGTTGCAGGTTAAGCGCTATCATAATAGGCTCTATAAGGTATTGTTACCGGTTAATACATCGAACCATGATAATCTTTATATACTTGAATTAAATCAATCAGAGATACCAATCCCACAGCTTACAACTACGGTCACAAGAGAACGAATTATAAAGGATTTATTGAGATTAGCTGAGTCACTTCAGCTAACACAAGATGAAATAGTTCGATATAAAACTTATTTTGAACAGCAGCCAATTACCATTCGGTTTGGTCTTCCTTCAAGTTTTCAAGTATCTATCATTGGACAAGATCGAGGTAAAACGATTAAAAAAATTTGGCAGATATTTAACATTCCTCCTTGGAAAAGGCATTTTATCCCTTATTTTTTTATTAAAGATAAGCTCCTGATGGGAGGGGAGCTATTTTTGGCAAAACTTGATTGAATGATTAAATGCAGTAATTTTGCTTTTTTAGATATTTAATTAGGTAACTTTTAGGAAAGTCTATTATGAAAAAAACGCCTTTTGAGATTGCATCATCTCGGTCATCAGAAGCCAAAACACTGACTGAATTAAATGGTAAGAATGGCTCGATGTTACTTTTTATTGCACTAGGTGGAACTTTTTTAGCCGTTGGGGTGATATTAGGTGCGTTTGGTGCGCATTTAATAGAGGGGAGAGTTGAGCCAAAAATGTTTGGGATCTGGCAAACAGCAGTCTTGTATCAGTTAGTTCATGGTCTTGGTCTATTATTCGTTGGTGGGTTTGGCGTAGCGCTAGGCTACCGGGGCCAGGCTATTTCAAAACAACTAATATTAACAGGGATAATGTTATCCATGGGTATCATTTTTTTTAGTGGTAGTCTTTATATATTAGTTTTATCAGGCATAAAAGTGCTAGGGGCCATTACACCGATAGGTGGAATGTTTTTCATATTAGGCTGGTTGTTGATGGTTTTAGCGGTATTACGCTTTTATCTCAATTCTCGAACTTAATAGGTTAGGATTGCTGATAAGTGCTGCATCGAGAAATAGGCGATAAGTATTCATTAATTGTTTTAAATCTGATTCATTCAAGCCTTGATTATCCGCTTGTTTGCTTTGCTCAGTAACATCAAATGCTAGAGTCCACTGCCAATTAGATTTATCAGAATTCATTAATATTGTCTCTGTTAATAGGAACATTCCTACACCACGTCTTCGAGTGCTCTCTCTTACTACTAAGAGTTCTATATTGACTTCTAAAGTATTAGATTCATAGCTAATTAATATTAGTGCAATTGCGTGGCCATTAAACATAGCAACATAGGCATTTTTGGCTAGCTGTGTGTTATCTACCAGATCATGAATAAGCTGCTCAGATAAATTAGGGATAAGTTTGTCAATATCGAGCTTTAAACTAGGGGAATTTATAATTGATTGTTGTGTAATAGGTTCAACATAAAGTGCCATAAATAGGACTCCTTTCAATCAATTAAAGTATAGGAATGCTTTTAGCCGTTTAAAATGAAAAAAGACGCTTTCGCGTCTCATATCATTTTATCACTTCTGTATGGTGCCGGCTGCCGGAATCGAACTGGCGACCTACTGATTACAAGTCAGTTGCTCTACCAACTGAGCTAAGCCGGCAAAAGTGGCGGAAGGATAGAGATTCGAACTCTAGGTGCTGTTACACACGGCGGTTTTCAAGACCGCTGCCTTAAACCACTCGGCCATCCTTCCAACGGGTGCGAATTCTACCGATGCTTGAGCATTCTGTCTATCTATTTTTGAGTTAAATTGGATAAAATTGTATTGATTGATGTCTAAATAATCAATTTGATTAAATTTCACCTCAAAAATGCGATCTTTGAACATATTTTAAGGCAACTTAGAGATAAAATATGGCTTAGAGATATAGAATAAAGTAATAATGGATATGTAATTTCGTATGAACAGATTAGTAAAAGAGGATAAATAAGTATGTGAAGTAAAAAGCCTCCTGTCTAGAAGGCTTTGAACGTTTTAAAAAAGTGAATTATTGTAAAGCTGTATCAGATTGGTTAGCCTTATTTGTTTTGGGTAGTGGTAAGAAATACCCAATAATGACACAAAATAGACCGTAAACAATAAAGGATATAATACCAGGCAGAGCCCCAAGATGCTGCCTGTCAATAAATAGCAGCTTACATAAAGCCATGCCGAATAGTACAGCCCCGATAATCCAAATCGATTTATTCGATTTTTTAGCGCCATACATCCAAAATGCAATTGCTAAAACACTCCAGTAAAGTGTTAATGTGGCTTGTATTTGAGAACGCTTAAACATATCAATAGATAACCAGTGAATATCCTCTATTAGTAACCAATGATAAGTCATTCGAATGAGAACTATTTGTATGAACAAAAATATGGCAACACCTGCTATTGAGTAAAAAGAGGCTGTCATTGTTTTTGTAAGCTTATCATCCATTCCTTTTGGATAAATAATATGCATCATAAAGTATCTTAGTGACAAGAGTAGTCCTACACCTAGGGCGAGTTGCGGTAATTCAACTGGATTTAATAGTGGTATCCAAACTAATGGGTCGTTCACTCCTTCCGAATACAATCTAGCATAAAAACAGATTGCTGCAATTCCTGCCCAAATTATAAGTAATGAGGTGTGCATGAGTTTTGGAGGTAGAAAAGCTTTTAACTTCTCTTTAGTGGTTAACAGCACTAAGTAGTAGCCCATGAAAGCAATAGGGAGCAAGATAAACGCAATTAACCATTCATCGTTTACTAATGTGAGTAAATCAATTAGTACAATCATAGCTCGGTAGAATACGAAGCTGATAATTAAAACAAATAATGTTTGGTTAAGGCCATGAGAAATGTTATGCCATTTTTGTTTATTTGGTAAAACCATTGATGAATATTTAGAGCGTAAAATAATCAAGTAACCCAAACCAAGCGGCACTAAAATAAAATTAATTAATGTTAATTTACTTGGCAGGCTATCTGACGAACTTTGATCGAGTATGTCAAATTGTACAAACAAGGTATAAATTGAATATCCAAATAAGCTCCAAAATGTAAAGCTAGTGAGAGAGTATGCATTTTTAATACTTGGCCAATACTTCACAGTCAATATATACAGTACGATCGTCAGAGAGGTAAATATCAAAGCCATTATCTCAACTGAATGTACCACAGGAAGTTTATATTGAACTAGTGCTGTTACCGAGCATAATCCTAAAATAAAGGCCATCGAACTATATATATTAAAAATGACGTGACTCAATTGTGAGGGGGGAGTCTGGGTGCTGAGTGTAATGCGCTGTTTGTTAATAGCATGGAGGCTAATTGCCATACCTAATGCTAATGAAAAAGTGAGTAAATAGTCAGTTAAAGAACGTTTTTCAATGATAGAGAAGCTTGCTAATGTTGTGAGTGTAAACGATTCAAAAATTAACATCATCGCAATACTATGTAACACCAACCCTAGAACAATAAGAATGTTCTTAATGGTTTTAGGGAGTGCTTTTGCTGCAATATAGTAAAGCATCACGCCTTCAGCAATAAATAAAATGCCAGATATGTCTTTACTAAATGCAATTGGTACCGCTATGGTCGCTAAGCCTAATGCTAACCAATAGTAGATTTTTCCTTGTTCTTTATGCTCGGGTTGTTTGAGTTGAACATAACCCAATGCGAATTGAATAGCAGCAATTAACCAAATGATAGAGGCGAGTAGTAATTGTGGATCAATATTTTCTAAGGGAAGTCCCATTTGGAATAGGCGATGTTCCCAAATAACGACAATTCCAGGGGTGATAAGCATTAACAGATAACTGTGAATCGCAACCCAATTGACTTTTTTATCTTCAAATAATAAGTTTAGAGGTATTCTTTTACTGTAAATAATTGGAATGATTGTAAAAAATAAGAAAAATAAGGCTATGAAAAATTGTATGATAATGAAGTTATCGGTAATGTAGTTATAGTGTGCCCAAAGTGAAGCAACCACGGCATTAAATAGATAGCCTATTGTATTAAGCAAGGGCCATGACCTAAATACCGCCATAATCACAACAGCAACATTGATTAGGGCATAGTAACTAAATAGGCCAATAAAATTATTTGATCCTGTTGAGAGCCAAAGTGGCGCTGAATAGGCGGCACAAATGGCGAATGCAACAAGCACTAACGCATTTTGTTTCAATGACATCAGGATGGATGCGGCTAGAATTAATACTGTTAAGCCAAATGCTATTTCAACTGACATGACTTCATATAAGCGCGATGCGGCAAAGACTACAAGCAATAATACCCCAACAGAGCCTCCTTGAAGGGCGAGTCCAAACACAGGTTTAGATAACCGAGTGCGCCATCCCATAAATAGACCCGCAACACCAACAGCGCCAACACCTGCTAATCTAGCTGAAATAGATATATCGAGAATGCCTGTTTGAATCAAGTAGCGTAATAAAGCCCCAATACCAATTAAAAAAATAAGGATACCAATATTAACAGGCCAATTACCTGCAAAAAACCAATTCTTAACGCGATCAAATTGAGTTTTAAACCATGTAGGATGCTGTAATTGTGTTTCTTGATTTTGCGGCTGGCTGAGTGATTCTGCTTTTAAAGCTTCTGACTCTTCGGGATTAATATGCCATTCATTCTGATAGAGTATCTCCGCTTCGTCAGCAAGAGTGCTTTGTATTGATTGCTTCTCTAGTTTCGTTTCTTGATGGCTAAATGAATTATTTTCTGAAACTAGGGTAGCGTTATCTAAGCTCATCGCTTGCGAATGAAGTATCTGTTCTCCCTCATTAGCAAGATTATTCACTTGTATAGGTTCGATTTCTTTATTATCCAGATGCTTATTAGTATCTATTTCTTGTTCTTGGGTTAGTGATGTATTTGAATCAGCTGAATTAACAGGATCTATTGTGATAGGCTCAGATTCGATGGCAGTAGAGATTATTTCTGATTCGGAAATTTCAATAGAATCTTGCTGTTGTGCTGCTATTGATTCAGATGTAGGATGTTTTGTTAGTAAAGAGATGATTTCACTTTTGAGTAGCTGGATTTCAATTCTTAGTTGTCTGATTTGATATGAGTGTTGTTCTGACATATTTCGTATAACGAGATATAACACAAATACAGCGCAGGATATTGCAATTATAATTGTCGGTATATAACCAAACATAGATGCCCCTTGTGAATCAATTTATCTTGAGATAATTTTTTCCTGATTAAATATAGGAACATCCATGTTCAAAATTCAATCGGTCATTAAGTGTTTTTATTAAATCGTCTACGCATCCAGACAGTCACTGTAACGAAAAAAGCTGCCCACAAACCAACACCAATATAACGACGAATGGAATAGGTACTAGTTTCAGGTGTCGCTTGGTTAATTGTGACGATGTTAGGGAACATACTGAACATATTCAGACGCCAGCCATATGATGTGATGACCACTAACTCTTTATTTTGTTCAAAAGCTTTTGCTCTTGCCTGCACATCAGCAGAATTAAATTTGAAGTAAAATGGGAACCAAAGTCCAGTGTCTTCATTACGAAATACACGCTCTTTAATCGGGCCAGTGGGGTCATCCCAGTTTCGGTTTGTACTAATGTAATACACATCTCTAACTTGTCCATCAGCAGGATTACGGCTTGTGACAAGCCCATCACTATCAACTCGTTTGACTTCGGTCCCGACAATCAAGGCTAATTCTCTTTGGGGCAAGTAAAAATCTAACCATAAGAAGCTTATAAATGCTAAAAATGCGACTAAACTATAGGCAATACGTTTTAATATCATAATTATTCCTTTAAAAATTCACAATTCGGGTTGTGAATGATTATACTGTGCAAACAATATTTAGTCATGTAAATCTGTATAATGTCTTTTCTTGGTCAAATGTCAGGTAGGATAGTAAATCAGTTTTGCTGCCTAACATGATTTTGCCTTTATGCATACAAGAGAGTTGCAATAGACTCAACTCTAAGATCTCGATTATTAATCGTATGAAAAAAACACATATAGAATCTATGGAAAAATTATCAATAAAAGAAGCACGCAGTCAAGGTGAACCAGTTGAAGTATCACTTTTTGATACTAAGAGGACACATTCAGAAAAGATACTTAAAGCAGAAGCACGTTATCAGGTTATCTCTTGGGGACACTGGTTTACACTCTTTAATATTCTATTATGCTTTTTGTTGGCAAGTAGGTATTTATTGATTATGGATTGGCCTAATACTTTGGGGGGGCGGCTCTATGCTTTCGTGAGTTTATTGGGACATTTTAGTTTTTTAGTTTTTATTGTTTACTTAGTGCTGTTATTTCCTCTTAGTTTTGTCTTAAGAAATGCAAAAACATTGAGAATCATTGCTGTTTCTATTGCAACGATAGGACTGACTCTAATGCTAGTCGATCAGCAAGTTTTCTCAAGTGTTAATTTGCATATCAATCCTTTAGTATGGTCGTTAATGATAGAACCAAGCTACAATGTTTCAACACATGAATGGCAACGTTTTTTTGCCTTTATGCCAATTATTTTTTTAGTGCAATTACTCTTTGCTAATTGGAGCTGGTTGAAGTTAAGGAGTTTACAAAGACAAAGTTGGGTGAAATGGTTAAGTGTCATATTTGTGATGTCCTTTATGGCAACTCACCTTATTTTTGCTTGGGCCGATGCAAGTTTTTATCGACCAATTACTATGCAAAAAGTCAACTATCCATTTGCATATCCTATGACTGCAAGAACTTTCTTAGAGCAATATGGTTTATTAGATCATGATAGTTATGAAGCTCGATTAGCGAAAGAGGGAGATCCAACCGTCAGATCGGTTACTTATCCATTAACTAAACTGACTCTAGCCGAACACAGCTCAAATTATAATATTGCTCTAATTGTTTTAGATGAACTTACTCCTGAAATGATAGAGTTAAACCCTAATTTGAATCGATTTTCAAAAACAGCGATTTCTTTTAACGAACATATGAGTGATACTCAACCACTATTTAGTTTAGAATATGGGATATCACCAATATTTAAACAAGCAATAATACAGCAAAACATCCCCTCAATTTTTTATGATGCCCTAAAACAACGACAATATAGTATTAGCCGCTATTTATTGTCTGATACCAATCATCCTAATGAATTACTACCGGGAGTAGAATATTTTATCCAACCTAATGCTGAAACCTTGACCCAAACTGTATTAAGTCAGCTTAATATCTGGCAAGATACACCAAATCAAATTGCAAAGCCTTGGTTTATATCTATCAAGTTAGAGCAGGCTCATAAAATAAGTCGGCAACGTGCGCTGGATGTAATTATTCCTGCATTACAAAATGCCAATGGCCATACATTAATTATCGTGACAAGTATGCAAAGTGGACATAATGACAACTCTGTTATGCCTAATAAAGTCCCGCTATTTATTCAGTGGCCTGAATTAGCCCTTGACGCGCCAGTGGATAAAATAACCACCAATCAAGATATTTTAAGAACCTTAGCACAAAGAGTACTTAAAGTAACTAATTTACCAAGCGATTATTCTCAGGGTGAAGACATTTTCTATCCGCATAGGATTAATTCATGGTGGGTAGATGGAATAGAGAAAAAAATTATCATTCATACGTCTGAGTCAAGCATCACTCTTAGTCCAAAAAGAGCGGATATTATTGATAGGCGCAGTCCAGAAAGCTTAGTTGAATTATCAATAGGAAGTGAAGAAGTTATCCTCAATGCCGTTGATAATGAGCAGAGTCAGTTTAAAAGGCAGCAGCTTGGAATAATCATTCAAGCTTTATTTGATATTCAGAGATTTTGGCAAAATTAGGTGTCTAATAAGTTGAGGAAAAGCATGGAACAAGATGAGATTCAAAAAAGTAAGTCTACTTTTCATAGTTCTGAAACCAGTACAATTTCAACGTTTTTGCTTGCGACATTTTTAATAGGTGTGACTGGTGCACTTCAATTTCCGGTTATGAGTGTATTTCTAAAAGATCATGTTTCTTTGCCTAAAGTTAACCCTTTTTTTATTGGAGAGGCGGAGTCTGTTTCTGAGTTTTGGATTGGTGCATTTTTCTTTTTAAATGCCTTTTTTGGTATCATTATTGCCCAGTTTATAGGTACAGTTTCCGATAAAGCTGGAGACAGAAAGAGAATTATTATCCTTGGATGTATATTTGCGTTTTTACAATGCATTTTATTTGCTTTTAGTCGTGAATATTGGACATTGTTAATTTTAGGGATTGTTTTAGCGAGTATTGGAGGAACGGTCCATGCTCAATTATTTGCTATGGCAAGAGAGTTTACAGTCAAAAGAGGTAAATCGTCTGATTTATTCACCTCAACTATGAGAGCGGGTATTTCGCTAGCATGGGTACTAGGACCTCCTGTCGCTTTTTTTATGATCTATAACTATAGCTTTACCTCTCTTTATTTGGTATCTGCAATAGGTATTTTAATTCCTCTAGTATTGATATATCTATATTTACCTAATAGCCCAGTTGTTCATGTTAAGAAAAAGCCAGAGGCTTCAGAAAAGGTTGACATGAATCTCACCATATTGCTATTGATGACTGCGTGTACTTTACTTTCGTCAGCTAACGGTATGTATCTGATTACCATACCACTCTATGTTATAGAAACGCTAGCGTTATCAGAAAATTTACCCGGTATTATGATGGGGTTCGTTGCAGGGGTTGAGATTCCATTTATTATATTAGTTGGACTCATTTCTAATAAAATGTCTAAAAGAACTATTTTAATAGGTTGTGCAGTTTGTGCTGTTATTTTTTATGCTTTGATTATATTAGCGACTGAGCCTTGGCATTTAATTGCTTCACAGCTATTTAATGCTATATTTATTGGATTACTTGCAAGTATTGGCATTATTTATTTTCAGGAATTAATGCCAAATCAAGCAGGTAGTGCAACCACTTTATTTATGAATGCAGGCCGATTAGGATCTTTGTTAAGTGGTGCTGCTTTCGCTGTCATTGTACAATTCTGGGGATATATGGGGATTTTTTATGCAGCTGGTGTTTTTTCGTTAATCGCACTAGTTTGTTTATGTCTAATCAAACACGGTTCTTCTAACGTGAAGCAGACAGCATAAATGTTTGGTTGCGCCTTGCATCCTTACTTAATAACATGGGGATGTAAGGATTAAGGGGCGATAGCGTTTTAATTTGGAATATATTGACTCTTTACATAGACTTTTAACATTTGAGTATGTAGGCTTGTTACCAGTGCACGCAAAACATTAGCGAGTTCAACAGACGTTGATAACTTATTTAAATATCCCCTTCCTAATTGGACGTTCAACTAAAAGATAGAGGTCAAACTCTTGCTTGGCCAGTTATCCTGCACCATTCTTCTTTTTCAATAATAGGGTCAAGTATGATTTCATCTGCATAAGCTGAAGCTACTGATTCTGCTTGACTTGCTAATATACCTGAGAGGCAAATCGAACCATTGCTACCTACAAGTGCTTTAATATTCGGTGCAAGTTCTTTTAAAGGGCCTGCGAGTATATTGGCAAGAATAAAATCGGCCTTGAGGTTATTAGGCGCATCTTTTGCTAGGTAAAGAGTTAATTTATTCGCGACATGGTTGCGATTTGCATTTTCAAGACTTGCAGTAATGGCCTGTGGATCAATATCAATACCTATTGCAGATTTAGCCCCTAATTTAAGTGCCGCAATTGCTAAGATACCTGAGCCACAACCAAAATCGATTACAGTCTTACCTGTTAGATCTTGACCATCAAGCCACTGTAAACATAATGAAGTTGTTGGATGCGTCCCTGTTCCAAATGCAAGGCCTGGGTCAAGGAGGACATTAACTGCTTTTGGATCAGGAACCTCACGCCAGCTAGGGCATATCCAAAGACGTTGTCCAAACTGCATTGGGTGGAAATTATCCATCCAAGCTCGTTCCCAATCTTTATCCTCTATTTGTTCTATTTTGTATTCAAAATCTTTACCTAAAATAGACATGTGCTGAAGTTGTTTTATCAATTTTTGCATATCATGCTCAGCATCAAATAATCCAATGATATCTGTATCATGCCAAAGTAAAGTTTCGCCAGGTAAAGGCTCATAAACTGGATTGTCATGTGTATCTTGGAAAGTGACTGAGACAGCACCAAATCCAATTAAGGCTTCACTTAAGCGCTCAGCATGTTTATCTAAAGCGGGTATTTTAATTTGTATCCAGGCCATCGTTTTACACTCAAAAAAAAGCCCTCATAAATGTTTTGAGGGCAAATATTATAGACATATACTCAAATATTAAGATAACCCAATAGCTGACACTAGTTGAATATCTTAATATTCATAAGTAGTTATTCACTCATACCGAGCTTTTTCTCAAGATAGTGAATATTAGTTCCACCTGCTTGGAAATTCTCATCTGCCATGATTTTTTGCTGTAAAGGAATATTTGTTTTAATACCATCAACAATAAGTTCATTGAGTGCATTACGCATTCTAGCAATAGCAACTTCACGAGTGTCCCCAAAAGTGATGAGTTTCCCCACCATTGAATCGTAATACGGTGGAACACTATAACCTGCGTAAATATGCGATTCCCAGCGAATTCCCATTCCACCAGGCGCATGGAAACGGGTGATTTTTCCTGGGCTTGGTAAAAAAGTTTCAGGATCTTCAGCATTGATACGGCATTCAATTGCATGTCCATGAATTTTGATATCTTTTTGCGAGATCGAAAGAGGAAGGCCTGCTGCGATACGAAGTTGTTCTTTAATAAGATCAACCCCTGTAATCATTTCTGTAACAGGGTGCTCAACTTGAATACGTGTATTCATTTCAATGAAATAAAATTCGCCATTTTCAAATAAAAATTCGAATGTACCCGCACCACGATACCCAATTTCAATACAGGCATTTGTACAGCGTTCACCAATTCGTTTACGGTCTTCATCAGTAATTCCAGGAGCTGGTGCTTCTTCAACTACTTTTTGGTGACGACGTTGCATTGAGCAATCTCTCTCACCTAAATAAACCGCATTACCTTGACCATCTGCAATAATTTGTATTTCAACATGACGTGGGTTTTCTAGGAATTTTTCCATATAGACCATATCATTATTAAAAGCTGCTTTAGCTTCGGCTTTTGTCATGTTAATGGATTCTTCAAGCTCTTCTTCAGAGCGAACTACTCGCATACCACGACCACCGCCACCACCAGATGCTTTCACAATAATAGGGTAACCAATTTGACGAGCTAATTTTCGGTTATGATCCATATCGTCACCAAGAGGACCATCTGATCCTGGAACACAAGGCACACCTGCTTTTTTCATTGCACTAATTGCAGAGACTTTATCACCCATCAACCTAATAGTTTCTGCTTTAGGACCAATAAAAATAAAACCAGAGTGTTCTACTTGTTCAGCAAAGTCAGCATTTTCGGCTAAAAAACCGTAACCTGGATGAATAGCGTTAGCACCAGTTACTTCAGCTGCAGAAATAATTGCAGGGATATTCAAATAGCTTTTTGTAGATTGAGCAGGCCCAATACAGAGCGTCTCATCAGCAAGTAAAACATGTTTCAAATCACGATCAGCAGTAGAATGAACCGCAACTGTTTTAATGCCTAGCTCTTTACATGCTCGCAAAATACGCAGTGCAATTTCACCACGGTTTGCGATAAGTACTTTATTTAACATACAAACCTCATTTCATGTATAACAGTAGGGTTTATTCAATCACAATCATGGGTTGGTCAAATTCAACAGCTTGGCCATTTTCAACTAATATTGCTGTTACTGTACCCGCTTTATCAGCTTCAATTTGATTCATCATTTTCATAGCTTCAACGATACAGATTGTATCACCTACATTAACTTTCTGTCCGACTTCTACAAAAGACTTAGATTCAGGACTAGGTGAACGGTAGAATGTTCCTACCATTGGAGAACGCACAGTATGACCCGAGATAGCAGCAGGAGCTTCAGCTGCCATGCTTGTAGCAGGTGCAACGGCTGAATTTAGATTTTGCTGAGCTGGAGCAGGTTGGATATAAGTCTGCTGCATTGCCGGCATCATTGTCATTTGGTTAGGAGCTTGACGTGAAATACGAACTGAATCTTCTCCCTCAGTAATTTCAATTTCAGAAACACCTGAGTTTTCAAGTAATTCAATTAGTTTTTTTATTTTAGAAATATCCATAAAATGTAACTCTCTCTTGTTAAAATGTTATTCTGGTTGATCCCTTAAGGAGCGACCATAACGGGTTAATATTTTTGTGATTATAAATGTGTAGTAGGTTACCGTGAAAGATGGGTTAACTGATGAAATGCGAAGTCTAATGCATATTCATACCCTTTAGCGCCAAGCCCACAGATTACACCATCAGCAATATCAGATAGATAGGAGTGGTGTCGAAAAGGTTCTCTTGCATGAATGTTAGACAAATGCACTTCTACAAAAGGAATGTTGACTGATAAGATTGCATCCCTTAGCGCGACACTTGTATGCGTGAAGGCGGCTGGATTAATAATAATGTAATCCACTGATTGATAGCATTGATGAATTTTATCAATTAAAAGATGCTCAGCATTACTTTGAAAATCTTCTATCTCGATACCTAAACTAGATGCTTTTGATTTTAAAACAGCAACAATGTCTTTTAATGTTAAAGAACCATACTTAGCAGGCTCTCGGATACCAAGCATATTTAGGTTCGGTCCATTAAGTACGAGTATTTTGAAGTGTGTTTGCATAATCAAGTTATCAGTTAGTCAATAATCAATTCAATAGCCCTAGGGCCTAGCAATTGGATATTTGTTGTCTCTAATTATTGGTTTCTAGGTTATCTGGATTTTAAGATTCTTTAGTAACATTTTATAAACGCCAATCTCAAACTCGAAAAATAGCGTGAATAGCAAGATTTGTCATCTATTTCTTCACTATATTACTCAAATTTGCGAAAAATAGCACATTTTTAATCATTTCTTAAATAGTATAACAGCTCGAATGATAAAAACGGATACAAATTATCGCAATTTGCTCTATAAATATGGCCGTAAGTATAAAAAACGACTTATTTGACTAATTGTTATACGCTTGAATGTTTTTTTAAAAAATAACTTTGACAATACACGAATATGGCGATATGATTTGCGCCGTTTTCGGGAGTTCCTCTGTAGCTCAGTTGGTTAGAGCGACGGACTGTTAATCCGCAGGTCGCTGGTTCAAATCCAGCCAGGGGAGCCAAACTGAAAATTGCATTTGTAGTTCCTCTGTAGCTCAGTTGGTTAGAGCGACGGACTGTTAATCCGCAGGTCGCTGGTTCAAATCCAGCCAGGGGAGCCATTAATTAAAACAAATTCATAGAATTATCCCTTCATAATTATTTTCATCAAGATTTAAGCTTACCCAACAAAAAATAAAATAAATCCCATTTCATAAATCGTTATATGATATTTTTAAAATTACATTCTAGAGTAAAGCGCTATTATTGATTTTAAAGTTTTTAATGTTGAACTTGGAAAGTCACTTAATCCAATTATTCACTTTGATTTTATTTTTAATTCCTAAGCCAGAGAGAAGTTAATCCTATACTATATGTGCCTTGTGCGGTACCTATAAAAATAAATTCAGGCAACCAGTGTTTTTGGTTGCCTGAATTTAAGGGATTTAAGATAGGTTGATTAAGGATAATAATTTATCTGTAGCTGTTTTCATTAACTGGATATCACCTCTGCTTTCAACATTTAATCTTAGTAGTGGCTCAGTATTTGATTCTCGTAAGTTAAATCTCCAAGCCTCAAACTCTATACTTAATCCATCAGTATGATCTATTTTGATTGCTTTTTCTTTGAAATGTTCTTCAATCTGTTCTAGTATTAATTTAGGATTCTTAACTGTTTGATTGATTTCTCCAGATGACGGGTATAAGTTAATCCTTTCCTCGACAAGATGTGATAAAGAACCTGTCGTTTTACTTAATAAGCCAACAACTAACAGCCAAGGTATCATTCCGCTATCGCAATATCCAAAATCCCGAAAATAGTGATGGGCGCTCATCTCCCCACCGTAGACAGCATTTTCTTTTCTCATAATATCTTTTAAGAATGCATGCCCAGTCTTTGATTCAATAGCAATGCCATGGTAAGATTCACAGATATCTTTTGTATTCCAATAGAGCCTTGGGTCATGAATGATTTTTTCTTTTGATTGGGAATTTAATAAGAAGTATTGAGCTAGTAAACCTACGATATAATATCCTTCAATAAACTGTCCATTTTCATCAAATAAAAAACATCTATCAAAATCACCATCCCACGCTACACCAAAATCTGCTTTATGCTCGATAATTGCTTTTGAAGTTGGCGCTCTATTTTCAACTAAAAGTGGATTAGGTATGCCATTAGGGAAACTGCTATCAGGTTCATTATGTATTTTAATGAGTTCAATAGGTATATTCTTCGAACTGAGCTCAGCTTCTAGAGCATCAACTACGGGGCCAGCTGCACCATTGCCTGCATTAACCACAATTCTAAGTGGTTTAATACTAGTAAGGTCTAAATATGATAAAATATGCGTAATATAGTCTTTTTTATTTGTGGATTGTGTAATAGAGGGTTCATATGATGTTGGGAGCTCGATTGATGAGATCATAGCTTTGATATCTAGCAGGCCATTATCGTTGCTTAATGGATGTGAATTTTTTAATACAATTTTCAATCCGTTGTAATTAATTGGGTTGTGGCTTGCGGTGACTTGAATCCCACCATCAGTTTGAAGATGACGGGTGGCAAAGTAGATTTCCTCTGTACCTGTCATACCTAAATCAATTGCATGTGACCCTGCTTTGTTTAAACCTCTAATAAGAGCCTTTTTAAATAGTTCACTAGTTGCACGAGCATCTCCTCCGACTACAACATTTTTAGTTCTAAATTGAGTGGCAAAGGCAAAGCCAATTTTTTCTATCAAAAGTTCATCAAGCTCAATTCCTATTTTTCCACGAATGTCATATGACTTGAAGCAGCTAAGTTTGTCCATCTTATCCTCTTATATTTACTTGAATATGCTTTTTAAACTTTACTAAAGTTGTTAATGTATTGAGTTGACAGTTTTTAAGTTAATTTGCGTATCTATTTTATAATCTTATCTTACCCATAAAATATCTTGAGGTAGTTACTTTTAAATATATATTGTCAAAGTTTTTGATTGTTAAGAATATGCGATTTTTGCTATTCTAATTAAATTAGATAAATTTGTTGGTTCCTAAAGTTACCCTATCAATTAATTTTAGAACTGTTCTTATATGTAATTGTTCTGCATTTTACCCATATCTTCATATAATAGCATAATTACAGGTATTAATAGCCTTTCTCGGTAAGTGTTATTCTTCGATTATACTTTTCTAAATTAAGTAACTTAACGTCTATTTGTTTTATTCCTACGGCTGAGATAGCATTGACTTTAATCATAAATATTTTATAGGTTGAAATCTCTTTAAATTTTCTAATATTGTTAACTGTAAAATATGACTGCACTCACAAAATTTCAAAAAAAAGTTGTTTCTTGCTACTTTTTGCTTCATTCTACACTTCTATAGCGAAACGTTTCGATAAAGGAGAGGAAAATGAAAAAAGGACCCTTGCTAAATGCGCAATTGTCTCATGAAATCGCACTACTTGGACATACTGATAGGATTGTGATAGCCGATGCTGGACTACCTATTCCCCAAGGTGTGACACGTATTGACTTGGCACTCACACAAAATGTGCCTGGATTTATCCAAACACTCTCGATTATTCTTGCTGAAATGGTCGTTGAAAGAGTGACTCTTGCCAATGAGCTTAGGCATATGAACCCTAATTTATTTGAAGAGGTTGAGACTTTAATTATAAAAACCGGAATAGATACCAATCAAGAAATTGAAATCGAATATTGTTCACATGATCATTTTAAACATGAAGTTATGCAAAGTGGTTGTGTTGTCCGAACTGGTGAGTGTTCTCCTTTTGCCAACATCATATTACATGCAGGTGTAACTTTTTGAGGGCTCTATGCAAACACTATTAGCAATAAAAAATGTTCATAAAGCGTTTATAGGAATTAAAGCCTTATCTAATGTAAGTTTGAATGTGTATGAAGGTAAGGTCATGGCATTAGTAGGAGAAAATGGCGCAGGTAAATCGACTTTAATGAAAATCTTGACAGGCATATATCAAAAAGATCAAGGTGAAATAACCTACTCGGGGCAGCCTGTTGTATTTAAGGGACCTAGAGATTCACAACAAGCAGGAA
Source organism: Thorsellia anophelis DSM 18579 (assembly GCF_900111395.1). Lineage (GTDB taxonomy): Bacteria > Pseudomonadota > Gammaproteobacteria > Enterobacterales > Thorselliaceae > Thorsellia > Thorsellia anophelis. The sequence goes on along the minus strand of NZ_FOHV01000005.1, from coordinate 170,912 downwards.
TCGGTATCATTCACCAAGAGCTGAATTTGATACCTGAATTGTCAATTGCAGAGAATATTTTTCTTGGTCGTGAATTTACTAATGCCTTCGGTAAAATTAATTGGACTAAAATGTATGAAGAGGCAGATAAATTATTAAATAGATTAAACCTTGACTATAACAGTAAAACTAAAATTGCTGCCTTGTCTATAGGTGAACAGCAAATGGTTGAAATTGCGAAAGTACTTAGTCATGAATCAAAGGTTATCATTATGGATGAACCAACAGATGCATTAACCGATACTGAGACTCAGTCTCTTTTCAAAGTCGTGCGCGAATTGATATCTGAGGGGAGGGGGATTATTTATATTTCTCATCGTATGCAAGAAATTTTCGAGATATGTGATGATGTGACTATATTACGAGATGGTCAGTTTGTTGCAGAATATTCTGTTGAGGAATTAAATGAAGATCAGTTAATTGAAATGATGGTTGGTCGAAAATTAGAAGAACAATATCCTAATGTTGTAAGCAATTTTGGTGAAACCATTTTAAGTGTCCGCAATATCAAAGGACCTGGAGTTAAGTCTGCATCATTTGACTTAAAACGAGGTGAAATTTTAGGCGTGTCAGGATTAATGGGGGCAGGTAGAACTGAGCTCATGAAGTTATTGTATGGTGCAACTATTAAAACTGCAGGGGAAATTTTTTTAGAGGATAAATCGGTTCATTTTACCTCGCCAAACGAAGGTTTAAAGGCTGGAATTGTTTATATCTCGGAGGATAGAAAAAGAGATGGGCTGATTCTTGGTATGTCAGTGAAAGATAATATGACATTGACCGCTTTGAAATATTTCAGTCATCCTATTGGCCAAATTAAACATGAAATCGAAAAAATAGCCGTGTCTGATTTTATAACACTATTTAACATTAAAACTCCTACCAGTAGTCAAATTATTGGCCATCTTTCTGGGGGAAATCAACAAAAAGTGGCTATTGCAAGAGGCTTGATGACTAAGCCTAAGATTTTAATTTTAGATGAGCCGACGAGAGGTGTTGATGTTGGGGCAAAAAAAGAAATTTATCAATTGATAAATCAATTTAAATTAGAAGGGCTAAGCATCATCTTGATCTCTTCTGATATGCCTGAAGTGCTCGGTATGAGTGATAGGATACTGGTAATTCATGAAGGCAGGATTTCATTAGATTGTGAAAGAAAATCCGTTACCCAAGAGAAAATTATGGCCGCAGCTGTTGGTAAATTGCACTAACATTATCAGAGAGAAGGTAAAATATGATACAAACAACCCTTAATCCGCACCGTTTTTTTTCAAAAGAAACGCTGCTTGCTCAAAAATCATTAATTGCATTATTGGTTTTAGTTGCTGTGGTTGCATTTTTAAATCCAAATTTTTTTACAATTAATAACTTCTTAAATATTTTACAGCAAACATCAGTCAATGCCATTTTAGCTGTTGGCATGACTCTTGTGATTTTAACAGCAGGTATTGATCTATCAGTTGGCGCGTTACTTGCACTAACAGGTGCAGTTGCTGCTTCTATGATTGGTAAGGATTTAAATCTATTTGTAGCTATTACCCTCACATTAGGGTTAGGTGCTGTAGTTGGTGCGATGACAGGAACTATTGTGGCAAAAGGAAAAGTGCAAGCATTTATTGCTACTTTGGTTATGATGTTATTTTTAAAAGGTGTTACTCAGGTTTTTACCGGTGGGAGTTCAATTAATATAGGGTTTAGTCCTATAGCTGAAAATTTTTCATTGATAAGTTTAGGCCGTCCTCTTGGAATTCCTAGCCCAATTTGGATTATGTTTGGTGTTTTTATGAGTGCTTGGTATTTATTAAAACAGACTCGTTTTGGGCGATATATTTACGCTGTAGGTGGTAATGAATCTGCCGCACGACTATCAGGTATTAATGTTGATTTAATTAAAATAAGTGTCTATGCAATTTGTGGTGCATTAGCTGCATTGGCGAGTTTAGTCGAAGTTGCAAGACTTTCTTCTGCACAAAGTAATGCAGGCTTAGGGTACGAATTAGATGCGATAGCTGCTGTTGTACTTGGGGGAACTAGTCTTGCCGGTGGAAGAGGGTTTATTATTGGTACTTTAATTGGTGCCTTAATTTTAGGTGTTTTAAATAATGGGTTGAATGTGCTCAATGTATCCCCGTATTTTCAGATGATTGTTAAAGCAATTGTTATTTTGTTAGCGGTACTTGTAGATAATAAAGCAGCAAAATGATTAGCTTTTTCTAGAGCTTATTAATTAAATACTTGGTAATTCTATTGAAAGTTGATGGTTATCCGGAAGTGAAATTTATCATTCCCTGGATTCGTATAAAAATGTTGTTATGCCCTAAATGTGCATGTTGCACACTGTTATCCAAGCTAAAAGAGGAATAAATTATGATTAAGCGTTCAAAATTAGCATTATCTGTTCTCGCTGTTTCTTTGGTGTTTAGTGCTCAATCGATGGCTAAAGACAAAATAGCCTTAGTTGTATCGACATTAAATAATCCTTTTTTTGTCGCGATGAAAGATGGAGCGCAAAAAGAAGCAGATAGCTTAGGTTATGAATTAGTAGTATTAGATTCACAAAATAACCCCGCAAAAGAATTGGCTAACGTTGAAGATTTGATGATTCAAAAACCCCAAATAGTGTTGATTAATCCAACAGATTCAGACGCAGTTGGTAATGCAGTTAAAATTGCTAATCAAGCTAACATCCCTGTTATTACACTAGATAGAGCAGCTGCGCAGGGTTCTGTTATCAGCCATATTGCTTCTGATAATATAGCTGGTGGGAAAATGGCAGGGGATTTTATCACTGAACAAGTAGGCAAAGAGGTTAAAGTAATTCAGTTAGAAGGAATTACAGGTACATCAGCAGCGCGAGAACGTGGTGAGGGCTTTAGACAATCGCATGACGCAAATGGTTTTAATCTAATAGCCTCTCAGCCAGCTGACTTTGATAGAACAAAAGGATTGAATGTGATGCAAAATCTTTTAACTGCCCATCCTGATGTTAAAGCAGTCTTTGCTCAAAATGATGAGATGGCGTTAGGTGCATTAAGAGCAGTGCAAACGGCAGGAGTAGATGACGTTTTAATTGTTGGATTTGATGGAACAGAGGACGGGATTAATGCAGTTAAAGGAGGCAAGCTTGCTGCAACAATAGCGCAAAAACCAGAAGAAATTGGTGCAGTTGGCGTTAAAACTGCTGATAGAGTTTTAAAAGGCGAGACTGTTGAAGCATCTATTCCAGTAGAATTGGAATTGATTGTTAAATAAAAGAGTTTAGATTGGATTTTTGCCCCTATTTCATTCTCAATGAATAATTGAATGTGGGGCGTTTGTTATAGGCAGTACTTTCAAGTTTTACCTTATGAATATTGTTTAAATAAGGCTCATGTTAATTAACATACATTTGTAACGCTGTCCTAAATTATCACCATTTTCTTGTAGAGTAATGGATATGAAAAAGAAACTTGTTGTGCTTGGTAGTATTAATGTCGACCATATTATTCATCTAAAAACGTTGCCAAAACCTGGTGAAACGTTGATGGGAGAAGAATATTTGTTGGCTTATGGTGGAAAAGGTGCAAATCAAGCTGTTGCTGCAGGACGATTTAATGCAAATGTTTCTTTTTTAGGGGCTGTTGGGCAAGATACAATTGGCCAAGAGATACTAAAACAATTTATAAAAGATGGGATTGATACACAGTGGATTAAAATGGTTGAAACTAAAAATACCGGTGTAGCAATGATTTTTGTCGATGAACAAGCGGAAAATGTGATAGCTATTTACCCTGGCGCTAATACAGAAGTTGATGAACAGTATATTGAATCATGCAGAAGTGTTTTAGAAAGTGCAAACTATCTTTTAATGCAGTTAGAAATACCTTTAGATGCGATCATCAAAGCGGCATCGGTTGCGAAACAAAACCATGCAAAAGTGATTTTAAATCCAGCCCCAGCCAGATATTTACCGCCAGCACTTCTCTCTAATATCGATATTATCACGCCTAATGAAACTGAAGCATTTGTTTTAACAGGTGTTGAAGTTATTGATGAAACTAGCGCAGCGGCTGCAAGCTCTGTGCTTCATGAATATGGTATTGAGACTGTTCTAATTACATTGGGAAGTCGAGGGGTATGGCAAAGTGTGAATAAAATAGGCAGATTAGTGCCCGCATTTAAAGTTAAGGCGATTGATACCATTGCCGCAGGTGATACATTTAATGGGGTTTTTGTTACTGAATTGTTAAATGATAAAACGCCTGAACAAGCTATTATCACTGCGCATGCAGCAGCTGCACTTACTGTTATGAGAAAAGGCGCACAGCCAGCTATTCCGTGGAAATATGAGATTGAGCAGTTTTTAAATGAACAATGTGTCTAGGATATATAATAAGCTGATTAGTATTTTAAATACACTTGTTATTAATGAATTGACTTTAATCGAATGGTTATAATTTGTGAGAGAAACAGCAATGGCTACGATGAAGGATGTTGCTAAATTAGCGAAAGTTTCAACTTCAACAGTGTCACATGTCATAAATCAAAATAGATTTGTTAGTGATTCAGTAGCCAAGCGAGTCTTGCAAGCAATTGAAACACTGAATTATGCGCCGTCAGCCCTAGCGCGTAGCCTTAAAATGAAACAAACCAAAACGATTGGAATGTTAGTGACTGCGAGTAGTAACCCTTTTTATGCAGAAGTTGTGACGGGGGTTGAACAAAGTTGTTATGAAAGAGGCTACAGCTTAGTACTTTGTAATACAGCTGAAAATACCCAGCGTTTTAATCATAACTTAGCAATGTTGATGCAAAAGAGAGTTGATGGTCTTATCATTATGTGTACTGAAGGTTTGCAGCCACCAGAAGATTTACTTAATCGATACCCAAGCATCCCTATAGTAATGATGGACTGGTCTCCTTTTAGTTCAAAACATGATGTCATACAAGATAATTCTTTATTAGGTGGCACGCTTGCATGCCAACATTTAATCGATATGGGGCATACCCGTATCGCTTGCATAGCAGGTCCGCTAGATAAGGCTACTGCAAAACAGCGTTTAGCTGGCTTTCGGCTAGCAATGAGTGAGGTAAAATTAGATATCATAGAGGGTTATGAACAATTTTGTAAATTTGAATTCGAAGGTGGTTTATTTGCTATGCAAACCCTTTTAAGGTTACCTATTAGGCCAACGGCAGTCTTTGCAGGTAACGATGCGATTGCATTAGGTGCATATCAAGCCATATTTCGAGCCCAGCTTTCTATTCCTAATGATATTTCTATTATTGGCTATGACGATATAGCCTTGTGTGAATATTTAACCCCACCTTTGACAACCATTCATCAGCCTAAAGATGCATTAGGAGAACTTGCTGTTGATGCACTCTTGCATCGTATCACACATCCTGATCGTAAAGGTCAGATATTATCTCTTACACCGGAGTTAATCGAGCGCCAATCTGTATACCCTCTCATTTAAATGCAAACATTTTTACATGGTGAGTTCTTTTAAATTTCAATAATGATAACACTCTATGATAAATCGTCGTCAATTAGATGAAAATTCCATCTAGAGTGCGATCTATGCACGGTTTAATTTTCTTTGGATGCGTTAACATGATGTTAATACAAAAATAATAATATGCTAATGTTTCATGCTTGCTATTTTAGCTATTTTTCAACAAAGATTAGGGAACATCATGAAAATCATTTTGGTGGAAGATAATTTAGATCTAGGTGAGGCTATAGAAAGTCGTTTGAGGTTTGCCGGCCATAGTGTGGATTGGTGCCAATCTGGATTAGAAGCAAGCCTGCATTTAGCCAATGAGATATGCGATATTTTAATTTTAGATATTAATTTACCAGGTAAAGATGGATTTGCCGTTTTAAAAGAGTTTAGAGCTTCAGGAAAAACCTCACCTGTTTTAGTCATCACCGCACGCTCAGAAATCGAAGATAAAGTCAGTTTATTAGATATTGGTGCAGATGATTATTTGGTCAAACCATTTGACTTAAGAGAACTTGATGCAAGATTACGAGCGCTCTGTCGCCGTCAGGCAGTCACAAAGACAGCTGAGTTATCATTGGGCAATGTTATTATTGATCAGGCAGCTAGAACACTCAAAATTAACGATAGCTTAATTGATATTAGCAAACGTGAGTTTCGGCTGCTTGAGATTTTGAGTACTAAGATTGGTCAGGTCATTGTAAGGGAACGATTGATGTCTCAGCTTTTTAACTTAGATGAGGATGTATCCTTTAATGCCTTAGAATTACACATTTCTAGATTGCGTAAAAAATTAGAACCTGCAGATATTACGATTGTAACAGTACGAGGTGTAGGGTATGCCGCTAGGTTTAAATAATCAATCTGATAGTCATGTTTCAATCACAAAACGGCTAATGGGTTTGTCTATGATTATTTTCATAGCTGCTTTAGTTGGTCTTACCTATTTTGTTAATCAATATGCTAAGCGCGCTGCAGATAGCGCTTATGATAAGCTATTAATTGCATCTGCGTTAACGATTGCAGGTGCAATACAGATAGAAAAAGGCAAAGTTACAGTAGAGTTACCACTTGCCGCATTCGACATGTTAACTGAAACTGAGCGGGTATTTTATAGTATCCGTGATGATAGAGGGGAGTTAATAACAGGGTATGATAAAATTGATATTGGATTACCTTTAATGCTCGAGAATACGCCACAGTTTGTTGATGCTGTCTATCATGATGATAAGATTAGAATCATTAGTTTAGGTCATTTAATTTCAAGTAGTGATCATAATAAGTGGATTACAATCAGAGTTGCAGAAACTACTGATGCAAGAGAAATTTTAAAACAGACATTATTTAAACAAACAGTAATCCCAATGGGATGCTTAATGTTAATTGGGCTTGTATTAATTTCAATAGGCCTAAAATATTCTCTCTCTCCTTTAATGCAATTAGAAAAAGAACTCCTGACAAGGCAACCTGATTCATTAGAACCACTTATTTCTCAAGTTCCAAAAGAAATTCAGAGTCTTGTATTGACCTTAAATCAATTTATTGCGCGTTTAGCTGATGCGATGAAAGTGCTTACAAATATGGTTGGGGATACTGCTCATCAACTCAAAACCCCACTTGCCTCAATTAGTGCACAAGCTGAGGTGGCATTATTAGAAACAGATTATGACAAGCAACAAGCACGCTTGATTAAAATCTACCATAATGCAAATCATGCAAGTCAATTGGTTCATCAAATTTTGATGGATACGACAGTATCGCATAGATTAGAAAATAGAATTTTAGAACCGCTTACTTTAGATAAAATCATTGAAGAAATTTATTTGCAAATATCCCCTGATGATCAATTTAGAATTCATTACGAATTAATAATAGAAACAGAGATAGGTGTATTCATAAGTGATAGAATTGCACTTAGAGAAATGATAGCCAATTTATTACAAAATGCCTTGATTTATAGTCCAGATCAGGTTGAATTAACGATGAGGTTGAATTCAAATGGCAGCCTCGATATCAATGTGTCTGATAGAGGCCCAGGTATTGCTGACAGTCTTAAAAAAACTGTTTTTCAGCGTTTTGTTCGTGGTCATGAGGATCTTCATGTTACGGGATCAGGGTTGGGATTGTCGATTGTGTTAAAAGTTGTTCAAGCGCATTTAGGACAAATAGAGTTACTAGATAGAGAGGGTGGGGGGCTTGTAGTCAGTGTTAAGTTACCAGTTCATTTTTCTTATCAAGCGTATTTATCCCAGAGTAAAACGTTAGATAGAAAAGAAAAGTTACTTCCCTATTCTTCTATAATGAGGTCTTTTATTGGGGTATTTTTGGCAGGATTATTTACCTTCACGCCTTACTCTGAGGCAAATTTAGCAAGTGAGTCCCTTATTTATGCTAAATCATTAGGCTTAAGCCAAACAATATATGAATTAAGAGCAAAATCTAACATTGTAGAGAGTCAATCTCACGAAAAATCTCGGCAATTAGTCATTGCAGGCACGACAGATGAACCAATATTCGCTCATTTTATCCGCGGGTATTTAGAGCGCTATCCGACACTATCTATTCGTTATATTGAAATGTCGACACAGGCGCTTTATGAGGGAGTTAAGAATAACGAAATAGTACCTAAAGCTGATATCATTATTAGCTCAGCTGCTGATCTTCAATTGAAATTAGCTAATGACGGTTTTGCACAGCGCTATCACTCACCTTATTTGGAATACTTACCGAAAGGAACTCATTGGCGCTCTGAGCTGTTTGGTTTTTCATTAGAGCCTATCGTGATAGTCTATAATCAAAAATTGATTGAAGAGAAAAGAGTGCCTAAAACACATTTGGCACTTATTGAAATGTTAGAGCAAAAAACGCTCAATCGGCAAAGTAACTGGCTAGTTTCATTACCTGCAGAAATGCAGGCCTATTTTACACCACAAAAACGGACAGATTTAACCTTAAACACGTTACTGAATGATGATTTGGAGTTAGGTGAAAATGGGCTAAAGATACCTCTGACCTTATCTAAGCAATATCTCAAAGTCAGTACCTATGATATTGAAAAAAGTGGTGTGGGATATTTAATTGCAACACAAGATGCGATCATTTCAAGCGATTTTTGGCGTTTAGCCAATGCATTAGATAGTCCTGATGTACTCCTTCAAGATAATAGCTCTCAGATATTGAATGATTTATCAGAAGGTAAAATAGCACTAGCCTATAATGTGCTAGGGGCATATGCCTATGCCAAATCGATTGACCATCCGAATTTAAAAGTTATTTTGCCTCAAGATTATGTGCTTGTATTACCTAGAACCGCTATGATTGCAAAGGATGCCTCAAATCTTAATGAGGCTAAACAGTTTATTGATTTCTTATTGTCTGATGAAGGCCAAAGTATTGCTGCAACCTATCCTGGATTAGGGGCTATGAGACCACATATGAAAGGCCAGTGGACACCTGAATCAATTCATAGTAATACTCAAGGAGTAATAAAATTTTTAGAGCTTAAACCGACCTTGTTAGTTGGGCTTGATGATTACAAAAAAACAAAATTTGTTAAAAACTGGTTGAGCCTCGTCACAAAATAATGATTTAGAGGGGTAGAAATATGTTTTGACAGGACTTTGACAGGTTTGAGGCCTAGTCTGCTTAGTATCAGGATTTTAGTAGAGTTAAACTGTTTCTTGATTAAGCAGATCTGATTACATTTTATCAGGTAGGGATTAAAAGAACTGACCAGGAGTTAACAATGACATATTCTATTACATACAAGTCATCATTCTATCAAAAATCATTTAGTCAATTAGCATTATTAATTGGATTATCTATATTACCTTTTGCCGTGTTTAGTGCTGTACCAGATGGATATCCTGCCGATTATCAAAAAATAATTGATGATGCGAATGAAGAAGGTAAAGTTGTGATTTATGCGACAACTGATACAAAAACCGTTCAGCCATTAATTAAAGATTTCAATACACTCTATCCGGGTATTCAAGTTGAATACAATGATATGAATAGCACAGAAATTTATAATCGATTTATCAGTGAGCAGGCTGCAGGCGGGGCGAGTGGTGATTTAGTCTGGAATTCCTCTATGGATTCGGGTATTAAGCTTGCGACTGATTTTGCGATGACATACGAATCTCCTGAAGTGAAACATTTACCCAACTGGGCTAACTATGACAATAAAGCATTTGGCACAACATTTGAGCCTGTCGTCATTGTTTATAATAAGACTTTAGTTCCAAAGGATGATGTTCCACGTAATCTAGCAGAGCTTGGTAAATTAATTGCAAATAACCAAGAGACATTTAAAAATAAAGTTACAACTTATGATATCGAAAAATCAGCTGTCGGGTTTATGCTTGCAGTACAAGATAATATCCATCATCCTGATTATTTTGGGTTGATGAAGGATTTAGGCTCGGCAAATTTAGTCGTGCAGTCTTCAGTTGGCACAATGTTAGAGCGTATCTCATCAGGTGAAATGTTAATTGGTTATAACTTACTTGGGCCTTATGCTGAAATCAAAGCAAAAACAGATCCCGCTTTAGGCATTGTCTATTCCGATGAGTATACTTTAATCGTTTCACGCGTGGCGTTTATCAGTGAAGCAGGAGAACACCCAAATGCAGCTAAACTCTGGCTAGATTATCTTTTATCTGCAAGAGGGCAAGCTTTAATTGCTGATAGCGCACAACTTGGCGCAATTAGAGATGATATCCCAGGGCCGAATGGATCTAAAGCGATTACTGAACGCATTCCAGGCCAAGTTAAACCTATCCCTATCGATGATTCACTTTTGGCTTTTTTGGAACAGACCAAACGTTTGAACTTCATCAATCAATGGCGTGATGCTACCAATAAGTGATATTAATCCAACTTAATTATACAAAGCGAGTGCTTTAGTTAAGTTGGATGAAATACCAATACAAATAGATATTCCTCTATCCTAAATTCAAACATATCACCACTTTGGACAGGTAAAGCTGACTAGGGCTGAATTATTCAATCGATAGAGGTGGTGTTATGACTCATTTTTATGCCAGTGAGGTGGAGTATGTTTATGTCAACACGATTAGTGCAAAGATTACCAAGAGCGATTGTGGTATTAATAACGCTTTCGATGATCGCATTACCATTAGGGTTGATTTTATACCAAAGCTTTTTATCTGAGCCATTTTTTATGAAATCGGCAACGAGCAGTTTAGAAAGTTACCGTTTTATTTTTTCAGATAGGGATTTTTATAAAGCATTGCGCACAGGTTTTGCAATTGCCATTGGACTGTTTGTGATAGCAGTTCCCTTAGGGGGCGTGCTTGCTTTTTTAATGATAAGAACTGATTTACCTGGTAGACGTTGGATAGAGCCTTTGATATTAGTGCCTATTTTTGTCTCACCTTTAGTACTCGGCTTTGGTTATGTGGTCAGCGTGGGCCCAGTTGGGTTTGTCAGTGAATTTGTTAGAAATATCATTGGGTTTGTGCCGTGGAATATTTATTCCTTAACAAGTATTATTGTCATTGCAGGCTTAACCCATGTTCCTCATGCCTATCTGTACATCTCTTCAGCGTTAAGAAGTATGGGATCCGATGTTGAAGAAGCGGCGCGTATTTCTGGCGCCTCTCCGCTTAAAGTGATGACATCCGTTAGCTTACCAATGGTTCGTCCTGCTATCTTGTATGCCTCTGTTTTACTCTTTTTTTTAGGGCTTGAGGTTTTCGGATTAGTTTTAGTGCTAGGTGATCCTGAAGGGCATCTTGTGTTGGCAACCTATATCTATAAATTAACGAACAAATTTGGCGTACCTTCTTATCATTTGATGGCGGCGGTTGCAGTATGCTTAATTGCTATGACTATACCACTTGTATTACTTCAAAGAATTTTAATTAAAACAGCCAATAGATTTGTGACTATGAAAGGTAAAGCCTCGAAATCTAGAGTCCTACCATTAGGTAAATGGCGCTTAGCGGCAGGAGCAGTTGTTGGGTTTTGGTTGCTAATTACGGTAATTATTCCTGTCTCAGGGATAGTGCTAAGAGCATTTGTCACTCATTGGGGATCTGGCGTATCACTCATAGATGCACTGTCATTTGATGCCTTTAGGCAAGTTTGGGAGCAACCTACCCATATCCGAGCCATTTTTAACTCAGTCATGATAGGCGTTATCGGAGGTGCTTTAGCGGTGGCATGTTATACCTGTATTGGTCTTGCTATGCACCGTAAACCGGATAATGTTACTCGTGTACTAGATTACTCGGTTATGATTCCTAGGGCTGTGCCAGGATTACTTGCGGGACTTGCATTTTTGTGGGTATTTTTATTCGTTCCTAAATGGCTTGATGGCGCATTAAAAGATGGCGTAATGAGCTGGTTGCCATTTGCAGATTCCTTACGTGAAAGTTTAGTGCCTGCGTTACGTAAATTAAGAAGTACTATTTTTAGTGTCTGGCTCGCTTATACCGTTGTCTGGGTGGCCTATGGTCTTAGGTTAATCTCAGCCACGTTATTACAAGTTGGCCCTGAATTAGAGGAAGCAGCACGTTCAGCAGGGGCAACCCCAGGTCAGACAACCAGGCATGTCACCATTCCATTAGCAAAATATGGGTTGATAGGCTCTTGGTTGTTGATGTTTTTAATTTTTGAACGTGAGTATTCAACAGGTGTCTATCTACTAGGTCCAGGTACTGAAACGATTGGTTCTTCCTTAGTCTCTTTGTGGGCTGCTGGGGCAATAGATATCGTTGCCGCACTTTCATTTATTAATATTGCGCTGGTTGTCGTTGGTTTGGGCATTGCGCTTCGCTTTGGAGTAAAATTACATGATTGAGTTATCAGTTGAAAATCTACACTTAAGTTATGGCGATAACCCTGTTCTTAAAGGTTTATCAATGACCTTGAAAAAAGGAGAAGTGGTTTCATTACTTGGACCATCTGGATGTGGTAAAACCACATTACTTAGAGCGGTAGCAGGATTAGAAGAAGCGCAAAGCGGTAAAATTATGATTGGTAGTAATACTGTATTTGATGGCGAATCAAAAATTGATTTACCTGCTGAAAATCGTAATCTGGGTTTGGTGTTCCAATCTTATGCGCTTTGGCCACATCTAACAGTATATGATAATGTGGCTTATCCTCTGCAGTTACGCAATTTGAATAAAGAGGAAATAGCACAAAAAGTTCAGCTAGTTTTAAAAGAATTAGGATTAGCTCATTTATCTAAACGTTTTCCACATGCACTTTCAGGTGGTCAACAACAAAGGGTCGCGATTGCTCGCTCTTTGGTTTATAACCCTCCAGTGCTGTTGCTTGATGAACCTTTATCTAATTTAGATGCGAAAATGCGTGAAGAGGCGAGAGTCTTTTTGCGGGAATTAATCATAGATTTTGGCCTGTCAGCGTTAATGGTTACTCACGATCAAGCAGAAGCCATGGCCATATCAGATAGAATTTTGTTACTCAATAATGGCACAATCGCACAAGAAGGCACACCAGAAATGATGTATGGTGAACCAGAAACACTCTTTACTGCAGAATTTATGGGAAGTAATAATCGATTAGTTGGAAACGTGTTAGAGATACAAGGGGAATATGTTTTAATCGAAACTAAACTTCTTAAAATTTGGGGAAGGGCAAGTAAAAGTGCACTGGCTTCTTTGTCAGTAGGGGATCTAAGTACCGCAGTGATTAGAGTAGAAAGAGTTAAAATCAGTGATGATTCTGCAGCTGAAAATGTGATGACATTACCTCATGTCACTACGATGTATCTGGGGGATAAATTTGAAACATTATTTCGTGATGGAGATGCAAAAAGAGATGTGTCTAATATTACTCATCCTATGGATTTGCCGATATCGATTCGTATGTTTACATCACAAACAGTCAGTTCTGGCGTTTACCACTTGCACTTACCAAAAGAAGATGTATGGATTTATCCACAATAAATGTTAGTTGAGAGTAAAGGTAGTGAAAACTACCTTTACTATACTTGTGTAAACCCCATGAATGGGGCTTACACAAGTATAGTAAATCCACTAATGATAAATTGTTGAGTTCTCCATAACAGTGATGAGTTCAACTTCTTAAGTAATCGATATAATCTTTTAGATAATGGTGACGTCACTAATCTTTACGTATTAGACATATATTTGCTTTAATCCTCTTAGTGTAAGGGCTATAATAGAAGCTAGCGAAAAATTAATTGTATTTTTTTAGCGTATCATAATGAATTCTGTGATCCGATTATGCATTTCAACACTTAAAGTAAAAATATAAAACATGTCAAATACCAGCCAGGGTAAGCATCTGCAAGCCAAAAATAGTCAAAACAAACCTAAACCAGTCTCACTCATCCAAGCTGATAGAGATCTTTTTTCCTACCCACTTTACTGGGCTGAGTGTTATGGAACAGCCCCTTTTCTACCCATGTCCAGAGAAGAGATGGATCAACTCGGATGGGATAGTTGTGATGTCATTATTGTCACAGGTGATGCTTATGTTGACCATCCAAGCTTTGGGATGGCGATTGTAGGGAGATTACTTGAAGCTCAAGGATTTCGTGTCGGGATAATTGCGCAACCGGATTGGAACAGCAAAGAAGATTTTATGCGCCTTGGCAAACCTAATCTTTATTTTGGGGTGGCTGCGGGCAATATGGATTCTATGATCAATCGTTATACCGCTGACCGTAAGTTACGCCATGATGACGCTTATACCCCTAATAATGAAGGGGGTAAACGCCCAGACAGAGCTTCAATTGTTTACACGCAGCGTTGTAAAGAAGCGTTCAGTGATGTGCCAGTGGTTTTAGGTGGAATTGAAGCGAGTCTTAGACGTATTGCGCATTATGATTATTGGTCGGATAAAGTTAGGCGCTCTATTTTATTTGATGCTAAAGCAGATTTTTTAATCTATGGGAATGCAGAAAGACCCTTAGTTGAGCTGACTCATCGCTTAGCTGCGGGTGAGCGCATCGAAGAAATTGAGGATATTCGTGGTACAGCAATGATCCGCAAATTCGCTCGTTATGGTTGGAAGGGTGTTGATTCTACCCATTTTGATACGCCAGGGAAAATCGATCCAATTATCAATCCATATGGAGAGGATTTAGCCTGCCAAACCAGTGGTGGCCCTAAAAAAGATTCAGAGGCTATAGAGGCTATCAATCAAATTGATGTAAAACTTAACATTAAAAATGCGGCTGAACCCAAAAGAATCACAGTACAACCAGCAAAAGCAAGACCTTGGGAACAAACCTATATTTTATTGCCAAGTTTTGAGCAAGTTGCCAATAATAAAGTATTATATGCTCATGCTTCACGTATCTTGCATCATGAAACTAATCCTGGTTGTGCAAGAGCATTAATGCAGCAACATGGTGATCGCTATTTATGGGCAAATCCTCCTGCAATTCCGCTCACAACCGAAGAAATGGATAGTGTATTTGGTCTTCCTTATCAACGCATACCTCATCCAAGTTATGGTGATGCTCGCATTCCTGCTTATGAAATGATACGTTTTTCAGTTAATATCATGCGTGGATGTTATGGAGGGTGCACATTTTGTTCTATTACAGAGCATGAAGGTCGTATCATACAAAGCCGTTCGCAAGAATCTATCATTAGAGAAATTGAAGAGATAAGAGATAAAGTCCCTGGGTTTACAGGGATCATTTCAGATCTTGGTGGTCCTACCGCGAATATGTATATGCTACGGTGTACTTCTCCCAAAGCGGAGCAATCTTGTCGTAGGGCCTCTTGTGTTTATCCGACAATTTGTCCATTTATGGATACTAACCATGAACCGACGATTAATTTATATCGTGAGGCAAGACAATTGCCTGGTATTAAGAAAATTTTAATCGCCTCTGGTGTTCGTTATGATTTAGCAGTTGAAGATCCGAGATACATAAAAGAGTTAGCCGAACATCATGTCGGCGGTTATTTAAAAATTGCCCCTGAACATACTGAAGAGGGACCGTTATCAAAAATGATGAAACCTGGTATGGGGACATATGATAAGTTTAAACAACTTTTTGATATGTACTCTAAAAAGGCAGGAAAGGAACAATACTTAATTCCTTATTTCATCTCAGCTCACCCGGGAACAACAGATGAAGATATGGTCAATCTTGCGCTATGGCTTAAGAAAAATCGATTTAGATTAGATCAGGTTCAGAATTTTTATCCATCGCCTATGGCTAATGCAACGACTATGTATTACACAGAGAAAAATCCGCTAAGGCCGGTTGATCATAAGAGTGAGTTAGTGCTTTCGGCTAAAGGTGATAAACAACGCAGGCTACATAAAGCATTATTACGCTATCATGATCCTGCTAATTTTGCGGTAGTGCGCGCAGCATTAACTGAAATGGGCTTATCTCATTTGATAGGAAATAAAAGGGAGTGTTTAGTGCCACCCGCTAGTAGAGATGAAGTAAGAGAGGCTGAACGTAAAGCTAGGCGTACTCATTTTAAGCCTGCGATGACAAAGCATACTCCAGTGCCTGATAAGGTTAAGCGTTAATTATTTGTGCAGTCATCCTTCCTTCTGTTTTGCGACTCATTCATTTAATTAACCCATGTTAAGTGAATGATTCGCAATAACTCATATGCATTTAAGCATTTTTTATCTTTTTTATATTATATTTATGATATTCTAATCCTAAAATCACAATTCAAAATAGGATAAATTATCACTCCATGGCGATAATAGAATTTCAAATCTCAACAACAATGATTAACTGGATTGCGACTCATAATGGGACCACAGTTACGGCCCTAGCAGATAGACTTGCGCCAAAAAAGCAAGAAAAATTTTTGAAAGGTATTATCAATAAAACAATTGCTGAAAAATTAACAAAGTTGGGTGGAATTCCTTTTGGTTATCTTTTTTTAGCAACACCACCAAAAATAAGTAAATCTAAAATCCCAGATCTAAGACAAACTGTCAATGCAACTGAATTGAGTGCTAATTTTTATGAAACGTTAGAGGATGTAAAAAATAAAGTTAATTGGTATAAAGATTACTTAGAGAATATTGGCTCTGTTGTTGAACTATCATTTATAGGAAAATTCGAATTAAGTAAAAATCTATCCCCAACGGCAGTTGCTTGTGACATTATAAAAATTATAAATTTTGATTTACATAAAGAATTACCGTCCTTAACTCATGACTCATATTTTAAAAAAATAGCCTCATTACTTGAAAATATTGGCATCCTTGTATTTAAAAACGGTGTGGTAAAAAACAATAATGCAAAAACATTAGATGTGAATGAATTTAGAGGATTCTCTTTAATTGATAAAGTTGCACCAGCTGTTTTTGTAAACAGTAAAGATTCGTTTTCTGCTCAAACATTCACATTACTACATGAAGTTGCACATTTGTGGATTGGCAAAGAAGGCGTTTCTAATTGGACGAATGAGAACAAAATAGAGGCATTTTGCAATCAAGTTGCAGCCGAAATTTTAATGCCCACTGAAATATTGTTAAGACAATGGAACCGATGTGAGAATGTAACTATTCACAACAAAGTTTTTTCTATTTCTCAATATTTTAAAGTCAGCCCATATGCTGCTGCAATAAAACTTTATCAATTAGGGTTAGTTCAATTTAACGTTGTAGATGATATTAAAAATAGGTTGATAAATTTAAATTCTAAAAAAAATGGTGGGGGTAATTTTTACTACACAGTGCCCTATAGGAATAGCCAAAAATTAACGACTATTATTGTTAATAGCGCTATGTCCCAAAATATTTTATTGAGAGATGCTGCTAAATTATTGAATATAAAGCCTGATTCAGTGGTTAGTCTCTATTATAAAATATTAAGTAAGGAGGTTGTGTGAAATATCTTATTGATTCAAATATTTTTATTCAATCTAAGAATTTTGAATATAGGTTTGAGTATTGTAGAATTTTTTGGGATTTACTTGTAAAGCTGCATGAAAAAGGTATTGTTTATAGCATTAATGCAGTCAAAGAAGAATTGCTCCAAAAAGATGATGACCTAAGTGATTGGATCAAAAAATGAATTATCAGTATTACCGACAAGTTTTTTTGAAGATGAACTAACCTCTACATTAGCATATAGCAAGTTAATAAATTGGGCCAATCTCAAAACGTTACTTCAAATGCAAAATTAGATTTTGCTAGTACAAAAGCTGATGCCTTCTTGGTTGCCCATGCGAAACAACATCATTTTCATATAGTAACTGCTGAAAAGTTTAGTCCCGATGTTAAAAAAAGGATATTAATTCCTAATGCTGCAAAAGCTTTTGGTATTCGAACGTTTACATTATGCGAATTCTTGCAGCGCCATGCAGGACATAATTTTTCAGTTAAATAAGATGGGATTGAATTATCAATTTAATCTCATCTTATTGGCTCTGCAATGCTAATCGAAGCGCATTATGTTCTATTATTATTAAATTGGTGTGCCTTAAGTTAACATTCACCATTTTTTGAGTGCATTTAGCGCAAAAGGACCAAATTTTGTCGCATTAAAGGAAGGGATGGTTATATCTTCTTCAATCAACATTAAGTGTAATGCTGTTTTAGGAAGTGCATTATACAGTAAGGTCACAGACTTATTCTCATTAGTCGCATTATATGAAAGATTAGAGTTTTCAGTCTCGCAAGATGCAATTTGAGACTCTTTAGATAAAAGCCTATATCTAGTTTGCGTATCAATATCAATTAAGATTAAACTATGCTTATGACCTGCGGGCCATAAGCAAAATCCTCTATCGCCTCCTAAATAGGTCAACTTAATTAAAGTTTCAGTTTCATTTCGCATCACTGAATCTAAGCGAATTAAATTTGCTGAGTCGTTTATACAAATATCCTGAGTTACCCCTCCATTAATCCAACTAATTTTTCCAGCAAAACACTGACTAGAATTTGACGAAGGTTGATTATCATTTGAATTATTCTTAGCAAAAACTGGTCCAGTCATTAAAGTTAAGCCAGAAATGATTAATAAAAAATAGAATTTATACATTGTGTTTTCCTAATATAGATTAGTCTTTAAATGCAAAGTGAAGTGTTCTTATTTGAGTTTTGTTGTCAATAAAAAACTAGAGTAAGAGGGCTAATTTTAACGAGCAAGCTTATTTTAAACTCATTATAACCCTTACTCTAGATAACAAAAAGTGTTTGAACAGGCCAACCGTATATTTGCAGTATACAGAAGAATCCATTTATTTGAAGTGCAGGCACGTTAAATAAGCATGAACCGTATTCAGGTTAGATTTAACACTAATGATTAAAATCCGCTCTCACACCAATTCTTTAAGTCAATATCTATCAGTCATATTTTGATGTGCGGATAGGGCAAATGATGATTTAGTGCCTAAATTGTTTTATATGCCACTGTAAAAAGTGACTATTAGCGTGAGCAATATCACAATTTTTATACTCCAAAACAGTAAAACAAAACTTAGGAATGACTCAAGCAAAAATTGGGAAGTGAATATTTTGGTTTGTTGTTACCTTATATTTACCCCTAAGCGTGTGATGGTACTTAAAAGCGTTACTTTGCTGGTGGTTAATTTCAATCTTGCAATTGCTCTGACTCATTTTAGGAGATGTCATGATGATTAAACAAATATTAGCCGTAACAACCGCTTTAGTTATGACCTTAACATCAACAGCAGGATTCGCACAGGAGACTGATAAAGATGGTGTGCATTTATATCTGATTCGACATGGTAAAACGATGTTTAATACCACAAGCCAAGTACAAGGATGGGCTGACTCGCCACTTACCGCTGTAGGGGTAGAGGGTGCAAAAGCTGCTGCATTAGGATTAGCAGAGACTCCTTTTGTTGCTGCATATACAAGTGATTTAGGCAGGGCGCGCCATACTGCAAAAATTATTTTAGAACAGGGTGATCGAGGAAACCTCGTTTTGAATGATGATGAGCGCCTTCGTGAATGGAATTATGGGGGCTATGAGGGGCGAGATGATGTCGAGATGTGGAAACCTTTATTTGAAGAGCTTGGTATGGAATTTAAACCTGATTGGAGTAATTGGGGAGAATTTACTGCAAAAATGAGTGATGAAGATATCGCTAATGCCATTGCTAGAAATGACAAGCTACAGTGGGCTGAAACATATGATCAAATTAAAACACGCTACACTCAGTCAATCAACGACATTGTTAAAGCTACTGAATCTATAGGAGGTGGTAATGTCATGATTGTTAGTCATGGTGGTGCAATTGGTTCAATTTTAGATATTTTTACTCCAGGACAAGCTATTGGAGCAGATATTGGTAATAGCAGTGTGACAGTCATTCATTACAAAGATGGGCAATATACGTTAGAAAAAGCGGGTGACTTGAGTTATTTAGAAAAAGGTAAGGCACTATTAGCTAAATAATGTTTTATCGATTCACGAAATAATCAGTAATAAAAGCAAATTTGGATTATTAATCAAATAATTTAGAGTTTTTGGGATTCAGTCCAATATCAATAACAGAGTGATTGGCTAATTTACGGCCAATCACGAGTAATCAATCAATCTATATTTTGGAGTATGAAATGAAAATATTATTATGTTGTGATGCAGGCGCGTCAACGAGTATGGTCGCTGCAAGTATGCGTAAGGCATTAACAGAATCAGAACAGCATTTTGTTATAGAAGCAAAATCTTCACAATTATTTAGTGATGTCTATAAAAACTATGATGTTGTTTTAATTGGACCTCACATCAGATATAAAAAAGCCGGTATGGAAAAAGAAGCTCAACAAGACAATATCCCTGTAGAAATTATTGATTCGATGGACTATGCCATGCAAAACGGCGCTAAAATTTTAGCATTTGCAAAGCAATTGCGCCTTGATGCTGATAATAAATAAACTTCATGACCGCTAAATACCTCGATTAATTGAGGATAGCGTAATTAAAAAGATAGTTAACATAAAATATATCTAGATTACTAGGTATTAGGGGGGCGCATGTCTAAAGTTTTTCAATTCATACAAGAAAATATCGCTGATAAATTAGCTGTGATGAGTGAAAACGTCATTTTGCAAGCTATTCGTAATGGAATGATGGTAACCATCCCATTTACGATAATTGGTAGCTTATTTTTAATACTAGGAAGTTTCCCAAGTCCAATTTGGGAAGAGATTATCACGCCTTATAAGGGATATTTGGATGTTGGCTATGAATTCACGTTTGGGATGATAGCGATTATCGTCGTCCTATCTGTTGCATATAATTTAGGGCGAAATTTAGGCTTAAACCCACTTAATAGTGCAGTTGTTGCGATGATAACGTTTACAACAATCCAAGTAGAACCTATCGATGGGGGCGGATTTGCATTAAGCACTGCTAATTTTGGCGTAACAGGGATATTTACCGCTATCATGATTGCTATACTGGTACCTTATACCATGGCTGCATTTCAAAAAATGAATTTAGTCATTAGATTGCCTGGTGGAGTGCCTTCTTATGTTTCAGACTCTTTCTTAAGTTTGCTACCTGCTACGTTTGTGATTTTACTTGCTTGGGCGATTCGCGTTTTTTTTGGATTTGATGTCAATGCAATCGTTGGAGTGATATTTTCACCTCTAGTAGACGGATTAAGTACCTTGCCTGGTATTTTGTTGATGTGCTTTGTTGTATTGCTACTTTGGACCTGTGGACTAAATGGAGACAGTGTATTAAATGGTATTTATACACCTATCATGCTCGCATTTTTAGCTGAAAATAGCTTAGCATTTAAAACTGGCGCTGCAATACCTCATATTACGGCGGATGGCTTTTTCCATTTTGGTTTATGGATTGGCGGAACAGGTGCAACATTTGCACTAGTATTATTAATGACACGTTCTAAAAGCAAAACCTATCGCTCTTTATCTAAGGTATGCCTACCAGCTGGTACTTTCACCATTAATGAACCATTAGTGTTTGGCTTTCCTATTATGTTCAATCCAGTAGTCATGATTCCTTATATTTTAACGCCGCTTGTTTTATCTGCTGCAACTTACCTATTAATGCATTTTAATATTATTGGTAGGCCTGTTATTGCCATTCCTTGGACTACGCCGCCCTTATTTAGCGCATTTTTAGTCACAGGGGGAGATTTTAGGGCAGTTATTTGGCAGGCGATTGAGATTATTATTGCGATTTGTATCTATTACCCTTTCTTTAAAGTAGCTGAAAGAACCAAAGTAGCTGAAGAGAAACTAGCAGAAGAAACTGCGTTAACAAATGCTTAAATTGTATTATTAATCATTATTTTTAATTTTGAATGCTTAAAAGGTCTCATTTTTTATCTCTTGTCATGCAAACTACAATTTCCTGTAGGACACGTACTGGTTTTGTTTTACAGGAAAATCGTTATGCACTCTAATTGAGATATTTTGTGCTCGCAATATATGCAGGACATTTTTTATATGAGTTAAAAATAGGCCTTGCTTAATTACTACATTTTTTCTGGAGTGTCCTATGCAATATCAATCTATTTCCCCACTATCAAAACAGTTTTTGTGGGGCGCGGCTACAGCAGCATATCAGTGCGAAGGAGCAAAGCTAGAAGATGGAAAAGGGTTGTCTATTGTTGATTTGAATATTAATCCTAAATTTGCAGATACATCAGTGACAACCGATCATTACCATCGGTATAAAGAAGATGTCGCATTAATGAAAGAATTAGGTCTAAAAGCGTATCGCTTTTCAATCGCCTGGCCACGTATTTTCCCAAATGGTGATGGTATCATCAATCAAAAGGGACTCGATTTTTATAGAAATCTCATTGATGAATTAGTCAAAAATGGTATTGAGCCATTAGTGACACTTTATCATTTTGATTTGCCAAAGGCGTTACAAGATAAGTATCAAGGGTGGTCTAGTCGTCAGGTGATTGATGATTTTTTTCATTTTTCTAAAACAGTGATAGATGAATTTTCCGATTCAGTGACCCACTGGTTTACAATTAATGAACAAAGTAATATGTTCGCACTTCCCTATTTATTGGTATTTGATGAAAATGATACCAGAAGTATTGAAGAGCAAAAATACCAAATGAATCATTATATGACTGTTGCACATGCTAAAGTTGTTGAGTATTGCCGAACCCAGTATCCATCACATAAAATTGGGCCTGCAATTGGGTTATCCCCTTACTATGCGGCTTCAGCTTTACCAGAAGACGTTCTAGCAACGCAGGTTTGTGCTGATTTTAAAACCTATTTTTTTATGGACCTCTATTTTAAAGGTGAGTATAAAGCCAATATCTGGAAGTATATACTGGAACAAGGGTACAACCTTGATATTTTAGAAGAAGATTTGGCACTCATGAAATCAGCTAAACCGAATTTACTGGGTATTAATTATTATCAAAGTACCATGGTCAGAGCGTGCCCTGAAACTGAGGTGGCTCAAGATGTTGCGATTGATGAAAATGGTGCAAAGCAAGCGATTTTTGAAACTGCACCTGGTCGCTATCAAGTCATACAAAACCCTAATTTAAATACAACGCCTTGGGGATGGGAGATCGATCCGATAGGACTTCGTATATTATTAAATGATATCTATGCAAGATACCCAGTTCCGATTATCATAACTGAGAATGGTATTGGCGGCCAAGAAAGCTTAGATGAAAACAACACTGTCGATGACAGTTATCGCATTGAATATTTATCTGAACATCTTGATGCATTGACGCAATCGGTAAATGATGGAGTTGACGTTGTTGGATATTGCCCTTGGTCATTTATGGATTTACTGAGTACCTCAAGTGGGTTTAATAAGCGTTATGGTTTCGTTTACGTCAATAGAACTGATAAGGAATTATTAGATTTAGCACGGTATAAGAAAAAATCTTTTTATTGGTATCAATCCCTCATTCAATCAGCAACAAAGTAGTGAATAACGCATTGCTAAAGTTAATGTATGAGCTCAGTTTGATTTAGGATACAGTATGACAACACACATAAACTCAATCTTAGCAGCATTAACTTTAGAACAAAAAATCGAGTTGATTTCGGGAAACGGCCTTTGGCGCACAGCTTGTATAGAACAACATGGGATTAATAGTATCGTCATGACTGACGGTACGTATGGTGTTCGTTATAGCACAGAGCAAATTGAACAAGGTCATAATTGGGCTTTTGACGACTTTATTGAAGTCATCAATCAATCTGCCCATGATATGAATTTACTCAGTGCAGAACCATCTTTGCCTGGTGAAGTATTAGCTGGGGGAAGCGAAGGATTATTTGGGCGGACAAAGCCTGCTACCTGCTTTCCTAATGGCTCAGCACTGGCGTGTAGTTGGGATAGGGCGTTAATTCATCAAATGGGCCTTGCTCTTGGAAAAGAGTGTAAAGCCTTAAAAGTTGACTTGCTGCTTGGCCCTGGAATTAATATTAGACGCACGCCTCTTGCTGGTAGGGGATATGAATATTATTCAGAAGATCCAATTGTTAGTAGTGAAATGGCAATTGCAATGATTGAAGGTATTCAGAAAGAGGGCGTCGGTGCTTGTTTGAAACATTTTGCGTGCAATAACTCCGAATATCGCCGTACAGAAATGAATTCAGTTGTTAATTTAAGAGCATTGTATGAGATTTATTTATTGGCTTTTAAGCGCACGATTCAAAGAGCTAAACCTTGGGCTGTCATGTCCTCATATAATCGGCTAAATGGTGAGCAAGTCAATGAAAGTAAGTGGTTGTTAACGAATGTATTAAGAAGCCAATTTGGATTTGATGGCCTAGTTATCTCTGATTGGTATGGCATTAAAAATCGAGTAGCTGCACTGCGAGCAGGTAATGATTTGGACATGCCAGAAATTAAGCAAAATAAACAACAACTCATAGAGGCATTTGCACGAGGGGAGTTTCACGAGTATGAACTCAATCAAGCTTGCAGGCGAATGCTTTTATTGCTTGAAAAAGCAGGTAAATTAGGTCAACAACCTACAGATAATTATCCAGATAAAATTGATTTTTTTAAACATCACCAATTAGCAATTGATATTGCAGCTGCGTCAATTGTTTTGCTTAAAAATGATAAGCAAATCCTACCAATCACTCCAGAAAAATATACCAAGATCGCGGTGATCGGTAAATGGGCACATGAACCTGTGATACAAGGTTCAGGATCGGCAACGACCACACCTTACTATGTAGATAGGCCACTTGATGAATTAATGGATTTAGGTGCAGATCTTTTTGAAATTCGTTACGCAATAGGCGCGCCCCTTGATTATGTAGAAGATGAAAATGCCATCCCACAAGCCATAGAGATTGCGGCAGCAGCTGACATTGCACTTATTTTTGTGAATACTGCAATAGGAGAAGATGGGGAAGATGGGGATAGATCGGATTTGGATTTATTACCCACTCATCAAAAATTAATTGAGCATATCTCAAATGTTCAAAAAAATTGTGTTGTGATCATGGCGAATTCAGATGCCGTGGTGATGCCTTGGCTTGATAAGGTTTCAGGTGTAGTCGAAACTTTTTTTGGTGGTCAGGGTGTTGGTGGGGCGTTAGCTAAAATCTTATTAGGTGTATGCAATCCTTGTGGAAAACTCACTATCACTGTTCCTAATCGGCTAGAAGAAACACCGAGCTTTTTATACTATCCAGGTGAAGCAAGAGAACATTACTATAGCGAAGGGATATTTGTTGGGTATCGCTATTACGATAAACGTGATATGCAACCCTGTTTTCCATTTGGATTTGGGTTAAGCTATAGTGAATTTATGTATTCAAATTTAAGGCTTTCAACATCTGTGATCAAATGCAAAGGTTTGATTGAATGGCGTCCAAGCGTAAGTAATAATGATCTTTTGGTTGAAGTTTCACTTGATGTCAAAAATTTAGGACCATTTGATGGTCATGAAATAGTACAGCTGTATTTAGCCTGGCCAGTAAGCCGTTTTGAAAATTACCCAAGAGAACGAAAAAGTCTTAAAACGTTTGCAAAGTGCTTTATAGCCAACCAGGAAACAACAACGATTCAATTGCAATTGACGTTAGAAGATTTTAGCTACTATCATACGTCATTAGATAAGTTTGTAATCGATTCAGGCGAATATCATGTGTTAATTGGCGCATCTTCTAGAGATATACAATTAGAAGCGTCAATTATCGTGCAAGCCGAACCTTATATTATTCCATTAGAAATTGATTGTTCATTGGTAAAATTGATGGAGCAACCTATGTTGTTTGAAAATGTTGTTAAACTAGTGGAAACTCACACAGGTAAACCATCTAGCTGGATTAAAGAGAAATTTGAAAGCATTGCACCAAATCTATTTTGTGGTTTATACATTACATTGACGGAATTTTTCCAAATTAGGATTGATCCTAATGAATTAAAAATCGCTCTTGGTAATACTTTAGGGGAAGTGGATGCTTAGTTTCTCCTCGTTTAGATATGATTCTAATAAACCATATTTGTCTAGCCAAGCTCAGTCAGGTTTAGAGTTAATAACGTTTGGCTCCGAGCATGTCAATGTATTTGCTGCAGAAGTGCCTTATTGTGAGCCTCATTGGCATCCTGCACCTGAATTGATTTATGTGCTATCAGGTGAATTTGAATTTGTATTAGCCTCACAAGAGGGGCTTTTAAAAAAAGGCGAGTTCCTATTTATCAAAGGTGATGAAACTCATGCCTTGGAAGCTAAATATGCTGAAAGTACATTAGTGACATGTCAATTTTCACCAGAACTGTTTAAACAAATAGAAATTAAAGCACTACAAAGTGCAACGATTAAGCGTGATGATAATTTTAATTTAGAGATTCAATTGTCTCTTTTCAAGCTGTTATCTGAGTTAGTGAATCCGAGTAACCCATTTGTACACTTAACAAATGTATATCATTTATTGTCGCTTATTACAAAACATCCATTAATTGAGAGTGACACACCTGTAGATGTCTTCACTCAAAAAGATGAGCAGTTAATTAAATCTGCGATTGAATATATTAATCTGCATTTTGAAGACTCCATTTCAGTCAGTGAACTCGCTAATCAAGCAGGTGTCAGTTATCATCATTTCTCAAGGCTGTTTAAAAAGATAAGCGGATATGGTGTGGTTGAGTTTGTGACCATGTGCCGCGTTAATAAAGCAAAAATGTTGCTTAAAAATACGAGCATTGCGATTACGGATGTGAGTTTGATGGCGGGTTTTAGTGAACATAAACAGATGATTGCAGCATTTAATCGATATTGTAAAATGCCACCATCTGAATTTCGTAAGCGGTATCTGTCAGATTTACAATGGCGTAATTATGAAGAGCAAATGGTGACGCATTGTAAACAAATTCCTTTAAAATTAGTTTTATCACTGTTTAATTAGTAGTGGGTGAACTTCTTTGAGTTTA
This sequence comes from Thorsellia anophelis DSM 18579, assembly GCF_900111395.1. Taxonomy (GTDB): domain Bacteria; phylum Pseudomonadota; class Gammaproteobacteria; order Enterobacterales; family Thorselliaceae; genus Thorsellia; species Thorsellia anophelis. The sequence continues at coordinate 144,035 of NZ_FOHV01000005.1, read as the reverse complement.
TGTCACAATAGTTTGTCCAACGATTTGAGTTTTTTAGTGAGTTATTGCACAAAATGCTAAAAATGTTTAATTTTTTATTCTAAAATATGCTATTTTAATGGAATAATTAATTTCTACAGCTCGGTGTTGACACTTTCCAAGTGGAACTGAGGTAAAGAAACATATATTGCAAAACTCAATAGGTAAAATAGTGAGGAGTTTACACCAACTAAGTATTTAAGAAGTGGTGAATCTATCTCTATTTTGTTTAACAATAGACCGTAATAAAGAGCATGGGTCCATTCGTGCATCACATTATTAAAAGCAATTATTTCGGCCTTGAAATATTTTTTATTATCACTTTTAATTATATAGGAGAATGAAATGTCTGATATCGATTTATCTAATATGGAACAAACAGTAATGGAATTAATCATTAACTCTGGGGAAGCGCGTAGTTATGCAATGGAAGCACTTGCAGCTGCTAGAGCTGGAGATTTTGATAAAGCTGATGAGTGTATTAAATCTGCTCGTGAAGCTGAAATAAGAGCTCATAGTGTTCAAACACAATTAATTGGATTAGATATGGGGGAAGGTAAAGTACCTGTTAACCTTATTTTGGTTCACGCACAAGACCATATTATGACCTCAATGCTTGCAAAAGAAATGGCTCAAGAGATGATTAATCTTTATCGTGTGCTGAATACTAATGGCATTAAACTTTCATAAATTCATTAAGATAAATCGGTTTTAGTTGGTATGTGTTTATCTTAGCTGATTAAATTACCCCTAATTGATGCAATCACAACTGAGCATTCTAGGGGTAGTTTAAACATAGCTTAATTAGACTGATTTAGCTTAGAAAGCAGTAAAGACTCCATGGTAATTTGATCTTTAGCAAATCCTCTTATACCTTCTGATAATTTCGCCACTGCCATTTCGCTGCTATTATGTTCCCAATAAAAATCACTTTCTATCATTTTAGAATTGCGTTTAGTTTTATTGATAAAATTTGAATTCAATATCTGAACAATTGGGTGATGACTCTGCTTGAGCTTTTCAAGTAAAGCAGGGGAGATGGTAAGTCTATCACATCCTGATAAAGATAAAATTTGAGCCGTATTTCTAAAACTCGCTCCCATTACGATAGTTGGGATGTTTTGAGACTTAAATAAAGTATAGATTTCTTTTACTGACTCAACACCAGGATCTCTTCCAGACTCTAATAAATTATTTTTTGTATACCAATCAGTGATTCGACCGACAAATGGTGATATTAGGAATGCACCAGAGTCAGCTGCTGCAATAGCTTGAGCTTTAGAGAAAATCAGTGTTAAATTAGTTTTAATCCCTTTTTGTTCTAAGATTCCAGCTGCTTTGATACCTTGCCAAGTTGCCGCAAGTTTGATTAATACTCTGGATGTATCAACATTTTCTTTATCATACAGCTCAATTATTTGCTCTGCAATTCTAATACTTTGTTCAATATCAAATGATGCTCTTGCATCAACTTCAGTCGAAACAAAACCAGGCACGATAGTGAGCAATTCTTTACCAATATCTACAGCAACTTTTAAACTAGCTAACTTGATTTGCTGTTCTAAAGTTTTGACATGGGTTTTGGCATACTCAATAGAAGAGTCTAAAAAATGAGTATATTTTTCATTTTTTAATGTATTTAAAATAATTGAAGGATTTGTTGTAGCGTCAGTTGCTTGATATTGTTTGATTTCTTCTAAATCACCACTATCAACTACTACAGTTGAAAATTGTTTTAATTGATCTAACTGATTCATCATTTACCCCATGTTTTACTTTAGAATAATAACACTCTCATATTTTTGATTTATTAGCTGAATAAGAATTAGCTCATATTTTTTGTTCATATTTTGATATTTTTTCTACTTTAGGAGCCGAGCCCCCACCTTCAAATTCAGAAAGTAGCCATTCGTTGATAATTTCTTTTGCTAACTCAGGACCGATTACCCTAGCGCCAAGAGATATGACTTGGGCATTGTTGCTTTTTCTTGCACGTTGAGCTGAATAGGTATCATGGCACTGAGCACACCGTACTCCATTAACTTTATTAGCAACAATACTCATTCCTATTCCTGTGCCACATAATAAAATCCCTCTATCGTGTAAACCTGATTTGATAGCTGTTGCAAGTTCAAAGGCAATATCAGGATAATCGTTTTCATTTCTTGTTTTTGACTCAGAATAATCAACAATTTCTAATCCTTTTGCTTTGATGTGATTAATGATGATGTCTTTTAAGGTGCTCGCTGCATCGTCAGCGCCAATAGCAATCGTTTTTAGCATTTTCAATCCTCTTTAGTTAATAAATAAGGGCATTACATAGTTAGTAGGGCATATTATTAGTGATTAATTTAATGTTCATTTGTTATTGTTGTGTTCATTTGTGCTATTGATAGTATCACTAAAAAATAAACGATCAATAGAAAAAATATTTATATAAGGTTTTTTTGGGTTTTATTCGGTATTTTTGTTAAAAATATGTAAATAATTTGAGGTTCATCACAATTATTAAACCAATTGCTAGACATAAAGCCAGAATAGTCGCATTGTTCATATGAGCATTAATATTTCAATTAAACAAAAAAAGAGGGGTTCCAAATGCCAAACACACATACTATTCCAACCACCATGAAGGCTGTTGTTGCTTATGCGCCTGGTGATTATAGGCTTGAGGTTGTACCTGTTCCTGAAATTAATGATGAAGAAATATTAGTTAAAGTAGAAGCTTGTGGTATTTGTGCTGGGGATGTAAAAGCATTTGAAGGCGCACCTAGCTTTTGGGGAGATGAAACACAGCCGGCTTATATTAAAGCGCCGATGATTCCAGGACATGAGTTTATTGGACGCATTGTCAAAATTGGGAAAAAAATAGAAAAATTTAAAGTTGGTGAACGAGTTATTTCTGAACAAATCGTGCCATGCTGGGAGTGTCGTTTTTGTAATAGAGGCCAATATTGGATGTGTGAAAAGCATGATTTGTATGGATTTCAAAATAATGTAAATGGTGGAATGGCAGAATATATGAAATTCACCAAAGAAAGTATCAATTTTCATGTTCCAGAAGAAATGCCTATTGAAGATGCAATCCTGATTGAACCTTATGCGTGCTCTTTGCATGCAGTACAAAGAGCTAGCATACAATTAGGAGATATTGTTGTATTAGCGGGAGCTGGTACGTTAGGCCTAGGTATGATAGGAGCCATTAAAAAATCTGGCGCAGAAAAATTGATAGTACTTGATCTGTCAGATGAGCGATTAGAGTTAGCCAAATCGTTTGGAGCAGATATCGTATTGAATCCAATGAAAGTTGATGTCGATAAATATGTTAAAGATATGACCGATGGTTATGGTTGTGATATTTATATTGAAGCAACAGGCGCTCAAAAGTCTGTTGAGCAAGGATTGAAAATGATTCGAAAACTTGGGAGATTTGTTGAGTTTTCAGTTTTTAAAGATCCTGTTACAGTTGATTGGAGCATTATTAGTGATAGAAAGGAACTGGATATTTTGGGATCACATTTAGGTCCCTATTGTTATCCATTAGTTATTAATGGGATAGCTAATGGTGATTTTCCAACCAAAGGTGTGGTGACTCATACCTTGCCTTTAGAGGAGTTTGCTCAAGGATTTCAATTGATGAAAGAAGGCAAAATATCGATAAAAGTAATACTTGATCCTAATTTAAAAGGGTAGATAAATCATGATTGAACAATATTTTTCACTAAAAGATAAAGTTGCGATTATCACAGGTGGCGCATCTGGAATAGGACAAGAAATAGCTAAGTTTTATAGCGAAAAACAGGCTAAAGTGATTATTTTAGATAGGCAACCTCCTAAACTCAACAATTTTGATAGCTTTTATGAAGTCGATGTGACTAATGAAAAGGATGTTGAACATGCGATTGAACAAATTATTGAGCGTGATAAAAAGATAGACATATTGGTTAATAGTGCTGGTATTGTTAGATTAGAAAATGCAGAGTCTTTGAGTCTAATGGACTGGCAACAAACTTTAGATATTAATTTAACAGCAGTTTACAGATTATGCCAAGTTGTCGGTAAACACTTTATTAGACAGCGCTCAGGAAAAATTATTAACTTAGCCTCACAAGCAGGTGTTATTGCACTAGATAAACATTTGGCTTATTGCGTGAGTAAGGCGGGGGTAATTTCATTGACGAAAGTATTAGCGATTGAATGGGGACCTTTTAACATCCAAGTAAATGCAATCTCTCCAACTGTTGTGATGACTGAACTAGGTAAGCAAGCTTGGTCTGGAGAAATTGCAGAACAGATGAAGCAAAAAATTCCAATGAGAAGGTTTGCAGAACCTGAAGAAATTGCTGCGGCGGCTGTTTTTTTAGCAACCTCTGGAGCAGATATGATTACAGGTGAAAATCTGGTTATCGACGGCGGCTATACTGTACAGTAAAAATGAAACGTTAACTATAAATCGCTTTAAAATGAGGTTATTATGAATAGAATTATCAATCAACCAGATTTTGTTGTTGAAGATGCAATTGAAGGATATGTTAAAGCTCATCCCGAGTATTTTGTTAAAACAAATAATCCTAAGGTTTTAAAATCACCAACAGCCCCAGTAGCGAATAAAGTAGGATTGGTAACTGGTGGCGGTTCTGGTCATGAACCTGCGTTTTTAGGTTACGTAGGCCATAATATGCTTGACGCGGTCGCCATAGGTGAAATTTTTTCTTCTCCGACAGCAGTTGCTTTTTTGGATGCCTTTAAAGCAGCAGACTCAGGCCAAGGCGTTGCCTGTCTTTATGGGAATTACGCTGGTGATAATATGAATGTCAAAATGGCTATCAAAAAAGCGCAAGCAGAGGGGATAATTGTTAAAACAGTCGTTGCAAATGATGATGTTGCTTCAGCATCTGCTGATGAGATTGAAAAAAGAAGGGGGGTGGCGGGCGAAATCTTTATGTGGAAGATAGGAGCAGCTGCTGCAGCTAAAGGATATGTGTTAGATGATGTTATTAAAGTAGCACAAAAAGCAATCGACAATACACGTTCTATAGGAATTGGTTTAAGTTCTTGTACGATACCCGCAGTAGGGAAACCTAATTTCCATATTGCTGATGGCCAGATGGAAATTGGAATTGGACATCATGGCGAGCCAGGTATTGAAGTGACTAACACAGCCAGTGCTAAAGATATGGCTAATATCATGCTAGATAAAATTCTCGCAGATGGTTTATTTAACTCTCACGACGAAATAGGGGTAATAGTCTCGGGTTTAGGTGGAACACCTACCATGGAATTGTATATTTATTTTTCAGCGCTGAAAGATTTATTAGATAAATCGAATATTCATATTCACACAAAACTTGTTGGCAACTATTTTACCTCTTTAGATATGATGGGGGTGACATTAACACTAATTAAATTAGATGATGAATTAAAAGAGTTAATTGACTTAAAAGCAGATTGCTTAGCATTTAAATGATATTTTTATTAAGCTTTTTAATTATGTGTTATTGGCGATAGTTTAGGCAAACCAGATTTTAAATTAATAGCAGGGAATAATTATGGGTAGTGAAATTACAAACATCTTCAATGCAAAACTAGGTAATGTGATTGTTAATCAATTGGTTGATGTAATAGTAGCAAATAGGGATTATTTAAGTGATATTGATGGAGCCATCGGAGATGGAGATCATGGCATTAATATGGCAAAAGGATTCCAGCTATGTAGAAACACAATGGAAGGAAAAATACTCAGTTTAGATGAGGCTTTTCAAGTATTAGCTGATGCTCTAATGGAAGGAATTGGTGGTTCTATGGGTCCACTATATGGTTCCTTTTTTACTGGGTTGGCTGAATCAATTTCTCAAAAAGAAACACTTACTAAATATGATGTTGCTGATATGTTAGAACATGGTTTAGCAGAGCTAAAAACTATCAGTGATGCGCAAGTAGGTGATAAATGCTTAATGGATACACTAGTGCCGGCCATTTATGCATATAGAGCTTCAATCGATAAGGGAAATGATTTTTCCAATGCACTTATCCATATGAAAGAAGCTGCTGAAAAAGGAAAAGTATCAACTATTGATTTAGTGGCAAAAATCGGCAGAGCAAGTCGTTTAGGGGAGCGCTCAAGAGGAGTGCAAGATGCAGGTGCAACGTCATGTTGTCTGCTATTGGTGGCACTCGCAGACGGCATTTTGGCTAATATCGAATGAGTCATTTAGTTTCTGTTCTAAAATATGGTAATGTAACTTTCCTTAATAATCGATTAAGGAAAGTCCAAATCAAGGTAACGAAAATGATTGAGAACCAATTTTATAGTAGAGACTCGTAAAATATGAAAAAAGAAAAAAGCATTTCTGAATATGAATTGTTGACTGAAATAGCCATCGATTATTATCAAAATGAGATCACCCAAGAGGAAATAGCAAATAAATTTGGTATTTCAAGGATTAAAGTCGGGCGGTTATTAAAAACAGCTAGAGAAGCTGGAATTGTTGAAATAAGTGTTAGATATCATCCTGTTTTTAGTACTGAGCTTGAGAAGCAACTTATCGATAGATTTGATATCAAAAGAGCTTTTATAGCTTTAGATTATGATGATGAAGACGAACAAAGAGCCCAAGTATCATTGCTGATTGCTAATTATTTATCCAATACGCTCAAAGATAATATGACTGTAGCAGTTGGACAAGGACGTAATGTAGCAGAAGTTGCGAAGCAGCTTAATAACGTTGTTGAAAGGAAGTGTCGATTTATATCTGGTATAGGAGGAACTCATAGGCCAGATGATGATATTAATGCAGATCATATTAGTAGATTACTTGCCAAGAGATTTAATGGTTTTAGTGAGACACTTTATGCGCCTGCATACGTTGAAAATAATGAAACACGCGAAATTTTTATGCGTAATAGCACAATTAAAGAAACCCTAGATAGGGCAAGAAGAGCTGATATCGCCATAGTAGGAATTGGTGACATGAGTGAAAATAGCTACATGGTCCAATTAGGTTGGTTCACCCCACAGGAAATCACCTATGCAAGGCTGAATTTAGGGGTAATAGGTGATATCGCTGGGTATGACTTTTTTAATGCAAATGGCCAAAATGTCGATACAGTAATGAATAATAGGGTAATAGGTTTGAGTGTTGAGGAATTAAAAAATATTCCGTGTGTGATTGCAGTTGCATCAGAGAAAACGAAAGCATTATCTATTATTGGTGCATTAAAAACAGGAGCAATAGATATGATAGCGACTAGTGCTTCGAATGTTAAAACGATATTAAGTTTGGTACCAAAATAGAGAGTAATCAATTTCTATCTTTGCCAATTATGTTTTAAGGGGAAATATATGTCTGATATTTTATTAGAAGCAAAAAATGTCCAAAAGAGCTTTAATGGTGTTCCTGCATTACATAATGGTCAAATTTTACTGAAAAAGGGAAGTGTACATGCATTATGTGGTGGAAATGGAGCAGGTAAGTCTACTTTTTTAAATATATTAATGGGGTTGTTGAAAAAGGATGCAGGTGAAATACTAGTTAAAGGTAATTCTGTTGATTTTACCTCACCAATTGATGCTATAAATCATAAAATAGCGATTATTACACAGGAACTTTCACCTATACCAGGTATGACCGTAGCTGAAAATATTTTCCTTGGAAATGAGCCTAGATTAATAAAGGGCATTATTGATTATAAAAAACTATTTACTCAAACGCAGCATTTGCTTGACACTCTAGGGTTTGAAATACAAGCAAAAAATAAAATGTCTGAATTAAGTTTAGCGCAAACTCAATTAGTTGAAATTGCGAAGGTATTTAATAAGAAGAATGATATTATCATTATGGACGAACCGACCTCATCTATAGGGGAAAAAGAAACGGAAACTTTGTTTGCAGCTATTCGAAGTGTTACTCAGCATGGTGCAGGTATTATTTATGTTTCTCATCGATTATCTGAAATTTTTACAATAGCTGATACCTATACTGTTTTTAGAAATGGTGGGTATATAGAATCTGGTCAAATAGAACATATTGATAGAGCACATTTGGTTCAATCGATTGTGGGTCGAGAATTAACCGAAACAAGTAAAGAAAATAAAGTAATTAAAGATGAAGTAATATTTAAGTCAGATAAGCTTTCAAGACATTCTGTCTTTTCTGATATTTCTCTGGAAGTAAAATCAGGTGAAATTTTAGGAATTTATGGTTTAGTGGGATCTGGCAGAAGTGAATTTCTAGATGCAGTTTATGGCATTACAAATTGTGATTCTGGCGATATTTATTTAAAGGGGCAAAGATTATTAAATAGAACGCCTATAAAATCGATTCAGTCAGGTATTTCATATATTACAGAAGATAGAAAAGATACTGGCTTAGTACTAGATGCTAGTATTCAAGATAATATTGCTTATTCAAGTTTAGGCCGTTTAAGTTATTATTCCATAATTGATCTTAAAAAAATTAAATTAATGGTAAACGAGATGGTTAATTTATTAAAAATAAAAATTACACATTCGTCTCTAGCCGTTAAAAGTTTAAGTGGTGGTAATCAACAAAAAGTTGTAATTGCAAGATGTGTATCGACTGACCCGGTGTTTTTACTGTGTGATGAACCAACTAGAGGTATTGATGAAGGCGCTAAGCAGGAGGTGTATCATTTCTTAGAAACATTTGTTTCTAAAGGTAATGCGGCAATTGTAGTGTCATCAGAAGCACCAGAAATACTTAAAATATCAGATCGTATCATAATATTTAAAAATGGGAAGGTAGTGGGTAATGTTTTGGCTAATAAGGTTAATCAAGAGGAGTTATTGCACTTAGCATCTTAATTTAATATCCAGATATAATTAAAACGTTAAATTATTAATATATAAATTATCACTATTATTTAATTGAGTGAGGGGTATTCTTATATTTTTTTTAATGTTGTAATTAATCTAATATATCATTCAATTTGAATCTATTTAATTAAAGCAAATTTATTGCTGGGGGAGTTATGGCTGAAAATATAGTTAATGTTAAAGATATATTGAAAAAAAATGGTATAGTCTTAGCATTTTTAATAATATGCATATTATTATCTTTTTTAAGTCCTTATTTTATGGATTGGGGAAATTGGACTAATATTCTTCGTCAAGCTTCTATAAATGGAATTTTAGCAATTGGCATGACCTATGTGATCTTAACAGGTGGGATAGATCTCTCGGTTGGTTCAATTTTAGCTTGTTCAGGCATCGTTACTGGAAGCCTTGTAACTGGTAATAGCGATATGTCTATACCTCTTGCTATCGCTTGTGGTATAGGTGTTGGTACTGCTCTTGGCTCAATAAATGGATTGTTAATTTCACGATTTTCAGTTCCTCCTTTTGTTGCAACATTAGGGATGCTAAGTGCGGCTCGTGGGTTAACTAAGATTTATAATGATGGTAAACCTTATTCTGGATTTATTCCTGAATTTAAATTTATTGGCCAAGGCCATATTCTTAATATTCCTATTCCAGTCATTGTCTTAATTATTGCAATTATAGTCTTCGGATTTATTCTTAAATATACCATCTTTGGCCGTTATATTTACGCAGTAGGTGGAAATATTAGAAGCGCTAAAACAAGCGGTATTAGGACAAGGACGGTTATTTTTTCAACCTATTTGATATCGGGTGCTTTAGCAGGTTTAGCTGGTGTTTTATTAACTGCAAGAACCACTGCAGCGGTTCCTCAAGCAGGAGAATCTTATGAGCTTGATGCGATAGCTGCTGTGGTAATTGGTGGAACAAGTTTAAAAGGAGGAAGAGGGAGTTTAATTGGTACTGTATTTGGCGTTTTGATTATTAGCGTTATTAATAATGGATTAGATTTAATGGGTGTATCTTCTTATTATCAACAAGTAGTCAAGGGATTAATTATTGTTGTTGCTGTTTTATTAGATGGAACTAGAAAAGAGAGTAATTAAAATAGTACTAAATATATTAGTACTGTTAAGTTTAATTTAATTAAATTAATATAAAGGTGAATTATGAATAAATTATTTAAAACTATTATATCAGCTTCAATATTATCAGTCGCATTAGCTTCAACTGCGTATGCTAAACCTTATAAAATAGGTGCAGCTGTTTATGGTCTTAAAGGTGAGTTTATGCAAATGTGGGTGGATCAATTAGAAAAACATCCTGCTGTATTAGATGGAACTGTGGATATTACTGTTTTTGATGGACGGTATGATGCTCTTACCCAAAGTAATCAATTTGACACTATGATCACTCAAAAATTTGATGCTATCTTATTTGTACCAATTGATATAGAAGCCGGTGGAGATGCAGTCGAAAAAGCAAACGAAGCAGGTATTCCAGTTATAGGTTCAAATACTAAAGTAACAGGAGATAGCTTATATTCTTATGTTGGCAATGACGATGTGAAAGCTGGAGAAATGCAAGCTGAAGCAATTGCAAAAGCAATCGGTGGAAAGGGCAATATTGTGATAATGGAAGGTCCTATTGGGCAATCAGCGCAAATTGAACGAACTCAAGGCAATCAAACAGTTTTCGCTAAATATCCAGATATTAAAATATTAGAACAGAAGCCAGCTAATTGGTCACGTGCTGAAGCTATGACAATTATGGAAAACTGGTTGACGTCTCATCCAAATGCAATCAATGCTGTTGTTGGGCAAAATGATGATATAGGCTTAGGTGGGTTGGAAGCAATTCGTGCAAAAGGTATTGAACTTAATACTATTCCTACCGCAGGGATTGATGGAATAAAAGATGGTATTCAATCTGTAAAAGATGGGGAGTTATATGTGAGTTTCTTTCAAGATGCTAAGGCTCAGGCGCAAGGTGCTCTAGATGTCGCCTTAAGAAAACTTGAAGGTGAATCGTATCAACCTCGCTCAGTGATTTGGCAAGAATATGCAGATCAAATGCCATGGGGTGATGGAACAGCTAAGCGCTATGATATTCCTTGGACTGAAATTACGAAAGAAAATGCAGACCGTCTGTTACAAAAATTATCTGAGTAAAAATCATAACTCTATTTTGACTTAATATTAAATTAATTGACCTTATTTTAATTTTAAAACCATTAAGATAGGGTCTCATTTAGTACTCACACTAAATGATGAATTAACTTTCATTTTTGATTGTTTCCCCTTAGTATGTTCATGGTAGCCTCTTTATTCACACAGTTTTTCATTCAACTCTTTCATTATAAAATTTAATCATGGCGTTAGTTAGGTTCGTTATTTTCTATTTATTTTAGAATGTTAAATGCTAATTAGGCGATATTATATGAGTATGGCTGAGATTAAATGAATATAATTGATTAGCTTCTTGTTACCCACTTTTTTAAAGTTGATTTAAAACACAATGATCTGCTAAATTATTGATATAACTCAATAGGTAAATAAAAAAACATAAAAAATGAAAAAGTATGCGTGAGATAACAGTTATATATCAGCAGTTTAGTATGATCTTGATAGCCAGGATGAGTACTTTAGACTTAAGATGACTTATTAGTGTTGATAAAAGGCACTTTCTTTCTCAGCTAAAAAGTATAATATGGAACCTAATAACAATATAAAGGAATGTTAAATGTCAAGCATTAACCCTACTTCTTCAGGGAATCAAACTGAATATAATAGTCAATGGGCGGTTTATTTACGTGCCATACACCATGAAGTTTTACCCGCACTAGGTTGTACTGAACCTATCTCTTTAGCATTAGCAAGTGCGATAGCAGGAAGCTATCTCTTTGATGATACTACCCCAATTTCCACTAAATTAGGCCAAATTACATCAATTAACGGTAAAGTTTCCGCCAATTTAATGAAAAATGGTATGGGCGTTTCTGTACCAGGTACCGGAATGGTAGGGCTGCCTATCGCTGCAGCAGTCGGCGCATTAGGAGGCGATCCAAAAGGTGGGCTTGAAGTTTTAAAGGGATTAAATGATGAGATTGTCACAGCGGGTAAATACTTACTTGAAACTAATCGTGTAAATGTTGCGATTAAGCCAGTGGCTAATATTTTATATTCAGAAGTAACGATTGTTGCTTCTGAAGACTCTGTGACAGTTGCGATTGCAGATTCTCACACTCAAGTAATTAAGATTGAAAAAAATAAAGAAGTGCTGTTTGAGCTTAAATTAGATGAAACAATCGATAATACGGCTCCGTATTGCCTAAGAGAAGCAACTGTTAAATCTATATATGAATTTGCGCATAATGTTCCCTTTGAACAGATAGAATTTATCCTACAGGCTGAAGCGTTAAACAATGCGCTTTCTGAAGAAGGGATGAAACATAATTATGGGCTTCATATTGGCAGAACATTAAAAGCTCAAATAGAAACAGGATTACTCTCTGATGATTTATTGTCTAATATTCTAATTCGTTCAACGGCTGCTTCAGATGCAAGGATGGGAGGAGCAACTTTACCTGCAATGAGTAATTCAGGATCGGGTAATCAAGGGATATCAGCAACAATGCCTGTTGTTGTGGTTGCGGATCATTTAAAGGCGACGGCAGAACAACGTGCACGTGCCTTGATATTATCGCATCTGATTGCGGTTTATATTCACAGTAAATTACCCAAACTTTCAGCAATGTGCGCTGTCAGTACTGCTGCGATGGGATCTGCAGCCGGCATGGCATGGTTACTTGGTAAGGGTGAATATCAACCAATAAGCTTAGCCTTATCAAGTATGGTAGGCGATATCGCTGGTATTATTTGTGACGGGGCATCAAATAGTTGCGCTATGAAAGTCTCCACCTCAGCAAGCTCTGCATTTAAAGCCGTGCTCATGGCAATTAGCTCAAGTGGCGTCACTGGCAATGAAGGAATTGTGAGTCATGATGTAGACCAATCTATTGAAAATTTATGCTCATTAGCTAGAGGTAGCATGCAACAAACAGATGTACAGATTATAGAAATTATGGTGAAGAAGGACAATTGCTAACCTTGGCTTGTTATTTACAGCATTTAGCGTAATGGCATATTGAAAAGCATTCATGAGACAGATTGGTTGTCTTATAGTTTTTTGTTCTAAAATTATTTAAGTATACATAGTGACAGTTATAGTTATTGAAAAGTGCAATTTAGGGCATCATTTAATTGGTTTGGCCTAACAAAAAAATTGCGGTAGCAAGTTTATTGATTATGAAACTTTAATTAAGGAGCAGTTTATGGGGGCGACTACATCAAGCGCACTATTCGATGGAGTTTTATTTCAAAACTTCTTATTTTTAACACACTACCAAACACTGATTGCTTTAGCTTTTTTAGCAGGTTGTTTTTATATTTTAAAGGTATTACAAAATCAAAAAATGTCATTCTCAATAAGAATGATGGTTGGGTTATTACTAGGTGGAATATTAGGATTTGGAGTTCAGCTTGCTGGAGGTTTTCCTGATGCTCCAACAACTTGGATGAAAGAAACCGCAACATGGTATGGTTTATTTGGTAGGGCGTTTGTTGCCTTTATTCGCATGCTAGTCATTCCTTTGATTTTCGTCTCTATCGTCAAAGTAATTTTGGATTTCTCTGGCAAGGAAAACCTACCAAAAGTTGCTGTGAGAAGTATCTTTTGGTTGCTTTTCACTACTGCAATTGCAGCTGTACTAGGTATTTTCCTTGCATCTGTAATGGGACTGGAACTATCTCAGCAACAAATTGCGAGTACGGATAAAGTCGCAGAAATAAGAGAATACAAAAATCTGATAGATACCTTAATTAATCTTATTCCGAGTAATATTATCGGAGCTATGAGCGCTGATAATGTTGTTGGTCTAGTTATTTTCTCAGCACTAATAGGTATTGGTGCTAATCGCATGGAGAAAAAAAATCCTGAAGCGATAGGTGCATTTAAATTATTTATAAATGGTCTTTATAAGATAGTAATGTCTATTGCTATGACTATCATAAAATACATGCCTTATGCAGTTGTTGCGCTTCTTGCAAGAACAATTGTATCTAATGGTATCGATGCAATTTTTGAAGTGTCTTCTTTTATACTAGCAATTTATATTGCTACTTTTATCATGATTGTTATACATCTGATATTAGTAACTTTGCATGGTGTTTCACCTGTTATGTTTGCAAAAAAAGCTGCTGCGACATGGTTAATGGCGTTTACAAGTCGCTCATCAGTTGGCACATTACCCATGACTATTGCAACATTAAAAACTCGTATGGGGGTGAATAATGCGACAGCAAACCTCGTTGGTTCATTAGGTAGCACAATTGGCATGAATGGTTGTGCTGGATTTTTTCCAGCCCTGCTTGCAGTGATGTTAGCTCACACTATTGGTATTGAAGTAAACATCCAGTTTTATTTGATGTTAGTTTTAGTTGTTGTACTAGGCTCTATTGGTATAGCGGGCATCCCAGGTACGGCAACGATTGCAGCGAGTATTACGTTATCAGGTATGGGAATGGGGGAGTATTTTCCAATGATAGCCGTAGTCCTTGCAATTGATCCTATTATTGATATGGCGCGCACGCTTGCGAATGTTTCTGGTACGATGACTGCTGCAGTAGTGACAGACAAAGGCATAGGGACTATGGATATGGCTCTATTTAATGATGCTAGTGTTCAAGTTGATATGTCAGATGAAACAAACATTTAAATAAAATATTAACTTATCCCACATTTTGTTTAGTGGGGTAGGTTTTATTAATTTAGTATGATGAAATTTAATCATCAAGTTGAAAATAAGATGGATTATAGATATGTTTCATGCATTAAAATATAAAATTAAATACCTAAGAAATCAGTTGTTAAGTAATTTATACAATAAGTCCGACGAAAAAACTCGTAAGCAATTTGAACAGTTAAAGCTTGATCCAAACAAGGTCCCAGTTATCAGTATTACATTTCAAAATCCAAGTGTGACAAAATGGCAAATAACCCAAATTCAGAAACATTGTCAGGACATTGAATTGCTTATTTTTGATAATTCAAAAAATGAAGATCAAGCTAATGAAATTAAGCAACACTGCATTACTCTAGGTATTTTTTACTACAGACTACCTAGAAATAAAGTTAAACATCCAAATCGTTCACATGCTTTGGCTATGAATTGGATTTATGCGCAATTCATACAGCTCAAAAAACCTGATTATTTTGGGTTTATCGATCATGACCTAATACCTTTAGCTGATTTCACAATTAAACCCGCACTCCAGAACAAGCCCTTTTATGGCTTATTATATGGTGGCGGAAGAGAAACGTGGCAAACGTGGGCTGGTTATACTTTTTTTGATAGGCGTAATATGGAAAATAAAAAAATTGATTTTATGTATCACTTCCAAATCGCACTAGATACAGGCGGCTATAATTATGAATCACTTTATCGACCGACTCAACTCAACCCTAAAGAGTATGCCAATAATAAAATCGCGACATTAGAGTTACCAAATAGAGAAGCAGTTAATATACAGGTTATTGATAATATCTGGTTTCATATAGGTGGAATAGGATATGGTGATAATTTTGCTAATAAACGAAACTACGTTGAAGATATCATGAAATTGACAATTGAGCATGATAACTTAATAGAAGAATATCAAGTCGCTACTAAAACACTAGCTGCAAATGTGATATTTAATGGTCAATTAATTTGATACAGTATTCTGTTAGTCTAATTATTTTTCGAATTATAAAGGCTGTTAAAAATATAAAGTTAGGATGTTGTAATATACAAACCCGCGTAAAGCGGGTTTGTATATTACAATAAATTATACTGATGTGTTGACAGAGGATTCTGACTCATTTTGCTCAGTGTCGCCACCTGATGTATCTGATACATAAGTTTTACAACGATTAATCCAGCCAGGTAAGAATGACTGTTCTGACTTACCGCTAGGCTGATTTTCAACCCTGACTGTTAGGATATTTGCGCAGCTACGGGCAAAATCTTCAAATGCTTTTTTACCTGTATCTGAGCCAGACATACCTTCTAGCACCTGTCTTAGCCCCCAACCTACATTATTGTATTCTGGAACAGTTTTTACGCCTTCTCCTTTAAAGTTTACATAGTCAATCAAAGGATATAAGCCATTTGGCGAATTCATAATACGGTTAAATTGCTGCTCAACATGATCTGGGTTGTCGGATGCCGCCATCATTTTAGGTAAGGCGTCTTTTAGACGAAGTGCAATGTATTGAACTTGAACACCTTTCGTAGAGTCTAAGAAATTAATCACTTCTTTTAGTTCACCACGAGAACGTGCAGCTTCAAATTCTTCACGAGTTGGCCAAGCAGAATAACGCGAGGTTAAAACAGCTGGTGGTTCAATACCTTGTTCCTTATAAAAAGCAATTAATCCTGGAAAAGAATCTGGAAAAAGTGGTTCAAAGCTTTCAGGATACCAAATAAAATGGCCTATTCCCAATGATGGAAACTCTTCATTTTTATTCCAAAAAGCAAGGTTGTCTTTTTTACCACCTGTTTCATTACGGAAAATTAATCCACCTATATGTTTCAATTCAGCACTACTTGTATCTAAGTAATTTACGATTCTAGTCCCACCACCTGAACCACATGCAACTAATAATGTGATAGTACTTACAATTAAGGTAAGTTTGAGTGTTTTCTTTAGCATATTTATATGTTACCTATATTAAAAATTGAATATAAAGTTTTTTCTATTAAAAACGTTTAGTTAGTTCTAATGCACCGTATAGGAAATTAATATCAACATTATCTTCACCGATAACATTTCCTGTATATTTTGGATCAAAATCATAAGTGACAGTATGTTTGCGAGGACTATAATAACCATCAAAGGCAATGGACCAACCACTAGGTAGATTTTGACTTAATCGCATTCCATAACGAGGTCTAGATGCTTCTTCAGATCTTAATAATGTTCCATATGAATTATAATAATCACGATTAGCTTCTTTAAAGTCCCAGTATACATATGGAGAGATACCACCTATGTATCCGTTTACTTTATACGGAACATATCCTCTAACCCATATAAAATGCTCATCATTATACAAGGTGTTTTTTAAATTCTCAGTTGTAAAATAATAGTTAACCTCAATAAAATTTCTAGTGAAATCAGTAACACCTTTTTCAAAGGTATACCTGAATCCTGCATAACCACTTTGGATATCGCTACTAGTATTAATTGTTTCAGAAAAATATTTAGGTTGTTCAAAGCGCTTTAAATAGGTTAACTGTCTATCAATGTAACGATAAGTGTATTGACCATGAATTCTAAAATTTCTACTAAATTTATAGTTTGCAGTCGGAACAATCCAATATTCATTGCGCTGTTCATTAGAAATGAGATCAGTTTTTAATGATGCTGCATTTAGAGCGTTATTACTCGCAGGCGCTCTGCTATGATTTTCACCTCGATATCCAACCTTTAATGAAAAATCACTATCCTGTCCACCCCAAGGTCCTTGGTATGTATTAAGATAAGTCACAAATAAATTATTTTGATTCTTTTTGTAAGCTCTTTTGGCAGATTGATATGATTGTCCATATGAACCTGAAAATAACCAATTGCCCTCTTCTATAGTACCACCCACTATTCCTGTTGTGAGGCTTGTTCCTGAATTATGATCCCATGTTGGATTGTCATGCTCCGATTCATTTTCAACAACAAAAAAAGCACTAGGTTTCCAAGCTGAGGCTTGAAATGAAATTGTCATTGCTGCAGCTAACGCAGCGCTTAACAGTGCATGTTTTTTCATAAATTCTCTCCTATTAATTCTTGCAATTCAGGTTTAGTCCTGGATGTGTATAAACGATTTGAAGTTTGTCATAAAAGGTTTATTAAAATGTTTATTCGAACTTGCATTCATTGTAAGGAATTATTTATTCTAATAACGAGATGTAGCTCACATAATTAATTTTATATTTAGTATAAATTCCATTCTACATAATTACTGTATAGGCAATCGGAATAAAAAAAGTTAGGGGAATTGACTCAGTATTATTTTTTTAAAATCAATAGTCATTTTTTAACAGGTTAAGAATAAATTATTTTCCATTGGTAAAAAAGAGGAATTAAGTATGAATAAAATCTATCGTGTCATTAGAAATCAACAATCAGGACTAACCCAAGTGGTATCAGAGTTGGCAAAAAGCTGTTCAGGAAGAAATAATTTGGTCAAATTAGCAATCATATCAGCAATAGGTCTTACTTCTGCTAATGTAGCAGCAGGTGGAAACGGTGGATTTGGTGGTGGTCACTTTGATATTAACCTTGGACCTGGTTCGGTAGGTGTACTAGGCGGAGCTGGTGGTGATGGTGGAGTTGCACAAAATGCCGCCATAGGTGGTGTTAAAGGTAATGTTGGTGGGGCAGGTGGGCAATCTGATTTAGTATATATCAGTGATGTTTTAGCAGGTGGGAATGGTGCAAGTACAATTGGCACTAACGGTGGAGCTGGTGGCGGCGGAACTGGTTTCAATGCTACAGATTCAATTACCATAGACAATGGTAAAACTATTATCGGCGGAGCTGGTGGTGTTGCAAGTGGCTTAGTTTTTACTGACCCTAATGGTACCTATTTGGGAAATAATGCAATTTTACGTGGTGGTGGTGGTGGTGCTGGTGCTGGTTTAGTCACACAATCTAATCTTGTTAATAATGGTAACATTAAAGGTGGTGCCGGTGGTATGGGAGCTAGTGGTGGTGGTGGCGGTGCTGGATTAATAGCAACAAACACAGTTATTGAAAACACAGGTACAATCGAAGGAGGACAGGGTGGTCAAGGTAATGTTGTTGCAATTTTAAAAGCGAATGGTTGCCCAACTGCCTGTAAAAGTATTGCTGATGCTATTGCTGAAGGTCTTTCTTTAGAAGCTAATACGTTCACATTTCAAGTGGGTAATGGTGGGCAAGGAGAAGGAGGGGCAGCGGGTGGTAGACGAGCAACTGAAGGTGCTAATATTGTATTTGGTAAATATGCCAGTGCAGGAGCTGGTGGCTCAGCTATTGTAGGTGAGAATATCACCTTATACAATACGGGTATAATTAAAGCAGGTGTAGCAGGTATTAGGTCTACAGATGATGGAGCAGTACTTGGAACTAATAATATTGGACCTTCAGATTATTTAAAAGCAAATAATCCTGCTGCTGCAGCTTTAGATGGTTATGCAATATGGTTAAAAAATGGTAATAATAAATTAGTTTTAGGAGAAGGTTCCGATATTCAAGGTGCAATTCATACTGATAATAGTGCGAGTACTTTGACAATTCTAAAAAGTGGCACTATAAGTGGTTTAACATTCACAGGAATGGGTGCTAATACTTTACAATTCTCAGAGTCCTTCATTACTAAAAGTGATGGTGCTTATATAATCCCAGATGGCTATGATCCTACTCCAGTTGAAACTACTCTGTCAGGTGATTTAGTTTTGAATGATAACTCAACTGTTAAATTTAGGCTAAGTGGTAATGAATCAAGTAAAAATGATAAGCTCAATATTGACGGTAAAGCTTTCTTAACAGGTGCTAATTTAGCTTTATATCCAATAGATGAAATCATTGAATCTAGAGCATTTGCGTTAGGTGAAGCATTGTCATTTAACATTATTGCCGCAACTGAACTTGAAGGCGAGTTTAATGAACTCGAACAAGACGGATTCTGGTACACTGATTTAAATGTAACCTATCAAGATGGAAATGTAAATATCTCTCTACAGAGAGATGATACTAAAGATAGTGGCGGTGAGGACGGCGGTGATAATGGTGGTGGACAAACACCGGAAATAAAAGATATTGATATTCAAGCTGCTATAAACTCTAATGCTAGCAGAGTCTGGAATGAACTCCAATCTGTAGTTAGAACTACTGATACTATGACCATTTCAGGTTGGGCATCTGAAGATAATTTAAGTAAAGCAATCCGTCAAATCATTTATGGCAATAATCCAGTGCCGCGTGCTATTGATTTTGATTTATTGACCCCAACACAAAGGGAGCAATTGCTAGGTACCGCATCGATGCTAATTGCAGGTGAAATTCACCCTACAGCAACAACAGCTATGAAAAATAAGGCATTAACATCGTTAGATTATGAATTTGAGAAGACTCGTTACAATTTAATGTCTGATACACCTGAGGATGAGTGGCCATTATGGATTGATTTTCATACAGCTAAGCAAGACCTATCAGGTGAGCTTGCGGCCTCTGCTGACATTAGAACTTCAGGTGTGACATTTGGTGGTGATATCCATATGGGTACATTCCGTCTTGGAGCATCAGTCGGTTATGATAATGGTAATCTAGAAATGCATGGACAACCAGGTCATGCTGATACGCGCACAATGAACTTAGCAATGTATGGAGGTACGGTTTATGACCTTGGTAACGCTAAAGTGAACTGGATGAGCGGGTTTAACTATCAACAGAATAAAGTTGAAACTAAACGTGCCGTTGCTTTTGCTAATTTCGAAGAGGTACTGAGTGCTAAATACGATGTTGATTCAATTTCATTAGCAACTGAAGTAGGGTATCAATACCCATTAAGCAAGCAGTCACATGTTGAACCATTCTTGAATCTTGCATATCACAAGTATAGTATTGGTGACATTTCTGAAAGTGAATTATCAAGTGGGCTAAGGTCTAGACGTGAAGGGCAAGATGTTGTTTCATCTAAAGTCGGAACAAGGGTGTCTAATAACTTCCAAGTAGGAACAGCGACCGGTAATGTGAATGCAACTTTAGCATGGCGTCATAATATGGGAGATACAGAGTCTTATTCAGATATGACACTGATTGGTAATGGGGCAAGTTTCCAAACTCGTGGGATTGAAATGGATGAAAATGCCATGATAGTTGGAGCAGGTACAGTTGTTGATGTAGGTGATTCACTAAAATTAGGTCTCAACTATAATGGTGAGTTTGGTAGCAGCCGTAACGAAAATGCAGCTAAAGTTGATTTACGCTGGACATTCTAATAGTCACTATTTAGTCGTTTCATAAAATTAAAGCCCATCTTATTAGGTGGGCTTTTTTGTCAGCTTAAAAGTTGGGTTAATTGCTATTCATTTATTCTATTTAAAGATTATAGACAGATTTATACGAATCTATGCGGCCTTATATAGAATGAAACTTAATTACAGTAAGGTGTATATTAAAAATGCCATTTGGTATGAATTTTATACTATTACTCTGACTTTTAGCTAATTTACGGCTAAGTGATTGGTCAAAAAAATTAATACTTAACAGATATAGCTATTTTTGGTAACGTAGGTATTGTCAATAAATGTATAGTATATTTCGGTAAGCTATATGCTTTTAGTTAGCATATTCAATCAATAAATTAAATTTATTAATGAGCGTTTGTTCATATATCTCAAAAGGAATCATCATGCAGAACAAAGGAACTATTTGGAATAATCTGATATTTCAAATATCAATTGGTATCATTTTAGGTGTGGTTGTAGGTCGTTACTTACCAGATGTAGCGGGTCCTATTTCAATTTTAGGTGAATTATTTGTTAGAGCATTAAAGTCAGTTGCGCCAGTACTCGTGTTTATTTTAGTCGCTTCTGCTATCGCAAATCACAAAAGTACTGGTGAGCAAACAAAATCATTTAGAGGCATCATCATACTTTATTTGTTAGGGACGTTTTCTGCTGCAGTGACTGCAATAGTGGCAAGTTTTCTATTCCCTGTTACACTAACCTTACCTACAGATGGTGTGGCAACTGCAGCTCCTCAAGGTGTAGTTGAAGTCTTAAAGGATTTACTCTTTAAATTATTTGATAATCCAGTTAATGCACTTTTAGAAGCAAACTATATTGGAATCTTACTTTGGGGTATAGCATTAGGGTTAACGCTTATTCGTTCATCAGATACAACGAAAGCAGTATTTAGCGATTTAAGTGATAGCATTTCTTCTATCATTAAAGTCGTAATTCGTTTAGCTCCGATAGGAATTTTTGGTTTGGTTGCCGCGACCATTTCCACAACAGGGTTTAAAGCGTTTGCTGAGTATGGCAAGTTATTAGCCGTGTTACTGGGATCAATGGCCTTTATCGCCTTTTTGGTTAATCCAATTATAGTATTTTTGACAACAAGACAAAATCCATACCCATTAGTCTTTACTTGCCTTCGTGAAAGTGGGTTAACAGCATTTTTTACCCGTTCAAGTGCTGCTAATATTCCAGTGAATATGGCATTAGCTAAGAAATTAAATCTTAAAGAGGATATATACTCGGTAACTATCCCGTTAGGTGCGACTATTAATATGGCCGGCGCAGCAATTACAATAACAGTACTAACATTAGCAGCAGTAAATACAATGGGTATTGAAGTTGATATGGTCACCGCTATTATATTGAGTATTGTTGCAACGCTCTCAGCATGCGGAGCATCAGGCGTAGCAGGTGGCTCTTTATTATTGATTCCTTTAGCATGCGGATTGTTCGGGATTAACGATGAAATTGCTTTCCAAGTTGTCGCAGTAGGATATATTATCAGTGTCATTCAAGATTCTGCAGAAACCGCATTAAATAGCTCTACAGACGTATTATTTACAGCTGCAATAGATAAACGCCACAGTTAGTTGTTATCATGTATCTCACCGATTATGCTGGTGAGATACATCGTGTTTTATCCTAAAAATTGTACTCTTATTTAGTACGCTTTTTTATCAAAAGAAAATTAACAATTAATTTTCAAACGCTTCATGTTATATTCTTTATGTGCCACTTTGAAGATATTATTAGTGTAGCCGTCAATTCATTCCCTAAAAATAGATTTTAGGAGGCATACTAGCTTGGATCCTAGTATTTATCTATAAACCTCTGCAAAAATATTAAAACTGCCATTTTCATTGTCATTAATTCCTGTAATTCTGTATGACTTTCCACCCATTTCATCTGCTTGAATAGCAATTCTTGCAAGTCCTTCTTCAATGCCATTATGCGATGATTCCACGATAGAGCCAATTCTTTGCCCATTTTGTACTTCTACAAGTTCAGCTGCCCATACAGATGAAAACATAAATGTTAAAGCCATTACTAAACCTATTTTAAAAAAATTCATATCCTACACATCTCTTAAATTATATTAATATCATTGCCTAAATGTACTTAATTAAGAGCACTTTTGAGCTTCGCATTTCCCTTGATATTTCAAGAGTGTCTTTATCATAACCATCTATCTAATAACTTAAAATCTAAGTTATTAGATAGGGCTATTCATAAAAATTGAGCGATATAATGATTTAGTCAGAGTTCTTGAAATTAATTTAATATTGATTTTCTTATTCGTACATTACCACGAAGGTTTTGTTGCCTTATCAATCCTAGTAAATGGTATTAGCATGCTAAAGACTGTATTTGGCACCTCTTTTTGAAATTGAATATGATTTGAGTTGATCTATTTGAGTGTTTGTTTTGTTGTAATTTGTTGTGATGGAAGTAAGATAGGAATTCTAGTGAGTTGATGAAAAAAAGAGATATGTGTTTTTCTGAGTAATAAAAAAGGCGCAGAGCGCCTTTTTTATTACAGTGGTAAATGATCAATTAATTTAAAAAGCTACCAGTTACTAAATTAATAATAGGTACTGGATACAATCCAAAGAATACCACTAATAAACCAGCACCTAATACAATAATACCTCCAGCTGTTGTTGCCCAGTTTTCTGTGCTTTGGCGTTTTAAGGTCGTATTTGAAGGTGGGCGTAGGTATAAGCTGACCATTGTACGTAGATAGTAATAGATGCCTGTTGCACTACCAATAACCATAGCTGCTGTTAACCACCACATTTCATTTATTACTGCTAGTTTTATCACATAGAATTTACCTATAAACCCAACAGTCAATGGAATGCCTGCTAAAGAGAGTAGGGCGGTAGTGAGTACTGCTGCTAAGAATGGGCGATACCAAAATAAGCCACGATATGAGAAAAGCTCGTCACTGTCATCTCCTTTATATGGGGATGACATTAGGCTGACTACACCAAAGGCAGCGATACTACTAAACAGATAGCCTACGGAATAAATAACAGTTGCTTCCACCGCCAATTGTTTATCATTAGAGACAATCAGTACGACAATTAAGTAGCCTAAATGAGCGATTGATGAGAAACCTAGCATCCGTTTGATATTATTTTGGTAAAGCGCCATGATATTACCAAATAGTATCGAGGCGATCCCAAGCAGCATTAATGCAATATTCAATGAATTGATTTGAGCATCACCAACACCATAACTAAAGAATCTCAGCACGACTGCTAATGTGGCAATTTTACTTGCTGTTGCAAGGAAAGTCGTGACAGGTGCAGGGCTACCTTGGTATACATCTGGTGTCCATAAATGAAATGGCACAATTGATAATTTAAACCCTATTCCAACTATCATCATGCCAAGCCCTGCTAACAAGATAGCATGTGAGCTTAAATCTCCTGATGTTGCAAATGTTTTGATCGCAAGTCCAACAGATGCAAAATCTAATCGACCTAACTGTGCAAAAATTAGCGCCATACCAAATAGTAAGAAGGCTGATGCTGAAGCAGACAAAATTAGATATTTAATTGACGCTTCAAGAGAGCGTTTGAGGTTATAGGTATACCCTATTAAGCCAAATAGTGGCAAAGTTAAAAGCTCTACGCCGATAAAAAACGAAGCAAAATGTTGAGCATAAGCAAGTACGATGCCACCTAATGTTGCAATTGCAATCAGTAAATAAAACTCATCTCGGTTTTCAGGGTAAGTTGATAACCATGGATAAGCAAATGTACAGGTCGCAAGGCTAGCTAGTATCACCATAGCGCTAAATAAGTAGGCATAGTTGTCTGCTTTTAGCATTGGCGTAACTGAGCTAGGTTCAGAATTATATAAAAATAGAATCGAAACTAACGCTACATTAAGACCGATTACGGTAAGCGTAGCATTAACAAAATGATTACGTCGCCATGCAATTCCTAACATGACAATTACCACAGTTAATCCGACGATTAATAATGGCAAAATTGCAATTAGATCTTGCAGCTGCAATTGATTAGAAGATGTCATCGCTAATTACGGCCTTATTGTTGTTAAAGAAGATGCAGCAGTAGTAAAAATCTGCTGGACGTGTGTCATCGCTCCGCTAGAAGTTTCTAAAATCGGATTTGGATAGACACCTAATAAAATAAGTAAAACTAATAAAGTCAGTATAATAGACATTTCACGTTTATTCATGCCTTCAAGAGGTGTTTCACTTTTAACCGGTCCATAGAATGCTCTTTGAACCATAATCAAAGAGTAAACTGAGGCAAAGACTAAAGCGAATGTGGCTATAACAATAATAGTAGGCGCAACACTAAAGCTTCCGATTAGTATCATAAACTCACCAACAAAGTTACCTGTACCAGGCATGCCTAGATTTGCTGCAGCAAATGCTAGAGTGAGAGCTGGAATCCATTTAATTCTTGACCATAGCCCACCCATTTCACGCATGTCACGGGTATGTAAGCGCTCATAAATTTGTCCACATATGATAAATAACGCAGCAGCTGATAAACCATGAGCAACCATCTGAATGACTACACCTTGATAGGCGACTTGGTTGCCTGTATAGATAGCTATAAGAACAAATCCCATGTGTGAAATACTAGTGTAGGCAATTAAACGTTTTATATCGGTTTGTGCAAATGCCATCCATGCGCCGTAGAAAATACCAATTAAACCTAGCACCATCACGACAGGCGCAAAAGTAATTGAGGCTTCTGGAAAGAACGGTAAGCAAAAACGCAATAAACCATACGCAGCTGTTTTAAGTAATATCCCAGCTAAGTCAACAGATCCTGCTGTTGGTGCTTGACTATGGGCATCAGGTAACCACCCATGTAATGGCACAACTGGCATCTTAACAGCAAACGCGATGAAAAATCCGAGCATAATGATAAATTGAGTGGTTTCACTCATTGTCACATTTAGCAAATCTTCATAGGCAAAGCTATACACACCTGTGTTTTTAAAGTTAATAAATACTAATGCTAAAATAGCGATTAGCATCAGTAAACCACTTGCTTGTGTGTAGATGAAGAATTTTGTTGCTGCTGAGATTCTAGAGCGACCTGTTGCTGCTTTATGTCCCCATAATGCAATCAAGAAATACATTGGTACGAGCATTAATTCCCAGAATACAAAGAACAAGAACAAGTCCATTGCTAGGAAAACACCGATTACTGCACCTAGAATCCAAAGCAAATTAAGATGGAAAAATCCTACATAATGCTTTATCTCTTTCCATGAACATAAAATGGCCATTATACCGAGCAAGCTCGTTAATACGACCATTAGCAGTGACAAGCCATCAATTGCTAAATAGAGTGAAATACCTAGCGCTGGTATCCATTGAACCTTGAAAGGTTCATATGGCCAACTTGTACCACTTTCAGCAGGCGATAAGCTGTATGTGCCCTGTGTCCAAAGATAAAGTGAAATCGCAAGCGTTGCACCCATCGATAAAAGCGCCATCCAACGTGGAGAACGCCCACCTAATATCTCGATTAGCCAACATAACAGGCCACCGATGAAAGGGATAAGAATAAGCCAAAGTAGTAGCATGGCGTTTTATATTCCTTGTTAATTAATAAAAATGCATAACGCGAACGTTATAACCAAAACAGCAATACGAGTAAAATCACTGCACCAATGACAATAGTCGATATATACCAACGAGTTTGACCATTAGCGGTCAATAATAAACCTTTGTTCCCTAATTTAAAGGCAAAGGTAGTTGAATCTAGTGCGCTATTAACGGGATCATTTGATATTAATTTTGCAATTAATAAATAAGGTTTAACCAATAGCCAGTGATAAACACAATCAAAGCCCCAAGCATGAAACCATAATTTTCCTAATAATTTACCGATTGCACTATTTTTAATGGAATTGACCAGTTTTTGATTACCTTGATAGAGAGCAAAAGCTATAGCAACCCCTACTATTGCAACAATTCCTGAGGCAATTTCCAAAAATAGTTTACTTTCGCCAATGTCTTTTATTGCAGGCAATACAGAATGCAATGGCTGAGGAATCAATGCACCGATTGCAGTAGATAAAACAATTAAGACAGCTAAAGGTAAATGGTGAGTGATACCTTTTAGTTCATGTGCGTGTGTTTTTTCTTCGCCATGGAAAGTAAGGATAATCATCCTGAAGGTATAAATAGAAGTTAACAAGGCACCGAAAAGGCCTGCATACATCAGTATATTATTTCCGTTAACATAAGCACCCCATAATATCTCATCCTTACTGAAGAAGCCTGAGGTAATAAGTGGTAGGGCAGAAAGTGCGCCACCACCAACTAAGAAACTTGCATAGACTAGAGGTATTTTACGTCTTAGACCACCCATTTTCATGATATTTTGTTCATGATGACATGCGAGTATCACAGAACCTGACGCTAAGAAGAGCAGGGCCTTGAAAAATGCATGAGTCATTAAGTGGAAGATTGCCGCGTCCCATGCTTGAACGCCTAATGCTAAAAACATATACCCTATTTGACTCATTGTTGAATAAGCAAGTACGCGTTTGATATCTGTTTGGACTAGTGCAGCAAATCCAGCCATAACTAACGTTATAGCACCAACCACACCAACTAGGTGTAACACTTCTGGCGCATGTAAAAATAAAACATGATTACGAGCAATTAAGTAGACTCCAGCAGTCACCATGGTTGCTGCATGGATTAATGCAGAAACGGGTGTCGGACCTGCCATTGCATCAGCTAGCCAAGTTTGAAGTGGTAATTGAGCTGATTTACCCACCGCACCACCTAACAGCATTAACGTCGCCCAGGTAATTTCTGGTGAACCTGCTGCTAAACTCACAGGGATAATTTGTGCCAATTCACGCATATTAAGCGTACCGGCTTCACGAAAGAGGATAAATAAACCAAATGCTAAAAGTACATCACCGACACGGGTGACGATAAATGCCTTCATTGCAGCAGCACCATTAGCAGGATTTTTAAAATAGAATCCAATCAATAAGTAGCTACAAAGTCCAACGCCTTCCCAGCCAAGATAGAGCAGCACCATGTTCTCGGCAAGCACTAAAATTACCATGCTAGCAATAAACAGATTGGTATAAGCAAAGAAGCGAGAATATCCTTCTTCCCCACGCATGTAATACGATGCATAAATATGAATTAAAAAACCAACACCTGTCACAACACTTAACATGGTAAGTGATAAACCATCTAAGGTTAAAGATACGGGTATCTTAAATTGACCAGCTTGCATCCATGTCCAAAGATGTATGGTTTCTGCACTATCAGGGGTATTTGTTAGGTAGCCAAACCCGACAAATAGAGTGACGAGTGCAGCAAGACCAACCGAACCTATTCCGATTGTAGCAGCACCATTTTCACTCAATCGGCCGCTAGAAAAGCTTAGAATTAAAAACCCGATCAGAGGGAATAAAATTGTTAGAAATAATATACTCATCCGCGCATCTCACTTACTGTATCTATATTAAGGGTATGGCGACGGCGATAAAGTTGGAGTAATAGAGCTAAACCAATACTCGCTTCAGCCGCAGCTAACGTGATAAGGAATATGTACATAACTTGTCCATCAGCAGAACCATGTGCAGCGCCACCAACAATAAACGCTAAACCTGCAGCATTTATCATGATTTCTAAACTGATAAGCATAAAAATATAGTTTCGTCGAATCAATAGACCAGTTAATCCTAAGACAAATAAGATGGCTGCAATGATTAAACCGTGTTCAACAGGAATCGTGCCACTAAACATTAAGAATGCTCCTCTTGGTTACGACGAGTAATTTCATCAACAATAGTTTCACCATGTAAAGTCAATTCAGAAGGTTTATTGTCACGACCAATATGGAATGCTACCACCAATCCAGCCAGTAGCATCATTGAAGCTAACTCTACACCAAGCACGTAGGTGCTAAATAAACTGATTCCGACTTCCTTAGCACTGATAGGATTAACAGCTGTAATCGTGTCAATATTTTGTAAGCCAAGTATGCCAAAGAGCAATACTGAAAATAAAATTGCAGATAAAATTGCAGGCCCCATCCAGACAGAAGGTTTTAACCAAGCTCGTTCCTGATCTTCAACACTTTGACCTAAATTTAGCATCATCATTACGAAAACAAATAGAACCATGATTGCGCCAGCATAAACGATAACTTCAAGTGCCCCTGCAAAATAAGCACCTAATGTAAAAAACATACAGGCTACCGCAAGCAGAGATACGACAAAGTACAATAACGCATGGATTGGATTTGTATGCGTTATGGTTCTTAATGTCGCGAGTATCGCGATAACACCAGATAAATAGAAAGCGATTTGCATTCGTCTTTTCCTCTGAATAAATCAATTAAAACTGTTTTATGGATAAGCAAATATAGCGATGTATTATGGTAATAAACCTTTTACATCAATCGGTTTAGCTTCATTTTCAGCTTCACCTTTAGCTTTACCCTCTACAGCCATACCAGACATACGGTAGAAGTTATATTCATGGTATTTACCTGGCCCTGAAATTAAAAGATCTTCTTTTTCATAGACTAGGTCTTGGCGTTTAAATTCACCTAATTCAAAATCAGGTGTGAGCTGTATTGCTGTGGTTGGACATGCTTCTTCGCATAGACCACAAAAAATACAGCGTGAGAAGTTAATTCTGAAAAATTCAGGGTACCAGCGGCCATCTTCTCTTTCTGATTTTTGTAGAGATATGCACCCTACAGGGCACGCAACTGCACAAAGATTACAAGCAACGCAGCGCTCATCTCCATCTGGATCACGCGTCAAAACAATTCGACCACGAAATCTTGGTGGTGGATTGACTGGTTCTTCTGGGTACATCTTTGTTTCACGTTTCGCGAAGGTTTTTAAGCCTATCATTGATATGCTACGCAGTTGAGTGTAGAAACCAACCGCTAATTCTGTCAACGTCATGGTTTTACCTCAATTAGTTATTTAAAAGTATGATAAATGCGGTCACCATTAAATTAATTAATGTTAATGGTAAGCAAATTTTCCAGCCAAATGACATCACTTGATCATAGCGAGGTCTTGGCAATGAGGCTCTGATTAAAATGAACATCATCATAAAGAAAGCTGTTTTCAGTGCAAACCACACAAATGGCGGTAAAAATGGACCATGCCATCCACCGAAAAATAAGGTAACAATCAGAGCTGATACAGTCACAATACCAATATATTCACCTACAAAGAAAAGACCAAATTTCATACCGGCATATTCGATGTGGTATCCATCGGCAATTTCTTGTTCAGCTTCTGGCTGATCAAATGGATGCCTATGACACACAGCTACTCCAGCAATTGCAAATGTTACAAAGCCAAAAAATTGAGGGATAATATTCCACAGTGTTTGCTGTGAATTGACGATTTGCATTAGATTAAATGAGTCAGCTTGTGCCACAACACCTAATAACGACAAGCCTAGAAATACTTCATAGCTTAACGTTTGAGCTGATGCACGCATTGCTCCTAACAGCGAGTATTTATTATTACTCGCCCAGCCTGCAAAAAGTACGCCGTAGACGCCAAGGCCTGCCATCATGAAGAAAAAAAGCAAACCAATATTGAGATCTGCTACTGCCCAGTTAGGGGTAATGGGTACAATTGCAAACGCTAAAAGTAAAGAGACAAAAGCAATAACAGGGGCTATCGTAAAGAGCATTCTGTCCGAAAATTTAGGAACCCAGTCCTCTTTAAAGAACATTTTTAGCATGTCAGCAACAAGCTGCAAAGAGCCGCCCCAACCGACACGATTAGGTCCATAACGACCTTGGAATAAGCCAAGTAAGCGTCTTTCAAAGAAGCTCATTAATGCACCGCATATCACCACCACTAATAAAATAGTGACTGATTTGAGTACGGAAATCATAATGGCTTGGATCTCAGGTGTTAACCATCCCATTATAGCGTCTCCTCATGTTGCATAGTGGCTTTAGGAGTAGAAACGTTTATTGTTGTAACGGTTTCTTGACCAAGTGCCAGTGATAAATGTTTAAATCCAAGAGGTAAGCCAATTGCATTTAAGCAAAATGATTCATCTATTGTTGCAATTAATCGATAAGCCTCTTGACCTATCACTAGCTCAACTGCATCACCTTCAGTGATGTTATATTTTGCTGCAACGGAGTGATGCATTTTAACATAAGGCTTAGTCATGCGAGATTGAACAACTGGTGATTTTGACGATAGCTCATCTGTTCCAAATAAATGTGGTATTGAGACAATACTAAGTTTATCTTCAGATTGTTTTCTTATTGAAGTAGATTGGAAATATGCCAAGTTATCTTCCCCAGCTTCGATTAAACGAGTGCCAGGATTACCAAATTTTAGATCACCACCAACTTCAGCTTGGAATTTATTCCATGCTTGTGGTGAATTCCAACCTGGTGCCCAAGCAAATGGAATGTCTTTTCTTTCTGCACTTGGTTGGTTATTCCCTTCCATTGAAAACGCAAACGGTGTATCAATATCTTGGGGCTGTCTTGGTTCATGCACACTGATGTTTGAAAGCATAGACGTTCTGCCGCTATAGCGATGAGGTGAACGAGCAAGCTTTTGACCTTCAACACGGAAGTTAGCATCTGGTGCAACACTTGATAATCCTTTAAGTGCAGGATAGGCAGCTTCACAAGCTTTAATGACTGCATCAAGTGTACTATAACAGGTTTCTTCACCTTTATAAGCACTAGTAATCGCCGCAATCCATCGCCAACTTTCATGCATCATGACTGATTTATCATAGTGGGTCGGGTCATAGACTTGGAAGAAGCGTTGCATCCGAAATTCTTGATTAATAACGGTACCGTCGCTTTCAGCAAAGCTCGCTGCTGGTAAGATTATTTTTGCTTTATCCATCAACTCCGTGTGTTGATGATCAATCACAACTAATCTAGCTAGTTTAGAAAATGCAGCATCAACTGTGGATTTTAGCGCATGGCGATAAATGTCATTTTCTAACACGATCAAAACATCTGCTTTCTCTTGTGCGATTTCACTTAAAGCATCATCTAGACTATTTTGGGTTAAAATTGGCATAGCCATACTATTTACATCAGATGCAACAAAAGTGATTCCGACTTCTATTTCTTTAGTTTTTAATGCCTTTGCAATATTCGCAGCCGCTTCTATCAGTGCGCTATTTTGAGGTGTTGTTCCTGTAATGATTAGCGGCTTTTTCGCTCCCATCAACGCTTGAACAATCAAGTCAATTTCTTGTTTGTGATCTGCTATTAAATCAGGCGAGTTAGCTTTTGGTGCATTATTTTCAATGGCATGAGCTATCTCAAAACCTATAGAAGCCTGAGAATTGACATCTGTGTTGATGTGCAATGCGGCAATATCATCTAATCTGGTTTGATGAGTGCTTGTGATGAATAACGGATATTTAGCACGCTGGCCTATGTTTTGAATCGCAGCAATTTGCCAATCTGCAACACGTTGGGCTGCAGCCATTGCTTTTGCCTTACCTTTTACTGCTTGTCTGACTGCGAGTGAGATTCGTGCTGCGCTTTGTGTAATGTCTTCACCTAAAATCAAAACAGCATCATAACTTTCAATTTCTTTTAGACTTGGCGTATGTATTGCGCTGCTATTTAAAATGTTATTAATTGAAGTGAGCTGGCTTAGTTCTAAACGATTGACACCAGCAAAAAAGTTTTCTTTACCGACCAAGGATTGCAGAGCAAAATTACTTTCGATACTTGCACGTGAAGAACCTATTGCTATCACTCGTTTTGCATTACGTAATAAATCAACAGTACCCTCAATTGCTTGTGCTGGCTGGGTCAATGTGATAGCGTCCTGGCCTCGTTTTTGTACAGGATGTTTTGGTCTATTGGCTAAATTGACATAACCGTACCCAAAACGTCCTCTATCACATAAGAAATAATGATTCACACTGCCATTATATCGATTTTCTATACGCCTTAATTCACCATAACGTTCGCCTGGGCTGATATTGCAACCTACTGAACATTGTTGGCATATACTAGGCGCAAACTGCATATCCCATTTACGGTTATAACGCTCAGAGTGTGTTTTATCTGTAAATACCCCTGTTGGACAAACTTCGACAAGGTTACCTGAAAATTCATTTTCTAAAGTGCCGCTTTCAGGACGACCAAAATAGACATTGTCATGCGCACCATACACGCCAAAATCAGTGCCATCAGCATAGTCTTTGTAGTATCTTACGCAGCGATAACATGCAATACATCTATTCATTTCATGTGAAATAAATGGACCAAGTTCTTGGTTTTGATGTGTACGCTTAGTAAAACGATAGCGCCTGAAACTATGACCGGTCATTACTGTCATATCTTGTAGGTGACAGTTACCACCTTCCTCACACACAGGACAGTCATGAGGATGGTTTGTCATAAGCCATTCGACAATACTTTCCCTAAATACTTTAGCTTCATTATCATCAATTGAGATAAAAGTATTATCAGCCGCAGGGGTCATGCATGACATGACTAATCTTCCGCGAGTATCTTCAGGATTAGCATACTGTTTAACAGCACACTGGCGACAAGCACCAACACTACCTAAGGCAGGGTGCCAACAAAAATAGGGAATATCTAAGCCAAGTGATAAACAAGCCTGTAATAGGTTGTCTGAACCATTAACTTCATATTCTTTTCCGTCTACATGAATCGTAGCCATAATCGATATTTTCCTACAGCTTATAGTCTAAGCGAATACGATTTATCCAAAATTTATTGATTTTAACTGGCAAAATAAACGCCTTTTACCACATCAATAAATTACCAACGAGTTTTTAACAAATTATTAGCTTGTATGCCCATTATATTTCGCGTGTTACCTAGCGGTTGCAATATTCCCGCTTCAAATTCGTGGCGAAAATATTTAATGGCACTTTGTAATGGTTCTACTGCACCAGGTGCATGTGCACAGAATGTTTTACCTGGAGCAAGGGAACGGCAAATATGCTCAAGCGTTTCAATATCTCCAGGTTGACCTTCACCTCGTTCTATCGCTTGAAGTAATTTGACACTCCAAGGTAAGCCATCACGGCATGGAGTACACCAACCACATGATTCTCTTGCAAAAAACTGTTCTAAATTGCGTGTTAAAGAAACCATGTTGATTTCATTATCAACTGCCATAGCAAGGGCTGTTCCAAGGCGGCTCCCTGCCTTTCCAATGTTTTCAAAGTCCATTGGCAAATCAAGGTGACTGTCCAATAAAAAATCTGTTCCTGCGCCGCCAGGTTGCCAAGCTTTTAAAGTCAATCCATTTCTCATCCCACCAGCGTAATCTTCAAGGATTTCACGTGCAGTTGTACCAAAGGGTAATTCCCATACACCTGGATTGTTTACTTTTCCAGAAAAACCCATCATTTTGGTACCAGCATCATTACTTTTGCCAGCAGAAAGACCTATATACCAGTCAACCCCATTTTGTAGAATCGCAGGTACGTTTGACAGAGTTTCAACATTATTAACACAGGTAGGTTTTCCCCATACACCAGAAGAGGCAGGGAAGGGCGGTTTTGAACGTGGGTTTGCACGACGGCCTTCTAGAGAGTTAATTAAGGCTGTTTCTTCACCGCATATATATCGCCCTGCGCCTGTATGTACAAAAAGTTCGAAATCAAATCCAGTGCCTAAAATGTTCTTACCCATAAAGCCAGCTGCTTTAGCTTCTTCTATAGCACGTCTTAACCTTTGTTCTGCTTCTACATATTCGCCACGAAGAAATATGTAACCACGATAAGCTTTTAGTGCATACGCTGAAATTATCATCCCTTCTACTAATTGGTGAGGCAGGTTTTCCATCAGCAATCTATCTTTATAGGTGCCTGGTTCCATTTCATCAGCATTACACAATAAATAACGCAGCTTCATATTTTCATCTTTAGGCATTAAACTCCACTTTGTTCCAGTAGAGAAGCCAGCGCCGCCACGACCTTTGAGACCAGAATTTTTTACCAGTTCTACAACTTCTTCTGGTGACATTGTTGTAAGTGCTTTTTGAACGCCTGCATAACCATTTTTACTGCGATATTCATCAATCCACACAGGTTGATTATCATCACGAATACGCCAGGTTAGTGGATGAGTTTCTGCGGTGCGTATAATTGTTTTCACATGGTTCATTATAGGTAGCGCTCCAATAAACTTGGAATTGATTCCGGTGTTAAATGGCTATGTGTATCATTGTTGATCATCATCGTTGGCCCCTTATCGCAATTGCCTAAGCAGCAAGTTGGAAGGAGTGTAAACCGGTTATCAGGTGTAGTTTGACCTGGTTTAATATCAAGATGTGATTCAATAGCGGATAAAATATCATGAAAACCTGTTATGAAACAGACAACGCTGTCACAATATCTAATAATATTGCGACCAACTGGTTGGCGATAAATTTGGCTATAGAATGTTGCTACTCCTTCCACATCTCCAGATGAAATTCCTAAAATATCGGAAATTGCATAGATTGCACCATCAGGTACCCAACCTCTATGTTTTTGGATAATTTTGAGTGCTTCAATTGAGGCAGCACGAGGGTCTTCATAATGATGCTTCTCAGCTTCTATTG
This sequence comes from Thorsellia anophelis DSM 18579, assembly GCF_900111395.1. Classification (GTDB taxonomy): domain Bacteria; phylum Pseudomonadota; class Gammaproteobacteria; order Enterobacterales; family Thorselliaceae; genus Thorsellia; species Thorsellia anophelis. Next base: position 108,474 of record NZ_FOHV01000005.1, on the reverse strand, counting down.
CAACACGCTCCTCTTGTGTAAGCGTGAAATTGGATTTTTCGCCACTACAAGTGCATTGACATCCTGATTTCTCTGTCGTTAAATCGACAACCGGGATATGCACCTCATGCGCGTTATTAGTTGTTGAACTCATGATAATTTCACCATTTTGTATCTTAACGATCGACATCTGACATAACGAAGTCGATGCTACCTAAATAAACAATTAGATCGGAAACTAAGCTCCCCCTTATAACAGAAGGAATCTGCTGAAGGTGAGGAAAGCTAGGTGTACGAATTCTCGTCCTGTAACTTGTTGTGCTGCCATCACTTGTTAAGTAGTAGCTATTAATGCCTTTCGTTGCCTCTATCATTTGGAATGATTCATTTGCGGGCATTACAGGGCCCCATGAGACTTGTAGGAAATGCGTAATCAAGGTCTCAATATGCTGTAACGTACGCTCTTTTGGCGGTGGCGTTGTCAGTGGATGATCAGCTTTAAAAGGACCCGATGGCATATTATGATAGCATTGATCTAAAATGCGTAGACTCTGGCGCAATTCTTCAACTTTTAACATCACTCTGCTATAACAATCACTTATGCCATTTCCAACGGGAACTTCAAAATCAAAGTTTTCATAACCAGAATATGGGCGCCACTTTCTTACATCAAATGCGATCCCTGTAGCACGTAATCCTGCACCCGTTACGCCCCAGTCTAAGGCATCTTGCGCATTATAAGCTGCAACACCGATTGAACGACCTTTCAAAATTGTATTTTCTAATGCAGCTTTAACGTATGAATCTAAACGCTTTGGCATCCAATCTAAGAAATCACGTAATAAACGTTCCCATCCATTCGGTAAATCATGAGCAACTCCGCCAATTCTAAACCAAGCTGGATGCATACGATAACCAGTAATCGCTTCAACTAAATCATAAATTTTTTGTCTATCAGTGAAAGCGAAAAACACAGGCGTCATTCCACCAACGTCTTGTATAAAAGTTGAAATATATAAAAGATGACTATTGATTCTAAATAATTCAGAGAGCATAACTCTAATGACTTCAACTCTCTCTGGTACAACAATACCAGCAAGTTTTTCAACGGCTAGTACGTATGGCATTTCATTAACGCAACCACCGAGATATTCAATCCTATCTGTGTAAGGGATGTAACTATGCCAAGATTGGCGTTCTCCCATTTTTTCAGCGCCGCGGTGATGGTATCCAATATCAGGAACACAATCAACGATATCTTCACCGTCTAATTGTAATACAATTCTAAATGCACCATGAGCGGAAGGATGGTTAGGTCCTAAGTTTAAAAACATGAAGTCTTCATTCTCAGTGCCTCTTTTCATACCCCATTCTTCGGGCTTGAATTTTAGAGACTCCATTTCTAAATCTTCTTTTTGCTTCGTTAGTACAAAAGGATCAAACTCAGTTGCTCTGGCAGGATGATCTTTACGAAGAGGATGACCTTCCCATGATTGTGGCATCATTATTCGGGTTAGATTTGGATGTCCATCGAATTTAATACCGAACATCTCCCAAGTTTCACGTTCATACCAATTGGCATTTGGATATAGTTTGGTGATAGTAGGGGTACGTAAGTTTGCTTCGAATAATGCTACTTTTAACATGATATCAGTGTTTCGCTCAACAGATATCAGGTGATAAAAAACAGTGAATTCTGCATCAGGTAAACCATGCCTATGGGTTCTTAAGCGTTCGTCAACACCATGTAAATCAAATAGCATAGTGTATGGTTTACTCACTTTTCTTAAAAAAGTCATTACATCGATAATGCGCTCAGGTTTTACCCAGACAACAGGCATGCCAGTTCTTGTCGGTTGCAAGCAAAATGTCTCTTGGCCAAACTGTTGCAACAGATCTGCAATGATTGGATCGTGCGCTTGATCTTGAGTTTGCCATGTTAGAAGCGAAGTATCTTGAGTTGTATCAGTCATAATTTCTACCCTTCAGGGCTATTAATACATTTAATATCGTAGTGTTAAATAAAAAAACTGCCAAACTAGTCTGGCAGTTGAACCTGTTTTATTCTACATTATCAGGAGAGCGAAGATTGGTTACAGCAATACGTTCTGCACGTTTACGCTCTTTTTCAGATTGCATATTAGCTCTATAAACGCCTTGATCTCCTACAACCCAAGATAAAGGTCTTCTTTCTTTTCCTATCGACTCTTGTAATAGCAAAAGAGCTTGCATATAAGCTTCAGGCCTTGGTGGGCAGCCTGGGATATAAACATCTACAGGCAAGAATTTATCAACACCTTGTACTACTGAATAGATGTCATACATACCACCTGAATTAGCACATGCTCCCATAGATATTACCCATTTTGGCTCAAGCATCTGCTCATACAAACGTTGGATTACAGGTGCCATTTTTAAAAAGGGTGTTCCTGCAACGACCATGAAATCAGCCTGGCGAGGAGAGGCCCTTAGTACCTCGGCACCAAAACGAGCCACGTCATGAACTGCAGTGAATGATGTTACCATTTCAACATAGCAGCAAGATAAGCCAAAGTTATATGGCCATAGAGAATTTTTTCTTCCCCAATTGACCATATCTTTAAGAACATGATCAAGTTTGCCCATAAATATGCCCCGACCGATATCTTGTTTTAAAGGGTCTTGAACGGTTTCTTGTTTCTGTAGCGGATAACGGTTGTTTTCACCGTCCGGATCAACGCGAGTTAGCGTATATTCCATGATTAAGCCTCACTTTTACTGCTGTTAGTGGGAGAAATAGCGTATTTAGGGTTCGGATTGTGTACAGCATGATCGATTTTCATATCAATTGCTTTGATTTGAGTACGGCGAGATCTTAAAGGTGCCCAATCTAATGCTCCAATTCTAGCAAGATATATAAGGCCTGCTAAAAGAATTAGAACAAAGACTAATGCTTCAATAAATCCTACCCAACCACTTTCACGTATTGCCACTGCATAAGCAAACAAATAAAGAGCTTCTACATCGAAGATGACAAAGAACATGGCAACAAGATAGAATTTGGCTGACATCCTAAGACGAGCTGAACCAACTGAATCTACCCCTGATTCAAAAGGGGTGTTTTTTGCTCTAGCACGAGCCCTGCCACCTAATAGGTATCCACCTAAAAGCATGAAGCAACATAAACCTAAACCGCCTAGAATAAAAATTGTTAAAGACCAGTGCTGGGCTAAAAGATTGGTAGACATAAGTAATCACTCATTAATGTGTCATTAAAATTGATTAGATTCGATAATAAACATTTTTAATGGTTCAAAAACATCATATTTAATATTAACGATAGATAGCTTAATCTTTAGGAGAAGAATAAACAACCCCCTATGTAAAGATTATAAACATAACTTAGTATAACATTTTATCTTGCTTGTCGTCTTTATCTAGCTCACAAAATATTTACTTATATTTAAAAATAATTAAATCACCATGAATATCTGTATTTAATTTAACCAGTTTGATGGTGTTTTATACATATTTGAGTAAAAAAGGGAAAAATTATCTAGACAGCTAAGTTAATTTATTCAAAACCTTTAAAATAAATGCTTCTTAAATCGATTTCTTAATCTATGAAGTTATGTTTATAAAAAAGGTTAAAGTGTGATCTTCGTTCCAGTTCAGCATTTTTTTTCAATTTACCCTAGTTATGTAAATCTATTCCAGTTATCATTATGGAGATTCATTGATATTATTAAAGATTGATATTATTAAAGATAGTATTAAACTACAGCTCTTAAATTTAATTAAGAGGATACCAAACAGTGTGTAGAGTATAGATAACTTTATCTGAGTAGTAGATGTTCAAATACTAAGTTATTGTGATTTGTGAGTTAATAGGTAAAAATTGGATTGTTACTGTTTTTTATAACAGGCAAAACCTGATAAGGTGTATCGTGTATTGCGATACTCTTTATCAGGTTTTTTTGTTTTTTGGTCGATACCCATTCATGAGACTATATCAAATGCGTATTACAAAAATTTTAAACAATAATGTTGTTCTCATAAAAAATGAAAGAAATATTGAACAAGTGGTTATGGGAAGAGGGATTGCATTTAAAAAACAAGTAGGGGATGAAATCGAAGAATGCAAAATAGAAAAGATTTTTTCTAATTCAAACCATCAATTAATTGCGCATTTATCTGAGTTGCTCAGCCAGATCCCTTTGGAAATTATGACAACAGTTGCTCAAATTATTCAGCTTGCTGAGTCTCGATTAGGGAAGTTACATGAAATGATTTATATTGGACTAACTGATCATTGCCATTTTGCTATTGAAAGGCTTAAGGAGGGAATTGTAGTTGAGAATATCATGTTTTGGGAGCTTAAACGTCTTTATCCTAGAGAAATTCAACTCGGCATTGAAGCATTAGATCTCATAGAAAAAAGATTACAGGTAAAATTACCATTCGATGAAGCGGGTTTCATTGCTATACACTTTGTTAATGCTCAGCAGAGTAATCCAAACCTTAATAGTTCGATTACACATTTAACTAAATTAATGCAAGACATTCTTCAAATTGTAAAATATCAATTGCATATTGAATTCGACGAAGGGTCATTAAGTTATCAACGGTTTGTCACGCACTTGAGATTTTTTGCCCAAAGAATGATTGGTCACCAGCCGGTTGATTCCGAAGATTCAACCCTTCATGAAGAAGTTAAGCTACTTTACCCACAAGCTTATCAATGTGTAGAGTCAATTGAGGCTTATATTATCAAACATTACAAACAAGCATTAACTAAAGACGAAAGAATGTTTTTATCTATACATATCGAGAGGATCAGAAAAGATCATCAGGAGAAAAAATCATGACACATATTGTTAAGCATACTGTATTTTGTGATGTTGATGGTACCTTTTGCCATTATAACGAGCCAGTTTCACAATTGAACCTTGATGCAGTGAAAGCATTTCAAATAAAGGGTAACCGTTTTGTTTTTGTCAGTGGGCGAAGCGCTTCTCAATTAGCAGAATTAAATCAAACTAATGGACTTGAATGCGATTTAATTTTCGCAAATGGCGCAGGTTATCAGCACTATGGACAACAGCCTATTTACGAACACATTTTAACGTTAAATGAGTTAGAATTGATTATCCCTCTGATTGAAGAATTGGATCTATTTTATCATTGTCATACAAGTGAAGAAATTTATCTAAGACCTATTGTGAACTATCAGACTCACTTTGAACGATTAAAACCGGTTTTTTATGAACTAGGAGATTTTGGTAGAAAAGCGATAGCGTTTAAAGAGACCTATTTTACCCATGAATGTCAGCATATAGAGTCCCCCCTCAGTTTTTTCCAGAATAACCCCTCCATCAAAGTTGTTAAGATAGAGATAATGGAACCCGATACCCATCGTTTAGTCGCACTTAATAATCTTTTAGATAGCTTGGGGCTCTCTTATTATAGCTCGTTTCCTACTAACCTTGAAATCGTTAATCCAAAAGCCTCAAAAGGAATTGCTATCGAATCTTATCTGAAACAATTTCCAACAGAAATAAGTTATGGTATCGGTGATGCTGCAAATGATATTGATATGCTTAAAGTAGTTGATGTGCCAGTTGCGGTTGCGAATGCTTCTGACGAAATCAAGGCTTTATGCCAGTATGTGACTTTAGATGTGGCTAATAGTGGTGTTGGCGTATTCATTAATAAGCATATTTTGAAGGAATAAATACTCTCAAAAAATCACCTTGGAAAGGTTGATTTATTCCTCTTATTAATTGATACTCTAGGATACGCACATAAATAAATATGTACGAGATGGCTTTAGCAGCTAAAGCCTATTTCTGACTAGTTTGTATGGTTAATATTGCTTAACATGAGGTGATGAATGACTGATTCGAACACACGCAAAAAATTAAAAGTTGTTACTATTGGCGGCGGGAGTTCTTACACGCCTGAAATAGTTGAAGGGTTTATTTTACGACATAGTAAATTACCTATAACAGAACTCTGGCTAGTTGATGTTGAGGGTGGGCGTGAAAAATTAGAAATCGTTGGCCAATTAGCAAAGCGTATGGTAGAAAAGGCAGGAATTAAATGCACTGTGCATTTAAGTTTTGATCGTAAAGAAGCTCTTAAAGATGCTGATTTTGTCACAACCCAAATTCGTGTTGGTATGTTAGATGCGCGTATACGAGATGAACGCATTCCGCTTAAGCATGGTTTACTAGGTCAAGAAACGAATGGACTAGGCGGGTTTGCCAAGGCGCTTAGAACAATCCCTGTTATATTAGATATCTGTCGAGATATGGAACGGTTATGTCCGAATGCATGGTTAATTAATTTTTCCAATCCTGCTGGTATTGTGACCGAAGCAGTTTTGAAACATAGCAAGATTAAAACAATTGGGTTATGTAATGTCCCTATCGGGATGAATAAAATGGTAGCTGAAATTTTGGGTCGAGAGGAAAAAGACTTCTTGTTTCCAATGGTAGGTATGAATCATTTTATTTACGGTACAAATGTATGGGTAGATGGTGAAGATAAGTTACAGGAAGTGTTAAATAATCTAGAATATGATGCTGCATCCAAGCCCGTCAATATCCAAGATATTCCATGGCAAACAGAACAGATTAGGCATTTAGGTGTCATTCCTTGTTTTTATCATCAATATTATTACTCAACTAGTGACGTTCTTGAAAAGCAATTACACGATTATGAGAGTAATGGTACTAGAGCAGAAACAGTTAAGGCAGTTGAGGCTGAATTATTTGAACTATATAAAGATAAAGAACTCACTGTAAAACCTAAGCAACTAGAACAACGTGGTGGCGCCCATTATTCTGATGCAGCTTGTAATTTGATCAGTGCTATTTATAATAATAGCCATGAGCTAATGACAGTCAATGTCCGCAACAATGGCACAATTCGTAATATTCCTGATAATAGCGCTATAGAAGCAACATGTGTTGTTGGGACCTATGGTGCAATTCCACTTAATTTTCCTGAATTACCGCCAACAGTGAGTGGGCTAGTAGCCTTGATGAAAAGTTTTGAGCAGATGACCGTAGAAGCTGCTGTTACAGGAAATTATGGCGCAGCTCTTCAAGCTTTAACACTAAATCCACTTGTGCCAAGTGGTAAAGTTGCTAAAGCTTTATTAGATGAAATTCTTGAAGTTAATAAAGATTATTTACCTCAGTTTTTTAAATAATCACTTGATACCGCTCACTGTAACAGTATTATCTAGAATTTGTTATGGTGAGCTTTAGTGATAGATTAAGCATGGCATGCTGATAAGTTTTGGTGATGCATTGCATCAATTAGCTCACATGAGTCCCCCGAAAGATATGGATTTTAGTGCATTATCAACTCCATATGGCAAAAGATTGTAAGTGATTGCTGTAGCAGTGAATTTTTTAGTGTTCCAATCGTAATGTTCTCTGTTTTCATACTCTATTTTTTTATCTCTATCATTGATACTGCTCTGCCAAAGCATAAGCATAAATTTACCTATGGCCAACTTGTCTTCGTAATGGTGCTAAATAAGCTTGATATGGGGTGTGATATACCCGTCTATGATATTCAAAAGTACGCCACTAATTTGCCTCTTCAACACGTATTCAAAAGCAAAGATATCAAGGATTCCAATTTTAATTGTAAAACCATTTCTAGATTACTAGATGAGCTACATTTTTCAGAGGGTATAAAATAATCACACTGATGGAGCTAGAAAATTACAATTATTTCTAGCGTTTCTTAATATTGATGGTTCGAGCGCTCATTGCTAAGTATCAAAAAAAGCGTATAGAGATTGAGGTCATTAATCTAACTTATGGATATAGTCGAGATTATAAAATGGATGTACCTCAACTTGCCCATATTTTGATTTGTGAAAATCAGACAGGAAACTCATTTGAATTTCATTATCAATTAATTACTTATATTAAAAAGTGAATTAAAGCGCAATTCTACGTCCAATCTCAACAACTTGCTCATTAGGTAAATGAAGTGAATCACTTGTCTTTATGCTATTACGAACTAACCAGGCAAATACTAAAGTTTGCCATTTGGGCATGATTTTATTTTTTTGTCTAACTACGATAGATTCAGAACTAACGTAATAGGTTGCGCTATCCTTATATTGATTAAAATTCATAATGTTAAGATTTGATAGTAAAAGTGGAATGTCTATTTTTTCCATAAAGCCAAAGTGTGCATTTATATGGTAGAAACCTTCACTTCTTTGTATTATGCTAGTACGAGTTTCATCAGTAATCCATGGGATATTATCACTGATTATAGTAATTGAAATGATTGATTTTGTAAGTGATTTGTTTCTTTCTACATGCCAGCTTAAAATAGGAGGAACCGATTCTTGTGCATGAGTAATAAACACTGAAACGCCCTCAACACGTGGGATTGCTTTATTTTTAATGTCACTAAAATAGTAATCAAATTCAATTTTTTTCTTAAATATGAGTTTGTTTAAACTAGTAAACCCCTTACGCCAGATTGACATGATCAGAAAAAAACATAATGAGAGTAAAATAGGCAGGTACCCTCCATGAAAAAATTTAGCTAAGCCAGCTATTACAAACATACCGTCAATAATCAAGAAAATGCCTATAATTAGCCCTATCAATAAGTACGATAATGACCAAATTTTTCGCATAGCAATTGCTAATAAACAAGTTGTTATTAGCATCATTATAGAAACCGAAATTCCATAAGCTGCTGCTAGATTTGCAGAGGATTTAAAATGTAGAATCAGTAAAATAGAAAGTGAAAAAAGCAATAAGTTGATTGCACCAATATAAATTTGTCCAGATCCTGATTCAGAGGTATGGATAATTCTCATATTAGGTAACCATCCTAATTGGATGGCTTGCCTTGAAAGCGAAAATGCGCCTGTGATTAGGGCTTGACTAGCTATGACAGTTGCTGTTGTTGCAAGTATTACCAATGGAATCACTAAGTATTCAGGCACCATGTTGAAAAAAATATTTTGCGTAATTCCTGATTGAAGAACAAACGCTCCTTGCCCAGCATAATTAAGTAATAAACTTGGAAATGCTAAAAAATACCATGCTTGTCTTATAGGTTTAATTCCAAAATGCCCCATATCTGCATAAAGCGCCTCAGCACCAGTCACACATAAAAATGCAGCACCTAAAATAGCAAAACTGATCCCAATATGATTAGATAGAAAATAAAATGCGTAGTAAGGGTTTGTAGCTCGTAAAATTGTTGGATAATGGATGATATTGACAATCCCTATAATGGCCAATATGGTGAACCAAACTACCATAATAGGGCCAAAAACTCTACCAACTTTAGCTGTGCCAAATGGTTGTATTGAAAAAAGTACTACCAAAATCGTGATTGCAATAGGAACGATAATTTTGTGGTCGAAGTTAAAAGCAACCTGAAGACCTTCTAATGCTGATAATATAGAAACTGCAGGTGTTAATGCACCATCACCATAGAGTAGTCCTGCGCCTATTAACCCAGCAAAGATAATCCAACTTTTCTTATAACCAGTTTTAATAATCAGAGACATTAGTGCAAGTAGCCCTCCTTCCCCATGATTATTTATCTTAAGCACGATAGAAACATATTTAACTGATGTGATGAGAATTAATGTCCAAAGGATAAGCGATACTAATCCTAAAATCGTATTTGTTGATGTATTTAATCCCTCGGTCATGCCAAGTAATACGTTAAAGGTATATAGTGGACTCGTACCTATATCACCAAATACAACACCGAGTGCTGCAATAAATAAAAATGAATGTTTTTTATCCGATGAATTAGGTTTAGTCGTACCTATTGTTTTATTAGTATAGGTAGCATGACTTACGGGTAAAATATTATGAGCCATTTTGAATCCTTTATAAGCATTAGAGCTGGTGATATTCCATTTGTTAATTAATTTTATTTTTAAGTTTTTTTCCATCTGATTGATATTTAAAGTTGTATTTTTTATTAAATAATTAAAAAGCTAATTGTCTAATCAGCCTATGAATTGAACTAAAAAGATATTTCAAGAGATAGATAATTAATTTATGTTGATTATCTATCTGTTAGTTTTTCATATCATAGGTTGATAATTCTCACTGTAACTGTTCTGTATTTAGTTTTCTGATATCTTCCTATTTATCAATTTTAGATAGTACATATTTAAATGAGAAAAAATCCTCTAAATATTGATTAAATTTATCTAATAATGGTAAAAGACGATATCCTTTTATATTTGGAATTAAGCTGCAATATTCACCTAGATATTAGGCAGAATAGAAAAAGTATTTTTAACATATATACTCTCTTGGTGTTTTTAGATAAATATTTCAAAGGTGTGTTTACCCAACCCATGATTGAAGATATGAAGCTGATATTCAGTAAGGTCTGTGACAATGTTGAATCAAAATTAAGCGAATTTGATGAAGAACATGACCATGTCAATTTGTTAATTAATTATCAGCCTAAAGTGTCAATATCAAGCTGAGTTAATAGTTTAAAAGGTGTATCGGGTCGAATGATTAGAAACAATATTATACCGAACTAGAAAAGAAACTTTGGAGAGCTTGTTTGTAGGTGTCTTCTTATTTTGAAGAAAATTGTGGTGGTTCGCCAATATCTATCATCAAGAAACATACAGAACAACAAAAGACATCACAAGACACCACAAGGATACGACTACGTCGTTACGCCTTATATTCTCGCCCTGAAGGACAGGGTTTTAAGGTGAAATGGATAAACCAATAGCATCATGAGTTGATAACTGCTCAGCATATTTAATAAAGTGCTTACTGTCGATACCTTTTGCTTGGGTTAGACATTTCCAATTAACTAACCTATACCAGTACATTCTCATTGGAGTAGGAATTGAATCATTCCTCATGCTCTTTAGCATTCTATAGTGCTCAGGAAATCCACAGTAAAGAGTCTAACTCATTGATAAATTGTTAGTATATTCAAGGCTTGTCGTGTGGTTACGTTTTTTAATTAAATTATCTTGTTGTTAAATATTGAAAAAATAATAGGAAAAATAGTAGAATATGTTAAGTACTATATTTAATTGTGATAATTGATTACACATTTAAATTCGCATTTACTATTGACCACTTTAATAAACTTAATTAGGAAATATTATGAATTTTTTAAAAGTATCTTTGATTAGCGTTATTCTATGTAATGCATTGCTAGTAGTTGGGTGTGATAATGCTAAAACTAATAACACTAATGAAGATAAAAATTCGAGCCAAGCAGAGACATCAACGACTGAAGCAAAAGCTACAGGTTACCCAGTAACTAAATATAATGCTTATATTGAATATTTGGACTTTTATAGGCGTAATTCTTTGCAAAATGTTAGCATAGGAGGGCTTACAATCGCTGAGCAGTTGAGAAATGGGGATTTTACAGCGATGTATAATGGTACTGCGAATCAGTACAAAAGTAAGGCTTCTTACCTCCAAGATAGAATATTAAATAAATTTGAGGGAAGTATTGAAGAACTTGACTCTGCTGCACAATCGATTGTTTCGACCATCAATGCAGCTCAGGCGGACTTTTTGGAACTCGAAACTTATGTAAGCTCACGTAAGTATGAAGATGATAATGGGGCTTTAGGTAAAACGCTAATGGAAAAAGTACTACCCCATTTAAAAGCGATAGATGCAGCAGAATTAGCATTTGAGATAGCACTTGACAAAGAAGGTATGAGATTAGAAGAACAAGATTTAGCAGAGCTTAAAGCCTCGGGTAATATACTTGGATACAATACACTTGCTTCAATTTCCCTAGGTGGAAAATTGACTGATATGATAGCTGAAGACCCAGAAACTGCATTGGCTACTGCTGGTAATTTAGAAATTATGAATAATCAAATAATTGAAATTGAAGGTTATTTGTCTGAAATTAAAAAAGTAGCTGACGCTGAAACCCCTGATAGTTTTAGGCAAAAGAAAATTAAAGATTTTTATGATGATACTCAGAAATTTATAGGTGCATATAGAAATACTCGTTCAAACCCAACGGGATATAATGCAGGTGAAGAAGTATTAGATGCTTATAATCACATGATATACAGCTATAATGATCTTATAAAATATAATTTATAATTGGTAATATAACTCTATCAAGAACCACATACAGTCGTACGCCCCTGATAACTTATGTTAGTTAATAGGGGCCTAACGTACCTAATGAATATTTAAATGTGTATGTCAGTTCATCGCAGTTCGAGCTAATACTTGATTAATACTTTTAAGCACGTGGATGGTGCTGTTTGTGCAATTGTTGAAGTCTTGCATTAGCAATATGTGTATAAATTTGAGTCGTTGATAAAGAACTATGGCCCAATAGCATTTGCACAACTCGTAGGTCAGCACCATAATTTAATAAGTGTGTAGCGAATGCATGGCGTAAAACATGAGGCGACAGGAGTTTAGTATCGATATCAGCAATCAAGGCGTAATGCTTCACTCTATGCCAAAATGTTTGTCTTGTCATTTGTTGGCCACGATTACTTAAAAATAGAGAGTCATTTGCAGTGCGGTGATCTATGAATAAAGCAGGCCTTGCTTCATTTAAATATGTTTCTACCCACTGTATAGCATGTTCTCCTAAAGGAACTAAGCGCTCTTTATCTCCTTTACCTACAACTCGAACAACCCCTTGATTTAAATTTATATCATTAAATGTTAGAGATATGAGTTCGGTAACACGAAGCCCTGTTGCATAAAGCACCTCTAGCATGGCTTTATCTCTAAGTTCTATTGTATCAGCAGTGTTAGGGGCAGCTAAAAGCGCATCAACTTTTGATTCACTGAGCTCTTTAGGGAGCCTTTTAGGAATTTTTGGAGGATGGAGTTTAGCGCTTGGATCATCTTGTCTGTGTGAATGACTATATAGATACAGGTAAAAGCGTTTAATAGCACTCATCATCCGAGCTATGCTGCTAGTTTTATATTCAGCTGAAAATCTATCATTAATCATAGTTTGAAGCATTTCTTTTTCAGCATGTAGTAGTGTTGATTTCTGAGAACATAAAAATGAAGAGGCAGCAGTCAAATCTAGTCGATATGAGTCAATTGTATTTTTTGCTAAACTGTGTTCTAACCAGAGATAGTCTAAAAATTCATTGATCATGTTGACGTCATCTGATTGTGGTGTCTTTTTAGTATCAACGTTGTTGCTCTTTAGGATCGAGTGATTAGAATTCTCTTTAGTTGGCATGGTCTATCCAAAATGGTTGTAATCAATTAAGAGGCTTGCCTATTTTAATAATTCAGATAAGATTGGGCAAGTGGATTGTTGGTTATTGGGGCACTGGTCCGAAAGTTTTGTTAATGTTGCTTTCACTTCAGTCAATAAATTGATTTGTTGGGTAATAAGCTCAATTTTTTGTAAGATTGTTTTATTCACATCTTCACTTTTACGACAAGGTGATCGCCATAAGCTTATTAATGTTCGGCACTCTTCAAGTGAAAACCCAACATCTCTAGCACGTTTAATGAGTTTTAGGGTTTGTAAGTGTGCTTGTGTATACTGGCGATAACCATTTTTTTGGCGAAAAGGGGCATCTAATAGCTGAGTTGCTTCATAAAATCGAATCGATTTTGGGGTAAGTCCCACAAGTTTTGCAATCTCACCTATTTTCATTTTTTCTTTCCTTAAATATGCATGCCATAAAATATTAATAACTATATAGGGATTATTTTCAACAGTGATAATATTGTTATGATTAACATACCACTTTTTAAGAAAAAATGCATAAGAAAAAAGAATCTATGGCTAATTCAAATGAAGTATAAATTTTTTCAAACTAATATTAAAATTTAAAATATACCGTATGCAATTTGCATCTAATGAATGATAAGACCGATAACTATATTATGAGGAATCTAGGTAAATGAGCCATTTTACAGTGATAGGATTAGGGCGTTTTGGTATTACAACAAGTTTGGAGCTGATTCGTTTAGGTCACACAGTTACTGGTGTCGACAGTAATCCGAAAATAGTCGAAAAATATGTTGATCATTTAACACAATCGATTGTGTGTGACGCGAGCGATCTGAGTGCCTTACATGAGATAGATATTTTAGCGAGTGATGTGGTTGTCGTTGCTATTGGTTCAGATATGCAGGCCAGTCTAATGACTGTCTTGGCTCTACAAGACATTGGGGCAAAAACTATTTGGGTTAAGTCAAATACAAAAGCGCATCAAACTATTGTGTCGAAACTAGGGGTCGCCAAAATCATTCATCCTGAAGAAGATATGGGCATACATGTCGCACAATCATTAAATTACCCAATGGTAGAAGATTATATTGCCATGGGAAATGGCATTTATGTTGTGACTTTACATATTTCACCTAATTTAGCAGGTCAGACATTAGGAACGGTTCTGCTTGATGCTTTTAACGATGTTCATCCCATGGCTTTAAAGCGCCATCACGAAATCATTACGCCACTTAATCATGAAAGTGTCCTTCATGCGCATGATAAATTATTATTAGTAGCAGATCATTTAAAATTAAAATCAATTGCAAATGCATTTACTTAATCATGAATTGAGCTAGTGTGGTTTACTCATAGTCTCAAGCTAATAAGGTGAAGTAGTTTTTACTGAAAAACTCGTCTCTGTTTTGTTTGCTTTGAATTTAAAAAGGATTAATTGGCATGTTGGCTAGATTTAAAGCGTTATTAGATAGCTTAGGTTTTAGAGTTAAAAAACGAAATGGCTTTGTGCATTTAAAACAAGATAATATGCAACTTAATTATACGTTAAGCGAAAAACCATCGAAGCCTAAGCAGAATCGAAAAATTGAATTAGCGCCTCCTGCGATTTTAAGCCTTTGTATATTAGGGTTAGTGGTATTAGGCGCTGTCATATTAAAATTGCCGGTCTCAACGACGACACCGATTAGTTGGATAGAGAGTTTTTTTACAGCTACTTCTGCCGTAACAGTAACTGGATTAGGCGTTGTTGATACTGGAACGAGATTTACTATATTTGGTCAGACTGTCATCGCGATTTTAATCCAGTTTGGAGGGTTAGGATTAATGACGTTTGCAGTTGTTACGATTATTGCTTTAGGGGGGAGATTAGGATTTTTAAATCGAACGGTTGCTAAAGAAGCGTTTAATCAAACAGATTCTGATACTATTTTCTCTACGGCAAAGGCAGTCATCATTTTTTCCTTATCAGTAGAATTAATCGGATTTAGTGCACTTTCAATTTATTGGGCTGGGGAGTATGGTATATCTAAAGGTCTCTTTCATGCCTTTTTTTATACAATTAGCGCCTACAATAATGCTGGTTTTGCTCTCTCAGCTGATAATTTAATTCAATTTGTGGCTGATCCTATGGTGACATTAACTATCTCTGTATTAATTATTGTTGGTGGATTAGGATTTTCAGTCTGGATAGATATTCTTCGTAAACGGACTTGGCAGAAACTAACTGTGTATAGCAGAATGATGATTTTAGGTACGCTCGGGCTTAATTTAGGGGCATTTATACTCATATATTTACTTGAATATAATAATCCAAATACATTTGTAAAACTAACCGAAAGCGGTAAATGGTTAGCATCGTGGTTTCAAGCGGTATCACCTAGAACAGCTGGCTTTAATACTTTAGATTATAGCCAGGTGGAAGATTCTACAACCGTGTTGACACTTCTATTGATGTTTATTGGTGGTGGTTCGTTAAGTACTGCAAGTGGTATTAAGGTTGTCACATTTATGCTATTAATCTTGGCAAGTTATAGTTACATCAGGCGCAGAGAGCAAATTTCTATATTCAATCGAGAAATTGCTCCTAGCAGTATTCATAAAGCATTTTCTTTAACTATTTTATCTATGGCAATTGCTTGGCTAGCTATTTTCATTTTAACTTTGTCAGAAGACGCACCTTTTTTGGATATCACCTTTGAGGTGATTTCTGCACTAGGTACCGTGGGATTATCCAGAGGGTTAACTGCAAATTTGAGTGATTTTGGATTGATAATCATTATGTTTGTTATGATGATAGGTAGGCTAGGTCCTCTAACTTTTATTTATTTTTTTGCTCGTCCGCAGCATAAAAAATTACGGTATGTTGAGATAAAAATGCCGATTGGTTAAGCAAGAACTTATTGAGTAGTGTGAATGGCAATTGTAATAAAGTTTTTCTATATTTTGTAATTAGCAAAGCTGAACGTTACGGAGAATGTAAGTACTAAAGGTGATGAATAATTTACTATGCTTATTCTTGTTATGAATAGTGTGATAACCATTCTGATACTTAAATAATTTAAATTATTACTAATTCTACTTTAATGTGAGGTGATTAAGAGATCACATCTATAAATAATCAAATGATAGGTCAAACATGATAATACAAGACGATATACCAAATAATATAAATATTCGGATTGATGAATTAAGTGATCCAGTTATTGAGATAGCAAAACAAGCAGGTGCGGCTATTTTGGAAATTTATCAATCAGTTGAAACATACACAACCGAAAAGAAAGCCGATGATTCTCCTGTCACAGATGCAGATATTGCCGCAGATAAGATTATTTCAAAAAAATTAAGAGAATTAACGCCTCAAATTCCTATCTTGAGTGAAGAATCACTTATTGATTTTGAAACTCGTAAAACTTGGCAAGCCTACTGGTTAGTCGATCCATTAGATGGAACACGTGAATTTATTAAACGTAATGGAGAGTTTACTGTGAATATTGCCCTAATTAACCAGGGTAGGCCTGTATTTGGTGTGATTCATGCACCCGTCAAAGAGGTCACTTATTTTGGATTTAATCATAAAGCTTGGAAAGAAATGTCAGGTCAGCGTATACAAATTAAGCCCAAATCGGCAAATCCAATTAAAATCAGTGTTAGTCGCTCTCATCGTTGTCAACAAATAGATGAATTATTAGCTAAATTAAACAATTTTGAAGTTAAAACAGTAGGTTCCTCATTGAAATTTTGCTGGCTAGCTGAGGGGGAAATACAATATTACCCTCGAGCAAATTCGATTAGCCTTTGGGATATTGCAGCTGGAGAAGCGATATTAACGGCTGCTGGAGCGAACATGACAGACTGGGAAGGAAATCAAATTGATTATACGCCAAGCCCCTCTTTTAGTGCACCACCTTTCAAAGCCTGGTTTGGTGATTTTAATTAATATGTATTCGAGGAACTGGCAAAATTAGGCGGGAATAAGATTATTTGAGTTAATTCTAATATCTGGGATTGTAAAGTAAACATCAGATTCTTAAATGTTTTATGGTGAAATGAGTTCGCTAAAACTAAAAAAATCGATAGAAGATAAAACGTGTTAATCATCTATACACTCGGCTATGACAATAAGAATCGACTCCTTTTGAGGGATATTCATTTAAGCAATCTATTAGCATTAATAACTACCGTAATTGAAGATAGCGCCATCGCTAATGCACTAAACATAGGGCTAAGTAGCACCTCAGTGAATGGGTATAATATTCCAGCTGCTACAGGAATGAGCAAAATATTATAAATAAATGCAAAAAATAAATTTTGTTTCATGTTTTTTTCAACTTGCTTGGCTAAATTGAATATTTCAGGTAATTTAGTTAAATCATTTTTGAGTAGAATATAATCAGCAGATTGCTTAGCGATATCACTGCCTTCCCCCATTGCAATACTCAACTCTGCTATCGCTAAAGCTGGAGCATCATTAATACCATCACCAATCATAGCCACTTTTTGCCCTTTAGATTGGAGATATTCAATGTGTTTGGCTTTTTCGACTGGCTTAACTTCAGCTATAACATTAGAGAGCCCTAATGATTTAGCAATAAAATCAGCGTTATGCTGATTATCCCCAGTCAGCAACCAGATTTCAAACGATTGGCTGAGTGTATGCAGTAAATTTTTTGCTGAGTCTTGTAGAGTATCTTGAATAATAAATATTGCCGTTAAGACATTGTCTTTGGAAAAATATATCAGCGTAGAACCTTGCTGTTCATAAGTTTTGAGTTGATGTGTGATAGTGTCATAAAGCGACATGTCGACTTGATTATCACGTAACCAAGA
The DNA here is from genome assembly GCF_900111395.1 of Thorsellia anophelis DSM 18579. Classification (GTDB taxonomy): domain Bacteria; phylum Pseudomonadota; class Gammaproteobacteria; order Enterobacterales; family Thorselliaceae; genus Thorsellia; species Thorsellia anophelis. The sequence goes on along the minus strand of NZ_FOHV01000005.1, from coordinate 90,435 downwards.
TGCATTTCCAATTACGTAGCGCTTGTCTGCTATTACCCCTCTAATACCTTGACCGGGTGCATTTTCAAACGCCTCACTAGTCATAGAATTGATAGGTTGGGGTAGGCCTCTGCTCGTTAAAATATGGTTTCTTTCTTCCAAAGCCGACTTCATTGCAAGGGCAAGTGGGTGACTTGACCCTGTTTCTAATGAGACAGCTTCAGTTAGCCATGACACTTCAGTGATTAATTTTTCACTTGATTGTTGTTCAAGGAAAATTCTATCGCCATTTGTATCTAAATGGGCATTTAGATTAGAGACAGTTAAATCTAGTATCTCAACAATATAGGGTTTACCAATCGTGAGCGTCCCTGTTTTATCAAATACTAGAGTATCAATTTTATTCGCACGCTCCAAGACACTTGCATCAGCAACCAAAACGCCGAGTTTAGCGGCTCTGGCTACACTGGTAGTAATTGAAATTGGGACAGCTAGCCCAAGAGCGCAGGGACAGGCTATAATCAGTACTGAAATCGATGTAAGTAATGCATAACTTAATTTAGGAGTAGGACCAAATATTAACCAAATCAAAGCAGTCATGATAGCAATCGCGATGATAGAAGGGACAAAAATACTTGCAACTTTATCCGCTAACTTGGCGAGTTTTGGTTTACTACTCTGTGCTTTTTGAACTGTTTTAATGATATGAGCAAGAGCCGTTTTTTCCCCTACTTCTGTAGCTAAGAATGTTGCGCTGCCTGTGATAACATGGCTGCCCGCGTAAACGGGGGAGTTAGGTTTTGCGATAACTTCTTTAGATTCTCCAGTTAACAAGCTTTCATTCAGTGTTATAACCCCAGTTTGAATGATGCCATCAACTGGTACTTTGTCGCCTGTTCTCAGTCTTAATAACATGCCGGGTAAAACAGTGGTTAAATCAACAAGACTTTCACCCGTAGGTAAAATGAGGATTGCTTGTTGCGGTGTTAAATCCAGTAATTGTTCTAATGCTGCATTCGCTCTTTTTTTTGCGCGCTTTTCAATGTATTTACCAAGGTTGATTAGACCAATAATCATAACGCTTGATTCAAAGTAAAGGTGTCGTTCAGATTCGGGCATGATTTCAGGGAATAAGGTCAGGATAAATGAATATCCAAAGGCTGCACTGACACCAAGCACAACCAGTGTATCCATATTGGTTTCCTTGTGCTTAAGCTTTTTCCAAGCACTACAATAAAAGTGCCCTCCTGTTAAATACAAAAGCCCTAATGTTATTAGTCCTATTATTAGCCAAATGATTCGGTTCGACTCAGTTAAACTCATGCCATAAATCAATCCATAAAGCATAAGTGCAATTCCAGTTCCTAATGAGATGAGTGTTTTTAACCATAATGGGTCAGTCTTATTCTCATTTGATATTAAATGAGACGCACTGGCATGTAAATTAAAGGGCGTTGCTTTGTAGCCTGTCTCATTTAATTTTTGGATAACTTCTGGAAATACCTTTGATTGTCCAACGATTAATACAGTTTCACTTGCTAAATTAACTTGGAATTCATCTAGTACATTTAGAGTGCGTAGCGTTTTTTCAATTGAGCCGACACAACTTGCACACGTCATACCTTCAATAGAAAGTAATAGAGACTCATTTTGAGAGCAAAGACTAGGCTGGGTTAATTCTTTCGTTTCGTATTCATTCATATTAATTACTGCTTGATGAGGTGTGCTTATTTTTGACATCCTTATATTTTTAGCTAATACATAGTCAGTATTTTTCACCTCATTTACCTGGTTTAAGGATTTACTGTAAGTCTGCTCAATGATTTCTGCGTGATATCCAAGTTCGGTTACTGTTTTTATGATAAGGTGGTAAATTGTAGATTCATCAATTTGTGATAGGTCGTTCTCAATTTTATTAAATGCAATAATAGTTTGACTCTTGTCAATAAATATCACATCTATAAAGGCTAACTTGGTTAAAGCTTCATTGAGCTTAGTTACACATTTCATACAAGATAAGCCACTTAAAGTGAAATTTAGGTAATTTAAATGATTGTTTTGGGGGGATTGAACCTCATTGCTTGATACAAAAGATAAATAACCTCTGTATCCCAAGGAGGTTAATGTGTTTTTAATCATACTAATTATCTGAACCTTAACTGAATGTTTCTCAGTATTCACATCGGATTTTAATGTAAGGTTAAGTTTATGCTTAGTGACCGTAAAATGCTCGATCTCTGAAATATTATTCAGCTCACTTTGAAGTCGGTTAACACATTTTTGGCTCGATAGACCTAATAGATTAAAATGGAGTGATTGATCGAATATCATATTGCATCCTAGAAAAAAATTAGAATATTAGCTGAGTAAAAATAGTTAGTACTCACTATAAACCTTCCTGTAGCGGTAAGGTCAAGTCATTTATCCCAATTTTTTTCATTCATACACCTAAACATGTTAAAATCAATTTAGGTTGTTTACCCAGTGTGCTTTTAGTGCCCATTGAGTTCAATAGTCTAGCTTAGGTATTTTTGATTAAATAAATTGATTCAATACCATGCCATCGTTATGTTTTTATTATTAGGGGGCCCTATGTGGTTTACAAATGCTCGTATTTATCAACTTAAAGAAGATGAATCGATACTGGTTGATAATTTAAATGATTTGTTAGCTAGAGAATCATTTAAACCTTGTCAATCGCAAGAAATAATGAAAATGGGGTGGGGGGCGCCACTAGATATTAATCCAGATTTATTTCTACACCAAGTTGCACAGCAGCGCTTGTTAGTCATGAGAAAAGAAGAAAAAATGCTCCCCGCACAAGTTATTAAACAACAGTTACAATTAAAAATTAATGAAGTTGAAACAGCAACAAATCGAAAACTTAGTAAGGCTGAAAAAGCAACATTGAAAGAAGAAGTGATTATTACTCTACTTCCTAGAGCTTTCAGTCGTTATAGCCAAACTTGGATGTGGATTGATTTGCCAAATAAACGAATCATCATCAATTCAGCAAGCGCTAAGCGCTCAGAGGAAATATTAAGCCTATTACGTAAAACAGTAGGTAGTTTACCTGTTGTGCCACTTATTCCTGACGTTCCTTTGGAAAATACAATGACTACATGGCTGGTAAAAGATGAATTACCGAGTTTTATGCAATTTGGTCAGGAAGCTGAATTGAAATCAAGTGAAACTGACGGCGGCGTCATTCGATGTAAGCAGCAAGATTTACAAACTGATGAAATATTGCAGCATATTGAAAATAGTAAATTAGTAACAAATATTGCATTGAATTGGCGAGAGAAAGTTGATTTCATTTTAACAAATGAAGCAGTGTTGAAACGTATAAAATTTACTGATGTCGTAAAAGAACAAAATAGTGACATCGACAAAAGTGACTACGCGCAAAGGTTTGATGCCGATTTTGTATTAATGAGCGGTGAGCTAACCAAACTAATTGATGATTTGTTTAGTTAGTATTAGTAAGTTAATTGTAAATAATGCTTACAGATCAAATGTTTCAATTGATTTTTAAGTGTTATTTTTGTTATAATTTGAAAAGAACATGGAGAAATAAATGAAAGCAATTCAAACGACTGGTGCCCCTGCTGCGATAGGACCTTATGTTCAAGCAGTCGATATTGGTTCACTTGTGTTTACATCAGGTCAAATTCCTGTTAATCCAAAAACAGGGGAGATTCCTGACACTATTATACTGCAAACACAGCAAGCGCTTGAAAATGTGAAAGCCATTATCACCCAAGCAGGGCTTAATGTAAGTAATATTATTAAAATGACAGTTTTCATTAAAAATATGGAAGATTTTGCAGAAATTAATACGGTTTATGAGTCTTTTTTCATAGACAATCAATCTGGCTTTCCAGCGCGTTCTTGTGTAGAAGTTGCAAGATTACCCAAAGATGTATTAATTGAAATAGAAGCTATCGCAGTTAGAGTATAGTCTAACCTAATACGTGAATGGTATTCTTAAAGTTGCTTTATGGATTGAAGCTATTGTGTTTGAAGACTGCTCAAAATAAATGAAACTAAGTAGGCTAAATAATATCTTGATGTTTTTAGCCTACTTATTTCAGATTAAAATGATGATATTTTTCCTCTATTCGCTCTAAATAAAACAAGGATGTTTATACGTGTTTTCTTATATAAAAATATCAACAAAACGATTAATAAATCACTTTCCAACAAAAGATAAATATAAGTTGACTTCAATCATCATCTTTATTCTAGGGGTGATACTTGCATCCATCTCCTTTTTTAATCTTCTACCAAGTAAATTTACTTCATTAAGCACTAATAGCATTGAGCAAACAAGGTTTAAAGACTCTGTTTCTGGGCTGATTAAAATGGTAAGTAGCGCCGATAAAGCACTCAATAACGAATTAAAAAGATTCTCTTATGAATTACAACTCTATTATCCCGATGAATATTATATTGATCCAAATGAAACTATTTTGATAAATGGAATTGAAACCCCAAAGTTAATGAATGGAGATAAAGTTATTAATTTGAATGAAACTATTCCAGATCATTTTTTAAAAACGACTGGTGTTGTCTCAACAATATTTGTGCGAAAAGGGGATGATTTTATTCGCATATCAACATCAGTTGAAGATGAAAATAATGATCGTGCAGTAGGTACAATACTATTACGTAGTAGCCCTGCGTATAACAAAATTATTCAAGGTGAAAGTTATTTTGGACCCACGATTCTTTTTGGGCAACACTATATGAGCAAATATAGACCAATTACAAACGAAAGCGGTGAAGTTATCGGTATTTTATTTTTGGGTATCGATGTAGTTGGACAATTTAATTCTAGCGAAAAAATATAATTTTACTAAGTAGATACGTTTGACGAGTTATAATAAATTTAACATCAAGTCAAACTTTGCTTATGAAAAACACACTTAAAATTACTTTAATCTCAGTTATATACCCTCAGAAAAATCAAGATGAATTAACTGAGGGAAATTACTGATTAAAAATATAAATTACAGATGAATTTCATAGCATGGTTCATACGCCGTACCACCTGGTAACTTCATTCTGTCTTGTTCAACAAAACTTTGTAGCAATTTATCCATTCTTTGCATAATATCAGGATCGCCAGATAAGATGTAACGCCCATGCTTTTCAATGGCTTTTATACCAGATTCTTTGACATTCCCAGCTACAATACCAGAAAATGCACGTCTAAGATCGGCAGCTAGTTTTTCTACAGGTCTATCTTTGTGTAAGTCTAAGCTAGCCATATTTTCATGCGTTGGATTGAAGGGTACTTGTAAGTCGTGATTGATTTTTAGCCCCCAATTAAATGAATAGGCATCGCCCGTTTGGCGTCTATGTTCTTTTACATGCGCCATTGCTTTTTTCATCCGCCTTGCCACATCTTCCGGATCATCAATAATAATTGTATAGTGTTTTCTCGCCTCTTCGCCAAGAGTCGCAACAATGAATTCATCCATTGCGTAAAAATAATCTGCTGCACTCTTAGGGCCAGTCAGAATAAGTGGAATTTCTGCATCTTTATTCTCTGGGTTGAGTAAAATGCCAAGTAGGTATAAAAGTTCTTCGGCTGTACCGGGTCCTCCTGGGAATATGATAATTCCATGTCCAAGACGTACAAATGCTTCTAGTCTCTTTTCAATATCTGGCATGATAATTAGCTCATTAACTAATGGATTAGGTGGCTCTGCTGCGATAATTGAAGGTTCTGTAATACCAAGAAAACGGCTTTGATGATAGCGCTGCTGAGCATGTCCCACTGCAGCTCCTTTCATTGGACCTTCCATAATACCAGGACCACAGCCAGTACAAATATTTAATCCACGAAGTCCTAATTGATTACCAACGCGTCTAGAATAGAGATATTCTTCAGCACCAATAGAGTGCCCACCCCAACAAACGATTAAATTAGGGTCTTCATCAAGTCTTAACGCACGTGCATTACGTAAAATGGTAAAGACAAGATTAGTCATATGTGCACTTGCACTTGGATCTGTTTCATCAAAATCTGCATATTTCTCTGTGATTTGCTCACCAACAAATAAAATATCTCGTAAAACAGCAAATAAATTCGCTTGGATGGAACGAATAATATGACCATCTACAAAAGCATGTGTAGGAGGATTCACTAGTTCTAATTTTATGCCACGCTCACGTCTCAAAACATTAACTGAAAAATTAGAATGTTTCTCAAGTAATTCCTTGCTGTTATCTGTTAGGCTGCCAGAGTTTAATACGGCTAATGAACAATTACGAAAAAGACGGTAAAGATCTCCTTTAGAGGTCTCTTTTAAACGGTCGACTTCAATCTGTGATAACAGATCCATTGCACCTAAGGGACTAATTTGTGTAATCAACGTAGGGACTCCTATTTCTAAAGATTGTTTTAAGTTTTATCACCATAATGTAAATCGGCAATTTAAGTTTATTTGAAACGATTACATGATAAAACAGCAGGTTCCAATTCTAACTAGCTTATTTTAGCACGGTGTACAAAAAATTAACACAATGATGACTCTATCAACATTTAAACTGCTCCATATTAGTCCGTGAATTAAATTTCGAAGGGAAAATATAATGATGGCATGAAAGAATTTCGCTTAAGTATCATTTTTTAAGTTATTGTATTTTAATGATAAGAATTCACACAAATAAATTAATCACTGCTTAAGCTGAAAACAGAGCAGGAGACATAAAAAATAAGTAAAACAGTTGCTCAAAAATAAAGCAAAAAAAAGATTTTCTTGCTTGCTTGTCGGGCGAGAGTTAGGCAAAATGCGCGTCACATTAAAAGGGCCGACATCCAAATTGGGTGGCGGTTATTTTTTTGCGTTAAAGTTCTATTTTATCAGTTATTTGAGAAAATAGAGTGAAGTTTTGAAAAGCTATACAACAATCGAGAGTAAAAATCGTTAATTGTTAAAATAAACAGTTAACTAATAAACCAAAAGGGGCCGGAAAATATCCGGAGAATATTTTATCCAAAGCGTTTAGACGCCTTTTATAAATTAGGGAAGATAATGGAAAACAAATTTCAATTATCACCAGCACTCGCTGATGCTGTTCGAGCCATAATCGAACAATCCCGGTTTATTGGCTTAGGTCAATTTTCCACACGATTTTCTTGGGGTACGCCTCAATTTACGTTGCGATTTTTTTCGCCACAAGCATGTGTTAAACAGCTTCGAAGTTTTCTGAGACAGGTGGTGGCTCTGCCACATGAAAACAAGTTTGAAACTGTTTTGAATTTTTTCATTAATAACACATACATTTGGAGATAAGAAAATGACCGCTAAACATAACGAGCCAATTCGGCTGAAAAAAACGCTAACCCTTTTTGCTATGGTTATGATGGGGCTTGCCTATCTTCAACCAATGACAGTGTTCGATACCTTTGGACTTGTGCAAAATGATTCTAGAGGACATGTTCCTACCGCATATATTTTTGCATTAATTGCTATGCTATTTACTGCATACAGCTATGGGCAGATGGTAAAACGTTTTCCTTCTGCAGGTTCAGCTTATACCTACACTCAAAAAACAGTAAGCCCCCATTTAGGGTTTATGGTAGGTTGGGCTGCAATGCTTGATTATTTATTAATGCCAATGATTAATATTTTATTAGCAAAACTCTATTTACATGAAATCATGCCATTTATCCCTGCATGGGTTTTCGTAGTTGTGCTAACTGTGTTAATGACTGGTGCTAATATTTATGGTTTGAAATTGGTTTCTAATTTCAATAAGATCATTGTATTAGTTCAGATTGGGATTATTGTTGTTTTTACTGGACTGATGATATATAAAATTGGTACAGCTTCTGATTTACATGCTCAGAGCTCAAATGCGCTTGTTACAATCAAGCCTTTCTTTTCAGAAACATTTGACCCATTTTTAATCATTGGTGGGGCAACAATACTCTGTTTCTCTTTCTTAGGATTTGATGGGATCAGCTCTTTAACTGAAGAAACTCATAATGCTAGAAAAGTTGTTCCTAGAGCAATCTTCTTAACAGCGTTTGTTGGCGGGATTCTATTTATTATTGTATCGTATGTCCTTGAGATATTCTTTCCTTATCAAGGATTACATATACCGTCACTTGGCATAAATTTACCTCTGGTAAGTCATTTTAGTGATTTAAGCTCAACTCAACCTGATATTATTAAATTAGTTGCAGGTACCTTAGTCCAAGCTATCATTCTTGTTTTTTCAAGTGTGACTGTTATTGCATCAGGTCTAGCTTCACAAGCAGGCGTTTCACGTTTAATGTATGTGATGGGGCGTGATGGGGTTTTACCTAAATCAGTATTTGGATATTTACACCCTAAATTCAGAACACCAATTTATAATATTGCTATAGCAGGTGCTTTATGCTTAATTGCTGTAAATTTTGATGCAGATTTAGGATATTCATTAATCGCTTTTGGGGCACTAGTTGCATTTACATTTGTGAATATATCGGTTATCGCAAAATTTTATGTAACTGAAGGCAGACGCCAAAGTTTTGTTGATACATTTAAATACTTAATTTTACCTGTTTTTGGTGTTTTGACTGTTAGCTCCCTTTGGTTCAGTTTAGACAGCCATGCAATGTACTTAGGATTAGGTTGGGCAGGTTTAGGTTTTCTTTATATGCTAGTTTTAACACGGGGCTTTAAAAATAAAATGCCTGAGTTGCATGAGGAAATCGATGATGAAGAAAGTCATGATAAAACAGAATAATATCACGATTAAATTCTAACGATTTAACTTATAGACTTTAATAATGGCGCATTCTTGCGCCATTATTCTTTTTTGGTGTAAAGTTCTAATCTTGGTGTTACAATATAATTAATTATGTCGTTTGATATCATCTATTTTAAACTTTATCCAGTTAGCAACGGTTAGCGATGATTAAAAGTGATTAAAATTATAGCCCCTTAAATTTATTTCTATTTTAAAGCTATATATAATACCAATATATTTTTATCATGAATTTAAATGCTAGCTAATTTTTCTTTAATTTATTTCAACTTATCTTTTGTGACGTGAATGAAATCCTCTTCAAAATTTTTACTAACAACGCTATCTATTTTGATATGCCCAACAGCACTTGCACAGACTTTAACTGAGCAGTGTCTACTCGGGGTCCCTAAATTTGAGGGAGAACTAGTCGAAGGCTCTATAAACGATCTACCAGTTAGTATTGATGCGGACGAACTCATTGGCTTTTATCCATCAGATGCATTATTTGTTGGTAATGTTATTCTAAATCAAGGTAATAGTACTCTTAAAACAGATAGATTAAGATTAACTCAGAATGAAGATTTGACTAATCGTACTGCGACAGCAACAGGTAATGTCTTTTATAAAGATAATATCGTTCAGTTAACAGGGGATACTGCTCACACAGACTTACTAAATCGTGATACTGATGTCACAAAAGGATTTTACGACATGGTAGGCAGGCAAGGTCGTGGAGAAGCAGAAAAATTAGAGATTCGTGATAATAGCAGATTTACCATTTTAAAAAATGGAACATTTACTTCATGTTTACAAGGCGATAATAGTTGGAGTGTAAGCGGTACGACCGTTATTCATGATAAAGAAGATGAAGTCGCCAAAGTATTTAATGCGATTGTCAGATTAGGCCCTGTTCCTATTTTATACTCACCTTATCTTGAGTTTCCATTAGGGGATAGGAGGCGTTCAGGGTTTTTATTACCATCATTTAGATATAGTTCTTCTAATGATTTTGAATTCACAATTCCTTATTATTGGAATATTGCCCCTAATTATGATGCAACCATTTCACCCCATTATATCTCTGCTAGAGGCCTGCAATTACAAAATGAATTTCGATATCTAAACCAATCAGGTAGTGGGCTAATGCAAGGGGATTATTTAAAAGATGATAAGCTTGCAGATCGTGATCGTTGGTTGTTTTATTGGCAGCATAGTGGTGTGATAAACAAAGTATGGCGGCTAAATGCAGATTTTACGAGAGTTAGTGATATTCGATATTTTACTGACTTGGAAACTTTGTATGGTAATTCAACTTCTGGATATGCGACACAGAATTTATCGGCAGGTTATGCTGACCAAAGTTTTGATATTTCATTGTCCTCAACACGCTTTCAAATTTTTGCTGACTCTACTCCATCTGCATATCGAAGTGAGCCAAAGCTAGATTTTAATTATTACAAACCAGATTTAGGTTATTTAGATCTAAAAACATTTGGGCAGTTTGTTCAGTTTAAAAACGACAACCCTAGAAATCCAAATATTACTCGTTGGCACATTGAGCCGACGCTAAATTTACCCTTAAGCAATCAATATGCAAGTTTAGATACAGAAGTTAAGTTGCTCGGTACTTATTATCAACAAGATAGAGATAATAGATTTACCCAATCTAGTGATTATAAAAAACATTACTCGCGAGTGCTTGCACAATATCGTGCTGATGCCCGAATGGTATTTGAGAGACGTTTTGGTTACGAAGATTCGTTTACCCAAACACTTGAACCAAGAGTGCAATACCTATACACCCCATTTAAAGATCAAACTAATATAATTAATCTTGATTCTGCATTATTACAAAATGATACGATTGGGCTTTTTAGAGATAGAATCTATAGCGGAATAGATAGAATAGCTTCCAGTAATTTACTTGCAACTGGAGTTACCTCACGTGTTTATGATAAAAATGCAGAAGAACGCTTTAATTTTTCGATTGGTCAAATTTATCATTTTTCACCCCAAAAAACAGAAGACGGTCAATTTAGTTCAAAAATTGATGAAAATGCAGAAAGGGGAAGTTTGACCTGGGCTGCTGATAGCATGTTTAAAATAGATGAATTTTGGGGACTAAGGGGCGGTCTGCAATATGATACTAGGCTAAGTTCACTGGCAGTTGCAAATAGTATTATTGAGTATAGAAAAGACAAAGATAGGCTAATCCAGGCAAGCTACCGTTATGCAAACTCGGATTATATTACAGCTACCTTGGACGGTAGAAATAATCCATCAAATCCGAGATATTTAGATGGCATTTCGCAAACAGGGCTTATTGCGAGCTGGCCTGTATTCGAAAAAGTAGCACTTGTCGGTCGAGTTTATTATGATACGAATTCAAATAAACCTGCTGAACAATTTGCTGGTCTTCAATATAATAGTTGTTGCTGGGGGCTTGGTGTAAGCTATGAAAGGAAAATTATTGGATTTATGAACGATGAAAGTCGGTATGATGAAAAAATTTCCCTTATTTTCCAAATCAATGGACTAGGACGTGAAATTGATTTAGGGTCGCAAAATATGTTGAAACAGGGTATTTTACCGTACCGTAGAAGTTTTTAGATTATAGTTGTGGTAGGATATCAAGTAGCTATAGCTTAAAAGGTTTAGATTTTTGACTGATTTATCAATGGATAGGATATGAAAAAAATACATAAAATTTTATTAGTGTCACTCGTTTGTGGACAATTATTTAGCCAAATAGCTTATTCGGCTCCAGTTGAAATGAACAGTATTGCTGCAATTGTTAATGACAGTGTTGTGCTTCAAGGCGATGTTGAAAAAATGTTAGCTAATATTAAAGCCAATGCAGTGCAAAGTAATCAGCAACTTCCTGATGATGAACGTTTGAGAAAACAAATTTTAGATAGATTAATTGCTGAAAGCATTCAAATGCAAATTGCTGATAAACGAGGAATCAAAATTACAGATGAAAGTCTAGATGCTGCGATTGCTGATATTGCAATGAGAAATGGTATTTCGGTAGGTGAGATGCAGGCCCACCTTGAAAGCCAAGGTATATCTTATTCTAGTTATCGAGCGCAAGTACGTAAGGATATTAAGTTAAATCAAGTTCAATCGATTGAATTAGGTAAGAAAATTAGGATCCCAGATGCTGAAGTTGAATCATTAGCAAAACAGATCTCTGCACAAAATATTGATAGATATGAAGTGAATCTTAGCCATATTCTTATTGCGTTACCGCAAAATCCTTCTGCATTAGAAGAGAGTGATGGATTAGAATTAGCAATAGAAATCATTAACCAGGTCAAAAATGGCGGAGATTTTGCTAAGTTAGCTTATACTTATTCAGCTGATGCTCAGGCACTTGACGGTGGTCAAATGGGGTGGGGAAAAGTTGAAGAATTACCGCCATTTTTTGCTGAAAAATTAACTAGTCCTACAAAAGGACAAATTATAGGCCCATTACGCTCTCCAATTGGATACCACATTCTAAAAGTAAATGACGCAAGAAGTACTAAACAAGTTTTAAATGTAACCGAAGTGAATGCAAGGCATATTTTGGTTAAAACCTCACCGGTGTTTAATGCTGAGCAAGCTAGAGCTAAATTAAAAGATATTGCTGATCAAATTAAAGCAGGCACATTGACATTTGAGCAAGCAGCAAAACAATATTCTGAAGATCCAGGTTCAGCTCAGAAAGGTGGGGAGTTAGGTTGGTCTAATGTCAACGCTTATGATCCTGGTTTTGCAGATGGATTATTAAGATTAAGTAAAAATCAATTAAGTGAACCAATTGAATCTAGTTTTGGTTTTCATTTAATAGAGTTATTAGATAAACGTTCAACAGACAAGACTGAGGAAGGCTACAAGGATAGAGCTAGAGAGATTATTTTTAACCGTAAACTTGCCCAAGAAGCACAAATGTGGGAAAGACAGTTAAGAGCTGGTGCTTATATCAAAATTACAGATGGTTATGTTAAAGAATAAGCCTATTATTGTTACTCCCGGCGAGCCTGCAGGGATAGGCCCAGATCTAGTGTTAAAACTAGCGCAGATAACTAATGATAACCAATTAGTTATCTGCGCTGATAAATATATGCTTCTGCAACGTGCTCAATTATTAGAAATACCTATTGAGATAATTGAGTATGATAAAAGCAATCAGTCTGATGAAACATTAGATTATACCCCGTTAGGTCATAAAACCCGTCCGCTTCAATTAAGAGTACTTCATATTCCGCTTGGACAAAATGTGGTACCTGGACAGCTATCTAGCTTAAATAGTCAATATGTTGTTGATACTCTAGTGAGAGCAACTAAAGGATGTTTGGAAGGTGAATTCTGTGCTCTATTAACAGCCCCTGTACATAAAGGAATTATTAATGATGCAGGGATTACATTTTCAGGACATACTGAGCTTTTAGCTGAATTGTCTGGTGCACACCAAGTTGTTATGGTGCTGGCAACAGATAAAATGAAAGTTGCACTAGCCACTACGCACATCCCATTAAAAGAGGTCAGTGAAGCAATCACGTTTGAAGGCCTCTCACAAGTGTTAAAAACAATTGATACTGAGCTTAAGGTTAAGTACCGTATTAAAACGCCAAATATTTTTGTTTGTGGATTAAATCCTCATGCAGGCGAGGGGGGGCATTTAGGTCGAGAAGAGATAGATGTGATTATCCCTGTTATTGAGAAGCTTAAAAGTGAGGGACTCAACTTAGTCGGTCCAATGCCTGCGGATACGGTATTTCAGCCAAAATATCTTGAGAGTGCAGATATATTTTTGGCTATGTATCATGACCAAGGATTGCCTGTGTTGAAGTATCAAGGTTTTGGTGAGGCCGTTAATATTACCTTTGGCTTACCATTTATTAGGGTGTCTGTGGATCATGGAACTGCGCTAGATTTAGCTGGTACAGGAAAAGCAAATGAAGGTAGTATTTTAACCGCTTATAACCTGATTAAGAAACTAATTGCTTATTAAAACGCTAGAATACAAAGAAAAATAGATAAGAGTTATCAGAAAAATTACTGCGCTGAGATATCATAATCTCGGCATTAAATAATTGAATAATATGCGATAAATTATGCATAATTAGCATGAAATGAGAAATTAATGAATAAAACACACTTAGGCCATACTGCTAGAAAACGGTTTGGGCAGAATTTTCTAGTTGATAATAATGTCATTCAAAATATTGTTGCAGCAATTCATCCTCAAAATGGTCAAGTTTTGGTTGAAATAGGTCCTGGATTAGGGGCATTGACGGAGGCTGTAGTTGCTAGAGTAGATAAATTAAATGTCATCGAAATTGATAGAGATTTAGCAGCAAGACTAGCCTCTCATCCGTTTATCCGTGATAAACTCACAATTTATCAAGAAGATGCTATGAAGTTTGATTTCACTAAACTCGCAGTCGAACATGATACCCCCCTTAGGGTTTTTGGTAATCTTCCTTATAATATTTCCACGCCGCTGATGTTTCACCTATTTACGTATACACGCACGATAGAAGATATGTTTTTTATGCTACAAAAAGAGGTTGTTGAACGATTAGTAGCAGGACCAGGAAGTAAAACTTATGGTCGATTATCGATTATGGCACAATATTATTGTGAAGTTATCCCTGTATTAGAAGTTCCCCCTAATGCTTTTAAACCCGCGCCAAAAGTTGACTCAGCTGTTGTAAAGCTTGTACCACATAAAAATCCACCTCATTTAGTTGACGATATTAAATTATTGTCTCGTGTCACAGCTGCAGCATTTGCACAAAGACGTAAAACCTTACGCAATAGCCTAAGTGAAATGGCTTCTTTGGAAGATTTAAATAAGGTTGGCATTGATGAAAAACTCAGAGCTGAAAACATCACCATTAAACAATATTGTGACTTAGTTAATCATTTATCGCAAAAATGCACGGCGAATGATTAACAATACAAAATAATATTGTGTTAACGTAGTAAAAAGTTTGTCCTTAATCTCAAAATGCAAAAATATTTGGATTAGTACTATAAAAAACTTTCAGTTTGATGTATAAAGGTATGCGTTATTGATGAAAGAAAACTGCCGTTTGCCTAAGAATTATCAAAACGATAATGACAAAGCAAATTGAGTGACAAAAAATAACAGTAAGAATAATTTTGGCTTTTTATTACGCTGCAACGGCATAAGACGTAATAAAAAGATTGGTGAGCAGATCACCACAGAAATTTTAGAAAGTGAAAATTAATTCATTAAGATTACACGTAATTTAGGTCTATAAGATAATTAAGCGGACAGATGTCCTGTATTCAATAAATAACATGTTACTTACAATCGATTCACTATTCATGATGTACACGTGCTAACAATGCCAGCCGGGAGGTTGCCAATTAAGCTCTTGCTAGACAAGGCTTTTTTAGCCTAAGTATACTAAATCAATCTGTGTTGTTCTGCTCAATCGTAAAATATGTATGACAAATATGTCAAAACAATTGAGTATTGAACTATGAAAAGAATGTTAATCAATGCGACACAGCAAGAAGAACTTCGAGTTGCTCTTGTTGATGGTCAGCGTCTATATGATCTCGATATCGAGAATACTAATCATGAACTTAAAAAATCTAATATCTACAAAGGAAAAATCAGCAAGCTAGAGCCTAGTTTAGATGCAGCTTGGGTAGATTATGGCTGTGAACGTCGTGGATTTTTGCCTTTCAAAGAAGTCTCTCGTGAGTATTTTTCTAAACGAAGTAGTGGAGAAGGTCGTCCAAATATCGCTGATGTCCTAGAAGTGGGACAAGAGATGATTGTTCAAGTTGAGAAAGAAGAGCGCGGTAATAAAAATGCTGTACTCACCACTTTTATTAGTCTTGCTGGTAGTTATTTAGTGCTGATGCCGAATAATCCTAGAGCTGGCGGTATATCAAGACGTATTGAGGGTGAAGAACGTAGTGAATTAAAAGAGGCGCTCTCAGTGCTAGATATCCCTTCTGAAATGGGATTAATCATCCGTACTGCTGGTATGGGTAAGTCTGCTGAGGCATTACAATGGGACTTGTCATTTAGAATTAAACATTGGGAAGCAATTAAACAAGCTGCTGCAAGCCGTCCTGCGCCTTTTTTAATTCATCAGGAAAGTAGTGTTATCGTCAGAGCATTTAGAGATTATCTTCGTCCTGATATTTCAGAAATTTTAATTGATAGTCCAGAGCTATATGAGGAAGCAAAACTACATATAGGAACGCTTGGTCGTCCTGATTTCATCAGTAAAATAAAACTCTATACTGGCGATACACCATTATTTAGCCATTTTCAAATCGAATCTCAAATTGAATCAGCTTATCAACGTGAGGTTCGCTTACCATCAGGTGGATCAATTGTAATTGATACGACTGAAGCACTCACTGCAATTGATATCAACTCAGCTCGTTCTACTCGGGGTAAGGATATTGAAGAAACAGCATTTAATACTAATCTTGAAGCTGCTGATGAAATTGCTAGACAATTACGCCTTCGTGACCTAGGCGGGTTAATTGTAATCGATTTTATTGATATGACTCCTATCAGGCATCAACGTGAAGTTGAATCTAGATTGCGTGATGCAGTTCGCTCAGATAGAGCGAGAATACAAGTGACTAGAATATCTAAGTTTGGCTTACTTGAAATGTCAAGGCAGAGACTAAGTCCGTCATTAAATGAATCGAGTCATCATATTTGCCCAAGATGTAGCGGTACAGGACGTGTGCGTGATAATGAATCTTTATCTTTATCAATTTTGCGTTTAATTGAAGAAGCAGCTTTAAAAGATAAAACGAGTGAAGTGCAAGTTATAGTACCTGTTCAAATAGCTTCTTATCTGTTAAATGAAAAACGTGATGCTGTACATGCTATTGAAAATGAAAATAAAGGCTTAAAAATCATCATTGTGCCTAATGAAAATATGCAGACGCCACATTATCATATTCAACGTATGAAAAAGGGAGACTCACCTGAACAACTGAGCTATAAGTTAGCTGAACTTTATGATGCGAATAAACTGCCATTAGTAGAAGAATCTACACCTGTTAAAAAAGTTATCGAACAGCAACCTGCTGTAAAAGCTCATACGATTACTGCAGATACGCCACCGCCTGTTCAACATTCTAGAACAAGCACGCCTGAATCTGTTGGAATGTTTGGATTCATAAGTAAGTTTTTTAAATCGTTATTCAACGGTACTGAAACCGCTAAAGAAGAAACAACTGAAATCACGGCCCAAAGACCTCATCAAAATCGAAACCGTAATAATCAGGCACGCAATAGGCGTGATAGACCGAGAAATGAGCGGGCACCACGAGCAGAAGTAGCGGAATCTTTAGACTCAAGTACAGAAAGTGCTTCAAAAAATATGCGCCCTAATCGTAACGATGCAAAAACGAGAATGAATCCAAGAAATGATTCTCAAAAGGCAAAAGTAGGAGAGGTTGAAGGCGCTACTGCTGAAACTAGCAAAAAACCAGTTAAAGAGCGTGCGAGTGATGTTATCACAACGAAACCCCGTAGAGAGCGCAGAAAAAATACTTCATCAGTAAGAGTTCAAGATGAGGCATCTAATTTAGTTGCGCAAGTACAGGAACCAATGAATGTTAGTGAGACACATGCTCCAGCTGTATCTGATGAATTTCAAGATAAAACAAAACGTTCTAGACGATCACCAAGACATTTGCGAGCAAATGGACAACGCCGTAAAAGAATGCGTTACGATTTAAGTGTTGCCCCTGTTCAGCTAGAAGGTGCATTCGCATCTCCAGAAATGGCATCAGGTAAGGTTTGGGTGAATTATTATCAATTAAACAAGCAACAAGAAGCAATTGCACAAGCAGCAGAATTAGAACAATCAATATTAAGTGTTTCTAATGCTGCTTCTGATAAATTGAGCCAAGGCACCGAACCCCAAATAATGCCACAAACTGAGAATTTTGATTTAAGTACTGATAAAATTGTATCAGCACAGCTAGGATTTGAACACGCGAATGGAGTGGGTGAAATTGATAAAGGTGAGGAAATTAGTATAAAGTCACCTATGCACACCGACATTTCATCAGTTAATTTAAGTGATGAATCTATAGATGAAGAAATTGTGGTGGATATTCAAAATATTCCGACGCAGACAGAATCTGTAGCAAGTGGTAAAACAATACCTGAAAAATCAGCTATATCAATGGCAAAACGTAAACAATTGCATGGGGCTGCCCCTGTTACTAAAGCACCTGCTCCGGTATATATACCAATGGTTCCAAAGCAAAGCGATTGGGTTAGACCAGAATTTGTATTTGATGGAAAAGGACGTGCTGGTGCAAGTTTTGCCACTAATATCGCAACGGCCCCTATGAGTAAACCAAGCTATCATTAGCATTATATGTTGTTTAAATACGTGATAAATACGCCTGCATATGCAGGCGTATTTGCATAGTAATACCACCAAAAAATAACTTACTGGCAATAAAAATATTAGAGGTAATTATGCAAAACCAAATTGCGATAAAACAGATTAAAATTAAGCGTCCAGATGATTGGCATTTACACGTTAGGGATGGTGAGGTGCTTAAAACTGTATTGCCTTTTACAACAGCCCATTATGCTAGGGCAATTATTATGCCAAACCTAGCACAGCCAATAACAACATTAGATCAAGCAATTGAATATCGAAAAAAAATTATCACAGCAATTCCAAATGGGCATACTTTTACCCCTTTGATGACATGCTATCTATCAAAAAATGTGACTCCTCAAATTTTAGAACAGGGTTTCTCTCAAAAATTATTTGTTGCCGCAAAATTATATCCAGCACATGCCACTACTAATTCAAGCCATGGCATTGAAGATTTACGTGAAGCGTATCCTTTATTTGAATGCATGCAAAAGATTGGAATGCCGCTTTTAATACACGGAGAAGTAACAGATAAAGAGATTGATATTTTTGATAGAGAGGCTGTGTTTATTGATCGAACATTAACTAAAATTCGAGCTGACTTTCCAGAATTAAAACTTGTTCTTGAACATATTACAACTAAAGAAGCAGCTCAATACATTCTTGAGGGTGATCTTTTTATAGGTGCAACCATCACACCACAGCACCTTCTCTTAAATCGAAATGATATGCTAGTAGGTGGTATAAAACCGCATTTATACTGTTTACCTATTTTAAAACGTAATATCCATCAAAATGCATTACGTCAAGCGATTGCAACAGGACATCCAAGAATATTTTTGGGTACTGACTCTGCACCGCATTTTAAACACTTAAAAGAGCATGCATGTGGGTGCGCTGGTGCATTTAATGCACTTAATGCTTTAGCTATATATGCTGAAGTATTTGAACAGATGAATGCACTTGAATACTTTGAACAATTTGCTTCAATTAATGGCGCTAATTTTTATGGTTTACCAGTGAATGAAGAAATTATCACTCTTGAAAAGCAAGATTCTATTCAACCAAGCGTTATTGAAGTAGGGGATAATCAAATCGTACCTTTCATGGCTGGTGAAACGTTAGCTTGGCAAGTAATAAAGAGTTAATTTAATGCAGATTAACAATTTATTTTTTTAATGTCATTGTTAAATATGAATGTGGGGCAGAGTATGACATCACAAGCAGAATATGATTTAATTATAATTGGTAGTGGTTCCGTAGGTGCTGCGGCTGGATATTATAGCAAGAAAGCGGGCATGAATGTATTGATGATTGATAGCCATTTCCCTCCTCATACTGATGGATCGCATCATGGGCAAACACGAATTATCCGGCATGCGTATGGCGAAGGTGAGAATTATGTGCCGTTATTGCTTAAAGCTCAGTCACTCTGGTCAGACCTCCATTTGCAAAGTGAATCCCCTATTTTTGAAAAGACAGGTGTACTAAACGCAGCACCAGAGCATTCAGAATTTATACAACAAGCTATACAAAGTGCAAAACAGTATAATCTTAATGTCGATATTACTTCAGGAAAAGAGGCCAAAGTTCGATGGCCTGAAATTAACTTGCCAGACAGCTATATAACTGTTTATGAGCCAAATGCAGGTATATTATACTGTGAGAATGCGATTAAAAGTTATATTAAACTAGCAAATGAGCTAGGTTGTGCTCAGCTCTTTAACTGTGAAGTAACAGCTATTAATAGGAAAGGGCAAGGAATTGAAGTCATTACACAAGATGGTACTTATTATAGTAAAAAAGTCGCAGTGTGCGCTGGTACTTGGGTTAAAAAATTGTTACCTGATATTCCAATAACGCCTATAAGAAGGGTGTTTGCTTGGCATCAAGCTGATGGTCGTTTTAGTCAAAATAATAAATTTCCTGCGTTTGTGATTGAAAATGAACAGGGTGAAGGTTTTTATGGGTTCCCTGCTGTTAATGATGAATTAAAGCTAGGTAAGCACTTAGACTGGCAACCAATTGAAAAAAAAGAAGAACGATTACCATTTGGTAGGCATCCTACAGATGGTAGAGCCTTATTAGATTTTCTTAAGCATTATTTACCTGGTGTAGGTGGATGTCTTTATGGGGCTTCGTGCACCTATGATATGACGGCAGATGAAGATTTTATCATTGATACAATTGACGAAAATATTTATGTTGTCAGCGGATTAAGTGGCCACGGCTATAAATTTGCTTCAGTTTTAGGTGAAATTATTTCAGATTTTGCTAAAGGTGATGACTGCGAATTTGATCTGAGTCCTTTTAAATTAAATCGTTTTAATCAATCTAAGAGCAGTTAATATTTTTAGCCTACAATGGGATGACATTGATGCAAACGCAAACAATACAGCCTACAAATGAGACAGTGTATACAGTTAGTAAACTTAATCAAACTGTACGGTTAGCATTAGAACAAACCGCAACACGTGTTTTAATAGTTGGTGAAATTTCAAATTTTTCTGCACCAAGCTCTGGTCATTGGTACTTTACTCTAAAAGATAACACTGCTCAAGTTAAGGCTGCTATGTTTCGAGGGAACAATCGGCTAGTCAATTTTTCCCCGCAAAATGGAATGCAGGTGATGGTACGTGCGACAGTCACTTTGTATGAGCCTCGAGGTGATTATCAAATTATTGTTGAAAAAATTAAGCCTGCAGGAGAGGGGCTATTGCAGCAGCAATTTGATGCGCTTAAAGCTAAACTTGCTGAAGAGGGCTTATTTGCCAATCATTTAAAAAAAATATTACCAAAGCCTGCTAAAAAATTAGGGATAATCACATCCCCAACTGGCGCAGCCTTACAAGATATTTTACAAGTCTTGAAAAGGCGAGATCCACAACTTCCTGTAATTATTTACCCAAGTCAAGTGCAAGGTGAGCCTGCTGTTAAGCAACTTATCCAAATGATAGAGATAGCTAATAAACGGATGGAATGTGACGTATTGATATTGGCAAGGGGGGGCGGATCATTAGAAGATCTATGGTGTTTTAATAATGAAGCGCTTGCAAGGGCTATATTCGCCAGCAAAATACCTATTATAAGTGGCGTAGGGCATGAAACTGATGTAACGATTGCTGATTTTGTTGCTGATGTACGGGCTCCTACTCCTTCTGCTGCTGCTGAATTAGTGAGTCGTAATCAGCAAGAAATGCTAGAAAGTTGTCGTAAATTAGAACAACGGTTAGAATTTTCAATGGATTACTATCTTTCTGTGCAGAATCAAAATTATGCCAAACTTAATCATCGATTGAATTTACAGCACCCTGAATTACAAATAGCAAGAAAATTGCTGAAATTGAATGAATTAATTTCTAAGCTAGGTCAGCTCCAGACTAATGCTATTGCAAAACAAGTTAAACAATTAGCATTACAGGCTGAGAAATTAAAATCTCATAATCCCTATACTATCAGCGTAGATCGTTTAGCGAAGGTAACAAAACGCCTTGAGTTTCTTAACCCTATTTTAAAATTTAGACCTATTGAAACATCAATTACTACAGCTATGTCAAAATTGACTAGATTGATGAATGATAAAATTAAGTCTAATCAATTTAGACTTTCAAATATTGATAAAGCTTTGTACCCTACTCAAAACCAAATAATCTCATATAAACAAGGGCAGTTATCAAATATCATCCAAAAGTTTAATAATGTGAATTTAGTGCAACCGAATTATTCAAAACTTGGATTGTTGAATCAAAAGTTATATCAATTTTCCCCGCAAGCAAGTATTCAATCACATTATCAGCAGTTACTTGCTTTATCTAATAGAAAGAATCAATCTATTAAAGTTAGAATAGAAACCTCAAAATTAGAGATGCGCGCTTGTGTAGGTCAGCTTGATGCTTTAAGCCCACTCAAAAGCTTAGAGAGGGGATTTGCTGTTGCATTGACAAATAAGCAAGAAAGAATCAAGAGTAAACAGCAAGTGTTGCAAGGTGACATTATTCAGACTAGAGTCAGCGACGGAAAAATTACAAGCCAAGTGTTAAGAGTAGATGACTTGTAGGCTTAGTATTAATTAAACCATCAGGGGCGTGTATAAACAAGGGATGTAGCCATATTCTTAAAGAGTTTACTTATAACACTTGATTGATCCGATATCTCTATTGCATTTTGATAGATGCAATAGAGATCTACACGGATATTAGGAATCAAATGCTGTGGTTGCATTGACTAAATCTTGTGTTTTAGCTTGTAAGGTTTTAGTCACATCCATCGTTTGTTGCGTTAAATTAGCATTTTCACGAATGATTTTATCTAGATCATCAATTGCTAAGTCAACCTGTACAATGCCTTGGGTTTGTTCATGAGTAGCTGTACTAATGTCGTTAATCATTTCGTTGACGCGTTGAACTTGCTGCACAATTTCATTAATTTCTTTATCAGCATGTTCTACTAGTGTAGAACCAGCGTTAACAGTTGTAATACTTTTTTCGATGAGACCTTTAATTTCATTGGCTGCTTGGGCACTTCTTTGTGCTAGTGAACGAACTTCCCCTGCAACAACTGCAAATCCTCGACCCTGTTCACCCGCTCTAGCTGCTTCAACTGCTGCATTTAAAGCTAAGATATTGGTTTGAAAAGCAATGCCATCAATTATGCTGATTATGTCACCGATCTTTTGTGAGCTGTCACTAATATCGTGCATAGTATCTATGATTTGTTTCATAGCCTGTCCACCTTTTATAGCCGAAGAGTTTGCAACTTCAGCAAATTCACTAGCTTGTTTAGCAGCGTCAGATGTATTCTTAACATTTGATGTAATTTGCGCCATAGCGGAGGCTGTAGAATTAACATTTTCTGTTGCCCTATCTATTTGTACAATAAGTGCATTCATTTCATCAACTATCATATTACCTGCAGTTTGAACACTTGCGGCTTCTTCCGTTAAATCATCGATAACCCATTTGAATTTTAATCCAATTTGGCTGATACTTCTTATCGTCATGCCGATTTCATCAGCTTTATTTATCGTGACAGAGCCAAACTCTTTACCACTTGCTACGCCAATCGCATAATTTTTCATTTTTAAAACAGGTTTGATAAGTTGTGATTCAATCCAAAGAATCAAGATTAGATTAAAAATTACAGTTGCTGACCCTAATATTAAAAATTTGGTCATATCAATCGCGACTAACCAAGCTGTAAGTAACATTGCAAAAGTTAAAAAAATAGGTGGAAGAAATGCTCTTAGCCTAAACGACATGGTTTTATTAAAATTAAAAATTGATAATAAACCTTTTCGGATAAGCACACCTTTATACAATTTAAAATTTGATTTTTTTTCATTCATAGCCTTATACAGTGCTTCAGCTTCTTGAATTTGACTGCGGCTTGGTTTAGTTCTAATTGACATGTACCCTATGTGCTGATTATTTTTGATAACCGGCATGGCATTAGCAGTAACCCAATAATGGTCACCATTGCGGCGTCTATTTTTAACAGCAGCACTCCAAGGCTCCCCACCTTTAATAGTACGCCACATATCTTCAAATGCTTCTTTAGGCATATCTGGATGGCGAACAATGTTATGAGGTTGACCATGTAATTCATCGTAAGTGAAACCACTTACTTTTGTGAATGCTTCATTAGCATAATTGATGTAGCTGTCTAAGTCTGTTGTCGAAGTTAATGTTGTTTTGGAATCCAGTTCGAACTCTTTTTGAGTTACTGGTTGATTGTTGCGCATGAAATCTCCTTAGTGGACTAAATATAAAGTATATTATTATTTCTTTTTTTCTAATGTTCGATGCCTAGACTGTACATTCTTTCCGCGAGAACGAAAATAATCTGCAAGTTGCTCTGCTACATACACAGAACGGTGTTTCCCACCAGTACATCCTACAGCGATGGTCAAATAACTTCTATTATTAGTCTCTAGCATAGGAAGCCATTGTTCTAAATAGCTTCTAGTTTGATAAATAAAATTATGCACTTCAGTGTGGCGCCCTAAAAAAGCGGCAACAGGTTTATCAAGACCTGTCATAGGCCTTAACTTTGGATCCCAGTGAGGATTTGGTAAAAAGCGTACATCAAAAACATAGTCAGCATCAATTGGTAGGCCATGTTTAAACCCGAAAGATTCAAATACGATAGTTAATTCTCGTTCACGTTTACCAAGTAGACGGGCCCTTAACATCTCAGCTAGTTCATGAACTGACATTTCAGAGGTATCTATTAACAAGTCAGCTTGGGATCTGAGGGGTTCTAATAATTCGCCTTCCTTTTCAATTGCACTTTCTAATGATAAATTATGTACAGAAAGCGGATGAAGGCGGCGGGTATCACTATAACGGCGGATAAGAGTATTACGATCTGCATCTAAAAAGAGTAATTGAGGAATGCATTTTTCAGGTAACTGCTTCATGACAGATTCAAATACTTCAGGGTCTTGAGGCATGTTACGAACATCAATACTAATTGCAGCAGAACTGACTTGTTTCGAAAGTTCATCAGCTAAAGAGGGAAGTAGTACAACGGGAATATTGTCAACACAGTAAAACCCCATATCTTCTAGTGCACGCAAAGCAACAGATTTACCTGAGCCTGAGCGTCCGCTGACAATCATTAAAATCATACAAGCCGCCTTATTTTAATTTCTTCTGATTCTGTTAGTGCTTTTAATCTTATTGCTAGGTGATAATTATTTAGAAATAATGAGTTATTGAACAATTAAAATTTATTCATTTTGGTTTTCCCCTACAAAAAGTGTTAAAACTCATTGTAGGGGATTTTCAGATGATTAATGGTTGCGCATTTTTTCTTTATGTTTTGTTAGTTGCCTTGCTAATTTATCTAAGAGTAGATCCATCGCGGCATACATATCTGAATCATGTTCTGCTTTAGCATGGATTTCACCACCATTTACAAAAAGCGTAGTCTCAGCTATTTTTTTGACCCCTTCTATGTGTAAAACAATTTGTGCTTGATTGATTCTGTCGAAATATTGAGTCAATTTTGTGAATTTTGTATCGACAAATTCATTAATAGCGGGTGTAATTTCAATATGGTGACCAACAATAGAAATTTGCATATAACTCTCCTTTGATTAACATGGTTGATAAAAATCTCACTAAGTTTACTTTAATATCGGCAGTTATAATGTTTTCCTTAAATTCGATGCAGGAAAACCTAACTGCTCACGATACTTTGCAACTGTCCTTCTTGCAACGTCATACCCTAATTCTTTAAGTTTTGTCTCAAGTTTACTATCACTAAAGGGTTTTGTTGTATTTTCGGATTCTATCCATTGTTTTAAATATGATTTTATCACGCTAGATGAAATTTCTTCACCTTGTTCGTTTGTTACATGACTAGAGAAAAAATACTTCAACTCGAACGTACCTCTAGCACAAATTAAATATTTATTTTGGCATGCTCTTGAAATAGTCGATTCTGACATTTCTAGTATACTAGCAATATCTGCTAAAACCATCGGTTTTAAAAAGCTTTCACCTTTTTCAAAAAACTCTATTTGATTTGCAACAATTTGATTCGCGACTAAGAGTAAAGTTTTATAACGTCCCTCTAGACTTAATAATACTGTTTTAGCACTTTGATAAGCTTGTTGCAAATATTCAATTGCATTCTTTTGTACATTATCTCGTTTTGCACTGTTTTTTTTCTCCCTTTGTAACATTTTTACATATTCCGTATCAAGTACAATTTTGGGAAAGAGACTATTATTTAATTGTATTTGCCATTCATTATTTGTTTTTAGGACAACAATATCTGGCGTAATAGCTAAATTTTCTGAGTCATAAAAGTCTTTAGCAGGGAAAGGATCTAAAGTCGCTAAAAGAGAGAGTGCAGATTGCAATTGTACTTCACTGATACGAAGAGATTTAATAATCGTTCTAAAATCTCGTTTTTCTAGGAGCTCAGATTTGTCTTTCAAAAGTATCTTGGCAAGTTCGACAACTTCATTATTAGATTGCGCATTAAGTTGAATTAATAATCGTTCTTGTAAAGAGTAGGTTGCAAGGCTAATTGGGTCAAATAATTGTATACGGGATAACACACTTTTGTAGTCAGATTCAAAATCATAAGCGGGCATAACCACCTTTAATGCCGATATGATGTCTTCACGGCTTTGCGTTAAATACCCATTTTCATCTATGGCATCTATGATAAATATAGCGATGAGTTCTTCTGTCCGAGTAAATGGAGTAACAGAAACTTGTTCTAATAAGTGTTCTTTTAAAGAAATAGAAGTTGTTTTATTTTCATAGTAATCATCCATAAGTTCATCTTTTTTAACACCTAATGAGTCTAAATCATGCCGCTGAGTAACATCAAAGTCATCCTGGTAGTGATCCTCCCACTGTGAATCTAGCGGTAATTCAGCTAAATTTTGGGTTTCAATCGCCTCAGAAACAGAAGGTTCTAGGTAAGTATTACTTATTTCATCTTCGTGTAGATGCGTATCGATTGGTAATATTTCACTGTCATAAGTCAGTGGACCATCATCAACTGGGTCATGTAAATATTTATCTGAATCATGCTCTAAGGTTAAAAATGGATTTTCTATGATTAAAGCGTTAAGAGTTTGTTCTAACTCTAAAGAGGAGAGCTGGAGGAATTGTAATGACTGCTGCAACTGAGGTGTGAAAGCTAATTGTTGACTAGTTCTAAGTTGCAGTGTGTTTTTCATATCAAAATGTCAACGTAATCTAAAGTTTAAAATCTTCACCAAGGTATACGCGTTTGACTTCCTCATCTTCTAAGATTTCATCTGGGGTCCCTTTAGCAATCAAATGTCCTTGGCTCACAATATAAGCATGCTCACATACATCTAAGGTTTCTCTTACATTATGATCGGTTATTAGTACACCTAAACCACTTTTTTTCAAATGCACAATGATATTTTTAATATCAATTACTGAAATAGGGTCAACACCCGCAAATGGTTCATCAAGCAAAATAAATTTAGGATTCGCAGCAAGTGCACGCGCAATTTCAACTCGCCTGCGTTCTCCACCTGAGAGTGCTTGACCTAGACTGTTTCGTAAATGGCTGACATGAAATTCTTCTAATAGTTCATCTGCACGCAATAAGCGTTGTTTATGATCGAGGTCTTTTCTCAGTTCCAGCACTGCCATTAGATTATTAATGACACTTAATCTCCTAAAAATAGATGCTTCTTGTGGCAAATAACCAATACCTAATCTTGCTCGTTCATGTAAAGGTAAGTGAGTTATGTCATTGCCATTAATTAAAATTCTACCTGAATCACGGGCGACAATACCAACTACCATATAGAATGTTGTTGTTTTACCTGCGCCGTTTGGCCCAAGTAACCCCACTATTTCACCTGACTTAACTTCAAGGCTGACATCTTTAACAACTTGTCTATTTTTATATGATTTTGCTAAGTTTTCAGCAATAAGTGTGGATGATTCCATTTCTGTCCTATATATAATAATGTGATAGCAAATATGTACTTTAAACGGTTGAGTTACTGAAATCTAAACATAGCTAGGGTTTATCGTTTTCTTGAATCTGTTTAGGATTCAATATGGTAATGACTCTATCACCTTTCGCTTCCATTTTTTGTTCTTTTACAAGATAGACAATTTTATCACCTTTAACGTTACTATCTAGTTGTGAGATAAAAGCGTTACCAGTTAGCGTGATTTTTTCAATTTCTAACTCATAACGCATTTGGTTTGCATGGCCTTCAATTGGTTTTCCATCATCTTGTAGTTGAGAAAATTTTAAAGGTGAACCATAAGCATCAACAACTGCTTTGGTTTGATCACCATTAGGCGTCGTGACAACGACTTTATCTGCAATAATATTAATTGAACCTTGGGTAATGACAACCGAGTCAGTGAAGGTTGCGATATTATTCGTAATGTCTAATGATTGACTGTTAGAGGAAATATGCATAGGCTGTTCAGTATCGCCAGTCTTGGCAACTGATTGGTTTGTGAAACCAAATAATATGGTGATTAAAACAATAGAATGTTTAATCAATTTGAGCTGTGTAGCATAACTGTAAAAAAGAGGGGGAGTTTGACTATTTTTATTCACGTTATAATCCTGTTTTTGGCTATCAATTAATCTATCTTATTACAATTAGTGCAGTAAAACACCTATTTTAATTTTACGTGACTAAACTTTGATCAATTTGTTAGTTTACTATCAGTTTGTGGCAGTTTGTGGTTGATAAATTGACATGACATTGTTCAATAATTTTGCTTGTTGTGATTTTATATTTCCTATCAGCCCATTGCCTTTAGAAGAAAAACCATCACCCTCTAGTGTCACCGCAACTTCACTCATAATATCTTGAGTATTTAAATCAATTGATGCAGATTCTGTAACAATATTATCTAATATTGCAACTGCTTCTAGGCGGTTAACCTTTACATTTCCTTGTAAAAAAAGAAGCCTATTTTCATCAATATCAGCACGTTCAGCACTGACTTTCCAATCTGGCTTACCAGTTTCTCCAAAAATGATAAGAATAGGATCTTTCAATTCACTTTTACCAGAATCAGCACGGTTTTTAGCAAATTTAGCTAATAATTCATGTGATAGTTTACCTAACTCGTCATAAGCAAGAGTTTTAGTCTCCGTAGCTATATAAGTTGGTGAGTCTTCGTTTGGCTCTTCATTAAGATTATCATTAGTATCCATATCTGCAAACTTGATACCTATGAGAGTTAACGCAACTAAGATTAAAAGTATCGTTAAACCTTTATCTTTTATTGTCATATATAATTTATTCATAGGCCTATTATACCGATAAACCACTAGCAAAATGAAGATGGTCTTTTGCAAATAAAATTAAATCGCAGACTTCTCTTACTGCGCCTTTTCCACCTTCTAATTGCGTCTGGTAATGTGAGTGAGTTATGAGCATAGGATGTGCATCTTTAACTGCTATCGATAGCCCTACTTTATCCATTACAGGAGCATCAATGAGATCATCCCCGATATAAGCAATCGAATCATGTGACAACTGTGTTTGCTTGCATAGGTCTTCGAATGCGATAAGTTTATTTGATTGGCCTTGATAGATGTGTTTAATTTTTAAAGTTGCTGCACGGTGTTCAACGAGTTTAGATTGTCTGCCAGTAATTAGGGCAGTTTCAATACCAATCTGTAAGAGGGCATGTATACCAAATCCATCGCGGACATGGAAAGCTTTTAATTCTTCACCAGCATTGCCCATATAGATCAAGCCATCTGTTAATACCCCATCTACATCGCATATAACAAGTTTGATTCTTTTCGCTTTCTGTATGAGGGTTGAATCAAGTTTTTTAAAATCATCAATATAAGACACACTTATTTCCTTTTAGCACAAACTGGATGAAGCGACATTTTAATTCATCTGTCGCCTGTTGATTATGATAACACATTATACTACCCCAGCTCTTAGCAAATCATGCATATGTAAAACACCAACTAATTTTTGATTTTCTGCAACAATAAGGGCTGTTATATGCTTTGCTTGCATAAGATTAAGCGCATCAACAGCCAGTGCATTTGGATGAATATTAATTCCACCTTTTGTCATCACTTCTAAAATTGATGCGGTTCTTAGATCAATGTCAGTTTCAAAAATACGGCGCAAATCACCATCAGTAAAGACACCTTCAATTTTATTCTGTTCATTACAAATAACAACTAACCCTAGGTTTTTTTGAGTGATTTCAACAAGTGCATCTTTAAGGGATGCCTCAACATTTACAATAGGCATAGCGGAGTGAGTATGCATAATATCATGGACTTTTAGTAGCAACTTACGACCTAAAGCACCTCCAGGATGGGAAAGTGCAAAATCCTCAGAATTAAACCCTCTTGCTTCAAGTAAGCTTATAGCCATTGCATCTCCCATCACTAAAGTTGCCGTTGTGCTTGATGTTGGGGCAAGACCCAAAGGGCACGCTTCTTTAGGTGTTTTAATGCAAATATGTACATCTGAAGCTTTTGCAAGTGTGCTTTCAGTTGAGTTTGTCATTGAAATCATGGGTATTTGCAATCTTTTTAGGGTGGGTAGTAATGCTGTAATCTCAGGTGATTCACCAGAGTTTGAAATTAAAATTAAGATATCACTAGGGGTTACCATGCCTAAATCACCGTGGCTTGCTTCAGCAGGATGAACAAAAAAAGCTGGAGTGCCAGTGCTTGCGAAAGTGGCCGCCATTTTTTTTCCGATATGGCCGGACTTTCCTATTCCCATTACAATTACTTTTCCTTTTGTTGCAAATATTCTTTCACATGCAAGTTGAAAATCATCATTAACATACTTAAATAGTTCATTAATTCCTTCTAACTCTATCTTAATTGTTCGTTTGGCACTTTCAATAAAATTGTGAGTACTTTGAGTTAATCTATTAGTTTCTTGTATCATTTGTAATCCTTTAAAAATCAATAAAAAATGCTAATGATTACCATTAT
Organism: Thorsellia anophelis DSM 18579; assembly: GCF_900111395.1. Lineage (GTDB taxonomy): Bacteria > Pseudomonadota > Gammaproteobacteria > Enterobacterales > Thorselliaceae > Thorsellia > Thorsellia anophelis. The sequence goes on along the minus strand of NZ_FOHV01000005.1, from coordinate 59,833 downwards.
CTTTAAATAGGAATTGATTAAAATTTAACTTATTTTGTTTAATTACAGCAGGTACATCGTTTGGGTAATTATACACTTAAATACAAGCAAGTTAGTGAGAATTTAAATTATGCTTACGGCAAATAAAATTTAAATCAAAATTTCCATTAATCCAATGATAAAACTATCTTCATTATAGTCTCATAAAAGAGTATACTGAACACAATAATTATTAATAACAGGTTTAATGAATTTCAATCAAATGGGTAAGGCATATGCAAAGCAGATTTTTTTCAGATAGAGATGAATTGTCTATTGAGGTAGCAAAACTGATTTTATCAGTTATTCCAGAAGATACGAGGGTTAATGTTTTACTGAGCGCAGGGACATTACCATTACAAATATATGAATATTTAGTACCAAAATTAAAAATGCATCAATACAGTGGTGTGCATTATTATCTGGCAGATGAAATACCAATTAGTGCAGGTGATATTTCAATGCTCACTTACGCTAGAGTGCGTGATAACTTTTTTATTCCCGCTCAAATCCCAACTGATAGAATACACGCTTTAAATATGAATAGCATAAAAAATATTGATGAAGAAATCGCTAAAGCTGGTGGAATTGATATCGCGTTACTGTCATTAGAGTCTGATGGACATATTGCAGCTAACTTACCAGGCTCATCTTTTGAAAGTGAATCAAGAGAATTAACGGTAGATAAAAATAATCAAGATATCGTTAATTCACTTCAAGATAGGGTAGGGCATGATTTGGTAGTTCCCGATTCTGTGCTTACGATTGGCATGAAAACCATTAAACAGGCTAAACGTATTGTTTTAGTCGCTGTTGGTGATAAAAAAGCAAATGCAACGTTGTATTTAATGCGCGCTCCTTTGAGTGAGTCATTACCTGCATCTATTTTGCATTTACATGGAAATTGCCATCTGATGATAGATGCTGCAGCTGCTAGAGGAATACAGGGATAAATTCCTACTACGCAATTGTTGAATAAAAGGGTATAACTTGATGTCTGTAAAGCAACAAAATCTAATTGAAGTCGATAATATAACTTATGAGACAGATAATAGAGCTATTTTCTCTAACCTCACGTTATCAATTCAAAAAGGTAAAATAACTGCGATTATGGGCCCCTCAGGAATTGGTAAGACAACTTTATTAAGGTTAATAGGTGGGCAAATCCAACCGGTAGAGGGACATATATGGTTTGATGGACTTGATATCCCTAACCTTCATCGTTCTGAATTATACCAAGTCAGAAAAAGAATGGGGATGTTATTTCAATCGGGTGCTTTGTTTTCTGAATTAACAGTTTTTGAAAATGTTGCTTTTGCACTAAAAGAACATACACAATTACCAGCCGATATTATCAATACAATTGTTCTAATGAAACTTGAAGCCGTTGGATTAAGAGGCGCAAGTAATCTTATGCCTTCACAATTATCGGGCGGTATGGCAAGAAGAGCTGCGTTAGCTAGAGCTATTGCATTAGATCCAGATCTTGTCATGTTCGACGAGCCCTTTGTCGGACAAGATCCTATCACAATGGGTGTATTAGTGGAGTTGATAAAGCAAATCAACCAAGCCCTTGGAATTACTTGTGTGGTTGTATCACACGATGTACCTGAGGTTTTAAGTATTGCTGATTATGCGTATATTATTGCAGACAAAAGAGTTATCGCACAAGGAACGCCACAGCAGTTACAATCTAATGAAGATGCGCAAGTTAGGCAATTTTTAGATGGTTTAGCAGATGGCCCCGTACCTTTCAGGTATCCTGCAGATTCTTATGAATATTCGATCGCAAATAGTGGACTAATTTAAAAATTGATAGATAAAATATGATAAAACAATTATTGATTCAATCGGGCCGTTCTACTCTTTTATTTGTCCATCATTTTGGTCAAGCTGGCGTGATGTTATTTCAGGCTTTAATTGGGCGGCCAGAACCTATTAAACAATTCCCACTTTTAATCAAACAAATTTATGTCATAGGTGTCCAATCTTTAATGATTTGTGTTGTATCTGGCTTATTTATTGGAATGGTTTTAGGGTTACAGGGATATTTAGTTCTAACCACCTATGGTGCAGAAAATAGTCTTGGCATGATGGTTTCTCTTTCATTATTACGTGAATTAGGTCCTGTTGTTACCGCGCTTTTATTTGCTGGTAGAGCAGGTTCGGCGATTACCGCTGAAATAGGGTTAATGAAAGCGACGGAACAATTATCCAGTCTAGAAATGATGGCGGTAGATCCCCTTCGAAGGATTATAGCACCAAGGTTCTGGGCAGGAATAATCAGTATGCCTTTACTAGCGTTAATTTTTATTTCTGTAGGGATTTTAGGAGGGGCATTGGTCGGTGTCTCTTGGAAAGGAATTGATGCAGGATTTTTTTGGTCTGCAATGAATGATGCAGTTCAGGTAAGGTATGATATCGTTAATGCAATTATCAAGAGTATTGTTTTTGCGTTTACTGTAATGTGGATAGCGCTTTATAACGGATATTATAGCACAGCAACGTCATCCGGCATAAGCCAAGCGACAACTAGAACTGTTGTACATGCTTCACTTGCAGTATTAGGATTAGATTTTGTGTTGACGGCGGTTATGTTTGGTTAATGATTTAAATTTTTACTCCCAAACTGAATGAATTCAAAATTTTGGTGTTAACATTTTGATATTAAGGTTATTATGAAAAAAGCAAAAATTGAATTACTAGTTGGATTTTTTATGCTGCTAGGAACTATATCATTGATATTTTTATTACTTAAAGTAGCTGATATTAAAAACTTAAAAAGTCAAAGCACTTATACACTCTATGCAACTTTTGATAATGTTGGCAGTCTTAAGATTCGCTCACCTGTAAAAATAGGTGGCGTTGTTATTGGTAGAGTAACTAACATCAAATTAGATGAAAAAACGTATACACCTGTTGTCACTATGGCGATTGATAGTCAGTATAACCAGATTCCAAATAGTAGCTCATTATCAGTTAGAAGTGCGGGACTACTTGGTGAACAATTTTTAGCGCTTAATATGGGGGTTCATGATCCTGACATTTTCCAGACCTATTATTTAAGTGATCAAAACAGAATTGAAGACACGAAATCAGCTATTGTGTTAGAGGACATTATAGGACAAATTGTTTATAGCCTTAAAGGCGGAGATAAGCCTAGCGATAAGGAAATACCTTCTGAAATAATAGAATGATAGGTAGACAAGCCATTTTATATTAAAATAATCATATATATACTGAAACCAAAAACTTAATTTAGAGGCAATACTATGACAATTAAAATCAAGAGCTTAAAAAATATTTTTCAACTCTTTTCTATTAAAATCCTATTTTTGGCTATGTTATCAGTGTTTTCATTTTCTAGTTTTGCAATAGATGAAACAAATCCTTATGCATTAATGAATGAAACAGCTGAGAAAGTATTTGCCAGAATGAAAGAAGAACAAAGCCAGATCAAGGCTAATCCTGATCATTTAAGAACGATAGTAAAAGAAGAATTAATACCCTACGTACATGTAAAGTATGCAGGCGCATTAGTCTTAGGCCAATATTATCAATCAGCTACTGAAGAAGAACGCACTGCTTTTTTTAATGCCTTTGAAGCTTACTTAACTCAAGTATATGGTCAGGCATTAGCCTCATATACAGATCAAGAAATAACAATTGCGCCTGAACAATCTTATGAAGGCAAAGAAACGGTTTCTATTCGTGTGACAATTATTGATAAAGGTGGAAGACCACCTATTAGATTAGATTTCTCATGGAGAAAAAATACTCAAACAGGAAAATGGCAAGCATTTGATATGGCAGCTGAAGGAATTAGCATGATTAACACTAAACAAACTGAATGGGCAGGCCTATTACGTCAAAGTGGTATTGCAGGGTTGATTAGTCAGCTTGAAAAAGATGCTAATATCCAAATTTCACTCGGTAAGTAACTCAATGAGTGCACTCGAACAATTGACAATAGACTGGCATGTCAATCATGACGTGCTGCTATTAAAAGGGGTATTAGTCCGAAATACACTATTAAAGCTACACTCTGAAAAAAAACGACTAGCTCATATCAAAGAAATTGATCTCAGTGAGTTAGAAAAAATTGATTCAGCAGGACTTGCTCTTATCGCACAAATTGCCCTACAACTGTTTCCAAATAAAATACCAGTTAAAGGGGCAAGTCCAGAGTTAATTTCGCTTATTGAAGCTTATAAACTACCACTAGAATTAATATGACTAACTCATATGCTGGCAAATCACTAAAAGCTAATATAAACAGTTAACTATGATTAGCGAAATGTTGGTAAACAAGAATAATTCACATTAAAAGATGATATAAAATGGATAATGCACAAATCACAGAAATTTTGAAAAATGCGCTTGAACTTGATGAAGTATACGTTAATGGTGATGGTAGCCATTTTAACGTGATTGCAGTTGGAAAAATTTTTGAAGAAATTACACTTAGAGTTAAACAACAACAATATCTTTATGGGCCCCTCATGCCATTTATAGCAGATAATAGCATCCATGCTGTAAATTTTAAAATTTATACGCCGGATGTATGGCAAAGAGAACGTAAATTAATGGGCATGTAGATTTTAAACGTGGCTAGACCCTAGTGCTCTAGCTTAGTTAAATTCGTATTAGTCAATTACTTCAGGAAGTGGCTACCTTTAACTTTGTTAACTCAACACCTTTTTAACCCTCCTTTTTAGGTAAAATATCATGGATAAATTTAAGATTGTCGGTAATGGCCCTCTCAGTGGGGACATTACTATTTCTGGTGCTAAAAATGCAGCATTACCGATTCTTTTTTCAGCTATTTTAGCAACAGAACCCGTCACCTTGCATAATGTTCCTCATCTCAAAGATATTGATACTACTTTGAAATTACTAGGTAGATTAGGCATGACATGCAAGCAAGACGATGCTATTTTTTTAGATGGCTCAAATATAACTGAATATTGTGCTCCCTATGAACTAGTCAAAACAATGCGTGCATCGATATGGGCGCTAGGACCACTCGTTGCAAGATTTGGTAAAGGGCAGGTTTCATTACCAGGTGGATGTGCGATTGGGGCAAGGCCAGTTGATTTACATATAAGCGGGCTTGAGCAATTAGGGGCAACGATTATATTAGAAGATGGATATGTAAAAGCATCAGTCAATGGACGATTAAAAGGTGCTTTAATTGTCATGGATAAAGTCAGCGTAGGCGCAACACTTACGATTATGAGTGCAGCTACATTAGCGACAGGTAAAACGGTTATTGAGAATGCAGCTCGTGAACCTGAAATTGTTGATACTGCTAATTTTTTAAATACAATTGGTGCAAAAATTACAGGTGCCGGCACTGATCAAATCATTATTGAGGGTGTTGAAAAATTAGGTGGCGGTCATTATGGTGTCTTACCTGATAGAATTGAAACCGGTACATTTTTAGTTGCAGCAGCTGTATCAGGTGGTCGTATTACCTGTAAAAATACTCGAGCAGATCTATTAGATGCCGTTATATCAAAACTCAAAGAAGCTGGTGCTAAAATTGAAATCGGTGATGATTGGATTACATTGGACATGCAAAACCGCAGACCTAAGGCTGTCAATATTCGAACTACGCCTCATCCAGGTTTTCCTACCGATATGCAGGCTCAATTTACCTTATTGAATATGGTTGCTGAAGGAACTGGGTTGATCACTGAAACTATTTTTGAGAATAGATTTATGCATGTGCCTGAGTTAATCAGAATGGGTGCAAAAGCTGAAATAGAGGGAAATACAGTGATTTGCCATGGCGTAGCTCAATTATCAGGTGCACAAGTGATGGCAACAGATTTAAGAGCATCAGCGAGTTTAGTCATTGCCGGATGTATTGCTAAAGGTGAAACAATTGTGGACAGAATTTATCATATTGATAGGGGATATGATGGAATTGAACATAAACTCAGGTCATTAGGTGCAAAAATAGAACGCATTAAATCTGATGCAATGAGCGAAGAGTAATATTTTGGTAAACTAAAATAGTATCGCCTAATATATTAATGCAGTCGATAAGTTGAGTCTATTTATAAAGTTATCATTCGAGGATATATGTCTAATCGATTACCTATTTCAAATGCTATTGAACTTAAGCTATCTTGCCAAACAATAGCACGTGATAAACTTGCGAATTTTAAGCCTCCCTTTAGGATTGGGACAATACAAAACGATAGTATTGAATTACAATCTGTTGAAATGAATGGCGAAATAAATCAATTAAAACCAGTATCTGCTTTTTATGGCGAAAATATTACGGTAGATAAATTAGTTAACATATTATCTGCACTTTCTTCTCACACCACCCATTCAAATTCAGTAAATAATTCAATTTATTTACTCAAAATGGAGCATATATTAGGATTAGACATCTACATTCTTAATACCGATTTAACTTCTCGTGTAGAAGAGCTATTTAAAAGTTATCAAATAGATTTTGTTAATATACATCACATTATACCAAGCTTAGCTAAACCTGGATTAATTGTAATGGATATGGACTCGACTACGATAGAAATTGAGTGTATTGATGAAATCGCTAAATTGCATGGCGTAGGGGCAGCTGTCAGTGAGGTCACTGAACAAGCGATGAGGGGAGAATTAGATTTTACAGAAAGTTTAAGGGCGAGAGTTGCAAAGCTAGCTGGTGCAGATGAATCTGTACTTTTAAAAGTTAGAGATACGCTACCGATTATGCCTGGTTTAGATTTGATGCTACAAGCTTTTTATGAAAAGGGATGGCAAGTTGCAATTGCATCAGGTGGTTTTACTTATTTTGCTGATTACTTAAAAGATAAATTTAAATTATTTCGTGTTTATGCCAATCAATTAGAGCTAAGAGACGGGCAATTAACAGGAAGAGTTAACGGGCAAATTGTTGATGCAGAGTATAAATCCCACGTGTTAGTGAATATGGCTCATGAGCTGGGTCTAGAACTATCTCAAACAATTGCAATTGGTGATGGAGCAAATGATTTACCTATGATTAAAAAAGCTGGATTAGGGGTTGCTTTTCATGCAAAACCAAGCGTTCAAGCACAAAGCAAAATTAAAATTAACTATAATGATTTAAGAAGCCTATTTGTCATATTGGCAATTTCAGGTAATTAGAGTCAGATTTACATTTAAATTAATAATTTGATGCTAGATCACAAATTTGCAAGCCAAGGATGGATTTTATTTTTTATATTTACTAGTGTATCAGTATTTTGCTTCAGCATATCAAAATTAAATTCAACGACATTAAAATACAATAGAGGACCCCATGGACGAACATTTAAAACAAAGCGCGTTAGATTTTCATCAATTTCCAATACCAGGAAAAATTAGTGTAGAGCCAAGTAAGCCACTTGCAACACAACGTGATTTAGCATTAGCTTATTCGCCAGGTGTAGCAGCACCTTGCTTAGAAATTGCACAAGACCCACTAGCTGCTTATAAATATACTGCAAAAGGCAATCTAGTAGCTGTTATTTCAAATGGTACTGCAGTGTTAGGTCTTGGAAATATAGGTGCGCTAGCTGGCAAACCCGTTATGGAAGGAAAAGGTGTACTATTTAAAAAGTTTTCAGGGATTGATGTGTTTGATATTGAAGTTGATGAAACAGATCCTGATAAATTAGTGGATATTATAGCCGCGTTAGAACCTACTTTTGGTGGAATCAATCTAGAAGATATCAAGGCACCTGAATGTTTTTATATTGAAGAAAAACTCCGTGCCAGAATGAAAATCCCTGTATTTCATGATGATCAACATGGTACAGCTATTATCAGTGCGGCTGCTATTATTAACGGACTAAAGTTAGTTAATAAATCTATCAAAGATGTCAAATTAGTTGCATCAGGTGCAGGTGCAGCTTCAATCGCGTGTTTGAATTTACTTCAAAACTTAGGTTTACCCAAACATCATATTACAGTGTGTGATTCTAAAGGGGTAATTTATATTGATAGAGATCCTAATATGGATGTGACTAAGGCTGCTTATGCGATTGTTGATAACGGCCAAAGGACCCTTAGAGATGCAATTGCAGATGCTGATATTTTTCTTGGTTGTTCAGGTCCTGGGGTACTGACACAAGAGATGGTTAAAACCATGGCAGCTTCACCTCTAATCCTTGCATTAGCAAACCCAGAGCCTGAGATATTACCTCCACTTGCTAAAGAAGCGAGAGCTGATGCGATCGTGTGTACAGGAAGATCTGATTTTCCTAACCAAGTTAACAATGTGCTTTGCTTTCCATTTATCTTTAGGGGGGCGCTTGATGTAGGGGCGACAACAATAAATGAAGAAATGAAACTTGCATGTGTACAAGCGATTGCAGATTTAGCGCACGCAGAACAAAGTTCACAAGTTGCCTCAGCATATGTAGATGAAACACTCTCTTTTGGTCCTGAATACCTAATTCCTAAACCATTTGATCCAAGATTAATCATTAAGATCGCCCCTGCTGTTGCAAAAGCAGCGATGGATTCAGGTGTCGCAACAAGGCCTATTGCTGATATGGATGCGTATGTTGAGCATCTTACTGAATTTGTTTATAAAACAACCTTATTTATGAGGCCGATCTTCGCTAAAGCACGCCAAAACCTTAAGAAAGTTGTGCTAGCAGAGGGAGAGGAAGAGCGTGTATTACATGCAACTCAAGAAATTGTTACACATAAACTTGCTTTGCCAATATTGATAGGTCGTCCAAATGTGATTGAGATGAGAATTGCAAAACTAGGACTACATATTAAGCCAGGTATTGATTTTGAAATTGTGAATAACGAGTCAGATCCGAGATTTAATGATTATTGGAAAGAGTATCATTCAATCATGAAGCGCAGAGGGATCTCACAAGAAAAAGCAAGAAGAAGTGTTATTGGAAATCCTACATTGATTGCAGCGCTTATGTTGAGACGTAACGAGGCAGATGCAGCGATCTGTGGTACCATTGGCACATATCAAGAACACTATAATGTGATTGAAGAAGTACTTGGATTTAGGGAAGGCGTGAATGTTGCTGGTGCAATGAATGCCCTACAATTACCTTCTGGCAACACCTTCATTGCTGATACATATGTCAATGAGAAAACCAGTGCTGAGGATTTAGCTCAAATTACTTTAATGGCTGCTGATGCGATTAAACAATTTGGAATTGAACCTAAAGTTGCTTTGATTTCGCACTCTAATTTTGGTTCTGCTGATGATGAATCAGCCCAAAAAATGCGAGAGGTACTAGAACGTGTCAATGCCTTAGCTCCGGAATTAGAAATAGATGGTGAAATGCATGCTGATGCTGCTCTAGATGAATCTATCCGACAATTGATAATGCCAGATAGTCCATTAAAAGGCGCTGCTAATTTATTAATTATGCCTACAATGGAATCTGCTAGGATTAGCTATAACTTATTAAGAGTCAGCACAACAAATGGTGTCACTGTAGGGCCAGTGTTGATGGGAGTAAGTAAGCCAGTCCATATCTTGACAGCAATTTCGTCTGTCAGGAGAATTGTGAATATGGTGGCCTTAGCGGCTGCTGAAGCACAACACAAACCTTTCTAATTATAATTAGCTTTCACTGAGATAGTATTAGTGAAAGCTAACATTTCATAATCTAATCTCGATTCATACAATAAAATTATCAAGTAGATGTGTATTTTTCCGTTTTCAAGATATAAAACTATTTAATACGCACAATGCGATAGTTTTTTGATAGGGTATAAATAAAAGAAAAATTCAGTTAGAATTTATTATGATGACACTAAAGGTAGTTTTCCGGTTAGCGAACTAACCGGATCGCCCTTACATTCACGCTACATGGATGTGATAAAGACGAATGACTATTCTACCAAATTACCTTGTAAAACCTAATCATATTCGGCTTTAATTGCAATAAATAGATTCAGTTGTATAAAAAACAACCTTGATTGCTGCAAAAAAAGTCAAAAAAGAACAATTGACATGCTTAAAATTAGATTAAGCTATGTATTTAAATTATTTATTTCAGCCACTAGCTTTTTGCTAATACCCTAATCTGCTTTTAGTTTTGACGAATACAAAATCTATCAATTAACGATTTTTTTATACTAATGACCATTATTGCATTTTGGGCTAAATACTAATGATAATAAGGATCAATGGTTCGTCATACATTAATTTATAGCATAAATCAGGATGTTAAACAAAATGGCAGGGCGGTATTAATTTCAGATACAGGCGATATTAACACTAAAGTGCCTGAATCTGATTTATTGCGTGCCCATACGCTAGGGTTTGAGCTCATTTTTGTGAAAGCAAAAAAATAATTGATTTAAAGTAATGTATAAAGTCTGATGCTATAAGTTCATTAGTGAAGTAAGTTAGTTTATACATCCCCATACATAGAATTAATGAGGATGTATGTTTTAATTTGCAATTGATTGAAGATAAAAAAATAGTTGTTTCAATAGTTTAAGTTTGTTCTCGTCATGTTGATTCTCTGCAGCAATTTCTTCTAATTTATTGATATAATTAGCAACAGAATCAGGATTCAGTCTGGATTTTCTATGCGCTATCCAAGCTTGTTGTTCTTCAAAATCTAATGTAGCTGGGAAATTTCTGGCTTTGTATCTGAAAAATAATTCTTTAATTCTATTATCATCACTTGTAATGTTAATTAAAGGGAGATTTTTAGGTTCAGTAGTTCTGATTTGTTCAAATAATAATTTATCAGACTGTGAAAAGAATTGAGTGTATAACTGATTATCAACGTCATTTACTGTATGTGAATCTGTCACTTTTTCAATATCAAATATTTCATTTAATTTTTCTTTAAGCTGAGTATATGCTTTGAGTTTACTATGGTTTTGTTGTATCAATTCGATATCAAGATTAAGCCTTTTGATATTTTCTGGTAAGAGTGTTTTTTCTGGCGCTAAAATTGGGCACTTATTAAGATAGATAACAGTTATACCAATAGGCAATTCATCCTTGGTAAGCTGATTTTTGGGTTTATAAAGTCGACTTTGGATCTCAATAGCAGATAATTCTAATAGCGGAGTGATATCATAGGTAAGATCTACGCAGATGACCGCATTTTTATTCGAAGGATGCCAAGCAATAGGGGCGATTATCGATAAGTTTGAACGGTAAGAACCATAAAAGCTAGAAATATGTACAAGTGGAGTTAAGTTGATAATGTCAATCAGTTCGATTAATTTTTGTTTATCTCTATGCTGGTACAAATATTGAAATAATCTTGGTTGTTTCGCTAAAATTAATTTCATTATTTCAATTGTCGCATAAACATCACTCATAGCATCATGGGCTTGTGAGTGTTCGATATTATTAGCCTTTGTCAGTGCCTCAAGCTTAAAACTTGGTAAGCCCTCTTCTGTAAGTGGCCAGTTAATACCTTCAGGCCTTAGTGCATAGGTGGCCCTAACAACATCAATCATGTCCCATCTTGAGTTACCATGCTGCCAATGATGAGCGTATGGGTCAATAAAGTTTCTATAAAAAAGATGGCGTGTCACTTCATCATCAAATTTAATCGTATTATATCCAAGTATGCAACTATTAGGGACGCTAAATGCTTTGTGTATTAAATCAGCGAATTCAGATTCGGTGACTCCTTTTTGGTTACATAACTGCGGCGTAATTCCAGTAATCATTACAGCTTCTGGGTGAGGCAAATAATCATCACTTTGCTTGCAATAAATGACAAGAGGTTCCCCAATGATATTAAAATTTTGATCAACCCTTAGCCCTGCGAATTGTGCAGGCCTATCTAAAGCAGCATGAGTTCCAAACGTTTCGAAGTCATATATATAAAAAGAAGGATGTGAGGTATTTTGCATTAATCTATCTCTTAGGGGTGGAATCAAACAAGATGAAGTATTACTGGTCTCATTATTATGTGTTCTAATCTTGGATTATAAACTTTTTTTTTATGAATTTGCTAAATATATCGTAATCTTCACCTAACTAACTTAGTATTGATAAGATATAGATAAAAACAGCAATAATTGATTTGAGTCGTGATTAGAGGATGATTTTGGATGTTAAATATTTTGAGAGTATGGTAGAATTCATAAGTTAACTGTTTAGTCTATTAATATTAGACTATCAATGTGATTGATTTGTTAGTTGTACCTGTGCGTATACTCAAAGAAAAAAATTATACTCAATTTCCTGTACTGATTGCGGGAAAATTTTTGTATTAGCTGCTAAGTGTAGGTTTACAACTTTAAAAATAAATGTTAAAAGTATCAGAAATTAGTTTGATATTGATGTGTTTTCAATGAAACTCATCAGTTGAGTTGATGTTGCAAGATGATGTGTAACAAAATCAGTTAATTTTGAAATAAATTAGCCTAATCACTCATAAATGCGCTAAAATAGAGACTAAAGTTCAAATCGGCATTACCCTCAAACAAAAGGAGCAATGATGGATAGCTTGAATAACCCGACTTTTCATGATGTAATTGAGTTTGTTACATTATTCCGCCGTAAAAATAAATTGAAGCGTGAGATTACAGATTTAGAAAAGAAAATTCGTGATAACCAAAAACGTGTCTTATTGTTAGATAACCTTAATGATTACATCAAGTCTGATATGACAATTGAAGAAATTAGAGCTATCATATCTAATATGAAGAGCGATTATGAAGACAGAATTGATGGATATATTATTAAAACTGCTGAATTGTCATCTGAACGCCGCGAAATTTCCCAAAAGATGAAAAAAGCTAAAAACTAGCGTAGTTGCTGGTGGTGAATTGGTTTAATTTTGAACTGTGAGAGAAATAGATATACTTTTTTAATATTTAGCTTTGTCACTTAGCCGCTTGCACTGTATAATACAAAAAAATAAGTGAATGATGCGTCAAATAGATTTAAAACAGGTATATAATGTTAAATAGCCGGTAAATCTTTTAAGTGGCGGTATAGAAGAATCTCTCTAATCGCGTGGAAGGCCTAAAACCAAGTGTTAGAATTTAAAAAAAATATAAACATGAAAAGACAGAAAACCACAAAACTCTTTGCAAGATTGTGCTCATTAAAGCATTTTGCTTTGATATTGATTGCGCTAATTTCTCTTGCAGGTTGTCAAGCGATTGCAACTCCCCAAGACGAATTTGTCGAAAATGAAACAGATGCGCCTGTTATGAGCAATGCAGTTGCCACTAATCAATCATCACCAGCTAGTCCTATTGCAGGTGGTGGGGTTTTACAAACTTGTTTGCGTGAATTAGAAGCATTAAAACGAGTCCATCAAAAACGTTATCAAGCCAAAAGCGGTGATTTAAATCGCGTTCTTACTCAAGCTAAAAGTTATATGGAACTGAGAGAAAGTTTAAATGGTGATACTGTTGCGATTATGGATGCAGCTTATCAGTTTAAAATTTCTAGAACATGTAATAGTGTTAGAACTGAGTTGACTAGAACATTACTTGAGCGTTTAGAATCATTATAAGTAAGTCTATGTTCCCCTATGCTTTTTTGTCAACTAATGTGAATCTATTTGATATTTATGCTCGGGGAGTAGTAAATGCTTTTAAAATCGATTAAAATTAAATCAGGTATTTTTACCTGTTTTTTATTTAATGTTGGATCATTATTAGCTGCCCCTATTTTAGATGAAAATTTAAACGCTACTAATAATGACGATTTAGCTCAGATCTCTGTAATAAACACTCCCATAAGTATTAGCTCTCCTTCTGCTGTATTTCAAACACAAAATGATATTGAAGGGATTTTCAATGTATTGCAGAATTTAGAGTTTGAACAAGTCCCTGAAGCCTCTTTAATGGCACAGCTAGCAGAAGAGAAACCTAATGTGCCTAAGAAAAAAGCAAGATCGCAAACTCAGGCATCTAACACTCAGATTGTTAGAGAGTCTTCTAATAGTAACTCAGAGACTTCAGCTAAAGTTTTAGATCTTCAAAGGGAAATATCAGAGCTAAAAAAAGAAAATGAGCAATTGAATCGTGAGCTCTCATCTGTAAAACAACCCACTAATCAAATGCTTTTAAACAATATTGCTAGTAATGTATTAAAAGATTTTTCAAAAGAACAAGCCGCTAAAAATGCTCAGGTAGTCCAAGAATTAGAAATGAGAATTGACATTGCTGAGCAGGAAATGCAAAAAAAAGATTTGGAAATAAAAAAATTGAATGCTCTGCCTCTCGATGCAGATAAAAAGTTAATAAAGCAGCTTGAAGCAGTTGAAATCAAAAATAAAGATATTGAACAAAAATATAGTGAACTTGAAAGTCAATTTTTGAATGAGCGGAAGTTATTAGAAGCTGAATTAGAAAATAAAAAAAATCAGCTCACTGAAGCTCAAACTGCGCTTGAACAATTTAAAAATGAGACAACGCGAAACCAAGCGATTGCAGAAAAACTATCAAACCAACTTGCTACCACTGAAAACCCTTTAAATGACAAGATTGAAGCATTAACCCATGAAACGCTAGTGTTGAAAAAAGCTTATCAAGATGAAAAACAACGAGCAGAAGATGCAATACGTATGCTCAATGAACTTCAAGCACAATCCAAAACGCAATTAACGGCTTTGCAACAACAGAACCAAAATGTTAATCAAGGGCAAGCTCAACAATTGCTTCAATTACAACAGCGTGCGCAGTTAGCAGAGCTAAACACACAAAAATTACAGCAAAAATTGCAGATTTCTGAAAATAAAACGATAGAACTTGAAGAAACAATTTCTAAGCTAAATGCTCAAATAACTAAAAATACACAGTCTTATCAGTTGCAGTTGACTGATTTACAACAACGATTACTCAATGCAAGACGAGCTGAGCAAGAAGCAAACCGATGGGCAAGGGCAGCCGGTTCAGGTAATACGAATGCTGCAAGTAACCGTATTATTAATTTGCAACAACAAATTGACCAGATTGCGGCTGCTGAAGAAACACAAAGAGTTATTGCAATGCAAAAGCAACAAGAAGTGATAAATTTGCAAAATCAGCTCTATTCAATCCAAGCAGAACTCAAAACCCAACAGCAATCTAGGGCTCAACTTGAAAATCAACTTCAAGATTTTGAAATGCAAAAAAAAGAATCTAATGAAGCCCAATCAACTACGAATAAGGTTGAAGAAGCAGCCTCTGCTGTTAATAATTCAGAACCTAAAAAAAATGATAGTAGTAAGAAAAAACCAAGTACAGATGCTGGGATAAAAGGACTTTGATTTTTAATGCCCAGTGAGATACATAATCATTTGTATTGCAACAGATATAACGCATAATATAATGATTATTTTACTTAAGTTTAAATTCATTTTTATCCCTTATTGTACAACTTCAAAAAATTAAACACCTGAAAATATATGGGTTATGATACAGCTAAAAAAACAAGCCGTATCATAACTATTTTATGCTTTAAAATATAGGTATGAAGTTTTATAGCACATTATCATAAATAATGATGTTAATGTACAACGCAATAAAATCTGCCTATAATTCACCTGTGATAAATTATTAGCATGGTTAATTTATACAAGTGATAATTCTAATTATGTTTAAGTAAAAGGCTAAATTATGTTTGAAATAAATCCAATAAAAATACAGATTCAAGATATTAAAGAAAGAACTCAAACCCTTCGGGGGTATCTTTGACTTTGATATAAAGCAAGAAAGACTTGAAGAGGTGTGTGCTGAACTAGAATCTCCTGACGTTTGGAGTGATCCGCAAAGAGCTCAGGCCCTTGGTAAAGAACGAGTTGCTTTAGAGGCGGTTGTCGAAACAATCATTGCATTAACTCAAGGTGCTGAAGATGTTCAAGAGTTATTAACTCTTGCAGTTGAAGAGAATGACGAGCAAACTTTAAATGAAACGGTTAGTGAACTTGATGAATTAACAAAACGTTTAGAATTACTTGAATTTAGGCGTATGTTCTCTAATGAACATGATTCGTGTGATTGTTATGTAGATTTACAGGCAGGTTCAGGCGGTACAGAAGCTCAAGATTGGACCGAGATGCTCTTAAGGATGTATCTGCGATGGGCTGAAGCTAATGACTTTAAAACAGAACTAATTGAAGTATCAGATGGAGATGTTGCGGGTTTAAAATCTGCAACAATCAAAGTTTCTGGTGAATATGCATTTGGCTGGCTAAGGACTGAGACAGGTGTTCATAGGTTAGTGAGGAAAAGTCCTTTTGATTCAGGAGGAAGAAGGCATACATCATTTGCATCTGCCTTTGTTTATCCTGAAATAGATGACGATATTGAGATTGATATCAATCCTGCTGATCTTCGAATCGATGTTTATCGCGCTTCAGGTGCAGGCGGGCAACATGTTAATAAAACTGAGTCTGCTGTTAGAATCACTCATTTGCCAACTAATATTGTTGTACAATGTCAAAACGATCGATCACAGCATAAAAACAAAGATCAAGCAATGAAGCAGTTACGTGCAAAATTGTATGAATTTGAAATGATGAAGAAAAATGCAGACAAACAACAAATGGAAGAAAATAAATCAGACATAGGTTGGGGCAGTCAAATTCGATCTTATGTACTAGATGATTCAAGAATTAAAGATTTACGGACAGGTGTTGAAACCCGCAATACCCAAGCAGTTTTAGATGGGGATTTAAACCGATTTATGGAAGCAAGTTTAAAAGCAGGCTTGTAGTGTTAATTTATAGTAAGTGCTTTTTAGCACTCACGTTATCAAAAAGGAACTTATCATGTCAGAATTGACATCTCATGATGCGAACACTGAACACAATGAAGAAATTGATTTACAAGGTGAGTTACAGTTTCGCCGTGAAAAATTGGCTCAAATTAGACAAGAGGGGATAGCATTCCCTAATGATTTTAGACCTGAACATAGAGCTCATTCACTCCAAGAAACGTATGGACAGATGGATAAAGCAACTCTAGATGCTCAATCTGTTGAGGTGAGTGTTGCTGGACGGATGATGATGCAACGAGTGATGGGTAAAGCATCATTCGTATCTTTGCAAGATGCGACAGGGCGGATTCAGCTATATGTCGCCACAGCGAGCCTTCCTGAAGGATTTTATGAAAATTATTTTAAACGCTGGGACTTAGGCGATATTATTGCAGCAACAGGAACGCTCTTTAAGACAAAAACGGGTGAACTATCAGTTCGTTGTCATTCTGTTAAGTTATTAACAAAAGCATTAAGACCTTTACCCAATAAATTTCATGGTCTGGCCTCTCAAGAGACACGTTATCGTCAGCGTTATTTAGACCTTATTGCTAATGAGCAATCGCGTAAGACGTTTGTTATTCGCTCAAAAATTATTTCAGGTATTAGACGATTTATGGATGATAGGGGGTTTATGGAAGTTGAAACTCCGATGATGCACACTATTCCTGGTGGGGCTGCTGCAAAACCGTTTATCACACATTACAATACACTTGATATTGATATGTATCTTCGCATTGCCCCTGAATTATATTTAAAACGCTTAGTGGTAGGTGGATTTGAGCGTGTTTATGAAATTAATCGTAATTTCCGTAACGAGGGTCTTTCTCCTCGACATAACACAGAGTTTACGATGATTGAACTTTATATGGCATATGCTGATTATAAGGATTTAATTATATTAACTGAGTCTATGTTTAAAACACTCACCCAAGATATTCTAGGAACTAACATAGTGCAATATGGTGATATCACGCTTGATTTCAGTAAACCTTTTGCTAAATATACTATGAAAGAAGCAATCTGCCATTATAAACCAGAGATATCAGCTGCAGATTTGGATGATATAAATAAAGCAACAGATATCGCAAAATCACTTAATATTAAACTCGAAAAAAGTTGGGGGTTGGGCCGAATTGTAACGGAGATTTTTGAAGAGGTGGCTGAAAGCCAACTAATTCAACCAACATTTATTACTGAATACCCAGCCGAGGTGTCACCTCTTGCTAGACGAAATGATGATAATCCATTTATTACAGATCGTTTTGAATTTTTCATCGGTGGACGTGAAATCGGCAATGGTTTCTCAGAACTTAATGATGCAGAGGATCAAGCAGCTAGGTTTAAAGAACAAGCTGTTGCGAAAGATGCAGGAGATGAAGAGGCGATGTTTTATGATGAGGACTATATTGTTGCACTTGAGCATGGGCTTCCACCCACCGCAGGATTAGGGATTGGGATTGATAGAATGGCTATGTTATTTACAAATAGTCACACAATTAGAGATGTTATTTTATTCCCAGCCATGAGACCTCAAGGTAAATAACCTTATCATATTACACTAAAACCAACACTAGTTTTACTTTGCTATATCAGTTGGTCTGGGCGATATGATTTATCCATGACGCTTTATTCTCCTTCCCTAAAGGAAGGTAATGTAAGGCGTCATGGCATAGTCCTTATTCATTCTGCGTACTTTATTGTTCTATATATTGTTTGATAATAGATATTAGCGTGCCAACATAACTATCTGAAAAATAAAAAACGGCCATCAATTCTCCAAAGTTTCGCATTGAATGCGGATTTGAAGAGAATATAGACGTTGGTTGATTGTTCTATGTATTAAGGAGAAGAATCAGCAGCAAGAGCCCACCGAAGCCAGCTAATAATCAACTCACTGCAGTAGGACTCCGCTTCCTTTCTGGAGGAAAAGGTATCAATAAAGCTAATTACTTAGAATATAAATCAGCCTCACCTTCAGGACGTGTTTTAAAACGACGATGTAGCCACATGTATTGTTCTGGTGCAAGTAAAATTTGTTCTTCAATGAGTTGATTCATCTTAGTTGCCGTTTGCAATTCATTTTCAGTAGGGAAAGATTGGATAGGTGGGCTAACTATCACTTCATATCCTTTACCATTTTCTAATCTTTTAGGTGTAAAAGCAATAACAGCAGAGTCTGTTTTTTTGAGTAAGATATAAGTTCCTAGCGTCGTTGCTGCATGCTGAACACCAAAAAATGGTGCAAAGACGCTATTTCTTTTACCATAATCATGGTCAGGACCATACCAGATGATTTCAGCTTCTTCTAAACTTCTTATCATTTGCTTGACATCTTTTCGGTTGATCATGAATTTATTCGACCTCATTCTACCTCTGACTTGAAGGTAATCCCAGACGGGGTTATCATTAGGGCGATAAATTCCAATGCCAGGTGTCTGTAAACCGATAATGCGCCCACCTAATTCTAAGTTAAGAAAATGTATTCCAACAAACATGATCCCTTGAGGTTTAGCTAGTGTCTCTTTAATATGTTCAATACCAGTTACTTTGCACCATTTATTAATTCGCCAATCAGGCCAGAACCAGGCCATCCCAGTTTCAATAATTGCAAGACCAACCGATTCACAGTTTGCTTCAATTAATGCCTTGCGCTCAGAATCTGTCCAGTTAGGAAAGCATAACTCTAAATTGCGTTCAGCAATTTTAAGGCGCTTGTCTATAATTCTAATTTTGGGTCTGAGCCTTAGAAGTAAACGACCAATACCTTTACCTATTTTGTATAAAAGTGGGTACGGGAGTAGAATCAATACATACCAAAACCCTACTATTAACCATAAAAGCCAGTAGCGAGGATGAAAAAATGTAAGTTTTAGCTTGGGTTGCGCTTTATCAGCATAAATCTTACTTTCTTCTGATTTGTGTGTCTTATGTGGCATACTTCTTATTACCTTAATAATACTAGTGTTATCCATAATGCTCGGAATGAATATAGCGTAATTGCACAAGTTGCAATACAGTTAAAGAGCAAAAGATTAAACAATTTTTAAATGGATCGTCATTAAAAAATACTTTGTATTGAAAGCGATACGTGTGTTATGTAAAACACTTATTTGGAAATAGAAAATTGAATCGGCTAAAATGTCTAACAGTAGGGTTAAAACTAATCTAGTATAGTGCGTAGTAATATACTCACGATTCATCAATCTTATTTATGCTCAAAATATCTTTAGATTATAGCTTAAATAAGCTATATAAAGGGAATCTTACTGTAATATTGCTGTTTAATTGGTAAGATACCGTAAAATCTTTTTTTCAAAAAATCATTATAATCTTTCTGGCATTTTTGGTATAGAGTAAATACCAGTAATAAGCTTAGATTTTACGTAATTTATATATAGGGAATAAAAAATGCATAAATTTCTTGCACCATATATGGTTTTTGGTAACCCAATAAAACATTCAAAATCTCCTATGATACATGCATTATTTGCTAGCCAAACCAATATCAATCATCAATATGATAAACAGCTCATCCCTTTAGATGAGTTTGACGATACCATTAAGAATTTTTTCCAAACTATAGGTGAAGGAGCAAATGTAACCGTACCATTCAAGGAGCAGGCCTTCAAAATAGCAGATTGTTTGACTGATAACGCTAAAATGGCAGGTGCTGTGAATACGTTAATTAAACTAGAAAATGGACAGATCCTTGGTGATAATACTGATGGCATAGGGCTTTTAATGGATATCAGAGAAAGAGGCTGGTTAAAGTTAGGTAATCGCTTGTTACTAATTGGCGCAGGTGGGGCTGCTAAAGGCGCTATATTACCCTTACTTGATGAGGGATTTGATATAACCATCACAAATCGTACATTTGAGAAAGCTGTCCATTTAGTGGACCAATTTGGTGATTATTTTGCAAGAACTGATTGTAATGGGAGGCTTCGTGCTGCAAGAATGCCATTATTAACCAACGAGACTAAGCCTTTTAACATTATCATTAATGCAACATCAGCTAGTATTGAAGGGAGCGTGCCTACTGTACCCTCCACCTGTTTTAATGAACATACTGCTATTTATGATATGTTCTATGGGCAAGAACAAACTTCATTTTTAGCTTGGTTTGAGAACAAGGGGTGTCATAATCGGGCTGATGGGTTAGGCATGCTTGTTTATCAAGCTGCTTTTGCATTTGAAAGATGGCATAGTGTGATGCCAGATGCAAAAGCAGTGTTATCAGCAGTTAGAAATACATTGTCAAAAGCTTAAATTTACTCACTGGTAAGATAATCATTTTTCCATGTGACATAATTATTAGCAGAGTATAGCAAATGATGTCGCTCTTCAGGTGTTAATGGTCTGATTTGTCTAGCAGGTTGCCCCATATACAGGTAACCACTAGCTAGTTTTTTTTGACTCGTAACGAGAGAACCCGCGCCAACGATGACATCAGATTCTATAGTTGCACCATCAAGTATTATGCTGCCCATACCAATTAAAACTCTATCTTCTATACTGCAGCCATGTAAGATAACTTTATGCCCAACTGTTACATCATCACCAATGATGAGAGGATTGCCTGCAGGGTTAGCAGCAGATTTATGCGTGACGTGCAATATGCTGCCATCTTGAATATTAGTCCTCGCACCGATAGAAATGGAATTGACATCCCCTCTAATTACGACTAAAGGCCAAATACTGACATCGTCAGCTAAATTAACATCACCTATTACAACTGCACTTTCATCAATCCATGTAGATTGTGCTATTTTTGGATAAGAATTTTTGTAAGGGCGTAAATTTTTAGGTGTCATAGCATATCCTTATTTAAGTAAGAATCTAAAAAAGTAAGATTGAAAAGATAAGCCCCATTCTTAATAACAAGGCAAGTCTTTATATTATTAAAGCTAGGTTAGTTTTTGTTTCTGATTTGCAATTGCCTACAAGAAAACTATACCAATGCACACTGAATTTGAAACTAAAAAATGAATTATCTTAAAATGGTTTTGAGCCGATCTTGTCTATGACTATTTTTTAATAGCAAGAATTAATGAACTGTTGCTATTAATGATGGCAGCCTTATTACCTCATCTGCTAAACTATCGCTATACGCATTTTAATTTTAAATTTGAGCAAATTTCTTTCACTTATGATAAATATTAATGATTTTGACACTATAACTCAAACTGATAGAGTAATTGATGATACGCTAAAACAAGCAATTTTTGTAGAGCTTAAAAAATTAGATCCTAGAGTGACGGATATTAGTCTTTTAGATTTTACAGTTTATGAGGGCGTAGGTTCTTTTCGTGCAGGGCCTTTTAACTATAATGCAGAAGGCTATAGGATGTTAACTGACGAGCAACACCCTATCAATCAATATAGTTTTGGCCATTTACCCACGCTGATTGTAAGAGATATTTATGACTATATTCACCCATCTGAATTTGTCATTGAAAAGCATCCTTTTCATGATTATCAAGTTAAAGTGCAGTTATCTGAAAATAATCATTTTCAGTTATTGGTGTTTCCAAGAAGTGTCATGATTTTACAGGTAAATGGCATAGATATAGTTACGTTAGAAACGTTAAGTCAGCCTCATAGTCGCATTGAGCAAAGGCAAAGTGAGATTAATACTATATGGAATAATGCACAGGCAGGGGATATACCGCATAAATTAGCGAGTGAATTTTCATCTTCTACTCTTTTGTATCGTCGGGAAGAGATACAAAATGCAAAACCATGGAAAATCTTGGAAAAACGGCCATTAACAAGAATTGAACACTTAAAATTGCGTGAAAGTATTGCTGAACCAGTGTTTTTTATGCCTGTTTTCTTTATGTTGATTGGTGTGATGCTATTATTTCAGGATAGATGGGAGTTTGTTTTCGTTGGTACAGTGTTCATTATTTTAAGCCTAAAAATAGCTTACAAAGGGAAACCATCAATTAAAGTAGATGATGATTGCATGACGCTCTCAGGTCAACTCAAGGTTCACCCTAAAGTGATCTTTACAGGCCCTATTGAGGCAAAATTGTTGAATGAAGATATCAGCAATCAATTAGAACAAAAGAAAGAGTATGAATTTAATCTGCTGAGTAAATCTAAATATATTTTTAATATTAAAGGATTAAATTCAGTTAAACCAACAAGGTCATCACGAGTAAGGTTTATCAGTTTTTGTATTTTAGGTTCCTTTTGTTTGCTGTGTATGTTAATGAATTTTATAAAAAGCGAACATTCTTTTTCATCAGATGCGGGTTTCTTTGGGAAAATTCAGAATTATATTGCTATGAATTTAGTTTATTTTCAACCTGAAACACAAATCAATTATGTCTCTAATCCTAACTACGTTCCTAAAGTCTTACAGAAAGTTAAAATTAATGCTTTAATTCAATGCGATAATCAAACATACATTCAACTCTGTGATAAGGTTCATGTTTTAAAAAATAAAGATGAAGCTACGCCACTTAGCATTAACCTCGATGATTATTTATCTGAAAATGAGGGGGTAAGATATATCACAGCTCTGAATGCACACTATTGGGGATTAAAACCCAGTAATGAAATCTTACTTGAGGAAGATTACACTCTTAGCCCTGTATTTACGATTATTGCGCGTAATAATGATTTTTTTTATACATTAGACAATTTTGATAGCGATGATAAAAGTTTGCGCCATGATTTAACTAATAAAGGATTTGAATATTTAAGCCAACCTATATCAACAACCTTTACAGGCATAGTAAAACAAGTCGATTTTATCAATGAACCAACGAAACGATGGGTAATGCATTTATCTCCAGCATTAGGTGAAGAAGAGTTAGCATTAGCTAGGTACATGTTGGCGTATATTGTATCTTTCTTGCTCATTTTAATATACTTTTTGTATTTGATTGTTGATAGAATACGGATAAAAAGGTTGATCAAAATACATGAAAATGCTTAATTTTATTATCAGGTCATCAATTTTTATCGTTCATGTTAAGCGCGATTGATATAAGGTAAGCTATTTATTTAAAATTATTTTTTTATGATTTTGTTTCATGTTTATCCATGTTCGAATAGACGATGACAAACCTGGCCTGTGTTTTTTTCTTTGATTAAGAACCAATCGTTAGGAATATCTTCGATTATTGCCTCTCGTTCTGTTTCAATATAGATACGAGAGCCTTTTTGGGCAAAAGAGTGCGCAGTGAGTTTTATGAGCACTTCACCTAATAATCCTTTTCTAAAGGGAGGATCAATGAAAATAATATCAAAAGGTTTAGAGGGCTTTTGGTTTAAATACTCCAATGCATCCATTTGAAATATAATTAAATTATTTGCGCTAAGTTTTGCTATATTTTCTTTTATAGTTATTGCAGCTATTTTGGACTTTTCTATAAAAGTAACTGAACCTGCATAACGAGAGGCTGCTTCAAATCCAAGAGCCCCACTTCCTGCAAATAAATCTAGACAGTTTGCATCTGTGAGATCATGCATTAACCAATTAAATAGGGTTTCTTTCATTCTATCCCCAGTTGGCCTTAAACCTTCTTCACTAACAACGGGTAGTTTTCTACCTCTCCATTTACCCCCTATTACTCTTATCTGTCCAACTTCATTTTTTTTACTGGATTGTTTACCTGTTTTCACATTGGTATTATTTTTTATCATGTTAATATCTATAGCAATTAATTAAAAGATTGGTACTAGTTATTTGAAAATAGAGTTCTATTTTCAAACTATATCTCAGTCTAAAGAATATAATCTAGTGACAAGAAGCCTGTTTGAAATTCAATTAATTCAGATAGCTTCCTCGAAAATAAAGTTATCTGCTGATTAAAGATAACTAAAATGGCATTTAAAGTATAGTCTAAAGGATTAATGTGAGTAAAATATCTTTTTGATACCAGATAAAAATAAAATTTAAAGTGCGCAAAAAAGTAGATTGGATCATTAGCATGAAGATCATTTATGAAAAAAATGATAGAATTGAAACTATTGAATGCTTTATTAGGGGAGCGCCACTTGTTATTTTAGTCATTTGGTATTTATTAACTCAAATTAATAATTAATAAATTAAAACAATAGTTTATTTCTTTACGTTCTAGTGTGAATTTTCTCAAGGAAATTAAGTATTATGTCTCAGAAAAAGAAAAAAGGTTTTTTTTCATGGTTTGGTCTAGGTGGTCAATCTCGTAGTGACACGACAAGTGAAACACAAATAGATAACCAAACCGAAAGCAGCGTTGATGAATCTGAAAATATTGAATCGAATGATACCTATTCGCAGTCTATTATCACTGATAATATAGAAGAATCTCAATCTACGTCAGTGGATGATTCGTCTAATTCAACTATGTCCAGTGATATTACATCGAGTGAAGAGTTAAATGATATCTGCATTACGATAACTGAAGCTAGTATTGAACAAGATGCCAATACACCATTAGAGACTGAATCTAATCATCCTAATACTACAATAAATAATGAATTTGAAAATGATAATTATCCTCCTTCATCTTCAGTTCTACATTTAAAAGAAAATAGTAAACCAGATATACTTGACTCTGATAATAAACCTACCGATATAGAGTTAGAACTCATTGATACTGATGAAACTATTGAAACAGATAATTCATTAGATGCTCAAACACACACACCGGAAAATCTACAAGATTTTGTTTCAGAAGAGGTTGTTAAGAATAAGAAAGGTTTTTTTACTCGCCTAAAAGAGAGTTTAGTTAAAACAAAACAAAATATTGGCTCAGGATTTTTATCTTTGTTTTCGGGAAAACGAATAGACGCTGATCTATTTGAAGAACTTGAGGAACAACTGCTGATTGCTGATGTGGGAGTTGAAACCACTAACAAAATTATTAAAAATCTGACAGAACACGCAACTAAGAATGAACTAAAAGATGCGGGGCTTTTGTATGATAAGTTAAAAGATGAAATGTCAATGATCTTAAAGACAGTCAGTGTGCCTCTTGAAATCGCTGCTCATAAGCCGTTTGTTATTTTAATGGTTGGGGTAAATGGTGTTGGTAAAACAACAACGATTGGCAAGCTTGCAAAACAATTTCAGGCTAATGGAAAAACAGTTATGCTAGCAGCTGGTGATACCTTTAGAGCTGCAGCAGTCGAACAATTACAGGTTTGGGGGCAAAGAAACGATATCCAAGTTATTGCTCAGCATACAGGTGCCGATTCAGCTTCAGTTATATTTGATGCGCTAGAAGCTGCTAAAGCAAGAAAAGTTGATATTTTAATTGCTGATACTGCGGGTCGATTACAAAATAAGTCGCATTTGATGGATGAACTTAAAAAAATTGTCCGTGTTATGAAAAAACAAGACCCTGAAGCACCTCATGAAATAATGCTTACATTAGATGCTTGTACAGGGCAAAATGCGATAAGCCAAGCACAATTATTCGATGAGGCCGTTGGATTGACTGGACTTACTTTGACTAAATTAGATGGCACTGCAAAAGGTGGTGTAATTTTTGCATTAGCTGATAAGTTTAACATTCCAGTTCGTTATATTGGTGTGGGTGAAAAAATTGATGACTTAAGGCCTTTTAATGGCGACGAATTTGTTAATGCATTGTTTGATAAATAATTTTTATCCGCTTAATAATAGTTATGATAGTTAGCAATAAGGGTTTTGATGGTTGTTATGGACTTAAAAGGCTATCAATGATTACCAAACAAATAAGATAATTATAAGGGTTTTATATGATTCGCTTTTCACAAGTTAGTAAAGCATATCGCGGAGGCAGGCCAGCATTACAAGGGGTGAATTTGCACCTGAAATCGGGTGAAATGGCATTCTTAACAGGGCATTCAGGAGCTGGAAAAAGCACTCTTTTAAAACTTATTTGTGGTATAGAAAGGCCCAGCACAGGTAATATTTTCTTTGATGGAGTCGATATATCTAGATTATCATCAAGGGAAATTCCTTTTTTACGTCGACAAATTGGAATGATTTTTCAAAATCATCAATTATTAATGGATAAAACTGCCTACGAAAATGTCGCACTTCCGTTAATTATTGCAGGTGTTAATCCTATTGATATTAATAAGCGGGTCAATGCTGCCCTGAATAAAGTCGGATTATATGATAAAGCACAATACTATCCACTTGCACTTTCTGGGGGAGAGCAGCAGCGGGTTGGTATAGCTCGAGCGGTAGTTCATAAACCTAAGGTTTTACTGGCTGATGAACCTACCGGTAATCTTGATGATATATCTGCGCAAAAAATTATGGATGTATTTGAGTCATTTAATCAAGTTGGCGTAACAGTATTGATTGTGACTCATAATCTTGGTCTGATAAGTGCTCCTCATCATAAAGCCTACCAATTAACAGCTGGTCGATTAATTAAAGGATAAAGTGTCAGATATGAGTCAAGATAAAAAACGTATTAATCATGGTAAAACCACTTCACCTAGAGCGCAAAATAGTGCAACTAGCCGAGTATCGATGATGCAATCAGGTCTAATGGAGCAGTTCTTGTACGGCTGGAGAAGTGCTTTTGAAGATATGCGTAGTAAACCATTGGCAAATTTATTAACAATTCTTGTCATCTCTATTTCTCTATCGCTTCCAACTTTATGCTATTTACTTTGGAAAAATGTTAATGAAGCTGCCCAAGCTTGGTACCCAACTCCGCAAATTAGTGTGTATTTAGATAAATCTTTATCAGATCCCGGGGTTGAACAATTAATTATGAATTTAAATGCTTTAGATGGTGTTGCAAATGTGAACTATTTAACACGTGAAAAAACACTTGAAGAGTTTAAAAATTACTCTGGATTTAGCACTGCTATTGATTTACTTGAAGAAAACCCATTACCAGCTGTAGCAATTGTTACGCCAGAGGTTGATTTTCAGAGTGGTACATTAATTACAACCTTAAAAGAACGTATCGTCGCATTAGAAGGGGTAGATGATGTGCGTGCAGATGATAACTGGTTCGCTAGGTTAGCTTCTTTAACTAACTTAGTTGCTAAGGTTGCATTTGTTGTTGGTTGGTTGATGGTAATTGCTCTTTTCTTGGTCATTGGCAATAGTGTAAGATTAACCATTGCCAGCAGACGAGAGACGATTAATATCATGAAGCTAATAGGTGCAACAGATGGTTTTATCATGCGGCCATTCCTCTATGGAGGAGCATTGTATGGTGGTTTAGGAGCATTACTTGCAATTTTATTATCACAGCTACTTATGGTACAATTAGATAAAGCCGTAACAAATGTCGCAGTTGTTTTTGAAGCTAATTTTAGTTTAACAGGTTTAAGAATAGACGAAATGTTAATTTTAGTCTTTATTTCTGTTATGAGTGGTTGGTTTGCTGCCTGGCTTGCAACAGTCAAACATTTACGAGATTTTAGACCACAATAATCAATAAAAATTTACAATTACAAGGTTGTGATCGGTGTGTAAAGGGTTACAATCTAAGGTTAATGAGTAGCATGCTTAATCAAGTGTGTTCAATTAATAACATCAATAAGGAGGATTCTTATGACAAAAGCATTACCTGTCGCATTAATCCCGCAAGGTAGTATTGAAGGGTATTTACGTGCAGCTAATACTTATCCAATTTTGACTGCGGAAGAGGAAAAAGAGCTTGCAGAACTTTGGTATTATGATCAAGATTTAGAAGCGGCAAAAACATTGGTTTTATCCCATTTGAGATTCGTAGCTCATATTGCTAGAAACTATTCTGGTTATGGGTTGCCTCAAGCTGATTTAATTCAGGAGGGCAATGTAGGGCTAATGAAAGCAGTTAAGCGATTTAATCCAGAAATTGGAGTGAGATTAATTTCATTTGCTGTACATTGGATTAAAGCTGAAATACATGAATATGTGCTAAAAAATTGGCGTATCGTCAAAGTCGCGACGACTAAAGCTCAGAGAAAATTATTTTTTAATCTCAGGAAAAATAAAACGAGATTAGGTTGGTTCACACAAGATGAAGTTGAAACTGTCGCTAATGAATTAGGCGTTACTGCTAAAGATGTTTTAGAGATGGAATCAAGAATGGCATCTTCTGATATGGCCTTTGATCTTGGAGCGGATGATGATAATGGAGATGTATCTTCTAAGACGCCTACTTTTCATCTTGAAGATAAACAGTCTAATTTTGCAACTGTGATTGAAGAGGATAATTGGGATGATACTGCTGCTGATAAACTTGTCGATGCATTATCAAGTTTAGATGAAAGAAGCCAAGATATTATACGCTCTCGTTGGTTAGACGAGGATAATAAAGTTACTTTACAAGAATTAGCGGCTAAATATGGTGTTTCAGCTGAGCGAGTAAGGCAGCTAGAACGAAATGCAATGAATAAGTTGAAATTAGTTATTCTAGACGCCTAAATTTAGTTAACCTACTTTATATGGCTTAGAGGTATTTCTAAGCCATATTCATTAATCTTTTTTATTAATAAACCCTTCCCTAATTGAACAATAGCATACTTTATTTGAACTGCTGTATCCAATCAAAATATAAAATTTATTGTATTGTATTAAGTTAAGTTTGATGAAAATGGGGGAGGCAAAGTAGATAGATTGGAAGTTTCAGGTTTATCAATTATGGTTTAATTGACAAACCTGGTTTTCGGATATGATTTAGTTCATTCCATACTTTTTAAGTTTTTTACGCAATGTCCCACGGTTTATGCCCATCATATTTGCTGCGCGAGTTTGGTTACCACGTGTATATTGCATCACCATATCAAGAAGAGGACGTTCGACTTCTGATAAAACTAACTCATACACATCCTCAACATCTTGACCATTTAACTGGGCGAGGTAGTTCTTAATCGCTATTTTAACAGAATCACGCAATGGTTTTTGCGTGACTTGATCTTGTGAATTAAGTGTTGGGACAGTTAGTACATTTGTAGTTGCTGGTTGTTCAAACATGATAGTTATAACTCTTATATGTTAATAATGATTTTCAAAAAAAACTTCTAATGCCTCTAATTGAGCTGACGCCGTTTCAAGTGCATTAAAAGAACGCCTAAACTGGTCATCAGGTGTGTAGTCAGCTAAATACCAAGCAACATGTTTTCGTGCTATACGGTACCCTTTTTCTTCGCCATAAAATGAATGAATAGCTTCAATATGAGGAAGAACAAAGGAACGAATCTCACTTAGTGTTTTCTTTGGTAATAGTTCACCTGTATCCAGATAATGTTGTATCTCTTGGAAAATCCAAGGTTTACCTTGTGCTGCTCTACCGATCATGATGGCATCAGCACCTGTTAAATCTAATACTGCTTTTGCTTTAATCGGATTAATAATATCACCATTAGCTATAATCGGAATTGAGACAGATTCTTTTACAAGTCGAATGCTGTCGTATTCAGCTTCACCATTAAATAAACAGGCTTTAGTTCTCCCGTGTATGCTTAATGCTTTTATCCCGCAGGCTTCCGCAATCTTTGCAATCTCAAGGCAGTTGCGATTATCCTTATCCCATCCAGTACGTATTTTTAAAGTGACCGGCACTTCTACTGCATTTACAACTTCCGTTAAAATCGATTCAACTAATTTAGGATGTTGCAATAATGCCGATCCTGCTAGCTTTTTATTCACTTTTTTTGCAGGACACCCCATATTAATGTCAATAATTTCTGCTCCAGAATCCACATTCACACGTGCAGCAAGAGCCATTTCTGTCGGATCTGAACCTGCAATTTGTACGGATTTTATTCCGCAATCATCATGTATCAACCTATGTTTAGACTTAGGTGTTTTCCATACGTCTGGGTTGGATGATAACATTTCAGATACAGCTAAGGCTGCACCATTTTCAAGGCATAATTGCCTAAATGGCTTGTCTGATATCCCAGCCATGGGAGCAGCGATTAGCCTATTATTTAATTTAAATTGACCGATTTGCATTGATTGAAAAGTAACCATTAAGTCTGTTCAAGGGCGCGTATATTACGCATTTTTATAGAATTAGGAAAGTGCAAAACAGCATCAAATCAAAAATATTTTTTGAAATTTAGCTGGTTTAGAGATTGTTTTTTTTATATTTATTTAAAAACAACCACTTGAGATTCAGTCTTTAAATGTAAATTTAAGCTAAAATAATGCTAATTCAGCTAGAAACTTTCATAGTCACTATATTAGCTATCAAAATATCAGTTAAAAAGTAGGCAATGGTTCAAATGTTGGAATTGGTTGTGCATCACTATTTAGTGGTTCAGTTGAAGAATCATTAGCATTAGTAGTACTTTGAGTATTTCCTTGCGCTTTTGTGGTACTTTTAGATGCAGTTGCAGTGCTATTAGGTAATTTATTTTGTTTAATTTGTTGCATTAGAAGAAGCGTTTCTGATTCTTGAATATTAGTGACGACATTTTTCTGTTCATAAGTATCAATAGCTTGAGTGGCTGAATTTATAGGCGATGTTGAAACGGCTTTTGCATCTGAAAGGGCTAGCTTAATTGAAGGTACTTCTTGGCTAGCTGGCGCTTTAGAGTTTGCCTGGTGATTAAGTAAAGTCGTAAGTCCATCAGTTTCTGCAGGATTAGTATATTGACGTTTAGTATTTTGCTCTAATGTTGCGGGCTTGGTATTTTGAGCTAATGTCATTTGGTTTGTGTTAGTTGTCACATTTTGCATAATTGAATCTGAATGATCACCAGCTTTAGAAACAATGATCATTGTTTGGTTGCCGCTGTTGACTGACGCTCCGGCATCTGTGTGATAAATCGGCTTAACGCTTTCTTTTACCGTCCGAACGCTTGTTTGAGATATCTTTTTATTAGTGCTTAAAATAGCCTTCGTAGGCTCTTGAATATCAAATAAAGGTTGATTATTAACGTTTAGATTTGTCTTAATAGATGAATCTGTAGTTTGTGTATTTGACTCAAGCGGTCTTGTTTTTTGTATTTTGGTTTGAATTTCTTGAATTTCAAGTATTTTTTTTATTCGTATTTCACACTCTTCTAACTGATTCTTTGTTAATTTATTAGGGTTGTAATATTTGCTAGTTGTATCAGCATAGATGCAATAATCACCAGATTCTTGCGCTTTACTAGTGTTACAACCAAAAAGAAATGTAATCGATAAAATTAGGGGAGCTTTTATGCAAAGCCATAATGTTTTAAAAGATTTTTTACTATGAAAAATCAAATTCCAGTAATAAACAAGCTTGTTAAGGTTGTGTGTCGAAATTCTTCCCCATGATTTCATAAATTATTTGTTCTCTGTTCGTTTTTGCTGTAGATGAGCTAAAGGATCCGGTTGGTTAACAGCACTTTTGGTTGATGACTGACTGCCAGTTGTATCATGCAAGGCAGGGAGAGGTGTTGGATCATAATAATCCATTTGACCTTTGTTTTGTATCGCATTCACTGGATTTATATTGGTTGTGTCAGTTGGCCTTACAATTTCAGCAACAGGATTAGTATTGCTAGTTGAATTTAAAGACTCAGTACTAGACACGTTAGGTGATGATGTATAGTCAGTGGATAATTTTCCAGTGTTTTGGCTAGGTGTATTCAATTGCGTAGTACTAGTTTGAGTCGTAGAAGGGTTAGCTTCATTTGTAATTGACTGCGTTGGAGTTTGTACTTTATTGTCTACTTGAGAAGCTACAATAGCTTTAGGTTCATTTGTTTCAGTTTTATTGATAGGTTCAGCTATTTTTGTATTTCTGTTGCTGATTTGAGCTATTAGATCAACTTTAGTGGTTTCTTCACCAGGAAGTAACGCTTTTGGTTGGTTAAGTGCTGCTTGTGTGGTTTCTGATTGTAATAATGAATCTATCTGTTTTGCAACACGCGCTGCTTGTTCGGCATCATATTGGCTTTTTGATGCGGAAGGAACACTGGATGCTCTGTTTTGCGTATTATTTGAAGGAGCAGGGGTTGCACTTGCAGCATTTAAGTAGCGTTGTTGTATCGATTCACTAGAAGATGTAGGCGTTTGCTGAGCTATAATGCGAGTAGTGCTTTGATTGGCAGCGCGTTTTCTTTCAGCTTGTGTTTGGCCTGCGGCTCTTTTTTGATTGCTAGACGTAACGTTTGCACTTGAAGCATTCGCATTACTATTTTGTTGTGTGGTTTCTGAAGATAATGAATTAAGAGCTTTACTTATCTCAGTATCAGAAGGCGAATTGATATTTGCAGCAGTGATTACTTCATCCCTTTGTCTATGAATTTGAATTTGCATAGACTGGATAGCAAGAATTTTTTCTGCTTGCATACGACATGTATTGAGTTGTTCAAGTGTAAGTGAGTTAGGAGAATAATATTTACTATTAGGATCAACATGCTCACAAAAACTGGTAGGTTGATTACTCACTCTAGTACTGCATCCAGTTAAAAACAAACTGGAGAAAATCGATAGTAATAATATTGTATTAAGAGCAAGCTTGCTGCGTGCGACAGAGGTTTGCATGTTAACTCATTATCCTTTGAAATTGTAATGCATTAATATAATTAAAACGAGTCTATTGTTTAATATTTTGCCTAAAAGTATAACATATTTTTTTAAAAGGTTATCAATTAAAACACAAATATGTTTCAAATAAAGTGCTATTTGTTTCAGTTTTAGCACTTTATTTTTAGGATTAAAATAGTTAAGTGCATTTTATTTTTACTAATTTTGAATTGGTAGTTTAAAATTATTTCTAAATGTTTTAAAAGTATGACTATGGCTCCATGAGATTTAATGCCCGCATTATTGTTTATTTTGCCATTTTTTATAAAAGAATTTATACCGCATAGTGTCAAAAATTAAGTTATATATGTATGTATAGGGCAAAAAGAAAAAAATCAGACCAACATTCATTGCAAAAGAAGCATACAACGATATTCCTAATAACATAGCGCCTAATGGAACGATAAGCATTAATAGACTGATTTCAAATAAACAAGCGTGCATAATGCGTATTTTTACATTGCGTGTAAACCCTATTTTTTTCTCAAAATGATCAAATATAATATTAAAAATAATATTCATGAGCATAGCACAACCTGCATTCATTACAGTTAAGCTTGCTGAAGTAACAAGAGGCTTATTCATTATCCATGCTAAAGCAGGGGCGCACAAAATTAAAGCGATTACCTCAAACAAAATTGCATGCAATAATCTTTCTTTTTTTGTTTTATTTGGTGGTATAAAAACATCATCGATGTTATTTATCTGTGTTGACGCTTTTTCTGATGTTTTGTTTTGCATAAGTCCTCTAGCAGAGTAATTAGACAGCAATTGCATAGAAAATAAAATAGTGTACTAAGTATTAGTACACTATTTTATTTTACTACTGAGTTTGCTGTCTAATAATTTGATACTTAATATGTTATTTATGGTGTGGGTGTCAGTAATGATTTACCATATATCATCGGTGACAGTTTGAAAATTTGAGCGATTGTTTGTCCAATGTCTGCAAAAGATTCTCTAGCCCCTAAATTTTTAGATGGAAGAGAAGGGCTGTATAGCAGAACAGGGATATGTTCTCGCGTATGATCTGTTCCAGGCCATGATGGATCGCATCCATGATCGGCAGTGATGATCAATAAATCATCTTTTTGCAACTGGTTTAATAATTCTGGTAGTCTCCGGTCAAACCATTCTAATGCCTCACCATAACCCAAAATATCTCTGCGATGTCCATAAATTGAATCAAAATCAACAAGGTTAGTAAAGATGATACTATTTGGGCCTTGAGTTTGTTCTAGTTCTTG
This sequence comes from Thorsellia anophelis DSM 18579, assembly GCF_900111395.1. Classification (GTDB taxonomy): domain Bacteria; phylum Pseudomonadota; class Gammaproteobacteria; order Enterobacterales; family Thorselliaceae; genus Thorsellia; species Thorsellia anophelis. The sequence goes on along the minus strand of NZ_FOHV01000005.1, from coordinate 25,404 downwards.
AAGGGTTGCATCAAAAAGAGGATCTAAGCCGTTTGCTTTGACCTTTTTAGTAATCCCTATATTAGCATAAATATCGGCAATTTTGCCAATTGAAACTACTTGCCCATTTTTCTCTGTTACCAGTTTTTCAAGAACAGACATTGAAGGTGGTGGTACAGCTAAGTCTTTACGATTGCCTGTTCTTGTGTAATTACCTGCTTCACCTATAAATGGCCTAGCTATAACTCGGCCAATGTTATAGTTCCCTTCATTTAGTATAGTGCGAACAATTTCACAAAGTTCGTATAGTTTTTCAAGACCATAATATTTTTCATGGCAGGCAATTTGAAAGACTGAGTCTGCAGATGTGTAAAAAATTGGCTTCCCTGTCTGAATATGCTCTGAACCTAACTCTTCTAAAATTGATGTTCCTGATGCATGGCAATTTCCTAGGTAACCTAATAGACCCGCTTTTTGGACTATTTCATTAAGTAATGGTTCTGGAAAGCTGTTTTGTTTTTCAGCAAAATATCCCCAATCAAATAGTACAGGTACTCCCGCAATTTCCCAATGTCCTGACGGCGTGTCTTTGCCCGATGAAAGTTCTTTTGCATAACCATAGCTTCCTATTGGGGTAATGTTATCATCCATACCAACAGGATAACGGCCAGAAGCTCCTTTTGCAGCTATACCCAAGCCAAGCTTATTCAAATTTGGTAGGTTTAAAGGCATTTTTCTACCATTATTTTTATGGAGGCTATGAAAATAATCTGCTATGTGGCCTAATGTGTTTGAACCTGCATCGCCAAATTTATCAGCATCAGGTGTCGCTCCTATACCAAAAGAATCTAAGAGCATAATGATGACACGTTTCATTTTAATACCTCAATAAATAAAAAAGTTTTATTCGAATTGACAATCTAAATGGTATGTATTGTTAACTTAATGATGGACTGAGTATGCCAGAGTGAAATCATAAAAGCTAATTTTTTTGTTATAAAAATAACATCTATGATAGAGGTGCGTGGTTCTTAAGTTTTTTTGGCTTTTATTCTTGCTTTTTAGATGTGTTTTATTTTATTTGTTATAAAAATAACTTTTTTGATGTTATTTTTGGTTGGTTTGAATATTTCCATAAACAGTTTTTTATTGCTCATGGAAATGAGCACATTATTCAGTTAGCGGTAAGGTTAATTTTATATTTGAATGTAGGATAAAATTATTTATAGATTCAGGAGGAGTATCATTTGTGATGAGCTCATCAAAATCCTCTAAATTGGCAAATAATCCTGGGCGTACTACTTCAAATTTTTCATTGTCACTAACTAGTAGAGTATATTCACTGTTTTGAATTGCAAGCTGTTTTACGCTGACTTCATCTAATACCCAAGTAGTAACGCCTTTCGCCGCACAGACTCCCGCAGCAGATATAAAAGCTTTGTTTGAATAAATATTGGTCAATTCATTTGGCTGGGTTATAGGAATGAATACTTGTGAGCTCTCTTTAAATTCGCCACCGCAAAGAATCACCCTGCAATTAGCTTTTTGCTTAAGTGCTAAAAAAGCATGAATGCTATAACAAAGGGCTGTGAACTTGATGGAGTCATCAATTGCATGAATAATAAAAGGAATGGTTGTACCTGAATCAAAGAAAATTGTATCATTATTTTGCACTAAACTCGCAGCTAATATGCCAATTTTTTGCTTTTCGACTACATTTCTTTCTTGTTGTTCAGTGATAAAATATCGGTTATTGCTCATACCATTCAATGAAGCACTTGCTACAATATATCCACCTAACAACCTCAAACTATTTTGCCCAGAGCTGATGTCTCTGCGAATAGTCATCTCCGATACATTAAGTAGGGATGCAGCTTCATTGATTCTAAGTTTTTCTAGGCCTTGTAACGCCACAAGTAATTTTTCAAGTCGATATTTACGTCTGATGTCCAATAGCATCCCCTTTTATGATTTGGTCTAGATTCCCGTATATAATAGATTTGAATTTACTATTATTTATAAAGTAACGAATTGAATCGTTCTATAATAGAACTTAATTTTAAAGTTAGTCGGTTAAAGGCTTTGAATAGTAACTTAACTATTGTGTAAAGTCTATGTGGCGATACATCTTCGGCAAAAAATTCTCTGTTATATTTGACAGTAATGAGTCCACTTCAAGTCATGAAAGGTTGTTAGTTTTAGTCAAGTCGTTTAGGGTATAAAAATTAAATCAATTTTATACCCTAAACCCTTAAATGTTGATTTTTTGCAAGTTAAATCAATTGTGTTATAGGGGGGTAATAAAGCGCTGCTGAAAAATAAGAAATGTTGCTTACAAAAACGTTAAGAGTGATATGGAAATGGTTATGGTGAAATCTTAAGTTTTAAGCATAATGACAATTGTGGTAAATAAAAAAACCACTATCTTTTAGGATAGTGGTAAATAATATATTTTATTTTAAAACAGTTGGTTTATTTTTTAAATGTCTACATTCATTGCTCGAAGTGCATTATCTTCAATGAAGGCTCTTCTAGGTTCAACTTCATCACCCATTAAGGTAGTGAAAATTTCATCTGCTGCAATCGCATCTTTAATCGTTACTTGCAACATGCGCCTTGTTGTTGGATCCATTGTTGTTTCCCAAAGTTGTTCAGGATTCATTTCACCAAGACCTTTATAACGTTGGATTGTAAGTCCTCTTTTTGATTCTTTTACGAGCCAATCTAAAGCTTGTTCAAAACTTGAAATTGTTGCTTTGCGCTCACCTCTTAGCACATAGGCATCTTCTTGAATAAGGCCTCTAACTTGACGTCCAAAATTTCCAATACGCTGATACTCTGTGCTTTGGAAAAACTCACTATCTAATAGATAGTGATTATCAACACCATGAGTTCTAATGCGAAGTTTAGGTTCAAATAATTGGCGTTCTTTGTTATAAATGACTTCATTAAAGTAGGTGCTACCATGAATTTCAGTCTCATTGAGAATTGCAACAAATTGATTAACCCAATTAGCAACAATCTCTTCATTTTTCATCTGCTCTAAGGTTAAGTCATCTATGTATACTAGTTGATTAAGTAGATGCCGTGGGTAAGAGCGCTCCATTCGGTTAAACATTTTTTCAATCGCATAATATTCCAATACTAATTTTTCTAAAGGCTGCCCAGTCAAGGCAGGCGCATCAGTAGAGTAGTATAATTGTGCCCCATCAAGTGCAATAGACATTTGATAAGCTTCCATCGCTTCATCATCTTTTATATATTGCTCTTGCTTGCCTCTTTTAACTTTATAGAGCGGTGGTTGAGCGATAAATACATGCCCACGTTCTATAATTTCAGGCATCTGCCTAAAGAAAAATGTTAATAATAGTGTGCGAATATGAGAGCCGTCGACATCAGCATCCGTCATAATAATGATACTGTGATAGCGAAGTTTATCAGGATTATATTCATCTCGGCCAATACCACAGCCAAGGGCGGTAATTAATGTGCCAACCTCTTGTGAAGAAAGCATTTTATCAAATCTGGCGCGTTCGACATTTAAAATTTTACCTTTCAGTGGTAAAATTGCTTGGTTTTTTCGATTACGTCCCTGTTTTGCAGAACCGCCCGCAGAGTCCCCTTCCACTAAATAGAGTTCAGATAGCGCAGGATCACGTTCTTGACAGTCAGCAAGTTTACCTGGTAATCCTGCTAAATCTAACGCTCCTTTTCGTCTTGTCATTTCTCTAGCTTTTCGCGCAGCTTCACGCGCCCTTGCGGCATCAATAATTTTGTTGACAATGATTTTCGCATCATTAGGGTGCTCAAGTAAGTATTCACTTAATTTTTCATTCATTAAACTTTCGACAGCAGTTTTTACCTCAGAAGAGACAAGCTTATCTTTAGTTTGTGAGGAAAACTTAGGATCGGGTACTTTAACGGAAATAACCGCAATTAGACCTTCTCTTGAGTCATCACCAGATGCACTAATTTTGTTCTTAGGGTTTTTAGTAATTTCTTTTTCAATATAGCTATTGAGTGTCCTAGTCATCGCTGAGCGGAAACCAACTAAATGTGTTCCGCCATCTCTTTGAGGTATGTTGTTGGTATAGCAATAAATATTTTCTTGGAATCCATCATTCCATTGCATTGCAACTTCAACACCTATCTCATCTCTTTCTAATGAAAAATAGAACACAGCAGGATGCACGGGGGTTTTATTTTTACTTAGATGTTCAACGAACGCCCTAATTCCACCATCATAATGGAAATGGTCTTCTCTTCCATCCCGCTTATCTAATAATTTAATTGATACACCGGAGTTTAAAAATGATAGTTCACGTAATCTCTTTGCTAATATGTCATATTCAAATTGGTTCTGACTCTTAAATGTTTCATAACTTGGCCAGAATCTAACGCGCGTACCAGTTTGTTCAGTTTCACCTATTACAGTCAGTGGTGCTTGAGGCTCACCGTGTGCAAAAAACATTTCATGTACTTTTCCTGCACGCTTCACTGTAAGTTGCAATTTTTCTGATAGGGCATTAACAACAGATACCCCTACGCCATGTAAGCCACCTGAGACTTTATAAGAATTATCATCAAATTTACCACCAGCATGCAATACAGTCATGATAACTTCAGCTGCAGAGACTCCTTCTTCAGGATGAATGTCTGTTGGTATTCCGCGTCCATCGTCTTGTACCGATACAGAGTTATCACTATGAATAGTGACGAGTATATTTGTACAATGCCCCGCTAGTGCTTCATCGATAGAGTTATCAACTACTTCAAATACCATGTGGTGCAAACCTGTGCCATCATCAGTGTCACCAATATACATACCTGGGCGTTTACGAACAGCGTCAAGGCCTTTTAGCACTTTAATGCTGGAAGAATCATAATTTGACATTCAATCTTCTCTCATAGTGTGTCGTTAATACCTATTAAAATTAGAGTCTCATTTTTAGGTAAAACAGTTGATTAAGGCTTTTTTTATCAAGGGAACTTAATAAAATTATCACGCTATTATAGCATGAAATTATTCAATATTGGGCATTTTCATCAAATATTAAATGACCGTATGATGTAGCATAATTTAAACCCTTAATTTACATATAAACTCATCAAATAAGATGCTTATCAAACATTAGGTTTATTGTTTAAAGATGAATTTCTAAGTAAAATCGGAAGGTGACATCTTATCCATTTTGCTGTAAAGCCCCGCCATTAAGGGTAAAAATATAAGAGTAATGACGTGGTCGTTATTTTTGAAGAGTTCTTTGTTCTTCTGTATATTGATTGATAATAGATATTGGTGCTTTACCACAACGTTCTGCAAAATAAGAAGGCGATCACAAACGACCTATCCAAAGTTTCTTTTTCAGTTAGATATAATATTTTTTAACCATATCGACTAGATATATCTTTCAAACTATTAACTAAGCTTGATATTGACATTTTATCTGATAATTATTTAACAGATAAATTTGGTTATGTGCTTCATCAAGTTCGATTGATTTTGCTTCAAAGCTTTTACAAATTTTAGCGAATATTAGCTTTATACCTTCAATTATCGGGTGGGTAAACACACCGCTGTAATATTTAGTTATCTACACTAAGTGAATGTGCATGTTAAAAATACTGTTTTCTATTGTGCCTAATATCTAATTGATTATTCATATACCAATAGTATAATGTCATGATGGAAATTAAAAAAAAGCGTTTAAATTTGAACTCATGCCAAACGGTGAGTAGATCCCAAAATGAAATAATTTTGTGGTTGTTCACCTTTAGTGTTCAATATAGCTTTGGCTTGGCAAGGCGGATACTTAATCGCAGTGCTACCTAAAAATACTAGTCTAACATGTCCTTGCAGCTCTCTCATATATCGATAGAAAATCGTTTAATACAAGCATCATTTCAAATGCATTGAATGCCAATTTGAAGGAAATGCGGATGTTGTTTAAACCATCAATATATTAAGGGCAGGAATCAGCAACAAGAAACCACCGATGCAAGTTAGTTATAAACTAACAGCAGTAATAATCCACTTCGTTTAGGATTCGGAGTATGACAAAAAAACAATGATCAATTGAGTATATATTGTTGTATTTAAAAACTTTAGATGGATGAGTGAACCGCTCGTACTATCATTAATCAATTAAGGATTAACCATGACCAATACAGTAGCTCATAAATTAGAAGAATCAGTACAACCACAGCTAGTCGTAGAATTATCAACTAGTAAAGCACCTAAAATATTTGGAGAGTCGGCAACATTAAGTTTTCGAACTGATGAAAGCAATCAATACATTGCGACAATTCATATTAACACGTCAACAAGTCTTGATAAAGTATTGACAGTTATTCGTTCTGCCTCCAGAAAAATTGAATCGCAAGGTATGCGTAATGTTCATTTGATAGGTGAGAGTTGGACACATGAACACTGTTTTGCATTTTGGCAAGGCTTTTGGCACCCTAAAAATCAAATATCAATTATTTACCCTGAATTAGTTTTAGAGTCAAAAGTATTGCTGAATCATTGGATATCCATTTCAAAATGGGTACGTGAAATAATTAATTTACCAGCTGAAGAATTAGGTCCGATAGATCTTGCTAATAGTGCGCTTGAGTTATTTACTCAAGTTGCAGAAGATAAAATTAGTTATGAAATGATAGTAGGGGACGATTTGTTAGAAAAATCTTACTCAGGGCTACATACGGTTGGTAGAGGCTCGCATCGTCCCCCAGTCTATTTAAAAGTAGATTATAATCCTACAGGAAACCCAGAAGAACCAATTTTAGCGTGTTTAGTAGGAAAAGGAATCACTTTTGATACAGGTGGTTATAGCCTTAAAGCAAGTAGCTTTATGGAATCAATGAAATCCGATATGGGTGGGGCTGCATTAGTAAGTGGTAGCTTAGCATTAGCAATGGCATTAAATGTGAATGCAAGAATCCAACTGATTTTGTGTTGCGCTGATAATATGGTTAGTGGCAATGCATTTAGATTAGGTGACATTATTCATTATCGTAATGGTAAAACAGTAGAAGTGTTAAATACAGATGCAGAAGGACGACTTGTATTGGCAGATGGTCTGATTGATGCCTCTTCACTTAAACCAACATACATAATAGATTGCGCAACCCTAACAGGCGCAGCAAAAGTTGCATTGAGTAATGATTATCACGCGTTATTTAGTTTTGATAATAATATGGTTCATGACTTTTGTCAGGCGGCAAGTGAACAGCACGAACCGTTTTGGCGCTTACCTCTTGATGAGTTTCATCGTGACCAAATGCCCTCTAATTTTGCCGATATAAGTAATACTAATAGTGCAGCGCACACTGCAGGAGCCAGCACAGCTGCAGCATTCTTATCTCACTTTGTAGAACCTTATCAAAATAATTGGCTCCATATTGACTGTTCTGCAACTTATAGAAAAGGGGCTGTAGATGGATGGGCTGCCGGTGCTACAGGGATTGGAATTAGAGCATTAGCGAGTTATTTAATCGTTGCATCGCAACAGAAAAGGTAAAGAGTATGAATGAAACATCTATTGATAATATTAATATGCAATCTGATGAACTCGGTTTACTATTAGAGCAAGCAACTAAGGATGAATCTGTCCGCGGTGAATTTTATGACAAGTTAGTTGATTCTAATATTTTTGTTTTAACTAATGATGAATTAGCCACTCAACATATCCATGAAATTATTGGTAGGGCTGATTCTGCCAGAACACTTGATTTAATCCATTGGCAGTTGTCAGACGGACAATATGTTGTTCCTTTTTTTTCATCAATAGATAAATTAACCCAAGCAGTTAAGAAGCATTCAATATTAGAGGTTGATGGATCTTCGACTCAAGATAAAATTAAATTTATTTCATTACCTACTCATATACTGTTTGATTTTACGCTTGGTCAATCTTTATTTCTTAACCCTAATTGTGAATATAGTAAGTTATTTTACCCTGATGAAATTAAAGGTTTAATGGATCCACAAAGCCAGTTAAAGAAAATGAGCATTGTGACTGAAGGGCAAATTCCACTAAAATTGACTACACTAGAGACTGAGCCAGAGTTACTTGTCAATAAAGCTAATGAGCTATTAAAACAGCAGAAGATTGTTACTAAAGCCTACCTTGCTCGATTTGCTTCAGAATCATTAAACGAATCAGGTTATCTTCTAGGAATTGAAATGAGCCCGCTTACAACAGAACATGAGTATGAAACACTCTTCATGCAACTAGGTGAGTCGTTATCTGATTATTTGGATGAAGATGACATCTTAGATATCTGTGTTGTTAGATCAGAGCCAGATACTTGCCAGGTCAGTCATTTTTTAAAATCACACACACGAGCATTCTATCAACGCAGATTAGGTGGGTTTTTACGCGATGCGATTAAAATCCAACAAATTTAAACTATCAGCGTAGGTGTTTTTGTTTTAAACTTATTGTGTATATCTAGAATTTGCCATTAACACCATTTTGAGACTCTAATCAAAATTACAGCTTAATGTAGTCCTGTAAGATACGCTTAACGCAATAGCATAAGGTTTATATTTAAAAAGGAAATAAAATGAACCAAGCTCTGAGTGATTTTTTTAATAAAATCAATGAGATTTTTGATGTAATACGTATTGTGTCTGATTATATTTGGGCATTTCCAACACAATATACTTGGTATGCAAGCATTCCAATAATAGGAGAGCTTGCTATGCCGATAGTTATTTTATTTGGAGTTGGAATCTATTTCACTATTAGAACTAAATTTATTGCATTGCTTAGTTTTAAACGATCAGTCGGAATTATTCTAAGTAAACAACCCTCAAAAACAGGAGTTAGTGCATTAAGCGCATTTATGCTTGGATTAGCTATGCGTATTGGTCCTGGTAATATTGTGGGTGTAACAGGAGCGATTGCAGTCGGTGGGCCTGGTGCATTATTTTGGATGTGGGTTGCTGCTTTTTTTGGTATGACCACAGCTTTCATGGAGGCTGTACTTGCTCAAATTTTTAAAGAAAAGAAAAATGAGGAATTTGTTGGTGGGTTACCATTTTATGGTAAACGCTTATTAGGTAATATGCGCTGGGTGGGAGTCTGTTTATCGGTTGCTTTTATTATTTATGCGCTTTTTAATATCCCTGCTCAAACATTTAATGTTTTTAGTGCAATTGACCAAATCACCAAAAATACCACTGGTGTGACTTATGAAAAACAATCTTTTTTTAGTTATAGTGTTGCTTTAATACTAATTTTATCAAGCGCCATATTAATTTTTGGTGGAATTAGACGTGTTATTAAATATGTAAATATTTTGGTTCCTTTCAAAGCGACATTATTTTTCATAGTCTCAATTTATTTGGTCATTACTAATATCACACTTATTCCATATTTTTTTGAAGTCGTTATTAAAGAAGCATTTTCTCCAAGTGCTATTTTTGGTGGGTCAGTAGGGGTTGCAATCGCTCAAGGCGTGAAGCGAGGACTAATGTCTAATGAAGCAGGGCAAGGTACGATTACCATGGCTGCTGCAATCGCCGATAATAGACATCCTTGTGAACAAGGTTTTGTTCAAAGTTTCGGGGTATTCGTTGATACTATGGTTATCTGTACCTTAACAGGGTTTATTGTTATATTTGCACATCTTTGGGAAACACCTGATGCAACTTATTGGGATGCTATCAAAGATCAACGTATCGAAATGTATCTAGAATCAGTTAAAGCGCTTACCTCTGAGCACTTAGAGCATTTTATTAAAATCTTGATCGCAGTATGTTATGGACTTTTTGCTTTTACGACATTACTAGGAATGATTTCATTTGCTGAAATATCAGCAAATTATATTTCTAAAAAAGATAGTTTTATCTTATTCATCCGTATTTTAGGGGCATGTGTATTTGTTCCTTTCGGTGTAATTACTGTTTTAGCTGATTTGAGGTTATCTAATCTTTGGAATATCACTGATTTGACAAATTTAATGATGGTATATCTTAATATACCAATTTTATTGCTAGGTGCTCCGCTCGTATATCAGGCTTTAAAGCACTATTTAGAGAATGAAAAAAATAAGCAATTGCAATTTGATTCTGACAATGTATTAGGTGTAAAAACCGAGTATTGGACTTCAATCCCTAAAAACTAGAATGGTTTTTAATCGCCCCATATTAAATAGAGTAAATAGTTATTTTAATTTGTTTTTTTTTATATGGGGTGGTTGCAATTGTAAGTGAAATTTCACCATTTTTGCTAGTATCATATCTTCAATTAGGAAAGGAATAATTCTAGCGTATGGGCAGAATCATTTTGAAGGCAATTGATGCTTATTAAGCAACAAGTTTAGTTACAATATGAAAAAATACCACAATTAAACTTGGCCTATATGTAATGGTAATTAAGATAGTTCTTTTTTTTCTAAATAGGCTCTTGTATCATTACATAATTTTACGAGTAGGTATATGTAATTACTTACCACTGATGAGGCTTGATTCTTATAATCGTAATCTAGATGAATTTTATCTGGCTTGTGTTGCAATCAATTTAACTTCAAATCGGTTTGTTGGCCAATGTTCACTTTTCTTTGTGTTTAATCATTCCGATCAAGCAATTTATTGTAAACCAGGTAAATCTTACCAATTATTGTCAACAAATTCACCATGTGAATCTTTCAGTGCTGAGCTAAAATTTTGCATTGATAAGTTCAGATAGTTTATTTCGTTCATTCATTTTTTTAGCTATCTCAAATAAAACAATAACGGTTTAGTTCTGTGACAATATAACCTAGGCTAATATCCCAAGGTTCGGTTGGAATGGTGTCTAATTGCTGAAGACTATAAGCAAATCCAATCAATTTTGCAGAATCGTTTAGATGGCAAAGTGTTCTATCATAAAATCCCCCTCCCATACCTAGTCTATTGCCTTTCAAATCAAAACCAGTTAAAGGCATAACAAAATAATTGATTTGATCCAGTGGCGTAATTGCTCTTAGGTCTAATTTAGGTTCTAAAATCCCAAATTTATTTTTTATTAGAGTGGTATTCTTATCAAATTTTTGAAATAGAAGTGTTTTTTTACTAAATGGGTGAATGATTGGTAGGTAAACAGAAACGTTATTTTTCTGAAGATGTTGGATAGTACAATAAGGATCAATTTCCCCATTAAATGCAAGGAAAAGTGCAATTTTATAATCATTCCTATGATTGATTAATAACTCGTTTAGTAGTTCAATTAGTTGTAAGTTTGCACGGTGGTTGAGTAAATTTCTAGATGTGTCATCTAACGAAAGGCGCTTAGCTTTTAAAATTTTACGAAAATTCGCTTTATTGTAATTGAGATTTGTTTGCTGTCGCATAGGGTATTATAAAATACTAAATCATGAATTTGTAAGACTCATCGTTTTATATTTATTAGATTAATATTAGATGAAAATACTTAGTATTATTAGTACCAGAATGTCGTCGTAGGTTGTAACCCTTGAACCCGAAGTTCAAGGTTGAACATCGCTACTTCATCTTTAGGCTTCTCATAAATGAGCATGCTCACCAATAAAGTGAAACAATATTCTGTGTGTTTTTAAATATCGGCTCAGGGGACTCACCCACAAACGATCATTCCAGTACCTATAGTTTAACATCCACTAAATTGATTACAACATATAAAACGCAAAATAGTGTAAAAAAATAGAGAAATCGCTGGTTTTAGGATTTTAAACATAGAAAAGTTATAGGCAATCAATCATCTAAAGTGCAGTGTATTCAAATTGTCCATGCTTTTCGGTAAATATTAATTTATCGTGGATGTTATTCACCTTCTTCATAAGTTGCATCTGTAGATAATGAATCTTCTGTTGGTTGTGAGAGTAAATCCTGACTAGGTAAGGGATTTGAAGATAAAGGGCTTGGGGGTGTTGTGATTTGTTCTACGCTATCTATACTTGTATGCTGCAACAAAGCTTGTTCTATTGTATTTTGTAATACTCTAATACGAGCTTCCATTGTATGAGCAAAATCAGCTGTTTTTGTTCTTTCTTGTGCTAATTCATGACAAACGTTTAGAGCGGCAATAAACACTAACTGTTCTACATTTGAAACCCCAGTGCGATTTTTGAGCTCCGTTAAACGAGTGTCAAGATCTAAAGCCGCTAACTCTAAAGCTTCTTTTTGCTCAGTAGGACAATTAACACGAAAAGAACGACCAAAAACAGATATATCAACACGTTGAGTTGTCATAAGGGTTACCTAAAATTACCTATAAAATTGCCAAGATAATAGACAATTTTCATTCAAAAAACAACCCTTATTCAATAGGTGTACTGCAACCGGTGACTAAATTGAATGATATTAGCTAAATTAGGTAAATCTTAGAACCAATATTTTAGCAAAATGCGCTTAAATCCTCGCCAAATCGGGCGGGGATACAAGGGCGCTAACTTTGGGATTCTTGCGATTGTACATGCGATTTCAGCGTTTATGTTGTTGTACCTCCAGCACTACAAGTGAAATAGGGTTGTGAACAAAGTACTCTGGTTTTATTCGCCTTGTGTAAATGTGTATTTAAAGTACGCACACGACGACTGCTAGTTGATTTCAAATTATTCGCCATGATACTAACTGAGTATTTCGGAAGATAAGCAACCAACATATAAGCGTGGTCGGCTTCTGCGTTCATTTCTAAGATCTCAATTTCCAGTTTTTCACCAGCCGATAAAAATGCTTACCGGATTTGAACGAGCATGGCGACATCAAAAATCTTTAGGCGGTATTTGGTCGTAAAAATCAGATGAGCCTCCAATTTACTGATGCTGTGACCATGATTTAATAAAGTTTCTAATACTTTATCGTGTAGACTCACTTGAAGCCCTCCGTTAATATAGCTATAATAATGTAGTTATATACGCTGAAAATGAAAAAAAGCCACTAAAGTACGCATTTATCCTGATGACAAACAAGCGGTATTTTAAAATGCTCTGTTTGGCGAGTGGCGATCGTCTTTAATACAGCGATTCATCTCATGCATCACAAATATCAACGGTACGGCGTCTTACTTAAACCACTGCGAGACATACATCTTTTGCTGGTTGAGGCAAAAAAATTCCTTTGTATCACTTGTTGAAAGAGTGCGCTTCTCAAGCGTTACAGCAAGGTATTATCGATCTTGATCGCGTCTTAATAATTTTGTTTAAGAGCGTCCCAAATAAATACCCTCGTTTAAAAAGCAAACAGGGCAAGCAATCCAGTTATCACCTGAACGATAAAGTTTTTGCAGATGCGTTCTAGCTTGGCAATAGCCGTTCTAATTTTCATCATAAACTTTCAAGTTTAATTATTGACGATAACCAAGCAAAATAATGGAAACACTTAAATCAGAGAATATGATGAAAAACCAACGGCTAGCGCGTATAATAGGGGAAGCGAGTTAGCATTGTTTTATTCAAAAATTGAGCTATAAAACCGAAGAAGGCGGTAAGTATGTTGCCACAGTTGAACGGTGGTGTGCCAATTATAAAACGTGCCATTATTGCGGTCTTAAGATGGCTGAGGTGCCCTTGCATGCACATTACAGGGTTTGCCTTGTTTGCGATACAGAACATGATCGCGATATCAATGTGGCGATCAACATCCAGCTCAAAGGGACAAATGATTTACACGCGGCGGGGCTAGTCGTGTCTGCCCGTGGAGGCTTGCGTAAATCCACGCTATCATTAGTTGTAGCCGATGAAGTGGAAAACATCTCCTTTTAGGGCTGTGAGCAGTCACTAAATCGAGTATAATTAATCATATGTGCACCTTATCAGTCACTCTATTTCTAAAAGCTTTTTAAATTACCAATTTGTTATGTCTATTTTTGATGTGTATTTAAATTTTTAGGTCATGTTTTATTTGATTAACTTAATGTTGTATAAAAGGAATTTTTATGTCATCTACTTCTTCTATTTTTAATTATGAATTGATTGATTCTCTGCTTAGAACACATCAAATTGCCCTAACTCCATCTGAAATTCATGGTTTGATGACAGGGCTTTTAGTAGGAGAATCAAACTCAGTAACAAGGATGACATTGATGTATGAGTTAACAAATGACGGCCTTGCTTTTGAAAATGAACTTCAGGTGACATTAGAAAAATTGTTCAGTCACAGCTTATCTGAATTATCAGCAGGAGAATTTGCTTTTGAGCTATTAATTGAATCAGAAAATGAAATTTTTGATAAAATAGATGGGTTAAGTGAATGGGTTAATCATTTTTTATTAGGATTAGGAGTGACGCAGCCAAATATTAATAAATTAGAAGGAGAAGGGGCGGAGGTGTTTGCTGACTTAAGAGAAATAGCTCAATTAGGCTACGATGGTTCAGAGGACGCTAATACGCTTGAGCATGCTTATGAAGATATTTACGGCTATATTAAGATGTCCGTTATTCTATTTTTTGACTTGTTTAAACATACTCCAAATTTATCCCAGAGCCCATTAGGTTCAAAAGGTCATACGATCCATTAAGTAAATTACAAATGCAAGAATTGTATTGAAACTTTAAAATGAATAGAGATATTAATTCCAGGTAGTTATTTTTAAAATAGAAAACAGTTTATACAATCACTTAATTTTTTGTTAACTAGCTAGGTAATGACTTTGGTAACAATGTGTTCATATAGAATGATTGCAAATAACAAATTTTATGTTTCTCTTTGTTAAAATAGACTAAGTTCAGTATTAATTATAGTGTCCGAAAAGAGGTTTCCATGAATAAAATAGTGATAACCCCATCTGAATTTCAAGCACGACGCCAAAAATTGGCAGAAAGAATGGTTAATGGCAGTGCAATAGTCATTTTTTCGGCAAAAGAGGTTGTACGAAATTCTGATAGTCATTATCTGTTTAGGCAAGATAGTGATTTTTGGTATTTGACTGGTTTCGATGAACCAGATTCTGTATTTATTATGATTAAAAGCAATGAGCAGCTTTCCCATACTATTATATTCAATCGTGAGCGTGATCTTGAAGCTGAAATTTGGAATGGTAAAAGGCTTGGTCAAGAAGAGGCAATTAGTGCATTGCGCGTTGATAGATCATTCAAAATTGAGGAATTGAAAAAGCAGCTTCCACTTTTATTAAATGGACTTGATACGATTTATCACGCTCAAGGCCACTATGACTATGGTGATAAGGTTATAACTGAAGCTTTATCACAATTAAGAAATGGTTCACGTCATAATTGGGTTTCACCTACTACAATGATTGATTGGCGGCCAATTGTACATGAAATGAGATTATTTAAATCTGCTAATGAAATTGATGTTATGCGTGAAGCATGTGAAATTACAGCAAAAGCACATTTACACGCAATGCGAGTATGCCAGCCTAATATGACTGAGGGTCAATTAGAAGGCGAAATTCATTATCATTTTTCAAAGCAGGGTGCGAGAAACCCTTCTTACAATACGATTGTAGGAGGGGGAGAAAATGCTTGTATTTTGCATTACACTCAAAATAATCAAATTTTAAAAAGTGGGCAGTTAGTATTAGTTGATGCGGGAGCTGAATACCAAAATTATGCAGGCGACATCACTCGAACATTTCCTATCAATGGTAAGTTTTCAAAACCGCAAAGAGATATTTACGAGTTAGTACTTAAAATGCAGCTCACTGCCCTTCAATACCTCAAACCAGGCCATACAATTTACGAAGCTAACTTAAAAGCGATTGATGTCTTAATAGATGGATTACTGGAACTTGGAATTTTAGTGGGTGATAAACACGTACTACTTGAGCAATCGGCGCATCGAAAATTTTATATGCATGGCTTATCTCATTGGTTAGGTCTTGATGTCCATGATGTGGGTGATTACGGTGGTTCAAAGAGAGATAGAGTACTTGAACCAGGTATGGTTTTGACTGTTGAACCAGGCATCTATATTGCACCCGATGCAAAAAAGATCCCAGCACAATATTTAGGCATCGGAATAAGAATTGAAGATAATATCGTTATTACTGAAACAGGTCATGAAATCTTAACGCAAATAGCAATTAAGGATCCTGATGAGATTGAACTTTGGATGAGCCAAGCACCTCAAAATAAGGCTGGAGTATAATATGCGAGTGGTGATTGTTGGGGGGGCAATGAGTGGTGCTACCATGGCTTTAGCATTAAGTAAGCTAACAAATGGTATGCTTGAAATTGATGTGATTGAAGCCAATCTTTTAGATGAGCAAATGCATCCTGGTTTTGATGCAAGAGCTATTGCGATTGCTGATGGGACATGTAAAAAATTAAAAAAATTAAATCTATGGCCTCATTTTTCAGAAAATTCCACATTTATTAAGAAAGTGATTGTTTCAGATAGAGGGCATTTAGGTCGCGTTGAAATGAACAGTGAGGAGCATCATGTCAATGCTCTTGGTCATGTTGTTTCTCTATATGATGTTGGACGTTCATTGTGGCAATCAATTAAAGAGAATGAGCATATAAAAATATGGGCTCCATATACCATAAAATCTATCACTCGCACACAAACAAAGGCTAAGATTGAGCTTATTGAAAAGCGTCAAATAGACGCTATTAAAGAGCCAAATTTAGAGCCATATTCAGATATTGTGATAGAGGCTGATTTAATTATTGCCGCTGATGGTACAAATTCCAAGGTTGCTGAACTATTACGTTTTGATAAATATGTAAGAGAGTATAACCAACATGGATTAATCGCTAATATAGAAACGAGCATTGAGCATGCAGGTCAGGCGTTTGAACTTTTTACCGATGAAGGCCCGCTTGCTTTGCTTCCTATGACGGATAATAGGAGCACTTTAGTATGGTGTGCTAAGCCAGAAACAATTGCCTCTAAAATGCATTTAACCGATGAAGCATTTTTAAATGATCTCCAAGCACATTTTGGTTGGCGGCTTGGTAAATTAATAAAAACAGGTAAACGATATAGTTACCCGTTAAATCTGACAGCGTGTTCCCTCCCAATTAGTCATCGGACCGTATTGATCGGAAATGCAGCACAAACCTTGCATCCTATTGCTGGGCAAGGGTTTAATTTAGGAATGAGGGATATTAATACATTAGCTTATCTTGTGGCTGACGCTGTGAAATCAGGAAGAGATATCGGTGAATATAGTCTTTTAAATAATTATTTAAAACAAAGACAACAAGATAGAGAGAGAGTAATAGCACTCACGACAAGGTTAGTAGAGACATTTTCTACTAACTCATTTGGTTTTGTGGTAGGGCGTAATATAGGATTATCTCTGCTATCTCAGAACCCAGTTTTGAAAGGTCAAATTGCACGGCAGGCATTAGGGTGGGTCAATTAGCTTTATTTAGGGGAAAATGGATTGCAGAAAAATAAGAAGGAGCTTTTACGAGACTTTCAAACGATTCTTTGAGTTGAAAGTCGATAATTATTCTGAGTTTTATAATACTAGGAGGATTTGACGTAAATGAACAAAATAACTAAACACTGGGTAATTAAGCATTTAAATCGTGTTTTGTTATCTATTGTGATTCCTATGATCAGTTGTATTACAATGGTGTCTGCTGAATTTTCTGATATTGCTAGTTTTAAATCCGTTAAACCTTTTTTTAGCCCTGATAATCAAATTAATGCAAACTTGTTGCTATTGATAGATAGGCAAAGTGAAACTCAATATTTTGGTACAAATGAAATTGCTCTTGATTCATTACTTACCCAGAATGTTTTGCAATCTGACAATATGTCTACTTCTGAAAATCATACAGAAGGTGATAAATCCACCAAAAACAACAATACAAATAAAGAAACCACCAGTAAAGTTAATACAAAAATTGATGGCTTGCCTGCAGGGGCATTTTTTCTAACTGATCAATATTTAGCTGAGCAAACAAAGGAAAATAAAAAAATCCAATCTGAATTAGAACAGTTTGGCGTTGTGGAATCACAAAAATCACTGCTAGCATTGAGTAATTTAAAAAAGTTTAATCAGACAGTTGTCCAAGATACTTTAATCGATAATGTGCAAAAGCAGTTATTAATTGGTCTTCGTGGTTCATTGTTTAGTTACCATTTTCGTGAGCCTAATGAGGATGATCAAACCCTAACAACAGATGAAATTATTACTAAACGGATTCGTGAATTACCTGATAGTGATAGAATAGGTGAATATAAACGCTATTTATTAGCGTTAGATGCGTTTAAAAATAACAATTTAACTGAAGCACAATCATTATATCAATCATTAGTAAATGCAAAGCATAGCTGGATTGCACAAAGTGCCAACTATATGCTAATTGAAATTTCAATTTTAAACTATAATAGCATGCCAGTTTTAGATGATGCTATTGACAAAAGTACAAGCAATACTCAACAAGCTGCTGAGCAAATTGAGAATCAAACTAATGTCGAAAATAATCGATTAGCTAAACTTCATGAAATCGAAAATTTAGTAAATGCTTATCAAAAATTATATCCTGCAGGGGACTATCTGAATCAGGCAAAGATGGCTTTATTTAAACTGTATCAGGAACAAACAGACGAAGAGATTAAAAGCAAGTCACTTGATAGGCAAGCAAGTTATTTTGATGTGCTATTACAAAACCAAATAGAGTATGATGCAGCGCTGAGTCTACAGGGAGTTATAGTCGAAGATGTATTGTCTCATTTTCCTTTTATTACTAAAAACTCTAAAGGCAAGTTAAGTGCCAATCAGTCTTATGAACTTCAGCCTAACCATCCTATGTTAGATTTTATTAATACACTATCTTTATTATCAAGTATTAAAGACTCAGGCTTATCGCAAAAAGCCCTTCTTGCTAGATCTTTAAAAGTCGCTCAAGCTTTAGAAGAAATAGGTTTAAATTCTCTAAGCCATTATTTGAAAATAGAAGCTGATTGGCGGATCAATCAAGATAGTGAAAAAACACTTGCTGCAATTAATGAACTTAATTTAGATATGCAACAAGCTAATAAAAATGAAATTTTTGCACTCTATATGATTCAGTCACAAGCCTATTTGAAAGCAAAACGTGAGGAAGAAGCGGTTGCTTTGTGGACAGAACTTCAAAAGAGCCCATTGACACCAGCTCAAAAAACTTTTTTAGAGCTAAAATTAAATTAAGCTATCTTACTTTTTGAATTTGAATGATATTTTAAATTAAAAAGGTCAGTTAGCACGCTTAGTGAGGAATATATGCAAAACTATGATGTTGTTATTGTCGGTGGAGGAATGGTGGGGTTAACGCTAGCATTGTCACTTTCACAAAACCAATTTAAAGTGGCAGTGATTGAAAAACATTCTGCACCAACAGCATCAGAACTACCTACTCTAAGGGTATCAGCCTTCAACTTGGCAAGTGAAACATTATTTAAACAACTAGGTGTTTGGCAGACGATATTAGGCGGAACAACCTGTCCATATCACTCTATGTCAGTTTGGGAGAAAGATACTTATGGTCATATAGAGTTTAATGCAAGAGAAAATGGCGTTGATCATATCGGCGTGATTGCAGAAAATCATCGTGTTCAGTATGCACTTTGGCAAGCAGCTAAATCAAATCCATCTATTAAATTATTTGAGCAAAGTGAGATTAACCAGGTTGCATTTGGTGAAAATGAGGTGTTTATTTCTTTAAATACGGGGATGTTAACAGGAAAGCTATTGGTTGCTGCTGATGGTGCTCACTCTATTTTAAGGCAGTATGCGGATGTACCGATAACATTTTGGGACTATAAGCATCATGCGCTAATGGCAAGGATTAGAACTCATGATGAGCATAATGAGACTGCTAGACAAGTTTTTTCGCCCAATAGTGTCTTGGCATTCTTACCTCAAATGGATCCTTATACCAGTACAATTGTCTGGTCAGGTCTCCCGGATGATATATCAAAATTGCAGTCGTGTGATGAAGCCTATTTTAATGAGTTATTAAGTACGAGTTTTGATATGAAGCTCGGTTTGTGTGAAGTACTCAGTGAACGAAAAACATTTCCTTTAACAGCAAGATATGCCCATCATTTTGCGAAAGAAAGGTTAGTGCTTATCGGTGATGCAGCTCATACTATCCATCCACTAGCAGGCCAAGGTGTTAATTTAGGTTTGATGGATGTTGCTTTATTAAGCGAAGAATTAACTAGGCTCAATAAATCTGGTAAAGATTTTGGTCGGCATTATTACTTAGGTAATTACGAGCGCCAGCGTAAGCAACAAGCTGTGAAAATGTTGGCATTAATGCAAGGGTTTCAAGATTTATTTGCTGGTAATAACTTAGTTAAAAAAAGCATGCGTACGCTAGGCGTCGGATTGGTTAATAAACTTCCCTTTGTCAAAAATCATATGATGACACATGCATTAGGACTATATGATATGCCAGAAAAATTAAAAGCTTATCAGTTCAATAATTAGTTTTAATAAATAACCATATAAGCACAATTGAACTTTAATCTAAGCATAAACATAAATACTACATATTAGGATCCATGAATGAGCCATAATCATAAAATGATGAGCAGCATGACAGGGTTTGCTCGTAAAATAATAGTTGAATCATGGGGCAGCTTAGTGTGTGAAATACGATCGGTTAACCAAAGGTATTTAGAAACGCAGTTTAGATTAGACGATGAAATTAGAGAGCTAGAACCTTATTTTCGTGAGTGTTTAAGGCAATCAATTTCTCGTGGTAAAGTTGAATGTCATATAAAGATGGATTTGAGTCCTTCTTCCAAAAATGATTTTGATATTAATAAACCACTTGCTAAAAAGATTATAGAAGCGGCTAAATGGGTCCAGAATATAGCAGATGAGGGTAGTGTAAACCCAATAGACATTCTAAATTGGCCAGGTGTCGTGATTTCTCATTCTCAAAATTTAGAAGAGGTACATAAGGTAGCAAAAATACTTTTTAGTAAAACATTAAAATCATTTATTGAGATGCGGCAAAGAGAAGGGGAGCAAATTAGGCATATTTTAGTTCAAAAATTAGACAGTATTGCTCAGGAAGTGGAATCAATCAGGGCTTTTTCACCTATTGCTCTTCAATGGCAACGTGATAGGTTACTGCAAAAACTGAATGAAATTAAGTTGCAAGCTGAACACTCTCGATTAGAATTAGAGCTGTTACTATTAGCTAATAAGTCTGACGTATCGGAAGAATTAGATAGATTAGATATCCATATAACTGAAACTCGTTCGATATTACTTAAGCCAGAGCCAATTGGTCGACGATTGGATTTTATGATGCAAGAGTTTAATCGTGAGGCAAATACATTAGGTTCAAAATCAATTAAACCTGAAATTACGCAATCTGCTATTGAGATTAAAATTTTGATTGAGCAGATGCGTGAGCAGATTCAAAACATCGAATAGTTTTTTACCCGTCCAAGAATGTCTTAAAAGCCCTGTTATTTCATTGTAAATAAAGGTTTTTTATTTCCCTCGTCCAAATCGGTTTGCAGATGTCCGTTATAAGTTGCTGTTTAAGTGGTGGGCAAGCCCTGTTTTTTTTGACTCAATAAGCGAAAAACCAAAATATATGGTGAGCAGATTTTTGCATCTATCTCACCACCGCCTTATGCCATCTCCACTTATTATGCAGCTCACAGATTGTTCAATCACTCAACTATCGAACTATTCGATAAACAAAAAAGTGGTGGGTAGTGGTGGGCAAATTTTAACGATTTCATAGGAATATAGAGTAACAAACGATGGCAAAACTAACCGCAACTCAAGTGCAGTCTTATGCACGCACCGCAACAGTAAACAAGAAATACAGTGATGGTAATGGTCTTTATTTTTGCGTAAGAGTATCTGGCATGCCGTATTGGATGCTAAGGTATACGAGCCTAAACGGACGACGAGAAGCCACGCTCGGCCAATACCCAAGCATGACCCTAGCAGAAGCTCGACTTGAATCGTCTAAGATGCAGCTACAACTTTCTTGACAGGTTCCGAAGACGAGCGAGTAATCGTCCACATATGGGCCCAGATACACTTAACCGAGCCATTACTAAGTTGTTCGGCCACGAAGCAGGACGCAAAAAACACCCCCCAATAAAATGGGCAAACTAGAACACTTCACTGTGCATGATTTACGCCGCACTTTTCGCAGCCTTGCCGCCTCTTTGCGGATTCCTGGCAACGTGGCCGAACGTTGTCTGAACCATAAACTAAAAGGCGTTGAGGGAATTTACGACCGTCATGACTACTTTGACGAGCGTCGTATTGCACATCAAACTGTTGCCGATACTATCGAACCACTAGTGAACTTTGAGCCTGTTTCAGAAATGTTATCAACAAACCGAGAGAGGAGCCGCTAACACTGAATTTATTATACAGCTCGCTCAATTACACTTTGTATAGTCATACCGACATACTTTGGTTGGTGAATTAGCATTGCTTCTCGGCAGCTTTATAACGCAGTCTATGAGTGCTTGAAGATATTAGTGG
This sequence comes from Thorsellia anophelis DSM 18579, assembly GCF_900111395.1. Classification (GTDB taxonomy): domain Bacteria; phylum Pseudomonadota; class Gammaproteobacteria; order Enterobacterales; family Thorselliaceae; genus Thorsellia; species Thorsellia anophelis. The sequence continues at coordinate 3,019 of NZ_FOHV01000005.1, read as the reverse complement.
TGTTCATACGTCGAATTACCATAAATGTGATTGGCGGCATTGTAGGCAAACTGGGGCTAAATATGTCTGCATTCTCGACTTATAACCTAGCTTATAAAAAATGATTGAAGAGAGACTAACATATCTGCCCATTTACTCACTCACAATGGGAAGGTGGGGCAATAGGGGCACAACTTAATATAGCTAGTTTTAGTAGATGAATAAAAGGAACCTGAACTGCCCCAAATAGTCGGCAAACAAGGGCAATCACTGAAAATCACGTAACATAGTCTTTATCAAATACGATCAATGCCTTTGCATCTTTGATACGAAGTAATTCTCAATTTCGTTGCCCTTAAAATAAAAATAACTTGTTGGGACATCTTAATTATTTACAGTAGGTGAATAAAATTAACCCGTATTCGGTGTACTACTGGCATGGTCTGCTGTGGGTTGTTTACTTGATTCCGTCTGTGTTGGACTATTTCCGTTTTTAAGAACGTTTTGGAATTTTTTAGAAAATATAAACCCTTAAATAGTCTCTTTATTTGTCTGAACAGGACGTGTTAATAGCGAGAGGATTTGGTCGTTTTTGCCCAAAAATTCCGACTTTTGAGTCTGTTTTGTGTCGTAACAGTCTACATAAGTCTGACGTATTAGCAAAAATCTGGATTTTAGGGATATTTTTTTGATTGTTATTTAAACTATTTTGTTGAGATGTGTTAGAATTTTGGTGTTTTTTTACTTTCAGAATGTGAAAAGACCCTGTGCAATCAGGAATAATCCCAACAAATAGATACTCATGATGAACCAACTGTAGCATCTAAAGCCACAGGAGTTTCCCTGCTTTAATTAAACCAGCAGGCAATAGACTACAAAACCAGCAAATTGAAGTAAGCAAGGCATGATCAGCACATCAAATTGCTGTTCAATTTAGGTGGTTTAGATAAGATCAAGAAATGGTTTCATCATAGCTTCAAATATCGAAAATAACTTATATTGGAAGCAACCAACAAAGCATCATATTGAAAAATGAAAGGTATAAAAGACACTGTTATTTATTTGCCGTTATTGTAATATCCTGCTTTGTAACAAACATTACCAAATTAGCAAAAATACACAACATATCGTTGAATTAGGAGTTACGGGTGAAGTTATTTACGTCAAAACAAGGTTCGCTGGCACCGATTGATGAACAGCCTTTTGCCTTAGAAAAACATATCCAACAACTTACCGAAGCCAATATGGATAAAGTATTTGGGCTGGAATTTATTAAAAGCGAATTTGCCCTGAATAACTTTAGGCTCGATAGCGTCTGTTTTGATCCTATCAATAAATGTTTTGTGATCATCGAATATAAAAATGGCAAGCAATTCTCAGTGATCGATCAAGGCTTTTCTTACCTCTCTTTGTTGATTAATAACAAAGCCGAATTTGTATTGCTCTATAACGAATACCTTGACGAAAAATCAAAACACCATGCACTAAGAAAAGAAGATGTCGATTGGAGTCAATCTCGCGTGATTTTTGTCTCGCCGAGTTATACCGTCTTCCAAAAAGAGTCGATTAATTTTAAAGATTTGCCATTTGAATTATGGGAGATCAAACAGTACACAAACGGCACAGTGCTGTTTTCCCCAATCAAAGCCACTAAACAAACTGAAAGTATTAATTTTCTCTCACAATCCAATCCTGAAATTTTTGATGTCGTAAAAGAGGTGAAAGTCTATAACGAAAGCGATCATCTTCATGATCTACCCACAACGTTAATCGAACGCTATGAACGTTTGCGTGATGAGATTTTGAATTTAGGCGATATCACGTTAGTGCCAAGAAAGAAGTATTTAGCGTTTACTGGCAGTAAACGAAATATCGTCGATTTAGTGCTAACCAAATCCAAAATTAAGGTGTATATCAATCTTAAATATTCAGAAATTGACGATCCTAAAAAGCGCGTACGCGATATTACCCATATCGGTAGCTGGGGAAATGGGGATTGTGAATTTATCTTTGAAAAAGAAGAAGAATTGGATTATTTATTAATGCTGATTAAGCAATCTTTGAGGGTGAATGGGTGAGGGATTATAGATAACTATTCGTAAGATATTTATTTTACTTCGAAATATAGTTCTCACAACATATCTATTTTGTGGAATATTTAATGAATGCTTAATGATAGGATTATTATGAATCAAGATAATTTATATGAACTTGTTAATAGCTTTTATCATCTTTCAGGTAAGATTGAATCACTCTCAATAAATTCATTTTCAGATGTTTTAGGCTCTGAAGAAGCTAAAAATGTAAGTAATGTTATATATTTTTTAATAGCCGAGAAACCGATTACTAGACTCAAAGGTGAAAGTAGAATACTCTATATCGGACAAACATCTAGCTCAATTAGTAAAAGGTATTCCAATAGCACCATAAATAAAATGATCAAAACTAAAGCGAATAAACTTAAGTATGGTCATGTTTTACAAAATTATGGAGGAATAGAGATTGCTTATTGTTATCACAATCAATTTGGTGACTCGTTGAATGAAGCGGAAGGACAGTTTTTATGGTGGTACTTCCAAAATCATTTAGAATACCCACCTTTCAATTATACTCAAACCAAAAATCGTAACGATATTGTAATTTAAATAAAATTATAAACAGTCAATTAAATTACTAGGGGCTTTTATTTATAAAATAATCTATTAGTAGTAGTTTTATAAAAGTAACTAGTTGTACTGGTATAGTTTTCTTGTAGGCAATTATAGCCTACAATGACAATCAAACTGGAGACATTACATGACAGATAAAAACAGAAAAGTGCGCCAATCTTTTACCCCAAAACAAAAGAATGAATTCGCTAAACTCATCGTTGAAGATAATCATTCAATTAAACACGTTATGGAAATTTCTGGTGCATCTCACTCAGCTGTTACGCGCTGGAAAAGTCAGTATTTAAATGAGACAGCCGGTAATTTAGCTGAGGGTAAAGTTCCCCTGAATGAAGACAAAAGAGAAATTTATGAGCTCAAACGCCAGTTAG
>NZ_FOHV01000012.1 GCF_900111395.1 Thorsellia anophelis DSM 18579 | reverse complement strand
ACTGTTTGGCAAATTGACTACGGGAAGAGAGATTTGGAAATAAGTGAGTCCAATGCTTGTTAAAGTATCTCCAAATCCCTACCGTACTATCAATGCCAAATAATTCACCAATGAGCTCCATTGTAATGACTTCGCTATCTGAAAGCTTTGGCTTGAACCCTCTTGCTCTAAGAGGTCTATCGTATTCTTCCAGTATTTTATTTAAGCTATCGTCTATTTTAATAAAAGTATAGATGATATAATCTACTAATGATGGCATGATTTTACTCCTAATTTTGATTCGTCTCTTAATTAGTTGTAAGTTATGCCATCTCCCTCCAAATTATGCAACAAAAAAGTCGAGCATCGCGTTACATAAGGCGAATTTAATCAATGTGATATTCGATAGTATCAATCAATAACTTGCCGAGCAATCTATAACAGTACAGAAAGGTTCGGTCAGTATCATAGATGCGACAGTGATAAAAGCACTGAACAATAGCCCTATTAAAAACAAAACATGGAAAAATACACAAGATAAGGACGCAAGTTATAATGTGAAAATAGGCTCAGACGGCAAAATGAAAACGTTCTATTGTTTTAAAGGCCATATTGCCTGAGATGAAGATGGACTTTTTGATTCAAGTAGTCGTTAGCACAGATAAATTACATGATTTACAAGTCTTTGAGGAATTACTGACAGGTAATGAAGTATAGGTTTATGCTGATAGTGCTTATTCAAGCAAGAAAACAGCAAAACAACTAGAATCGAAAGGTATTGAAAATAAATATTAAAGCGAGCCTATCGCAATAAACCGTTAACAACAGAAGACAAGGCATTTAACCGAGTCTGTAGGGAATAAGAAGCCGAGTAGAAAGTATCTATGGGCTAAGTAAAATGCATCTAGGGATGGGGCAAGCTAGATATAAAAGCCTAAAGAGAAATGCTTTAAGCTTTTCCATGCGTTGCATAGCATTAAATCTCAAAAGAGCGACCACAATTAAAAAAAGAATTAGAACAATCACAGGCTGACTACGCCTAAATTTTGGCTTAAGTGTCAAAAAGGGAAGAAATGCTGGCATTTTTCGTTAAAAAGAGGAAGAATCAAATTTTTTTCCAAAAAAAGGCCAAAAAAACGTTAAAAAATTTTTTCAAAAACCTATCTTTAACAAAATAGATTTTTGATTTACCAAATGATAGATTTAACACTAATTCAAAGCTCTCTTATTATATAATTAGAGAGCGAGTAATAAATTTTTTAGGAGATAGTTTGAATGAAATTAATTGATACATATGAAGATTTAAAAGTAAATATTAAAGAATTACAAAAACAGATATTAGCTGGTAATGAAGATGCTATAGATTTAGTAAAAAAAGGACATTCATTCGTAGTTAGTACATATAATAGCCGGTTGCAATTTTCCCCATCAAAATTCGTAGGATATAAAAATAATAAGTTAAGCATATATATCCCTATAAGAAATGAATTAGATGGAAGAAAAACAAATTTTAAAATAATCTCCGTATTAAACAAAATTGATAAAAAAAATAATTTAATAGATAACTACTTTTTTGATTATTGTAAAAGTCTAGGCATTGTTGCTAATAAAAATGATAGAAAATTTTTGGTTTTAAATGAAGCTGATAGCTTAATTAATGATATTGAGGCTTCTAAGATTGAAAATAGCAAACTCTCGATAACTGAAAAAGAAAGTCTTATAAAAGCTAGAATTGGGCAAGGTTCGTTTCGTGCAAATTTATTAAAAAAATGGGGGGGTAAATGTTGTTTAACAGGAATTGCATTTGAAACTGTCCTTAGGGCCTCTCACATAAAACCTTGGAGAGATTCTGATAACTATGAGAAATTAGACGTTGACAATGGTTTACTCTTAACAGCAAACGCTGATTCATTATTTGATACAGGATATATTTCCTTTGGCACAAATGGTGAGCTATTAAAATCCAAATTATTGACTAACGAACAATTATTTTTATTATTAGGTGCAACTAATTTCCACATTGATCTAAATAATAAACAAAAAGATTATATGAATTACCACAGAACTGTAATCTATAAGAAATAATTTTCTATTTTTAATTTTAGTTAAAAATAGAGGTATTACATTACAAAATTAGCTTAAGTTTTTGGTTTAGATTGTTAAATGCATAAAAAAGCTTTACTTAGCGGCCTGATTTGTGTTTTTAGTCAATTGGTACGAAGACGGGACTTGAAGTATATTTAACAGATTCATTTTAATGTTTTTAATAATGGTTTTTAGGGTTATACCAACAAATATACCAACATGTGATTATTCCACTTATTTTATTGCGATTTGCGAATTTTATCCAGTATATGTTTGCCATATTTTGATTCCATTCTCAAAATAAAATAGGGTTCTACATGTTTAAAAAATGACAGATGTCCTTTTAATTTGAGCAATTCTTCCTGGGGGAGCTGATTTAAAGTGAATTTGTGAATGCAAGCAGATATATTGCGTTTAAAATTTCTTCCTAAGCTCATTTCTCCACTATTTGTAATAGTTATCCCTGTTATATGTCGATTTGATGCCTTAGATGAAAAAATAGTTTTTTCATGATTAATTAAAAATCTACCTTGAAAAATTTCTTGTAACATAGCAGAAATTTCTTCTGATAGTTTTAACAAAATGCTATTACTAATGGTGGAAAAAGATAAGTCATCTGCATAACGGGTATAATTAACATTATAAGATGCGCATAATTTAGTAATGCGATCGTCAAAACGGTATAATATAAAGTTTGAGATTAATGGTGAACTTGGTGCTCCAATGCTAAGCTGGAGTTTTGAGGATTTCCTGTTACGCCAAAATAAAAAGCCAGTCAGAAGTTTTTTGTCATTATCAGAAAAATGGATATCTAATAATTTGCACTGTTCGAAAAATAAGTCAGGTTCAATAGAAGGGAAGAAATCTTTTAGGTCAATCTTTAAAAGAAATGAAGAGTTTAAGTGCGGTATGACGTTGTTTACAATGCTCTTTTTTTTTCTATAAGAGATTACTGATTCGTGAAGAGGAAGAATATCTGTTAATTTTTTTATTATCATTTTTTGAATGAATTTTAATTCTTTAGATGGGTGAGCAATTATTCTCTCACCTTTTGAATTACGCTTTGGTATTGAATAAACTTTATAGCGATGTGGTGCTGTCCTGGAAAATGAATGCAACGCAGATATGTTTATTGATAAATTTTCACTTAAATATTTTTCTATGTTCATTTTAGTTAACTTTGGCTTTGATTGATATTATTAGCAACAGTGTATCTTTTTCTTTGAGAATCAGTTTTTTTATCTGTATATGTCATTTTTAGCCTTACTGTTAATTTTACTCTATCATACTTAGTACCATTTGATCCTGTGCCAAATTTAATTAGATTATTGGTTTTCTTAAGTGGGTAGTAATAAGTTGTTGAGCTGTAATAGTGATTATCTATATATCTAAATTTTTTAAGTAAATAGAGAAAATTATATAGTTTATTTGTTTCTATATCTAACTTTAAGGCCATGATCGATAATTCTATTTCAGAAATTGATATTGGAGAGCCTAAAGATATTATTTCATAGATTAAAATACACAAGTGGGCATTATTATTTTTATCAAAATTAGTTGTTTTAGGTAGTTTAGCTAAAATAAGATTAAAATCATCTTGAAAAGTAGTTATGATATGATCATCAGGTAATTCATTTTTTTTGATATTCCAAGGAAAAGTTAAAACTGAATCAGGATTTATGCCTTTGAGAAATTGGAGGGGCCCTAAACAAATGAATGAGTTTTGATTTGAATAATGCATGGTGGGTATAATCACAACAATTTTTTTATAAAAAGCTTTATTCGCACAGAATAAACCAAGTTCAACTAAAGAACCAGGACTTTCTAAAAAAATTAATATAAGTGATGAAAAGTGAGCTATATCATTTTCAAAAACAAATAAGTCTTTATATTTTCCAATGGTATCATAATCCTTGAATTCCTCAGCAAGAATAAAGTTTACGCTATTATTACTATATTTTTGATGAAAAACTCCTCTAAAACTTGTTTGCGGGCTACCTATATCCCTAACGAGTCCACCACATAAAAAAATTTTATGCTCATCATGTAAAACGGTAAACTTTGTATAGTCGAAGAGTTCATAAATATCAATTAAGCATTCTTCATAATTTTTAGACATTTTGATAGAGGTTGGATCTTATATAAAGGATTGATATAACGATTAAATTAAGAACCTTTTACTTTAGGATAGCGTTGGAGCTGTTTTGCCTATCCGAAGCTAGCGAAGGATAGGCAAAACAGCTCCAACGCAAGCTAAATAAAATCAATAAGATTTAGTCTGGCGAAACGCCTGACAAGAAGTAACAAAGCTTACTTCATATTCGCTAAAAGGTTAGAATCCATTATAATGAGAAATGAGTTAATAGACAAGAGGTATGACAAAAAAATTAAGATATATTTTTCAGTTTAAGTACCTCCTGTATTCTAAAAGTAAAGCAAAAATATGTATAATAGTATTGTTTTTGATTAGTTAATTTTAGTAACGTCTTATAGATACCTTTGGATTTCTGTAAGAATTTTTAACTCGCATATTTAGCAATCAGGTTGTGGTTCAAAAATAAACAAAATATATGCAAAATAACAGCTTTTGAGTATGGATTTACACCACTTTTTCTATGTGATGATAATTTATATACTTATGCAAAGCTCTCTTATAATATTAAAAAATTTAACAACATAGAATCATTCACAATGAAATATTACTACGGTTGGTTTTTTAGGGATTTACATAAAAAAAGTAATTTTGTTTCGAAAATATTATCAGATAACTTAAAATCAGACGGAGTAATACACATAAATCTTATAACAATATATCAAAGTTTTACGTGACATTAATCACTAAAATGGTTCAAATGCACAATCAATTACGATTCTTTAAGCCAAGCCTTAGTCAGGGTTCCAAAATCAATATTTTTCCACTTGTTTTTCCATAATTGAAAATAAGGGATGTCGTTGGATGATGGCTCTGGATGACAGCGTTTGATTTTTATAAGAGAAGGCATTATTACCGCTTCACCAATTAGTAAAGCTTCACCTGCACCTAACGTTGGCAATTTTGCTGTTAGATTACCTAAAGTATCTGGTAGTAGGCGTGAAACATAATTTTGATCTGTTGGATTTGTAAGGCGCATAGCAAGAAATGTGCTACATTGTGAAAATATTGTTTCAGAAATTTCAGACGGTCTTTGGCTTGATAGTAATAGTGTTACACCGTACTTTCTACCTTCCTTAGCTATACGTTCAATAGATAATTTTGAAGCTCTAAATTTAACAAGATCACTTTTGGGGACATATTGATGAGCTTCTTCATATACCAAAAGAAGTGGAGTATCAGTGTTAAATTGTTCTCCAGCCTTTGTTCTAATTACTTTATAAATATAACCATATTCAAATAGCAAACGAGATATTAACGAGACCGTAATACTAAGAACTTCGAAAGGCACACCGCTTAAATCTATTATAGTAACATTTGATTTTTCTTCTAAATATCCAAGCAAATTTTGTAATGTCGACTCAAAAGTGGCAGATTTTATTGCTGGTCCGAAAAGAAAATCTAGTCTGTCTTGATTTATTTTCGACTCAAATCTAGAGATAAATTTGTCCAGTGATTTATCAGCATAACTACCTGAAGTGATATGTTGAGATTTAGTAGGATAAAAGTCTAGCCTACTCTGAAAATATTTATCAATTCGTTGTTTTTGGCTGAGTTCAAGTCCATCAGTATGCACTACCTTACCATCGGTGGCAATTTCATATGATTCATCTATAATCATATATCTATTCTCATTTTTAGCATTCACAGTTTCATTTTTAATATTGTAAAGCGCATTAAGCACTTCATTAATATCAAAATATAAAGGGCTATCGTAATAAACAAGTTTAGCATTTGGGTTTTTTAGCTTTTTATTTTCTGTAACTAACATTCTAAAAATAGCTGATTGATTATAGTTATCACGTTCACCCGTATCCAATAATATTTCTTCAAGTTCTTCGCTATTTAAAAGCCAATAAGGTAGAACTAAGTTATTAGAATTTAATAAATTTGCTTTTGGAAAGGCGGATAGATATTCTGAGTGGAGATCAAAAATAACGATGTGGGAATTATTTAAAGTATTTTTTTCAGCTTTAGAATCAATAGCAGATTGAATGATCTTTGTTATCGTATGAGATTTGCCTGAACCTGTTGAACCAACTACCGCTAAGTGCTTATTAAAAAAACGATCCCCATTTACAGGAACATTAATTCTTGGATTGGATAAAAGCGTGCTGAATTCAAATTTATTAATATTGTGTACGGATTCTTCAAATATTTTTTTTATTTCGGTTTCTGAAGCTAATTCAACTCCAGTCGGTGGAATAGTTAATGTATCACCTCCACGGATAAATACACCATCTTCTATGATGCCAAGCGGTAGTGCTTCTATGATATATTTTCTCTTATTATCAATGGCCTCTATGCTGAAGTTTTCAATTATTGCGATAAGGGCACAATGTTCTATATCAGTAATTCTCAAATATGATCCAACATTTATGCTTTTACCATCCGAGAATTTTAAAATGTCATTCACAGAAATTCTTATCATATTAGGGAAAACAGCAATAACTTCTGCGTTACTAGAGTTAAAATTATTCATGATTTAATAATCTCTTCGATTAAAAATGGATTAATAGTTTGTATTTTATAGTGCGTACGCCCTTTAGTATAATTTGTATCTAATGGAGCATTTTCATAGAAATCATATATTTCGACCGCTGAGTCAGAAATAGCATTAATTGTTGATAATAAATAATCTTCAGAAGGGATAAATTTAATTTTCCAAAGTTGATCTGCAGTAGGAGCCATGGTGATTGATTTAACCGAAAATTCTGAACCTTTAAAAGGATATCCATCATTAAACAGAAAGTTTTGTTTATAAAGATTTTGCTTTATTGCAATTAAATCATATTCCTTAATTCCTCTAATTAATATGTAAGGGCAAAATCGATCGTCTTGTGGTGTGTTTCTATGTTCTTTATGAGAAAAGTAATGACCTATTTTATAAAGAGTACTAGAAATTTTTTCTGGGCTAGTGCTATTAGAAAAATCAAATATAAAAAATCTAGAAAATTTATTCATTTTTGTTCCATTAGGTTTGAAATATTTTTTGAATAAATACTTTGCATAATATTCTTCACCAAATTTTATCTTTAACCAATTGTTAAAAATTACATCTTTACTATTTATTGAATTAATAAAAACCTTATTTGTAATAGTTCGAGATTTTTTATTGGGGTGAGTCGCTAATTTCTGTATCGTATTGATTGCATTTGGGTAATAAAATAATCTTGCATCAATAGGAGTGCATTCGGGAATTTTGCTCACTAAGAGCTCTTCTATTTTTTTCTGTTGCTCTTCGTAAGATAGTGCGTAAATATTAATATTAAATCGATTGAGAAAATCAGTCAACTGATAATCATGTATTTGTAATTTTTCGTGAATTTTATTTTCTAATCCATTTTCTTTATAAGTTAAAAAGTTTTTTTTAAAAAAATCAATAGTCAAAATGGATGGTAGTTTATGCTGGCCTTCCTTGAAGTAACCATAAATATTATAATTTAATATTTTATCAATATTATAACTAGATGCAAGGAAATGTGTAAGCATTTGTATTACAGATGTTTTAATTATCGAATGGTTGTATTTTGTAGATTCATAGTATTTACACTGTATAAAAGTACTTGAATTTTCATCTATAATATCTATATCCTCAATTCCTTCAACCACAATAGTATCATCAGCTGCTGCTTCAAGCAACTTTAATATTGTTTTATCAAATTGATAAAAATAACCTTTTATCGTAGAATGGGCACTGCGATCTTTCACTAGTAGTCCTGATTATGTTATGCCTCCATTTTTAACTCTGTTTAAAAATAGAGAGTTTGTTAATTTAAATTTAGGTAGCATTTCCGTGAGCTTTCGTTATTGTGCATCCATAGCCACTGGTTCCCCTTTTGTTAATTTACCACTTCTGACATTATATCAAATTTTTTCCCATAGTGCTGCTTAATCAAACATTTGGACTAGGCCAGTACCATTATTCTGAGGAATGTCTATATAAATACCGAAACCAAGACTTTGAGCAGTAATTAAAACTGGACGAGAGTTTCGATAATATTTCTGTAAGATAAACTCACGTCTTCTATCATTCTCAAAAGTTATTAATGATTTACTATTATCATTACCAAATATCTCTTCTGGAGGTGGTAGTGAGGTTCCTGAAAGATTTTGTCGCTCATCATAAGCATAATCTATTCTCTTAGGTGATTTTAGCATCTTATAATAGATCCTCAAAAAGCTTGGTGAAAATCTTGAACTTCATCAGTAAGTATTACGTCATAAAGTTGTGCACTAATTGAAATATTAGACAAAGCAGCCTTACCTGCTTCATCAAATGCAAATTTATTTCCACTAAATCGATTAGCTGCCTCACGAAAATCTAGAAATTCAGAACCCGTGGCTTGGCAATATTCATAATGATCTTTTAGAAATCTAGTCTGAAAAGTAACTGGGATGGTCAATTTAGGGAATTGTGTGTGCAAATAAGATCTTTGAGTGCCAGCACTATAGTTCATATCCTTATCCACAAGTTTATTTGCTTTCGCGTTGGGTTTAAGTTATTGTTTTTAAATATACAAAGGTAATGAAATGATATTTGGGTAATTAAATTAAGAAAAAGACTGGTTAGTAATACTATGTAGCAAGGCTATTTTAGTGCAAAAATCAATCATGTATTAATAATAAATATTCAATCTATTTCGAAAATGATACTTATGGGTAAGGGTATGGTTTAAGAGTATAAATAACAACGTTGTTAATAGTGTTAATATTCAATATATTTTATTACACCAACTACTTGCATCTATTCTGGATATTTTAGATAGTGGTAAGTTTCTTTTAGGAACACTAGAAATTATTTGTTGTAAAATATTTACTTCAATTTTGTTCTCTAGGATTTCATCATCATTTAATACATCTTTTTATAAATTATCTAAATATTTATTTACCTGTCCGGTACTATTAAAAGTGCTGAAAATTTCATTTTTTTCATTTTCCTGTATTTTATTGTCAACTTTATGTTTTTGTTTAGTATTAAAACTAGCTAAAGAAACTAAAACAACATTTTTTAAAGCACACTCTTTATTTTTAATATAAGCATGAATTATTGAGCTTTTACCTGAACCATAACTCCCAGTAACTACGATATTTTTTACATTACGCTCTTTTAGTGCAAAGTCTAAAGATTCAGTATAAATACTCTTGCCTAAATCATCTTTAGGCGCTAAAAATAAAAAATTTGTGTTGTTTTGCATATAATTCAACCATGTTTAAATTTTATATTACAGCACTTATATCACTTGAATGCTCTTAGAATGTCTCAAATTAAATTTTATCACCTGAGTATTGCTTAATCAATTTTAACCTGCCCATTCATCAACATTGGCAATAGCCAATCTCGTGTTTGGTTTAGCTTTTTGTTTTGCTTCATGTTAATTAAAATACTAATCATCAAATTTTGGCAAAGATTATTAAACTCAGATATTATGTTTTTATTTGGACATATCACATCAATAGAATTTATTTTTTCTTGTGATAAATTATCTCTAGCTGAACCAGAACTCAAGTTCACAAGATATTTATATAGTTTTTCTAAATGAATTTTTAAATATATCTGAAATTCTTTTTCGTGTGGATTAATAGCACAAATTGCTTGATTAGTACTTGCAGGAAAATCAATGAAGCTCACTTTACCAGCGGTAGCACCATACATTGCGATTAAAATAGTATTTTTATCAAATATTTTTGCATTAGAATTGTTTAATCCAAGATCAGTGATATAGTTTTTTGTGGAAATAATAAAAGAAGAATTTACTTCCCCACTATTAATCCAAGGAATATTTCCGCCTTGATAGTATTCGGATTTAGAACTTAAAGGAGTTCCGCCCGAAGCCGTTTTTGCAATATCTTTAATTTTTTTAACCTCCCAACCTAACGGAATCTCTCTTTTTAGGATTGAGTTATATTCCATTTTGCCGCCAGAAGATTTATAGGGTTTACCGTTTTCATCAGGGAAATCAAATTGTACAAACCAATAGTCATAAAGTGTTTTTGCCATAGTTTCAAGTTCTTTATTGATTTTATTATTGAGTTCAATTTTTTGATCTAGCAATGATAAAACCCAAGCAATGCTACGTTGCTCTTCTAATTTTCTTATTGCTTTGATTTTTAATGGGTGCAGATGATTTCTATTCATTGTGGGCACGCCAGAACCAGTCTTCATTTCAATAAGATTCAAACTCTTAAGAAGATAGTAAATATAATCAATATCATTGCCTTTAAAGTCTTTTATAAATAAAACAGTATTGTGAGGGAAAAAATTTTTCTTTATGAGATGTGGTATCCCAACTGTACCACTTCGTCCTATTGTGATTCCTGGACCTTTAACTTTATATTCATTGTGGTAACCCAAAATTCCATTAGAAGATTGAACTGGATATTTTCCTTGTATAAACGATGATTTAGGTAAATCATAACCTCTCTGAAATTCAATTAAATCTCCTAATTCACAAATCTCTAAACTACTCATACCTCAACCCCGCCAATTGTTTTTTAATCTCTGCTTCTAGTTCGTGTGATTGACTAAAAAGGTCATCGAGATTTTGGGTGAATGTTTGCATCTTTTGTTGGAACTCTTCGGGGGTAATATCGACATATTCGATTTTGACATCAAAATATTGACCTGCGCTAAGGCTGTAGTTTTTAGCAGCGATCTCTTCGTAGCTGACGACAACGGAAAAATCTTCAATCGCAGTCTTTTGATTAAACGCATTAATAATTTGTTGTTCCTCGTCATCGGAAAGTACGGTCTTTTGGTTTTTACCTTCTTTGACTTTTTCCCCTAAATTTGAGGCATCAATTAATACCACATCCGACTTATTAGACGCATCAATAAACAAAATTGATACATTTGTTCCCGTTGTAGCGAAGATATTAGACGGCATCGAAACCACGCCAGCTAATATCTTATTATTAACTAAATGTTCGCGAATACTGCGATCAATTCCTGATTGTGCGGTAATAAAACCCGTTGGCACAACGATGGCGGCTTTGCCAGTAGGTTTGAGGGAAACGATAATATGTTGCAAAAAGAGCTGATAAATCGCCATGCTGTCTTTTTTGGATTTAGGTACTTTGGGTACGCCTGCAAAAAATCGTGTTTGGTACGCTTTGGCTTCTAACGATTTATGAATATCGCTGAAATCTAACTTAAAGGGTGGATTGGAAACGATATAATCGAACTGCTTCCATGTGTTGCCATCACGATGAAAAGGATGTAATAAGGTATTACCTTGGATTACATTCGGAATGGAATGTACCAAATTATTTAGAATCAAATTTAAGCGCAATAGATTAGACGATTTTTGGGAAATATCTTGCGTGAAAATCGTGCAACGATCTTCACCAATTGCGTGTGCCACGTTCATCAATAAGGTGCCTGAACCTGCGGAGGGATCGTAACAGGTTGCATTACGGATTTCACCACGAACGGATTTTGGAACGAGAATTTCAGCCATAATTCTTGCCACAGCGTGAGGAGTAAAATATTCGGCGTATTTACCACCAGAATTGCTGTTGTAATCTTTGATTAAGTATTCAAAAATCATGGCATAAAAATCAAACTTCTGTTCGAAGATATGCTCAAAACTAAAATCAATTAACTTATTGATCGCGGCCTTACAAAATTCGTCACGTTTGGTGGGATCGGCAATGTATTCACTTAATCGATCAAATAACACAATTTTAGCGCCACCATCGGTTTTGACTGCGAACACATCTTGGTTAATTGCTGCGATATCTGCCAAGGTGTCATCAAAACGTTGAGCAAAATTTTCTGTGTTTTGCAGTTGATAAAGCGTACTTATAAAATGAATCGGTTTTAATGTTGCGGTATTAGGATTCATCCGCATGGTCATTTTTTCAAATTCGGCATCGCTTAATGAATCAATTTTGGCTTCCCACTCTTTAGCGTTCGTCACGTCTGGGAACTGTTTTTTCGCTTCTGCCGCGAATTTATCATTTAAAAATTTATACAAAAATAGCTGCGTAATGATCTTAAACTCATTGCCATCATTGCCTAATCCAAAGTTAGCACAAATGGCCTTTAAGCTATCAATTAACTTAGTCGTCTTTTCTTTAAAATCTTGTTCGGGTTTTACGGTACTGGCTAACTGGTTCAAACGACTTTCCTTTTTTCTTGTGTTTTAAAATATGTTTAATTTAAATTGTCAATCACTCTCACACTGTTTATTCTAGTGAGAAATTCGGTCATAAGCAATTTCAATTACCTCAAATAACCTTGGATTGTTGCATTACGCTTCGCTAACGCAACCTACAGCAACCAATATGAAATTCAGTGATAGATCTTCTGCTTTCTTGCAAAATCTCCAGTGTTACGTATACGCACCGTATTGTTTTAAATATTCAGTGACCACTAAATGATTAATATATTTTGCGCTTTCGGCGGTTAAATCAATCTTCTGGTTATCTTCAAAATGGGTGAACATCACTGGCCTAACTTGGCGTTCGAAATAGCTTTCATTATTAATAATTTCAGTGTTATTGAGCACTTTCTCATCAATCTCATTTTTGATACCTAACAATGCTTCCGCTATCTTACGCTCTGAATCAGTAATACCGCCAACTTGCGTATGGCGTTCTTGTAAACGTTTATGGATTCGGGTGTACTTTTCATCACCTTGATACTTCTTGCGTAGCATTTCATTCTCACGATTGAGGACTTTTACTTGCTCGTGAATTTTATTGAGCAGAATAATATTCTCTTTCATAGCACCTTGGGAGATTTCGCTTAATTTACGATTTTTAAAGATACGTTCAAGTTCTTCTTTTAGGGTCAGAAACTTCGGATCGTCTTGATCAATATTTCGTTGTAGTGCTTCACGAGTCTGTCTTAAGGTATTCTTCAGTTCATCTGCGATAACTAACTCTTCTTCGTTAATTTTTTCAAACTTGAAAATCACATCCTCTAAGGCACGATTCAGTAAATTAGCGGTCTCATTACCGTTTTCGATATTCTCTTTTAAATTTAACAATTCAAGATGATTACTGGTTTCGCGATACAAGATATTTAAACGTTTGAAATCTAAATCGCCTAGAAATTCATAGTGACCTTGTGTTCGAATAATATTGTAGAGACTTCTTGCATCAGCCAGCACTTTTTTGAGGGCAATAATTGTTGTGCGATCAGCAATTTGATTAATCTGTTCGGAGAACTCTTCCATATTTTCGGTATTAAACCGAAAGAGCATATCCTTGATCTGTTCGATCTCTTGTGCAATCTCTTCAGATGATTTGAATAAACTGGAATAGTGTTCAAATTCATCGCCTAATTCAGATTGCAACTCGTCAAAATAGGCTTTGTTGGTTTCATCAAACTCTTTACGAATATCCGCAAAATCGACGACATAACCATAACGGAAATCTTTGTAAGTGCGGTTCACGCGTGTTAAGGCTTGTAATAAACCATGATTGCGGATCACTCTGCCAAGATAGAGTTTTTTCAGGCGTTTTGCATCAAACCCTGTTAACAGCATGTTATAGACAAACAAAATATCAATTTTGCCAGCTTTAAACTCTTCAACCCAATGTTTACGTTCCTGTTTCGAGCCTATATCATGCAAAATTAACGCGCCCGATTTGATTCGTTGGACAGTTGATGCCTTTTTATCGTTGAATATCTCAAACATCTGTTTGGCTTGATCGGCACTGTCACAAATCACCATTGCACCAATCGAATTATCATTGAGTGTTTGCCGACTTTTCACAAAATCATCCAATATATAGTCAAGCATCGGGGTAACAAAACTAGGGTGTGCGTAAATCTTCCGCTTATCCACATCGCCCATTTTCACTTCAGCATCTTGCAAAGCCTGCTGTAATTGCAGTTTATATTGGGTTGAAATCTCTTCACGAATCAAACGAAGCGTGTAGCCATCCGCAATCGAAGCGTTGTAATAGTATTTATGTATGTAATCACCAAACAGTGAACGTGAATTGTATTCATCGCCCAGTAATGGCGTGCCAGTTAAGCCAATTTTGATTGCGTTTTTGTCTGATTCACTGAGATTGGCTAGAAAACTGCCTTTGGGGTTATAACTGCGGTGGACTTCATCTAAAAAATAGATGCGCTGTAAACTCAAATTGTAATCGGTTGACTGAACGACATGGGGATCATCAGCAAATTTTTGGATATTAACGACCGTAATCTCTATCGCGCCTGCATCATTATGAATCACTTGAGTGGATTTAATATCTTTGGTAAACGCTTCGCGAGAATCCACAACATGAACACGTAATCCGCGCGCGGTAAATTCTCTCTGCGCTTGTTCAAGCAGATCGATTCTATCCACAATAAAATAGAATTTCGGAATAATGTTTCGTTGCTGAAAATAATCTGTCAAATAACGTACGTTATAAAACGTCAGTGCGGTTTTACCGCTGCCTTGTGTATGCCAAATAATTCCTTTGCGAACATCATTATTGAGCGTGCGTTCAATCGCTTTAGTCGCAAAGATTTGCGGGTAACGCATGACATGTTTTTGTACACCAAACGTTTCTCTGACGTAAACCAGTGCGTAACGTAAAACAAATGCTAGACGATCAGGGCTTAATAACGAGGTACAAATACGATTAGTCGGCCTATGCGGTTCTTTATTGGTCAGGAACTCAGGATTGTGTCGGATCACTTCAAGATTATTGTCTTTTAGTACGCGTAGCTCATTTTCATCTGAAATGGATTTCAAAATAGCAGTGAGATCGAACTGTTCTTCTTCTCGGAAGTAATTAAAAGTCAGATTGCTATATGCGCTGGTTGCATAAAATGCACCTTGTATCGGTTCAGGATCGCCGTCGTCATATTCCATATTGTTTGAGAAGATCATCAACTGTGTGATATTGGCAAAACGTCTAAACCTTTTATTGCTAAAGCGCGTATTAATGCGTTCATGCTCCGCAATAATCCCGTCACGATTATTCGGTTTTTTCACTTCAATAAAGACAAGCGGTAATCCATTTACTAACAGCGTGATATCTGGGCGAAATTCATCATCACCATTTTTGCAGGGTAATTCAGTAACAACGTGCAAACTATTACGGTGAAAGTTTTCAAAATCAATCAGTTTTATTGTTCCGCGTTCCGTGATCTTTTTATAAAAGGCTTCACCCAGATCTTCATAATTGAGCAAGCTTTTGAGGGATTCGAGCTGACGTGTAATTTCATCAGAGGATAATTCTGGATTGAGTTTGCTAATTGCCGTCGTAAACAATTCAGGGAAGATGTTGGTATCTAAATCCCAAGTTTGTTCGGATAAAGAGAGATATTGATAGCCTAAACGCATCAGATGCAAAATAGTCGGGATTTTCACACGAGAATCTTCATTAAATTTCATAAATAGGTTTCACCGCTGGTATAACATAATAAGTGCAACATTGACAAAAAGTTGGCTGGGATACATAAAGTAGCCTTTTTCATTAATGCCAATCTCGCGAACGTGTTCTGCAATATCCTTATCATTCATCTTTGCATATTCACAAGCCTCATAGCCACCTGCAATAGATCGCAAAGTTCTCACTGATAAACCGATAAAACAGCATCCCTAATACATACTGTTTAAAATCCAAACCATCTAAAGAGCCTCGAACATCATTGGCGATTTGCCAAATTTGGCGCTAAAGTTCAGCTCGTTGTTGTGTGCTCGTCATAATTTTTCCTATCCTGTTACTAAATTAGATTTAATTTAACTTTAAAATATCTTTCTAGCCCTACATACACCTGAAACAAGTCACGTAGTTGTTTGGAATTTATGCGTGATTTATCTAATCATCATGTGTTTTACGCTTATTGATTACTACCCTTGGTATTTTTTGTCGCGTCATAAAATCAAATCACGTAAAAGTATTTAAAAATACAGATGATTACCCAAAGATAATAAAATTGCATAAATACCATAGTTATGATTTGTTAACCCCAAAATTTTTTCTTAGAACGCAAATTTAGCAATAGCGAATCTAAAGCTTACAACTTATATGCTATTTATTAATACGTTTTTGAATCTTTGAACTGTACTAGAAAGTATAGATACTAGCAATTTCTCTAACAAGGCAATCAAGAATATTTCATCAACACTAACTAATAAAAATTGACTAACACGAATAAGCTAAACAACGTTTCATGGGGTATATAAGTTGAATTCATTCAGTGACAGCTTTGCTTAACAACAGCCTAGGTATTATTCAGGAAAAGCTACCGCATAACTAACTAGAAGTTTGTTTGATTTGTTTTACAAATTTAGGCGAAATTAGCTTCAGAAAGAACTGCTTTTAACCGCTTCACTGATGACTACTATAATTACCCGATATCCTATCACGAAATTGGAAAAATGTAATTATGTGTTTACTTGATAAAGTAAATCTTTTTGCCAAAAATTTGCGCACTATAATTGGGAATTTTGTTAATTAATGGTGATAGCTTGAAGGTGAGGTTTTGTTGTAGTTTCAGTGCCGTATTGGTTCATAACGTTGCTAGAGTCGTTTTTTACTTTGCAATTCTTATCTAAGTACTTAATAAATCGTAATTTACAAATCTATCATGCTGGTGACATTATTTGTCGTCATGGTTGACTATACTATCAATTAGCTAAGCAGCTTCCTTGACTTAGCGTTATGAGTGAGTTTGTTTATATCTTAAATAGTATTCAAACGTGACGACGTCACAAATCTGCATCAGCTAGTAATTCTGAAGGCCTGCATTTAAAGGCATTTGCGATTTTGATGACATTAAGAATAGTGACGTTACGCTCACCGCGTTCAATTCTACCCATATGCGCGCGCTCTATACCAGCTAGGGCGGCAAGTTCTTCTTGGCTAATTTTAAGTTCTTTTCGTCTGTTACGGACGGCATTGCCAAGGAGAACTAATACACCGTCTGAATCGTGATTTGCTGATATTCTTTTCATGGCGAAATCATTATCTAGTCGATAAAATTAATCTACGTCATTTACGGCGTATTGTTAATGATGTATAGTAAATTAATGTAATAACTAGCAAGTGGGTACTGACTATAAATCAGAAGGTAATACTATCAGAAGAGTGTTATGTTAGAAGTTTGTAATACAGTTAATTTAATAATCAAAAATTTTTATGTGAGGATAAAATGAAATTTAAACTAAATGATTCAAAAGACGAGCTTCCATTCAAACAAGAAGGCGAAGATATGAAAGATGAAGTGAGTAGTAAAAGTAGCGGTGATAGTTTTTTTGATAAGTTGTTTGAAGAGTTGATGAATAAGCGTGAAAATTCTACAAATGCAGGAATTTGGAAAATATTAGAAGAAGTCAAATCAACTTTCTCTTATACACCAAAGATTGGGATAGTAGGTGACTCTGGTATAGGTAAATCAAGTCTTTGCAATGCTTTATTTGGCAGGGAAGTATTCCCCACATCAGGTGGTGGTCAAGGGTGTACCCGTGAAGCCCAAACTAAATTGATACAGACCGATAAGGGCAAATTTGAAATCACAGATTTACCTGGCATAGGTGAGAGCCCAGAATGGCACGATGAATATGTTGATTTATATAAAAAGCATATTCCTGAATTCGATATTTTGATTTGGGCTATTAAAGCCGATTCAAGAGCATGGAAACAAGCGATTGATGCATATAAAGAACTAACATGTGAACTCAAATCTTGCCCAATAGTTTTTGCATTAACTCAATCAGATAAAGTCAATCCAAGTTCAAAATTTTGCTTTGAAAAGATGCAGCCAAATGAAAAACAGATAATAAATATCAATAGCGTTAAAGAAAGGGTTGTCGCTGAATTCGATGTGGCACTCGAAGATGTTATCAGTGTAGCCATTGTTCTTGATGAAGAAACTGGTGACTATAAAAATTATAACTTAAGTAGTTTAGTTACTAGGATTGTTGAAGTATTACCTAATAAGAAAAAGAAATCATTCACACGTGAAGCAGCTGACGAAAATATAACTGAAGAGACTCAGAAAAAAGCTGATAAAGGGTTTTGGGATCATATTAAGGAGTTTGCAGGTGATATTTGGGAAGAAGCCGAACCTTATGTTAAGCCATTGTTAGGTGCTTTAAGTGGCAAAATCATCAGTCAAGCCTTGTCTAAATTTAAATTTTGGTAATTTGATTAATAAACGAAAAATGTTCAGTCATAGCGTGTGTTTTGAACTACACGCTATGACTGTCTTAATGAAATTCTTTTTTTAACCATGATTGGAGTGAATATGAAGTTAGTAACAATCTGTACAATTATAGCTACCACAATGATTATTTCAGGCTGTAAAAAAGAAGAGCTAGTTAGATGTAATAGTGAACAATTGCCTGAATTGCTTCACAGAGCATTAACGAAAGGCGTTAATGCTCAATGGATTTTAAGTAATGATCCTGATACGTATTATGCAAGGTTTTTGAACAGTGAAGATCGGCTTAAAAAAGGTGGATTCAACCGAAAATTAGGCCACGATGTAAATGAATTGTACTTAGCACAAACGGATACGATTGATTTGAAATTTGACAATGTCGTTACTTGGTTGATTGAAGATGATGCAACGAATGTTCACAATTGTACTGCTGATGTAACTTTTTCCATGAAGGATAAAGATGGTCAACCTGTCACTTGGAAATATACTGAATTTGGTTATAAAGTTTACCATGTAGATGGTGGAGATAAATTAGGCGTTACCTATGATAAAGATGACAGAGCTAATATTAGACGCTCATTGTCAAAAATTACCGCTGAATCTATTGGATTAGTGAATGCTGAAATCTTTTTTACGAAAGAGGAGCTTGCATTTTTAGCGCAATCTAGTAGTGCAGATCCTAGGTATTCTCGTTGGGAACAGTAATATTTTCAAGTGTTGCGGGGATGAAAATGATATGGTGTTGTAAAGATTTTATAAAATGATTTTATAACTTTATGGGTTATGTGAGTCGTATCATTCAACACAGATTTATTGAAATCCCATTCATTTTTAAATAAACTAATTTTTAATTATCAATATCTTGGGTTGAAATTCTGTAATCTAACCTCAGATAGCAAATGGCGCTTAGGTCAAGTATTACATTTATACTCGGTAAAAAAATACAGATAGTTAAATACTGCCACAAATTATGAAATCAATGCCAACCAGATACAAGTGTTGTTTCTGTTTTGTAAATAATAAAATCGTTAATTAGCTAATCTTAGTTTAGCTCACTTCAATTTAGGACAATCAAATGATTAAACGCATATCAGTTGTTACACTTGGACTAATTTCCCTAAGTGCTTCAGCACAATGGGAAATGATACCGCAAAACAATGGATTAACTATTATGAATAATGATATTAATACCAAAGTTTATATTACTTGCAATTACACAGAAGGCCCATCAATTTCAAATGGCGAATTCAATTATCCAATTGTGGCAATTAATGGAGTTGAACATAGTTTGTCAAACTTAGCTAAGCCTTGGAAATTATTATCACAAGCCAAACCTAGTGATACTTTAAAATTCGGTAGTTATGTAGTTAAAGCTGATAATCTACCTGAAATAATGTCCAAACTTGATTATGACAAATCATGCTTGGGAGAAGTTATTGAAGAAAGCAATCAGACACTATGGAGTCAACCTAATCAGGAGACAATCAAAGCTGTTTTTCAAACAGGTGAATTTCAAATTTGGTGCCCAATGGTAAAAGAATCAGGGCCATCGATTACTATCAACGGGCAGTGGCCTGAAAATGTAAATATTAGTGGGATTGACTATAATACTTTTGAGCAATGGCAGAATATCGAACGCCTGTATAAAGCACTTACAAGTGTTAGTAAGAATGATTTTATTGTTGTTAATCATGTTGATTTCATAGAGACCACAGGGTTATCAGTCATCATGAAAAATTGGTATAATTGGGATGAATGTAACGGTTTATAATGTAGCCATGGTGTCGGGCTCTTATTTTCAGTAAGTAAAAGAGAAGGGCTAAAAAATAAACATCCATCTAGAAAGATCACCTAATGGTGATCTAATTGGTCGACTCCTTATAACCCTGTAATTTTAGTTCAAATAATGATGCATTCTAGAATTTCGTTAACCAATTTGATACCCCAAAAAGTAAGCAAACACTAAGGTTTATTTGACTTTATCAGCTTTAGTCTTATCACACAAAATTAAATTGAGGTGCTTATGAGTAAAACTACTTTTCAGTATGTAAAGCCTACAACAAGCGCAACGGGCAAACAATCACCTAAAGATATTGATGATAATAACTTTGATATCGATTCCTTTGTGAATACTGATTTTTCGACACGTGCTAATTTAAATGATATTAGCGACCTACATAACAGTGTTTCAGAAAACTCCGATAAGGACGGTATTTGATACTAAATTCACTCAATAGTCATTGAGGTAATGAATAGAGAATTGTAATCTGTAGCCTCAAGGCGTTTAACTTTTTTGTGTTGACTCTTTTAGCCATACTGTTTATGTTAACTTAAACTAACCTGATAATAATTTCAATAAGAGGATGATTGCCAATCCCAATCATGCGTTAGGCATTCACCTCTACAATTTAAATTGTGACTGTACAGACGTTGAGTAAAAAATTACCTGCCACTAAAAATCGTTACTGCTGTTTCACCAATCCCTTTGGTAGCATAGTAATCCATCCCTCCACTGATAACACCACCTAAGATTGGTATAAACTTAGTAAAGCTACTAGTTGATTGAACTATTAGCTTGGTAGATAGCTGTTTAATTACAAGTTTATTTAGATTGTTAATTGCAACAACGCCCACTTTGCCTGCAAACAAACTTATTGATTTGTTTTTCAGTAAACTGCTTAATAAGTTCCCACACAGACAGCCAAGTATGATCCATTTAGTATTAAAGCTAGTAATATCGTGTCCTTTTAGTATTGCGATAGTTGCTACTAAACGAATTTGAATAAACAATACACTGACCAAGTTTGTAGGTAATAGGACGATGGAGGTAAACCATCCCCCTAAACCAGAGATAAAACCAGAACAAGTGGCTTTCCACGTTTCATTGCGAATTAAAGCTTCAATAGCATCATTGATGTTATTGTAATCATTCCTATATGATTGAGCTAAAACTGATGCAGATTCAAATGCACCTAATCCGTCTTTTGCTTTATCAAATAAATAATCTAATAATTCACTAAATTGCTGATTGGTACTCGACATAATATATTCTCCTTTGGTTAAATTTTACTGGTAGAACATGCCATACACTGATAAGACTACCTCTACAGTGATATAGGTCTAAGTATTATTCGATTTACCAAACTGGAAAATTAGAACGAAGAATTTCAATTGAGAACATATTGCCAATATGTGATTTTATACGATTAACAAACCAGTAAGATTAAATCATTACGCTATTACAATCCTACTGAATAGCCAAGACTACTATCAAAGCGCTCAAAATGATTTTGAATGAGCCAAATGTTGACTGATGGATACTGGCAAATAACTATGTAAATTAGCATTTCTATTAGCCCTTGGTCTACCTCTTAAGGAGGGTTCTGGAACATCACTTAAAACAACAAAAGGTTCATGGTTCAAATTTAAGAATTTTTGGTCTTTTTTTGCTAAGTAGCTGATTGCATAGAGTAGCGTTTGATATTCACTCGCTTTTGAATAATGCAACATAGTTAAGGGTCTTTTATAACGATATCTTTCTAAGTCACAGTCAAAATGCCTTCCTTCACCACCTGTAATGTAATGCCAAATTTCAATAGCTCTAGTACAAGCGATATGCGCACTTACAAAACGGTGCGCATTGATATACATCACACTATGATAATGAAGTCCTGTATCAATTGCATATTCAGGAACCCATTGATAAGCAACAATTACCTCATCCTCCAATAAATATTGCATTAATGCATACATTTCTCTAAAAATAAAATCACTGTTTCTTTGTTGACCAAGGCTAGAGCCTTTGTTAAAGCTAAAGTCCATCCTTACTGGTAATAATTTTGAATATTTAAGTTGTAGTAAATTAACATGGTTAAATAGCTTTAAGTATGTAGTAACATCGATATTTAAGTTGTGATTAATCATTTTTTTCTCCTTGTAGATTAATTATCCATTTGATAGTTAAGCTTGGTAATATTTAACCTTGAACAAAAGTAGATCTACTTTAAGGATCTAAATCATAGTGTTTTAGTCATTACACTCATGTTCATTGAGTTAACATGAGTAACTAAAATTCTGATGGAAATAGTGGGTAAATTGATGATTAAAAATTGAAATTGAAAATGGGGTAGATAATAAATAACATTAATAACCTAAATTCAAACTTTTGGGGTTGTTATCAGTAACTATCGTCATCAGTTTAAATGCTCATTTTTCAGCAGTCTGAACCTTATGATTTAAGAATAAAAAATAAAAGATTTTCAAACGTGACTGTATTGACATCTAACGACAGTTTAAAATTTTAGGTAAAAGAATTTGTAATATCGTCACTTTGCTAAGCAGGCCATGTCAGTAATAAATTACTTTCACGACCTGTCTTATGCAATACGCTCGGTCTAGTATTTTTGTAGAGTACTTTGCAGTAGACTAAAAAGTGAATCTTTTAAACGACTTGGATCATCAATAACAATGCTTCTATTGAATAATGTTTTAACATAATCCTCCCGTATTCCTATACCTATCAATTCAAAATTATTGTCAATACAAGTCTTAATCACCTCCATTGTCTGTTCAGTACTAGAGGGTTTACCATCTGTAATGATAATAATAATTTTGCGTTTACCTTTAAGTTTGAGTAGGTCATGTACTGCAAACCAAATGCCCTCTGCCATAGGGGTATTGCCATTAGCATGTTGATAAAATTTACTTGCATTAGGCGTGACTAGTTCATTTGGACGTAAAACAGTTGTGAGCGCAGGGTGATTACCTGCTTTCCCAAAATACGTTACAGCCAGACTTATTCCAACAATACCTTCTAGTGCAAGTGCTAAGGATAATGCAGCTTGATTCGCAATATCACAATATCGACTGATTGTTTGATTAACAGTGGTGGTACGATTCATTGAAGAGGATCTATCTACTAGCAAGTGTATGTCTGCATTTGGTGCAATTTTATTGATATGTTGTTCAAAAATACGAGTTTCTCCAGCTTGTGATAGTCCAATACGCCTTGGAATTAAGTGCTGCCCTTTTTGCTTAGGGGCAGGTTTTGTCTGTTGCAATGCAACAAGCCAATTTCTTAATCTGATACGTAATAGCGAGGATTCTTTTTGTGCTAATTTGAGTTGGCTTAATTCTGTTAACCCATTATGCGCTTTAGCAATTTCAACTCGTCCAATATCAATAATAGTCCGTTTTTCAGAATTTTTTGCCATTTTATTGAGTTTATTTGCGGCTCTACTGAATAGATCCTCTTGTATATCCTTTTGATCAGCATTGATAATTGATGAAGCAATCTTTTCGAGTGCTATGCGTGTAGTACTTTGGCTCTTATTATCTTTGCCTGAGTCAGAATACATTTGAGTTGAATTCTGAACAGAATTATTTAAGTCACAAGTTGCCTCACTACTTTTACGATTATTCTCAACGGATGTCCTATCTCCTATTATGTTGGTTTCTGATTGTTGATTTTTACCAAGGTTAGAATTCTGCTTGCTATGGTTCTGCTTTGAATGAGATTCACTTGAAGGCACCGATTGTTCTTTTGATTGTAGCTGAGGATCAGTAGGTGTCTTATTAGTCTTATGGTCTTCAGAACGATCATCATAAGCCATTAAATCAGGTAAGTTCATGACATTTAACAGCAATATGTTCACCCAATTGAGCGCATCTTGTGTTGATGTTAAGTGGGGGACTTCTTCAAAGTGTTTGGATAAAAATTGATTAAATGATAGAGGGAATATTTTATCCATGGATGTTTTTACTTGTTGCTGAATTTCAGTTAATGCTTTTTGTTTTAGGCAATGTAACCGAAGTGTCAGTAGACACATCATCTGTAAAAGATTCACAGGCGTATCTTGTTTAGGGTAACGAATTTCTTTATTTGCAATTAAGTAAGTGATGACTGCATTGATGGTATTTAGCGTACCAGGGTAAGCTTTAGCTAAACAAAGTTCTATTCGGATATCCTCAACGATATTTAGTAACGCATGTTTAATTGGATGATTAATGTTTGCTACAACATTAAAATCAGTATAACGGATATGAGCCGCTTCGTGTGCAAGGTAACCCCACATAACGGCCTTATCTTCTGGTGAATTAAGTTCAGCAACTGGCAGTATGATTGTTTTACCATCTGTTTTAGCTTGCTTACCTTGGAAAAGGACATGAATACCAAATTTTTCTCCGTAAGCAGCTGCAACAATAGGTAGTGCATTTTTAATCGGTTCTTTCATAAAAATTCCTTTTTAATATAGGTTTAGATAAGTTATTTCAAAAAAAATAGGCCAACATAAAAGTTGACCTATTGGTTAAAATTAACATCGGTAAAACAGCTAGTCTTAGCTAATTCAGATACATTCATCTAAGATCAAAAATAGTGTGAATGTGGTTTCTTATTAGTGAGTGACTGTGTCTGTTTTTGTTCTATTGAATTGTTTTCATTATCAGACTTAGATTGACTATTTCCAAAAGGTTGCTCTTGTGTTCTTTTGGTTGCTACTTTTGTTTGTGTGGTAATGGGGGGATTGTTCACGAGATCTCCTTTTTGGGTTGATGTTGATGGGGTAGTGGATATGGTATCTGATTTGCTTGTACTATTTGGATTGAGATAAGTTTCAGCGTGCATTTTTAGTTTATCAGGATCGGTTAACATTAAAATTGTAGAGACGGTTTCATGAAATAATCCACCTGTAACCGCACCTATTGTTGGAAAGCGATTTAATAAATTTGCTAAAGTATCAACAACAGGCTGCACTCGGTTATCCAAAAATGACAATCCATTCAGTTTATTATGAATACGTTTTAAAGGGTTTATAGCTCTTTGACTTAATTGATCTTTACCTGCAATTGATAGCCTAAATAATTCATTCGCATCACGAGCAATTTCACTAAACAAAGTTTGTCCCATACCCGCAACCTTATTTTCCAGTGCGATTTTTTGTTTAGCAGGTTTCATTCTGTACAAGGTGTAATTAAATTGAAATCGTTCCTGTACGTCTTGTATAGGCGAGATTGCCCTAGTTATTGCCTCAGCAAAATTAGGGTGTTTTTCTACCCAGCCTTTTGTCACACTATCGTAATTGGCAAGAAAGAGATGCTTATGGTGCATAAACTCTTGTCCTATTCGGTCAAGCTCTGGGGTAATGCTATTAATTAAATTTTCAGGAATAGCATATCCACCTAGAAATTTGACACCGACAAGTT
The DNA here is from genome assembly GCF_900111395.1 of Thorsellia anophelis DSM 18579. Classification (GTDB taxonomy): domain Bacteria; phylum Pseudomonadota; class Gammaproteobacteria; order Enterobacterales; family Thorselliaceae; genus Thorsellia; species Thorsellia anophelis. The sequence continues at coordinate 70,323 of NZ_FOHV01000012.1, read as the reverse complement.
CACATTGGCGTTGAGCCTCTTTTTTCAAACGCTCAAAGTGATTAAGTGCCTCAGGATCGCAGATTTTTTTACTACCAAGACTGGCTACTTCACTAGGTGGTAATTGAGAACCATCAGGAAGACGAAAATCTTCTGGGCGAAGTTTCTTACGACCACTCCAAATAGAGCAATCAATATGGCAAATGACTAATTTTTCAAGATGTTTAATACTCATAATAAGTTTCCTTTTGTGTTAGTGTTAACTGTGTTTAATGATGCATGATCTAAATGCCATCAGACGTAGTCATTAATTCAAATGTAAGGGATTACATTTAAGTACATAGGGTCATAAATGACTTGAACTTCCCAAATGGTTTAAGGTATGGAACGTTATGAATTGACTTTAGATTTAATTAAAAAGGCAGGCTTAAACATTACAACAATGTTCACAGTTAATTTTTAAAGTGTAAGTGAGATATTTGGTGTTGGGATTAAGACGGTGAGTTTGTCCAAACTTCCCCAAATGTATCAGCTGCAATACGGTGAATGGCTTCACGTTGTTCAGGCACGGCTCTAGCTGTTAGAGATCTTGTTAAGGCATATTCTAAAGCATTCGGTGCGCCCTTGAATGCAATGGTTAATTTTGCCCAGCGAATGAGCGTACGAGTAGATAAGGTGATGCTCAATTCAGCGCTTGCATTATGACTACCAATAAAAAGTCTTCTAATATCGTTGGCGATTTTTACCATATTAGATCTAAATAGTTCAGGCAGTTCTGGTGCAATTTTTGCAAGTATATCTATTTCAATATTAGGATCAGGATAATTAACTTCAAGCATCCTAAATCTATCCATAAATGCAAGATTTTGCTGCATAACACCTTGGTATAGTCCTGACGTATCTCCACTACCAGCACTATTACCAGTTGCGATGAACCTGAATTTTGGATGAGGATAGATGATTTCACCATCTTTTTGCGACAACATTAATGGGGCTCCTTCAAGTAAATCATTAAGCCCTGCTAATTCAGAAGGTTCAGCTAAATCCATTTCGTTAATAATAAGTATATGTCCGTTACGGACAGCCTTGGTTAATGCTCCTTCTACAAAAACCATATTGCCATTGATAAGTGATAGGTAACCTATTAAGTCGCTTAGTTCCAGACGCCCATGTGCGTTGACTTGTTGTACTGGCCAGTTAAGTCTTGCCGCGACTTGACAAATAAGGCTTGTTTTTCCTGATCCAGTAGGCCCAGTTATGTACATACCATCACCGTCTGGGTGAGATAGATAAGCGAGTACATCCCGTAATTCTTCTTTACGGAAGATATAGTCTTTATCTAACTTTGGAATGGCTGGATCTGTATTATCGGTAGCAAATGCTTCGACCAGCAATTCAGGTGGCGCTTCAACGTTGAACGTTTCTGCAATTTTAAACTTCGTGGTGTTTGATTGATTTGTATTTGCCATGATTTTGCTCCTAAAAATTTTGGTATAATTTAAGTAATTGTAATTAACACTAAAATATGAATGATTAATCCAGTTAACCTGATAACGTTTTTACACACTAAGCTGATGATTATGAGATGGGGTTGTGATAGACGAATTTTGAGTTGAACTTTATTAGAAATAATATGAAGAAGTGGGTGTTTGTCGTTCTACTAATGCATGATCTAAATTATGAGTGTTAGACAGATCTTTCGTTGCTAATGATGTCACCTCCTGATTAGGAAGGACATCATTAGCAATGTTAATTAGATCAGTGCCTTTGTTACTCGGTGTATTATTAATAGTGTTCTCATGTTTTGAGGTCGATTTTGCTTTGCGTCTTTTGGTCTTTGTCTCCTTTTGAATATTTTCAGCCAAAATATGTACTTTTTCCATTTCATCTTTGGCATTGGAAAGAGAGGGGACTACACTTTGCTTTGATTCATTTAAGTTTGCTTGTGAGTTGAAATTGGTGCTTGTAAACCTGATTTTCTCAATTGGCATTTTACGATAGTGATTAAGTTGTGAAGTAGTCACTTGATGTCCTAAATCGACAAGTAATTTTGAATAATCCACCTGACCCTGTGACCAGTAACGTACAATTTTAACCCCTGCATATTCAGCATAAGCAAAATTGTGCATCAATGGAAGAAATGATTTTTCTAGATTTGAGATCTCGCTCTTTACTTCATCAAGTTGAAGATTAAGTTCATGAGCTTGCTTCGCAAATTGGTGATATTTAGAAGCAAGTGATTGCCAAACAACTTTATCTTCACCTTCGGGAATATACGTATCTCTATTAGGACATTTTATAGGGGGCTTTTGTGTTTGAACTAAATCCCAAAATGATTGAGCAGCAGTAATGATTTTAGCGATTATTTCTTCATCACGTGTTATTTTAAATGAAAGAGTCTCTATATTTGCTTTAGTATCTTGGCTGTAAAATATTAACCAGCCACTTTTACTATCTGATACCAGTAATTGGTGTTGCACCTGTATCATGTAATGTAGATAGGTAGGACTATTGATACCTAAATGCTGAACTTCTTCAAATACCGTTTGAGAAGGGCATTTAATTTCAACGGGTTCACCTTTAGAATTTATCCCATCAAAGCTTGCACGTATAAAGGGGTAGTTATCTGATTGCGCACATAAAGGCAAAAGTAATTCTTGAAATTTTTCTTCGAGGTATGCTCTTGCGATAGGTTCAAGTCGAATCCCTCTTTGGACATTTGGGTTGTTATCTAATGGTTCTGGAAAGATAAAACCACATTTTTCAGCCCATAATTGCCAAGGTGTTTTATAAGGAGATTCAGATAGAATGACGCTGGATTCCGATGCCCCGATACCTTCAGACCGCCATTGATGCCAATCAGCTGTGCGCGGTTTGATATCTATAATTTTCATTGACCCTCCTTAATTTCCTCATGCGAATTAGATGTGTTGGATTCAATAACAGTTGAATTGCCATCTGGGTGAGCAAGTTTAACCACATTATTTTCTCTAGCTTTAATGAGTGTTAATTCAACATATCGCCTTTCAACCCCACTAAATTGTTCCTGACAATAATTCATGGCACTCTCCCATGCTTGTGTAGATATGGCTCTATCAACTAACTTTTTAGTTAATTGTTTAGTCCTATCTGATATTTTATTCATATCAATTGCTCCGATATCAATAATCGTTGTAGTTTGCCCACCTGCAATGATATTTTCAGCTTCATCATTATCATAAATCCCAACAAAGCCAAACGCTAGGCGTGCGCACTGAATCATCGCTTTATGCCTCAACATTCGTTTGGTATGCGATTGCCACGCTGATAAAATCTTATAACCACCATTGTTTTTTGATTCAAATGGCAAACGATAGACCTCATCTAAATATTCAATTACTTTAATTGGATGACTTCTATCCTTACGATAAATAATACACTGTATCCATTCAGGACAAGCTTTTGCATCAGGGTAACTTAAATAATTATCAGCCTGAATAAATTCCATCCCATCAAATTGGTCGTGATGATTAATAATACGAGACCACCCATCAACACCCACAACAGGTATTATCCCAGCCTGCTTATCAGGAAAAGCAAATATTTCCTTAGTAAATGGATTTAGCCCATATTGATGTGCTACTAATAATAAAGCCATCATTTGTTCATTGCTAGGTTCATTGCCATCACGCTGTTTAAATGCCGTGGCTTTTAATATTCCAAAAACATTATTTGCATCAATATTCATTTTTTCAGCAAAGCGATTTATTATATTTTTACTCTCCATCATTAACTCCTTAATTATTTAGTAAGATGATTGCGATTTTGATTTGTTTATTTTATCTAGCAGCCAATTATTGAAATCACTTTCTAGCCATCTTGATGAGCGGCCTAATTTAATAGGCTTTGGGAATTGGTTCAGTTGTATTAACTTATAAAACCATTTATCAGTAAGGCCAGTTTTATGAGTGATGAATTTCATATCTACCAATTTGGTATTAGCTAAATTATTTAATTGTGTTTGCTCCATTAGTAACCTCCATAGTTTAATTATGTTCACTTGGATGTTATAGGTATATAAAAAATTGCAGTTGAGATACTTAGATTGAGAAGGGAATTAAGGGTGACGGGATTTGTTAATTTTTTCGATTAGCCAACCTTCCACTTCACTTTTTAACCATCGAGATGATCTCCCCATTTTAATTGGTTTCGGAAATTCCCCATCTTGAATTAACTTATAAAACCATTTATCGGTTAAACCAGTAAAAGCGGTAATGAATTTCATGTCAACGAGTTGGTCGGTATTAATGTCAATGTGTAAGTTATGCATGTCATGTATCCTTCAGCGTGTGATAAGAATTTGGTTCACACTAAAGGCGGTTGCCGTATTTTTTTACACGCTACCAGTAAATGTGTTGGATGAATTGAGAATCAATCCGAGTTATGGTATTGTGTGTAACGATTACTTCATGGCCGTTAAAGTGGATCTTAGTCATGGTAATTTGTATCGGTAGCATATCAATCACTACAATTTCTATTGCTATAGGTATGTGAATATCAGTTGAATAAATTCGGCATAAACTAGCTTGTAACTCAATGTTTTCAGGGGTTGGGAAATTTTTTTCGGAAATTTTTAAGGTTTTTTATCTTACATTTGGCCCACGTTAAATACTTGTATAACATAATAACAGATGTTATATTTTGTTAGGTGAAGAATGCGTTTAAAGTAACAACAAAATTTATTAAGCCACTGATTGAGAACATTACAAAATGAATGAAACTGGATTAGTTCAAAAAACACACAGGAGAGAAAAGAGAAAAAAGCCCGTCTGTAGAAATAGATGCGCTAATAAGTGTTTCACTGAATCTGATGAAGCTAGGAGAATGGGAATTTGTAAGAAATGCTATTATAGATACCTGAAAAAGAAAGGGCGTGAGCATGAAATCCCATCCGACTATGCTGAAACAATACCTGTAGTTAGAGTTAATGTGCCTAAAAAAGGTTCATTCGTAACTAAAAAACATTTGCGTATAAGTTGTTTAGAATTAAGTGATTTAGCTAAGTTACCTAACCATGTTACTGTAATTGAACGACATCTTAAAAATAAGAATTCGTTATTGGATGTAGACTATCTAGTTAATAAATTAGTTAAAAACCAAGATGTTAATGACTTTTTTTCTCAAGTAGAGGTTGGTGAATATTATAGTAAACTATTTACAACATCACTATGGTTACAAGTTAAACGAGAATGCGAAGACTATCGAAAATTGATCTCACGTTTGATTATTATTGATTACCAAGACTTTGTACTAGGGTATTTCTTATTAAAGCTAGACTCAATCATACTTGAGCGCAAAGTATCACACATGATAGAAATGACTCAAAATATTAGTTGTAAAAGAGGAATCTATAGCTATATTAATATAGTTGTTGATCCTAGAACAGCTAATATTCTACCGAATAAGATATTAAAAACTTGCAATGAGATCATAAATAATGAGTCATGTATGTACATGAATTTTGAATTTGGTGATTGCTTAAAAGAACGATATTCGATTCTTAAAAATACTAGTAATGTATGTATAACAGAAAACTTTAAAAGAATAGTATTCAAAGATAATTTTGATAATGACTTTTTTTTATTAGTAGCATATCGAATTTCAATTTATGAAATGAGCAATAAGTTTAATTTAAAAAACTATAAGGCCGAATATCTCCCTTTAACTGAAATTGCATGTTTCAATAATGGTAACTATTTTCATTTGGTTAATGATTTTATTTTAAAAGCTGAATTTGATGCATTCTTTATTGAATCCTTGTCATTTTTATTTCTAATCAGGATTACTATGGCAATTAGAATTGAAGATGTTAATGCTATAAATGAAAAGATGAAGGCAGTAATTGCTAGCTTGACATATAGTATTAATTCTAATGAGTTTATTTCAATATTAAAAAAACAACTTTCGCTGCTTAGAAAATTTATGAGTAAGGATTATAGGATAATAAATAATAAAGAAGTATTCAGTAAGCTTTTTAATGAGATAATCAATCAAAAGAAAATAAGAGTGATTAAAAAAAAATCAGGTGAGGCAGCTAAAAATATAGTTAAATATGATAGACAATTTAATGAGTTAAAAAAAATTTCTCAACCAATATTTACAATACTAGGAAAAGAACTGTACTATGTGCCGATTGAGCATGGTAGTACTCCTTTTAAAAAGTATGTAATTGAATATAAATCAGAATTTGATTTTTGTTTAAGCCCTATAATAGATAATACATATTTAAGGCTAAATAATTAATGTTTTGCTGAATATCTTCAACTTGTAACATGAAAATCAAATGGTGCTGTAGTTTCTTTGGTATTAGCATCCAAAAAATCTGCCCACCATTGCATCATTAGCCTACGTTCATTAATATGCTCAGCCTTATGAATGTAGGCAGCCCTAACGCCATTACGCTCTTGATGGCTCATTTGGCGTTCTACCGCATCCCTAGACCATTTCCCCGATTCAATTAATGAACTACAAGCCATAGTTCTAAATCCATGTCCACAAACCTCTGTTTTAGTGTCATACCCCATGCGAGCTAGTGCTTTATTAACGGTTCCTTCACTCATGACTTTTGTAGAGTCACGATCTCCTATGAAGATAATAGGTTTATCCCCGCTAATTTCCTGTATCTCACGCAATATTTCTATTGCCTGACGGCTCAGTGGGACTAGATGTGGCGTGCGCATTTTTGAGCCTCTAGATGAGTATTTAACACCATCTAATGCTTCACGCTCAGCGGGTATCGTCCAGATCGCTTTATCAAAATCAATTTCTTCCCATCTAGCAAATCTAAGTTCACTCGAACGAATAAAAATCAATAATGAAAGCTTTACTGCTAATTTAGTCAGCAACTTACCTTGATAGTTATCTATTCTGGCTAGTAACTCTGGTAATTTTTCTAAAGGTAGAGCAGGGCGGTGTTTAACTTTTTGTGGGGCTACTGCACCAGTAAGGTCATGAGATGGATTATAGGTTAAAATCCCTGTTTGGACAGCAAAACGCATGATAGACTTAATTCTTTGAAGCATACGTTGTGCAACTTCAATTCTGCCTGAGTTTTCAACGGCTTTAATTGGTAGCCATAAATCGCGAGTGGTTAGTTTTCTGATATCACTATCGCCTATGCTTGGGAATATATTTGCTTCTAGGCTACTTAATACTCTTTTGCGATGATAATCACTCCATGTATTATTAGATTTATGCCATTCAACGGCGACATCTTTGAATTTGATGATTTCTGTTGGTATATCATCTTTATCTATTGGTTTGCCACCATTAGCTTTAATAAGGGCAGGATCAATGCCTTCTTTTAGATATTTACGGTATTCTGCTCTTAGTTCTCTTGCTTTAGCTAGTGAAACATCTGGGTATGTTCCAAGGGCTAACATCTTTTGTTTCCCATCAAAACGGTATTGTAATCGCCAGTATTTAGAACCATTCGGATGTACTAGTAAATGCATCCCTTCACCATCAGTGAGCTTAAATTGCTTCTCTTCAGGTTTAACGTTTTTAATCTTAAGTTCAGTCAGTGCCATAGTTACCTCAAATGTGTTGGTATAAAAGTTATGGAACTCAATATACCATCATTTGTACCAACTTCAAGTGCTTGATGTGGGTTGAACTCAGTTGACTATTGGTGATTAAAAAATACACAAAACTAGCTTAAGTTATTGATTTTTTATTATTAAAGGCATAAAAAAAGCCGCTTTACATAGCGGCTTGATTTGTGTTTTTAGTCAATTGGTACCGAAGACGGGACTTGAACCCGTAAGCCCTAATGGGCACTACCACCTCAAGGTAGCGTGTCTACCAATTCCACCACCTCGGCATTTTTGACTTTGAATCTTAAATATATAAAAACTAATTCAATAGGGTAATTGTAATATTTAAAGTGATAAAATTCAACTTTATTTAAAGTGACCATGTTTGATTGCTTAATTTTCTTCCAAATACAGGTTAATTATTCATCATTTCGGTGCTGTATGCTGAACGCCATTAAGAAAAAATAAAAACACTGTCTAGAATGGACAATACCTAAGGGTTATAAAATAAAGGTTTGTATTTGAAAAAAGGATTTATAAGCAATATAACAATTTTATAAAATATTTATTATAAAATGCTGAACACTCTGATTTTAAATATTCAGATTGAAATTATATGTTTATTATTAATGAAAGAGAAATCGTCTATTTTAATGGTATTCTAAGTATTTTAAAACTGCATTAAAAAGGCAGCTAATGCTGCCTCTTTAATGCAGAAATAATATCAAAATTACTGAGGTATTTCAGGCTGATTAGTTGGTGTAGACGTTTCAGTTCCTGGAATAGCTTGTTCTGGAGCCGCCTCATTTGTAGATGGCAAGGTAACAGATGGGGTAGTTGGCACAACTGATTGCTGTATGCTAGTCGGGTCAAACTCACCAGAATCACGAATTGTAGGGCCTTGTGCAAGTTGACGATTACTTAAATTTCCAAGTACTAAGCTTAAAATGAAGAATATCGCGACAAGTATTCCTGTTGTACGAGACATAAAGTTACTGCTACCACTTGAACCAAATAATGTCGCAGAAGCACCAGCACCGAAAGAGGCACCCATACCAGACCCTTTGCCTTGTTGTAATAAGACAAGAGCAATAATTGCCATTGCAACAAACAAGAATATAACTAATAGTATCGCTTGCATAAATCTACCTGTAAGATTAGAAAAAGAAATTAATAAAGAATTTGGTTTATGTTGAATATTAGTAACACTTAAGCTACACATAACGCACAATATTAACTAATTACAGGTTAATATGCAAGGTGAATTTCATCAGCTGATTAGGCTAATTAGCTAGTAAAATTCCTTGCTGACAATCATTGTGAGATAGGTGATTAAATTTATATGCGGCTTAAGCATATGAGACAGTGCTGTTATATTAAATGAATATGGTTTTAAACGATAAACTAGATTAGTAAAATATTAGATAGGCTAGCAGTATAAGTAAGAATTTTATGGTTTCAGCAATTTTTAAAGTAAATGGGTGCTATAGAAGCACCCGTTAAAAAGCCATTCTTATTTAAGATAGAAGGGGATAAATAGGGCAATGTTACCTACTTAGAGCATTAACCTGCTGCTTCTACTGCGTCCTTAATTTTATGAGCCCAATAGCTAACTTGTTTATCATCTTCACCCTCGACCATGACCCGAATTAAAGGCTCCGTTCCTGATTTACGCAAAAGTACGCGACCTTTACCGGCCAGCGCAATTTCAGCTTCTTTTTCAAGCTGAACTACTTCATCAGACTCTAGAGGGTTATGACTACCATTAAAGCGAACGTTGAGTAGTAATTGAGGAAATAATTTCATCCCGCTAGCTAAATCAGCAAGAGACATATTATTTTGTACCATGGCCCTTAAAACTTGTAAGGCTGCAATAATCCCATCGCCTGTAGTTGTTTTATCCAGTAAGATAACGTGCCCTGAATTTTCTGCTCCAATTTTCCAGCCTTTTTGTTGCAGCTTCTCAAGAACATACCGGTCACCAACTTTAGCTCGTTCAAACGGGATTCCTAGTTGTTTTAGCGCGATTTCAAGTCCCATATTGCTCATTAATGTACCGACTACGCCACCTTGTAATTTTCCTCTACGTAAAATTTCACGGGCTATGATGAAACTGATTTGATCTCCATCTATTTTATTACCTAAATGGTCTACCATAATGATTCTGTCACCGTCACCATCAAGCGCTAAACCAACATGGGCTTTTTCATTCAGCACTTTTGCAGTCAGGGCTTCAATATCAGTTGCACCACATTTTTCATTGATATTCATTCCATCAGGTTCACAGCCAATGCTGATGACTTCAGCACCCAGTTCTTTCATAACGCTTGGAGCAATATGATATGTTGCACCATTAGCACAATCCACGACGATTTTAAGGGATTTTAGATTTAATTCAGCAGGGAAGGTTCCTTTACAAAATTCAATGTATCTGCCTGCAGCATCGTTAATTCTTGACGAGCGGCCTATTAGAGCTGAGTCAACACAAGTTAATGGTTTTTCAAGTTCCGCTTCTATTGCTTCTTCTACAGCATCGGGTAATTTTTCACCATCAATAGAGAAAAACTTAATGCCATTATCATAATAAGGATTATGTGAAGCAGAGATAACAATTCCAGCCTCAGCTCGAAATGTTCTTGTTAGATAAGCGATTGCTGGTGTTGGCATCGGGCCTGTGAAAGCAACCGAAATACCGGCTGCAGCTAAACCTGCTTCGAGTGCTGATTCAAGCATATATCCTGAAATTCTAGTATCTTTCCCAATGATGATTTGCTTTGAACCATGCCTTGCTAACACTTTACCAGCAGCCCAGCCCAATTTAAGAACAAAATCTGGAGTGATAGGGGCGTCACCCACTTTTCCGCGTACACCATCCGTGCCAAAATATTTACGATCTGCCATGTTCTTCTCTCTAAAGTGAGGGGTTAATCTATTAACAAAAGGGGTAATGCTATTAATGACAGAATAGCATTATGACATTTACATCAAAATAACTGTCATCATTATACATGAAGCTAAATCAAAGTATAAAAATTGTAATCTGATTGTCGATTTTTTAGTAAAACAAACCTGTAGTAATCAAGCATGACTTGTCAATTGAACCAATTATAAGACATATTCACTTATTTGTCTGAATTCGTTCATATCCATACTGACAAAATTTGGTAATTACATATTTTATACTGTTAATTGATATCGATGCATAGAAGCTAGCTGTATTGATAGGTTCAATAATTAACATTTAATGTGATACCAAATTGGGAGAACACGATGCACCAAAATATAGAGAATAAATACGAACATGAAATTATTCATATTAAACCCATACTACAAAATTCAGGTGCTGAAATTAATGAGCACTCAAATCTACTCTTGTATAGTAATCCTCATTCAAGGGGGAACACGGTACTTTGGATGTTAAATGAATGTAGAGCAAATTATAATCTGCAGTATTTGCATTTTAGCACTGAGACAAAATCCGAGCAATTTCGTGCAATTAATCCTTTAGGAAAATTACCAACATTAGTACATAATGATAGAATAATTACTGAAACTGGCGCAATATGTGCATACCTAGCTGAGCTTTATCCATCTAAAAATTTAAAACCAACTATAGATTCGCCTTATTTAGCTGATTATTATCGCTGGTTGTTTTTTATTTCAGGGACGTTTGATAATGCCATTATAGCTAAAGCAACCAATAGCCTGCCTAATGGTAGAGCAGCAGGGATGAGCTCAGTTGGGAGATTTGAAGATATTGAAATGGTTGTTGAGCAGGCATTAAAAAAGACCTCACGTTATCTATGTGGCGATCAATTCACAGTGGCTGATTTACTCTTTTCAAGTTATTTACTCTTTGCCACTAAACAAATATCAGTCATTGCATTGACACCATTAATTGAACAGTATTTAGAACCAATTCTTAGTCGTCAAGCTTTTTTAGATATGCTTAGCATGGTCAACAATCATAGTGCGCATTTTAAGCCGTACGCTGATTCATAAGTTATCAAATAGAAATGGATATACTAGGATCATGATTAAATTTGTTTTAGTGCAGGCTAGCTAAGTTCATCGTAATATAAGTATATTGGCTACCAATATACTTATACCCAAATCTATTAACGATGTAATAAGCCGCAAGCAGTTAGGCTGTCATATTTAGGTAATCATGATTACATTGAATGATGCAATCGTATAAATGCGGCCTTTTTCCAAAAATAAGGAATAGGTTGTCACTTAGCAGGCATGATATGCTCAACCCGACAGATTGGATAACGACTTGTCATTAATAGAATCAAATATACTAATTTAATTTGATAACATAAGAATGAACTCATTATGTCTCGAGCTGAACGTTTATTGGAATTACTTCAATTATTAAGAGAGCATCGTTATGCTGTCACTGCTGAACATTTAGCATCTGAACTTAATATAAGTACTAGGACCTTATATCGGGATATTAATTCCCTTCGAGCTCAAGGAGCGTGTATTGATGGCAGCCCTGGCACGGGTTATTTACTCACTGAACGGTTTACTTTACCACCTTTAACATTTGACGATGATGAGTTATTGGCTCTTTCATTAGGTTTGAAATGGGTTGTAAAAAGTACTGATCCAGAGTTAGTTCGTTCTGCAAAGCGGGCTCATGCAAAAATTAACGCTGTTATTTCATCTAGTTCAAAGATTAAATTAAACCATCATGGTATAACTGTACTCAAAAAGCCCGTTACCGATCCAAATCTATTAATCGTAAGAAAATCCATTCAGTTGGGCGTTAAACTCGAAATCGTTTATAAAGATTTAAAAGATAAGATTTCAACTCGAATCATTTGGCCCTGCGCATTAGGCTTTTTTGATGACTCTGCGGTCATAGCTGCTTGGTGTGAGCTTAGACAAAATTTTAGACATTTTCGGATTGATCGCATTGAATCTATTATTGAATTAGAATCTTATCCCATTGCACCTTTACAATTATTAAAACGTTGGCAAGATGAAACTGCTATCAATCTTGGTTAATCGAATAAAATGTTCTTAGTTAATCCGATTTCGTTGGTTTATAGAATTAAACTGAATTAGTGATTAATTAACTCAATAATTAGATTTAAAAAATGAATTCGGTGATGGTTTTTTATTATGTTTTATGCGGTAAGCCGAATGCTAAATTGATATTAAGTCTGACTGCATAACTCAAATATTGAAATTAGAGAAGGGGATTAGAGTTCGAATTGTATTTAAATTCACTGAAAGCCATTTTTTAACGCTGTAGGTAAATGAATATGCTGTTTAAATGGAAGTATTCATTACTGAAAGGATTAGTTTCTCAGACTAGATTATTTATGTAATTGAAATTGCGCAGTAGAAATCCCCTTACTTTAGCTGGGGGAAGATGTCTATTGTTAAATAAAGATTTGGAATAACTAGTTGCCATAATCTAAGGTAACTAGTTATTTTTATAGGTTTAATTAATTGATTTCATTGTTTTTAATATGGATAAAGCTTGCGCTGTTTGTGCTACATCATGAACTCTTATTATATGGGCACCTTTCATTGCTGCAATTACAGCCGCACCTACGCTACCATGTGTTCGATCTGATGCTTGATTATTTGGAATAAGCGATTCAAGTGCATATTGAATCATTCTTTTTCTTGACATCCCCACTAAAAGCGGTAGATTGAATTTTCTAAATGCTTCTAATTCATTAAGTAATCTAAAGTTGTGTTCATTGTTTTTTCCAAATCCAAACCCTGGATCAATTAATAGACGATCTCTTGTTATTCCTGCATGCTCTGCAAGCTTAATTTCTTCTTGTAAGGTATCTATCACTTCGGCAATTACATTGACATAGCTAGGGTTATTTTGCATTGTTGAAGGCTCTCCCTTATGATGCATCAGGCAGATAGGCAGCTGGGTTTTAGCTGCTGCCTCCCGCGCTCCAGGTAAACTAAGCGCTCTTACATCATTAATTAAGTCTATACCAGCTTTAGCCGATTCTGTCATTACTTGTGGTTTTGATGTATCTATTGATAACCAAATATCAAATCTTGTACGAATTGCTTCTATGACAGGAATGGTTCGTTCTAATTCTTCTTCTACACTCACCGTATTTGCGCCTGGGCGAGTCGACTCACCACCGATATCGATAATATCTACTCCTGCTAAAATCATATTTTCGACTTGTAATAATGCTTTGTCAATCGACGTGTAGTTTCCTCCGTCTGAAAAGGAATCTGGTGTCACATTTAATATTCCCATAATTTTGGGATAATCCAATTTTAGTGTTTTTGTTGGAGTAGTAAGCTTATACATAGCCATAATATTGCCCTAATAAAAAACCCCGCAAGCGGGGTTTAATGTTAATTGAAATTTTAATTATTGCGAAGTATCAGATGGATTGTCTTTAGGTGTAACAGGTTTATCATCTGATGCTTGATTATCTGTATCATTTTTAGATTCAGGCATTGTATACTCTTTTGTCGAATCGCCACTAGGAGTATCATTATCATCCCAGCCATCCACTGGTGTTACAGGTTTTCTTGCAATTAGCTCTTTAACTTGAGAGGCATTTAGTGTCTCATACAGCATAAGGGCATCTTTCATTGCATGCAATACATCAATATTTTCATTCAATAAATCAACCGCTCTATCATAATTAGTATCAATGAAATATTTAATTTCATCATCAATTAACTTGGATAATTCAGGAGATAAAGTCGCAACTTTTTGAGGTTGGCCACTAAATGAATTTTGTTCAAGAGTCAAAATAGGTCCTACTTTTTCACTTAAACCCCATTGTGTTACCATACTTCTAGCAATACTTGTTGCATATTGGATATCAGATGATGCACCACTAGTGACTTTGTCCTTACCATAAATAATTTCTTCAGCAGCTCGCCCACCAAACATAACAGAAATTTGGCTTTGATAGAATTCTTTAGTATGGCTAGTATCATCTCCTTCAGGTAAGAAGTGAGCAACACCAAGTGCACGGCCACGTGGAACAATAGTAACTTTATGAAGGTCCCAATAGCCAGGCACTAATGAACCAATGATAGCATGACCTGCTTCATGGTATGCAGTCATCTCTTTTTCTTGCTCAGTCATGGTTAATGACCTACGCTCAGCACCTAAATTAATTTTATCCTTAGCAAGCTCAAATTCTTCCATCGTAACGATTTTTTTGCGCTTACGAGCAGCAAATAGAGCAGCTTCATTAACTAAGTTAGCAAGTTCAGCGCCAGAATAACCAGGTGTGCCACGTGCAATTGTTTTTGCATCAACATCAGCAGCTAAGCGGATTTTGCGCAAGTGAACTTTAAGAATTTGTTCACGACCTTTGACATCTGGAAGAGAAACGTTAACTTCCCTATCAAAACGACCAGGACGTAGTAGGGCTTTATCTAATACATCAGGACGGTTCGTTGCAGCAATGATTATAATACCTTTATTATCTTCAAATCCATCCATTTCAACAAGCATTTGATTGAGTGTTTGCTCACGCTCGTCATTACCACCACCATGACCAGATCCTCTATGACGACCAACAGCATCAATCTCATCGATGAAAATGATGCAAGGGGCTGATTTTTTGGCTTGTTCAAACATATCACGAACCCTTGCTGCACCAACACCCACAAACATTTCAACGAAATCAGATCCTGATATAGCGAAAAAAGGAACTTTTGCTTCACCAGCAATTGCCCGAGCAAGTAATGTTTTACCAGTACCGGGAGGTCCAACCATTAAAATACCTTTAGGTATTTTACCACCAAGCTCTTGAAAACGAGCCGGCTCTTTGAGGTAATCAACGAGTTCTTTTACATCTTCTTTTGCTTCATCACAACCAGCAACATCAGCAAAGGTTGTTTTGATTTGATCGGGGGTTAACATCTTAGCTTTACTTTTACCAAAAGACATCGCACCACGACCACCACCGCCTTGCATTTGACGCATGAAAAATACCCAAACACCGATTAGCAGTAAAAATGGAAACCAATTTAGCAGCAAAGAAACCCAAATACTTCTTTTGTGTGGTGGCTCACCAAATACAGTAACATTGCCTGCTAGTAAGGTATCAATCAGTTGGGGATCTTCATTACCAGGTATGAAGGTTTGAAATGATTCACCACTACGTGTATTGAATTGAATCTGACGGTCGTCAATATTTGCATCAACGACGCGCTGTGAAGCAACTTCCCTCATGAAGGTTGTATAATCAACTTCTTTTAGTCCCGAATTAGATGATCCTAATGCTTGTAAAAGCAAAAATAGCATCACAGCAATGACTAGCCAAAGAATAAAGTTTTTTGATATATCATTCAAGGTGTTAACCTCTTATATTGTTATGTGAAATAATAAAAAAATACAGAATAATACTTTTATCTGTCATATATAGTAAACCAAAAACGCTAAATTTGACAATCCATTCATTCATCTAATATTAAATATTACCACTTTAATATTACTTTTCCAAAATGAAATGTTTTTAGTTGTTACTTTCTACCAAGCCCAACTATATATACTTCTCTCGAACGGGCTCTTGATGCATCAGGTTTTCTTACCTTGACCGTTTTGAACATGCTCCTAATATCTTTTAATATGTCATCAAAACCATCACCTTGGAAAACTTTAACAAGTAAATTACCATTTGGTGCAAGTACCTTTTTTGCCATATCGATTGCAAGCTCAACTAGATACATCGACCTTGGAATATCAACCGCTGGGGTACCACTCATGTTAGGTGCCATATCAGACATAACTAAATCTACTTTTTTTTCACCTACTCGCTCTAGTAACGCATCTAACACTGCTTCCTCACGAAAATCACCTTGCAAGAAATCTACACCTGCAATTGAGTCCATTGGCAAAATATCGCAAGCAATTACTCTACCATTACCACCAATTTGTGAAACGGCATACTGTGACCAGCCACCAGGAGCAGCGCCAAGATCAACTACCGTAATTCCTTGTCTAAAAATTTTATCTGTTTGTTGTATCTCTTCAAGTTTAAACCATGCTCTGGATCGTAATCCTTTTTTTTGAGCTTGTTTTACGAATTGATCGCTAAAATGTTCTTGAAGCCACCTACTTGAACTTGCTGAGCGTTTTTTACCTGCCACGTATCAAATACCTTTTAAATATGAACCATTTTTGATGGTGTGAATATTTTAAATCTTAACTGAATTCATTTGCCTTGTTAGCTGTATCAGATAGACGTTAAATTATTGGGGTTAGAGATCAATAATATTGAATGATAATGACTGATGCAGTGAAATTTAGAAATTAAACTTAAGGTAACAAAATTTATTTTTTATTCTTAATTAGTATAACACTCAAATTGTATTGCCATTACAGAGCTCCCATCTTACAAATATATCATTCATTTGTTCTTGATTAGTAAACAAAATTGGATGGTAAAAGTGATTAGATAAGACACATAAATAAGAAGGCGATTTAATCTCTAATCTATCATCGTATTTTTGTTAATCTATGATAAAATCATTTTACGCTAAAAAAACATTTAACGCACTGCTAGAATGCGTATAATGCTGTAAAGTTGATATCTACTATTAACTTTAATATGGTGACAAACTTTTAGGTTTCAAGCCTAAGGTAGCAAAAATCATGTTTGTACCTAATATTTTTAGATAATAGGTACAAAAAAATGATAATTTTATTCAATTGGATTTTTTATGACTTTAAATAATAAGCAAAAGCAACATCTCAAAGGATTAGCTCACACACTTAAGCCTGTCGTTATGATTGGTAACAATGGACTAACTGAAGGAGTATTAGCGGAAATTGATGCTTCTTTAGATTTTCACGAATTGATTAAGGTGCGTATTTCTGCAGAAGATAGAGATACAAAAAAATTAATCGTTAATGCAATTGTTGCTGAATCTAAGGCAATTATGGTGCAATTAGTTGGTAATATTCTCACTCTCTATCGAGCAAGCCTTGATAAAAAAATTAATCTACCTAAATAGAACTCTAAACTAATTTTTGTAGCAGATTTTATTCCATGCGATACGTTTTGCAAGTGGCTAGCTCAAGCGAATCACTTGCATAAAGGGTACTATTTAGCATGGTGAATTTTATATCTATTGTTAATGTATCTTAACGACCAATTTTTTTAAGTCATTATTTTAGGATCATTAATCACTCCATTTAATTTACTGATCTTATTTTAGATAATCAGTATTACTATCTTGTTAAATCTACCTCACTATTTTCGCAACTGTTTTTTTCATACTGATTATTTTAAGCAAACAAAAGATTATCTAATGCTAGATATGAAATTTGATCCGTGTATTGATATGGTTAGTGATTAACTAGTTTGATAGTGCGCGTAACTAAAACCGTAATTAGACTCTATCTGTTATCGCATCTAAGCGATTTGTTTTAATTACACACACGAATAAGAGATGTTCAGATTTTTACTCTGTCAGATATTTTACACTTAATATTTCCACATCCACTTTACCGCCAGGTGTTTGTATAGTAATTTCATCTCCTTCACTTTTACCAATCAGCCCTCGTGCAATTGGAGAATTTACTGAAATACGACCAATTTTAAAATCTGCCTCGTCATCTCCTACGAGCTGGTATGTTTGTTCTTCTTCTGTGTCTAGATTTAAAATGGTAACAGTGGTTCCGAAAACAACCCGTCCATCTTGGTTTAATTTACTGACATCAATAATTTGCGCATTGGATAGTTTAGCTTCAATTTCTTGAATTCTACCTTCACAAAATCCTTGTTGATCACGTGCTGCATGATATTCAGCATTTTCTTTTAAATCCCCGTGGGCCCTTGCCTCTGCAATTGCTTTTATAATTTTAGGGCGTTGCTCATTTTTTAATTCATCAAGTTCATCTCTCAGTTTTTGAGCACCACGTAATGTCATTGGAACTAAAGCCATTTTATACCTCTTAAATCAACTGGTGTACTATTTTATGTACTTTGTAGTGATGATTACTCTTGCTAGGCAAGAGTGGTGAATTTATTTACTTATTACAAGTTAGAGAACTTAGTAGATAAAAGACTAATATCATAAGAGAGTACTCAAATTAGATGGAAATTATCCTTAAATCCCTTTTATTCTAACTTGTTATTCAAGTTTACATAGTAGCTCTGATGTTTGTTTAATCATAGATGAGAACCTAAAATTTATCTATGCAATAACTCGTTAAGCTTTTGATTATTTTTACATCTTTTTGTTTAATTGCCCGCCACAACAGCTTATAGACATAAAATTTAGTCTATTTAAAATAGGAATTATTTAGTAGCCTTAGATTGCCTAATTACAATTGATAATATAATTAGCTTAACTTTAGCTAAAAAGCCTTCTATATCATTACATTCATCAGTGTTTATGTTTTAACTTCATTATAGCTATTAAATTTGAGGGGCTAATCTAGGTAATTGCGGTACAATTGTCAAGTACTGGGAGCTAATTGTCTAATATTACTTTAATTACTCTTAGGGGAATTCTTTTTTTACGATTAATTTGTCTATATTATTCTTTTAAATTAATGGGTTGTGGTTTTTTATCTATGTGGTTAATTTTTTAAATGTAATAGAATAAGAATGAATTTTAGGGCTTAAAAAAATCAATGAATAAGTATATACTAACGGGTAAAGAACACTAATGTTCTTAATCCATGCAGCCTTTGAGTGATTTTTATTTAATCTTATAAGCGAAAGGAGCTGCGAAATTTAATTCTAAGCTAAAAAACTCATGATGCCTTTTAAATATCCTGCCTTTTTACTGTTTTTCATATTGCCATCAGCTCTATTTTTTGGAGCTAGTTTTAAGAGTATAGCCAATAACCCTGTGATTGATAGTTATAAAGAGTATCTACCTGATGGTGCAAATTTAACACTTAAAGTACAAAAAGTTGGTGGAACTGAACCGATTTACGCTTTCAATAGTGAGCAACAATCTTTACCTGCTAGCACATTAAAAGTTATCACGGCTGTTGCTGCACTAATTGAATTAGGTGAAGATTTTGTATTTAAAACACAATTTGAAACTAATGCTACGATCAACTCAGAGGGTTTTCTTGAGGGGGATATTGTACTTCGCTTCACAGGAGATCCCACTCTCACACGACAAGATGTTCGAAATTTAGTTAATGGGCTGAAAAAACAAGGTGTTAAAGGTATAGCAGGAGATCTAATTATTGATGTGTCTGCCTTTGCAGGCCAAGATAAAGCGCCAGGTTGGCCATGGAATGATCTTACCCAATGTTTCAATGCACCGCCTTCAGCTGCAATAATTGATCGTAATTGTTTCTCCTTAACAATTAAAGCCAATAAAGTAGGTGAGTATGCCAAGGTAGATATTGCAAGTTTTTATCCTGTTAATGTACAAAGTAATGTAATTGTACTTGAAAAAGGTTCTAAAGATGCCAGCTACTGTGAGCTTGATGTTATTCCTGGTGAGTTAAACCGCTTTTCATTAACTGGATGTATGGTTGAAAGAAGTGATCCTTTACCATTAGCGTTCTCCATTCAAGATGGTGCAAGTTATAGTGGGGCAATTGTTAAAAATGAATTTTCGGTAGCTGAAATTCAATTTGAGGGAATGATTAGGCGACAGACTTTACTTCGACCTGAGACAAATGTGCTAGTGATTCATCAATCAGCTCCTCTTAGGGAGTTATTGACAAGAATGCTAAAAAAATCTGATAACTTGATTGCTGACACAGTTTTTAGAACAATTGGCCAACACAGATTTAAAACTTCAGGGACATGGCGTAATGGTGAACTTGCTATTAGACAAATACTTAAGCAATCTGCTAATATTGATCTAGCCAATAATATCATCGTGGATGGATCTGGATTATCTCGACATAATTTAATTACTCCAGCTATGATGATGAATGTACTTCAGTTCATTGGAATTAATGATAAGCAATTAAACTTTATTTCAATGCTACCTGAGGCTGGTAAGGATGGAACACTTGCGTATAGAGGGGGATTGGATGCCGCCGGAGTAAATGGCAAAGTGAATGCAAAAACTGGTGCATTAAAAGGAGTGTATAACTTGGCAGGTTTCATTACTGCAGCAAGTGGCCAGAAAATTGCCTTTGTCCAATTTGTTACTGGTTACTCAGTTCCACCAGGTGATGAAAAAAATCGACGTGCACCATTGGTGAGATTTGAGAGCCGTTTGTATAAAGATATATATCAAAACAACTAAATTTAACTCTTGAGGTTGATAATTTTATGACAGCTACACCCCCTATACCTAAACCAATTAAACGCGCCTTATTAAGTGTATCAGACAAAGAAGGTGTATTAGAGTTTGCTCAAGCCCTGCATTCTTTAGGTGTGGAAATACTTTCAACAGGTGGAACAGCTAAGCTGCTTGCTCTTCATGGTATATCCGTTATTGAAGTAGCTGATTACACCGGTTTTCCCGAAATGATGGAAGGAAGAGTGAAAACACTTCATCCTAAAATTCATGGTGGTATTTTGGGACGTCGTGGTATTGATGATGAAGTAATGCAAATGCATTCTATAGGCGGGATTGATTTAGTTGCTGTTAATCTATATCCATTCGCTCAAACAGTTTCTAAACAAGACTGCACCTTATCAAAAGCAATAGAAAATATTGATATAGGTGGCCCTACAATGGTAAGAGCGGCAGCTAAAAATCATAAAGATGTTGCAATAGTTGTGAATCCTAATGATTATGAAGCCATTATCACAGAAATAAGTTCAAATGAACACAAAAGTCTATCAATCGAAACACGATTTGAATTAGCAGTTAAAGCGTTTGAGCATACTGCGCATTACGACGGTATGATAGCTAACTTTTTAGGATGTAGAGTCAAATCACCTGCAACTGAACAAACAGTCATTGAAGAACAGCCTAAACAAATCTCACCATTTCCAAGAACACTTAATTTGCATTTAGATCTGAAACAAATTATGCGTTATGGTGAAAATGCGCATCAACTTGCGGCCTTTTATATCGATGTGCCTGGTGTGAATCACAACACATTAGGAACAGTAAGTAGTGCTATTCAACATCAAGGTAAGGCGCTTTCTTTTAATAACATAGCAGATACAGATGCAGCTCTAGAATGTGTGAAAAGTTTCAAAGAACCTGCTTGTGTTGTTGTTAAGCATGCTAATCCATGTGGTGTCGCAATAGGTAGTAGTTTACTAGAAGCCTATCAAAGAGCCTATCAAACCGATCCTACTTCGGCGTTTGGGGGCATAATCGCATTTAATCGTGAGCTTGATCCTGTGACGGCGCAGGCAATTATTGACCAACAATTTGTCGAAGTTATTATTGCACCAAGTATTGCACCTAATGCATTATCTTTATTAAGTAAAAAACCTAATGTGCGGATTTTGAGTACTGGGGATTTTCAACCTATTGACTTTGTACAAAATAATGCAGTTAAATTTGATTTTAAACGTGTTAATGGTGGGTTACTGGTCCAACAAAGAGATGAAGCATTGTATGAAGCAGATGAATTAAAAATTGTATCTAAAAGACAACCAACTGAAAAAGAGATGCAAGATGCGCTATTTGCCTGGACAGTTGCTAAATTCGTAAAATCAAATGCTATAGTTTATGCTAAAGATGGTCAAACAATTGGGATTGGAGCAGGGCAGATGAGCCGTGTTTATTCAGCTAAGATTGCAGGTATCAAAGCGCAAGATGAAGGACTAGACGTTGCTAAATCAGCAATGGCTTCAGATGCTTTTTTCCCATTTAGAGATGGGATAGATGCAGCTGCAGCTGTTGGTATAACCTGTATAATTCAACCTGGTGGTTCTATGCGAGATGAAGAAGTAATTGCTGCTGCTAACGAACATGGTATAGCAATGATCTTTACTAATATGAGACATTTTAGGCATTAGACTAATTCTACTCATTCATAATAATCATGATAAAGGGCGCATATGCGCCCTTTATCATGATCGTATTTAGCACTACTAACTGCTGTAGCTTTGATTATGATTAAATTTCTCCACGAATAACAACTGTATTAAAAATCACTTCTAACCTGAATAATGATGCTTGGAACATTTCTGACTAGTAATAAGCAAAATGAAATAATTAAAATTTGTTCATTTAACTATCCATAAAATGATAGTCAATTTGATCAGATTCCCAAGGTTTAGGTACATCCCACTCTAATGACATCAGTGAGTTAAGTTCTGATTTGATATTGTCAAGGCGAATAATATCTAATAACGTATCTTTATTAGGTTCTACATAAATAACTGATATGTGAACATTAAATTTATAGAGCCAAGTGATAATTTTATGCCTTGTTAGTTTAGATAAATCATTTACTATCCAAGTAAAATTCTGATTGAGCTTAATAAACTGTTCTGCTTTTGTATACATGCTATTTATTACAATCGAAGCATTTGGGTCTTGGCGCAAATTTTGAAAGCTGGTTGATTCAATCACATTGTTAATATCATTCGATTTTATTTGGGTAACAATAGATGATTTGTCAGCTAATTTTAATATTAAAGTAACACGCAATGTATTATTGGGAATGTCTATATCGCTTAACAATCCTGTTTTTGTATAGGCGAATATACGTCTTGATAGGCTATTATTAAAATACGCTGGTTGATGATAACAATTGGATTGTTGAATGAATGTTTGTAATTTTTTTAATCTCTTCAGATTTATTGGATTGTCTTCATTAATTCGACCTTTGATATCTGCCCGCGCCAGAGCTATAAGGTTTGAAAGCGATACTTCCCAGCTTAATTTATAAAGAGTGTGCAAGGGATGTTTTTGTAGCATTAAATAAAATGGTTTTTGATGATTATGAATTAGGTTACAGATCTCTTCACGAATATTAAATGGAAAGTCTTGTTGTGAAAGTAAAATACGAACCATTATTGCACCAATTGGTGAATGGTTTGGATGCCCTATTCGGTGAGTTTTAGGATCAATGGTGGTTGTAATCGGTTTGGCGATATCGTGTAAAAGTGCAGATAAAAATAGAATTGCTCTATTGATATTTGATGAGCGTTTATAATATTGGCTTTTTATCATAGATGAAACTACCATCTGCGTATGAGTCCAAACATCCCCTTCACCGTGATATATTGGGTCTTGATCAGTATGTTTACAGGCTTTTAATTCAGGGTAAGTTTCTACCCAGTATTCCCATTTTGGTGCCGTATTTGGCTTTGGGATAGCATTTAAGATATCTATCCATTTTATTTTTCCCTGTATTGAACGTTGATCTAGAGAGTGAGCTTGTTTCAAAATTTGGTTCTCCTGGCAATTAAAACTAAATATATAAATGCTATTTTAGCTTAATTTAATTATGGCAGGATTGTACAGTGGATACTACAAATAACTTATTTATAGATTCTAAAACAAAAAAACTGGCTTAAAGCCAGTTTAATCTGTGTTCTATAGTTATTCTAGATTAACTTACTAGCTTAGGGTCGCTACCAAAACGGTTATCACCTTGTGTTCCTTCAGAACATAACCAAATTAATAAGATTATAGTACCTACTAGAGGTATAAATGAAATAAACACAAACCAGCCACTTCTGTCAGTATCATGTAGACGTCTTACTAGCACACTTAAAGAAGGTAAAAACAATGCTAGATAAAAAGCAATTAATAAAATTCCAAAGAATGCAGCTACACCTTCAGAACCACTTACAACAGCTAAAATACTAGCAATAACTTGTAATCCTATTGAAAATATCATATAAAATAACTGAAAGAACCAAAATTCAGAACGACGAGCGCGACCCTGGAAAGTTGCGTATTTAGATAAACACATTTTAAAATATTTCATTGCAGTTCCTTAAATAAACAAAAAATAAGTAAAAAAATAATTTTTTTGTTGCCAAATGTTAGATTATTGACAAAACACTAACTAAACTATGAATGCATTTACATTATAAATGCAAAGCCGGTGCATTATATGGATTTATTAGTTATTTTCAATAAAAATTACAAAGAAATGCTAAAAGTCATCGTCTTAAAAACTACTTATTAGTCTTTAACATTTAAGCTTTTTGTATTTATTAAACTAAATAAAGACTAAACTAATTGATAAAAAAGTAATTAATTTCAAAATTGGATATCTTATACTTAATAGTTACGGATTAGTATCAAAATTCTTTATTTTATAACCTACAATATTATCTAATTATACCCTATTAATTTTATTCATTATTTACCATTTTAGGATCTTTTCCGAACTGGTTATTGCCTTTTGTGCCTTCTTTACAATATTGAATGAGTAAGACAATAAAACCTAAAATAGGAATAAATATAAGTAAATAAAACCAAGCTTTTTTGTTCCTATCATGTAAACGTCTTATCGAAACTGCAATAGAAGGTAGTAGCATAATTATTTGATAACCCATTGTTAGGAAATCGAATATAGTAATTAAACGTGAGGATTGTGTTACCTGGATTAAAAATCCACCTAATAAATATAAGCTCGTTATAATAATTAGATTATAAAGATAAAAGTACCAAAACTCAGCTCTTCTCGCCCTGCCTTTAAATGTGGCGAACTTCTTGAGACAATTAATATAATAATTCATTTTCTTAAGCTCCTTTATTGAAATGAAGCATGATTTAATTCCATTTTATTTTAAGTTTACTAAACTTATTTTAGTAAAAATGTCATTAAAAATTGTGCTCTGATTAAGATTGCTTAATGAGAAACGAATCTAAAAAAGTATAAAAGCCTAGTTAAGTAAACTCAACGGGTAGTTAAGTTTATAATAAATTATGTGGTTAGATTATTGTAATATAGCATAAAAAAATAAACTCAACCCTTTTTATGCTATAAATGTGATGAGAGTACTATCAAAAAAGAATTACAGTGAGCTGCTCGATAGTGGCTGAATTGATTATCCTGTATGCTGAATCAACAGGGATAATTGAGATGCTGCATCTATTACAGTATTTGCTAAATTATGTAAGTGGAATATTTGGTTATGGCTCTCATGTTGATATATGCTAATTGCTGCAATCGCTTCATTTTTTATGTTTACTACAGGAGCCGCAACTGCGTATAAATTGCCTAAGAATTCGTTTTCAGCAAAAGCATATCCCAGTTCAGCACTTGTTATTAGAGATTGCTTTAGTTCTTGAATATGAGTAATTGTAGAGTTTGTACATGCTTCTAAAATTGTCTGTTTAAAGTAGTTATCAATATAGCGTTGTGATTGCATAGATAAAAATGCTTTGCCAGCAGCACTAGCATGCATAGGAATGGTTTTACCGATGTGCATTAGTGGTAAATTTGAGTAATTAGTGTCAATTTTCGCAATTACAACTACATTACTTCCAATAGGGATGGTAAGGATAACAGGTAAGTCAGTCTCTTTTGAAAGTTGTTCACCAATAGGTTGGAAATAGGGTATTAGCCGCTGTTTATTATAAACAGCCGAAGTCATAATGAAAATTTGAGAGCCTAAACAATACGCTTTAACACGAGTAGCATCATAATCAACCATATTTTTAGAATGGAGTTCATTCATAATCCGATGACCAGTGGAGTTAGGAATTTTTAACTCACTACATATTTCAGATAGGGTCAATGGATGGTTGCTATTAGAAAGTAATTCTAGAATTTTTATGGCACTATCAACTGCCGGGGCTCTAGATCTATCATCATCAATTTTCATAAAACAATTATTACACTCCAATATTAATAACACTATCCCGCTAAATATGTCTAGTCGAAATATTCAATAAAAAGATTATATCAAATTTGAATAAATCCGACATTGAATTAATTTTTTGTGTCAAAAATTAATTTAATTTAAAACGGTATTTTTTATTAATTTAAATTATATCAGTATCTTATGATTTGTGTTGATTCATTGTTGCTTAATTATGAATATCTCACCTAATGACTAAAAGTTGAATAATAAATTCAAGCCATAAGGATAAATGCGAGATCAGTATCACATGAAAATAGTCATAAATTGAAAAAGGTGAGATCACTCTCACAGAAATAAATTCCATATATAGAAATATAATTCCATATATGGAATTATTAAAAACAAGATAAAATTTTGTTAAAAATTTGTGTTCTACTCTTTAGTTCAACTATAAGGAAAAAAAATGAATAAAGTAATGTATATCGGAGAGGGGTTTGTAGGAAATGGTGTCAATGCAGCGCACATTAACATCATACTAGGACCAAGAAATGGTCCTGTTGGTCAGGCATTTGTTAATTCTCTTGCTATGCCAAGACAAGGGCATTGTCCATTTATGGTAATTATAAAAGAAGGCGTACCTGTGAAGCCAGCAACTTTGTATGCTAATAAAGCAGAAATTACAGGTGAATTACATGGCAATGCGACATGGGGAGCGTCACAAGCAGGAATTGCAAAAGCCATAACTGAAGCACTTCTAAGTGGAGTATTACCAAAAGAAGCTGAGGATGAATGGTGTGTTGTGGTTGCTCCATGGGTTAACCCAAGCTGTGATAATTTAGATGAGATTTTTGATAATAATTATAAAGCTTGTCAGACCGCTATAGCTGCAGCTATGGCTTTTTTACCTATAAAACAGGATGTCGCATTAGCTCTTAATGAATTAGGTAATCCATTTTATCAACCTAAAAGTTGAACCTACCTGGAATTTTTCCGTAATCAAAATTTAGAATTTAACTATGAACATAGGGTTCATTGAAAGGATACTGGTTATTAATATGGATGCTATTTCTAGATATAATTCAATTTGATGAGATGTTTTCATCAGCAGTGGGGGATGTATGAGTAAACCGATGAAAATCAAAATTCGATCTTTAACCTTCTGGCCTGCTTTTATAATTACATTAGTTGCTGTTGTCATGTCATTGACAAACGGAGAAGCTTTTGCAGCTAAAACTCAATTAGTAGTAAATTGGATATTAAATAATTTCTCCTGGGGATTTAGTGCTGGCGCATTTATTTGTGTTGTTTTGTGTGTTGTAGTATTTGTCTCTCCATTAGGTTTAGTCAGAATTGGTGGTGAACATGCCAAGCCAATGTTAACTAGAAGTAAATGGATAATGATAGCGTTATGTACCACTGTTGCAGCTGGATTATTATTTTGGTCAGCAGCAGAACCGCTTTATCATTATTACTATCCGCCAAAGACATTTGGCATCACCGCTGAATCACCTGCTGCAGCAAGATTTGCTCTGTCAACTATGTTCTTGCACTGGTCATTTACTCCTTACGCAATATATTGTGTTCCTGCGTTAGTATTTACACTTGTTTATCACAATTTGAATAAACCATTCTCAATAGGTTCAATGCTTTATCCTATTCTAGGCAATAGAGTATATGGTAAAACTGGCCAAGTAATAGATGGGATTGCTTTATCTGGTTTTTCCGCCAGTATGGCATCTTCAATGGCTACAGGAATATTAGCCATAATGGGAGGGCTTGCAATTTATGGCATTGAAAAGGGTGCCTTAGCACTTACGGGTATTGGTCTTGCAATTGCTGTGGTTGTAACGTGTTCTTCCGTAAGTGGTTTAAAACGCGGTATAGCGATGCTTTCTACCATTAATACGTGGGTTTTCTTTACTATAGGAATAGCAATATTTGTATTTGGACCAACACTTTTTATCATGAATTTTGGGTTAGAGAGCTTAGGTGAATATTTGGATAATTTTTTCAAAAAATCATTAATTACTGGTGCATCTGAAGGCGAAGATTGGGCAAGAAGCTGGACTATTTTTTACTTTTCATCATGGATGGCTTGGGCGCCTCTGACTGCAATGTTTTTGGGTAAAATAGCGAGAGGGTATACAGTTAGAGAGTTTTTAATCGTTAATTTATTTATACCAAGTTTATTTGCATTGCTATGGACAAGTATTTTCAGTGGAAGTGTGCTTTATTTTGATATGACTGAAAATGGAGCATTAAAAGAAGTTTTAGATAAAAATGGCTATGAAGCTGTCATTTATTTCTTAATGCAAAAATTGCCTTTCGCTAGCATTTTAGTTCTTGGTTTTATCTTTGCAACATTCCTTTCTTATTGTACTGCTGCTGACTCAACTACTGATGCTATGGCAAATTTATGCCTTGAAGGTGAAGATGGTGAGCGTTTGCATGAGGAAGAATCTAGTACTGCACCAAAATTAATTGGTATGAAGGTAATGTGGGGGTTAGGCATAGGTGTTGTTGCTGTTACCATGCTAATTTTTGCAGACGTAAATGGGATTAAGCAATTAGCTTATATAGGCGGATTGCCAGCTTTAATTTTATGTTTGGGCTTAATTGCATCCTTGCTTAAGTTAATCTATTCAACTAAAGAGCTTGGAATCAAGCGCGATATTGAAGTGCATAAATTTATGGAAAAAAGACATGCCAAGCAAGAAAACGTTTAACTATTTTAGATAGGTAGCTTTAAATATAATTTTGCCAGGTGAATCTATTGTACTAACACTTGGCATAATTATTGCCCTTTTAATTGGATTTGTAGCAATTTATATTCATTGGTGAAATAGGATAAAAATATGGAATATACACGTTTAGGTGAATCAGGTTTAGTTGTGTCTAAGCTTTGTCTTGGTACTATGAATATGGGAAGTCCAGAGTGGAAACCTTGGATTTTTGATGAAAAACAAAGTGAACCTATTATCAAACATGCACTTGATAATGGTGTCAACTTTATCGATCTTGCGGACTTTTATTCTGCAGGTGCAGGCGAGACTGTTGTTGGCAATGTCATAAAGCGCATCGCCAACAGAGATGAATTAGTGATATTGACTAAAGCTGGTTATCCTATCGGTAACGGCAAAAATAATAGTGGTCATTCAAGAAAACATTTGATGGATGCTATTCATGGCTCATTAACCAGAATAGGTAGTGATTATGTTGATATATTTATGCTGCATTATTTTGATATAAATACACCTGTTGAAGAAACATGCCACACTTTAAATGAAATTGTTAGAAGTGGCAAGGCTAGGTATATAGGTTTATCAACAATGTATACATGGCAAATGGCTAAAATTTTACATACATGCGATAAACATGGTTGGGTTAAACCAATTAATATGCAATTACAGCTTAACTGTGCTTATAGAGAAGAAGAGCGTGAGATGATACCATTTTGTCAAGACCAAGGTATTGGTGTATCTGTTTTTAGTCCCCTTGCTAGAGGTTTGTTAAGTGGTGCTTTTGACTCAGTTAGAAACCAAACTGATTTCTTTACGCACCAAATGTATGGTGATCAGACCTCTAAGGATATTGCAATGTCAGTTGCAAAAGTCGCTAAACGACATGGTGTTAGTTCAGCTCAAATTGCACAGGCGTGGGTACTCAATCGACCAGGCGTAGATGTGATGTTAGTTGGGGCAGATACCACAGCACAGTTTGACAGTGCATTAATGGCTCTTAAAACAAAACTTAGTGATGATGATTTATACGAAATAGAAAGGTGTTATACACCATGTGATATTATTAATGATTATACAGATGGTAAACGTATTCCAAGGGATGCTAGACCAGCTAAAGATTAAGCTCTTTTAAACTATTTATTCGCAACATTTACTGTAAGAATTAATTTATCAATACTTTTAATAGGCAACTTAAATATGTCACAAATAGATTATTCAGCCATTTTAAAAACTGGCGCTTATTATAATGGAGTTTGGCATACGACTGCTAAAACTTATCCAATCATTAATCCTGCAAATGGTCAAACAGTTGCTGAGGTCGCTTATTGCGGTGCTGCAGAAGCTAAATCTGCAGTAGATAGTGCTGAAAATGCATTATCATCTTGGCAAGCAATGACAGCTAAAATGAGATCTAACTTACTAAAAAAATGGTTTGATCTGATTATTAAAAATCAATCAGCCTTAGCCGCTTTATTGGTAACTGAACAAGGTAAACCATTATCAGAGGGAATGGGCGAGGTGTTGTATGCAGCAAGTTTTGTGGAATGGTTTGCTGAAGAGGCCAAAAGAATTTATGGTGACGTAATACCAAGTCATAAGGGCGATGCAAGAATCATGGTGTTAAAACAACCCGTTGGTGTTATTGCAGCAATCACTCCATGGAATTTTCCGCTTGCGATGTTAACTCGTAAAATAGCCCCTGCTTTAGCTGCAGGATGTACAGCAGTGATTAAACCATCTGAGGAGACACCTCTTTCTGCGCATGCTCTAGTTCATTTAGCACAGGAAGCGGGTATTCCTGAAGGTGTGCTTAATGTGGTAAGTGGTAATGCTCCTGAAATAGGGCAAGTATTTACATCAGATAAGCGTGTTCGTAAAATTTCATTTACGGGATCGACTAAAACAGGTAAGTATCTTTATAGTCAATGTGCTGAGACAATGAAAAAAATGTCACTTGAATTAGGTGGGAATGCTGCATTCATTGTTTTTGACGATGCAGATATTGATGCTGCAATTGCAGGTGCAATGGCATCTAAATTTCGTAATACAGGGCAGACTTGCGTTTGTGTTAATCGATTTTTCATTCATGATTCAGTTTATGAAAAATTTGTTACTGGGCTTGCTACAGAAGTTAATAAGCTCATTGTGGGAGATGCTTTTACACCTAATGTCACGCAAGGTCCACTGATTAACGAAATGGCATTAGCTAAAGTTAAGCGTCATGTTGAAGATGCTCTTAATAAAGGTGCTCGTGCACTGACTGGAGCAAAACAACCTAATTTGGGTGGCACCTATTTTGAGCCAACTGTTCTTGCTGACGCACATATCGATATGGAGATGAGCCAAGAAGAAACATTTGGTCCTATCGCGGCGTGTTATCGTTTTACTGATGAAGACGATGTCATCAAGCAAGCTAATGCCACAGATTTTGGACTTTCATCTTATTTTTATACCAGAGATGTAGGAAGGGCTTGGCGAGTGGCTGAAGCTTTAGAGTGTGGCATGATTGCAGTGAATGAAGGCATGCTCTCTACTGAAATAGCCCCTTTTGGTGGGATTAAAGATTCGGGTTTAGGACGTGAAGGTTCTAAATATGGTATAGAAGAATATCTAAATATTAAATATGTTTTGATGGGGGGCATTTGAAGAAATTTGTCTTATTGAGCTAAATGAGATAAATAACCAACGCCATTAGACTAGTTGATAGGGATATAGATATTATCATTTACCCTATAGGATGAACTTTCATCCTATAGGGTCTTAAATTAGGCAAATTTAATAATAATCATACCAGAAATTAATAAAGTTAAACCAACCCAGCCTTGCTTATTAAGCTTTTGTCCAAACATAATCCACCCTGCTGCAACTGTTGCGACGATACCAAAGCCACCCCATAATGCATAAGCTATAGATAGATCAAAGCCTTTTACTGCTTGCGATAAAGCCGTAAATGCCCCTAATACAGCTAAAAGTGACATTACCCCATATGCAAAGCGTTTAAATCCATCTGATAATTTTAGAAATATATTAGCTGTAATTTCCAAAATTACAGCAAAAACTAACCAAGCTACATGTATAAATTCTACGTTAGCCATAATGACTCCTTAATAATATTTTAAATTTTTATTTAGTTATAATTCTTAGTTATAATTATTTATACATATCCTAAATTAGGAAAATATAATTTTAATTGTTCTCATTTTTTGCTTTGGCTGTGCCTGATTTTATTAATGCAATGCCGGCAACTAATGTTGTTAATCCAATTACTTTTATTAATGTTAAAGATTCATCAAAATAAATCACGCTGAAAGTTGTGATTAATAGTAGTCCTATTCCTTCCCAAAGCGCATATGCAACGCCTAGGTCAATTTTTTTAACTGAAAAAGATAAGAAAATATATGAAATTGCAATCATAACAAGCATAATAACATAACCGGCATATCCAGTTGATACACTAGCCCATTTCATTGAAAGGGTACCGATTACTTCAAATACAATGGCTAAAAATAAAAATAACCAATAAATCATTTTTTACTCCAAATAGAAGCGTAGCTTCATAATTATATTTATAAATATTTTAATTATTAAAAACTATAATTAAATAGGTGAATATAAAGCCTATTTAAATAGTTTAGATTTTAATTTGTGTGGATCAATAAATGCTAAAAGCACTAAAGTGCATTACGCCAATGATGTTCACTTGAAAATATAGATAGAATATTTTTATGCTTTTTAAAAGCTAGATAACCTCTGATTATATTTAAATGAATATAACATTTGGTAACTATAATATCCAAAGGGATGAAGTGTAAACTTCTAATGTGGGTATACATATTTATGCGATTTATCTGCGGTCTTGCTTCTCTTCGTTGCAGATTAAAAAGCCTCCATGAAAGTTATGTTAAATCCTTTTAACTCAAAGCCAGTTATTTTAATGGCTTTGTTCTCTCGCAGATACATCAAGTATCGGGCTATGTCTTTTTGTTACTCATTTTATTAATGCTAAATAAGTAAATAAAAGACCTATTCATTATCTGTATTTTGTTGTAAAGATACAAGGTGAAAAGTGTAAGAAAATTTAAATAAAAGTCATTTATTGCAAGTTACACAATTTTGGTAGTTAAAATTATTAGTTTAATTTATTGAAATTAAACTAATAATTTGTATAAAAAAGAAATGGGAAAAATTAGCTCTCTCTTAGTTTACTTAGTACTGTTTTTAATGTGCAGTCTAAAGGCGCATCAAATTGAATGGTCTCGAGAGTAGCAGGGTGGATAAATTTAAGTTGATAAGCATGGAGGAACAAACGCTTCAAACCATAAGCTTGCATTTTCTCATCAAATGCTAAATCACCATATCTAGGATCTAATGCAATTGGGTGCCCAGCATGGAGAGTATGGACTCTAATTTGGTGGGTACGACCTGTCACAGGTGTTGCCCTCACCAGTGTTGCAAATCCAAAGCGCTCTTCTACTTTGAATCGAGTTTCTGACGGTTTTCCATCAGAACTTACTTTAACAACTCTTTCTCCACTTTGCAGAATATTTTTAAGTAGCGGTGCTTCAATCACTTTTACGTGTGATGGCCAAATACCACGAACTAAAGCAAGATAATGCTTTTGCATTTGTTTATTTCTCAGCTGTTCATGTAAATGACGTAAAGCTGAACGTTTTTTGGCAATTAATAAAATACCAGAAGTATCTCTATCGAGGCGATGCACTAACTCTAAAAACTTTGCTGTTGGTCTTAGTGAACGAAGCGCTTCAATAGCGCCAAATTGCAATCCACTACCGCCATGAACTGCAAGACCAGAAGGTTTATTTAAAATGATAATATGTTCATCTTCAAACAGGATCTGATTTTCAAGTTCAGATACTTTATTTAAATTTTGAGATATTGAAGATGTTGATTTTTCTTCCATATGAATCGGTGGAATTCGGATGGTATCATGTTCCATTATTTTGTATTCGGGCTTAGTCCTACCTTTATTTACACGTACTTCACCCTTTCTGATGATCCTGTAGACTAAACTTTTAGGTACGCCTTTTAACTTGGCAAGTAGAAAATTATCGAGTCTTTGTCCTGCTTGGTCGCTGTCAATTTCGATCATTTGCACACTATTGTGTATCATTTTGTTTACATTTTGGGCGTTATTCATAAATAGTCTTTATTAGTTCTTGTGAAAGTGTTAAGTAAGTCTAAAATTTGTTAGAGTCTCGAACATTATATACCGCAATTGGTTTTTAATGGCATAAATTCTTTTGTTGGTGTCAACTTTTGTTTAAATGTTTAATCAAAGTGACGCTATCTTTTTAATCTTTCAACATCTATACAGTATTCATCGTAGCTATTTACTCAGTATTTCTTAGATTGTTGCAGCGATAATTTTATCTTAATTTTATTTAGAGGTGTGTTATGAATAAATTGAAAGTCCTAGGTTTAAAAACGTTGTTTTCAGGTATAGCTTTAGCATTAAGCTCTGTAACATTTTCTGCATTGGCGGATAGCGCTGTTTCTGTTGTATCAATTGTTGAACATCCAGCACTCGATAATGCTCGTGACGGTGTTAAAGCTGCATTATTAGAAGCAGGATTTGATCCCGAGAAAAATTTAACTTGGGAGTTCCAATCTGCTCAAAACAATACTTCGACTGCTACTCAAATAGCTCGTAACTTTATCGGTAATGAACCTAATGCAATAGTTGCAATAGGCACACCCTCAGCACAGGCAGTAGCAGCAGCAACAAAAGAGGTTCCGCTGATTTTTCTTGCTGTGACAGATCCTGTTGAAGCACAGTTAGTGCCTTCTTGGGAACCATCAGGTACAAATATAACTGGTGTTTCTGATGCCTTGGAACTAGAAAAACAAGTTGAGTTAATTAAAAAAGTTGTACCAAATGCAAAAAACATTGGAATTGTCTATAACCCAAGTGAAGCTAACTCTGCGATTGTTGTGAAACAACTTCAAGATATATTACCTAAACATGGTATGAGCTTAGTTGAAGCTGCCGCGCCAAGAACTATTGATGTTACTTCAGCAGCTCAAAGCTTAGTTGGTAAAGTCGATGTTATTTACACTAACACTGATAACAATGTAGTGTCTGCTTATGAGTCTTTAGTTAAAGTAGGGAATGAAGCAAAAATTCCTTTAGTAGCTGCTGACACAGATAGTGTGAAACGTGGAGCAATCGCCGCATTAGGTGTAAATTATTTCGATCTAGGCCATCAAGCAGGCAAGATAGCAGTAAGGATAATAAATGGTGAAAAAGCAGGGGATATAGCGCCACAAACAAGCGAAAAAGTAGAACTTTTTCTCAATAAAACCGCAGCAAAGGCCCAAGGTGTTGAATTATCCGATGCACTGATTGCTGAGGCAGCACAAGTTTTAGAATAATGTATGAGTGAGTTGTATTATCTTTTTCTCCTCTTGCCATAAATTAGGCAAGAGGAGTATATTTCTAGGTTAAAAATTATATTGATCTCGACTAGTTGATTTTTTGTCTCATTTTACCTTCCATGTTTACCAATATTTTTGCTTTTGAAATCGCTTTTAAAGCAATTACTTTTAAATAAACCCTCTATGTCAAGATAGGGGGTATATCAATTTTAATTCTCAAATTATAGATATGTTTTGTTATGGGATGAAAGTTTATTCACTGCTATTTGATTGTTATTATTGGTTAAAGTCAAATTCAATAAAATAAAACTTGAAAACTAGCTCACTAGTACATACAATCTAAGTAAATTAGATACGGATTAACAAGGATTAGATTTTCATCTGTTAACTTGATAGAGGCATTTATGACTAAACTTACGGCAAAATTATTGAACGTTACGGTATTAACTATTTTAAGCACTGGGGCTTTATTTTCATCAATAGCTCAGGCTGAGACTTATTCTGTTTCTGTAACAGCAATTGTAGATCATCCTGCGCTCAATAGCATCCGTGATGGTGTGAAAGATCAACTAGCTTTAGAAGGCTTTGAGGAAGGTAAAAATTTGAAATGGGACTATCAATCCGCACAGGGAAATGTAGGCACAGCAGCACAAATTGCTCGTAACTTTGTAGGGAATAATCCAAATGTAATCGTGCCTATTGCCACTCCGTCAGCACAAGCTGTAGCATCAGTAACTAAAGATATTCCTATTGTTTTTTCAGGAATTACTGACCCAGTTGCTGCTCAATTAGTCAAATCACTTGATGCTAATGGGACTAATATTACTGGTGTAACTGACGAGTTAGATATAAACAAACAGATAGAATTAATTCAAAAAATTGTTCCAGAAGCAAAAACTGTTGGTATTGTCTTTAATCCTGGTGAAGCAAACTCTGCTGGAGTAGTCAATAAGATGAGAGAGCTACTTCCGAATTATGGAATGACACTAATCGATGTAGCAGCGCCAAGAAGTGTGGATGTTGGGCCTGCAGCACAAAGTTTGGTGGGAAAGGTTGATGTCATTTATACTAGTACAGACAATAATGTTGTTTCAGCCTATGAATCATTAGTGAAAATAGGTAATCAAATGGATTTACCCTTAATTGCAGCAGATGCCGATAGTGTAACTAGAGGTGCCATTGCTTCATTAGGTATAAATTATTACGAGCATGGAAAACAATCGGGCAAAATGGTAGCTCGTATCCTTCGCGGAGAGAAAGTAGGGGAACTAGCAGTGCAAGGTACTGACCAATTAGAATTAATTGTTAACAAAAAAGCAGCACAGGAGCAAGGTATTGTGCTTTCCGATGACTTACTTTCAAGAGCGACAAAAATTATTGAATAATTCACAGATTGGGTTAATGCTAGTGCTAGTGGTTGCATTAACCCATATGGATTATTTATAAATGAAATAAATATCATCCCATCATAAATCAATCTTTTCTATAAAATATATCAACTTATATATCAATTGTTGATTTCATTTACCACAACTAAATCTAATTAATTGCAGATTAAAATTAATTAGGTTACGCTCTTGAAAATAGATTTCTGCTTATGGGATGATTGGGCTTAACTTGCTGTTTATAATACTTAAAAGCATAGTGAGTGAGGGGACGTTAAATCAGATTAAAATGATTTTTGTAAATAGCTTTATAATTATGCTAAACTGAAAGAGAAAATGATATTAAACAAGTATATTATACTTATTGCGATAGCATAAGTATTGATTAACATTTTTGCCAAGATAAAAATCTCTTACATTTATTTTGATGACACTAAAATGAGTTATCTTTATCTTATGGACACAATAAACGAGCCAGATATGATCAAAAAAACTTTTTTGAAAAAAATAAGTACTGTTTTAATTATTGGTGCTGTTAGTACAGCTTTGATTGGTTGTTCAAGTAAAAAAGAGGAAGTTGCCGACGTGCCTGCATCAGAACTTTATGCTGAAGCACAAGTAGCACTTAAAGCGGGAGATTACCGAGAGGCAATTAAGCAATTAGAAGCGCTAGATACACGTTATCCATTTGGTGAGTATTCTCAACAAACGCAGATTGATCTAATTTATGCTTACTATAAGTCTGGGGAATATCCTTTAGCACAAGCTGCTATAGAGCGATTTGAAAGATTAAATCCGACGCATCCAAAATTAGATTATGTCCTTTACCTCAAGGGACTAACAAACATGGCTCTTGATGATAATACTCTTCAGCGTTGGTTATGGGTTGATAGATCAGATAGAGACCCAAAACATGCAAAAGCAGCATTTGCTGATTTTAATCGCTTAGTCTATGAGTTCCCTGAAAGTGAATTTGCTGCAGATAGCTATAAACGCATGGTTGCTCTTAAAGAAAGAGTAGCTCGCCATCAGTTATCAGTAGTAGAATATTATCATAAACGTGGTGCGTATGTTGCTGTAGTAAATAGAGTTGAACAAATGTTGAAAGATTATCCTGATACCGAATCAACACGTAAAGCACTTGCTTTACTTGAAAACGCATATAGACAGCTTAATTTAAATGAGCAAGCTGATAAAGCAGCAGCGCTTAGGGATGCTAATCCAATTTAATTATTTTTAAACTGAAGAAGAGGATTAGCAATGGATAACAGCGCTAATCCTTTTTTATTTCGATTATATTCAAAGTTAAATTATTATAAACATTATGTTGATAGTTTATAAATCCTAACTTGATACAACGAACAGCCAATCGAGTAATCAAAAATGACTCATTACCTACTACTATTTATCTCAACAGTCTTAGTTAACAACTTTGTATTGATTAAATTTTTAGGACTCTGTCCTTTCATGGGAGTATCTAAAAAGTTTTCTAGTGCAGTTGGTATGGGGTTTGCAACGACATTTGTTTTAACGATGGCATCGATTAGTTCTTGGGCTCTTGAATACTATATTTTAATTCCATTTGACTTAGCCTATCTTAGGACTTTTGCGTTTATATTAATTATTGCTGTTATTGTTCAGTTTACTGAAATGATGGTTAAAAAAACAAGTCCAGTATTGTATCGGGTATTAGGGATATTTTTGCCATTAATCACAACTAATTGTGCAGTTTTGGGTGTGGCTTTGCTCAATATTACACAGATGCATACATTTTTAGAGTCTGCAGTGTTTGGTTTTTCTGCTGCTGTTGGTTTCTCTTTAGTTATGATTTTATTTGCTGCAATTAGAGAGCGTATAGCAATATCAGATGTGCCTGCCGCCTTTAAAGGTTCATCTATAGCTCTAGTTACAGCTGGCTTGATGTCACTTGCATTTATGGGTTTTACAGGTTTGGTCAAATTTTAATGAATATACAGCTGAATGTGCTCTTCACTTTTTTTGTCGAAAATTTAGCAATCGCAATTATTGCATTATCCTTTTTAGCGTTAGTTTGTGGTGCTATTTTAGGATATGCCGCGAAACGTTTTTTTGTTACTGGTGATCCTATCGTTGATAAAATTGATGCACTGCTTCCACAAAGTCAATGCGCTCAATGTGGCTATCCTGGTTGTAAACCCTATGCACAAGCGGTTGGTGAGCAAGGCGAGGCAATCAATAAATGTGCCCCAGGTGGCGAGCAAGTTATGTTAAAAATAGCGGAATTATTAGGGGTAGACCCGCAACCGATAGGAGAAGGTGCAGTAGCTGAACCAGTTAAAAAGGTTGCTTATATTGATGAAGATAATTGTATAGGCTGCGTTAAATGCATACAAGTTTGCCCTGTTGATGCTATCGTAGGAGCAACTCGCGCAATGCACACTGTCATTACGGATGCCTGCACAGGATGCGACCTGTGCGTAGCTCCATGCCCTACCAATTGTATTACCATGATAACAAAAGAAGAATTGCGTGCGCTTAAATTTAAAAGTCTAGCGGCAATTTCTATTGATGAAATCATCACAAAGCCTTTAACGGATGATGATACGAACAATCAAGTCAATAACAATTCTCAAAATACTAATGAGGGTTGTCAATAATGTTTTTATTTAAGACACTCAACGAATATAAAATCAATCGTAAACAAAAATCAGGCAAAATGATTGCAGATTTTCATGGTGGAGTACATCCTCCAGAGAATAAATCGCCTGCAAATTTACATGAGATTAAAAGATTGCCATTAGTTGACTTCTATAGCATTCCTTTAAGCCAGCACATAGGTAATGAATCTGAAATCATCGTTCAAGCAGGACAGCATGTGCTTAAAGGTGAACCTTTAACGGTTGGTTTAGGTAATCAAGTTCCAATCCATGCACCGACTTCAGGAATCATCAAAGGTATAGTTAAACAACCTAGTGCAACTTATTTTAGTGAGGAAACCTTAGCAATCCTACTTGAAAGTGATAAACAAGACAAACCATACGCTTATGATGAATTTAATTATTTGACTGCAAAGCCAGAAGAAATTGTAGAGCAGATCCATCTAAAGGGCATAGTTGGATTAGGTGGGGCAGGGTTTCCTACAGCTATTAAAT
Organism: Thorsellia anophelis DSM 18579; assembly: GCF_900111395.1. Lineage (GTDB taxonomy): Bacteria > Pseudomonadota > Gammaproteobacteria > Enterobacterales > Thorselliaceae > Thorsellia > Thorsellia anophelis. Next base: position 30,479 of record NZ_FOHV01000012.1, on the reverse strand, counting down.
TAAATCATCAACAAGATGGCATTGAGATAGATACTTTAATTATCAATGCAGCTGAGTGCGAACCTTTTATCAGTGCCGATGATAGATTGATGCGTGAACACTCGGAAGAACTCATACGCGGTCTTGATATCGTGAGGAAGATCTTGCATCCAAAATTAATCTTAATTGGTATAGAGGATAATAAACCAGAGGCGATCAGCTCACTTGAGAGTGCACTTGAAAATACACGTATAGATCTTATCCGATTAGCAACAAAAGTAATCGTAATACCTACAAAATATCCATCAGGAGGCGCAAAACAGCTTGTTACTTTATTAACAGGTAAAGAAATACCTTCAGGTAAGCATGCAAGCGATATAGGCATATCAATGCTGAATGTAGGAACGCTTTTTGCAATCAAAAGGGCGATTGTTGATAGAGAGCCTTTAATTGAGAGGGTTGTGACGTTAGCTGGCCAGAATTTTATAGAGCCTGCTAATTATTGGGTTCGTATAGGTACGCCTATTAAATCTTTATTGAAACAGGTCTATTATGATTTTGATAAACATGAGCAGTTACCGATAATTATGGGCGGGCCTATGATGGGCTATCCAATCAATTTACTTAGTAGCGTTGTTAAAACGACTAATTGCCTTTTAGCACGTAGTTCTCTTGAAATAGGTGAGGTGAAAAAAGAACAACCCTGTATTCGATGCGGTGAATGTGCAGCTGTTTGTCCTGCTCAATTATTACCTCAGCAATTATTTTGGTATGCGCAAGGACGTGAGCATGATAAATCAAAAGAATATAATTTATTTGATTGTATTGAATGTGGTGCTTGTGAATATGTTTGCCCAAGCCATATTCCTCTTGTTCATTACTACAAAATTGAAAAGCAGTTGATAAGAAAAACGGATGCAGAGGAAAAATTAGCTGCAGAAGCTAAAGCGCGCTATGAAACTAAGCTTGCTAGGTTAGAAGCTGAAAAAATAGCTAGAGAGGCACGTCATAAGCAAATTAGTACTGAGATTAATGAAAAAGATAAATCTGCAATAGAGGCAGCAATAGCGAGAGTTAAAGCGAAGAAGACAGTAGAAAAACAAATTGGAACTCTGAATGAAGCTCCTTCTATAGGCGGTGAAATTGACAATAACATTCAGGCAAGCCAGGTTGATGAACGTCAAAATAAAGTGCAAGCTGCAATCGAAAGGGCTAGAGCAAAAAAAACACAGCTAAATAATAAAGACATAACGCCTAGGTCTGAGGATCCTCTACAAGGAAACATTGCAACACTTGATGAAGGAAAAATGTTGCCCGAAAAAATGGAAATTGTAGACCCAAGAAAGCTTGCAGTCGCTGCTGCTTTAGAAAGGGCAAAGGCTAAGCGAACTCATAAAGCCGCTATAGATAATGCTCCACTGAATTCATCAATTTTGGATGATTCTGCTACAAGAAATAGTTCAAATCTAGGTGGAGACTTTGAAACTGAAGTACCGTCCAAAGTTGAAATTGATCCACGCAAGGCAAAAGTTCAAGAAGCAATTGAACGGGCTAAAGCTAAAAGAACAATTAATGCCGAAATAGTCAATAATCAATTATCTGAAAGAGATGAATTAAAACAAAGTGAACATATTAATACACAAAATATTGATGATAAGGCAAATAGTGACATTAAAACTGCTAAAGAACTTGCAATAGAGGCAGCTTTAGCTAGAGCAAAGGCAAGAAAATCGAAATCAACAGATGCAAATTAAGTTAAAAATAATAAAAAAGATAAATTAATATGTGACAGTGTCACAAGGTGGTTGTGCAAAATGGGATTATATTTTTTCACTCGGCTGCTTAAGCCAAACGATAAAACCGGTAAATGGTCAAGTCCCCAAATTATGATTTGGGTTTTAATTGCATTGATACCAGGTATTGCGATTCAATCTCATTATTTTGGTTTAGGAAATATCATTCAAATTATTTTTGCTATTTCTCTAGCTGTATTATTTGAAGGGATATTTTTGTTTTTTAGAAAAAAAAGTTTAACCCCATTATTAGATGGCTCTGCTATTGTAACAGCAGTCTTACTAGCAATTAGCATACCAACCTATGCTCCATGGTGGGTTATTACAATCGGTGTTTTCTTTGCCATTGTAGTTACCAAACAATTATATGGTGGACTAGGGCATAATATTTTTAATCCTGCTATGGTAGGTTATGTTGTCTTATTAATCTCATTTCCAGTCCAGATGACACAATGGATTAACCCAAATGTTTTTACAACTGTTCAACTAAGTTTAGTGGATAGTGCTAGAGTTATTTTCAATATCATTGATTTGTCAAGCTTTTCTATGGATGGGATTACGCAAGCGACCCCATTAGATAAATTTAAAGAATCATTTAAAGCCGGCATGATGACAATTGATATCTTAAACTTATTAGAAATCAAAACTTTTGCAGGTGAGGGCTGGCAGCAAGTGAATTTAGCTTTTTTAGCTGGTGGAATATTTCTAATCATGCTAAGGGTAATTCGTTGGCAATTGCCATTTTATTTTATATTTGGACTGATAATAATAAGTTTTGCGGCGTCTTCATTTGCACCAGATAGCATGCCACCTGTTTTATTTCACCTATTTTCAGGTGCAACAATGTTAGGTGCTTTTTTTATCCTGACAGATCCTGTGTCTGCATCTACTACACCTAAAGGTCAGATAATTTACGCGTTAATCATAGCATTATTAGTTTGGTTGATTCGTACATTTGGAAATTATCCCGATGCAATTGCATTTTCAGTATTGTTTGCAAACCTATGTGTACCCTTGATTGATTATGTTACAAAACCAAGAGTATATGGGCATTAGAAAATTGCAAAAATAGACGTCTAATTTGAAAATTATCGATATAAATAGAGCTGATATATGTTTGAATTGATTAGGAAGCATGCGATTACTTTAGCAATCTTTGCTGCTTTAACTACTGCGGCAACAGCTATTGTCTATCAACTAACAAAAGACACAATCTTGGCACAGACGCATCAGGAACGGTTATCTCTTTTATCTGAGGTATTGCCAAAAGAAATGCAATCACCACGATTACTTTCTACTTGTGTGCAGTATACTGATGATAGATTAGGTAAAATGGCTAAACCTGTTTATAGTGTTATACAAGATGGTAAGCGTATTGCTGCCGTAATTGAAGCAACCGCTCCTGATGGTTATTCTGGTGCAATCCGCTTATTAGTTGCGGCTAAAATTGATGGTACTGTGTTGGGAGTGAGAACATTAGAACACAGAGAAACGCCGGGGCTAGGAGATAAAATTGAGCTTAGGATCTCAAATTGGATCACAAAATTCACAGGGCTACAGGTTAAAGGTAGTGACGATCCTAGTTGGGCTGTAAAAGCGGATGGAGGTCAATTTGATCAATTTGCAGGGGCAACGATAACCCCGCGAGCGGTAGTTAACGCAGTGAAACGGGCTACGCTAGTTATACAATCTTTACCCTCTGATTTATCCAATTTGCCAACTTGTGGCTATTAGCCGCATAATTAAGGAGAGACAGATGTCATCATTAACTTCTATTATATCGATATGGTCACAGGGCTTATGGAAAAATAACTCATCTTTAGTCCAATTACTTGGATTATGTCCTTTATTAGCTGTGTCAAATACGGCAACAAATGCCTTAGGCCTTGGCTTAGCGACAACCTTGGTACTAGTGTTAACAAATTTTAGCATATCATTGATGAGAAATTTCATCCCAAATGAAATTAGGATTCCAATTTATGTCATGATTATTGCTTCTGTTGTTAGTTGCGTGCAATTACTCATGAATGCTTATATGTTTACCCTCTACCATACTCTAGGTATTTTTATCCCTTTAATCGTCACAAATTGTATTATTATTGGGCGAGCAGAAGCATTTGCATCGAAAAATAGTATTGTATACTCTGTTTTTGATGGGTTAGCTATGGGGTTAGGAAGTACCTTTGCTTTGTTTTTATTAGGATCTTTAAGAGAAATACTAGGGTCAGGGACACTTTTTCAAGGTGCTGACTTACTACTAGGATCCTTTGCAAGCAATTTAGAGGTAATTGTTTTCAATCTAGATACGCCTTTTTTACTTGCAATACTCCCACCTGGTGCTTTTTTAGGGTTATCCCTTTTACTTGCGATTAAATATCAAATAGATAATGTATGGTTTGTGAAAAAAAGTAATGAAAACAATACTGATAATCTTGTAAGTGATACACATGGTACCACTGTTTCGGCTGAATCTCTAAAGGAGACTGTATGACACCTACACATAATAAAATGAATGTCGATCCAAAGGAGATTGAAAAATTTGCATCCATTGCATCAAGATGGTGGGATGTAAATGGGGAGTTTAAACCTCTTCATAGAATTAATCCTCTTAGATTAGGCTATATTGCTGAGCATGCGAATGGTTTATTTGAGAAACGCATTGTGGATGTAGGGTGTGGAGGGGGAATTTTAGCAGAAAGCATGGCTAGGCAGGGCGCTTTTGTTACTGGTATTGATATGGGCTTAGAGCCATTAGAGGTTGCAAGATTACATGCACTAGAAAGCCAGTTGGAGATTGATTATCAGCAAATTACTGCAGAGTCATTTGCAGAAGAAAACTTTGAAAAATTTGATATCGTAACGTGTATGGAAATGCTTGAACATGTTCCTAATCCTGCTTCAGTGGTTCAGGCATGTGCAAAAATGGTAAAACCTGGTGGATTAGTTTATTTTTCAACAATCAACCGTACTATAAAAGCATTTTTAGGCGCTATTATAGCTGCAGAATATATATTGCAGTGGGTTCCGAAGGGTACCCATGATATTAAAAAATGCATTAAACCCTCAGAGTTGATGAGCTATATTGATGCGACTCCTTTATATGCTAAAAATATGATAGGCCTTCACTATAATCCTCTTAAAGATAGTTTTTACCTTGGTGATAATGTTGATGTTAATTATATGTTGTGCTGTATTAAACCAAAATAGTAGTATAGTGATGAGTTAAAGACATATTTTAATTATCTTCAGTATCACTGTTACTCATAAATATTAATTATCATTGCTCTAGGTGTGATAAATGGCTCTATATAAATCTTTACTACCTGTTACATATCAGCGGTTGGTAATGTGTTTGGTTTTTTACTTGATTATTATCCCTTATGGTTTCTCAGATACAATAGCAACTAGGATCAGCCCTCCTGTTGGATTTGAGCGTGTTAATGAAGATGATAGTTCCTTTGGTCATTATTTGCAAACAATGAGCCTGAAATCTAATGAAGCAGAAGTTTTATTTTTTAATGGAAAAATAAAACCTAATTCAGCACATGCTGCCGTAATTGATATTGATGTTGGAACACGTGACTTACAACAGTGTGCAGATGCAGTAATAAGATTACGAGCTGAATATTTATTTGAAGAAAAACGGTTTGATGAAATTCATTTTAATTTAACCAATGGATTTAATGCTGATTATCTTTCTTGGAAGAATGGCGCAAGATTAGGCATTAAAGGAAATAAAACTTGGTGGAAAAAAGGTGCGACACAAAAAGATGACTCTTATGATTCTTTTCGTCGATATCTTGACTTAGTCTTTACTTATGCAGGTACCATATCATTGGCTAATGAATTAATTCAGGTAGATGCGAGTGATATTGAAATAGGTGATGTATTTATTCAACCAGGCTCACCAGGGCACGCTGTTATTGTTGTTGATCTTGCCAGAAATGATGCTCAAACAGCAATATTACTTGCACAAAGCTATATGCCTGCACAAAGTATCCATATTGTAAAAAATCCAACTAATCAGTCTATGAGTCCTTGGTATCAAGTTGGGCGTACCGATAAGTTGGTAACGCCAGATTGGACATTCAATTGGACTGATTTAAAAAGATTCTCAAGTAAACACAGATAAAGTTATTGGACTAGACATTGAATGCATATTTTAGCTCCCATAGTTTACTTTTAGAGGCCACTTAAATTAACTTAATCGAACGCAACTAGGGCCTGCTAAAGTACTTCTGCCACCATTTTGGGCATCAATTGTAATTTGTGTTGATATGCGATTTTTTAATGCTGGCACGTGAGAAATAATCCCAATTAATTTATTTTCTTTCTGTAATGTGGACAGGGCATCTAAGGCAGTATCTAAAGCTTCTTCATCTAATGTACCAAAGCCTTCATCTAAAAATAACGAATCAACGCGTATAGTTTGGCTCGACATTTTAGATAATCCAAGCGCGAGTGCTAAACTTACAATAAATGACTCACCACCAGAAAGATTTTTAATTGAACGGATTTCACCGGCTTGATAATTATCGATAATATTTAAAGACAAAGGATTATATGAATCACGTTGTAATAGATATCTGTCACTCATTTTTTGTAATTGTTTATTTGCGTGACGCACCATGATTTCAAATGTTAGCCCTTGTGCAAAGCTTCTAAATTTTTTACCATCAGATGAACCAATCAAATTATTCAATTTTTCATGTTTTAATGCAATTTGTCTAGACTGTATAATTTTTGTTGTGAGCTCACTTAATGCGAGTTTAGTCTGTTCATTTTTTTCTAGTTGAAATGTGATTGAATTGAGATCAATTTTAAGTTGATTTAATTCACCTTCCTTCTGTGCTAATAATTGTTCCAATACTTCTTTGCTCTCTATATCAATATATTTTGAAAGCAACAATTGATGTTGAGTGGTTGCAGAGTCAATTTGACTAGTGATTCTTAATAATTCATCATCTAGTTCCTTTGCTTGGGTACTTAATCTTTCTAACTCTGAAGACGTTAATCTTGCATTTAAAAAATCTTCAATTGTTGCAAATTGGAGGGTATTGCATTGGGCTATAAATGATGATTTATCAGTTGCGAGCTGTTCTTTGCTTTTGTTTATGCGCTGTTCTAAAAGGGATAATTCTTGCTGCTTACTAGCCAGGTTTATTTTGGCTTGATTCAGTCTATCAGTAAGAGAATCAGCAGTAGCTTGCGCATTTTTTAGCTTGAGATTAAATGAATCCTCTAATTGAATAGGGTCATTTGAACCTAATAAAGCTGAACGCTCATTTTTTGAGTGCTGGAGTTGCGATTGGCTTTGAACAATTTTTTGGGTCAACCCTGTAATGTGTACTTGAGTACTATCTTGGACAGTATTTAATTTCAAAATCTTAGTTTCAATATCTTGAAGTATTGCTGCACCTTTTGATAATGTCTCGGAATGTTTTGAATATCGCTCTTGCTTTTGGGTTAATTGTGCAATTAAATGTTGACTCTTGTAGGGCTCATACTTCAGGGAATACTCTATAAGTTCTAGATTGAGTAAGTGGATTTCTTGTTCAGTTAATAATTTCAATTCCTCTTCTTTAAGTCTTAAAGTCGACATGTTATCTATTTCATGTTTGAGCTCAATGTTTAGAGTATGGATTTTACCTTCCTCAATAGAAACACTTTGCTTGAGTAATGCTAGTTCAGCTTCAGTGATTTTTTTTGCTTGATCAAGTGCTTCAATTTGCGTGATGAGTTCAGTTATTGCAATGATTTTCCCATCAATTTCTCTGGCTTCAGGTATTTTTTCAATTGAATAAGGATGCTCTAGAGAACCACATAATGGACATGGAGTATTATCCTCTAGCAAGCCCCGTTGTGTCTCTAGGCTTGCTATACGGTCAATATAAGCACGTTCTTTAATATAATATTCTTTTTCTAAACGATATTCATTTAAAGATCTATCTTTAAGTAGTGCTTTAGATTCATTTTGTTGGTCGAGCAACTTGGTTTCGAACACTTTAATCTTTTTATTAAGTCCAGCATGTAGCTCAAGTTGTACAGCAATCTTTTTATCATGAGAAACACGTCTTGATTGTGATTGAATAAGCGCTAATACAAGTTTTTCCATTTCAGCATGCGCTTTATCTAGTTGATGAATTCTTTGAATTAGGCCACTTAAAGAAGTCATTAACCTTGCATCAACTTTCCCATATTGGCTCATATATTCATGAGCATGACTTAAATCAAGCTCTGTCTTTTGCTTTTGAACTTCTTGCTCTTTAATTTCTTCTAATAAGTTATTAAGCTTATTTTTAAGAATAACATGTTCAGATTCTAGCTCATTAAGCGATTGAGATTGAAAGAGGATTTCTTTATCAAGAATTTTTGTTTGATTGATTGCAGGCATCATACTCTCATATGAGATATTTAACTCTTTTAATTTTAAGCTTGCGTTTTCAAAAAGGGTTAAATCATTTGATAATTGCGTATTTAAAGAGGGAATTGCTGCTTGCAATTTTAAGTGTAATGACTCTTCTTCTTTTAATGTTGATGATAGTGCTTCAATTGGTGACCAATATCTCTCTAATTGCTCTGCTCTATTTGCTGCAACTAGCTGTATGCGTTTTTGATTGAACCGTTCGTTATCATCTAACAATTGTTTTTTAATTTGTTTAAATGAATTGATGAGCGTCAATGACTGTGCGATATCATTATGCCAATTAAGATGTTGTTGTATTTGATAAATGGCATTATTTAACTCTGAGTCTTTACTTATGAGGATTTTTTTCCGATCAGTAAGCTCACTTAGAATATCTTCACTTAATATTTGTAGGTGACTGGTGGATTGTTTTAATGCTTCATAATCGTTTTTTGCTACTTTGTGCTGTTCAAATACTAATTTAGATATATCACTATAAATTTCCATACCCGTAATCTGTTCTAAAATTTTAGACTTATCATCTAATGAGGCTTTTAGAAAGCTATCAAATGCACCTTGAGCTAATAACATAGAGCGGGTAAATCTTTCAAAATCCATTCCTGTTTTTTCTACTATAACATCAAGAACAAGACTTTTTTTATTCTCAATTAGGGTGCCATCTAAGTATGCGATTTGATGTTCAGGCTCTTGTAAGTTACCACTGGCTAATTTTTTTGCTCGTCTTTGTTCAAAATGGCATAAAAAAACACCAGCTTGTGATTCAAATACTACTTCAGCGTAACATTCACCGGTTTGCCTAGACATGATTTCATTACTACTTTTGGTAATTCTCCCTAATCTTGGTGTTGCACCATACAGCGCAAGACAAATAGCATCCAATATAGTTGATTTACCTGCCCCTGTTGCACCTGTAATGGCAAAAATACCATTCGCTAGGTATTGAGTATCGGTAAAATCAATTTCCCATTCACCAAAGAGTGAATTTAAATTTTTTAGTCTGAGTTGTCTTATTTTCATATCTTTATTTTTTTAACATAAAGAGGGGTTGATAACCTCTTTATGTATATAGTATTTTTTGTTTGGCAATTTAGCCATAAAACCTAGACTCATAATGGTGATGAGAATTAACAGCTAGAGTATAGATTGATACATTTATTTGAAGGTGGAATTTATCTTTTACCAAATTTGGTGACTTAGTTAAGTTATTTCTTTCCAGTTGTTGGCAGCTTTACTGTAATGAATAAACTGTTCTTCTAGCTCTTTTGTATCAAACCAATCAAGTGGAACAATCAAATAGTAGCTTTTACTTATACCAAGTAATGCCATATTTTTATTTTTAAAAACAAATGTGAGTTCTGACCAAAAGGTGGTCCGGGTATAAGAGTTATTTACTGAATGTATGAAAACTAATTTTTCATTAAAAGAAATACAACAATTTGCCGATAATAGTGGATAGGCTACAAATTCGGCATATTGGCGTTTTCGAGTATTGATTAAAACTCTGTTTAGCCATATATTTAAGAAAAATACAAAAAATACCCCTAATACGATAAAAATAACTAAATCATCTATCAGAACGTTTAATAAAAAACTAGGTAATTGCACTTTGATAATATCGAAGGAAATGTCATGGAATTGTTTTAAAACTCTTGAACCTATCATAATAAACACGATAAAAAGATAGATATAGGTTAATTTTAAAATACGAGATAAAGGTGTTCGCTTAAGCCCTTTATTAAACAATGTAATCGCATCCATGTAATCATCCATAGTCAGGATTCTTTCTTTTGTATTATTAATAAGTGGTTCCATGATTTTTATACCTAAATTAAATAATTTTTCATTCTTGATTAACATCATATTCATTTAACGATTTGAGCGTATGTTGATAGAGTGCAACGAGTTCTTCCCGTTCTGACTCTAGAACATTATTTGCGTCTAAACAGCGGTAGAACACATCTAATTCGCTTAAATCCTCTAAACTCTCATCAATTTTCTCTTGTTGCAAAATACTGTCGAAAATTAACCTATTTTTAATACGTCTTATTTCAAGCATGCTACCTGATATAAGTTCATCTAGATGAACGCGTAAATCTGCAATGATTGATTTACCACTATATTCTATTTCCAACCAAGCAGAGCTGTTTTCTGCAACCAGTTGATGTAATCTTGCTTCAATTATATCCAAATCTCCTTTAATTCTGACCAAAGGCTGGAAAATAGGTACCTCGATTGTCTCTATGTTTGACTTATTAGCTTTAAAATTAACGATAATAACGTGTTTTTGCTGACCAGCTTCGCCAAATCCCATAGCAATAGGTGAACCGCTATAACGAATATGTTCTATTTGTGAAACTAATTGAGGTATATGCAAGTGGCCTAATGCAACATAATCTAAAGCAGAAGGGAATATATCAGCGCCTACATGGGCAAGTGAACCAACATATAACTCTCGTACGCCATCCCCCTCAGCAGTTTTACCACCCGATGCAAATAAATGACCCATACCAATAATAGGTATTGTCGATTGAATTGGTTCAGGAAAGCTCGCCTTGATTGATTCAGCATGCTCACAAACAGAGTGGTAGTGATCCCTTAAACCTTTTACAAGCTTATTATTTTTTTCATCAATCGATTCGCCAGGTTCAAGAGTTCTGATATCTTTATCTCTGAGATAAGGAACCGCACAGATGATAGCTTGTGGTATATTATTATCAAAAAGTGTAATCACTTCATCTGCAATATTGTCTGATTTCATCCCAACGATATGCACATTTAACATGGCAAGTATTTGTTTTGGGGCGGTTAGAAAGGTAGGGGAGTCGTGATTACCTGCAATGATAACGACATGCTTGCAATTTGATTGACTAATCTTACACAAAAAGTGGTAGTAAAGTGACTGAGCTTGATTACTTGGTGTAGTGGTATCAAATACATCGCCTGCAATCAGTAAAACATCAACTTTTTCATGGTCGATTTTATCGGCAAGCCAATTCAAAAATGCTTCAAATTCTTCGTAGCGCTTTTTGCCATATAATGTTCGGCCAAGATGCCAGTCTGAAGTATGAAGAAATTTCATTTAAATGTTTCCATGATAAAGAATTATTATTAGGGATTTAGCTTATCGATGTTTGTTGAAACTAAAAACAGATTAATTAATCCAAATTTCCCCTTGTTTGAGTAATAATTGTCTTGTTGCTAACTTTTGTGCTTCTAGCTCATCATGTGTAACAAATATAATTGTAATACCTAGTTTTGAATGTATTTGCTTAATTGAGTCTTGAAGCTGTGTGCGAGTGAAACTATCAAGCGCTCCAAAAGGTTCATCCATAAGCAAAATCTCAGGTTCTGCAGCAAGCGCCCTAGCTATACCCACACGCTGTTGTTGTCCACCAGATAGCTCGTCAGGATAGCGTTTTAATAACGAATCATCTAGTGACACGATATCTAACAATGTCAATAATCGTGATTGTTGTTCAGCTATAGTCCATTTTTTTGAAAGTGAAGGGACATATAAAATATTATCTTCAACAGACATATGGGGGAATAAACCGCTGCCTTGAATGGCATAACCAATATTACGGCGCAAATGAAGAATATCTTGCTTTTCTATAGATTGATAATTAATGTGTATTTCGCCTTGATCAGGTTTTTCCATACCATTTATCATGCGAAGTAGGGTTGTTTTACCATCGCCTGAAGTTCCCGTTAGCGTGACAAAATCACCTTTTTCTATTTTAAAAGATAAATTTTCAAATAAAATTTTATCCCCATGCGCTTTATAAATGTTTTTAAATTCAATTAAGGTCATTTCAATAGTCCTTTTGCTTTTAAAAATGTTTCAGCAACACTTTTAGGTGAGCGTTTATCAACTTCTACTGCGTAGTTTAATGCTGCCATATCATCTTCAGTAATCAGGTTGTCAAATTTTGCTAGGATTGATTTGAGCTCTGGATGTTCGCTTAAAGTTTTTGATCGTATGATGTTACCAGCTTTATAAGAAGGATATAATTTTCTATCATCTTCTAACACTACGACTTGACTTTTACTTAGTTGCCCATCGGTTGTAAAAATATTAATTACATCAACTTTGTTCTGATTTATTGCTTGGTATTTAAGTCCAATATCCATATCAATCATTTCCTTAAATGTCATACCATAAGTATCTTTTAATGCTTGGTATCCATCTTGTCTTTCAAAAAAATCATATTCAGCTGCAAAGATTAATTGAGAGGAATGTTTGGCTAAATCACTATACGTTTTTATATTCAACTCATCGGCCAAAGATTTTCTAATCGCAAGTCCATACGTATTGTTAAAACCGTACATACCAAGCCAAGACAGACCAAAAGATTTTTTGTAGTTAGTATCAAGTTCATCAAATTGCGTTTCTTGATATAACGACTCATTTTTAAGAACTGCATTCCATGCAGTACCTGTATATTCAGGGTAAAGGTCAAATTGCCCATCGACTAATGCGGGGTGTATGTTAGATGTTCCACCTCCTATACCTTGGCTTAGTACTACACTGAGCTTAGAATCTTGTTCGATCATTAATTTAAGCATTTGACCTAAAATAAATTGCTCTGTCATTGGTTTTGTTGCAATTTTAATATCAGCATTTTTATCTTGCTGATTTAACCCGATGATGAGTGTCAGTATCAAAATAAAGCTAGTGGCTATGGCAATTAAGTATCGTTTAGCAATAAAGGGTCTACGTTTAGTTAACTGCCATTCAAGTAAACGAAAGAATCCATCTACCACAAAAGCTAGTAAGGCAACAGCAATGCTTCCTAATAATGTTAGGTAAATATTGTTGGTGGTAATGCCCCTATAGATCATCACACCTAATCCGCCAGCACCGATAAATGTGGCAATCCCTGTTAAGGCAATGGTCATCACAACCATTGTCCTAATACCGCTTAGAATGACAGGTAAAGCTAATGGAATTTCAATGCGATATAATATTTGCAACCGTGAACTTCCGATTGCTTTAGCACAATCAATTATATGTTTAGGGATGCCTTCAATACCTGCTACGGTATTCATTATCATAGGCAATAGGGCGTAAATAATTAACGCGATGATAGCAGTCTGGTTACCTACGTCAAAAAAAGGTAGCAAGAATCCAAACATAGCAATAGAAGGAATGGTGTAGAGCATTTTAACTATTGCAAGCACAGGACCTTTAATCAGCTTAAATTGGGTTAATCCTATCCCAATGATAATTCCTATTAATATAGCTGAAATAATTGCAATATTGCTTATCCAGAGGTGCTGTAACGTGAGCTCAAGAATTAGCTTCCAGTTTTCTTTAAACGCTGACAACAAATTATGCATAAAATAACTTTCTCTAATAGTGATAATCAATGAAACTAAGCGAGTAGTCCAGGGAAAAGAGCCTTGAGTCCATTAACAATAAATTCTACTCCGAGCGCCATTAACAGTAATCCCATAATACGGGTAATGACATTAATACCTGTTTGACCAAGTACTTTTACAAAGTAGGGGGCAGCTCTAAATAGTAGCCAACAGCAAAATGAAAATAAGACAATTGCAATTGTAAATCCAATTAAGTGAGCCCAGCTATTATAACGAGTAGTCCATACAATTGTAGAGCTAATTGCACCAGGTCCAGCCATTAAAGGTAAGGCTAGAGGCACAACACCAATATTTTCTTTTAGTGCGTTCTCAGCAAGTTCTTGTTTATTTTGTTTTTCTTCTCCCAGTTTACCGCTTATCATTGTCATAGCAATAGTCATAATCAAAATGCCGCCTGCTATTCTAAATGAATCTAAAGATATGCCAAAAAGTCTAAGAATAGATTCCCCTAATATTAGAGAAGAAAACAAAATGATTCCGACAGAGACATTTGCTGTAATACTGATTTTTTGGCGAGCAATTTGACTTTGGTATGTGGTCATACTAATGAAAACAGGTAATATTCCAACTGGATTGACCACAGCGAATAAACTAATAAAAAACTTCATTAGGACAGTGAAAAGAGTAATGGCTTCATTCATAAAATTGGCTCGCTATCATGACAAAATATTGTTATATCGGCTAAGGGAGTGAAAAGTTTATAATCATCCAGAAACTTAAACTAGTCTCTTGATTGTTTTATGTCGCCAAACAAACCAATAATAACTAAATTGTAAGCCTAATAGCACTATAAAAGTAATTGGATAGGCAATCCAAATGCCTTGTAACCCTATAAGAGGACTTAATATCCATGCTGCAGGTAATAAGATTAACAAGATGCTGAGAATTGTAATTAATGTTGGAATAAATACAACACCGCTAGCTTGCATGATTGCACTAAACACTCTTGCAAATCCAAATATTATCATGCCCCATAAAGAAATATTAAGTAGATACTGAGTCATTAGAATTGTCTGTTCATCTGCAATAAATAACTTAATTATTGTAGATGAGAATAATGTAATCAGTAAAATTAATCCACCTGTAAGAAGAAGATTTACCCAAAGACCAGTCTGCATAATTTTAGTTAGGAGCGCTAAATTGCCTCTTCCTATAGCTTGAGCACCTAAAATAGATACAGTAATGGCAATAGAAATCGCCGGGAATTGGACATAGCCTATTATTTGGATTAATGCGCCATATGAGGTTGTTGCATCAGAACCATACTCATTAATAAAGCGTATAATTAATAGCTCTGATAAAGCGATAGTTATCATTTGCACTGTCATTGGTATTGATATCTTTAGAACTAACTTAATTAATTGCATATTGGGTCTTAGGTATTTAAAAAACTGTTTGTTAAACGCTAATGTATGTCCAATTTTGTTCAAATAAACAATAAGCAACGCCATCGTAATCAAATTTGAGCACAGTAGTGCCAGGGCAGGGCTTATGATCCCCAATTTAGGAATACCAAAAAGACCTAAAATGAACATAGGAGTCAAAAAGGCACCTAGTACAGTACTTACGATGAGCGCTAAAAGTGGCGTCATAGAATCCCCAGCACCACGTAATAAAGAAGTGAAACAGATAAAAATAAAAATGCAAGGTATATTTAAAAGCATGATATAGGCATATTGCCTAGTTTGATCGATAATATTTTCAGGTGTTTTGAGCATTTCTAAAAGAACGTCAAGTATCAAAAATCCTATTAGTGCAAAAAGTATTCCAATGATAAAATTAACGGTTAGGGTTGTCCCAGTAATTGATTTTACTTTAGTTGAGTCACCAGCTCCCCACGCTTGACCTACTAGTATTGAGCCACCAGCACCTAGGCCAATTACTATAGATATCATTAGAAAAATAACAGGAAAAAATACAGATGTTGAAGCAAAAGCTTCATCTCCAATTAGTTTAGAAACAAATATATTATTCAAAGTACCAGATAAACCTTGCAGAAAGTTACTTACTAGCATAGGTAATAGAAATAGTAAAAAGAGCTTAAATGGCAATCTGAGCTTGATAATATTAGTACTCTGATGCTGTGGAGTTGGCATAGTGTTTGATTAACCTGAGACGTTTAAAATGAGTGAAATGATTTCATTTAGATTAGTTTTCATTCATTGTAACGGCTCGTCATGATAGTGCAAGTTAAAAAACGTAATAGATTTTTTTGAGAATATTATTACAGATTACAGATTACAGATTGCAGATTAAGACGATAGCTTCAAATTTTGCTATGTGTAAAAAAATATTAATGTGAAGAGAAGAGGAATTGATATTTAAGCTGAATTTTTGGTAAATTTTGGCAATCATTGAAAAAAACTTAAAATTAGCATTTTTCATAATTTATTGATATTTAAACGCATATTTAATTGATAGTGTGATCTGTATCTTATTTATTGATAAATAAATCGAAAATATGTTGCTATATTTCCTAGATTATGTGATAAATACATCCGGTGAGGGGCACTTTAATAGTGAAACTCCAGTTTTGTAGGCATTAATATGAAGTAGATTGTTACGCGTTTAGTTTAACCTCCTCTTCAAGCCAGTTTTTTTATTCCTCGGTTTAAAATCACGCTTGCCACATTGACTCCTCATCATTGTTCGCTTGTTTATCACTATGAATACTTGTTATCATTTTGAATTCAAGATTTTTTTTAAGCTTTAAATAAGGTATTTTGCATCATGGCAAAGATTAAAGGTCAAGTTAAGTGGTTTAACGAATCTAAAGGTTTTGGTTTTATTACTCCAGAAGATGGAAGCAAAGATGTATTCGTACATTTTTCAGCTATCATGACTGATGGTTTTAAAACATTAGCTGAAGGTCAAAACGTAGAATTTGAAGTTGCTGAAGGTCCTAAAGGTCCATCTGCGGCTAACGTGACATCGCTATAATTCAATTCCTATAGATTTAATCAATACTTGAACTAAGTCTTGAAACGTAAGTCCTGATTGCGTTCAAAATTGAAGTAAATCATTAGAATGAAATATTTTTCAACTGCTTGCTAAAAATTAGATTAAAATCTGGTTTTTACTAGCAGTTTTTTTGTGTCTAAATTTCATTTAATGAGGCAATTATGTTTTATCCCCTCCTACGCAAGATACTTTTTACTCAAGACGCTGAAAAAGTACATGAATACACATTAAAAGGGTTAAGTCATATTCAAAGATTACCCATTCTTCCTTATTTTTATTCTCCTATTCGAGAGCTCCCTAAAAAACCTATTACTTGTATGGGAATCACGTTTCCAAATCCAATTGGGCTTGCGGCTGGATTAGATAAAAATGGAGAATGTATCCAAGCTTTTGCTGCGATGGGATTTGGTTCTATTGAAATCGGTACAGTTACCCCAAGGGCTCAGGAAGGCAATCCTAAACCAAGATTGTTTAGGGTAAGACCAGCTGAAGGAATTATAAACCGTATGGGATTTAATAATCACGGAATTGATAATTTAATTGAAAATGTGAAAATAAGTGACTTTAAAGGTGTTTTAGGGATTAATATTGGTAAAAATAAAGATACACCAGTTGAAAATGGTAAAGATGATTATCTACACTGTTTGAAAAAAGCGTATGTTCATGCAAGCTATATTACTGTCAATATTTCCTCTCCAAATACTCCAGATTTAAGAACACTTCAATATGGTGATGCGTTAGATGATCTGCTTTCTGCTCTTAAACTGGAGCAAGCAAGTTTAGTCAATGAGCATAAAAAATACGTACCTATAGCAGTCAAAATAGCGCCCGATTTGTCATTAGATGAAATACATCAAATTGCTGATTCACTCGTCAGGCATCAAATTGATGGTGTGATAGCAACCAATACGACATTAGATAGGTCGTTAATCCAAGGACTAGAGCATTCTACTGAGCAGGGTGGTCTGAGTGGTAGACCTGTTCAGTTATCGAGTACAGAAGTTATAAGAACACTCAATAAGGCTTTGAGTGGTAAGCTTCCGATAATTGGTGTAGGAGGTATAGACAGTTTAGTGAGTGCTCGAGAAAAATTGCAAGCAGGGGCTTCAGTTTTACAGCTATATAGTGGGTTCATATATAAAGGACCCAAATTAGTAAGAGAGCTAGTCAAATCGATCTAAGTCACAATCATAGCTCATCATAATCTATTTTAATGGTTGTGGTGAGAAAATAATTTGGATGAAATGAATATAATAAAATTTAATCAATGGCTTACTTGTTAAATTTTTAAGTCTACTATTAAATAGGACTCATTGTTTTTTTCGTAAGGTTAAACATTTTTTTGAGCAATAAATAACGTTATCCCAATCTCTTTCCCACTTTTTTCGCCATGTAAATGGTCTATTACATACAGGACAAATTTTTGTTGGTAGCTGATTTTTTTTCATATGCTTATTTTTAGTAACTTATTAAATTGTCTAAAAAATTAACAGAGCTTTCTTTTATTAGGGATTTTGCATTATCATCCATTTTATTTAGCGTGCTGTAAATCATTGATAATCTATGATTATGTTTTAGTTTAGACTCATTTATCATTAGAAAGTTCCAGTATAAATAATTAAATGGACAGGCATCTTTTCCTGTTTTAAGTTTGACATTATATTGGCAGCGTTTACAATAATTTGACATCTTATTGATATAACTTCCACCTGCTGCATAAGGTTTACTCCCGACTATACCTCCATCAGCAAATAAAATCATACCGGTAACATTTGGTAGTTCAACCCATTCATAGGCATCAGCATAGACAATTAAAAACCATTCATTTACATCTTTTGGATCAATGCCTGCAAGTAGGGCAAAATTTCCAAGCACCATCAATCTTTGAATATGATGAGCATAAGCATTTTGCTGTGTCTCTTTAATACATTGATGAAGGCAATTCATCGATGTATTTGCAGACCAATAAAAATCGGGTAATTTACGAGTCGATTTAAAAAAGTTTGCTTCTGCATATTCAGGCATATAAAGCCAATAGATACCTCTTATGTACTCACGCCAGCCTAAAATTTGACGTATAAACCCTTCTACCGAGTGCAAAGCAGCGAAACCTAAATGATAAGCTTCTAAAGCTGCATTGATACATTCTTTAGGCAATAAAAGACCGCAGTTTAAATAAAAACTAATATGCGAATGGAAAAGCCAAGGCTCTCCCTCAATCATAGCATCTTGATAATCACCAAATTGTGAAAGTCGTTGTGTAATGAATTCATTTAATACGCCAAGTGCATCTTTACGGGTAACCGCAAAGTGGAATGAATCTAAAGAACCAAAATGTTTTGAGAATCTAGCGTCCACTAACGAAATGACTTCTTGTGTAATTAAATCAGGTTCGAAAATAGTTTTGTTTGGAATCTTAATTGAAGGAGATGGGACTTTTCTATTATCTGTATCAAAATTCCATTTATCACCAATAGGTTTATTATCTATTAACAAAATTTGGTATTTTTGACGCATAGCCCTGTAAAAATACTCCATTACAAGCTGCTTTCTGTTAGCTGCCCACTGATTAAATTCATCTAAAGGACATAAAAAACGGTCATCTTCAAGTATAGAAACATTAATTCCAAATTCACTTGACCAAGTTTGTATATCTTTTAACACTCTATACTCACCAGGAAAAGTTATGACTATTTGATCATAATTAGATGAGCAGAGCGCGCGGCGAACTTCTTCTTTAAAACTTCCTTGATTATCAGAATCAGTTAGCTTAGTGTATGAAACACTATAACCTAATATTTTAAGTTCTTCAGCAAAATGCCGCATTGCAGAGAATAGAAAGGCAATTTTTTTCTTATGATGTTTAACATATGTGGCTTCATCCCAAACTTCGCACATCAATACAGTATCATTTTCAATGTCAATTCCTTTAAGAGATGATATTGAATGTGAAAGCTGATCTCCAAGTATCACTCTTAGTGAACGCATATAACCTCACTTATCCGTATTTAAATTTCTCTGAGGGCTAATGGCAATTAAGCATATAAACTAATTAAATAAAATGAATCAATTATAGGCATAGTTGAATTTTACTTTTTTAAATCATCAGGATAAATATGATAAACAAAATAACCGCAAATACCCCACCAATAAAAGATGGCTTATCTAGCAGGGCTTGAATTTCAGGCAAGAGATTTGAAAAAATAGGCGTAACGTTTCCTTCGATTTGCCAAGCATTTTTTCCTTGAGCGCGTCTTGTAAAAAGTTCAATAACTAACATGTCAGCCTGAATAGGCGTAATCATGCTGTTTAAATTTGCATTAAATTGTTGCTCACTAAATCGAATGATAAAATTTAACTCCTGTTTGCTTAGTGGTTGCATTAAGTTAGTTAATGCATTAAGGGGTTGAAATGCCTCTTGAGTAACAATTAATCGCATTTGTAAGAAATCCCTTGCAGTAGAAAAGTGTTGATTTTGCCAGGGTTCTTGCGCAGGATTTTTCAAAATTTGATTTAATTGAGATGTAACATCATTGACTGGTAAACGTATTTGTTCTGCTAATTTTGAAATGAGTTCATTGATAATATTTACTTGTGCAGCTGGCATAGGTTGTTCGCCAAAGCTTAAGGGTATTGCAGCTGGCGCGGTTACCGCTTGGTTTGATTGACCAGAGATGACACCTAAATTGGCTGCTTGCGCTTGATTTAATGGTGTAGAATTTGGGGGGATTGTTCCAGGTTGTGTTTTAGGAAATTGAGCGAGTACTTGGTTAAGCTCATTTTCATTAAGTAGGCTTAATGCAGTATGCCCAAAATTTGAACGCATAAACGTTAATATTCTTTCTTTATTGTTGCCTTGTGAAAGTTGATTCATTATTTGTTCTAATAAATTTTGACTTCCGCCTTGCTGCGCAGTTTGGATTTTTTGCTGTAAAAAAAATTCAGCAGCGGAAAAATGTTGTAATGTGAGAGTCATATTTCTCGCAAGGCCTAGATGTTCTCGTAATAGTTGCCAAATTTCATCACTACTTTGGGTGGTTAAGCTAGATAATTGCTTAATCAATTGATCTATTAAGTTTTTTTGAGATGGAGGAAGCGCGCGATCATCCATCGAAAATGGTTTAACATATTGAGACGAACCATTGGAACCGCCATTGTTATCAATAGACTGTGTCGGTTTTAGTGGCTGCATGTGATTTCCTTTTTATAATTGAAACAATAATTAATATTTTTTTTGACCGCTTTAACAAATAATCGGCTAAGCTTACTTTAACTTTACTTTGAGTAGTTAAATTAAAGGCGCGATAGTGTGTTAATGATTGATAGCAGTAAATTGTGTCATATTTAGGAACTGATTCCTACTTAAAAGATTACTTATAGATCAATTTAATTTTAAAGAAGGTGAAAATTTGTTAATATGCACAGATTCTGTAGTAACCTAATCGTACTCATTACACATAATAGAGTTTTAAACGTGCAAAATTTACAAGCTGTCAATCGTCCAACCACTCTCGAAAATGAAATTGATTCAGAAATTAAAAAACATGCAATATCAATCTTAACAAGCATATTTGGCTACAATGAATTTAGAACAGGCCAATTTGAAATTATTAAAAACGTTATCACTAAACAAGATAGTCTGGTCATTATGCCTACTGGTGGTGGCAAATCGCTTTGCTATCAGATCCCTGCTTTAATGCTTGATGGATTTGCACTAATTGTTTCCCCTTTAATTTCTTTGATGAAAGATCAAGTTGATCAACTACGCATAAATGGTGTTAAGGCAGCTTGTTATAATTCAGCGATGACAAAAGAAGAACAATTTAATGTCATGCAAGAGTGTAAGCAGGGAAGAATAAAACTTTTATATGTATCACCAGAAAGACTTATGTCTGATTTTTTTCTATCTTGGCTAAAACAAATGCCTATTTCATTCGTTGCTGTTGATGAAGCGCATTGTATTTCTCAATGGGGGCATGATTTTAGACCTGAATATCGGTTAATAGGACAATTAAAAGCATGGCTCGGCACGATCCCAATTATGGGATTGACCGCAACTGCCGATGAAGTGACTCGTAACGATATTATTACTAAACTTGCGTTACAAAATCCACTTGTTTCTATTAGTAGTTTTGATAGACCTAATATTCGATATGTGGTTGTAGATAAAAATAAACCAATAGATCAATTAATTAGATTAATCAAGCAACAGCAAGGAAAGCATGGGATCGTCTATTGTGGTAGTCGTAAAAAAACAGAAGAAATAGCAGGTAAATTATCTGAAAAGGGAATCAGTGCGGATTTTTATCATGCCGGCTTAGAGTTAGAAAAACGATTTGCTGTACAAGAGGCTTTTCAACGGGATGATTTACAAGTTGTTGTGGCTACAGTTGCTTTTGGTATGGGGATCAATAAATCTAATGTTAGATTTGTTGTTCATTACGATATACCTCGTAATATTGAATCCTATTACCAAGAAACGGGCAGAGCAGGAAGAGATGGTGTCAATGCAGAAGCAATTTTGTTTTATGAGCCAAGAGATATTGTTTGGCTAAGGCAAGTAGTTGAAGAAAAACCTGATGACATTAAACCTATAGAAAAACATAAGTTAAATGCAATGGCTGCGTTTGCAGAAAGTTTAACTTGTCGAAGAGTCGTATTGCTCAATTATTTTGGAGAAAATAGACAAGAGCCCTGTGGTAATTGTGATATTTGTCTCTCTCCACCTAAAAAGTATGATGGGTTAGTTGATGCGCAAAAAGTGCTATCGGCAATTTATAAGACAGGTCAAAGATTTGGTTTAAATTATATCTCTGAAATATTACGAGGAGAAGCTACTAGCAGAAATAGAGAAAGAGGCCATGATAAATTGACTGTTTTTGGAATCGGTAAAACAGAATCTGATGAACATTGGCTTTCGGTTATGAGACAACTTATCCATCAGGGGTACATTGTTCAGAATCCATTTTCAAGTTTTGCTATGCAGCTAACAGAAGCATCGAGACCAATTTTAAGGGCAGAGCAACAGTTGTTTTTAGCTAAACCTAGATTAGCAATTGAAACTATAAACAGCAAAACCAAATTTAATAAAAAGGATGCATCTCAAAATCAATATGATGACCGGTCTGTTTCGTATGATAAGGCGTTGTTTGCTAAATTAAAACATATGCGTAAAAAAATTGCTGATGAACAAGGTTGTGCACCATATATGATTCTTAATGACAAAACACTTATTGAAATATCACATATCATGCCGACAACGTTAAATGAATTAAGACAGATTAGTGGTATTGGTGATTCAAAGCTTTCACTTTATGGCGATTTGCTTATTAGTCAAATAAAAAAACATCTAAGTAGATAGAAAAATATTAAGGTTTTAATATTTTATGATGCGGATAATCTTAATGGATATATTGGAGTGTGATTAAAAATAATAATTAATATTTTAACAATTCATGTTTCAAGGATGAGATATGAATAAACATAAAAGGATTTAAAGATGAATACATTTTTTAAACTTAACCTGGGATGTAAAAATTATTTAAGGGATTTTAAATTTAAAAAAAAACAAATACCTGTTAAATTTACGCTGATATTTTTAAGTTTAATGGGATTTTGGCTTCCAGTTCAATTAGATGCTGCAATTACAAAATCTGCACAATCTTTTTTTAACCAAATTGGCGATCATTCTGATCTTATTTGGCGTAAGCCTATGTATGCAACATTATATGTACCTGCCATAACATGGCATAATCGTTATTTATATGATAAAGCTGATACTGATAGGTATAATGAGCGCCCATATGGATTAGGCTTTGGCTTTGAACGTGAAGATGAAAATTCTTGGCAATCTCTGTATGCTATGGCTTTTAAAGATTCTTTTTCAAAGATAGAACCAATTGCAGGTTACGGTTATGAAAAACGGTTTTCTCTAACACAAGACCATAACTGGAGAGTAGGGGTTGGATATACTCTAGGGGTTACAGCAAGAGATAATTGGTACTATGCACCTATCCCAGTTGCATTACCTCTTGCCTCAATTAATTATAAACAAGTTTCTTTTCAAGGCACATACATACCTGGCACTTATGGTAATGGTAACGTTTTTTTTGCTTGGTTAAGATTTCAAATTCCTACGGGACAATAGTCAATAGAGGAAAAATATGACTGAATTGTTGTTTACGATTGCGCTTGTTCACTTTGTTGCATTAATGACACCTGGACCAGATTTTCTTTTTGTATCACAAACAGCTGCAAGTCGCTCTAGATTCGATGCGATGAAAGGTGTGCTTGGGATAGTTTTCGGTGTAGGGGTATGGGCAAGCTTGACCTTAATTGGGATGGATATTGTATTTAAACAATTTAGCTGGTTACCTAGAGTTATCCAATTACTTGGTGGGATGTATCTTTTATGGCTTGGATATATACTTTTAAAGATTCCTATTCGTCATATTCGTGTTAGTCGTATAGAAAAAATTCGACTCGCTAGATTAGAAGAGCGTAGAGCAAAAAAACAGCGGAGAAATAAGAGGCTAGGAATTGCAAACATTGAAGAAGAAAACATACCATCACAATATGCAAGTACTAACGATGAGCAAGATGATATACCAAAGCTTGAAATTAAAGGAAATACTTTTATTTATGGGCTGATGACTAACTTATCTAATCCAAAAGTAATCATCTATTTTGGAAGTGTTTTTTCTCCTTTTTTAGATGGAGGGAATAGAGTTAATGCTTTATTAAAATGGGAGTTATTATTCTTAATCGTAATTGAAACTTTTTTTTGGTTTACATTAGTTGCTTTATTATTTGGTTTGCCTGTAATGCAACGTTTTTATAAAAAGCAAAGTGTTTGGATTGATGGCTTAGCTGGTCTTTTTTTTGCAGGGTTTGGTTCTCACTTAATCGTGTCGTTAAATTTAACCTCATTTTCGTCTATTTTAACACCCTAATATGGTCTATACTAATATGATTGAGTGACCATATTCAAATGAGAGACGTTTAATTTATGCGAAGAGTTGTAAGCGATGAGCAAAATAATATCAGATAACCTACATTATAAAAGCGCTAGAGAAGAAAAGTTTGAGATTTTCTCAAAAGAAATATTAGATCCTTTTTGGGAAAAAGTCGAAAAACTTTCTTTTAATAATAGCAGAGGTAATCGACTTGCATTTGCTAGGATTAGGCACAAAAGTAATAACAAAGCGATTTTTTTAGTTACTGGCCGAGTTGAAAGTTATTTAAGATACAAAGAGCTTATCTATGACATTTTCCATGAAGGTTACGATGTTTATTGTTTAGATCATATAGGTCAAGGACTTTCAGATAGAATTCATGAAGACTCTGAGCGAGGCCATGTAGAACAGTTTGGACACTATGTGGATGACTTAATTGAATTTTATCAAAATATTATTTTTCCAAATGGCTATAATTACGTGTATGCCATAGCTCATTCGATGGGAGGCGGAATTTTAGCCCATAGCATATTAAAGATGCCTAATATGTTTAAACGTGCCGCATTTTGTGCCCCTATGTTCGGTATTAATATTCCACTACCAGACGGTGTGGCAAATACTATTTTGAATGTAGCTGAACGGTATCCTGTGATAAGAGACTATTATGCATTAGGCACAGGTAGATGGCGAGCTTTACCATTTGCGCTAAATCGTTTAACTCACAGCAAAGTGCGTTATGAAGCTAACTTAAGCTTACTTAATCAAATTCCCTCACTTAAAATGGGAGGGCCGACTTATCATTGGGTTAAAGAATCAAAAGCTGCAACACTTGCACTACAGGCACAAGCTGATAAATGGCAAATGCCAAGT
Organism: Thorsellia anophelis DSM 18579; assembly: GCF_900111395.1. GTDB lineage: Bacteria > Pseudomonadota > Gammaproteobacteria > Enterobacterales > Thorselliaceae > Thorsellia > Thorsellia anophelis. The sequence goes on along the minus strand of NZ_FOHV01000012.1, from coordinate 5,112 downwards.
TTAGTATTACAAGCTGAACATGAACTTTTAGTATGTAATGAATCGCAGCAAGCCTTCGTTGCAAAATGTGCTATTAAGCCTAAGTTTATTTTAGTGGAAAATGCCCGTCATGAATTATTGATGGAATCAGATGATATTAGGGTGTTTGTGCTCGATCATATTTTTAATTTTTTTAAAATAGATTGATCATAACCCTGATATTAAGTTTAAATTTCTGGAAAAATTAGTGAATTAAGGAAAATTATGTATTCAGTTATCGCATCCGATCTAGATGGAACGCTTTTATCTAATGAACATACACTTACACCATTTGCAAGACAAACTTTACAGCGTATGGTAGCGAAAGACATTAAGTTTATTTTTGCAACGGGTAGGCATCATGTAGATGTTAATAGTATAAGAGAAGGACTTGGTTTTGATGCCTTTATGATTACTTCAAATGGGGCTAGAGTACATAATAAAGCTGGTGAGTTAATTGCTGCGCACAATATAGATGAATCTCTTATTGACGAGCTTTTATCTGTAGCGAAGGGGTATGATGATATTTATACGCATGTATATACTGGCGATAAGTGGTATGTTGATAGAGATATCTATGAAGAGGAAGATTTTTTTAAAGACTCTAAATTTAGTTATGAGATTTATGCAGATGAAAAAGTAGATAAAAAGGATATATTCAAGATTTTTTATACGGCACAAGATCCTAAATCACTCAGGCCGGTTGAAGTTATTATTGAATCGCGTTTTAAAGGGATGCTAAGTATGGCGCATTCATCTTTAAATTGTTTTGAATTAATGGCAAATGGTGTTTCTAAAGGTGCAGCTTTAAAAGAAGTCTTAGCACTAAAAGGATATACTTTGGCAGATTGTATCGCATTTGGCGATGGAATGAATGATGTCGAGATGTTATCTGTTGTTGGTAAAGGACATATCATGAAAAATGCTGATCCAAGATTGATTGCTAAATTACCTCATCTTGAAATTATCGGGAGTAATTCTGAGGACGCTGTTATTCAAAAAATTATTGAATACTTCGATTAAGCATTTTTCTATAAATCTCAGCTTATTCAGGTAGGTAAATAGCTTACCTTAATAAGCAATACTTAATTTATAAACAGGTCTTTACCTGCGTTGTAAGGATAGTTCCTCAATGAGTAAAAAAAAATCTAGATATCAACCTAAAACACTTAAACTTGATGATGAATTAGTATTGAATTATTTGCTTGATCAGCCAAACTTTTTTATAAGAAATGCAAAGGCGATTGATTCTATTTCAGTACCCCATGCAATTCATGGCACGGTCTCTTTGGTTGAATGGCAAATGAAACGGCAAAGAGAGAGAATACTCCAGCTTGAAGAAGAGATCACAGCTTTATTTGAAAGAGCAACAACTAATGAGTTTCTTTTTAACCAACTTCTGACATTAGTGCTTTCTTTAACAAATGCATCTTCTTTAGATAATTTCTTTAGAAGATTAACATCATGGGCTCGCAAATTAGGATTGTCGCATGTTGTTGTAAGATTATTTGATGATAATTGGCATACGGAGCCGCCATTTGAACAGGTACAATTAGGAATAGATAGAAATACTTTTGAAAGTATAAGAATAAAACGATTTAGTCACTCAAATCATTTTTTAGGGCAATTAAACCCTACAGAATTAAATATTATTTTGACTGATAAAACCTTGGTAGGTTCAATTGCACTCTCTTTACTTGACAATTTAGAAAAAGACGACCAAAATTGTTTATCGCATTCAGATGGGTTGACAAGTGATAATAACATATCTAACAAAAGTACTCATCAATCTCCAAGTGGTATAATTATGTTTGTTAGTCCAAATCCCCACCACTATCAATCAAACATGAATACAGATTTGTTGACCCAAATTAGCCAGATTATTCCGAGATTATTACGCCAATGGATAGAGTTAAAATCAACCTGTATCAAATGACATAATGGTTCTAAATGTGACAAATAATTCTACTGCATTGTTAACAGCTGAGCTCAGTGCTTACTATGCTTCTTTAGCAGAGTCAAAAAAAGCGAGTTTAAATACGATACGTACATATGAATATCAATTAACTCTGTTTAGTTTGTTTCTGGTTGAAAATGAGGTGCTTAATTGGCATGATTTAACGAGTAACCATATCAAGCAGTATATGTCGCTGAGTAAAAAAAATAATATCAGCAGCAGTACTATCGCTTCAAGGTTAACGATTATTCGAACATTTTTAGCTTGGCTAGTGGAGTCTAACAAACTATTAGTTAATCCAGCTTCAGCAATAAAAGCGCCAAAAACACCCAAAAGATTACCAAAAGATATCAATACTGATGATATGCAGCAATTGCTTAAAAGCTCATCATTTGATGAAAAAGAATTCCGTGATTTGGCTATTTACGAATTACTCTATAGTTCAGGTTTAAGGTTAAGTGAGGTTTTAGAAATAAGATACCTAGATTTGGATATGGACGAAATGCGCTTAAGAATAATCGGTAAGGGAGATAAAGAAAGAATTGTTCCATTTGGTTCTTACGCGTTAAAATCAATAAATCAATGGTTAGATGTCCGTAAAAAATGGATAGGCTCTCCAATTAAGGGGGATGATCTGCTATTTATAGGTACGACTGGTAATAAAATTAACGCAAGGACTCTACAAAAGAGGTTAGCTAATTTTGCACAAATCCAAGGGCTCAGGTCACATGTTCATCCACATAGATTACGTCACTCATTTGCAACTCATATGTTAGAATCTAGCCAAGATTTAAGAGCTGTTCAAGAATTATTAGGCCATGCTAATTTATCGACAACCCAGGTTTATACGCACCTCAATTTTAGTCACCTTGCTGCAGTATATGATAGTGCGCATCCAAGGGCAAAAAAAGATCCGCAAAAAACGTAAAAAAAATCATAGAAGCATAGCAAAATCAAATAAAATGCGTATAATGCGCCGCGTATATTACAAAGTGCTAGTTTAGGTTGAGTATCATGGATGATATTTTTATAAAACCTATTCTAGCACTGTAATAGCACAGTGTATGATCGTGTATTATGCACTGTTATAACTAGTTGCTTGCTTTTATTTTCATAGCATCATTGCTCGAACTAAGGTAAGTATAAATTTAATTATTGCGTATGGTATTCAGTAGGGCGTTTGCTCGTATTGTTTGGCGGTACGACTCGTAAGAGGTTTCCATGAAAAAAGATATACACCCTAAATATGAAGAAATTACTGCTAACTGTTCATGTGGTAATGTAATTAAAATTCGTTCTACGGTTGGACGTAATTTGAATCTAGACGTTTGTGGCGAGTGCCACCCATTTTATACTGGTAAACAACGTGATGTTGCTTCTGGTGGACGTGTAGATAAATTTAAACAACGTTTTTCAATTCCTGGTATGAAAGGCTAAACACTTCAATACTAGTGGCAAGTTACTGAATGGTAGCTTGTGAGATGATTAAACCCAAGCTAATCCTTGGGTTTTTTATTTGAAATGAGAAAATAATGCTCCTCTAGCGAAAATTTCCTGTTCGACAATTCACATACTAAAATTATACTAGGGTCATTACCTAAGTAGGGGATGAGTCTTCGGAGTGAATTTATGAGCCAGTCCAATTAACAAAAAATGATTTTGATATTTTGTAGTCATGTGACATTTTTTAAAAATAACACCTTCATTTATTAGATAAGTGTATTGACGTGTATAATTTTCACCTGTTAATGAGATCCTTCCATGGCTATTGACTACACGATACCAAGGTAGGGTTGTGTTTTTAGGTAGATTTTTAAGAATAAACCCAATTTGTCTAGCGCCATTTGGTTTTCCTGCTAATTTAGCAATTTCTCCATAACTTGCTACTTTACCTTGTGGTATTGAGCTAATTATTTGCAATACAATATTTTTATACTCATTATCAAATGTTTTAGCCATGCCTTTATTCCATTTGTTATAAGTGAATTTATGAATTATTTTCATTAAATTCAGTGCTAAATAATGGTAATAGTAATTACGTTTGCAAATGTCGTATAGTAACTCTATCCATTTAATAACAGTACAATAGACAATTCACATCCGTTAAAATTAGAATATCAGATAATCTAGATTTCTTATAGCATAATAATATTGATATATAGGTAACGCGATGCCTAGCTTTTTTAAAATTAAGATCCTGAGAGTGATTTTAGACTCATCCAACTTAATATTGGTCTAGAATTAACCACCTAATTCAGTTGTAATAAAAGTCGAACTTCGCGTTAAGTAATACCAACGATTATTCTATTGACTTTCATTTGGTATATCTTACTTTCTACTTATGATGCTGTTGCAATTGTGCAAAATATTATGCTTTATTAGTTAAATCGACGTAAGCATCCGACAAACACATGTCGTTTATTCGATTTCGTCAAGTATAATAGGCATTATTGAGGCTGAGATTCTTTAATTCTCAGTTTTTTGAATTGATTTGATCGGTAAGAGTTTGTCTATATCTTTGTATTTCCAAGTTGGCAACACTGCTAAGGTTTCTCTTAACCATTGCTCTGGATCGATACCATTGGCTCTTGCTGTGGCAAGTAAACTCATGATATTAGTCATCAGTTGTCCAGCAGCAAGTGAACCCGCAAATAGCCAGTTTTTTCTGCCTAAAGCGATAGGCCTGATGTTTCTCTCAATATGGTTATTATCGATAGGGACATTGCCATCGTTTAGATAAATTTCTAGAGATTTCCATCGATTAATGGCATGCTTTAATGCTCTAGCAAAAGTTGTATTGGGCAATGCTTTAGATAAGTGGTGCATTATCCATGTTTTTAACTTTTTGAGGATGGGTTTAGCAAATTTCTTTCGTCCCCGTTTTCTGTCTTCAGGTGTTAGGAGTTTTAATTTATCCTCAATCTGATAAAGTTTAGCACTTTCATTAATGAAATATTGAGCAAATGGATGCGGTGCGACTTTAACTATTTCAGCAAACTTACGGCGGACATGGGTAAAGCAACCTGCTTCAATAATCGATTCATATTTATCAAACAAGGCTTTATATCCTGAGTAATCATCGACCACAAGTGTGCCCTTAAATGTGCTCAAAATATTTTGGGCGTGCTTACCTTCAC
>NZ_FOHV01000014.1 GCF_900111395.1 Thorsellia anophelis DSM 18579 | reverse complement strand
CCCCCCGAAGCTGCATCTTACCAAGTTATAAACTGTCCCATTTAGCCTCAACAACAACGCCTATAATTTTGCAATCTTCACGTATGGATATGACAGGCCAATTAGGGTTTAATCCTACTAAATATCTATTTCCACCATCTTCAACATATTTTTTAAAAGTGGCTTCGTTATCATTTTCTAGTTTTGCGACCACTAAGCTACCCGATTTGTATTCTTTTTCAGGATCAACAAGTATCAACATACCTTCTGGTATACTTAAGCCACTTGGAGCTGTCATTGAACTACCTTTAACTTCAAGCCAGAAAGATTTGTAGGAAACCTTAGCATTAGTGTTAGACCATTTATCAATTAATGATGTGTTTTCTATTGCTTCACTCCAATTACCAGCACTGACCCAACTTACAACAGGGAAAGAATCAGTCGCGCTCTCTTTTATCACTTTTGGCGCTTTTATATTATTATCAGTAGATAAAGAAGCAGAACCATCTGAATTCAATATTATCTCTGTTAAATTAAGCGCTTTCATCATTTCAGCGATTTCTTCAACGCTTGGTTGACGCCTACCATTAAGCCAATGCCCAATAGCACCCTGAGTTTTACCTATCATTTCACCAAGTTTATCTTGAGAAACTCCAGTTTCTTTCATTTTATTTTTTACTATTTCAGTCCATGTAGTTTTCATTTTTGCATTATTACGCTCTGTATTATTTTTATCAACTAACAAAATGTATTTAAAATTTGATATAATTAAATACATAATGTACTATAATGAAGCCGAATTTATGGAGGGCAACATGAATAACCTAAAACAAATTAGAAAAGCGATTGGATTGTCTCAATGCGCACTATCTAAATCTATAGGAGTTACCCAAGGAGCAATTGGGCATTATGAAGCAGGTAGAAGAAGCCCAGACTTGCAAACTTGTAGAGCAATAGTTGAAGAACTTAATTCGCGTGGAGCGTCATGTTCTTTGGATGATGTATTTCCTCCGCTTTCAACTCAATAAGTAAATTTTAAACAAATCTTTAATAACTGAATACTACTAAGTATTTTACAGCTAAGTAGTTAATAACGAGGGTTATATGAACATAAAACAAGTAATCATAAATTTATGCAACGAAGTACCAGGTGGACGATCTGCAGTTGCCGGAGCACTTGGTATGGAGTTGAACAGTTTTAATAATCGACTGTACGAAAAAAACAAATGCAGATTTTTCTCTGTAGATGAATTGGAGGCGATTGAGGATATCGCAGGAAAGCCTTTTTTGGCTGAATACTTTGCGAAAAGGCAGGGCGGTGTATTCACAAAACTTCCAGATTCAGATGATTTGGATAATACGGAATTATTCAATCTTTCGGTCAACAGTGATGCTAAGAAAGCTCTACTATCGTTAGTTGTATCAAAATCGATCGAAGATGGGGAGATTGATTCAAAAGAAAAACAGCAAATCTTGGATTGTTTGCACGATTTCTTTAGTTCAAAAACGAATGAGATTATTGGATTACTGAAGGTCTACCAGAAATGAGAATAACATCACAGAAAAAAATAACGCTGCAATGCGGGGGCATATACAGCGTAGGGGGCACATATGAATAACAAAAGAATTATATCAAAACCTCGCTCAATTCGCCACAAAAAATTAGAGCGATTGGACTATTTAAATGGTTTTTCTAAGCAATCAGTCTCAAAGCTTAGGGAAGCTTACGAGTTAGCTAAACAAAACAATCAAAAGGAAGGTGGCGAAGATGAGTGAGACAAAATTAGTTGATTTTGAATCAGCAAGAATCAGTCAAATTAAGCGAGCAAATGCAAACGATACAGCCAATGCATTAAGCGCTAAGGGGTTTGTAATGATCCATAGGAAAATTAAACAAACATCATTTTATAAGGATTCTGAGGCTACTCATTTGTTCATTCATCTATTGATGGATGCAACTTACAAGCCAAGTGTAATCACTATTAATGGCAAGGAAATCGCACTGAATAGAGGGCAACTGGTAACTGGTAGGAATGAACTGTCTTATGAAACAGGAATTAGCGTTGATAGAATCAAGTATCTATTGAGCAAATTAAAAAAACATGGGGTAATTACTGTTGATGCAAATAGACACTATTCGATAGTTTCAATAGTAAATTATGACTCATATCAGTGGTCAGAAAATGGGCAAAATAGCGCTGAAAAAGTGCCATCAAAGTTCCATCAAAGTGCCAACTCAAACCAAGAGCCAGCAAAGCTTAGTGGCGAGGTTGTGCCATCAGAGTGCCATCAAAGTGCCACAATTAATAAGTTAATAAATAATAATCTATCTAATACTAACGTATTAGATAGGTCGTTTAACAACGACTCGCAACAGCAATCTGAATCATCAAAATCTGATGAATCTAAAAAACCGCAATTACGTTGTGAAGACGTATTAAAAATATTTAATCAAGTACTGCCAGAAATATCTGCCAAAGGCCTAAGCGACAAGCGTAGACAAAAAATCAGAACATTTTGGCAAAAAGCCAAGAAGATTAAAAATGACCTAGAGAATACCAAGGGGCAACCTTTCACATTAAACGACTGGCAGTCTTATCTTGAGTATATCTCTGAGCGCTGCCGTTGGATGTTGACTGACGGATACAACCAAGCAACAGGCAACAAATGGCGCAAAAAATCAATCGATTATATTTTATCTGAACAGCTTTACCTTGAAGTGCGCGAGGGGGTTCGTGATGACAAATAACACTCTAACACTACCGCCACAGTCGATTGAAGCTGAACAGTCAGTGATAGGCGGTTTATTGATTTTAGGCGATGACGAGCGTTGCCAACGTGTTTTAAATAATCTAAAAGCTGAGTCGTTTTACACGCATAGTCACAAAATGATTTACACGACCGTTAAAAATCTGGTTAAAAAACAAGTGCCGATAGATGTATTGACAGTGAGTGAAGACCTAGCGAATGTCGGTTTGATCGAGCAAGTGGGCGGTTTTGCGTATTTAGCTGAAATGGCAAAAAACACTCCAAGCATCGCAAATATCGAAACTTACGCGCGCATTGTGAGAGAAAAAGCAATTGAGCGTTACACATTGAATCAATTACACAAAATGACGCAAATGTTTTACGAAGATAAGACAATGCCAACAAATGAGAAATTGGACGCAGTCAGCGCAATGTTCAATCAATTGAATGACTTCACTAAGAAAGGCACCAAAACTGGCCTTAAATCGTTAGATGATATTTTTGAGGATTGGACTAACAAACTGGAGCAAAGATTAGATCCAAATTCAGACGCTAGGGGATTGCTTACTGGGATTGAGTCACTTGATGAGCTATTAGCGCCAAAGGGAGTGGTCAAAGGCTCGTTATTTGTTGTTGGCGCCAGACCTAAAATGGGTAAATCTGCATTGATGACGACTATGTCAGTTCATTGTGCAGTTAATCAGAATCGCCCAGTCGCAATATTCAGCTTGGAAATGCCGACTGACCAAGTATTCGAAAGAATGATTACTCAACAAACCGGCTTAAATTCAGACATTTTTTACATGGGGCCAGATAGTGATTCTGATTACACGCTCGCTTTTGCAGCAGCTCACAAAATGGCGCAAACAGGTAATTTGTTTATCGATGACACACCAGGTGTTTCACTCGCTCATATCGTCTCAGAGTGCCGCAGGGTTAAAAAGCTTAAAGGGTCGATTGGTATGGTCTTTGTTGATTATCTAACACTGATGAAAGCCGAGAAAGCGGATAGAAACGATCTAGCCTACGGCATTATCACCAAAGGACTTAAAAATCTGGCTAAAGAGCTTGATTGCGTTGTAGTCCTATTGACTCAATTAAATCGTGATTTAGAAAAAAGAACCAATAAGCGACCGCTGCCAAGCGACAGTCGAGACACTGGCCAGATAGAACAAGATTGTGATTACTGGTTAGGAATATACCGTGAGGGTGCTTATGACGAAAACGCTAATCAAAACATAACTGAACTGATTTTAAGGCTAAATCGCCATGGCAAAAGTGGGACAGTGTTCGTTGAGCAACGTCAAGGTTCAATGAAAAACACTGACCAGGCTCAAGCAAAAATGGCTTTTATGCGAGATGAGCCAGTCAAACAAAAACGTTATGCAAGTGGGTTTTAATATTAACTAAAAAGAGGTGTTATATGTTTAAGAGTTTAATGATTTTCAAATTAAAGCAAGCGATTGAGTTATCAAACGATGTAATTGCAGCAGAGAAGTTTATGCCGTGTGAATCACAAGACTTAGTCAAAATGGGTTTTGTGCCGCCATTGGATATTTCTGAGAGCTATGTTCATAACTTCGGCAAAAGCAGCTTACTCGTTATCCGAAAAGAAGAGAAAATCTTACCAAGCTCAGTCATTGCTAAGGCTGTATATGACCGAATTCAAGAAATTGAAAATGCAAGAAATATTAAATTAAGCAAAGCTGAAAGAGCTACTGTGAAACAAGAAGTTATTGTCACCTTAATGCCTCGAGCGTTTTCAAAATTCACGCAGGTGAAAATCTGGGTTGATCATGAGAATGAGAGAATCAGTGTCGATACATCAAGCGCTAAACAAGCCGAGTTAGTACTTGGATTGCTTAGAAGAGTGCTAGGGTCTTTGCCGGTGGTACCGTTTGGTATGTTTGAAACACCAGTATCAAGAACGATTACAAATTGGGTTACTAATGAATTTCCTCACTATTTAGAATTCGATGGAAAGTTGAAAATCGTTGATGAAGATAATGCCACTGCCACTTTTAAAGATAGCGACCTTAATGATGAAATGGTTGAGTTGGCCTGTTCAGGGGAAGTTAAGCAAATCGGTCTTAATTGGCGAGAAAAAATTAATTTTGTGCTTGATGAGGATTTCAAAGTAAAAAATATCAAGTTCAGTGAATTTGTATTAGATCAAAGAGCTGATGATAAATGCGATGACTACGCTCAACGGTTTGATGCGGATTTAATCCTCTACACTGCCGAATTGAATGATTTGATTGCAGATTTAGTTAAAACAATGGAGTGATCCAATGAAACAGTCTTTCTTTCTTCGTAATAACCAAATTAAACAAAATGCTATTGATTTCATTCGTTCATTAGAGACTAGAGACGATAAACCTCTAATGATTGAAATCAAAGAGAGTAAACGAACTTTAGAACAAAATTCGAAACTTTGGGCGATGCTGAAAGATATTAGCGAGCAAGTTGTTTGGCATGGTTATAAGCTCACTAGCGAAGAATGGAAAGACTTTTTTACGGCTTCAATGAAGAAATTAAAAACGGTACCTGATATCGAGGGGCGTGGATTTATTGCAGTTGGGTTATCTACTCGTTCAATGAGCATTAAAGATATGACATTCATGATTGAGCTTATGACGGCTTTTGGTACCGAGAATAACGTCAAATTTAAAGAAGTGCTACCAGATGAATACCAAAGATTTGCGCGCTGAGTTTGAGTTTGAACTTATAAGCATGAAGCTTGTTGAAAAAATCAGCTTAAAAATATACTGGACTGGTGAATTTTACACAAAGGAGCATATCAATGACGCATGGGAAGAATACCAAAAAGAGAAAGCTCAAGCCGAAAGCTTGCAGGTGGTGCAAAGAAACGTTTGAGCCAAGAAACAGTTTGCAAGTGGTATGTAGTCCTAAATGTTCTATCGAAAAAGTTAGGCATGAAAACAGGCTGAAAGAGCAACGCAAGCGCGATGAAGTTTTAAAAGTGGAAAGGGCGGAAATTAGGCAGCGTAAGCTAAAAGTAAAACCTCGCTCGTATTGGGCTAATAGGGCTCAAAAAGCAGTTAATCGATATATCAGAGAAAGAGATGCAGACAAAAATTGCATTAGTTGTGGTGCGATAGAATCAGTCCAGTGGGACGCAGGGCACTATCGAACAGTAGCGTCATCGCCGCAATTAAGGTTTCACGAAGACAATATTCACAAGCAATGTGTAGTCTGCAATCAGTACAAGTCTGGAAATATTGCTCCTTATCGCCTCGCGCTGATTGAAAAAATAGGATTAGAGCGACTAGAGTTTATAGAAAACAACAACGAATCGAAGAGATGGACCGTTGAAGAACTGCAGGCGATTGAAGTTGAGTACAAAAACAAGTTAAAAGAATTATCAAATAAGTGAGGTAGTTATGAATCTAGAATCAGCAGTTAAATATTTCAGTCCAAAATCATTAAGTATCACAACGGAATCACCGTGTACTGCTGATGATAGACTAACAGCTACCGACATTATGGGCGCACTAGGAATGGCCACAGCTAAATCTCAATTTGGTATGGCTTTATTCTTTGCAAAAGTAGATTTAAGCCAAGAAGCAAAAGAGATCGCAATTGCTGAATTAACTAGATATGCATTGACTCAAGCGCCAAAGTATCTGGGTAAATCAGTTAGCGGTCGTCAACTGGGTATGGTGGTTAAGATTTTAGCTCAAGCTGCTTACGCTGAATACGTTAATTCGCCAGATGCTGATAAAGAGTGTCCTGTGTGTAAGGGCGCTAAAAAGATAAATGGAATTGGTTGCAAACATTGCAAAGGGACTGGCTTAGTTAAGAATCGTTGCCAGTGTCATGGCTCAGGTAAAGTGATTGATCAAGTGAGAACTAATAAAACAGGCGTTTTGACTGAAAAAATTTGTAGTCGTTGTAATGGGAAAGGCTTCTTTAAAATACCCTCTAGTGTTGCTTATAGGGCTGTTTCATCGATAGTAACTGAATTAACACAATCAACATGGTCTAGAAGGTTTAAGCCATTATTAGACCATTTAGTTATAAAGTGTGAGATAGAGGAAAATTTTGCAAATAGCACGATAAAAAAAGTAACTAAGTAAAAAATAAGTATTGCAAATTGCATAAAACTGTTATAAATTGACACCCATAGTGGGATTTTTATATCTGTTAGCACTAAGCAATAAACCTCGACCTAAAAATCGAGGTTTTTTTGTGCCTAAAAATCAAATAAACACACCAAGCCTCAGCCTAAGAACTGGGGCTTTTTATTTTCATCAGTGCAAGGAGAGCATATGTTTAATCTGTTTTTGAATGAGGTGACTGAAAATGGAACCTAATCTCAGCACCGCAGTAGTAACTGTCGCGGGTGCAACGACTACCGCAGCAATATCCTCATCATTCTACGATTATAACACTCTCGTGTTTGCAGGGTCTCTAGCCGGTGCATTGTTGTTTACCTTTTTAAATCAACACTACAAGCTATTACTTAAATTACCACTGGCTATCATTTCATTTGGCATTGGTTTCTTTATGACACCAGGTGTTCAAGTATGGATGATTAATCGTGGTTATATCCGAGATGATAATCATGCAATCGGTTTCTTTATCGCATTGGTGTTATCTTCCTCTGTTGTAGCAGTTTATGGGTATATTCAAAGGCGTGGTATTAAAGGAGTGGCAAAAGACGTTCAAGACATCAGAAAAGGCAAGGAGGTGGATGATGAGTAATTATATCCACGAGCTAATAACAACTTACAATTGGATGACATTATCAAATTTAGTTATATGTTTAATCAATTTTCTAATGATGTTTGCTTTTCATAGGCCTGTTGAAAATAAGCCAAACTACGCAAAGTCTTTATTGGCTTCACTAATGATGTTTTGGATGGGCTTTATTAGCTTTAGAATCATTACCCTTACTTATGACGGTAATATTGATTTAGGTGAGTTAGGTCTAAATGCCACATTACTTATATTCATTGTTATTGAAAGAGGTAATGTTTATAAAGCCTTAAAAGCAATGACATCTACCTTTTTAAAAAAGTAACAGTAAATAACCCCAACCACCCAACTGGTTTTTTATTTTTTAAGCAACCCAAAATTAATGAATGCCTCTTTTATGAAGGGTTTAAATTTTTCAGGGCACTCATAAACTCGTTTGCTTGGGTCTCTTCGATTATGTGAGTTCTTTCTAGGTAACCCAAAAAGCTCTTTACAGTGTGCTATGTGACAACTTTTGACTGTTACATGGTGCTTATCTTTAACGAATTCAGCAATTTTTTTGTATGTAGACATTTAAATCCCCTTAATTTAGTTAAATAGATTGTTAATTATACATGGAGTAGTAACTATGGCTAGTCATTTTAAATTTTCAGAAGTAAGCCTTAAAAACTTGAAAGGCATTCACCCAGATTTGGTAAAAGTTGTTACTTTAGCACTTCATAAAAGCACTGTTGATTTTCGTGTTATTGAAGGTTTAAGGACAAAAGCAAGGCAACAAGATTTAGTAGCCAAAGGTGCTAGTCAGACTATGAATTCTCGGCATATCACCGGTCACGCAGTTGATTGTGCCCCATGGGTACAAGGAACGATCCCATGGAATGATACTTCAAAATTCAAAGCTATTTCAGATGCAATGTTTGAAGCTGCCAATGAATTAGGGATTCATATCCGATGGGGCGGAGATTGGAACGAGAATGGTCGTTCAGATGATGAGCGGTTTTATGATGGCCCTCATTTTGAATTATCTCGCAAAGAGTATCCATAATGAGTAAAGCCCATCTTATTTTATTGGCTGTTGTTGGTTTTGGGCTATTGATTCTTGGTGTTAATTACACATTAAGCCTTAGAGATAGACTAACACTCGCTAATGACCAAGTGACTGAACTCGACACAACAATCAAACTGCAGTCAGCCTTTACTCAATCTATGAATGCCGTAAGTAATGCAGTTATCCAAACCAAAAAGGATTTATCAGATGATGAGAATCAAACAAAAGAGATTGTCAGAACGATTATCAAAACTGCTGATTGCTCTAACACTCTTGTGCCTAATGCCGCTGCTGATAGGTTGCGGCAGTACGCGGACAGAATACGTAACCCTGCATCAACCAACTGACCCAAATTTGCTAGCTGACGTAAATATCCCGATTATTCCAGAACCGCTAACTTTTGGAGCTAGTATGGACTTGAATATCGAGTTATTAGGCAGGCTAGGTCAATGCAATGTAGATAAAAGGGCTCTCAGAGAGATTGAAGCTCTAAGAGCCAAACAAATGCTGTTTTTATCAAATTAGCTCTGAACAAAAGAAACCTGAATGAATTTATTTAACTCTTCTGCAGCAGCTAAATTAGAACCAGTTTGAACTTGATAAGTGTTTGTTCCGTCAGCTTTCAAGTAAATTGTGCAGTGCGGCCCGTTCCCATCAGGGTGTGAATATTTTATCCCAGCGTTAACATCTTTTGTTGTATAGGATTTATCACTGAGAAAACCTGTTAACAATTTTTTATTATGTGGGCTTAATGCGTTGCTCATTAGTAATACCTCATTTAATAATTAATAAAAGTGAAAAATACAGAAGATAGCATCTTCTGACGAAACTAATATATATGGTTTAAATTTATCTTTTCAATTGATGTTAATAATTATTTTTAGAGGTAACCAAAATAAAGAAACTTGCTAAGCCAATCGTCCACTTAAAAGTTCCTATCTACTCAGGGCATATTAGTATCTGCGAATCAATTGAAGCTGCTAAATCCTACTTCAAAAATATTGATTTTGAACAATATGGTAATGATTATAATGGATTGACGATTAAGGCCTTTGGTAATAATGGAACTTTATCTGTGATCATCATATTCGATGATATAGACAATATCCCATTCCATGTAATTAGCCACGAATCAATTCATGCAGCTTGGGTAATTCTTGAGAACGCAGGTGTTAAATTAGATGCTAATAATCACGAAGCTTTGACTTATTTGAGTGATTGGGTGGTTAAGCAGGTTTTGAGCATTAAAGAAAAAAGAGAAAAACTGTGACTTTGATCTTATTTTCAACTTTGTTTAAGAAAAAAGATTGAAATTATATTATTACCCTCAATATATAAAGCTCTTAAAGCAGACAAAAAGGAGCAAATTATGTTGAGTGAACTAAAAACAGCTTATCCGAATAAAGTTTTACAGATTGAAAAATTTCATGAGGAAGCAATCGAGACAGAAAAGAGAGTCTTAAGTGCTATTCATGAGCAGCTAAAGAATATAGGCTTAGATGATATTAAACTAAAAAAAACAGGTGGCAAAACTAAACAAAAGGGGTTAACTTACATAATATCGATTGTTTTCGAAACTAAACACTTTGGTGATATCTCGTATAATTTAATTTTGCTAGACAAAGTAATAAGCCAAATAGGCAAAGCAAAAATTGAAGTAGTAGAAATGCCGAATATATTAAATGATAAAGAGCTATTTAATAAAATTGGTTTTACATATCCAGATGCATTTAGGGCGGCTGAGCAAATTTTAGATTTTCTTGTGTTTACAATCCAAAATGCAGTTGAAATGAAATCAAAACCTAAGAGCATGCTTGATCTAACAAATTAGTAAAGTTAATGAGCACCAATTAACAAACCCACTTCGGTGGGTTTTTCATTTATAGGACATAACAAATTAATAAATAAGATATAAAACTGCTCTTGAGGAGTGGGCGACCACTGATAACTGGAATTATCAGTAGCCATTTACACTCATCACACCTAAGTTAATGAGCGCAAACCAAGACCCACCTGCTCTCGAGAGCGCAGGTATCATAATCAAGGGATGCCTTAATGACAACAAAAAACAATAACAATACACTATCAATCGAATATAAATCAGTCAAAGAGCTGATTGTTTACGCAAGAAACACCAGAACACACTCAGATGAACAAGTAACCCAGTTAATGGGGAGTATAAAAGAATTTGGTTGGACTAATCCTGTTCTAATTGATGAGGAGGGAGTATTAATCGCTGGTCACGGTCGTTTGATGGCCGCTGAAAGATTGGCACTAGATGAAGTGCCATCAATAATGCTTACTGGTTTGACTGAAACACAGAAACAAGCATATCGAATAGCTGATAATCGTTTACCTTTAAATGCAGGGTGGAATGAAGAACTTTTAAAGATTGAGATTAATGAGCTTATTGAGTCAGGTTTTGATATTGATACATTAGGATTTACTCAACTAGAGATTGATGATCTTTTAGACTTAAAAACAGATGTTGATATTGGCGAACTATCTGGCGGTAATAAATCGGGGTCATTATTTGAAAAATTTCTATTTCCTCCATTTACAGTACTTAGTGCCAGAGATGGAAAGTGGCAAGAGCGAAAGAAACAATGGATAGCGTTAGGCATTAAATCCGAAGAAGGTCGTGATGAAAGTTTAACATTCAATAAATCACACCAACCACCTGCAGTTTATGATGAAAAAAATCGTTATGAAGAAAAGGTGGGTAAAAAGGTTTCTTGGGATGAATTCTTTGAAGCTAACCCAGATGTAAAATTATTACCTGGTACAAGTATATTTGATCCTGTTCTATGTGAGCTAGCTTATAGATGGTTTTCCCCTGAAGGAGGTTTAATTTTAGACCCATTCTCAGGAGGTTCTGTTCGTGGCGTAGTAGCAGCTAAGACTAAACGCAATTATATTGGTTGCGATTTACGAGCTGAACAGATTTCAGCAAATATTCAGCAGTGGGAAGATATTAAAAGCCCAGATGATGAATACACACCAATTTGGAAATGTGGTGATAGCACATACATTAGGAAGCATGCAGATAATGCGCAAGCTGATCTTATTTTTAGTTGCCCACCTTATGCAGATTTAGAAGTTTATTCAGATAACCCAGATGATTTATCTACAATGGATTACCCTGAGTTTCTAAAGGCGTACAGACAAATAATTAAAGAATGTGTCTCAATGCTAAAAGAAGATCGTTTCGCCTGTTTTGTTGTGGGTGATGTACGAGACAAGAAAGGGATATATAGGAACTTTGTATCGGATACGATTCAAGCATTTATTGATGCCGGCGCTGATTATTATAATGAAGCCATATTAGCGACAAGCGTTGGTGGTGTAGCTATGACAGCATCAAGAACATTTAAGGCAAGTCGTAAATTATCTAAAACACATCAAAATATTTTAGTGTTCGTTAAAGGCGACCCTAAAAAAGCCACTTTAGCCTGTGGTGATATTGAAATAGAAGATATAGGCAGTGAAGTAGATGAGGAAGTACTTTAAAACGAATACTTATTTCTCAATGCTTTAATACCCTCAGCAAGTAACAAATCAGGATTTCTCCCTAATTGAATTTGAAAATCAGGACGCACTAAAGCTTCTTTAGCGCGAGTGATAGCTATTTTTTCATTTCCAAGTCTAGGGAAAGATGCTGCTAATTTTATTGCTGTGTGCCAATCTTCATTCATTGCGTATTCACGTAGTGTATCAATTTTCTTTTTCATCATTAATCCTCAACTATCGGTAGTGTTTGTTATATAAGCCGATATTAGCGAAACTACCGGCTTAGTTCGAGACCTTGAGGGGCTAAAAGTGGAAGATAATTTACTTGATAAAATTGAGGGGTTAGCTGGTCGTGGTTTAACTGAACAGCAGATAAAAAGTATCTTAAAGTTAAATTGCGATAACGATAAAGAGCTAACCAATCAAATAAGAAAATCAATTCGCAGAGGTAAGGCATTAGTCATAGCCGATCTAACCAACGAGTTATATAAAAAAGCTAAAAAAGGAGATATACGAGCGATAACATACATGCTCGACAATCTAAACAACAAAGAAGGAAAATAGTATGAGCAACGGCATTGATTGGAAGAAAATTGAGCGAGAGTATACATCATCAAAAATATCCGTTAGAGCTCTTGCTGAACTTCATGGAATAAGTGACACAGCAATTCACAAAAAAGCAAAAGCTGAGGGTTGGCAAAAGTTTGATGGTGTAAAAAAACGTAAAAACATCAAACCTAAAAGTTTGAATGATAAATCCGAACTTATTAACCAAGAAATACCTCAAGCAGATGTGATTGGTAATGGACAAGAAGCGTCACAAAATAGATTTGTTATAAACCTGCTTGATTATGGTTTAAATGATAAGCAGATTAAGTTTGTAGAAACTTATATTAGAACAGGCGACCGAATTAAAGCATACAAAGAGGCAGGTTACACGGGCACAAATGACGTGGCTTATATTAGCGCCTCAAGGATGTTAAGAACAGTTAAGATTGCCAAACCCATCCAAGATGCGCTCGATTTAAGGCAGGTAAGGACTGAGATCACTGTTGATTCAGTATTGGTTTGGATGTCAGATATCTTGAGTGCGGACCCAAATGAGCTAGTTGAGCATAGGCGCGTTAATTGCCGTCATTGCTGGGGTAAGGGGCATCAGTATCAGTGGATAGATGAAGTTGAATATGATGAAGCGGCACAAGAAGCAGCTGCAAAAGATATAGCAGAGCCTAGCTGCGATGGCGGATTTAATTTCGATAAAGAAATGGATCCTAATCCTGACTGCCCTAAGTGTAGAGGTAAAGGGGTTGGTAGCGTATTGTTTAAAGATACTCGTGATTTAAGCCGTCAAGCAAGGCGCTTGTATGCAGGTATCAAACAAACTAAAAATGGCACCGAAATCATGATGAACTCACAGGTTGAAGTTGCCAAAATGCTGGCCAGATACTTAGGTATGCAGGACAGTGAATTAACTAAGCGAGCGCTGCAAACAAGTATAGAAAAACAACAATTAGAGATTCAGAGACTTAAAAATATTTTAGAGGGTAAAGGTGACGCCACAGTTAACGCATTATCTGAATTAATGGATAGATTATCGGAGTAGAGTATGAGACCAGAACATATCAAGTTATTGAGCGATAAGTTCTGGCGGTTAAACCATCTTTACTTTATCGTCGATAAGTCAGGTAAAATTGTCCGATTCAAGATGACAGCCGAGCAATTGGCTTATTTTGAGGGTATTCATCACCGCAACATCATTCTAAAAGCAAGGCAGTTAGGTTTCACGACACTGGTTTGTATCATGCAACTTGATGCGGCGCTGTTTGAGGGTGCTAAATGTGCGCTGATTGCTCATACCTTGCCTGATGCTAAACGTTTATTCCGTGAGAAAGTAAAATTCGCCTACGATAAGCTACCCGATGAAATCAAAGCAGCCAATCCTGCTAGTAACGATGCTGCAGGTGAGCTAGTCTTTCAAAAAGGCGGCTCGGTAACCGTATCAACCTCATTCCGTGGCGGTACCTTACGATATTTGCACATTTCAGAGTTTGGGAAGATATGCGCCAAGTATCCGCACAAGGCGCAAGAGATTGTTACTGGTGCGCTTGAAGCAGTGTCAAAGGATTGTTTTGCGACAATTGAAAGTACAGCCGAGGGGCGAAGTGGTTACTTCTTCGAGTTCTCTCAATTAGCCGAAAAAATGCTGAAAATGGGTGTCACATTAAGTCCACTTGACTGGAAATTCTTTTTCTTCTCATGGTGGCTTAATCCTGAATACTCGCTTGAAGTGACGAGTAAGTTACCAGACAGATTAATTGAGTACTTTGATGAGCTAGAATCAAAGTATGGCATCAAATTAACACCAGAACAAAAAGCGTGGTACCAAGCGAAAGAAAAGACGCTCGGTGCGGACATCATGCGTGAGTACCCATCAATCCCAGAGGAAGCATTTAAGCAATCTATCGAGGGCGCTTACTACGCTAAACAGTTTTTATATCTCTACGCTAATCAGCGAATAATTGAGAATCTACCTGAAAACTCACATCAACCAGTGCATACCTACTGGGATTTAGGTGTGGGCGATTCTACATCGATTTGGTTTGTTAGGAAAATTGGTACCGAGTGGCACGTCATTGACTATTACGAGAACAGTGGCGAGGGCATGAAACACTACTTCAAAGTGCTTAAAGACAAAGGCTATGAGTATGGCAGTCACACCGCACCGCATGATATTCAAAATCGTGAAATGATGAGTGACGCTAAATCACGATTAGAAATAGCAAGGCAAGGTTATGAAATTGACGGTGAGATATATAGCGTCTCTTTCAAGATTGCGCCTAAAGTCAGCGTGGATACAGGTATTGAGGCAGTTCGTGAGTTATTACCTCATTGCGTATTCGATAGCGCCAAGTGCGACCAGGGCATAAAACACCTTGAAGGTTATCGCAAGGAATGGGACGACAAGCGCGGTTGTTGGAAAGATAAACCACTTCACGATCACACATCGCATGGTGCTGATGCTTTCAGATATTTCGCTGTGTCAGTTAAAAACAAGGTCGAGTTTGCGACAGAAATCAACTTAGGAACTATTTACTAATGGCTAACGACATCACATTTACAAGACCAGAGCTGACAAGCGCTTACCCAGTTTGGCAACTGGTAAGAGATGTTTGTCGTGGTCAGCAAGCAGTAAAAGAGAAGGGCAATGACTATTTGCCTAAATTGGACCCAACTAACGATAGTCCAGAGAACGATGCTAGAAACAAATCCTATTTAGAAAGAGCTGTATTTCTCAATGCCACAGGTACAACAAAAAATGGTTACCTTGGCATGGCATTTAGAAAGAACCCACTTATGAATGTAAGTGATAAATTAAACTTTTTGAAAACTAATGCTGATGGTTCGGGAACTTCAATCTATCAACAGGCGCAGAACGTACTTGAGAACGTTTTAGAGGTTGGTAGGCACTTTCTCTACATTGACTATAACGACCAATCGAAACAAGCACAAATATTCTCGTACCCTGCTGAAAACGTGATTAACTGGCGAGTAGATAGAGTTAATGGCCGTAATCAGTTGGTGCTGGTGGTTTTAAAAGAAATTGTTGAGGTCGCTGACGGTTACGGATTCAAATCAATTACTCAATATCGCGAACTGGCCATTGAAGATGGAAAGTTTATTTGTCGGGTTCATCGTGCAAACGATAAAGGCGAGTTTGTTGTTGATGCTGAATACACTCCAAATGTTACCGCAGGTGGCGCATGGGATGAGATTCCTTGTACATTTGTTGGGGCTCAAAATAACGATTCTTCAATCGATGAATCACCGCTATTAGATTTGGCGAATATGAATATTGCTCACTATCGTAATTCAGCGGATTATGAAGATAGTGTGTTTTTCTGTGGTCAAGTTCAGCCGTCAATTAGTGGTTTAACTGAAGAGTGGCGCAATCATCTTGAAAAATCAGGTGTAAAAATAGGCTCTAGGAATGCTTTGTTACTGCCTGTAGGTGGGGCTTTTAATTACACACAAGCACAACCCAATCCACTTGTACGCGAGGCTATGTTAGATAAACAAGATTTGATGGTAATGTTAGGCGCAAGATTGGTTGAGGCTAAAAGTAGCAATAAAACAGCGACACAAGCCGAGAATGACGCAAGCGCTCAAACATCTGTTTTGGCGACGTGCGTATCAAACGTTTCAGAGGCCTACACTCAGGCTATCAAGTTTTGTGCTAAGTACATGAACATCAAAGATGAAGAAATACTTTTCGAGATTAACCGCAAGTTTATTGGTACCGAAATCAATCCTCAAAACGTTATGACGCTTGTATCTGCTTGGCAACAAGGGGCGATTCGTAAAGTCGATATGGTTAATCAGTTGCAAAAGGCTGAAATCATCGACCCAGAGGCGAATCCTGACGAGGTAATGGCTGAGTTAGAGCAACAGACGCAATTGTTGTGAGGTGATAAATGAGCCTTAGTCAGAAAATATTAGATGGTTTAATTTATCAAAATGTATTCATAGATAGATATGGTCGTTCAGCAGCTCAAAGAATACTAAAGTTGCTATTGAAGTTAGATCCAATAATTGAACGTGAGCTACTAGATGCCTTAGATAACTTAAATGTGTATTCATTGACTTTATCTCAGATAGAAGCAGCCCTAGAGCCAATTAATGAATTATATTCTACTCAATTAGAGAAGAGTTTTAGTGAGTTGCAATCTGAGCTTGAAGAGTTTTCTAGTACGCTAAATGAAAAACAGTACAGTTTATTTACAGCATTGATACCAGTTGAAATTCTATCTCAAATAGTATTTGTTGCGGCTTCTGAAAGTATTATTGCTATTACTGCGGCAGAAAAGGCATTCCAAGGTAGATTGCTAAGTGAATGGGCCGCTAAATTAGCAGAGACAAGCCTAAATAAAATAGTTCAAACAGTTTATAGTGGATATGTTGAGGGATTAACTAATCAGCAGATTGCTAGAAAAATCATGGGGACAAAGAAAAATAAATACAAAGATGGCATTCTTGAGATTAACAGGAAGAATGTGAATTCAATTGTTAGAACTGCAGTTTCTCATTATGCATCTACAACAAGAGCTGAGTTATTCAAGGAGAATGAGGAGTATATTAAGGGTCAAGTTTGGTGTTCGACTCTCGATACAAGGACCACAAAAATTTGTATCGCTAGAGATGGTAAGGAATACACTTTAACTGGTAAGCCTATTGGTCATGAATTACCATATTTAGGCGGTGCCGGTAAAGCACACTTTTGTTGTAGAAGCACAATGGTACCAATACTCAAATCATGGAAAGATATGGGGTTTGATTTCAAAGAACTTAAACCTAGCACACGAGCTTCAATGGATGGTCAAGTACCAGAAGATACTAAGTACAGCGATTGGCTACAAAGACAATCATTTGAGCGCCAAGTGCAAGTACTTGGTAAAGAGCGAGCAAAGCTACTTCAAGATGGTGTAACAGTCGAGAAGATGTTCACTGACAATGGCGAGTTTTTGACACTTGAGCAATTAAAACAGATTTTATAATAGTAGTTAAATCAACCTAACCCACTCATCGTAGTGGGTTTTTTCGTTTATAGACATAGGAAATTAATAATGAATAAATTTTTAAGAATGCTTATTGAAGCTCAATCAGCAGGGCGTTTATATAGAGATGCTGCAAATGGAGATGGTGATGGTGGCGGTTCTGGTGATGGAGGTAATAACCCTCCAAAAGCCCCTGAAATTACACCAGAAGTGCAAGCGATTATAGATAAGAAAATTAACGAGGTTACTACTGGTCTTAAAAATAAAAATTCTGAGTTGCACGGCAAGCTTAAGGAGCAAGCTGAACAACTCAAAAACTTTGAGGGATTCGATCCAGTCGCCCTTAAAGCTCTAATGAAACGCGTTGAAACCGATGAAGAGGCTAAGTTAATTGCCGAGGGCAATTTTGATGAAGTTATAAATCGTCGTACAGAGCGTTTTAGAAGTGACACAGAAAAGCAACTACAAGCAAAAGATGCTGAACTCCAAGCAGCGAGGGAATTCGCTAATAAATTCAAAGGAAGAATGCTTGGGGATTTAGTTCGTGGGATTGCTAGCAAGGCCGGCGCCCTTTCTGGAGCTGATGAAGACTTACTTTTACGTGCTCAATCAGTATTTAAAATCAGTGATGATGGCGAGGCTGTCGCACTAGATAAGGACGGTTCAGTTATTTATGGCAAGGACGGCAGAACACCGCTAACCGTGCAAGAGTGGATTGAATCAACCAAAGAAACAGCGCCGCATCTTTGGCCACAGGCTCAGGGCACTGGGGCAGGCGGTACAGGTAAGCCAAATGGCAATCTGCCGGCAACATTAGCAGAATGCAAAACAGATGAGCAACGCGTTGCGTGGCTTAATGCAAACTCAAAATAAGGAAATAAATTATGCCTTTCGATTTAGCTAAATTTAATCAACAAACTTACACTGCGATTACTGAATTAGCATCGCAAAATATCAACGCTTTTAATGAAGCATCTGCCGGTACCATTATCATCGAGAACAAGCCTATTACAGGTGACGAAGCAGTCCGCGCAAGTTTCAAGCTTGTCAACGGTCTTGTTCGTAGACGTGATGTGAACTCCGATGCTGATATCAACTCTACTCGCTTACAACAGCTTGTAGATATCGCTGTTAAAGTCGCAGCGGGTACACCTACGCTATTATGGGATAACGCGCAGTACAACTGGGTTCGTCAAAATCCACAGTTAGCGGCTTATACCATCGGTGAGCAATTAGCACGCGCCAGAACACTTGATATGGTAAATAGTGGTGTTCGAGCAGCAGTTGCAGCAATTTCAGGCAATGCAGATGTAACTCACGACGGCGGCGCAAACAATGCATCATTTGCAGGTTTAACTGATGCAGGCTTTAAATTTGGTGACCGCTCAAGTGCAATTAAAGCGTGGATTATGCACTCAGGTGCAGCAAGCCAACTTTATCAAAATGCCCTTACAAATAATGAACGCTTGTTCTCTTACGAAGGTGTAAACATTCAACGTGACCCATTCGGCCGCTTGATAGTAGTTACTGACTCAGAGGCACTCGTTCAAGGTACTGGCGATACTCGTAAATTCCGATCGCTTGGCTTAACTGATGCGGCTGTTCGTGTCGCAAGCAATGATGATTTTGATGCAGTTTTAGAGCGTACAACTGGTAAAGAAAATATCACAAGCAAGTACCAGTCTGAGTGGTCTTACAACCTTAGCGTTCAAGGCTATAAGTGGTTGAAAGAGAACGGCGGTGTTTCACCAACAGATACCTCAATCGGTACATCTGCTAATTGGGAGCGCTCTGCTTCTAGTCACAAAGATACGGCAGGTGTTCTCTACATCAGCAAAGGCTAATCAAAGCTTTTGCCATCACAAAGTTTCATAACATCAACAAATAAGGGGCGAAAGCCCCTTTATCATTTAAAGGTTTTAACTATGAACAAAAAAACACTTTGGTTTATTACTGGTGTCGCCACAGCATTACAAATCGACTTTGCTAGACGTAACGCTTTAACTATCCGTGATAGCACTGCTTATCAAGACGGTGACTTAATCGAAAAAGCTGATGCGGTTTGTGGTGATGCGCCAAAAGCCTATTTGGATAAATATGATGTGGCTGATATTGATTTTAGTGGCTTAGAATCAAGTGATGATGATAAACCAGATAAGCAAACCGAGTTAACATCAAAGCAAATCAAGGCACTTTTAGCTGAAAAAGGCATTGAGTTTAATGCAAATGCTAGTAAAGCTGAATTATCTAAACTGCTTGAAGAAACACAACAGGTTGAAAAGCAGGGCGCAAGCGAGTAGGAGCTAACATGATTGATAATGATATCGATTCACTAGGTTTCAATTCCTACGCTACTGTTGATGAGCTGAATTTTTACGCTGAGGCGCGCGGTATCACATTAAATGGAAAGCTTGAACATCTTTTGATAAGAGCAATGGATTATCTCGAATCAAAGGAATACTCAGGCTCACGCATGGAAGCAAGTCAACCGCTGTCATTTCCAAGGATTGGAATTGACGCTGTTGATATTAACTCAATACCGAGGCAAATCATCACCGCTCAGTTAATTCTAGCTATTGAAGCTGATAAAGGGGATTTAATGCCGTCACAGCATGAGCCTCAGGTTGTCAGCGAATCACTCGGCTCTATGTCAACAACGTTCGCAGTCAACTCTGACGGTTTCAAAAAGAAGTTTCCTGTGGTTGATGAATTACTTAAACCTTTCACAACCAAAGTTAGCTTTGGATCAGCAGCAATTACAAGGGGGTAGTATGGATTATTCAAAGGCAAAGCAAACAGCCATGAGAATGATAAGTAAAAATGGAATTACTTATCAAGTAGTGCGCGGCGGTGGTGTTGAAATTGTTAATGGAATCGAGCAACCCAAAGAAGACGAAACATTTGAAGTTAAAGGTGTACGATTCTCATATGGCCCAAGACAAACTCAATACCCATCGGAGTTAACAAGTTCACTTATACAAGTAGGCGATGTAAAACTGATGTGTACTGCAGATAATGAAATACGAGTAGGTGATTTTGTCATTATGGATGGTAAAAAATGGCGCGTTGTATCTCCTAATCCATTTCAGCCTGCTGATATTGTTATCTATTATGAGTTGCAATTGAGGTGTTAAATGTCTAATCAATCTGGTTGGGATATTGATTTATCATCTTTACTTCAAAGTTATTCGGATAGGCTTGACGATTTCGTTAAAATGTTAGGTTTAAGAGTCTTAAGCTCATTAGTTATGAAATCTCCCGTTGATACTGGACGCTTTCGAGGAAATTGGCACGTATCTTTCAATAAAGAAGATATGACCCAATTTGAAAATCTAGACAAAACAGGAGCCATTGTAATTAGCACTGGGCAGGCCGCTTTAGATGCTTTTAATTCAGGTGTTGAGGCTATTTATATTCAAAACAGTTTGCCTTATGCAATTGAATTGGAGGACGGCCATTCTAAACAAGCTCCAAGAGGCATGGTGCGAATTACTGCAATTGAGATTCAAGACTGGATTGATGAGATAGCAAGGGAGCTGAATAGATAATGCAAAAAGAAATCAATAACCTGATTCGTTCTAAATTAGCTCACTATGCTGATACAAAAGGGCTACAGATTGCTTATCCAAATTTATCATTTGATAGTAAATCAGAAACACATCTTGAATTACATATCATGCCGGCTACAACCACTTCTATAGATGTTGCCGGTGGCATGAGAACTTACAAAGGTGTGTGTCAGATTAACATTAACACTCAGGCAGGTACTGGAGAATCCAAAGTGCTTGAGATCGCAAATGAGTTAATTCAATTGTTTGATTTTAATAGCACGTTAGAAAAAAATGGCACTAAAGTTCATGTCATCAGTGTTCCTTATACGCTTCCACCAATAACACAGAATTTCATTTTCACACAATCAATTAGCTTTAATTATCGAGCTGATACCTAAACGATTATTTAAACATTAATAGCCGCCCTTGAGGCGGTTTTTTATTTCTAAACGAGGAAATTATTATGGCTATTTCATTACCAAATGGCGCAACACTATCCGCTAGTACATTGTTAGCGACTGCCTTAGCGTTTTCAGAGATTTCAAATGCTGAAAATGCAATTGTAACACTTGAAGATACTCATACGTTAAAAACTGGTGATGTGGTTCTCATAAAATCAGGCTGGTCTGGTATCAATCAGTTAGTAACTGAAATTGAAGTTACAGGAGACCAAATTACACTTAAGGGTGTAGATACATCTAACACCAACCGTTTCAATGAAGGTGGTGGTATAGGCTCTATTCAGAAAATTGAGGGCTGGACTGAAATCTCACAGATTAAAGATATTGATTTTTCAGGTGGGGAACAGCAAACCACTGAGGTTCAATTTCTATCTGACGATAAAGCGCGCCAAATTAACACCTATAAGTCTCCAAAGGCAGTAAAACTGACGATTGTTCATGATTCTACTTTGCCATTCTATCCATTAATGCGTAAGGCTGATGAATCACAAGCCATTCATGCAATTAAGATGTACGTGCCGAAAGCAAGCGAAAATAGATACTTCGCTGGAACAATCTCTTTTGATGACACTCCAACATCAAAACAGAACGAAGCAGAAACGATTTCAGCAGGTATCAACGTTGAATCATCTCGCTTAACGTTCCATAAATACAGCGAATAGATAAAGTTTATAAAAACAAAAGTCTAAATTTTGCGCTCTCCATTTTAGGGTGCGCAAATAATCAACAAAGTTAAAGGTGCAAAATGGCTAAAATAACACTAAATCCAAATCCAACATTCAAACTAAAAGTAAAAATACCAGTACCAGGGAAAGGCAACGCTGATATTGAATTTACTTTTAAACATCACCCAAGAGAAAAACTAATTGAATTAATGCAAATTGAAGATGATCAGGATGTTCATGACGCAGAATACCTTTCTCGCTTTGTATCTGATTGGGACTTAGAAGATAAGTTTAATGAAGATAACTTTAAAATACTCCTTGATAATTACCCTCGCTCTGCTCATGCAATTATCAGCGCATATTCAGAAGAAATGACTGGTTCACGCGAAAAAAACTAGTCGAGGTCGCTAAGGCTTTATACCAACAAGTTGATAAGTCAGGTCTTGAATTTTTAGGCTTCACTGAGGATGATTTCAGTGTCGATATCTATCCTGAAAATGAATTGAGTGTATCAGTATTTCAAAGAATGGGTTCTCAATGGCGCTATTCATTCGGTGGCGCAACAGGCTTGGACTATAACGCTTTGCCAGCGATTTTTGATCTACTTGGTATCAAAAAGAAAGAGCGACCGCAAATTTTTAGTGATCTTCAAATTATGGAATATACGGCACTCGCTGAAATCCATAAATCAAACAAATAGCCTCGACTAATCCTCGGGGCTTTTTTATGCGCCACGCACGGCGCGACATAATCACAGGGCTTTACGGAATGAGCCAATGGGGTAAGTAGTTAATTCTAACTCTGTGGGCTACATATCCGTGCGCTTTGGCTCATTCCATAAGGAGAATTATTATGCAAAATCAATTAAGCACAGTTAATACCAATTCGACTATCAGAGTTCCATTTCACGGTGCTGATTTATTTGTTGTTGAACATAATGGTGAACCATTTGTTCCCATGAAACCTGTTGTTGAAGGTATGGGCTTAACTTGGCAATCTCAAAATGAGAAGTTAAAGCGGCGCTTTACAAAAGGTGTAACGGAAATCGTTATACCTTCAAAAGGAGGTGATCAGATGATGACCTGCCTTGCCCTCCGCAAATTAGCTGGTTGGTTGGCAACCATCAGCCCAAGCAAAGTTAAACCTGAAATACGCGATAAAGTTATTCAGTACCAAGAACAGTGCGATGATGTTCTCTATGAATACTGGACTACTGGTCAGGTCAAACCTAGGTCATTTAGTCCTGCTGAAGTGGAAGCCCAAGAAATAGCTCGGTACGACAAAGAGACTTTTGAGAACGCAAGTAAAGGCGCTGTATTTATGAATGTACGTAAAAGAGCTAAGAAAGAAATCAAAGAAAGGGTTGAGGCTTGGACGAAACGCTATCAATTGCAGTTCGAATTTGCGCTTATTGGTGAAAAGAAATAAGCTATATAATCTAGTTAACTGAATTTAAAGTAAATACTAGAATTTAGCAATCTAGTATATTGATTTTATTATAAATATCAGTTTTGGTTTATGTAATAACAAGGAATAACCTGCGAAAAGTTGCGGGTTAATTTAGTTGTTGTGGTCATTGGTAGTTGATTCGACTACCAATGGAATTACTCGGGTCGTTGATTCGACGACCTCAACAAAAGCACATCATCTGATTTATTGATTTTGTTCCTTAACACCATTTAGGCGTTAGCCTTGTTATGTAATTGATATTATTCCTTAACGTCAATTTGATGTGCTACCACTTTGATTTTACCGTAATACCCAAATGGATGTCTACGTTTCACACTTTGGTTCTCCAAATTTGGATTATCAAAGTACAAAAGTTAACCAGTCTAAATCCTCCTTTAAATATGGAGCTGTATAAGTTAGTATTGCAACAATTTGAATAAATTTATTGGAGTGATACTGATGAGCATGATACCCAAACCCAAAGCTTTTGAGCATGTAGTGCTTCTGGCTGATGCATTGAAAAATAAATCAGTACTTACTGAATTCCAATTAGCTATGATAAAAAGAGATATCCTTTTATGTGATGATATAGAAATCAGAATTTCCTGTGAGGGCTTGTTGAGTGCCTATTTAGGAAATTTAGACGAAGCAATGTCCATTTTTTCAGGAGGAGCACATATTTCAGGTCTTGTTGCCAATAATTATCTTTTTGCACTTAATATGAAAAATCAATATATTAGCTCATATAATTTGATAAAGGAATTAGAACAAGTTGACTTTCATTTAGATAACGGGGTTTTGACAAATGTAATTTTCATAGGGTATTTATTTTGTGACCTAAAAATAATAACAAGTGCTTTTGCTGTGATTAATAAAGTCAGATTTACTGAAGAAAAAGAGATTCTTGATGATGCAAAGGTGGATGTTAAAATGCAAAGAAAATATACGACAGCTATTCAGAAAGCTATAAAGGCAACCAAAGAAAACCCAGATAATATTTTGCGTAATATAAAGTTGGCTCTAAGCTTAATCGAAACATCTAGTTTCAATATCACACGAGTTTGTTTACCTAATGAGTTAACTCCTACAATGTTCATCTGTCTTGATGCTGATGTTGATACAGTAGTTGATCTTAATTTCGAGCTAGCGGATAAAATAGTCGATTTGTATGAGGGAGACGTTAAATTCCCAATTTACTTCTCAGTAAACAGCAAAATAGGGTATGGGATAAATGTCAGCGCAAATTAATTATTTATCATTTTTGGATTTTGCTACATCAATAATAGGTCTGAATAATTCAGAGATTTACAACAGGAATGTAGTATCAAGATCTTATTACGCAATGTACCACTGCATTCTTAATGAGTTTGGCCCATTTAAAAAGATACCGAAAAAAGGGGTTCATCAGCAGTTAGCCATAAATTTAAGCAGGTTAAACGTTAAAGAAGCAGATGAAAAAAAACTTAAGCGGCTACTTTACACCTTAGAAAACGAAAGAAATAAAAGAATTATTGCTGATTACAAATTAGATTCTCAGCTTAATGAGCTTGACGCAAAGCAAAGTATTGCAACAGCCAATAAGTTCATTAGTAAAGTTAAATCCATAAAAGATAATATTCAAGAAAATTAACTAAGTTAAGATGGAACACAATTTGACCCCCCTTTAAATGTTTAGTTTTGTAAGTTATCATAAGGAACTTTTAACTGATATTTGGGGTGTTTTATGAGCTTAAGAATAGCTACAAAAGAGCAAGTTTTAGCTCTGGTTGAATTTATACCTGAGAGTGGAGTTTTTACTTTAGATGATCTATATAAAGTTACGTTA
Organism: Thorsellia anophelis DSM 18579; assembly: GCF_900111395.1. GTDB lineage: Bacteria > Pseudomonadota > Gammaproteobacteria > Enterobacterales > Thorselliaceae > Thorsellia > Thorsellia anophelis. The sequence continues at coordinate 45,529 of NZ_FOHV01000014.1, read as the reverse complement.
GATATAAATGCCCAATCAGAGATTTTTGCAGCATTAAAGGATTTTGGTAATGGGCTTTCCATTTGTGAGTGGGATGAGGACAAATTTTACTTTAAATTGAATGAAACTCTCTATCAACCTTATGATAAAGAATCATCCAAATATGACTTACATCAAGCAATCATGCAGGCTTTAGAAGCAAAAGAATTTTGCATATTAAACAACCTAACTCCAGAGCAATATTTAGACCCTCATAAAATGGAAAAAATACTAAATGATAGAACTAATCAAGAAAAAGCAGAGCAAGAGTTTGAGAAAGTAAATTCTTATGGTGTTTGGATTTTCTTATTAGCGATTGCAGCCATAATTGCATTTATAGTAATGCAAACTTAATTCGTTATGAAGCAATAAAGTTATGAATTAATTCGTGATGATCGTACCTGAATTTTCTGTAATGCAAATAATTAAAGTGGTAATATGAATAGATTAATGGAAATAGGCTTATGAACGTTGGTGATATTAATAATCTTACAGACGAAGTAGTTAGTGAACTCTCAAAATGGCAAGGCAGTGTTGCAGAGTATGACGAGGCGGTACGATTAATAAAAAATGGTGAACTAGAAAAAGCGGAAATAATATTAAGGCATCTAACAAGCAAACCAACAATAGCACATGGATACTATAGAGAGCTATTTAAATTGTTAAGAGATAAAATTAAGCTAAAATTTAAAAATAATGAACTGGAAACTGTTATTGAGATGGTTACGGAAATTATCCATTTAAATGATGCAATGCTCAATGAGATGGCTAGATATTGGTCAGGTGTTCATAAGAAAAAGAGAACAGTTGGCTATTTTTCAAGTTACTCTAATGTTAAAGTTACAGAGGTTAAGTTGATGTTAAAATCCGCTATAAAGATAGGAGATAAAAAATCAATAAATCTTGCTGAAAAAACACTCAAAAGTATTGAAAAAAGAATAACGCCTAAAATCAAATAAGGGCTTTATTACGGCTGGTGTAGAAGATTTGCAATCTAATTTCACTTAATATGAAATATCAATTGTAGCCCTTGTTTTAGTGATTAAATGTATGTAAATTAAAATCTCTTTCAAGCTTGAGTCGTTATACAATTTCTGATTATGTTTAATATTAACATGTTCGCATTTAAAGCTCCTTTGGGGCTTTTTTGTTGACATCATTCCGAGATGTTAGTATATTTGTTGTAGGCGTCAGAACCCTAAACGCGGATTAATTAACCAACCCCGTCAGTGTTGGATTTTTTGTTTTTGTATCCTAGCAAAAGCAATCACTTTCTCGATCTATGTCGGGAGGGCGACTAATACAATACTCGAAAGAGAAATAAGTCCGCAGTACGTTTACTGTTCTGAACCTCCTGGCACTACCATTTAAGGTAGTAAATTTCCTTCAGAAGAAAAAACGAGGTCAATATGACTAATCAAGCCACACCTGCAGTATTCAATTTTAATTCACACGAAGTTAGAACAGTTTTTAAAGACTCTGTTGTCTGGTTCGTTGCGTCCGATGTAGCAAAAGTGCTTGAATATAGGAATGCGAGTGATTTAACGCGTGTATTAGATAGTGATGAGAGGGATACGCACAATATGCGTACCCCCTCCGGAGACCAAGATATGCTTATCATCAATGAATCAGGCCTATATCACGCATTATTCAAATCACGAAAAAAAGAAGCTCAATTATTCAGAAAGTGGGTAACAAACGAAGTGTTACCTGCAATCCGAAAAACAGGTTCATATACAGCAGAAAATACCAAGACATCAAAATCAACAGCTGATGACCGCACACCACTAAGAGACGCAATCAACCTTTTAGTAAGTAAAAAACACATTCTTTACCCAGAGGCATATTCTTACGTTCATCAGAGATTCAATGTTAAACATATTGATGAACTAGAGCCATCTGAAATAACCACAGCAGTAGAGTACGTACATAAACTTGTTTTAACTGGAGAGGTTTTAGACGCACCAGTTAAAAATGGCGAACAGGAATTAATGCATACCATTTCTTTAACAGATGATGAGTTATGCAATCTTGCTTGGTTATGGAAAGCAGCTGAACGTATGCGAAGTAGCATTGAAGAAGTTGAAGCGCCATTGAGGTCTTTAAAATCAGGCTATGCCGCTAGTTTTTACTCAATGTCAATGGAATACAGGCGAGTAATTAATAAAGCCAAAGTAACCTTAGAGCGTGAAACTCGAGATATCAATCCGCATCCGACTTGGTTGTCTCATTCTAATTGGCGGTATGCGTTGGAGTCTTTGAGAAACTGATTGTTGTAATAAAAAATTCACCTTAGAAGAAATCCTGTGATGCAATGTATTGCAGGGTTTAAAGCCTTATGCGGTTTGCTTTATCAAAATGTCAACCTTTTTGAGATGTTTTTTCATTGCGCTTTTGCTCTTTGCGCCCTATAATACGCATTAAAACACAAGCTGTGTTTAAAGTGGAAAAATGATATAAATAGCTTAGCTATTGCTCTTTAAGACAAAAACAATCATGGATGAGCGCCTAGGGCGCTTATTTTGTTTTTTAACAACCTCTACCCAGCAATCTAACTAATAATGTCAGATTACTGATAATTGCTATTTTGGAAACTTTCTTTAAGTTTTAAGGCTTTTTTCAGATATCCAAGAAAATATAATGAAAATACAACCAGCTACAAATTCAAGTGTTATTTTTGAAAGACTTCAATTTTTGATGAAAAGTAAGTTTAGAGACTTTAAAAATGATTTCGTTGAAAATGAAATTGAATTAGCTCAAATGCACAAAAAAATAAAAGATGAGCTACTAGTAGAAAATAGCATACGGGCAATTACTTGTGATGCTTTTCTAGATATACTTAGAGGGAATATAAATTCAGGTATTTGTAAATTACAATCATATTCATTAGTTGACGCTGATTGTTGTTATAACTATTTAACAACGCTATGGATGCTATCAGAGTATGAAAAAATGCCTAATGCTATGGAAACCGCATTAAAAACTTACCCTTTTGATGAAATGGTTTTAGTGAAATTATTTTTTTATTCATTAATTTTTGGGGATATTGATTTTCGTAAGTCTATTGTCGCTAATTTACACAAATTAAAGATTGATTTATGTAAACACGGTATTAATTTTGATGAAACAGCCAATGTTGAGGGTTTTGTTATGAGATTTATTGATAAAACTCAGTATAAAGAAATTCATAGAATAGCTTTAAGTTACGCTCAAAAACATAAAGCCTACATTGGACAAGTCTCTCAACCATCAAGCAATGATTTTTCCTTGATTTTTTATGTAGTAGCAAAGCCAAAAGATATTGCTGATATGAATTTAGAGTTATCATTTGAATTATCTAAAAGAGGATTGCTTGAATCTGATCTAGTTATAGGTTTTGATTATGATGATTATGATCATTTAGATGGAGCTACTAATTAATGTCTATAAAGCCATCTGAATTTTTAGATTTTGCGAAACAATGCAATCAAACAAAAAATGAAGTTAACTTTCGGTGTTCTATATCAAGGGCTTATTATTCAGCTTATCATGAGGTTCTGTCTCAACTAATCGATCCACCAGATTTAAGACCTTCAGCACATGATAACTTGATAAAATATCTTAAAGGTAAATTTAATGATAAGGCATTACCAACAAAATATGATAAAGTAACTGCGGGTGCTATAGCGAATATGTTAGCTTTTATGAGGAAGAAAAGAAATGAAAGCGACTACGATCTAAATAGAAATATATCTCAAATGGCAGTTGATTCTGTTATTTTGCACGCAGAAAATACAATTGAAGCAGCAAGCAAGCTTATAATAAATACAGTAGCAACAAAATAATACGTAAGATAATTCATAAGTTCAACCGCCCTCGAGGCGGTTTTTTCGTTTCTGGAGCATAGAAAATGACAGACATAGCAAACCTGCACTTAAGGATCAACACAAAAGAAGTTAAGGATGCGAAACAAGCATTATTAGATTTAGATGAAACAGGCAAAAACTCAGCGATGACAGTCAAAGAGCTAGGTAAGGCCTTTGCGGGATTCATCATTGGTACCAGTCTCACTAAAATCGTTAAAGAAGCAACAATGGCCAATGCTCGATACCGTGAGCTTGGTGTTACGATGAAAGCGATTGGTATGAATGCAGGATATACTTCCAAGCAATTATTAGATGTTGAAGGTGCGCTGAAAAAAACAGGGATCAGTGCGCTTGAGTCTCGTTCGAGTATTGCGAATCTAATCCAAGCGAATATTGACCTATCTAAAGCTACAGGTCTTGCTCGTTTAGCGCAAGATGCCGCTGTTATTGGTGGTTTAAATTCATCAGAGGCTTACAGTCGCTTGATTTACGGTGTTCAGACTGCGCAAACAGATGTACTGAGAACAATCGGTATCACGGTTAACTTTGAAGAAGCCTATAAGAAGATGGCTGCACAAATAGGTAAAACAGCTAATTCATTGACTGAGCAAGAAAAGACACAAGCTCGTGTTAATGCGGTAATGGAACGAGGTGCAATGATATCAGGTGCTTATGAAGCATCTATGAGCGAGGCTGGCAAACAATTACGATCAATGAGCCGTTACGTTGATGATCTTAAAGTGAAGATGGGTGCTTCATTCATGAGTGAATTTACTGATGGTGTAAGTCTTGCTACCAGCGCAGTGAAAGCACTTGAGGAAAATTCAGCAACGGTTGCAACAGTTATAAAGACAGCTTTAGCAGTAGGAATGATGTCTGCGGTTGTTTGGGCTGTTAAATTTAGTCAATCAAGAATTCAAGCGGCTAATGCAAATCTAACATTATTAAGGTCAGAGGCTCAATTAGCGGTCACTCAAGCTCAGTCAGCTAAAACACAAGCAATTAGAACAAATTTAGATAGGGTCGCTAACCAAGCTAGAATTCAAAATCTTGTAAATCAGAGATTAGCTGAACAACAAGCTGCTGCAGGAACTGATAGAGCCGCTCAAGCTAATAGAAATTTAGAGGCGGCCAGACTAAGATTAGTTAGAGCAAACATGCAAGCAAGACAAAGCGAGCAAGCACTTGGCCAAGCAACTAACGCAACTGCAGCAGCACAAGCAAGGGCAGCATCATTATCTACAATGAATAGAGCTTTAGGCGCAATAGGGGGGAAAGCTGGAGTTGCTATAATTGCCGCTAGCGCACTTTATTACTTTTATGAAAAGTCTAAGCAAGCTAGAGAGGAAGCGGTTAACTTAGGCAAAGAAATGGAAAATTTAGCTAATTCTATGAAGAAAGTAGCAAGCTTTTCTATTGTAAAATCTAACAGTGATTCATTTTCGATTATTGAAAAAATAAGAAATCAAAGAGAGGAGTTAGATAAGCTTGAAAATGATATTTCTAGCTATGAAGGATCTAAAGCTACATTTGGGAAATTGTTTAAAAACGATCAAGAAGCCCAAGAAAAGATTATTGAGCTAAAGAAACAAAGAGATTTAGTAAAGCTTGGATTAGATGGACTGGTTATTCAGCTAAAAGAATCTAACAAATCAATTAATGATGAAATGGAAAAGATGAAAGCAAACGCATCAAGTCTTACCCTTGATTCTATTAGGCAGATATCATATGAGACAGGCGCTTTGCGTAACGCTCTCAAGCAACCAATTCTTGATTCAGTAAATGAAATAAAGGGTTTACAAGATAAAATTGCAAGCTTAAAACTAGAAAGGGCTAAGATTAAATCTCAAAATGAAACTTATGGCGAAGGAGATAAATTCAGAGATGAGAAAGATGCAAGGTTGGAACAAGAAATCATCGTATTACGGCAAAAATTAAACGATGAAACAGCTAAGCACACAGTATTAGTTGATAAAGATAAAACGGCTTTATCAATTTTGAATTTTACTCAAGAACAAACAATCACTAAAGGTACTCAAGCAGCAATTAATTTAGGTCAACAAGCAGTAGCATGGCGAAATCTAGGCTCTGGAATAGCATATGCACTAGGACAAATGCAAGCTGCAATGAATGTGAGTTTAGCTGATTCTATGGGTCCTCCTGAAAGTGTTACAGCTGAACTTGCTAGATTACAAAAAGAGCTTGAAATTACGAAGATTGTCGATAAGGAGAAAAGAACTTTAGCAAGTTACAAACAGGACTATTTGGAAAAAGAGGGATTTAATGAAGAGTCAGCTACACAAGCCGCGCAAACTCGGTTAAAAATTGACAAACAAAATGAACTTAATTCTGAAAGAGAAAAGGGCTCTAAAGGCGGTGGCGGTGCTAAAGACGACTCAGGCATCAGGGCATTACTTGATTCAAAAGAACGCTTGCGAACTCTGACAGAGCAATTAAGAGCAAGCGAGAAGTTAACTGCAGAGGAAAAGCGCCTTGCTGAATTTGAGGAGCGAATCTTATTAATAAAAGGCAAGGCTCAAACTGCAGATGATTTGGCATTGCTTGCTCAGGAGTCACTTATAAGATCATCACTGCAAGAAGAAGCAATAATTGCAAAGATGGTCAATGGAAAACAAGCCTATCTAGATATAAGCAAACAGATTTCTCTTGAGCAACGAAACCAAGAGGAGAATCTCAAGCAACAATTAGCTACCTTGACAATGAGCTCCAAGCAAGCGGCTCAATATGCTAGGGAGCAGCAAATCAAAAATCAGTTTACTCAAAAACGAGAGGAGATTGGTAACGCAGGTATTGCTGGTCCTATGTATGCAGCTTCATTGGCATTACAGCAACAATCTGCAATTGAGTATAGCAAGAGGGCCTATGCGGAATTATCTGAAGCTGAGGGTAGCTGGAAAAATGGGGCTGTTAAGGCTTGGAATGATTATGCAGCGAATGCTATGAGCGTATCGACCAATGTAGCTCAGGTCTGTTCTGGTGCGTTCAATGGAATATCTGATGCGTTAACAGATATGGTTATGACAGGTAAAGCAGATTTTGCTGATTTGGCTAAGTCAGTAATCCGTGATTTATCAAGCATGATTGTAAAAATGGCTATGTTTAGCGCAATACAAACAGCTTTCACTGGCACCGCTTTTGGTTCATTTTTGGGGTTACCAGGTAAGTCTAGTGGTGGATTTACAGGAACAGGAAATAAATACGAACCAGCTGGTATTGTTCATAAAGGTGAATTTGTTTTTACCAAAGAGGCTACACAGAGGTTAGGTGTTCGGAATCTTTATGAGATCATGAATAGGGCGCATGGAGGTTATGCTCAAGGTGGTGCCGTTGGAGGTGGGATGGCTCCCACAGTCAACAATTCTCATATCCCTTCTATGATAGGGTTGGGCACAGGCGACATCCACGTCAGCGTAGTTGTAAACAACAACGGTGGCAACACTGAGACTCAATCAAGCACTTCTGGCGGTGGAGATAATCTAGGTAAAGTAATCGGAGGTGTCGTTCGTGAAGCAATCATGAAAGAGACTAAACAAGGTGGGATTATTCATCAGGTGATTAACAATAGGATTGGGCGATAAAACTGGCCTCATTGTCTATGGATTCAAGTTTTGTTCGGTTTGGGTTATTATAGTAACTTAAATTGAACTGTATCCATTTACAATTGAGGTCGTGATGAAAAAAATATTGTTTTGTATTGTCTGTTTGTTGTCATTCTCGGTTTCTGCAGATGTTGCAAGTTTAGGAAATAAGATTGATCAAGATAATATAAATATGGGATTAACTTTGGGTTTTAAATATTATGAAGGCCGTTATGTTGAGCAAGATTATTATAAAGCAAGAGAATATTTTGAATTAGCTGCGAATAAGGGAAGTGATGTTGCACTATCCATGCTTGCTGGGATGTATGCTGAAGGCAAAGGAGTAAAACAAGACTACCAGAAAGCAAAAGAGTATTTAGAACTAGCGGCTGATAAGGGAAATCTTCCAGCACAAACGATGCTTGCTAGTTTGTATTTTGATGGTCAAGGCATTAAGCAGGATTATTCCAAAGCAAAAAAATACTTCGAACTAGCAGCTGATAGAGGGGATATTAAAGCTCAAGAGATGCTTGGTTTGATGTATTATAATGGTCAAGGCACTGAGCCAGATTTTTATAAAGCAAAAAAGTATTTAGAATTGGCTGCAGATAAGGGAATCACAATTGCACAAGCAATTCTTGGGGTAATGTATGCTGAAGGTCAAGGAGTTAAACAAGATTATCAAAAAGCAAAATGGTACTTAGAATCAGCGGCTGATAAGAGATCAGCAATTGCACAAGCAATGCTTGGGTCAATGTATGCTGAAGGATATGGTGTTGAGCAAAATCTTGATAAAGCAAAGGAGTATTTTGGATTATCTTGTGATAATGGCGAACAATACGGTTGTGATGCGTATGCAAAGTTGAACAAAAAAGGTTTTTAAATCCTAACAAAGAAAATGGTTAGATACTTTTTTATAAAAGACTTTTTGGCTTTGATAGAGAAAGTTGTGTGGTGTGATATAAAATTAAGATAAGGCAAGAGCCCTAAATTTAGCTTAGGGCTTTATTTTTTGAGCGCTACTTTTTAATTGTAGAGGCTAATTGGAAGAGTTATGTGTAATCTGTATAATTTTAGTATGCACTATTTGTTATTAAGTTTGTTCGCTTTGAGCGAATTTTTTTGTTGACTTAGTATTCTGTCCGCCCTATAATTGCAAGGCAATAATTTAGGAGAAATAATCGCCAAATAACTTGAGTGAAAACTCAATGGAAAGCATGAATTTGTTTTCTACTACTCTCTTACGGTCTCCCCCCGTGATACGCAGGCGTATCACGGAGAGCAAACCGCAAGTCCCGCGCTGCGGCGAAAACGCAGCGCGGAATCTAGGGGTTAACTTTTGAAAATCTCCAGCTTCTTGGTTAGGCGAAACTACATGCATAGTGTATGTAGAAAACCAAAAGGTAAAATATATGTTAATCAAATTATTGTTTTCAAAAGACGCTAGTAAAAAGAAACCAGAGAAAAAAGAAAGGTCATCATGGAAAGTGTTGAAAATGCTTATCCGCTTAGCAATTCTAGTATATGATGCTCTTAGGTTTTTTGAAGGTGATGAATAGTTAGCGGTCCCCTAAATTTCATAAGTGAGGATGCTATGTTAAGCAAAGCTTTAAAATTAATCAGGCAATATCATGGTTACAAGCAAGTTGAACTTGCTGAAAAACTTGGCATATCAAAATCGTTTCTCTCAGAAATTGAAGGTAATAAAAAAGTTGTTAGCGTTGAATTATTAAATAAATATGCGCAAATTTTTGATATGCCCGTTTCTTCTTTAGTGTTTTTTTCTGAAAATATTCATAATAAAAATTTACTCTCAAGTAAATTTAAGAAGATGGCTACAACTAAAATTTTAAAACTGATGGAATGGTTGGTTGCTAAAAATGAAAAAAACAAAGAAACTCAAACTGATTTCTAATCAAAAGTGCTACCATTTAGATCAATCACCGTTTTATAAATTGCAAAGCAAAAAAAAATTACTTGCGCTACTCTGTATAAATGAAGCAGAATTAAAAGATTGCATTACATCTCCACTAAATTACAATGTTTTTTTAAATGGAACAAGAGTAATTGAAACTCCTATAGGGGTTTTAAAAAAAGTTCATTGGCGTATTGCTAGTCTTTTGATTAGGGTAAATGTCCCTGAATATTTACAGTCAGGCAAGAAAAAACATTCAAATATTTCAAATGCCAAAGTACACATTGGAGATACAAACCTATTATCAACAGATATTAAGAGTTTCTACCCATCCACTCTAAGATACAAAGTTTTTAATTTTTTCTTAAATATAATGAAATGTTCTGTTTATGTAGCAGATATTTTATCAAAATTATCTACTTATAATGATCATATTCCTACTGGCAGCCAATTGAGCATGCCATTAGTTTTTTGGTCTAATTTTAGAATGTTTTCCCAATTGAATGGGCTTGCAGAAAAGCATAACGCCAAAATGACGGTGTATGTTGATGATATTACATTTTCTGGTAATAGTGTAAATAACCTTTTCTTATCAGTGGTAAAAAAAATCATTATTTCTAATAATCATACGCCTCATCCAAATAAAACCAAATTGTATGCGAGTAAGGAAAATAAAATTGTAACTGGTGTGGTTATTAAAGGAAGTAAAATTTTAATAATGAATAAGCATCATAAAGCGATATATCAAGATTTGACTGTTATAAATGCCTGTAAATTATCTGGTGGAGCACCTAGTTGTTATGAAATTACTAAAAAAAGATTACTTGGTCGGGTTAACGCACTGAAATTAATAGATACTAGACTGCAGCACAAAATTGAATATTTTTCAAATTTATAAAGAATTTAAAATACAAAAAACAAACCGCCCCAAGGCGGTTTTTTCGTTTCTGGAGCAAGCAAAATGGACGAATTCAAATTCAAAGTACAGATTCAGGATGGCCTTGAGACATCGATTACTAAGGATGTTTCAGAGGTCAAATTCGGCGATGGTTACGAGCAAGTTGTCGAAAAGGGAATTAACTCAGAGACTAAAACGATTCAGTTAAGTCAGATTGGTACCATCGAACAGATATCACCAATCCTAGACTTTGTGCGTGACCATGTAACGAAAGCGTTTATTTGGCGCAATCAATTCAATGAATTAGGTACTTATCGAGTAGAGAAAGAATCAATAAAGTACTCAATGGTGGGCGGTAACGTTAAGCTCAATTTCACATTTAAAGAGGCGCATCACGTATGATTTCAGCACAAGAACAGTTATTGCAGCCTGACGCAAGGATTAAGCTGATTGAGGTGGACGGTGAAGCTTTTGGTGCTGACATTATGCGTTTTCATTATGAGAGAATTACTTACACTCAAGATGAATTAGAGCTTGCAAGACAAAGCGGTAAGGAACTTCCAGTTAAGTCTATCTGGTGGCAGGGTAATGAGTACATGCCGTTTCCATATCAAATTGAGGGTATAGAAGCTTCTACTGATGGCCAATCTGCTGAACCTAAGTTATCCATTATGAATGTGGACCAACTTATCACAGCGCTTTGCTTGCGTTTTGATGACATGCTTAATGCCAAAGTAACAATTCATGAAACCTTTAAATGCTTTTTAGATGAACGCAATTTTCCTGAAGGTAATCCACAATCTGACCCAAGCCAAGAACGAATTCACATCTTCTATATTAATCAGAAATCAGCTGAAAATGATGAGATAGTCGAGTTTACTCTTGGCTCGCCTTTTGATTTACAGGGTGTATCATTGCCTAACCGGCAGATTCACGCACAATGCCATTGGGCTAACTGTGGAAAGTACCGCAGTGGTGATGGTTGTAATTACTTGGGTACCAAATATTTCGACAGGAAAGGAAATGTGACTGATGACCCTAGTAAGGATTCGTGCGGTGGGTTATTATCTGACTGTAAGGCGAGGTTTGGTGAAGATGCCAAGTTGCCTTTCGGTGGGTTTCCTGCGTCTAGTTTGATTAGGCGGTGATATCATTTTTTACTTTAATAAGCTAAGGTGTTTGCGTGGATAAAAAACAGTTAAGGTATTTTAAGTATAGAGAGTTAAATTTTGATAAAGATATGAAATGCAGAAATTTAGATATGCTCCTAAAGAGCCAGATATACGCATCAACAGTAGATCAGATGAACGATATCAAAGAAGGAGCATTTGCTAAAAGTACCAGGCAAAAAATGATTGATTTTTTTATCAGTATCTTATTGGTGAAATATCGAATTTTTCATCGCTCAGTTTTCATAACACACTCAAAATACCAGGACGTTTAAATAAGAAAAAGCGTGAGTTACTGAAAGACCAAGATATTGATGTTGTTAATGCCAAAAGAGATGATTTAGAAAAATTTAATGCGCAATTCTATGGTATTGCATGTCAGATTTCCGATGAAATTATTGGAGATATGAATGGCTGGGGGATTTATTGCGTTTCTCTAACAAATAAGTCGTTAAGCCTTTGGGATAGGTATACAGATAACTATCGTGGAATTTGCATAGAGTATGATCCTGAGGCGTTTGAACTTTCCCTGCAAGAAGAAAAATTATTTTATCACCGGAAAATTTCTTACATCGAAAGTGGTGAAAAAAGGATTGAGAGTGAAAATCTAGTAGACTCTAGTTTTGCTGATTATTTCATATCTAATTATTTTATGAAAACAGCTGATTGGTTGTATGAGGATGAATACAGGTTTGTTTTTGAAAAAGAAGGATTAGTGAAATACGGGCATAGCGCAATAAAAAAAATATATTTTGGATGTTATACACCTGAAATTTATATTAAGTATGTCATCGAAAAATTTCAAGAAAACCAATCCTTAAGGCATGTAACTTTCGAAAGAATGGGTTTGGATTTTGATACTCAAGAAATCAAATTTACACCTATTTGATATGTTTAAATTAGTCAAACCCTCTCCAGAGGGTTTTTTATTGGGTACAATATGAGAAAAAAAGTAGAAAAATCAATTTGGCGACACGTCAAGGCCGAATACCCGAAAGAATCATGCGGTGTGATAGCAATTAAAGGACGAGTGCAGAAGTACTTACCATGCCGAAACCTAGCACAATCACCTAAAGAGCAATTCATCTTATCACCAGAAGATTACGCTAATGCGGAAGATTGGGGCGAGATCATCGCAATAGTTCACTCTCACCCAGACGCTACTACTCAACCAAGTGAGTTAGATAAATCAATGTGCGATGCTACTAATCTAACGTGGCATATATTCAGTTGGCCAGAGGGCGATATTGGTACCATTCAACCGAGAGGTATTTTACCCTTAGTTGGTCGTCAATTTGTTTTAGGTCATTCTGATTGCTACGGTTTAATCATGGACTACTACAAATTAGAGCACGGCATTGAAATACCTGATTATCGAGTAGATTACAGGTGGTGGGAAGCAGGCGAAAATCGTTACGAAGATAATTTCACTGAAGCTGGATTCATAGAAGTGGATACACCGCAAGTGGGCGATGTCATCATCATGCAAGTACAAGCTGATGTAGCCAATCACGCAGGCATATTACTTGAAAATGGAATGTTACTTCATCATCTGTACGGACAATTGAGCCAACGGGTACCGTATGGCGGTTATTATCGAGACCGAACGATACGAATAGTTAGACATAAATCATTACTTTAGAGCCCTTGAGAAATCAGGGGCTTTTTTTATGGAGCAAAGGAAATGGCGAGACTTACTAAGATTAGGCTAGGCGGAGTACTTGGCAGGAAATTTGGCAAGATCTTTGAGTTAGATATTTCAACTACTGCAGAAGCAATTCGAGCATTATCAACGCAAATTCAAGGCTTTGATAAGTTTCTGTTGGACTCTAAAAAAATGGGCTTAACGTTTGCTGTTTTTAAATCTAAGAGGAATATAGGCATTGATGAAATGCACGATAACGTTGGCCAGAATGAGATAAGAATTGTGCCAGTAGTGATTGGCAATAAATCTGGTGGTCTATTTCAAACCATTTTAGGGGTTGCGTTACTTGGTGTAGCAGCAATTATGACTGGTGGCACCGTTCTTGGCGCAGCTGGAATGTTCGCTGCAGGTACCACAGCAGGCACATTTGGGTTAATGGGTGCTGCCATGTTACTAGGCGGCATCGTCCAAATGCTATCGCCACAACCTAAAGGATTAGGCATATCAGAATCGCCAGAAAATAAACCTAATTACGCTTTTGGTGGTTCTGTAAATACTACGGCACAAGGCAATCCAGTGGCAGTGTACTATGGTCACCGAGAAATAGGTGGGGCAATCATTTCAGCAGGGATATACACAGATGACCAACAATAACTTAATGATTAAAGGCAAAAAAGGTGGTGGCGGTAGTCAGCATACGCCTGTAGAGTCCCCTGATTCTCTTTTATCAGTCGCTAAGGCTAAAATTCTAATAGCTTTATGCGAGGGTGAAATCGCAGGTGGATTAACAGCGCAGGATATTTACTTGGACGGCACACCACTAGCTAATGCTGATGGCACAATGAATTTTACGGGTGTATCTTGGGAGTTAAGAACTGGTACCCAAGACCAAGATTACATACAAGGGTTTCCTGCAGTTGAGAATGAACAAACAATTGGTACCGAACTTAAAGCAGCTAATCCCTATGCGAAATCAATAACCAACACTCAATTATCAGCTGTTAGAGTAAGACTTGGTGTGCAAGCATTACAACGTCAACATGATAACGGAGATGTGACAGGCTCACGAGTTGAATATGCTATCGATGTAGCAACAGACGGTGGAAGTTATCAAGAAATTATCAGGTCCGCATTTGACGGCAAAACAACATCACTCTACGAGCGTTCACATAGAATCAACCTACCAAAAGCCACAACAGGGTGGATGATACGTGTTAGACGCTTAACTGCTGACTCGAGTACTGCAAAAGTGGCGGATAAAACTAATATTCAAGCAATTACTGAAATTATTGATGCAAAGTTGAGTTATCCAAATACTGCATTGCTCTATGTTGAATTTGACTCTAAGCAGTTTCAGTCTATCCCTAAGATTAGCTGCAAACCTAAAGGGCGTGTGATTAGAGTGCCGAATAACTATGACCCTATAACTCGCACATATTCAGGCCTTTGGAATGGTCAATTCAAGTGGGCATGGACCAATAACCCTGCTTGGGTTTTCTTTGATATCGTAACTAATGAACGTTTTGGGCTTGGTAAGCGTATTTCACTTGAACAAATTGACAAGTGGGAACTGTACAGAATCGCACAATATTGTGATGAATTGGTACCTGACGGTAGAGGTGGAAGTGGTACTGAGCCGCGTTTCATATGTGATGTGTATATTCAATCAAAAGCAGAAGCTTACACAGTTCTAAGAGACTTGGCAGCAATTTTTAGAGGTATGACGTACTGGTCAAAAGGGATTTTAGCTTCTATTGCTGATATGCCAGCCGACATTGATTACATCTACACACCTGCAAATGTTGTTGATGGCAAATTCAATTACTCCGGTGCGGCTCACAACACTAAATACTCAACTGTGATGGTTTCCTGGTCTAATCCTGACAATCAATACCAAGATGAGGTCGCGGTGGTATCTGACCCTGATTTGGTTAGGCGTTATGGTTACGTAGAAACATCAATCACGGCAATTGGCTGCACAAGGGAAAGCGAAGCCAGACGCAGGGCAGATTGGATACTTCAGACAAATCGAAATGATAGAACCATCTCTTTTAATGTTGGGCTTGACGGTAATATCCCAAGACCAGGCGGCATCATAGGAATTGCGGACCCTAAATTATCAGGACGAGTGCTTGGTGGTCGAATCAGTGCTGTAAATGGTCGCAACATCACTTTAGATAGAAAATCTGATGCAAAGGTAGGCGATAGATTAATCATCAATTTACCTAGCGGTAAAGCAGAAGCACGCACTATCCAAGGGGTTAAAGACAAAATCTTAACGGTTTCAGCTGACTACTCAGAAGCGCCGATGAAAGAATCGGTTTGGAGTATTGACGCTGATGATTTGGCAATTCAGCAGTTTAGAGTGGTTTCTATCGCTGATAACAATGATGGTACTTATGCTATCACGGCAACATCTCACGATCCTGATAAATACGCACGAATCGACAATGGCGCAAGGATTGAATCTAAACCAATCTCAGTCGTACCCTCATCAATTCAAAAGCCTGTTGCTAACGTTGTAATCACGTCATCATCAAGGGTGGAACAGGGTATCAATATTGCCACACTTCATGTTGAATGGGATAAAACAGATGGCGCAATCAGTTATGAATCAGAGTGGCGCAAGGACAATGGCAATTGGATACCAGCTCTACGCTCAAGTGTTAATTCGTTCGATATAGAGGGCATCTACTCAGGTCGCTATCAGGCGCGTGTAAGAGCTATTAATGCGTCTGATATTAGTTCAGGCTGGTCTTATGCTGATGAAATGACTATTACAGGTAAAGCAGGTAAACCGCCTATGCCTGTAGGATTTACTACAAATCCTATTACTTTTGGTATCCAGTTAAACTGGTACTTTCCTGCAGAAGCAACTGATACCTTAAAAACCGAGATTTGGTACAACACTCAAGATAGTGACAAGGGAGCTTTATTGCTTGCTGATATTTCTTATCCGCAAGGTACTTATCAGCAAATGGGGTTAAGTGCTGGTCAGATGTTCTTCTACAAAGCACGCTTAGTAGACAAATTGGGAAATCAAAGCGATTGGACTGATTGGATACAGGGCATTTCATCTACTAGTGTTGATGATATTGAAAAAGTTGTTACTGACGCACTTAAAGAATCTGATGTATTTAAGCAACTGAATGACGAATTCTCAGATAAATTTGACGCAATAGAGCAACACGCAGATGATTTACTTAAACAATCACTTGCAATTATTTCCAATGCCACTGCTAATGATGAAGACATCCAACGTCAGAGGAAGCAGAATGGTAAATTTTTAGCCGAAATTACTCGAGTTGAAAAAACGGTTGTAACTGAATCTGAGGCAATGGCAGAGGCAATACAAAACCTTAAAGCTCAAATGAGCGAACAAGATCATGAAATATTAGCTGATATTCTTCAAGTTTACCAAGTTATCGCCAATGAGAAAGAGGCGACAGCTAAGTCTATTGAACAATTACAAGCGAATTTTGATGATATTGTGACTGCTAAATTAGTAACATTTAACGAGGCACTTGTAGACTTAGAAAAAGCCCAAGCTTATTCAAATCAGATTTTAGAAGCGAATATTGATGGTTTGTCGGCAAGTTTAAATACTCAATCTAACGTTCTAGCTGATTTGAAAGGGAATTTATCTTCAACTTACTCTATTTCAGCAAAAATAAGCTCAAATGGTGTTATTTATGCCGCTGGAATGAGCTTAGGTGTTGAAGAGGTCAACGGCAAAACACAAGCTAATGTAGTGTTCCTTGCAGATAATTTCTCAATTCTAAATTCAATCAACGGTACACAAGTTAGCCCTTTCTTTGTCAATGGCGGTCAAGTCTTTATGAGAAATGCAGTTATTCAAGATGGCTCGATCACTAACGCTAAAATTGGGGATTTCATTCAATCAAATGATTTTGTAACAGGCAAAACAGGTTGGAGAATTGATAAAAGCGGCAAGATTGAAATTAATGGCTCTGGCTTAGGGGGGAGAATAAGCATTACAAATAATAGAATTGATGTATTCGATGAGAAAGGTGTCTTACGTGTCCGAATGGGTGAACTTTAAGAAGGGTTATTTATGTCATATGGATTACAAATAAAGCTAGATGATGGAAGGGATATAGTTTCACAATTATCTCCTAATTTTGTTCTACATTATGGTTGGGCAGATAAATATAAAGATGCTAAATGGGAATATTATGAAGAGGGATTAATTAAGCTTATTTGTCAAATAGAAATTCAAAGGGGGTTGTCATTGAAAGCTTGCTTTGTTGATGAGCCTCCTAAAACTGGCTCATATATAGATATAAGCGGTAGTTCTGTATTAGTCGTATGCGGTCGATGGGATAAATTTATGATCTATTTGGAGTAAATATGTTTGGTATAGAGATAAATAATGCTAAAAGGTTATGGTTTTCTTTAAACAGAAGACCTTATTTTTTTCACGGTAAATACGCAGTTGATGTTGTTCCGGGTCAATATATTACATTGCCAGAGGTTGGTGCTAACTTACCAGTTATGATTTTTATGCGTTCAAAATCAAGAAATGCAGCTGTTTTAATTGAATCGAACATAAATGATTATCGCTCTTACACACCAAGGCAGACTAATAATGCTATAAAACCAAGAAATCTAATAACTACTCAAAAAGAAGTGTCTTTTGGTGCTGATTTGTATGTGTTCTCTCAACAACCTAAAACGTTAAGCAAATATGGCATGTCAATTTATGGTGAGAAAAGCAATAGTAAATTTAATGTAGAGGTCTTTAATTCGAGTTGGATGCCTTTGGAATTTAAAAGTTTAGATGTCGGTATTGATATTCAGAATAAGCATGACGCTTCTAAAATTTTAACCAATAATGTTGCTGTTCTAACTGCTTCTACCAGCCGTCAAGTCATCGCTTCTGTATATAATAACTTGTACGATGGAAGATCATATTGGCACGTAGTTACAGGGGCTCATCAGAATGAAATTTTTTTAAAAAATATAGTTGAAAGTTTTAATATTCCCGAACCAATCGAAAATAAACCGTCAGTTCTACAGAAAATATTTTATATAGAGACTGATAAATACGATACATACGCAAATCTTAAATAAGCCCTCACTTCGAGGGCTTTTTGCATTTTAGGAGAAAGGAAATGTGGTACAGAAACGGAACAGTAACACTCAAAAAAGGCACCAATAAAGTGCTTGGAATGGGAACGAAGTGGCAGGACAAACTAGCGAACGTTGAAGCAGGTCAGCCTTTAATCGTCAACAACAACATTTATGAAATAACAGAAGTAAAGAGTGATACTGAACTCTATATCAAAGAATTAGCGCTTGAAGATGTGACAAACAGTGCTTACGTGATTATGAGCGTCGTTTACGGTTCACTTGGCGATGTGGCACTTAAAGCATCTAAAGCACTCGCTCACTATCAAGAACAGATGCAAGTATTTGACCAAATGTACTCTGGCACTGAGCCATTCACAGTTATAAAACCAGATGGTACTGAAATTGAGATGTATCCATATTCACTACTAAGCGTGAATCTTCAAGACTTAAACCAAACAATACAAACTGTTACAAATTATGCAACAGCTGCCGAAAGCTCAGCGAATCACGCTCAATCTAGTGCGAGTGATGCAAGTCAGTACGCACTAAATGCGTCTAATTCTGCTAAACAATCCAAAGATTCAGCAACTAAATCAGCAGAATCAGCGAGTAAATCTCTACAATCTGCTAATGATTCAGCATCTAGCGCAAGTAATGCAAGTCAATCTGCTACTCAAGCTAAGCAAAGTGAAGATACCGCTCTCAGTCATGCTAATAACGCTCAATCTAGCGCTAATGATTCAGCTCAATCAGCATCTGAATCTAAGGTCAGTGCTGAAGAAGCTAAACAAGCTGCTTTAAATGCAACAAGCGGATTTAATAAAGATTTGCTGATTCAAGAATTTGAAGCGTTAAGTGATGAAGAAAAACAAGCAATCAAAGATCATCTTGGTGTTGAAGAAATGAGCCTTGATGGCGCATTGTTAGCTAAAAATGATTTAAATGATGTCCAGGATAAAGCTAGGGCATTGCTGAACTTAGGTGCAATGAAAAGCAATGCGTTAGCCCATGACTTGACACCAACATTGAATGATGTAAACACACTATTGAAAGCAGGTTTTTATAGTATAGCTAGCACTGCTAAAAATTGGGCGAATACTTCATCAGGTGGGGCAATGCTAGTTTTGCAACATGGTGAATCCACTTATATTACTCAAATTGCCGTTGTAGGCGAGGTAATTAGTTTTAGAGTTTTAAACGGAACAAGCGTATGGTCAAAATGGACTCAAGTTGCTCATGAAAATGCAACGCTAAATTTTACTAAGTTAATGACAGTTGGTGGAGGTGGTTTAATTGTCAAGCCTAATATGGCAGGTCAAAATTCTCAAATATGGTTTAGAGATACTAATGGTCAGAATTTCGGTTATATAGGGCGAGTAGCTGAGGCAGGTACATCTAAGTTTTACGATAGAATAGTAATATATAACAGCAAAAATAATCATGATTTAACACTCCGTGAAGACAACAGGCTGACTTATTCAAAAAATGAAGTTTTACACACAGGTAACGCAGGTGCTTTTAATGGTGTTGGTTCATCTGTTACTCGGATGTGGGATTCACCTATGGATGATGACCCTAATTATAAAAACTGTACGATAGCAGGTACAACTCTTTCTTGGAACCTAGCAGGAACTTATAGATTTGTATCTGATGTCTACGATTACTTTTTAGGTTTATATGTCCAAACATGGACGCGAATAAACTAAATTTATAAAAATTAATTTGCTTGCATCAACTTAAAAGGAATATCCAATGCAATATGAAAATTTAGATGAACAAAAAGAAATCAAAGAGCCCGTTGTCACTTACCATAACCCTCGCACTATTAACATCAAAAAATTTATAGAGCTAGACATCTACCAAGATGGCGAGTATATGTATCCGTTCGGGGCAATCAGTAATCCAGATGATAGTACGTTCGACATCTATCAGCGAGCAATGGAGGGAGAATTTGGCGAGATTGAAATCGTTGAGGTAGAGAAACCAGACCCAAAAGTTATCGCGCGTCAATGTAGAGATTCGTTTCTATCTGCAACGGATAGAATGACTGTTATTGATTATACGATAGCTGACCATAGGTTGACTGAAGAAGAAAGGGAAGAACTGATTCAAGTTAGAGATGAGTTTAGAAGATGGCCACAATCAGATACGTTTCCTGATTTAGAAAAAATGCCAGATATGAGCTATTGGTTATTCTTTGAGGCTTTGTATTTAGGCTGGAATGCGCCCGACGAGCTAAAGGCGCTTTATGGGGCGGTTTGAATAAAAAAAAGGGGCTATATGCCCCCAAAACAATTAAATAATTGGTTTCATTTCAGTACCAACAAATACATTTTTTTCAATATCAAAGTAAATATATTCACGCTGAGACAATTTCCAAGCTTGATTATTGGAAATTTCTTCGCCATTAAGATAAGCTTTTTTAATTTGTCCTGATTTGTATCTATCCAATTTCAATCCGAAAACTACTTCAAAGAAGTCATCTTTAATGTAGATTCTTTTACCTTTCCAAGATTCTAAGCCCAAATCTAATAATTTTTGCTCTGTACTCATAGTAACACCTCTTATAATACCCCATGCCATTTTTAGAGCTGAACGAAAATAATCACTAGCTTTACCGCCAAATTTTGCCACTGCGTTTCTAGAGATTTCCCATGCTTTAGTCATTACATTCATTTTCGTTAGCTCCACTTTTGTTAGTTGATGGGGGCATTATAATGATTGATATTTAACATGTCAATACATTTTAAATTTCAACTGTGATATTTCGCACACTTTTCATTAAGAGCTTGTTCAAAAAATTCAGTGAACTTCATATTATTAGATTCTGCAATCGATTTCCAACGTTCTAAATCAACAGGATCGACTCTGATACTTATCATTTTTTTCGTTATATCTTTTGAATTGTTGCTTGGTTTGCCAACTAGCCCATGTTTTTTTTCCATAAATACCTCAAAAAAGAAAAGACTCACTGCTGTGAGGGTGACTGCAGTCTACATGAAGAATTTTATCATGCAAGCAAGTTAAAGTTTCAATCTTTTCCAATCCTTGCTACTAAGACCTCGATCATCATTATACATATCAGTCATTGATGCTCTTTTATGGCCAAGTAGTACTTGGGTGTTAATCCCTTGCTCACGATACAATCGCTCTGATAGCGAGCGAATTTCATGAAAACTCGGCTGAGTACCCTCTTTTTCCCACTCTCCGAAGCAATCTACATACAATGTTCTAAATCCGTCTGACAGTGAATGAGGACGCACTTGACTGCTATTTTTATGTACTAGTAGAAATTCAGAATTATTACCAATTTTGCATAAGCTAACGACATCATTAATTGACATACCAATTACATCAAGACGCAAATCAATTGGTAGTGCGACCATAGCGCCTGTCTTCTGCTGCTTAATGTGTAGATAGCCGTCCCAAATATCAGAGAATTTCATTTTCGATATATCATGTCTGCGTTGGCCTGTGATTACTGCTAATAGCAAAGCCAAATAAAACCATTTTTTACGATTGAGTTGTTTTGATGCTTGCAGCATAGTTAAAAAATCTTTGGTAGCTAAACGATTTCTTTTTACTGAATCTCTGGGCGGTTTGATATGCGTCAAAGGGCTTGATTCACACAAGCCGTGGATGATAGCTTCGGAATAAAACTCTTTGATGTTCCAATACAGTTTTCGAGCTGAATTATGCTTGCCTTGTTCGACAAGTGGTTGTGTTAGATTTATAACATCAATTGGCTTAATATCATCAAGCAGTCGATGACCCAGTGCAGATGTGAATCTGCTTAAATGAAGCTTTTTATCATTTAGAGTTTTAAGCTTAAGATTTTTTGATTCTAGGATTTGAATGTAGGTTGGAATAAAAGAGTTGACTGTTTTTTCTCGATTGAATATTTTTTTAATTAGCTTTAACATAAAGACTCACAAGAAATAGAAATGAATTGACACATCAGATTTATCTTATTTTTAACTGCGTACGCACGAAAGGCGCATAATTAAAATAAACCATTGAATAAAATAGATAGACGTTTCCTGCTGGGGACGCCAATCAAATATTCTCACCTGTTCTTATCTGTTCTATTATCCTAAAAATTCCCTTTTAAGACATATATTTAACGTGTTTTTTGTAAATTTTATGTTCTCAAATGTACTCACTTGTTCGGTCATATTCCATAGTAGCATTCAATAATAGTAACATGGATGGTAACACAGCATGAGGAAAAAAACCTTGTGTTACCATAAATAAGGAAAACATTGAAATGGCTAAAAAAATTCGACCTCTTATAGATGCAGAAATAAAACAAACTAAACCAACAGATTCTGATAGTACTCTTTTTGACGGTGATGGGTTAGAGTTGCTAATTAGGGTTTATGGTACAAAAACTTGGCGGTTTAGGTACTATGCACCGGCGACAAAAAAAGAGCAGTGATCACAATTGGCTAATATCCCATCATATCACTTAAAGATGCAAGAAATAAAAAAATAGAGTTTTTAGAACATTTAGCAAATGGCGATGATCCGCGTAATTCAATCGAAATCCAAAAAAACAAAAAACAGACTCTTGAGAAAGTAACATATGATTTCTTTGAAATTTATCGATTATGACTAATCAATTAATCCCTGTCTTTGAGAGTCAAATCAATAATGAAACTAATTTACTATGTGATGCGCGAGAATTGCATGCTTTCTTGCAGGTCGGAAAGCAATTTGCAAGTTGGATCATGGAACGTATAACTGATTACGGTTTCATTGAAAATCAAGACTTTATTTTGCTTACCAAAATTGGTAAGCAAAAAGGTAGAGGCGGACACAACAAAAAAGGTTACCACCTAACACTCGATACAGCAAAAGAACTAGCGATGGTTGAGCGTAACGATAAAGGAAGAGAAATTAGACGGTACTTTATTGAGTGCGAGAAAAGATTAAGAGCTAGTTTTAATCAGTCAACCACAAATAGCAAATCAACAGCTGATGACAGAACACCACTAAGAGACGCAATCAACCTCTTAGTAAGCAAAAAACACATTCTTTATCCAGAAGCGTATTCATACGTTCATCAGAGATTCAACGTTAAACATATTAATGAACTAGAACCTTCAATGCTTCCTGTTGCTGTAGAGTACGTGCATAAGTTGGCATTAGTGGGCGAGCTACTCGAAGCAGAGCAACCAGAATCTAAAAAAGACATTAGCTTTGATAAGTTGATACCGTTCTCATTCTAAAAGCGTTATTTAGTCAGAGTATTTGTATCAGGCAATGTAATGAAAACGAGGGTATTTTTTACCGGTGAATCAGATACATTTAATGATATGGCGACAGGGATTTGTAAAACATTGGGTTTCTTGCCTGTTGAATTTAAAAGCTATCCCATAAGCCACAGTGATATTCATATACTGCAATAAAAACAAAAAATAATATTCAACCGCCCAAGTGGCGGTTTTTTGTTTAATTGGTTCTCTAGCTGTATTTTTTAACAATAAAACCAAAGATAAATAAAACACACTATACACACATTAAATATTTACTTGTTGTGTATCGTGTGTATAATAAGCCTATTGAAATAAATAAGGGGGGAAGTTGACTAGTGCAGAATTGATAAAGTTGTTAGAAAAAAAACGGTTAGGTGTTAAAAAGAGTAAAAGGCAGCCATCATCAATTCGAACACCCAGATAACCCACTAACAATTACTGTTCCACACCCTCGAAAAGATATGCAAATTGGAACAGTTAAGAAAATTATGAAAGATGCAAATTTGAAATAACTGTAAGAGAAGCGCTGAAAGGCGCGCTCTTTATGATAAGTTATAATTAAGGAGTACAAATATGAATATCTACCCAGCTTATGTGCATTTTGGTGAAGATGGTTCAGCGAGTGGATTTTTTCCTGATGTTGTTGGCTGTTACTTTGCCATTGAGCCTGATGGAGATTTGTTTAGCGAGGCGATAAGTGCGCTTGATTTTCACTTCGAATCATTAGCTGAGAAAGGTGACGATATACCTCAGCCATGCAATGTATTTGAGCATTTAAGAAATGACTCAGATGGTATATATCAAGATGGTCAGTGGTTCAATGTTTCCATAGACACATCAAAGTATGACGGTAAAGTTGAAAGAATTAATGTTACTTTGCCTCATAGGTTAATTTATCAGATTGATTTAGTTGTTAAATCAAATGCTGAGTATAAGAGTAGGAGTTACTTTCTTGCGAATGCCGCTAGAAAAGAGTTACAGAAAGCTAAGGCCTGATTGATAATTAATAGAGGGGCTATATGAATGGAGAATTTCACAAACAGTTCTGTGAACGCAAACGAGCGAAACGGGTGTCTTATACTTGTTATTATTTAACTGGGCAAATGAATTCGAGCTAGGAGTAACGTCACATCTAGCTCGAAATTGTCACTTTTAATTAGATATGCTGTTTACTTCATAAGTGAGATAATAGATTCAGATACAAACCAATTCGTCCCATTAAAAATATTAACACCTTTAGAAAAAATTTTATCATCATTAAATGTAACATAATTTTTGTTTCTAGGAATTATTAATACATCATCATTTTTAGTTAAAATCAGAACCGGATTTTCAGGGTCATCATCATTTTGTTTAATAATTACTTTGCTATCATTTTTAAACTCATTTTCGACATTAATAAATAATTCATTTGTTGTTCTATCTAAATCAACCCCTATCGATTTAGCTATAAATTCAGATAGTTCGGTGTTTTCTAGTAAACCACCGATTAATTTACCACGGGGATCATATGAATATAATATAACGTCCTGGCCAGTGTGCCCATTGGTTGTAAAACCTATTTTAGCCCTATTTGCCATTATTGGGCCTATTGCATACCCCATATAACCAACTTTAGCCTCATGAATTGACTTAATTTCTTCATTCGTTAAATCTGTAATTCCGAAATTTTGTTCAACAAGTTGGCTAATAATTGGTGTGAATGCTTCTATTGATTGATCCCTAAAATTATTGGGAAGTATGTCCTCAAAAGCTTCACCAGTCATTTTTGCATTTTTTAATGGATCTACAAAATTACTCCAATGTGTCTTGTTATATGATGTACTAGTTGATCTATCACCAATTGATATTCCTGAATTACCGTGATCAGGAACTATAATGACGAGTGTATTTTGGTCCTTTTTTGCAAATTCATAAGCTTCATGCACTGCTGAATCAAAGCTTAATACCTCACTTACAATAGCAATAGGATCATTTGCATGCGCAGCCCAGTCAACTTTAGAGCCTTCAACCATTAAAAAAAATCCGTCATCATTTTTATTTAAAATTTCAATCGCTTTTTTTGTCATTTGCGATAAACTTGGTTCTAAGTCTTTATCCCTATCTATATCATAAGATATTGAGGTAGCACTAGGATTTTTTGCAAATACACCTAATAATTTTTGACCATCGAATGCCATTAATTCAGATGTATTATTAACCCGTGAAAAACCTTCTTGTTGAGCGATAAGTTGCATATCCTCGTTGTCTTTTCTTTCATCAACTTGAAGATATTTAAGTCCTCCCCCGAGAATTACAGTCAATCCATTATGCAAAATTTGCTCAGTTAAATTGTCATAATTTTTTCTTGAGATATCATGAGCTGTAAATGCCGCAGGTGTTGCATGCATAAACTCGCTAGTGCTAACTATGCCAACAGATTTACCTGATAACTTAGCCGCTTCTAATAAAGAAGCTACTGGTCTAAGTCTTTCAGTTTCTGGTGGAGTTTTAGCATTTGGGAAATCATAAACTTCTCCAGTGATACCTACATTACCACTTTGAGCTTTCCAACTTGTTGCCATAGCTGTACCTGCAGGAGCTGAATCAGCAACTGTACCATCAGCACTCCATGTACTCATCAATCCACTTGCCAGACCATCCATTACTAAATGTTCACCTTTATATAACCTAGCAAGTGTAGCGCTTGTGCCACTCATACCATCAGGAATTAAAAAAATAACATTTTTTACATTAGAAATTTTTTCAGTATCTGCTGTTATTGGTGCATGAAAAAACATTAAGGGAACTGATAAAAAATAGGAAATAATAGCAGTCAATTTAAATCTATTCATAATTTGCCACCTTTAATTTGAGAGTTATAAATGAAACATTTAAAAGCATATACTCAATAAAAAAATTTAAATGCAGGCTTCAGTAATCGCGAATACATCTTGGATAATACTTGGAACAGGCTCAGTTTCTGCTAATTTAGAGAATTGAGTATAAACAAAGTAGGATACTTCAATAAGTATATCAATCAATATATTCTAGAAATGTTAGATATGTGTTAATAAAAGGTGAGTTTAATGCTGATTTGAGTTATAGATCACAGAAAACATTGTCTTAACTTAATGAAGTAGCTAAATAATACTAAATAATCAAGTAATTTCTAAAGCATAGAGATAATCATTTTAAATAAGGAAGTTATTTAAATACCTGATTATCATTCAAAGAAATAATAAGTCCTCTAAAAAATTACCTAATACAAGAATACACCTATATAAATTTACTGAAAAAAACGTTACCATAACTTGCTTTAGACTGGTATAACCAGAGAATAAAATTCAATATTTATGCTCTTATGACTTGGTGTTAAATCGGCTCTAGCTGAGTTATTTTAGTGATTTCGTGGTGAGCGCGGAGCTAAAAAACAATGTTTAAATTGTCAGTTCTGTAGTAATAAGCTGAATGAAAATGAATCATTGATGTCGTGTCGTTAAGTAAAAAGTAATGTCAAAACTGCATATCAAAACTGCGAGTACGAATCACTCACGCTAACAAAGCTAAACGTGACTTTCAATAATGGTTTTAGCTGGCTCAGCAGCAAAATAGTAAATTGTGATGTGTGGACAAATAAACGAGTGAAACACAATAAATTTGACTTTTTAGGCTTTACTTTCAGACATAAAGAAGCAGTAAATTTATTAAGAAATTAGGTGGTTGAACTGTTCTTTCCCGCTGTTAGCGAACTAAACAAAAACACAATTAAATAAACAATAATTGTGAGTTGTATGCGGTATCATAAGCATTATTTAGTGCAGCGAAAATTTTACTGTAATTCTTTTGCTATTGAGGTGATGATGAAAAAAATATTATTTTATGTTCTCTGCTTGTTTTCTGTTTCAATATTTGCTGATTTTAAAAAATTAGAAGCTATGGCAATTGAAGGAGACGCTAAGGCTCAATATAATCTTGGGGTTATTTATGCTTATGGTGTAGGGACAAAAAAAGATTACCAAGAAGCTAAAAAATATTTTGATTTATCGGCTAATCAAGGATTTTCCGATGCACAATTTAAACTTGGGTCTATGTATTATGTTGGTGAAGGAGTAATACAAGATTATTACAAAGCTAAAAAATATTTTGAGTTAGCGTCTAGTCAAGGAGATTCAGATGCGCAATTCTTACTCGGAGTAATCTATCATAAGGGGTATGGGATAAAACAAGATTATCAAAAAGCTAAGGAATTTTATAATTTGTCTTGTAATAATGGAATTCCAGAAGCGTGTGTCAGTTACTCTGAAATCAATAAGTGAGGATTTTAAAATTACCATTGACAGTATAATAAATTACTTAGCAACTTAGCAGAACCCCCAAAAACTATAGCTGCTTAATTAAGCTCAAACCATTTATGAATCAGAATTTTCAGGTGTTAAAATGATTTTTTATTGCAACGTGAAAATATATCATCATAAGGTATTGCATGATGTTCACCTTTTATATAAAGTTTGTCATCAATACGTTTTATATTAATCGCTGCTGAACCATAGAAATCCTCATAATACTCTAGTCCAACTATGTTATGGCTTTGATCATTGCCATCTACAACATCAACAACAAATGCAGAACCATAATCAGCATCTACAGCAAACCATGTTTCATCTATGATTGCGACTGTATTGCAATCAGGTTCCTTACTCCAAGTACCTCGATATTCTTCTGGAATGTATGATGCTTTAGTTGAAAAAGAATATTGACCTGTATAGTCATTACAACCATTTTGAGTGTCAATCGTAAGTATTCCCTCATCAAACGTTGCTTTAATAATACATTGGCTAGGCTGGGTGTCATCATAGCGGCTACCATTTTGTTTGAATGTATATGTTTTACCAAATGTGATTTCAGCAGCACTTGGTGCTTGGAATGCATTTGGTTGCTGGCCATAAGCGTCCGTAAAGACTAATTGATATTGGTAAATATCAGAATCTTTGTAAGACCATAAATGAATGCGTGCTTTGTTATGACCAGCATATGTACCCTCTACATTAGAAAATGCTGAGAATGTTAATGTGATAAGTGCGAGAGGTAATGCTTTTACGATGTTATTCATAATATATCCTTGTATTAAATGTCATTAAAAATGTAGGTTAGAATCTTTCTATTATAGATGGTAAAACTGTAGTGATATTGTATTTAAATCATGTAGTAGCATAAGAATATGTATTCGTAATTTTCTTACAAATATTATAACAAACTTACAAACAGTAATAAATAAGTATGGCAACTATTTAGTAGCGTAGTAAACAAGACATGTATTCTTATGATACATTCGACTTATACGATAAAAAGATCTAATATACATTCTTTTTCGGATGTTACTTGGCCTTTTACTGTGTCTAATAGTAATATTCTATAATCGATCAGTTAATTATATAAATGCACTCTTTATCGTTGATAAGCAAATTTCCTTTATGTTATGTCGTATTCTAGATCTTATTTATCAATAGCTATTTTACTAATTATTTATAATTATCATAATAGGTGTTAGTTATTTTAAATTAATTTTTATTTTTATTTTTATAATATTTTTAATTATTTCAGTTATGCAAATAATATCTTATTAAAAAGTTAATGCGATATATAGCTTGGTTTATAAAAAATTAGATTGATAATTAAATAACTCTGAAAGATATATGTAATGCATGTTTGTTTAAATTAAATTTATTACGTTTAATAGGTGATTAAACTAAGGTTGCATGATGATTATTAAGCTATGATTCGATTTTATAGTAACTTAAATAGCTGATATTTAATTGACTTTAAATTATATTAATGTAATGAATTAGATTCTATTTATTTGGTGATTGTTTGAATAATGAAAGGTGAGTGTTGTTTTTTTATTAAACTATTGGTAATTATGTTACTGGTTATATAATTTTCTTTTAAATTTATATTTTAGTTTGTAATTGAAGTATTGTGTTGGTTTTTTTAAATAAGCAATATGAATAACACTTATATAAATGTACCTGTAATTTATTTTTAAAACTTAAATATATATAACTTAAATAATTCATAAAATAAAGTGGAGAATTTATTTGCTTTGTTGTATTATATTTTTATGTGAATTTTTCATTTAATTATTTAATTATTTAATTATTTAATTATTTAATTATTTAATTGTTATATTTTTTGTGTGATTATGTTTTTATATTAAAATTGTTTAATGTTTCTTTTAAGAGGTTATAAGTGCCTTGATTTAAGTTGCGTAACCCATTTCTTGTGAAAATATATTATCTTATTTATATCTTATTTTTTGAAAAGTTGTTTATTTGCTTAATGGGGTTACAGTGTTATCCATTTGTTCTAAATCTTTTGTTTTATTTTTATGCGTATTCTTTGTTTATTCTATTGATGCCGTAGAATTGAATGTAAATGGAAATGAAATTATTAAACAACAACAAATTATTCAACAGCAGAGGCAGGAAGCAAGGCAGGCAGCGCTTGCTCAAGAATTGCCGTCTGTGCGATTTGATGCTAGCACAGGAATAGCGTCTTCTTCAGATTATCCAACTGAGGATATCTGTTTTGTCATTAATCAAATTGTAATTGAAGATAAGGAATCGCTTCCACAAGCTATTCCACTTAATTTCGTGAAAGAATCAGCGCAAGGATTATGCTTAGGTGGAATAGGCATTAGTCAGTTAGTTAGTAACTTACAAAATTTAATCATTGATAGAGGGTACGTTACCACTCGTATCGTTGCACCGGAGCAAGATTTAACCACAGGTATTTTAACGCTCAAAATTATCCCAGGTAAAGTTCGTCAAGTCTATTTTGAAGAAGGCAGTGCTAAATATGCATTTTTATGGACAGCAATGCCAGCAAGGTCTGGCGATTTATTGGATTTACGAAAAATAGAACAGGGTTTAGAAAACCTACAGCGTCTTTCGACAGTCCAAGCTGAGATGGAAATTGTGCCAACCGAAAATCAAGGTGAGAGTGATATCGTCATAAAACGTCATCAGAAGAAATTCTGGCGTGTTGCTTTGTCTCTTGATAACTCAGGTTCAAAATCAACAGGCACCTATCAAGGGAGCGCAACCTTATATGTTGATAACCCATTGGCACTCAGTGATTTAGCATATGTTTCTTGGAATAATGACGTACATGGTAAAAGTTCACAAGGAACTCAAAACCTAACAGGGCATTATTCTTTACCATTTGGTGATACTTTGTTCTCCTTTACAGGTAGTCGATATAACTACCATCAAACCGTAGCAGGGCTGACAACTGATTATGTTTATAGTGGAGACAATAATAGTTTAAACCTTCAAGTGGCTCATATGCTGCACAGAGCCGCATCGCATAAAACGACCGTTAGTTACGACATTAATTATCGCAGCACCAAAAACTATATTGATGATACTGAAATAGAGGTTCAGAGAAGACGCACTTCCGCCTGGAAATTAGGATTACAGCACAAACACTATTTCGAAAATTTCACGTTAAATGGTGGGATCAGTTATCAACGAGGAACACGTTGGTTTGGTGCAAAGCCAGCACCAGAAGAGTTGTTTGATGAGGGTACAGCGCTTGCAAAAATTTGGCGATTCGATGCGGGACTTTCTTTACCGTTTAAGATTCAAAACGATCAATTTAGTTTTTCACTACAACATCAACAGCAGATTGCTGTCAATCGGTTAACTTCACAAGATCAATTTTCCATCGGTAGTCGCTATAGCGTCAGAGGATTTGATGGTGAACGGACGTTAAGTGCGGATAATGGGTGGTTTACCCGTGGTGAATTCTCTTGGCACGCACCAACAGGCTCTTATCAAGTTTACTTAGCAACTGATTATGGCGTAGTAACTGGTCCTGATACAGAGTTTTTATTAGGTACCCATTTAGCAGGTGGAGCACTTGGCATAAGAGGCAGCAGGCAAAATTTTGGTTATGACTTCTATATGGGGCATCCATTGTCTAAACCAGAAGGGTTCATCACGGATGATTTAATGTTTGCTTTTAATTTGAATTATGAATTCTAGCAAATCAATATCGATTATTTAAATTTAAAAGAATAATACATCTTAAATATATCTTAATGCATATTAAAACAGAGAAAGGTAATTACAAATGAACAAACTTCGTTATCGCGTGATCTTCAATCAAGCTTTAGGTGTAATGACGGCAGTCTCTGAGCTAGCCAAAATCCATCAACCGAATAAAGATGATGCGGTGATAGAGGGCGTTAACACCATATCAAGTGTATTTAACTTGCAAAAGTTAGTTTGGTTGACCAGTCTGGTACTTGGTAATATCCTTTGGGTATCGTCTGTGGATGCGAATATTGTTGCTGATGCGAATGCACCTGGTAACCAAAGACCCATCATCATTGAGAGTGCTAATGGTACCCCTCAAGTTAACATACACACCCCTAGCGCCTCAGGCGTTTCACACAATAAATATTCCCAGTTTGACGTTAATCAAAAGGGGTTATTCTAAATAATGGTCGCAAACCCAGTCAAACTGAGCTAGGTGGAATGGTAGATGCCAATCCATACCTTGCAACAGGTGAAGCACGAATTATTTTGAATGAAGTGAACAGTAAGAATCCTAGTCATTTAAATGGGTTTGTTGAAGTAGCGGGCAAAAAAGCCCAAGTCATTATCGCCAATCCAGCCGGCGTAACTTGTGAGGGATGTGGATTTATTAATAGCCACCGAGCAACCCTAACCACCGGGAATGTCGTAGTTGAAAATGGCGCAGTGACGGGCTATCAGGTGAGTGATGGTAAAATTGTCGTTCAAGGAGCAGGACTTGATAGCTCTCGGCAGGATAAAACTGATTTAATCTCAAGGGCGGTTGAAGTCAATGGGGATGTCTGGGCGAATGAACTAACCGTGACGACTGGGCAAAACCAAATCGATGCAGATAACATGACCGTTATCCAAAATGCCGTACAAAGTGAAGTGAATAGACCTACCGTAGCGATAGATGTCTCCGACTTAG
Organism: Thorsellia anophelis DSM 18579; assembly: GCF_900111395.1. GTDB lineage: Bacteria > Pseudomonadota > Gammaproteobacteria > Enterobacterales > Thorselliaceae > Thorsellia > Thorsellia anophelis. The sequence continues at coordinate 13,097 of NZ_FOHV01000014.1, read as the reverse complement.
GAGGCATGTATGCTGGTAAAATCCGTTTAGTAGGTACCGAACACGGAGTTGGCGTCAAAAATACCGGGAAAATAGGCGCTTCAGCCAGTAACATTACCATTACCGCTGATGGTAAACTCGTTAATACCGGCGCAATACAAGCGAAAGGCGATGTCTCATTGACCTCACATAGCAACCATATCGATAATAGTGGTCAACTTTATGCAGAAGGCAATATTGAGTTAACGTCGAGCGCATTGACTAACCAAGGTAACATTGAAAGTCATAAAAATACCTCAGTGAATACCCGTATACTCAATAATACCGGTGACATACAAAATAAAGGTACCCTGAACGTTAATGCGAATATCGTCAACAACACAGGCACCCTCTATGCCGAAAATACGGTAGCAGTGGCTGCGCAGGAAATAGACAATACCGGTCTCGTTGCAGCCAAAGGTGACATTACGCTCAGTGGTCAAAGCCTAACTAATTCAGGGGAGATGGTTGCCAATCAGCAGCTTCACATTAAGGCGAAGCAGCGCGTTGATAACATAGGTGAACTTGCCGCAGGTAACAACCTTGAAATTGAAACCACATACCTAACGAGCCCAGGGAAAGTCCAATCCGAAGGAAATATGGCGGTGACATTAGGTAGCGGCTATGAACATACCGGTACCATGATTGCTAACGGAACACTTAACCTGAGCTCGACCGGCACCATTGATAATTTGGGGACATTTTGGGCCGCTAAGCAGGCCAACATTAATGCTCTATCATTTAATAATCATTTAGTTGGCGAAGTGACAGCAGGTTGGGCTAATCTGAATCTCACCGACACCCTGACTAACCGAGGACTCATAGATGGACTCACCACCACCATTCAAACCGAATTATTAAGTAACATAGGCACAGGAAGAATCTATGGTGATATCATCGCATTTAAAACACATACCTTACAAAATCTCAGTGAAGCAGATAAAAGCGCAACACTAGCCGCGCGAGAACTTTTGAATATTGGTACTACCATACTCGTCAATGACTGGCATAGTTTAATTTACAGTGGAGGTGATTTAGCAATCGGCGGTACCTTAACCGATGATTATGAAGTCAGTGGCGCCGCATCGATTGTTGAAAATAGCAGTGCACGCATTGAATCCCTCAATGACATGTATATTAATAGTGACTACCTGCTAAATAAGAATGCTCAATTAATTATCACACAAGAAGAGACTAGTCGTACAGTTCACCATAAAGCAGGGTTATGGGGAAGCCCGACCGTATACGATTATAATGAAATAAAACCCTGTAATGATAAATATGACGTAACACACATCACAGTTCCTACCGGCACTAAAAGCAATGATTGGCAAGAACTCTATTTTACCCGAGTATTTGTTGATGACGTCATACAAGAAACTAACCCAGGAGAAATCATAGCCGGCGGTAATTTAGTCATCGATGCAAAAAAAATAGATAACCTAGATAGCCATATCTTAGCAGGTAAATCCTTACTCGTGGATGCGGTTGAACTCAATAATTTTGAAACCATCGGCATCAGACGCATCAGTGAAAAGGGAAGTGGCACTCATTGGTTTTCCAATGTAGAACATGGTTTTTTGCAAAATAGGACTTATCAGGATTCAAATGGTTTTAGCATCAATAATTACCAAGAAGTGAATATTGATTTAGAACTAACCGAATATAAAGCCAATCAAGCTATTACACACACCGCTAATATCAGTGAAAGCACGGTAAATGGCATTAACACCACTTTGCCATCACTGACATTACCGACAAATAGCCTATATCAAATTAACCCCAATGGCAAAGCAGACTATTTAATAGAAACCGACCCACGCTTTACCGATCAAAAAAAATGGTTAGGCTCTGATTACATGCTCAAAGCGTTTAATAGCAATCATAGCAATCAGCATAAACGACTGGGTGATGGATATTACGAGCAAAAACTCGTAAAAGACCAAATCATAAGCCTGACAGGTAATCGTTATCTAGGTGACTACACTAATGATGAAGAACAATATAAAGCCTTAATGGATGCAGGCCTAGCCGCTGCAGAAAAATTCAACCTTACCCCAGGTATAGCACTTTCAGCCGAGCAAGTTGCTAGCCTGACAACCGATATCGTTTGGTTAGTCACCCAAAACGTAACCTTGCCAGATGGTACAACACAAGAAGTGTTAGTTCCTCAAGTGTATGCAAAAGTACAACCAGAAGATTTAACCAATGCAGGTGCCTTGCTCAGCGCTAAAAACATGCAGTTAGATCTCAAAGATGATTTAAATAATAGCGGGAGAATACAAACACAACAGACCTTGTTAGTGAATGCAAATAACATTAATAACAACGCAGGGAAACTGAGTGGTAAAGAAATCGGACTGACAGCAAAACAAGACATTAATAACATAGGTGGAAGCATAGTAGCAGCCGATACATTGATAGCAAAAGCAGGCGGTGATATTAATGTGATCACCACTACCGCTAATAACACTGGCATTACCCCAACCAATGGCGCAGAACGAACCGTTATCAACCAAATCGGACAAATGGGTGTCACTGGCAATGAAGGCGTATTAGTATTAGATGCAGGGAACGACCTTACCCTGACCGCTGCAAACATCGTCAATCAAGGCGAAGACAGCCAAACCCAACTTAAAGCCGGTAATAACCTCACCCTTAATACCGTACAAACGAAAAATAAAGAACAAGTCGGTGATGGAGATAACTATTGGCGCCAAGAGAGCACCACAGATGTAGGCACCCAAATATACGCGGCAGGTGACCTTAATATCATTGCAGGTAATGATATTGACAGTATCGCAGCTAATGTTACTGCAGATAAAGCCTTGAATGTTCAAGCTGGCAATGACCTAACCATACGAGAAGGTATTGCGACCGAGACCCTAGATTCACAGACTAAAGCGTCTAATAAAGGACTGCTTTCTAGCTCAACTACAACTACCCGAACACAAATTGATAACCAAACCAGTATAGGCAGCCAATTTAATGGAGGCACCATTAGCCTAAGTGCAGGTCAAGATTTAACCGTTCAAGGTAGCGATATCATTGCAGATGAAACCCTTAGCCTAAAAGCCGGAAAAGATGTCAATATCACTACCGCAAAAGAGCAGTATTATACCCAAACCACTACCGAAACCAAAAGGTCCGGATTAATGAGTGGTGGCGGCCTCGGCGTCTTTATTGGTAAAAAAAGTCAAAAAAATGACGATAGCAGTCGTGATGGCGTAGAGGTTGGCAGCACAATTGGTAGCCTCAATGGGGATGTATTAATCCAAGCAGGCAATAAAGCCACCATACATGGCTCAGAAGTCATCGCAGGTGGTGATATCAATGCGCTAGCCAAAAGTATCGATATCACAGCCGCCGCCAATACCCATGATGAAAAACATGTTACTGAAACCAAAAGCTCTGGGTTCACAGTCAGTCTTGGTGGCTCAGTTGGCAGCGCTATCAGTAGCGCAGTTAGTAACGCTACACAAATCAGCAAAAACAACAGTGACCGTAAAAATGCATTACTTGGTGTCAGTAGCGCCTTATCTGGCGCACAAGCAGCTCAAGACTATCGATTGGCGAAAGCACAAAATAATACATCCAGTACAGTTGGCATCAACCTAAGCTATGGCACCCAATCCACACGCTCAGAGCAAACCCTCAATCAAGTTAACCATACTGGTAGTAACTTAACCGCAGGGGGTGATATTAATCTTGTCGCAACTGAACAAGACATCTTAGTACAAGGTAGCACCCTAGATGCCACAAATAACCTGACCCTAGATGCAAAGCGTGACATTTTATTACAAGCAGCAAAGGATACCTCAAAACTAGATGGTAAAAATGAGAGTAAAGGTGGCAGCCTAGGCGTGACCTACAACGGTGGTTTTGGGGTGAATGCCGGCTTTAATAAAGGCAAAGGCAGTGAAAACGGCAATGGCGTGACCAATATCGGCAGCGAACTGAATGCTGGTAACCTCATCACACTCAATAGTGGCCGAGACACCCACATTATAGGCAGTCAAGTTAAAGGGGATGGTGTCACATTAAACGTAGGCAATGATTTACGGATAGAAAGCTTACAGGATACAGATAACTATCACAGCAAACAAACTGACTTCAGCGCAAATATCAGCGTGGGTACTGGCAGTATGGGTGGGGGTATCAGTGCCAGCAAAACCCAAATGGACAGTGACTATGCAAGCGTTCAAGAGCAAGCAGGGATTTTTGCTGGTACAAAAGGCGTTGATATTGAAGTTGGAAATAATACTCACCTCAAAGGGGGAATTATCGCAAGTGAAGGAGAGCATAACACCCTAAGCACTGGCACTCTCACCTTTGAGGACATCAAAAATAAAGCCGAATTTGACGTTTCAAGTAGTGGTATCGGAATAAATGGCAATCTTAACCTTGGTGAGTCAGCACAGCAAAATGGCCTAGGGGGATTCAGTACCCCTGGTGCAACCCATAGCAATCATAGTGGCAACTCAGAGAGTGAAACCAAAGCTACCATTGGCGGTAATATTGACATTACTCTCAAAGATAAAGATAAACAGACACAAGACATCGCCACATTAAATCGTGATACCAATAATGCACATCAATCATTAGAGACCATCTTTGATAAAGATAAAGAACAATCAAGATTAGATGAACAACAACTGATGGCAGATATCGGCAATCAACTGAGCAATCTTGTTCGTACAGAAGGACAAATACGCGCAGAGAAAGCGAAGAGTGATGAAAATGCCTTGAAACAAGCCGAGAAAGAACTCCTTGCAGAAGGTAAAGAACCCTCAAAACAAGAGATAGAACAAAGAGCTCAAAACAATGCACAGCGCGATTGGGGAACAGGTGGGAAATATCAACAAGTAACCCAAGCCCTCACCGGTGCTCTGCAAGGCGCATTGGGGGGCGATATCACCAAAGCCCTTGCTAATGGCAGTGCACCCTACCTAGCAGAAGCCATTAAGAAAGCCACCACCAATCCAGATGGAAGCATTAACCTTGAGGCTAATCTTGGTGCGCATGCCATCTTAGGTGCATTACTCAGTCACGCAAATGGCAATAATGCATTTGCAGGTGGGTTAAGTACGCTATCAGCAAAAGTTGCGGCGCAATTAGTAAAAGAGCAACTTTATGGAAATAAACCTTTTGAGGATTTGACTGAAGCGGAACGTCAAAACATTTCAGCATTGTCGCAAATTGCAGCAGGTTTAGCAGGCGGATTAGCAGCTGGTAGCTCTAGCGATGCTGCTCAAGGAGCACTTGTTGGTAAGAATGCAGTCGAAAATAATTATCTGACACAAATGCAAGCTGAGGAATTTATAAGTAATTATGAGGGGATTTGTTTTACTGATGCATGTAAAATCCGTAGAGATGAATTAATTAAAAAATATAGTGAAATCAGTCTAGAACAAGATGTTGATTTAGTTTCAGTATGTGAAGAAAAACCAGATTCTAGTGCTTGTACTGCAGCATTAAAAGATGCGATTGCTTATAATGGTGGTATTAATGATAAAATTATTGATGCGAGAGATTTATTAGGTGACCGTTTTTATTCGAGTAATAACACACTAAATATTTTATACAATGGACAAGATGCAAAAGCGTTAATCAGTGAGAGAGTAGAGAGTATTGATAATCGTGCTGATTTTTTTGGAATGAATGACTATTATTTTGACGAATTAGGCATCCCCATTAAATGGTATGGGGAAGCAGAAAAAGTCAGCCGTGCTTGTTTAACTGGGTTGGGAGCAACAGGCTGCGGTTCTGAATATACATTTGAATTATATGATTGGGCTTTAGATGCCGACTTGGATGCATGGCGTGCAGAAGCTGGGAAAAAAATAATGGAAGGCGGATTTAATAATTTTAGCAATCTGTATAATCTCAGCAATGGAAATTATGATAATGTTAATCTAAGTGTACTAAATTTTGATGATTCTGGTAAGGTGAATTCAGTAAAATTAAATTTATATACTTTATTCTCAAATAACCCTGATGTTTATTCAATGATTTGGAATGTTGATCAGTTAATAAGTGAGCAAAAAATGTTGCAACCAGTACATGAAAAATATATTCCAAATAACTCTAATTTCCCACCGCTTGGTGAATTGGGTACATACGCTACAGGTAACTTCCCTGATTATGTGGAAGGTATCCATATGAACCCTTATTCGGATTCTGCAGAAATCAACATGCTTAATTTTATACAATACATGTTGTCAACAAAAGATGAAAAGCAGCCTTCCAATAATTCAAATACTACAGAATTAGCAAAACTAGTCAGTTATCTTAAGGATATGCCTCTTAATGTGACCATTCTTGAACTTCCTACACTTCAATCCAAAATCCAATTGAAATTAAAAAATTTTGGAGAACACTCGGTTAATATTATGGATTGTAATAGCAGGGTGCAACATGGACTTAATGGAATGAAAATTGATGGGGAATATAGTTGTGATTGATATAAACGAAAGAAAACAGTTCTATTTATTTATACTGCTTAGCATTATTTTAAGTTCGGCTGTGTATACACATTTAGCCAGTTTATATAGTTTGCTTATGGAATTTAGAGTTCTTAGGCTATTTCTTCCTAGGTTTCCTAGTGAAATTTCAATTTCAAAAGCCTCAGAGTACGGTGTTGGCGTGATTGTAATATTACCTTTTTCTTTGCCTTTTTTGATTGCAGGATTAACCTTTAAATATTTAAAAGAAAAAGATAAATATAAGCAACAAATTAAAATTTTGAAAATTAGTTGTACTAGTTTTGTATTGTGGAGAGCGTTACTTCACATATTTAATTACCCACATCAAAATGTTGTTGTAGATGTGTTGCAGTTTTTGTATTTTTTTGTCATGTTATTATTTTTTATAAATATATTGCAGAAAGAAAAATATGCTCCACATTATATAATAAAAAAAATTGATAATTTTAATTTCAAACTATATGCATTCCTATTTTTTATATTTTGTCCAATATATCTAGGACCTGCAATGATGCACATATTTATGTTTGAAATTCATATAGATGATAAAGATGGGGGAAGGGATTTATTAGGTATTTTTCCTGTTTCGATAATGCTGTATGTAATTGGTTTGATTGGGGCTATTGTTTTTATGCCTGCAACAATAGCAACTAGCATATTTTATATGCTCACGACTAAAATTCATAGATATATTCAAAATGTTTTATGCAGTTTGGTCGGGTTCATAACTTGTGCAGCTATAACGGATTACTCTGATCTTGTAAGTTATTTCAAGGGCGAATTGAATATTTTGGAGTTCATTAAGGCAGTTGAGCCATTAAGCTACATGGGGTTTTTAGGCGGTTTTATAGTCGCTGCAGGCTTAAATTACTATAGAAAAATTCCTGCGAATATAGCATTAATTAATCTTATCATAGCGTATATATTGCTTATGCTTATTCTACCCTATTTATATATCGTTAAATTGCAAATTGCTTTTTATTATCAATTGAATTAACGCGAATGTGTACAAGTAGCTTTCCTTTTTATGTGGAAGATATCCATATGAACCCTCATCCAGATCCTGCAGAAATCAATATAAAAATGAGAATATCAAATGAAATACGAGATAGTGAAAAAATATATTTTTTTAGAGTGGACAGATATTCATTGGGGCTATAAACACAAGTTAATAGGGTGGAGAGATGTAGTTAATTATGCCTCTGATAGTTTATTAGAAGGTAATAATATAAATGAATTAATTGCCGAAATATCGTTTATTGATAAAAGTACAGTATTCAAATTAGATTCTTTATTAGATCAACTTGATATAAAACTTGAGAATTATGATGTCGGTAAGTGGTTGTATATTGAGCTTAAATATATTTTCGATAATCGTGCATCAATCTCAGACCCATTTGGGGACGTAGAAAAAATATATGCTGAATTTGACTATCCAGAAGAGATTGAGTCCTTTGTTAGGTATATGCCTGTAATGGATAAAACGTCTATAAATAATTCCCATGAAGAAAATATTATTCAACTCTATAAGAATTGGGAAAAGTATTTATATAAAGCTGGTACAAAATACCAAAAGTATGCTCACAATTGTGTGTTGACCTATATAGTGTAGGATAGATGTCACAAAGATGCTCATGTACTTTTCTAAATAAAAAGGGGCAATGATGACTAAATAAACATTTTCAGCCGAATTTAAAAGTAATGCTATGAAGCTAGTTCAATCAAAAGGCGTTCTCAGTTTAAATGAGATTGCAATCAAGTTAAATATTTTCATTAGTCCGCTATACTCGTGAACGATGAAGATGCCTGATATTAAAAGATTGAGAGATTAGAATATTTAGTATTAAATTAGCAGCAGTAGATGCCAAACGCGACATTTTATTACAAGTAGCAAAAGATACCTCAAATCTAGATGATAAAAATGGGAGTAAAGGGGGGAGTCTAGGCCTAACCAATATTGCTAGCGAACTCAATGCTGGTAACCTCATCACACTTAATAGTGGCCGAGACACCCAAATCATAGGCACTCAAGTTAAAGGGGATGGTGTAACATTAAACGTAGGCAATGATTTACGGATAGAAAGTTTACAGCATACAGATAACTATTACAGCAAACAAACTGACTTCAGCGAAAATGTCAGCGTGGGTACTGGCAGTATGAGTATCAGTCACAGCAAAACAAAAATAGACAGTGACTATGCAAACGTCTAATAACAAGCTGGTATCTATACTGAAGTTACTTCGAGTTACAGGGGTAGATATTATTCCGATTGTCATTCTGTGGGTATTGAGTAATGCTAAAACCTATATCTTGATTTCTATTGAGTATATGCATGAACAAAAGGCAAACTTAATTATGGTAAAACAGCACAGCAATATTGCCTAGGGGGATTAAGTACCCCTTGTGCAACCCATAGCAATCATAGTAACAACACAGAGAGTTAAACCAAAGCTACGATTAGCGGTAATATTGATATTACTCTCAAAGATAAACATACACAAGACATCGACAAATTAAATCGTGATACCAACAGCGCACATCAATAATTAGAGATTGTACTGTTCAACTAAGGTGGATATTGCAGGAAAATTTAGACCTATTTAATGATAAAAATTGGAAACAACCACTGCAAGTATGGCATAGCGATGCTGGAAATGCGCTAATGTACGTTGGTTTTGATAACTTTCAAAATCTGTATAACGGTATCTATTCTAATGCAATGGAGTGGGATATTAATCAATTAAGAAGTGAACAAACCATGTTACAGTATATTCATATGACACATTTAAGAGAACAACCTCTTTTCAATTGGGCAGGAGAACTTCTCACAGGTGCTTTGAATGATGGAAATAGTGTTAATTTAATGGACTACAAAAGTCGCTTCAATTTTGGCTGTTATAAGATGGGGTATTCAGAATCAGATGGGTTCAGACCATGAAAATAACGAACTCAACATCTATCACAATTTTTGCAATGAGCCCTTTTTTTACAGGATTAGCATTAGTTCTTATCTTTGCACCATATGACTCCAATTCATTTGAAAAAATAAATTATTTACCTGCATTAATGGGTGTAATAGGTTTAGTGGGTTTAATTTTCTTTTGTATTCCTGCAACTATTGTTGGAGTAATATACGTCGGAACCCAAAAGAAGCATTATGTCATTCAAGAGTTAATATGCGGCATTTCTGGGGTTTTAGTTTGTGTGTTATGGCTGTTACCAGGTTGGTGGTTGGACGTATCGAGATATGGAGTAAGTTACATAGTAAGCTCAGCAACATATCCTTTTTATATCATGGGCGGAATTACAGTGCTTGTTGTCGGTAGAGTACTTAATTTTATAAAGCATAGTGAAATGAGAAAGATGAATCTCAAAAATAAAGAGAACACAAATGGCGTTATAGAAAATATAGACTCGAAATGAAATGATAAAAACTTTGTGAAACTGTGAAATGAAAATTACACAAACAAAAGACTTGGCAAAAGGCGGTAGGTTTCGACCTGACGAAACTGAAAAATTTGTCATGCAAAGTTTAATGACTGATTTCAGACCATAAGTAAGTTAGCTCAATCGTAAAGAAGTGCCATATGGTACACCAGGAAGTACAAGACCAGATTATTGTAGCTCCGAAATATGTATTGAAGTAAAAAATTATGATTTGAACCTGAATGTCAATGGGTTAAGGAATAAACTTTCAGAGCAGGCAACGGCGAGGCAGCAGCACCTTCTTGAAAACATAAAGCAGCAAGTGCTTTTAGATACCAGAGGGCAGACTGTCTCGAAAGCACAACTAAAAAAAATGCTGATTTGATTGCGCAAAAATCAAATAGGATAATTAAAAATGACGATATACAGTTTTTATAATATAGGAGATACTTAAATGAGCAATGCTGGTTTTGCTGGTGGTTGTAGATTACTTGCTATAGGAACAATTGAGGAAATGGAGAGTTTTTTTAAGGCTCTTTATGCTGCGGTGCCTGACGACTGTATTTATTTAATTGATGATTTATATTACCGTTATATTAAATTTGAGGACATAAAGAAATTTGAACCACTTATTCAATCATTAAAATTAAAGTTTGATAATCGATATGAAAATTATATCAATAAATTACTCATAGCGATTGATATTTCGGAACATGATTACACAAAATATCAAATACTTGCACCTACAAGGGTCGTTAATGCAAATATTTTTAAATATACAATGTTGAAAGAAATCCCCTTAGAGGAAATTGATAAAATGACTAACAACGATATACCATATTGGAAACGTTAGTTAATCTGTATCATTTAAATATTAATTTGAAATTATTGCACAGGTTTTAGTATTGTGCTTTTATGATAATCAGTATGATAAACTGTACCTGCAACATGACGAAAGTTGAGTCTATACTCAATGGAAATCAAGATGCAGGTTTTAGTATTACTTTACGCCCGCTGAATGGCAAGCGGAGTAATTTCTGCCCCTGCAATTTGAAGTAACTTCAGTATAATTTACAGCGTATTTGTATTATTTTAACTATCTGACATATTAGCCTTGTCATAGCTTGAATGACTTGTTGGAAAAAGCATTCAAACAATTGACACTCTAAATTTATTTTAACCTAATCCTAAATTGGTTATAATTGCTTAATAGGTATCAAATGAAATTTATAAAGACGTATATTGATAAAATTCAAAGTAGTTTTAAATCTAGTAAAAATTCTGATGAAATCATGTTTAAAGATGAAAATTTCCTGTCTTTAACTCCGGAAGAACACTATAACTTAGCGCTTTCATTTGCACAAAACCCTCAAGATTTAAGTCAGTATAAAAAAGCACTTGCACATTATACCCAAGCGGCATTGCATGGGCATGAATACGCACAATTTAATTTAGCGTTAATTTATTTTTCAAAGGAAGATAAACACTACGATATAGAAAAAGCCATAAAGTATTTTTTGATGGCAGCAGAGCAGGGTAATGAAAAAGCACAATTTCAATTAGGCGTCATTTATTCCTCAGGAGAACATTACCCACCTGATTATGCAAAATCGAGAGCGTATTACGAATCATCTATTGAAAAAGAACATCCAGAAGCATTATTTAATTTGGGTTTGATGTATTTTTATGGTCATGGTGTCGTAATTGATGAAGCAAAAGCACATGAATATTTTGAACGTTCAGCATTGTACAACATGCCTGGCGCTCTTTATATGTGCGCAGAAACTTTTTTTCGGGGACGAGTGGTCCCTAGAGACATCCCTAAAGCTATTGAGTATTATGAAGCAGCCGCTGAACTTGGTAATGCGAGTGCACAAAATATGTTAGGCGTTATCTATATGCATGGTGAGGGGGTTCCTACAGACATGCGTAAAGCTGAGGAGTACCTTGTAGCTTCAGCTGCACAAGGGGATGTGGAATCAATGTTTATCCTTGGTGTTTTTTATGAAAGAGGATATTTAGGCAGTAATGATTATTTCAAAGCTAAATATTACTATGAACTCGCTGCATGTCAAGGTCATGTTGTCGCGCATTATAATCTTGGGTGTATGTTTACTTCAGGGTTAGGTGTTGAGCAAGATTTTGAAAAAGCGTGCCGTTATTATGAGTTTGCTGCAGCGCGTAATAATGCAAGCTCATGTTTTAATTTAGCAATCATTTATGAGTATGGTGATGGCGGGGTTGAGATAGATTTGTTAAAAGCTGAACAATTATACCAAACTGCTTGTGAAAATGGAAATCAAGATGCTTGCAAATGTTATAAACGACTCTCGTTAACTAGGTTAAACAAGTTAAAGCGATCTAATCAAAAAAAGGTTTAAATGTTGACGCGTGAATAATTAATTAGGCTTCGATGTATGCAAGACGACATATGATGAACTATTGCATACATGATTAATTGACTCGCATTTAATACATTCTCAATGTTAAAAAAATAGTACACTTATAGATTTGAATTGATAGCAGATCCTATACTAGGAGGTGTAAGCCATCGTATGTTTGTACCAAATTGGCTAATAAATAGGATCCCATCTAAGCCATGGTAAATAAAATATTTAATGAGCTTAAAAAGTTCAAAATAGTTGACTGGGAAGTGCTCTATTTAGGCTGTAAAAGTTTCCCTATAGGGACATTCTCACCAAATAATATTAGTGACTTTGCATGTAGACAGTTAGCTGTTATGGAGTTGAATGATGCATCTTTTATTTCAGTTTCTGAATTGTCTTTTTGTACAGAAATAAACGATGAGGTTATTGTTACAATTAGTGAACTTTGTGATTTGAACAATATTGATTTAACTCTTTCAAAGAAAAAGTGGGTTGTATTTGCCATAAAAGAATTAATAAATCATTTACCAGACGATAGTTTGTATGGACCATTGGCTCTAAATGATTTTTGGAATAAATGGGGTGAACCCAATAATAGTCCAAATATAATTCAAGGTGTTAGTAATACAATGACTCCAAACGATAGATGTCAAGCAACCTGTCCGTTTTTTCACTGCTATTTGCCTTATTTTCTTTAACTGGGTTAAATACTATTTCATCTTCATAATCCCAGTCTCTTGTATCTCGAGTATTCCAACGCTCTGGAAAGGTTAATTTAGC
>NZ_FOHV01000021.1 GCF_900111395.1 Thorsellia anophelis DSM 18579 | reverse complement strand
CAATTACAACAGTATTAGCAAAAACTTATGGTGGTCAAGCTCGTGATTATTCACAAATTGATAATGCACCAGAAGAAAAAGCACGTGGTATTACAATTAATACATCACACGTAGAATATGACACACCAACTCGCCATTACGCGCACGTTGACTGCCCAGGACATGCTGACTATGTTAAAAACATGATCACAGGTGCAGCACAGATGGATGGTGCAATTCTAGTTGTTGCGGCAACAGATGGCCCAATGCCACAAACACGTGAGCATATCTTACTTGGTCGTCAAGTAGGTGTACCTTACATTCTTGTTTTCTTAAACAAATGTGACATGGTTGATGATGAAGAGTTATTAGAATTAGTTGAAATGGAAGTGCGTGAGTTACTTTCACAATACGAATTCCCAGGTGATGATACACCTATCATCCGTGGTTCAGCGTTAAAAGCACTTGAAGGTGTTCCTGAGTGGGAAGCAAAAATTGTTGAATTAGCAGAAGCGTTAGATAGCTATATTCCAGAGCCAGAGCGTGCAATTGACCGTCCATTCCTACTACCGATTGAAGATGTATTCTCAATCTCAGGTCGTGGTACAGTAGTAACAGGTCGTGTTGAGCGTGGTATTGTTAAAGTAGGTGAGGAAGTTGAAATCATCGGTATTATCGATACAGTTAAGACAACTTGTACTGGTGTTGAAATGTTCCGTAAATTACTTGACGAAGGCCGTGCAGGTGAGAACGTTGGTGTATTATTACGTGGTACAAAACGTGATGATGTACAACGTGGTCAAGTATTGGCTAAACCAGGTTCAATCAAGCCACATACAAAATTTGAATCAGAAGTTTATGTGTTAAGTAAAGATGAAGGTGGTCGTCATACTCCATTCTTCAAAGGTTACCGTCCACAGTTCTACTTCCGTACAACAGACGTAACAGGTGCAGTTGAATTACCAGAAGGCGTAGAAATGGTTATGCCTGGTGATAACATTAAGATGGTTGTGACATTAATCGCACCTATCGCGATGGATGACGGTTTACGTTTCGCGATCCGTGAAGGTGGCCGTACTGTTGGTGCAGGTGTTGTTGCGAAAGTTATCGCTTAATAACATTTAACCTTTGCCTAGGGTAATTTTGGTTTTACCCTAGGCATATTCTAAATTATTCGAATATACATTTTGATTGTGTTTCTTTCAAACTAGAATAGTTTAAACGTAATTGTATATTCCAATAATAATCGATAACTTAGGTGGTTAATTTTCAATGAGCGCGAACGCAAAAAAAATAGAAAATAAAGAAATAAAAGATAACAACCCAAGTAAAGGATCTGATGCCTTTAAGTGGTCAGCTGTATTTGCATTAGTTGCTGCTGCTATTGTGGGCAATGTTTATTTTGATAGTTATGAGTTCCCAATTGTCCGTATCATTGCAGTGATTATTGTCATGGCCCTTGCAATAGGACTTGCACTTATTACGGTTAAAGGTAAATCATTTATTAATTTAGCTCGGGAAGCAAGAATTGAGCTTAAAAAAGTGGTTTGGCCAACAAGACAGGAAGCAACACAGACAACATTAATTGTGGCAGCTATAACAATTCTAATTGCACTTATACTGTGGGGATTAGATGGTATTTTAATTAGAATTGTTACATGGATTACTAAATTTGGAGTAGGAGCTTAATCATGTCAGAAGAGATTAAAAAAAGATGGTACGTGATACAGGCTTTTTCTGGATTTGAAGGTCGAGTTAAAGAATCTTTACAAGAGCATATTAGATTAAATAAAATGGAAGATTCTTTTGGTGAGATTCTTGTTCCAACTGAAGAAGTTGTTGAAATGAGATCTGGGCAAAGACGTAAAAGTGAACGTAAATTCTTCCCAGGTTATGTGCTTGTGCATATGGCAATGGATGATGCAAGTTGGCATTTAGTTAAAAGCATACCGCGCGTTATGGGATTTATCGGAGGGACGCCTGATAGACCTGCGCCAATAAGTGATAGAGAAGCTGATGCGATTTTAAATCGACTCCAGAAAGATGGTGAGAAACCACGTCCTAAAACATTGTTTGAACCAGGTGAAACGGTACGAGTTAATGATGGCCCTTTTGCTGATTTCAATGGAACAGTTGAAGAAGTTGATTATGAAAAAAGCCGCTTAAAGGTATCTGTCTCTATTTTTGGCCGTTCTACACCTGTAGAGTTAGCATTTGGTCAAGTTGAGAAAGCTTAGAATAGTATAATTACTCTTTTCTAACTATAAACAAAAAGCCCTACTGAGATAGTAGGGCTTTTTGTTTTGGTGTTAAACGATTTAACTAAGTAGCATGGAGACTGAATTGAGAATATTTAACGCTCACACTAACAAAAATTAATAGCTGCTCAGTTATAAAGGCGGTGTTTATTTTCTACCTGATGAAACCTTCCTGACGCAATATTTGATATCATCATTCTGTGTCACAATAATTAAGTTGTTTGTTAAGCCTTAATATTAAAAATGTTATCTATTTTTAGTAAAATCATTAACTGATTGTAGTTAAACGTTTTTAAGCGCCTGATCATAGACACTCATCAATTGTATTACTACAAATCATTGATATTTAGCTCAGGTGAATTTTTTATAAGGATATAAATATGCTATCTATTTTTGATATTTTTAAAATAGGGGTTGGACCCTCAAGCTCCCATACAAATGGCCCTATGGTGGCGGCTAACCGATTCATTACAGAAGTGTTAAATCAGTCGTATACTTTAATACGCATAGAGGTTAATTTATACGGTTCACTTTCTTTGACTG
Source organism: Thorsellia anophelis DSM 18579 (assembly GCF_900111395.1). Classification (GTDB taxonomy): domain Bacteria; phylum Pseudomonadota; class Gammaproteobacteria; order Enterobacterales; family Thorselliaceae; genus Thorsellia; species Thorsellia anophelis. The sequence goes on along the minus strand of NZ_FOHV01000021.1, from coordinate 44,284 downwards.
GTAGGGGGCACCATACAGATAAGGCAGTATTATTAGGATTGATGGGGAACTTACCTTCATCGATTGATATTGATAAAGCTAATCAAGCAATTGAACTGCTTAAAAAAACGGAAAATTTAAGACTTAATGACACGACTATTATTAAATTTAATACTAGCCGTGATGTCATATTTAATGCTAATACATTGCCGCTGCATGAAAATGCATTGACGCTTAAAGCATATGGAAAAGATGATTATTATTTTGAGCAGACCTACTATTCTGTCGGCGGTGGATTTGTGTATACAGAGAATGAGCTTAAAAATAAAGAACAGTTAAATAAAGTCGCTGTACCTTATCCTTTTTCAAATGCAAAACAGTTGCTTAACATGGCTAATGAAGCTTGTTTATCATTACATGAAATGATTAAACTAAACGAACTTCAGTTTCATAGTGCAGAAGAGATTAAAGTAAAAACCCAACAAATCTGGCAGGTCATAGAAGCATGCGTCGAGCGAGGAATCGCAACTGAGGGGGTATTAAGCGGTGGATTACATGTTCAAAGACGAGCAGCGAACTTGTATAAATATCTATCAGAGCAAACACATACAGATGAATTATCGGTTTTAGACTGGATTAATCTATATGCATTTGCAGTTAGTGAAGAAAATGCTGATGGTGGGCAAGTAGTGACATCCCCAACAAATGGCGCAGCAGGTGTTATTCCAGCAGTATTAAAATATTATAACCAATTTGTAGAATCTTTGACGACAGAGAAGGTTCAACAATTTTTAATGGTCGCGGGGGCGATAGGGTATTTATACAAAGTTAATGCGTCTATTTCAGGCGCTGAGGTAGGTTGTCAAGGTGAAATAGGTGTCTCTAGCTCTATGGCTGCAGCAGGTTTAACAGCCATTTTGGGAGGAACTAACGATCAAATGTGTATTGCAGCTGAAATTGCGATGGAACATTCCTTAGGTATGACATGCGATCCTATAGGGGGGCTTGTTCAAATTCCCTGCATTGAACGAAATGCAATGGGTGCCTTAAAGGCAGTTAATGCTTCTAGAATGGCACTTTTACGTCAAGAAAAAACGGTTGTATCACTCGATAACGTCATTGAAACTATGTATAAGACAGGAAAGGATATGAATCAAAAATATCGAGAAACATCACTTGGTGGCCTTGCTTTAATTCCTATTATGCCTTGTGAATAATAAAATTAAGTTTGAGTATTTCTTTAAATGTTAAGGATAATATCCTACCGTGTATTATTCTTAACATCTTAATTAATTATTGAAGAATACTTGAGATTTGAATTCACTACTCGTCAATACTTAGCAATATTGTTTATGCAAACGCCGTCTTTATCGCATCTCCCAACAATCATCAACTGTATTAGTTGTAAAATTGTATTATTCAAAATTTATCATATTGATCTATAAATACTTAGCTATAGATTTAAAAATCAAGATAAGTTGCTTAAAGATATATTCAATCAGATCAATAATCCACTTTTCATACCATTATGCTTTTTTTGTCTAGAACATATCAAATTGTTATTAGCGCTACTCTTCATTACTCAGTAAATTGTTTGCCTTACAGACTTGCATAAAGCCTCTGGGCTTTGAAATTTCATGATTATAAAAGAGTAGAATTTATGGCATCGCATGTAATTGATTTTAGCTTATTGGGAAATAATTTTAGCACACCTGAAATGAGGACGATTTGGTCGGAAACAAACCGTTTAAAAAAACAGGCCAAGGTTGAGGTTGCGCTTGCCGTTGCTCAAGGTGAACTTGGTGTGATACCAAAAGAGGCAGCAGATGCTATTGCTTTCGCAATTGATGTTGATACGCTTGATTTAGAGGCGATGGCAAAAGACGGTGCACTAATGAAGCATTCTTTGATGGCTACTATCAAAGCACTTCAAGCTCAATGTGGACAAGCTGGTGAATTTATTCATTATGGCGTTACTACGCAAGATATTGTTGATACGGCAACGGTACTACAATTAAAGGAAGCGTTTAATGTCATTGAACAGGATGTGAACTCTTTAATAAAAGAGCTTACTGTTCTAAGTGAAAAGCATAAACACACTTTTATGGTAGGTCGTACTCATGGCATGCAGGCATTACCGACAACCTTCGGATTCAAAGTTGCTATTTGGTTAGATGAATTTCTTCGCCATGCAGAACGCTTAGCTAATATCAAGCAAAGGGTGCTTGTTGGTAATGTTAGTGGTGCAATTTGTACCTATGCCTCGCTTGGTGAAATAGGGCCAGAGGTAGAAAATCGTACACTAACACTTTTAGAATTAGGGACGCCAAATATCGGGTGGCAATCAGCTAGAGATAGATTAAGTGAGTTTGGATCGATATGTGCATTAATTAGTGGAACACTAGGTAAGATTGGCAATGAATTTTATAATTTGATGCGCACCGAAATTAATGAAATAGAAGAACCGTTTAGTGAAGGAAAAGTAGGGTCTACTACTATGCCACATAAACGTAATCCTGCTTTATTAGAGGGGCTTGCTAGTTTAACCCAGCCTATTTTAAGTAGTGTAGGGTTATTGTTTCAATCTATGCATGTCGAACATGAACGAGATGCAATGAGCTGGAGAGCTGAATGGATTGCTTTGCCAGAAATTTGCTTATATCTTTCCGCTCAATTAAAAGGCGCTATCCATATTATTCAAGGTATCAAAGTTAATAAAGAACGTATGCTTTTGAATTTGCAATCACAAGGTGGTTTATTGCTGTCTGAAAAAGTCATGTTTGAGATAGGGTTAAAACTCGGTAAACAAACCGCGCATCAATTGGTGTATGAAGCCGCAATGCTAGCATTTGAAACTGATAGACCTTTTAAAGATATCTTAATGGCTCATCCTAAATTGAAGGCTATTTTAAATCAAGATGAGCTAGATTTATGGTTAAAGCCTGAGTCATATGTTGGCGCTGCTATTTTAAAAAATGAGTATATTCTCAAAATTAGTAAGACTTACTTAGAGAGTAAAACTTCTAACGTTACCACTTACTGATACTAAGTTACCAGAAAGAGAGAATATATATGACCCATCGCATTTTCAAGCAATTAACTATAGAGGATAGTGAGAATTTAGCCTCACTAATTAGCCGCTCTTATGCACAAAATCTTGCGTTAGGTATTCAATTTGATGCTTCGTTTATGACGCATGATGACGCTAGAGAACAAATATTATCCCATGCAGTATATGGTTTATTTGAAGAGGCAAAATTAATTGCGACAGTCACAATACGGTTCCCGTGGAGTAATAAACCTGGACCAGAAGCATTACCACACATTGGCTGGTTTGCTGTCGAAGAGACGTATAAAGGCCAAAAAATTGGGCTGGCATTACTCAATTGCTTAGAAACTGAAATACTCATGAAAACACTCAAAGCTAAAGAGTATACCTTAGGGACTGCATCAAATCATCCATGGTTAGTTGAGTATTATAAGCAGTTTGGATTCATTGAGTTATATATTAAAGATATTGGTAAGCCACACAAAACATTATTTATGAAAAAAACACTTTTAACACTTACCCCATAAGGGCATTGCATTCGCAAAATTAACTTTTAGGAGACACTATGAACCCTGTTAATAAAATATTAGCAATCTTACTGACCATAACAGCTTTAGTTGGTTGTGGTGATAAAAAAGAAGCTGAGACAGCCTCTCAAGAGATAACGATTGGCGCAACGGGATTGAGTTTCCCTAGTGCATACAAGAAAGATAATAAATTGGTTGGTTTTGATGTAGAGGTTGCAGAAGAAATCGCAAAAGGCCTTAATTATAAAATTAATTGGGTGACTTCTGATTTTAGCGGATTGATGGGGCAGCTTGAAGTTAAAAAACTCGATACGGTTGCAAATGTTGTTGCTATTACTCCTGTAAGACTAGAAAAATATGATTTTTCAACTCCATATGGTTATTACGGAAGTCAATTAGTGACACATGAGGCAAATGATAGCATCAATACTAAAGACGATTTTAAAGGTAAAACTATCGCAGGCGTGTTAGGGTCAAACCATGTTAATAATCTCAAAAAAACCTTTCCAGATGATTCAGTTACCATTAGAACATTTGAAACTAGGGATGCTGCTATGACAGATGCAATTAATCAGCGCGTCGATGGATATGTTAACTCAAGACCTATTTTGCTCGCTGAAATTAGAGAAAATAAATTACCTCTTAAATTAGTTGATAAACCAATAGTGGTTGAGTCAGTGGGTTTCCCATTTCAGAAAGATGAGAGAGGGGAGAAGTTAAAGACTGAATTTAATGAACAATTAGAATTGATGCGCCAAGATGGTCGATTAAAAAATATTTCAGAAAAATATTTTGGTGAAGACATTACTGTGAATTTAGTTCAATAATTATGGAGTAGGAATGAATCTCGATTTCGATTATATCGTACTTATCTTCCCTAAAGTTCTTGCATATTTGCCTACGACTTTATGGATGGCACTCATCTCAATGCTCTTTGCAATGTCAATTGGGCTTATGTTGGCCTTGATCAAACTGAAGGGAGTGAGAGTAATTAATGCAATTATAGATTTTTATATTTCGATTTTTAGAGGCATTCCTACTTTAGTGCAACTGTTCTTAATTTATTTTGGTTTACCTCAACTATTTCCTATATTAAATGGGATTGATGCGATAACCGCAGCGATCATTGGTTTTAGCCTTAAAAATTCTGCTTATATGGCTGAGATTTATCGAGCTGGATTAAGTTCAGTTGAATTTGGACAAATGGAAGCAGGATTGACGATAGGTATGACAAGAGGGCAAGTATTTAGAAGAATTATTATTCCACAAGCCATGCTAAATACGTTACCTGCAACTGGAAATACCTTTATTTCTTTGATTAAAGAAACTTCTGTTGCATTCGCATTAGGTGTCACTGAATTATTTGCCGAAGGTAAAATGATTGCTGCTGAGTCCCTTCGTTACTTTGAAACCTTTATTGTTGTTGGCGTTATCTACTGGCTCACTGTTGTCGTTTATGGATGGATTCAATCCTTCATTGAGTCAAAATTACGTTATGGATTAGATAGGTAGGGCGGGCTATGATCGAGCTTAGACATATTCACAAAAGTTTTTCTGGAAAAAAAGTATTAAATAACGTATCCATCAATATCGCAAAAGGTGAAGTTGTTGTGATTATAGGACCATCAGGATCGGGTAAATCAACACTATTGAGATGCCTAAACTTATTAGAAGTCCCTGATAGTGGTGAAATCATGATAGGTGGCGTAAGCTTAAATACTGCTTCTTATACACAAAAAGAGGTATTTAATTTAAGAGCCCAAACAGGAATGGTATTTCAGAACTATAATTTATTTAAGAATAAAACAGCACTCGAAAACATTACAGAAGGACTGATTGTTGTTAAGAAAATGAGTAAATCTGCCGCCAATGAGGTGGGTAAAACTTTACTTGCCAAAGTAGGGATGTTAGAGCAAGCCTCCCAATATCCCATTACATTATCTGGTGGTCAACAGCAAAGAGTTGCTATTGCTAGAGCACTTGCGATTAATCCTAAGGCGATATTATTTGATGAGCCTACTTCAGCGTTAGATCCTGAAAAAGTCTATGAAGTACTGCATGTTATTAAAGAATTAGCCAAATTAAAAACCACAATGGTAATCGTGACCCATGAAATGGAATTTGCCAAAGAGGTTGCTGACAGAGTCATTTTTATGGCTGATGGGCAAGTTGTAGAAGAAGGGTTACCAGAACATGTGATTTGCCACTCAGATAACCCTATCACTCGAAAGTTTTTGAGACAGTTAACAGATAAGCCAATAGAACAAGAGAGCTTTTCTATTTAATTCACTAAAGTTTACCCCATTTAGACAATATTCTAAGCACACAAAAGGATAGGAGTCATAATTAATGAGATTAGCGCAAAATGAAACCATCGCAAAGGAAATATTAGCTTTCAGATTAGATATGCATCAGTATCCAGAGCTCTCTAACCAAGAATTTAAAACAACTCAAAAAATTAAAGATGCTTTGTCTAGTCATGGTATTGAAATCGGAGACTATGAACTTAAAACAGGCTTAGTTGCGGTCATTAAAGGTGAGCAAGCAGGACCTGTTATTGCACTACGAGGTGATATTGATGCGTTGCCTATTACCGAAGAAACAGGAAGTGAATACCGCTCCAAAGTTAATGGCGTAATGCATGCATGTGGCCATGACTTTCATACTTCAGCCGTACTAGGTGCTGCGATTTTACTTAATCAAAATCGAACCCAAATTAAAGGAGAGATACGAATCATTTTCCAGTCTGCAGAAGAGACAGGGTTAGGCGCACCTGAATTTATCAAAGCAGGTGTAATTGATAATGTCAGTGCAATCTTTGGGATACATAACGACCCCATGCTCCCTATAGGTATAGTAGGATCAAAATCAGGGGCATTAACAGCTGGTGTTGATAGATTTGAGGTTGTGATTAATGCAAAGGGGGCGCATGCGGCTAAGCCTCATGAAGGTAATGATCCCATCATTATTTTAGGGCAGATTATTACGACCCTACAAACCATCATTAGCCGAAAAGTTGCCTCAAATGAAAACGCAGTCGTGTCAATTACAGAAGTCAGAAGTGGCAATACTTGGAATGTGATTCCAGATAGCGCTTATATACAAGGCACCGTGAGAACATTTAACCCAAGCGTGAGGGCTCAAATAGAAACTGAAATGAGAACCATACTCAGTGGGTTCGCTATAGTATTTCATGCAGATATTGAGCTTAAATGGCATGCAGGACCACCTTCTGTGATGAATACCGATTATCTTGTCGAGTATGCCCTTAGTCATGCTAAGGCTAATCAGTTTGAACCACAAATTGTTGAGGCAAGTCCTATTGGCGAGGATTTTGCGTTTTTCCAAGAACAAGTACCTGGTGCATTTTTAATGATTGGTACCTCTGGCCAGTATCCTTTACATCACCCAAAATTTAGTGTAAATGATGCTGTTCTTTATCCAACTGCACACTATTTGGCTGAAATTGTGCTTAATGCGTATCAAACTGTTAAATAGGTGTATTCAGTGGACACAGTTACCTCAGCTATTGTATCTAAAATGAATGCTTTTCATCCAGATGAAAAGGCACTGAATTTGGCAAAATTAGGAATAAGTGATTTTTTAGCAGTAACAGTTGCTGTAATAGAGGAATATTCTTTTGATGAGGGCTGGTTAGCATTAAAATCATTGAACAAATATAAAACAGAGCAAGAAATAGCGCTTATATTGGGCTATGCTGGTCATGCTTTAGATTTTGATGATTACCATCCTAATATGCGAGGTCACCCATCAACCGTCGTTTTGCCTGCTTTATTTGCATCTTGCATGAAGGCAGAGTTAGATACGATAGATGATAAGCAATTTTTATCTGCATACTGTTTTGGGATAGAAATTGCAGGTCTTTTGGGACTTGCGGTAATGCCCTGGCAATATGAAACTGGATTTCATGCAACAAGTATGCTTGGAGTAGTGGCAGCGACGGCTGCATTGTGTTTTTTTCACAATACAGATGCAATTATCACAGCAAAAGCTTTAGGGATTGCAGCTACTCAATCAAGTGGCCTTAGAGCTCAGTTTGGTTCTGCCGTTAAACCATTGCATGCTGGTTTAGCTGCTAAAAATGCAGTTTTTGCTTTTGAGTTAGCTAAGACAGATTTGTTTGGTCATAAAGAAAATATTATCCCTGCCTTAATCACTACAACAACTAATGGAAAAGGGAACTTATCAGTTTTTGATTCACCACAATCTGATTTACAAATAGTGAAGCCTGGTTTGGAATTTAAACCTTTCCCTACTTGTGCAGGAACACACTCAGCTGCGCTCTGTGCAAAATGGCTTAGAGCTGATTTAATTATTAGATATGGTCATATAGATAAAGCAATTACTGCAATAGATAAAATAGAAGTCAGTTTCCCTAAAGGGGCTGATATTGCAGCTTCAATCGTCTCGCCTAAAGATGGTATTGAAGCAAGATTCAGTCTTGAATTCGTTATTGCAGCGATGCTACTTAAAAATGAGTTGTACCTAGCAGATTTTTCTTCACACCTTAATCCTACGATTGTTAGCTTAGCAAATAAGGTTAAGCGAAAGGTCGATTTAACTGTTCCTGAAGATAGGGAAGATCCAACCAAAAGATTTCATCATATCAAGGTATATTTAAACAGCGCGGAAGTTATTGAAGGCAGATGTGATCGTCAATCTGTTTTGCAATTAGCTAATGAACCTTTGAATAAATGGATAGCTTGCCTAGCTTCAGATAAGGTTTTAGCTAAAAATTGGTTTGCTTTATGTCAATTTCGGCAACCAGGTACAATAGGACGTATTGTAGCTATGTTATGTACAAAAATTGTTGATGCTTAAATTGTCATTACTAGGTTAATTAATAAATAAAATCAAGCTATGTCATGATTTTAAGTTTCATTTTATAATTGCCCCTACCGATAATGCAGAAGTGTGATCTCTGTCACATTTTTATGTCAATTAAAGACAATTCCAGCAATGAGTGTTCTATCAATTAACTCCTTAAGATCGCTATACTTCTCTTTAACTACTCGTTTATTATTTTTATCACAACTAATTGTTTAATTAAGTCAATTCATAAGGAGACGCTATGAGAGAGGGCTTTTATTGGGGGAATTCAGTTTCAAGTATGCAAACTGAAGGCGCATGGGATAAAGATGGTAAAGGAATGTCGGTTTATGATATTCGTGAGCCATCAGAATTTGCATCTGATTGGAAAGTTGCGACAGATAGTTATCACCGTTATCAAGAAGATTTTGATCATATGCAAAATTTGGGAATGAATATGTATCGTTTCCAAATTTCATGGAGTCGTGTATGCCCTTTAGGGGAAGGTGATTTCAACCAAGCTGGAATCGATTTTTATCATCGCTTTATTGATGATTTAATTGCTCGTGGTATTGAGCCTATGATCTGTTTATATCATTTTGATATGCCACTTCATTTAGCTAATACTTATAATGGTTTTATGAGTAAAAAAGTAGTAGATGCATTTGCTCGTTACGGCACTCGTATGGTGCAAGAGTTTGGACATAAGGTTAAACACTGGATTACGTTTAATGAACAAAATCTTTATCATATGCGTGAAACATTCATTATCTCTGGGTATAGACAAGGCAATAAAACAACCGAAGAGCTTTATCAAATCCAACATAATGTGATGATGGCGCATGCCTATGTTGCTAATTACATACACGAACACACTGATTGTAAAATTACAGGTATGCTAGCCTACTCAGAGGTTTACCCAGCGACTTGTCATCCCGAAGATATTCGTATGGCAAGAGAGTGGGACGAGGTGCTTAATCACAACTTACTCGAAGCATTTACAACGGGTAAATATTCAAACTTTGTGATGGCATTAGCTAAAAACCACAACATTAATATGAATATTTTACCTGGTGAGCTTGAAACTTTATCTAAACTTCGTAATGACTATATTTCATTTAGCTATTATGCAAGTACGACAATCGATCACACTAAAATTCCGGCTGGTACAATTGTGAATGAATATATGGATTATGGTAAAAAAGATAACCCATATCTTGAAACGACAGAGTGGAACTGGCAAATTGATCCGATTGGTATAAGAGATATCCTAAACAAAATTTATTGGCGTTATAAGTGCCCAATTTTCCCGATCGAAAATGGGATCGGAGTCATAGAGTCATGGGACGGTAAAAATGAAATACAGGATGATTACCGAATCAATTACCATAAAAAGCATTTTCAAGCTATTTATGATGCGATGTACCAAGATGGTATTGATGTGATGGGATATCTGGGGTGGGGCTTAATTGACATTCTAAGCTCGCAAGGAGATATGAGAAAACGCTACGGCGTTGTATTTGTCAATCGTGAAAACCATGATTTAAAAGATCTCAAACGTGTTCCTAAAAAAAGTTATCATTGGCTTAAACGTGTGATTGCTAGTAATGGGCTGAATTTAGAGTAGGATTGCCAAATAGTTAATGGTTTAAGAATAACTATATACCCTGTATAACTTGCCATACAAAGTGTATGGCTTTTTATATCTAAGGGATTTCTTATTATTATAATAGAATAAACTAGATTACTTGAATCGTAAATGAGTTGTGTTTACTCGTAAATCTATTTAAGCCTTATATACAATAAAAATATTAACAATCCACTTTGAAAATTGTGATGAAAATTTAGTTCAATTGTAGCAATCAGATTCAAATACAGGAATTACTTTATTTAAATAAAAGATTAGCTAGTAAAATTAAGAAGAGAAAGACCTATGAGTGTTATCGATAAAACAACCCTAGCAGTGGCTAAGTTCAGTGATTTAATTTACTTTAGAGCACTTAGAGATGGCGTTGGTGCAACTGTACCATTTTTCTTTGCTGCGAGTTTTGCTATTTTATTAGCCTACGTTATCTGTCCGCTTATTATTGATTCCGGCGCATTATCCGTTGCACAGCAAATAGCTGAAGCAATTAGGCAAGGTTCTTTATCTATCATGGGGTTATTGATTGCACCATCAGTGGCATTTGCATTGGCAAAACATCGAGGGTTTGATAATCCAGTTAGTGCAGCTTTAATTGCTATTTCAGTCTTTTTTGTGTTTATTCCAATTAATCAAATCATCAGTATTCATTCATTACAGGAAGGGTTGAGTAATCAAATAACTCCTTTTGGCACACCAAGCATGTTAGTGGGTATTGTTATCGGATTATTAGCTTCAGATACTTATATGATGCTGGTCAAACGGAATATAACACTTAAATTTGGCCAAAACGTTCCTCCTCAGGTCGGCAATTCAATTGTTGGCCTGATTCCTTATGCAATAACATTGTTATTATTTTCAATCATTAGTGTGATTCTGAATGTATCAATCAAATTGAGCTTGTTCCAATTGTTTGAAACGTGGATTCAAAGCCCATTACAACTTATTAATACTAGCTTGTGGGGGTATAATATTATCTATGGTTTTGGTTCATTATTGTTCTCATTCGGCATACATCAAACAGGAATTAATAGTGTTTTGCTTGACCCTTTATTATTGTTAAATATAAATGAAAATATTAACCTTCTAGCAGAAGGAAAGGAACTAAATCATATCATCACAAACAGCTTTCAGATTATGTATACCCAAATGGGTGGATCGGGAGGGACATTATCGTTAATCATTGCAATTTTCATTTTTTCGCGTTATCAACCTTCTAGAGACGTTGCTAAAGTTTCAGTCATGCCTGGTATTTTTGCTATAAATGAACCTATGATTTTTGGTTTTCCAATCGTGTTTAATCCAGTTATGATAGTCCCATTTGTTATGGTGCCTCTTATAAGTACGACTGTGGCTTATTATGCAACTTTGTACGGTTTTGTAAGCAAAACAGTTGTCATGGTACCATGGACAACTCCACCGCTTATCAGTGGATACATTGCGACTGCAGGTGATTTTCGAGCTGTTGTATTACAGTTTGTTCTTATCATTCTAGGAGTATTTATCTATTTACCATTTATGAAATACAGTGAGAAAATTATGCGACTACAGCAGGGCTGAGTACCAGCTGTACTAATTGTTAAATACCAAAATCGTTAGTTCTTAATAATTGTTAAAGCCGGTTTAGCGGTAAAATACTACGGTTATGTTTTTATCACTTTTGACAAAGCGATAAAAACTCGGTAGCGTATTGGGAAACTTTAATTAATTATAATACGAGGTAGGCAAAATACTAACATGGATAAATTTGATTTGGATATCGCAGCCCCTGAGAAAATTTTAACCGAAAAGGGATTGTTTAATGGTAAGCATTACTATTGGTTTCTACTGACAAAAGAAAAAAGTGTTTCAGGTAGGCATAAACACGATTTTTATGAGTTTACGATTACAATCGCAGGACGATACCATCAAATTGTTGACGGTAAAAAAATACTACTGAATGAAAGTGAATTCACGTTTATTCCATTGGGCTCAGTACATGAGAATATTTATGATTTAGGGGTGACGACAGTCTTAAATATTGGCATGAGTAAAATAGCCTTTGAATCACTATTTCCTAATTTTTTGTCGATCAATGCATATGCAGGTTATGTGGCAACTGTTGAGTCACATTTTTTTTCTTATATTCAAAGTGCTCTAAATCACTCTATACCAGCAGCTCAAGAAAATACAGTGATAGAATTTATTGAAAATATCATTTTTTATCTCGCCAATCGGTTAAAACGTAGCTCTGAAGTCCCGAATGAAACGATGCCAACCTGGCTTGTAGAAACCGTTAATAAGTTACATGATAAGCGTTATTTTAGAGAGAATGCACTCAATTATATGATTGAGTTTTCTAATAAATCACAAGAATACCTAACAAGAAGCATGAAACGGTATTATGATAAAACTCCTATGCAGCTTATCAATGAAATCCGGATTAATTACGCAAAAACATTACTCTCAGCAACTAATCAAAGCGTTGCGGATATTGCAAACGAATGTGGGTATAGTGATTCAAGTGCTTTCATTAAGCACTTTAAACTGCTTGTGAATGACACGCCTAATCATTATCGCAAAATTAATAAAATTTATCAAAAAGATGAGCATTAATAATCAATTAATTAGGCAATATAACTGATGAATTCAGTAGGTCTATTTAAGTAAATAGATAGTCTATGTGAGTCTTCGGTGAGAATAATACAGCTTGTAGGTATGATATGTATTTAGTTTTCCTTCATTATCATATGAAGCACCAGCCCTTTTAGATGGTGGGCTGATGCTATCATTGTCATTGTTCTAAAATTTCAAATTAAATAATGGTAAAAGGAATGATAACCATTGCTTTGAAATCTTTTTCATCTTGGAAAATATTTGGGAAACTTGCATCATAGCTGCCAAGTTTACTATTATCATTGAAGAATTGAGTATAGTATAAACTAAAATAAGTTCCTTTTGCTCGACCATCTTGAACCGTGTAATTTAGGCCAACACTATATGCTCTTTCTTTGATTCTTTGGTTTTGATCAATATCATCAACTCTTTGACCTAATGCTTCATCAAAGCGCCATGTAACTGGTTTTGCATCCCAAGCGTATACACCAGAAGTATTGACATTCCAGCCTTTTAAGTCCCAGTCATCAAGTGCATAATTTAGTCCTAAGAAAATTGCTTTTTGTCCATTAGCATTAAAGTCAGAGCGGTTATCCCACCAGATATCTCCTCTACCATCACCAGAAGCATAGTTTTTAAATAGGTTTCCACCAAATTCACCAGAACGGCCTTCAGCATGAATCCAGGTCCCCTCTAAGCGAATAGAAACATCATCAACTTTATACCCAAACATGAGTGCTTGTTTCCAAGCAGTTCCATCGTATACATCGTTAATGGTGTTATCTTCAGCTTTATCATTTGCTGCATAAAACCCATAGCTTGCACTTAGTGGTCTATTCATCACATCAAATTTATAGTTGGCACGGCCAAGATAATAATCTATGAACCCTTCTGTTTGTCCAAAAGCAGACTCAATTGAAAAGTCATTTTTAAAATCATATTTGAATCCAGCCGAATGAGCATAAGAAACCCGGGTATTTCTCCCATCTTTTTGATAAAATTTATCCATTCTAGTATGCCATGGCGCCATGTAACGGTTGACCCACATATAAGAAGTACTTAATGCACCTGCAGTACCAAAGTCAAAATTACCACCAATTTCAGCACCTTGATAAGCGCCTGGCGTAAAACTCCAGTTATTGGTTAAGATTGTTTGGCCTTGTGGTTGGATATAACCTGCATTTATCCAAATAGGGTCTGATTTGAATTTTGCCGCTGCTCTAAAAATTTTAGCACCGGAACGATTTGTGCCTCCACAATTTTCATCTCCACCATGGTCAAATTTTTGGGACCAAGATCTACAATTTGATAAGGCAATTTCATTGACTGTATATGGTGTTGTGTCAGAGATACTAAGAGCGCCTACACCTGCAAGTTCAATACCGAACATGTCGGCAGCATAGCCTGATTTATAATCTAAGACGAGATTGGAAGCGGTGTGTACTAAGTTTGGTTTGTAAACAGTATCTCCCCAAGCGACATTTTTACGTGTGCGTTCCCGAGACCAAAAATATAAGCCACCAGTTAGTTTAGATTCATCGAAAAATGGGTTTAAGCTTGATGAAGTTGGAATGTTAGGACTTGGATTGGCGCTAGCAGGTAGTGTTAACCCGATAGTAGAGAATACTACTGCGCTAGCGACGGCACAGGTTAATTTATTTAAACGTGTATTTTTGAATTTCATATGCATTCCTCTTGAAGTGAAAATCATTTAACAGAGTCGGTATGATTCCTTTCATCATATTTAGGTAAGTAAATACCAATCCTAAAAATAACTAAAAACTTATAAATTATTAATCAATGTTAACCAATTTAAATATCAATATTTAACAATTTTCAAAAAAGTAAAATAATTAAAAATATAATAATCAATCTCAGACAATTAAATAATCAATGTAAGACTATTGAAAAGTGTTTTTGTTGATTTTAAATTTAATGTCAACACTGAGTGATTTATAAATCAATAAGGAACTATTAATTATCCTTAATAGCAGTTTTATTTGTTATTAAGTTGATAATAAAAATCATAATATTTATATTTTTTATTTTGTTGATTTATATAGTTTTTATGATTTTTATTTTAGTGACCTTATTGGCTACTGTTATTTGTGATAATTTTAATAAATCATATTTGGTAAATTAGATGTTTAAAAATAATTCTAAAATAGGATATAAAAAAAGCACTTTTTGAATAGCGGTATAATAATGCATTTATTATTTTGTACTGGCAATTGGAAAATTGATTATTTTAGAGATGTACATCACATAATAAGAAATAAATTTACGAATTTGTATCATTTTCTATTAGCATCATCTTACCTAGTCAATAAATAAAATATATTGAATTAACTGGTAAGTGAAATTTAACATTAGGATGAAATATAAATTGTTATATTGATATATTCATTAATACTTTTATCCAGTGATTTATATTAATTGGATTTTTTCAATATGACTGGTAAGCATGCGTTATTAATTGAAGGTTGTTTATCTTAAGAGAGGTTATATGAAATTAATGAGTTCTATGAAGTCTTTATCTAAAAAAGCTTGTCTAGTGAGTTTGTTAGTTGGCAGTGTATTCTCTGCATACGCACAAGATGTCAAGATCGTATACTGGGAATCAGAAGTCATGAGTAAGTATGTTAACCAATTGGCAGAAGAATATAAAAAGATTAACCCTGATATCAATATAATCGCAGCACCAATTGTTGCTTCTGAATCTGATTACTACGCCAAGTTATCTTTGCTTCTCAAAACTGATCCTTCTATAGGAATAGTACGTGAAGACACTTTTAGCCTACGAGCAAATGTTGCCGGTGGTTTTTATGCACCTATCGAGGGAATAGCTGACTGGAGTGATTGGGGGCAATTTTATGAGGGCGTAAAAGAAGCAGGAAGTATTGATGGTCAATTATACGGCATTCCGTTTACTAGTGATACTCGCGGTATATTTTTTAATAGACCTATCATGAGAGAGTTAGGTTACGGTGATGATTGGCAACCAAAATCATGGGATGACATATTAACGACTGCAAGACAAGTTAAAGAGAAATTCCCAGATGTTTTACCATTCTGGTTCTATGCGGGTATGGGTGAAGAATCAACGATGCAAACATTCCAGATGTTTATGTATGGAACTGATGATGAAATGTTTGAAAATGGTAAGTGGGTTGCAGAAAGTAAAGGTATGCGTGACTCATTTAAGATGCTTCAGGACATGACTCAAGAAGGCTTATCAGCTAAACCTTCTTTAGCCACAAATCAGCAAGCAGGCAAAACCATTTGGGAAAAAATGTTTGCAGAAGGCAAAGTGGCTATGTTGCTAGGCGGAGGTTGGAATACGTTTAACTTTAAACATTACAACAAAGGTCGTGATGCTGCATTTGAAGATTGGGGTTTAGCAAAAATGCCTAAACAAAATGGTGATGGTTTTACTAGTATGTCGGGTGGCTACGTCTTATCTATCCCATCAACATACGAAGATAAACAAGCTGCTTTGGACGTAATTAAATTTATGACAAATAAAGATAATTTAACGACTTTATTGGCTGAGTCAGGTGAGTTATCCCCTCGTATGGATGTTGCACAAGATGAAGCCTACAAGAGAATGGATCCACTACGTGTTGAGGCATCTAAATTTTTAGAGTTTACGCATTTTCGCCCAACGACTGAGGACTATCCTAAAATTTCAACTGAGTTACAGCGTATGGTTGAAGCAGTAGTTGTTGGTGATAAAACACCAGAAGAAGCAACGATTGAGTATGGTAAAAAAGTTGAGAAAACGGTTGGTTCTGAGAATGTAATTCGTAAAGCTCTTTAGTAAAAGTGAATAATCCTTAACTTAATGTCACTCAGCTTACTTTAATTAAAAGTGAGCTGAATTTGGAGATGAATATGAAGAAAATAATTAAAAACGTTGCATTAACAGCAGTATCAGCTCTAATTTTAGGCCAATCATTCGCCGCCTTCAGTGTTACTGATGTGAAAGTTGCTTACCGATTTTATGGGACTGACGATCCTTGGCTTGCCAAGATGGTAGAAGATTACAAAGCGATAAATCCAGAAATTAATATTGTTCCATCGCCAATTACCGCCTCTGAATCAGATTATTACGCAAAATTGGCATTGTTATTAAAAACAGATGATTCTATTGGTGTAGTGATTGAAGATACGTTCACATTACAAGCTAATGTTGCTGCAGGATTTTATTCAGAAATACCTGGGGTAGAAGAGTGGTCCGAATGGTCTCAGTTTTACGATGGAGTTAAAGATGCCGGTAAAGTTGAAGGTAAATTTTATGGCATTCCCTACAGCAGTGATGTGAGAGGCATTTATTACAATCGCGATATGATGGAATCAATAGGATTAGGTCGTGATTGGCAACCGCAATCTTGGGATGATATTAAAACTGCTGCCGTCAAAATAAAAGCGCAGTATCCAGATGTTCTTCCTTTCTGGTTTTACGGTGGTAAAGGTGAATCTTCAACAATGCAAACATTCCAGATGTTAATGTATGGCACGAATGACCAAATGTATGAAGATGGCAAATGGGTTGCAGAAAGTCCAGGCATGCTAGCTGCATTTAAATTCATTCAAGAGATGACACAAGAAGAGTTATCAGCTAAGCCGTCTTTAGCAACATCACAGCAAGCCGATAAAACAATTTGGGAAGGAATGTTTCCGAAAAATAAAGTTGCTATGATGCTTGATGGTATCTGGAGTAGTACTAACTTTAGATTCTATGAAGAAGGCATGGATAAAGCTTTTGAAACATATGGTTTTGCAAAGATGCCAAAGCAAAATGGCGATGGATTTACAACCATGTCAGGCGGAATGGTGTTTGCTATCCCATCTATTTATCCAAATAAAGATGCTGCGCTTGAGGTAACTAAGTTTTTAGCTGGTAAACAAGCTATGTTGGATTTATACCGTGAAGGGGCGCAAATTGCTCCTCGTAAAGATGTCGCCGATACAGAGGATTATAAACGTTTAAATCCAATTCGTGTACAAGCCTCAGATTTTTTAAACTTTACTCATTTTAGACCTGCAACGGAGCAATATCCTGCGATTTCTAATGAATTACAAAGAATGATTGAGGCAGTAGTAGTTGGCGATAAAACACCTGAAGAAGCGATGAAAGAGTATGGTGCTAAAGTGGAAAAAATCGTTGGTAGTGAGAATGTAATCCGTAAATAGTTAATTATTAAACGTAGTTGTTATTTTAGTTATCAATTGGGTAAGCCAAGAGGCTTACCCTTTATTTGGAGTCAGTATGAATAATCAAATGATGTTTTTAGAAGGCAAGGTTCAACGCTTTTTATCTATTCTCAATCGTTATCGTTATGAGAATGTTATGAGTGATCTCAAACTTTATTATTGTAAGGGTGAAGAGTTTCAAGCAACAAACCTTAAAGAGGTCAACTTAACCGACAGATGGGGAGGGTATGACGATTATGCTTGGATAAAAATAGATTTTAGATTACCAGCTGAGTACAAAGATCATCCATATAAATTAGGCTTATTCAACTTTGGTGTGACAAGTGGTGGGAACAACAGTGCATTTGAAGCACTTTGTTTTTTAGATGGCAAAATTTACCAAGGTGTAGATAGTAATCACCAAGAAGTATTTTTACCACAAAATTGTATGGAAGGTGAGCTTCGATTTAAGCTTTGGGCTGGCTTAGATGGTGGTGATAAATCGTTTGGCGTTAATTTACATCATGAAATTAAGCAAGCTGAATTTGCTCTCTTAGATAAACCAGTTGATGACCTATACTTTTTGGTTAAAGCAATTTATCAAACTCTAGAGAGATTGGATAAGAATAGTAAAACTTACAATGATGTAGCTGCCGCAGTAGATAAAGCATACAACGCTCTTGAACTTAATAATGAACGTGCAATTCGTCAAAATGCAGCACAAGTATACGCAGCATTGACCAGTGAATTACAATCTATACCTGATTTGAAGCAGGTTATTATTCGTTGTGTTGGGCATACCCATATAGACGTTGCTTGGCTATGGCGTTTGAAGCATACCCGTGAAAAATCAATGCGTTCATTTTCAACAGTCCTAAGACTAATGGAACGTTATCCAGATTATCAATTTTTTCAAAGCCAACCTCAACTTTACCAATATATCAAAGATGATGCTCCAGAGCTTTATGAAGAAATCAAAGCCCAAATTAAGGCCAAGCGCTGGGAACCTAATGGTGCGATGTGGGTTGAAGCAGATTGTAATCTTACCAGCGGCGAATCGCTAGTAAGACAATTACTTTATGGGAAAAAGTTTTTTAAAGAAGAATTCGATATCACAAGTAACTGCTTATGGTTACCAGATGTATTTGGTTATTCTGCTGCACTACCACAAATATTACGTAAATCTGGTATTGATACCTTTATGACCACAAAAATTAGCTGGAATCAATACAATAGAATACCGAATGATACTTTTTACTGGAAAGGTATTGATGGTTCATCTGTACTAACCCATTTTATCACTACACCAACAGAGCCAACAGGCAATTGGTGGTATTACACTTATAATGGTGAAATTAACGCAGGCACAATCAATGGTATTTGGGATGGGTATAGAAATAAATCACTGACCAATGAATTAATTCTCAGTTATGGTTTTGGTGATGGCGGTGGCGGTGTCAACCGTGAAATGCTAGAAATGATCGATAAGCTTTCTATCGTACCTGGTAATAATGAAATTAAAACTGGCTTCGCCGGTGAATTTTTTGATGAATTACATGAAAAAGTAGCTGATAAATCAGTTAATGAATGGGATGGTGAACTCTATCTTGAATATCACCGCGGGACTTATACTTCTCAGGCAAAAACAAAAAAATATAATCGTAAGCTCGAAATTTTATTTAGAAATACTGAAATCACTGCAGCGATTTTAGGCGATGGGTATTATCCAAGTGAATTATTAGAAGCTGAATGGAAAAAGGTTTTAACAAACCAGTTCCACGATATTTTACCTGGATCAAGTATCACGGAAGTGTATGAAGATGCTGAGAAGACTTATGCTGAAGTTGAGCAAACCGTAAGTTCTGAATTAGATTCATTGCTCGGGCGTTCAGTTCAAATAAAAGCCCGTTGCTGGAGTGTAATGAACTACACTAATTTTGAAACTACCCAACTGGTCAAAATTGAAACTGCTGAGGCCATAAACTTTTTTGATAAACAGCATAATCCTCTTCGCTCACAGGCCACATTAGGCGGGTACTATGTTGAAGTCAAATTATTCCCCTTACAAACAACACAAATTTACGGTGAGCAATCAAATCAATCTGTAGATGTTCAAGTGCAAGGTACCTCAATAAATGAGTTACAAAGCGAACGATATCATATTGTCTGGAATGCTCATGGTAAGTTGACCTCTATTTTTGATAAAAAACTTAATAGAGAGATGCTTAAAGCTGGTGAGTTAGGTAATGATCTCATGTTATTTGAAGATATGCCAAGAATGTATGATGCATGGGAGCTTGAACCTTATTATGAAGATAAGCCTAAATCAGTGAATTATCTATTAGGCGTTCATCTTGTTGAATCAGGTGAGCTTTATCAAGCGGTTGAGTTTAAATGGGCCTTTGGTCAATCTGTTTTGACTCAAACAATGGTACTACAAGCTACTACTGCTCGGATAGATTTTATCACTCATGTTGATTGGCACGAACGCAATACCATTTTAAGAACATATTTCCCACTTAATATTAGAACGACTAAAGCAACTTATGATATCCAGTTTGGTAATATCGAAAGGCCTAACCATAAAAATACTGAGTGGGATTTTGCTAAGTTTGAAGTATCAGCACATAAATGGGCTGATATGTCACAGCGTGATTGTGGTATCGCGTTATTGAATGATTGTAAGTATGGTTATAACGCACAGGGCCATGTTTTAGGAATGTCACTTCTCAAATCCCCCGTCTCTCCAGATAAAAATGCAGATCAAGGTGAGCATACGTTTACTTATTCTATCTTATCACATGAAGGCGACTGGTTTGATGGTCAGGTTGAACAAGAAGCACATTGTCTAAATACACCATTTGTTGTCATTGAAGGGGAGATTATTATCGATAAACCTTTTGTGATAACTAGTCAGAATCTTGTCTTAGATGCACTTAAACGTGCAGAAGATGGTAAGGGATGGATTGTTAGGATACATGAATTTGCAGGTCAAGATGCGAATACTGTGTTGATTCCCAATGTGGCATATCAATCATGGTGTGAAACAAACCTTATGGAAGAGAATTTGACTAAATTTACTAAAGATGCGATTAACCTTCACTTAACACCATATGAAGTTAAAACCATCCGTTTAATGTAAAAGGTACCCTAAAGCATTCAATTGCTTTAGGGATAATGAATCAAATTAGCGAGGATCTGGTTTATGATGGCTCAGAGTAAAACAAAGTCATTCCAGTTGACCCCACAAGCAAAAAGTGCGCTGATGTTTTTTTCACCAGCTATTATATTGCTTACGATATTTACGCTTATTCCTGTTGCAATTGCATTGATGTTTTCGATGACAAACTACACCATGACAGGAGTGAATTCAAGAGCGCTTAATTTTATTGGATTTGAAAACTTTACAACCATGTTTGAAGATCCGGATCTAGGGCGTTCTATACTAAACACGCTTATTTTTACATTCTGTTCAGCAATTGTAGGTCAGCAAGTACTTGGCTTTACCTTGGCATATCTCATGAGAGGTAAAGGTAAGAATTTTCGTCGTTTTATCGGTATTTGTGTTTTAGCAGGCTGGGTTACGCCAGAATTAGTTGCGTCATTTAACCTATTTGCTTTCTTTGCTGAAGAAGGGACACTGAACTATATTTTATCTTGGATTGGTATCAGGCCAATTGAATGGCTATTTACCTTCCCTATGGTTAGTATCATCATTGCGAATATATGGCGCGGAACAGCTTTTTCCATGATGATATATGAAGCTGCATTGGCAGATTTACCGGATTCAGTCGAAGAGGCCGCTAGGATAGATGGCGCATCTAAATGGCAGATCATTTATAAAATCATCCTTCCAATTATCAAAAATACTGCAACTACAAACATGATTTTAGTGACATTACAAACGATAGGTGTATTTGGTTTGATATTTGCATTAACAGGCGGTGGACCTGGTGGTAAAACGGAAACGCTTTCAATTTTTATCTATAAACAAGCCTTTGTCAGCTACCAAGTTGGTTATGGTGTAGCCATTTCACTGTTCATGCTTTTGCTCGGTATTGCGATTAGCTTATTGTATATTCGTTCAATGCGAAGCGATATTTAGGAGGCCACATGAGTTCACCTGTGAGTAAATTAGGGAATTATATCTATCATAATCGTCAAAAAATTATACCGTCGATTATTTTGATTCTCATTGCGATTACGTTTTTATTACCTTTCTTATGGATGGCTTTAACTGCATTTGATAAAAATGCTTCGACTATATTAAAAATGCCTAATTTAACCCTCGATAATTTCGAGGCTGTACTTGGTAAGCGTGATAATTATCGGTCAATTTTAATTGGTTTAGTAATGGCATTTGCAACCGGGATTGGCATTGTTGTGATAGCCATTTTAGCGGCTTACCCTCTGTCGCGGTATCAGCTTAAAAATAAGCGTAAAATCCTTTATAGTTTATTACTAATTAGTGGATTGCCAGCGATGGCGGTAACCATACCTTTATATCAGATGTTTTTCTATCTCAGGATCATCGACTCGATATTTTTTACGATTGTTTTAATGATAGCAGGGGGGATTCCTTATGGGGTTTGGTTAATGAAAAATTTCATTGATGCCGTTCCTGTTGAGCTAGAAGAGTCAGCTTGGGTTGATGGGGCAACAAGGCTTCAAGGGATTAGGCGTATTTTATTCCCAGTCATGTTACCTGGTATATTTACTATCTTCATTTTTAATTTTGCAGGGACTTGGGGAAACTTTTTCACTCCGTTTATCTTCTTGAACTCTTCAGAAAAATTTCCAATCGCTGTGACTATTTACCAATTTTTTGGTAATTACGGCATGGTAGAGTATGGGCAACTAGCGGCATTTTCATTGCTCTATACAGCCCCTTCAATCATCCTTTATTTTATTGCTCAGAAATACCTATCTGATGGTTTCAGAATGGGTGGTGCAACGAAAGGCTAGATTGACATTACAAGACAAGCATAAGCACACTGCGATTTATCAAAATTGAGGAAAATATTATGGCTGAAGTAGTATTAAAAAATTTAGTAAAAACTTATACAGAGGGAGAAACTGTTGTCCATGGCATTAACTTAACCATTCAAGATGGTGAGTTTATGGTTTTCGTTGGGCCATCAGGATGTGCTAAGTCCACAACGCTTAGAATGATTGCTGGACTAGAAGATATTACAGGTGGAGAAGTACTGATTGATGGTAAAGTTGTTAACCGTTTAGCGCCTAAAGACAGAGGGATTGCGATGGTTTTCCAAAACTACGCACTATATCCACACATGACAGTATTTGAAAATATGGCATTTGGCTTAACTTTAGCAAAAATGGATAAAGTAAGTATTGCAGCTAGGGTTAGAGAAGCAGCCGAAAAACTTGAAATTACCAATCTATTAGATAGGCGTCCTAAAGATATGTCTGGTGGACAAAGACAGCGAGTTGCCGTAGGGCGTGCAATTGTTAGAAAACCTGCTGTGTTTTTATTTGATGAGCCCTTGTCAAACTTAGATGCTAAATTGAGAGTTTCAATGCGACTTAGAATTACTCAATTGCATAAAGAACTTAAGCAAGAGGGGCAAAATGCAACGATGATTTATGTAACCCATGATCAAGTTGAAGCGATGACAATGGGTGATAGGATTTGCGTTTTAAACGCAGGTCGTATCATGCAAGTCGATACCCCCTTAAACCTCTATAATAAACCCGCAAATAAGTTTGTTGCAGGTTTCATAGGCTCACCTGCTATGAATTTATTAGAGGCGACATTAACAGAGCAAGATAATCGAATTGGAGTCATACTTCACAATAAATGGCTGGCTCTTCCAGAGGAAAGAGCGAATATAGTGAGGCAGCATGTTGGTAAAAAAGTATGGTTAGGGCTACGACCTGAAAGTATAGGTAATAAAAATTCAATGACCTGTACACCTGAAAATACATTAAGAGGTGTTGTTAAAGCTGTTGAGCAAATGGGGAATGAGGAATTTGTCTATTTCGCGATTGGTAAAGAGCAATATACCGCCAGAATACAAGTTGAAGCGGCTGAATCCTTAGAATTTGGTTCTGAATGTGATTTTGGGTTTGATCTTCAAAAAGCCCATATTTTTGATTTTGAAACTGAACAAAATATCGGCCTCGAATCATAAAGACAATCTTGTAATATTTTTACCAAGCCTCTTTAACATTATATAAAGAGGCTTTTATATCCTTTTAATAGATATTTCCTTTAAAATATACAACTCTGCAATTTATTCTCAGGTATGGGCAACCTTCTGTCATTAAGGCAATATTTCTTGCCCATCCCAAGCAAAACACTTACCAGTATCAAGACTTTCTAGATTTTCTATAACTGAGATAAGTTTATAAACAGACTCTTCTGGACTAAATAAATTAGCTTGGTTTATGTTTTTGACAAAAGGCTCAGATAGTTCTGAAGTTACTGTGCCTGGGTGTAATCCTATAACAATAGAGTGCTTGTGGGTGCGATTTGATTCAATCGCAGTACATTTGATTATCATATTTAATGCGGATTTTGAGGCTCGATAGGCATACCAACCTCCTTTTCTATTATCTACAATGCTGCCTACTCTAGCACTTAATACTGCAAACACGGATTTGTTTTCCCTAGAAAGCTTAGGCACAAAATATTTAGCCATCAAAGTTGGAATAATTGTGTTTACTTCAAATAATTTTACTAAATTGCTTGATGTAATTTCATTGAGTGATTTTTCTGGTTTGGTTTTCCCATCATGCAGCATACCTGTTGCAACGATTACTAGATCAATTGAGCCTAATAGATGAATTGATTCGGCTACTGATTTAATTTGCTGTTCATCAAGATAATCTAATGCATGGTATTGCACACCTTCTATAGGGGCAGTAGGTAATTTTCTTGCTAGTGCATAGAGCGTAATACTTGGCATATATTTGGCAAAATAGCTAACAAATGCTTTCCCAATAGCACCATTACTACCAATAATTACAATACGTTTAGGAGAAAATGCCATGTTAACCTCGAAATTTCAATGATAGTGCATGTGTATAGTTAAAGTATCTTATTGATGTTAGAATGAGAAAATTAAGTTGCTATCAACTTTTTAATATAATTAGCTGTTTTCATAGCTGATAAAAATGCACCTTCAACTCTACCACCCATACAATAATCACCGCAAGCAGCGATTTTTAATCTCGGATCGACAAGAAGAACATCTTGCTTCCTATCAATTGTATTAGCAAATTTCCAACCATGAAGCATGGTACACATAATATTATCTATATTAAATCCAAGTAGTTCTTGAGCTTTATGAATTAAATCTTGAGTTGTTACTTCTTTGTCTTGCTCCCAATGTTTCAGTGCATAATCTACAGATGAATGTACGACTAGTGATGTGAGATCAGGTCTATTCGGTTTAGTATGATTAAAAGCAATCCAGCTTAAGTCAGACTGAGTAATGTGAGCACAATCAAATGAAAGAGTTAATGGTTCATGAAATCCTAACATTAAGGCAAAACAAGGTGTCATGTCTATTTGTCTTAATGTATTTAAAAAAATCGCATCATTTGGTAAGAGTTCTAAAGCTTGTGGGGAGGGTGAATTCAGTATTACCCAGTCAAAATTATCATATTCCTGGCCTGTTTCATCGGTCAAAATCCAAAGTTTTGTTCTTTCCAATTTAATGATACGGGTATTAGTCATAATATTTAAATCAGAAGCAATATGCTTTGCAATGGAGTTCATGTTATTTGCTCCGACCCATCTAGGTTCATTGCTTGGCCATGAGGAGCCCATTTTGTGAATGCCTTCAAAAGAAGCATACCTAGCTTGCCAAGATTGCACTATATCTGCTTGAATAAGAGGCTTTAGCCAAGTATTGAATTCATGACTTCTTGCTGTAAAGTATTGAGCACCATGATCAAAAACAAAAGAATCATGGCGACGGGTTGCGAGCCTACCACCAACACCTCTTGATTTCTCAAAGAGCGTCACATTAGCGATTTGATTTAATTGACTCGCAACGACAAGCCCAGCTAACCCTGCACCAATAATAGCAATATTCATATTTCACTCCGATAGTAAATATCATACCCATCGTTCAGGAGTTTGAATGATGGTAATATTGTTTTCATCAAGTTGTTTTAATCGTAAAATAAGCGAGTTGTCATTTGTGTAAAAACTAAATGTAACCTTATCGACATAGGTAATTTCTTTAATCACAGTCTGGCTTTGATTTAATAAATATTCAATTTGTCTTGCATTACTATAATCAGTAGATAATAAATACCCATACATCAAAGTTGTCTGGGTATACTTAGCTTCAGAAATAGCCAATTTTACAGCGCCAGAATAAGCTCTAATTAACCCTCCTGTACCAAGTAATGTTCCACCAAAATAACGAGTCACTACTGCAATTACATCAATTAGATTGGCTGATTTTAACTGCTCCAACATTGGAAACCCAGCTGTTTTAGATGGTTCTCCATCATCAGATTGATTCATAATTGGCAACTGGTTGCCCTGTGTCAATAAATAAGCATAGCAGTGGTGGTTTGCTTTAGGATGCTGGTTTTTTACTGAATAAATGATTTCTTTTGCCGCTTGCTCCGATTCAATGGGAGAAAGATAGGCAATGAATTTAGATTTTTCAATAATTGAGCTGATTTCAATAGAATCGATAAGTTTAAAATGAGACACACAATACACCTTTGGATGAGATCAAATCACCATTCTCTTGGAAAATGATCCTATTGTGTCTAAGTTAGAACATTAAATCAATCTTCAGTTGTATTACTTATTTTTTCAGAAGATTATCATGTTAGTACTTCTTTTTCTTCTATTTGTGCGGCTAGATTTTGTTCGTGCGCTAGACGATACCCTAAATAAAAGAAAAATAACCCTATAAAAGCTGTGCTAATTAAGACAATAAACAGACTGCTTGGAAAGAGGTAGGTTAATAAAAATCCAGCCATGATAGGATTAAAAGCGCCACCAAGCTGACTCAAATTTTGAACACCGTAGTATGTACCTTTTAAGTGAGCAGGCGCAATAAAATCAATAAATAGATATTCAACGGGGATGACGATGATTTCTCCTAATGTGAATATTGCCATAGCAATTGCCCAAAAGACTAAAGTATCACCTGCTAGTATAAACCCTACCAATCCAAGGACGAAAAAGAGTGAACCTACAATCAACCATCTCATAAGGTTATTAGCTTTAAAAAATTTGCTTAATGAGTACTGTAATATGATAACTAAAAGCGCATTAGTTATCATCATGACGCCTATTGCTTGATAAGCAAAATTTTGGTTTGTGATGGTGATTAAGTATTGTGATAAGTAGCCTGTAAATTGCCCAAAAACAACTGCTCCCATGGTGCTTCCTAATGTGAAATAAATCAGTCTTTTGTCTGATTTTAAGAGACTGAGTGTTGAGATGAAATTTAAGTGAAAGCTAGTGTTTGTATCTGAATTTGGACCATGTCCATATCGATACATTCTCGCAAAGAGTAATATTAGCACAGCAACAGCAAGGAGAGCAGATAAGTAGAATGGAAATAAAGGATGTAATGCAACAACCCAAACCCCTAAAGCAGAACCGATCGCCCAGCCGATATTGATAATGGTGTAGTTTGCTGAAAAGACACGAATACGTTTATCTACAGGTAACCATTCGGCAAAAAAGGCTTTTTGATTGATACTCCACACGTTATATGCGGTATTGAGCAAAGCAATCAATAAAATGACAATAACGGGATGATCCCCGAAAGGGAATAGGATAAAACTTATTGAAAAAAAGCTAACAGTAACCGCCGCTAATATTTTTTTATTTAATTTATCAACTAAGTATCCACCAAAAAAACTAGCAACAATAGCTATTGCAAGGCCTATGCCCATGACAAAGCCAACAGCTTGTTGAGAGAGTAGAAAATGTTCTATTAGATAAATAGTCACAAATGGGAGGGTTACACCGCGTGCAATTGTTAACACTAGAGAAGAAATTAGCAATACATGCACAATTGGAGGTGTATTTTTCATCTGACCTACTTATAAAATTTAGGTAATAGATAAGTGGTTAAAGTACTTATCTTTGGCTCTGAGCACCGCGTTATAACCTCCATGTTGCCGAGCTAACTTAGCATAGATTTTCGCCTCTGTGAATCAGGCCACACTAAATTTATTTGTTTTAAGGAGAGGAGGGATCCTATTTTATTCGATATTACTGAGGTTAAACGTTTTTTATAGTTCAGGGGATAAACTAGCATCTAAGTCAGTAAAGTTAGATATACAAAGAGTGCACGGCTCATCTAAGTTATGTCTTAATGGTTGAGTTTTTATTTGTCTAGACAACAAGTATCCTAAATTGAAAAGTGATTGGGTTTAGAGGGGAATTTAAAGTACCCTAAATCTCACCAACTCAGGCCTATTAGAAGTGGTGTTTCAAAAGAATCTAATAAAAGTCCATTAACAATGATTTCTCAAAATAGTGAAAAGTTAAAAAAAGAGGTATACTAAAGGTAACGTTTTTAAATTAAAGGAGCTAACTAATTATGCATCAAATTTCACACATCAATGAAGCAAAATCGTTTATCGAATCTAAACTTGCAGGTAAGCCAACAATAGGTATCATTTTAGGGTCAGGTTTAGGTGCTTTTGCCGACGAATTAGAACAAGCAGTGACTATTCCTTATGGACAAATTCCGCATTTTGCTAAATCAGAAGCATTAGGGCATGGTAATGAATTAGTGATTGGGAAATTAGGTGATAAACATGTCATCGCGATGAAAGGAAGATTCCATTATTACGAAGGGTATAGTTTAGATCAAGTAACCTTTCCTGTTCGAGTGATGAAAGCCCTTGGTGTACAAAAATTAATTATTACGAATGCGTGTGGTGCGGTTAATACCGAATTTAATCCAGGCGACTTAATGCTTATTACAGATCACATTAATTTAACGGGTGCGAATCCTCTTATCGGACCAAATGACGATACGCTTGGAGTAAGATTTTTAGATTTAAGTGAAGTTTATAATAAAAGCATGAGGCAAACTGTGCTTGACGTAGCAAAGCAGAATAATATCACTTTAAGAGAAGGTGTTTATGCATGGTGGAGTGGACCTACTTATGAAACACCTGCTGAAATTAGAATGATAAGAACTTTAGGGGCAGATGCGGTTGGTATGTCAACTGTCCCTGAAGCGATTATTGCTAATCACAGCGGAATAAAAACTGTAGGTATTTCATGTCTTACTAATATGGCGTGTGGTATTTTAGATGAACCATTAAGCCATAGTGAAGTATTAGAAACAGCCGCCAAGGTAAGAGAAACATTTATGAAACTCGTAAGCCAAGTTATTCATCAGATTTAAATTGGAGTCTTGCATAATTTTTTACAGTAAACGGGGAAGTTATGCGTAAATATTTAAATTAACTAAATATTTAGTTAATTAATCTTAAAGGTATATTTTGATCTTGCTGAATTCTTTTAAATGGATGTAAAATGAAAATAGGCATTACAGTTACTAAATTAACCCTCTCTGGTGGGATGGAACGCTATAGTCTAGATTTGATTGCTGCCTTAAATTTTGAAGGTGTTAAACCGTATGTTTTTACTCGCCAATTTGATTCGCAACTTGCTGAGAGTTGTGAGTTTATCCCTGTCATTATTCCAGTATCTAAATTATGGTGTAAATTAGCGATACATATTTTTTCTTTTAAATTAAAACGTTTGAAGAGAAAAATGGGTATAGGCTTAATGTTAGGCTGTAATAGAAATGCTAGCTCGGATATTGCCATTTGTGGTGGAACACATATAGGTTATCTAAAGATATTTGGTAAAAATCAAAAATTCTGGGATGCTAGAGAAATTACATTAGAAAAACAGCTTTATTCAAATGCTAAATTTATAATTGCCCATTCATTGCAGACGAAGAAAGAATTAGTCAATTATTACGGAATTTTGTCCGAGAAGATCAGGGTTATTTATCCACCTGTTAATCATAAAATATTTAAGGTGATTTCAGCACAAAAGAGAAATGAAATTAGAAGAGCTAATCAATGGGAGGAGAATGAAATTGTTATGCTTTTTCCTTCTTCAGGACATAATCGGAAAGGTTTACCTTATATTGTTGAACAGATGAAACAATTACCTACAGATACTAACATACGATTAGTTGTTTTAGGAAAAGAGGACAAGCGAATAAATTTGAAAAATATTACCTTTAAATCATTTACAAATGATATCCAGTCATTATATCAAGCCGCTGATTTCACAATATTAGCATCAGAGTACGAGCCTTTTGGATTAGTCGGGCCTGAATCTGTATTAAGTGGAACTCCTTGTATTTTTTCGAATGTAATTGGCGCAACAGAGGTTTTAGATGATTATGTCTGTTATAAATTCGATTTAAAACAGAAAAATAGCCTATTAGGCCTTTTAGAAAAAATTGATAGTATGAAAATTAGAATACAAGAACCTAGTAAACATATAAGCTATCCAGTTAGTCGTTCTGAGCATCTTAATGCAATTTCTAGAGAGTGTGGTATTGAGTTTTTAACAGATGGTTCTTTTTAAGGGGAAGTTGCTATTTATCTTAGTTTTTATGGTTATAGCTGACTTTTTGGAAATATTAAATAATTGATTTATGATTAGCAGGTTATTCTATATAAGAATACAGCTTAAATAAATTTAAGCTGTATTCTCTTTTAATGTTTTATCTAACAACGATGTCTAATATTTTGAGGTAATTAAACACTATAAACTCCCATGACATTGTTTATATTTTTTACCTGAACCACAAGGACAAGGGTCATTACGTCCAATTTTACCTTCTGCACCAACTATCATAGGCTTACCACTTTTTTGAGCATCAATGTTTGCCTCTTCCGTGGCTGCTTCGTGTGTAGCTTGTTGTTGTTTAGCTAATGCTTCTGCGGCTTCACGTTGAAGTGCTTCCGCAGCCTCAACTTCTTCCGGTCTATTGACCTTTACTTTAGACAGAGTGGAGATAACATCAAACTTGAGAGCTTCCAACATTGATGAGAACATTGAGAATGATTCACGTTTATATTCTTGTTTAGGATCTTTTTGCGCATAGCCGCGTAAATGGATACCTTGGCGTAAATGATCCATGGCTGCTAGATGCTCGCGCCACAAATTATCAAGTGTGCTTAGCATAATGCTTCTTTCATATTGCCTTAATGCATCAGAGCCAACGATATCTTCTTTTTCTTGATAAGCAGCTATTGCATGAGCCAGTATTCTTTCGCGTAAACCATCTTCATCTAATGTTTTTTCCTCACTAAGCCACTTTGCAATGGGTAAATCAAGCGCAAAGTCAGTAGAGAGTTTAGCTTCAAGCCCAGGAATATCCCATAATTCATCAAGTGATTGAGGTGGGATAAAGTATTCGACGATAGTTCTAAATACATCTTCTCTTATGTGAGTGATTGTTTCACTGACATCTTCAAGGTCAAGAAGATCATTACGTTGAGTATAAATAGCTCGACGTTGATCATTGGCAACATCATCAAATTCTAATAACTGTTTGCGGATATCAAAGTTGCGGCTTTCGACTTTACGCTGTGCATTAGCGATAGATTTAGTAATTAAAGAATGTTCTATTGATTCACCATATTCCATTCCCAATTTTTTCATAAAGCCAACCATTCTATCCGATGCAAAAATACGCATCAAATTATCTTCCATGGAAAGATAAAAATGAGAGGATCCTTTATCACCTTGTCTACCTGCACGACCTCTAAGCTGGTTATCGATACGACGAGATTCATGTCGTTCGGTTCCTATAATATGCAATCCACCAGCCTCAAGAACGGCATCATGGCGGATTTGCCAATCAGCTTTCATTTTCTCAATTTCTTCTTCAGTTGCCTCAGGGAATTTAGATAGTTCTACTTGCAGGCTTCCCCCTAAAACAATATCTGTTCCACGTCCAGCCATGTTTGTGGCAATCGTTACCGTTCCTGCTTTACCTGCTTCAGCGATAATTTCTGCTTCCTGAGCATGGAATTTTGCGTTCAGAACACTGTGAGGGATTTTAACTTTTTGCAATTCTCTTGAAATGAGTTCAGATTTTTCAATAGACGCCGTTCCTACTAGAACAGGTTGGCCATTTGCAGTGCGGGTTTGAATATCTTTAATAATAGCAAGAATTTTTTCTGCTTCAGTCATAAAGATTGAATCAGTGTGATCGATTCTGACCATTGGGCGGTTTGTCGGTATAACAACCGTATCAAGTCCATAAATTGATCTAAATTCAAAGGCTTCAGTATCTGCTGTTCCTGTCATACCAGCTAATTTTTCATACAGTCTAAAGTAATTTTGGAAAGTAATTGAAGCAAGAGTCTGATTTTCATTTTGGATTTTAACATTCTCTTTGGCTTCTACCGCTTGGTGTAAACCTTCAGACCAACGTCTACCTTCCATAGTACGTCCAGTATGTTCATCAACAATAATGACTTGTCCATCCTTAACAATATAATCAACGTCTTTAGCAAAAAGCACATGAGCGCGAAGTCCAGCTAAAACGTGATGCATCAGAATTAAATTGCCTGGCGCATAAAGAGATTCCCCTTCTGCAAGCATACCTTCTTGTTCTAGCAATTCCTCGATTTTAATCAACCCTCTTTCAGTAAAATTAACTTGCTTAGATTTTTCATCTACCGAAAAGTCTCCCTCTCCGACGTATTCTTCGCTGTCTTCTTTATCTTGACGTACGAGTGCTGGAATAAGCTTGTTAATTTTAATATACATTTCAGAGCTATCTTGAGCTGGACCTGAAATAATTAATGGAGTTCTTGCTTCATCAATTAAAATGGAGTCTACTTCATCTACTAAGGCATAATAAAGTTCACGTTGAACACGCTCTGACTTACTATAAACCATGTTATCTCTAAGATAGTCAAAACCAAATTCGTTATTAGTACCATAAGTGATATCGCAAGCATAAGCTGCTCGTTTTAATGCAGGCGGCATTCCTGGGAGATTAACACCTACTGTTAAGCCAAGAAATTCAAATAATGGGCGATTATTTTCAGCATCTCGTTTTGCAAGATAGTCATTCACTGTGACAATATGAATACCGCGTCCAGTGAGTGCATTTAAATAGGCTGGTAAAGTTGCAGTAAGAGTTTTACCTTCACCTGTTCTCATTTCTGCAATTGCTCGAGTATTTAATACCATCCCACCTAGCATTTGCACATCAAAATGGCGCATACCAAATACTCGTTTACTCGCTTCTCTTACAACGGCAAAAGCTTCGATTAATAAGTTATCTAAGGATTTACCGGCAGCTAATCTTTCACGGAATTCAGCAGTTTTCGCTTTTAATTCTTCATCACTCAAAGCTTGGTAATCAGGCTCAAGCTGGTTGATTAATTGCACTGTTTTTCGCATTTTACGAACTAAACGGTCATTTTTACTGCCAAAGATTTTTGTTAGTACTGTACCTATCATATATACCTACTTGTTTAATGGAAAATAGTCTGAAAACATTAGTTAACATATTTTTTTGCATAGTTTGAGCTAATTGTGAGCTTAATGTGTAGTTAAAGAATGAACTTTAACAAATAGGTTCAGCTCTAATATGAAGGGCAATAGCTATCCAAGTTAAAATGGAAAATAAATCTAAGTGCGGATGCGCTGAAAAAACTGAACTGCTATAGAAAGCAGTATTCGTGCAAGAGGTAGAGTGTGTGTTTAAAGTTATAGACATTAATTCAGAAAGATGCTTAGTTTCATTAATGTAGGTTTTATGCAACGATCTTGTTGCTGAAAGTTTAAATATTCGAGTGTTGTTTGATAATGCACTCCAGCCATTTAAATAAAGTTTAGATTGGCTTAGCTTTTGAGTCTGAATAATGTCATTTAGAGAAAAGAGAGCAGTTTGCTTAGCTGTAACAGTTATTATCGCTGTGTTGAACTGAGTAGCGGCTAGTAGCGTCACGATTAGAGGTAAAGTTACTCCAGCTGCAAACCAACTGAGAAATAGATAAGGGGATGCGCGTAACCAATGCTGCTGTTTGCTTGAGCATTTACGTTCAGTGCTAAATTGAGCGAAGTCTTCGCTAGATTTTAGTTTATCTATTTTCATGTATTTGGGTTAAGTTACGCAGTACTACACTTAGTATAAATGATTATACGATTATCAACATACTAAAGCCTTTAGATAAGACGTTTATCTACATATCTTTTAATATTAAGCGCATTTGAGATGCAGGTTCTACTGCGTCAGTATAGCAGATTATTTTTAGTAGATGTAGCTGCATTAATGCTAAGTTGAATAATTAAGTTGGATTGAATGATGAAAATGATAAAACTACATACAATTTAAGTAATTCGAATATCAGTAATACTAATAAATGAGATTTATACCTATGGTGAAGAAAAATACAATCTAGGATATGGATTTTTTATAGAGATATTTGTACTTATATTTGGAATAACTTACATTTCAACTAAATCATAGCGCAGGTGCTGTTGTGATTACCATTCCGTCATGTTAAAGCAGTTCTAACCCCACATACTTGATTTCGATTGTAAATAGTGCACAATTCAATTTTACCCTGGAAAATAATTCAAGGAAATTCTCTACGAGTATTTGTTAAAATAAGCGAATTAAGGTATAAATATACGTAATTAAATATTCAACGCCATTGCTTAAAGTAGTGGTCGTTCTTACATTGATTTGTGATTTGTCTGGAGACAATAATGACTGATAATAGTACTGCCCAAAGCTGTGATCTAGTAATATTTGGTGCTAAAGGTGATCTTTCACGCCGCAAATTATTACCTTCTTTATACCAATTAGAAAAAGCAGGACATATTCATCCTGATACAAAAATTATTGGTGTTGGCAGGGCTGATTGGGATACGGAAAAATTTACTGAAGTAGTCAAAGAAGCCTTAGATACATTTGTTAAAAATTTAGATGATGCGATTTGGCAAATATTGGCAAGTAGACTCAGTTTTTGTAATTTAGATGTCAATGATACAAAGAATTTTGTTCAATTGGGTAAAATGCTTGATCAAAAAAATAGAATAACAATTAACTACTTTGCTATGCCTCCAACAACATTTGGTGCAATTTGCAAAGGCTTGGGGCAAGCTAAACTTAACGCATCACCTGCACGGGTTGTGATGGAAAAACCACTTGGTACAGATTTAAAGTCATCTCAAGAAATTAATGATCAAGTTGCTGAATATTTCACTGAAAAACAAGTCTATAGAATCGACCATTATTTAGGTAAAGAAACCGTTCTTAACCTATTAGCCCTAAGATTCGCTAATCCATTATTTGCGAATAATTGGGATAATAAAACCATTGATCACGTGCAAATTACTGTATCAGAAGAAGTGGGTATAGAGGGGCGCTGGGGATATTTTGATCAGGCAGGGCAGATGCGAGATATGATCCAAAATCATTTGCTTCAAATTTTAACTATGATTGCTATGACACCTCCTGCTGATTTAAGTGCTGATAGAATACGTGATGAAAAAGTTAAAGTACTGCGCTCACTACGCCGTATTGATAGGTCTAATGTACATGAGAATACAGTCAGAGGACAATATACAGCTGGGTTTGTACAAGGAAAGAAAGTGCCTGGGTACCTAGAAGAAGAGGGTGCTAATAAGCAAAGTAATACGGAGTCATTTGTTTCTATTAGAGTTGATATTGATAATTGGAGATGGGCTGGTGTGCCTTTTTATTTGAGGACAGGTAAGCGCTTACCTGTTAAAGCTTCAGAAGTGGTTATCTATTTTAAAAACCCAGCCTTAAATTTATTTAGTGATTCTTATCAGCAGCTTCCTCCTAATAAACTGATTATCAGGTTACAACCAGATGAAGGAATCGAAATTCAGATATTAAATAAAATACCGGGCTTAGAGCATAAGCATAGACTTCAAACAACAAAATTAGATCTTAGTTTTTCAGAAACATTCCACCAAGAGCACATTGCTGATGCTTATGAAAGATTGCTTCTAGAAACGATGAGAGGGATACAAGCTCTGTTTGTTCGAAGAGATGAAGTTGAAGAGGCTTGGAAATGGGTTGACTCTATTATGGATGCATGGTCGGCTGAAAATGAACCACCTAAGCATTATCAAGCAGGGACATGGGGCCCTGTTGCATCAGTTGCTATGATTGCCAGAGATGGTCGTTCTTGGAATGAAGAATAAGTAGAAACTTTTAAAATAAAAAGTATTAAAGTTTAAGAAAATCACGGCTGCCGATTTAAATGGCAGCCGTGATTTTCATCTCAACTAAATATTCAGGCACAACTAATGATGCAATAACAGTGCATCTTACAGGCGCAGACCCCGCAATAACCCATTTATCCCATATTTTGTTCATGCCGGATAAGTCTTTTTTATCAGTCAAAAAAATAGTTGCATCTAATATGCGAGAGCGATCACTACCAACTCTTTTTAGCATATCATCTATGCTATCAAGTAGGCTTTGCATTTGAATCTCAATATTATTAGTGATAATTTCTGGCACAGCAGTAAAATATAACACATTATTATGAACGATAGCCTCAGACCATCGGTCGCTAGGTAAAATTCGGTCAATATCCATATACACTCCTCTATTAGATACTTGCTAGTATGTTAAGTGAGTAATATTTCATGATTTAGCTGAACTTAGGTAACTATTTATAAAACTTTACAAAATAATTCAACTTGCTCTAGTTTATAATTAGTGGGAGATAAATTGTGATTATGTAATGGAAAATATATAAATAACAAACTAATAAAAACAGCGCCTTAAGACGCTGTTTTGTACAAGTAAGACTAATTAAAATCGATTAACTTAAATTAGAAAGTATAAGTCAATCTCATTTCAACTTGATCATCCGTTGCAATTTGAGCTCTTTGGCTATAAAGAGCATCTTTTTTTACTAGGTTAATTTTGTAACCAGCAGCCATATCTATATTCTTATTGAACGCATAATTAGCACCAATAGCTACATATTTAACCAAGTTTGCATTATTATTTTCTGCATTACCGTTATGATAAGCGTTTAAATGACGAGCTCGTAGTTGATTATAAGCAATACTAGGCGTTAAACCAAAATCAAACGTATAATTTGCAACAGCTTCAAAACCACGAGTTTTAGGTGCAAACTCCTCCAATCCATTTAAACCACGTACAGGAATCATATTATTACTTTGTGCCCAGCTAAGACCAAAGTATATGTTGTTTGCATCATAATTTGCTGCTAAACCCCACATTTCAGCATGCTTGCCATTGTTTACAACATTAGCAGCACCAACTGCTGTTTTTTGAGCAGTTGTTCTATCGCTGTTTGCGTATGTAGCACCAAATCCAAGCCCTGTTTGCTCATGGTGGTAAATAGATGTCATTGCAAAACCATCGCCATGTTGTTCATCTACTGCACCAGATGCATCTTTAGCTTGGTATTGTAAGTAAACATCTAAGCCTGGAACCATTTGAAAAAGATCTTTGTTGCTGTAAGTTGCAACACTTGAAGCTCTCTCAGTTAAAAATATATCAGTATCACCACCAAATCCATCGCCACCAAATACTGCAGCTTGATCAGTAAAATCACGGATTAAACCTACAACACCATGATTACGACCAAAATCTAAAGAACCAAAATTAGCATATTGTAATCCAACATACGCTAAGCGAGTTTCATCATCTTCAGCTGAACCTACAGCAAATTGATGTTCAAACGCAGCATATCCTGTTAATTGGCTATTGATTTGGGTTTCGCCCATAAAACCTAATCTTGCTACAGTTTTGTCTTCATTTTCATGTTTATCTACAGATGCCCCTTCTGTAGCTGGAGTTTGTTTATCTCTAAATTTATATTTAGCTTCAACTGTACCAGTTAAGTTAATTTTATTGCCATCTTTATTATAAACTTCAGCTGCATTCGCCGCACCAGTTGCTAAAATTGTTGTGATGGCCACTGCTAGAATTTTACGATTTAACATAAACTATTTCTTCCATGTTTAATTTAATGAATTTAATAGCTGCATGAGTGTTAAACATTTGACTTCATTCATCTGTCTTTAACGAAACATTACAGCAAAATCGCGCAGGTGAATATTAAATCGATTTCATTCACCTACACGCTGTACAAACTTAAATCATTTAAGTTCTGTCGCTATTGTGTGGATTTTATAAAAAGAGTCAAATTTCGATTTAATCAATATTTTTATATGAATCTTTTGTGGTTGGCTTTATTGGTTTGTTTTAAATGATTTTTTTGATTTCAAGTGAAGTAAAGTAGGTAATATTTGTACGTAATTAATTGCAAAAGATGACTCTAAGTGAGAAAAGCTTACATAAGTTTTACTAAAAAATGCTGTTATTGAGTGAACTTTTTTAAAATTGAGTTTTCATTTCGATTTATTGTTAATAAATATTTCTTATCTGTGTAATTGAACTATCTATACAGGAGGGGAGTAATTGTATTCCTCTTAAGTACGAAAGTTATTGGTTTAAATTATATTTAATGGGCATATTCTAGATTAATTTAGTGCGATGCTAATTATTAAACTCAGTCATAACGAAGGTATTTTTACTCAATCAGTGAACCCAATCAGTAATTAAGACTATTCATTTTTGCAAGGATTAGTTATCATATGCGATTATCTACAAAAGGCTATCAATATGAATAACGAATGTTTTATTCCGTATTGCAGCCTTTATAAGTAAGCTTCTATTCCATTTTATAACATTTTTTGATGGAGCTGTTTATGCCTGTTTATCGTTCTGCTACAACTACTCATGGTCGAAATATGGCTGGTGCCCGTGCTTTATGGCGCGCAACAGGTATGACTGATGCTGATTTTGGAAAACCAATCATTGCTGTAGTTAATTCGTTTACTCAATTTGTTCCTGGTCATGTGCATTTAAGAGACCTTGGTAAGCTTGTTGCCGAGCAAATAGAGGCATCAGGCGGTGTTGCAAAAGAGTTTAATACAATCGCTGTTGATGATGGTATAGCAATGGGACATGGGGGAATGCTTTATTCTCTTCCTTCAAGGGAGTTGATTGCTGATTCAGTTGAATATATGGTTAATGCTCATTGTGCAGATGCAATGGTATGTATATCAAACTGCGATAAAATTACGCCTGGTATGCTTATGGCGGCATTGAGATTGAATATTCCTGTGATTTTTGTTTCGGGTGGACCAATGGAAGCGGGTAAGACAAAATTGTCTGATAAGATAATTAAACTCGATCTCGTTGATGCCATGATGCAAAGCGCTAACCCAAATGTAAGTGATGAAGATAGTAATGCAATTGAACGATCTGCATGTCCAACTTGTGGTTCTTGCTCTGGTATGTTTACCGCAAACTCAATGAACTGTTTGACTGAGGCGCTTGGACTTTCTCAACCTGGTAATGGTTCAATGCTTGCAACACATGCAGATCGTAAACAATTATTTTTAAACGCAGGCACGAGAATTGTTGAATTAACTAAGCGCTATTATGAAAAAAATGATGAAACAGCGCTACCGCGCAATATAGCTACTAAAGCTGCATTCGAGAATGCGATGGCATTAGATATTGCGATGGGGGGATCGACTAATACCGTTTTGCATCTACTTGCTGCTGCACAAGAAGGAGAAGTGGATTTTACTATGGATGATATTGATAAAATGTCCCGTAAAGTCCCTCATTTATGCAAGGTTGCGCCAAGTACTCAGCTTTATCATATGGAAGATGTGCATAGGGCAGGTGGTGTGATGGGTATTTTAGGTGAATTAGATAGAGCTGGGTTATTACACACAGATGTACATACTGTATTAGGTATGACATTAGCAGAGCAGCTTAATCAATATGATATAAAACTAACTCAAAATGAAGAAGTAAAAACCTTCTTTAGAGCAGGGCCCGCAGGAATACGTACAACTGAAGCTTTTTCGCAAGATTGCCGATTCGATACGCTTGATGATGATAGAACAAATGGATGTATAAGAGAAAAACAGCATGCTTATAGTCAAGATGGCGGTTTAGCGGTATTAGCAGGCAACTTAGCTGAAGCTGGGTGTATTGTGAAAACTGCTGGCGTCGATGAAGAAATTCTAAAGTTTAAAGGTCCAGCGAAAGTATATGAAAGCCAGGATGATGCTGTCAAAGCTATTTTAGGACAGGAAGTTAAAGCTGGTGACGTTGTCATTATTCGCTACGAAGGTCCTAAAGGTGGACCAGGTATGCAAGAGATGCTATATCCGACTACCTACATAAAATCTATGGGACTAGGTAAAGCATGTGCGTTGATAACTGATGGTAGGTTCTCTGGTGGGACATCTGGTTTATCAATTGGACATGTTTCACCTGAAGCAGCAAGTGGGGGCACTATTGCTTTAGTACAAGATGGTGATTTAATTGAAATAGATATCCCAAATCGTACGATTAATCTTGCCGTTTCAGATGAAGAACTGACAAAGAGAAGAACAGAAGAAGAGTTACGAGGCGATAAGGCTTGGACACCTAAAGACCGTACTCGTTCTGTTTCTTTTGCTCTAAAAGCTTACGCATCTCTCGCAACAAGTGCTGATAAAGGTGCTGTACGTGATAAATCTAAGCTTGGGGGCTAGTAAGCGTGGCCAAGTTACAACCTTTAACTGATAAACCTGATGCTCAGTCTTATTTAAGAGCCATACTGTGTGCCCCTATATATGAAGTAGCAAAGAAAACTGAGCTCCAAACAATGCCTAAACTATCAGAACGATTAGGCAATTACATATTAGTTAAACGTGAAGATAATCAACCAGTACATAGTTTTAAGATTCGTGGTGCATATGCCATGATGTCTGGGCTAAGTGAGGAAGAACGCAAAAAAGGCGTTATTACTGCTTCAGCGGGTAATCATGCACAAGGAGTGGCCCTTGCAGGAAAAAAATTAGGTATTAAAACAATTATTGTCATGCCAGTTGTCACACCTGATATTAAAATTGAAGCGGTTAAATCATTTGGTGGTGAAGTTTTGTTATTTGGTGATAATTTTGATGAAGCAAAAGCACATGCCATAAAACTATCAACAGAACAATTAATGTCATTTATTCCACCATTTGATCACCCTGCAGTTATAGCAGGACAGGGAACTGTTGGTTTAGAGTTGATTCAGCAACATGCTCATTTAGATAGAATATTTGTCCCAATAGGTGGGGGGGGGCTTGCTGCGGGTGTAGCTATTTTAATCAAACAATTGATGCCTCATATTAAAGTAATAGGTGTAGAAGCTGAAGATGCAGCCTGTTTAGCTGCCGCATTTGATGCAAGTGGGCCAGTAGATTTAGCAAGAGTTGGCTTATTTGCAGAAGGGGTCGCTGTTAAAAGAATAGGAAGTGAAACCTATAGGTTATGCAAAGAATACTTAGATGACCTCATATTGGTTGACAGCGATGAAATCTGTGCTGCAGTAAAAGATATCTTTGATGATGTACGTGCAGTATCTGAACCTTCAGGCGCGCTATCCCTAGCAGGTCTTAAAAAATATATTCAGTTACATAATATTAAAAATGAACATTTGGCACACATTCTGTCCGGTGCTAATATGAATTTTCATACACTTAGATATGTATCTGAAAGAGCAGAGCTTGGTGAACAACGGGAAGCGCTTTTTGCTGTCACGATCCCCGAGGAAAAAGGAAGCTTCTTAGCGTTTTGTGAATTGCTAGGTGGACGATCTGTCACTGAATTTAACTATCGTTATGCAGATACAGAAAAAAGTAAAATTAATGGAGCTAGTGTATTTGTTGGAATCAGGTTGTCTCGTGGTTTAGAGGAAAGGCTAGAAATCTTAGAACAACTAAAAAATAAAGGGTTAACAGTAGTTGATCTTTCAGATGACGAAATGGCAAAAATGCATGTTCGTTACATGGTCGGTGGAAGACCGAATAAATCCCTTAATGAACGATTATTTAGTTTTGAGTTTCCAGAGACTTCAGGTGCACTATTGAAATTTTTGGCAACTTTAGGAACGCGCCTTAATATCACACTATTTCATTATCGAAGCCATGGGACTGATTATGGAAGAGTATTGGCTGCATTTGAATTAGATAAAACAATCTCAGAATTCAAAGGTTATTTAGATTTACTCGGATATGAATACTGTGAGGAAACTGATAATCCAGCATTCGATTTTTTTCTACGAGGTTGATGATGTTATAAACCTCAAATATTATTGTGACAAACTTTTTATCACATAGTATTAACCTTGCTAAATTAATAAGTGAAATTGCAATAGAAAACGACGAACGAATTGAGTAAAAAACAATTCGCTTAATTAATTTAAATTAATTTTTTAAACAAAGGGTTATTTGCTTGAAAGGTTAACCGTATTCTGAATGTAATATCAAAGTAAATATTAAATTAGTGTGAATAATCATTATTAAATATCGAATTAAAAATTTGCTTTGCAATCTTAAAATAAGGCGTAAAGTGAAAAAATAAAAATAAACTGCATTAAGTAGCTGCTGTTAGCTAAGGGCGGTAGCGTGGGAAAAAAGACTATGTTTGATGTAATCGCTTTGAATAAAGCACTTATAGATATTTATAGCTCGGTGAAAAATTATAAAATCAGTTATAGCTTGGCTTATTACAGTTTGAAACAACAGTATAGACG
Organism: Thorsellia anophelis DSM 18579; assembly: GCF_900111395.1. GTDB lineage: Bacteria > Pseudomonadota > Gammaproteobacteria > Enterobacterales > Thorselliaceae > Thorsellia > Thorsellia anophelis. Next base: position 1,827 of record NZ_FOHV01000021.1, on the reverse strand, counting down.
AACATTTTTAGGGGTGTTTTGGATTACCATTAATCTAAGTATTCTAATCACAGTTGTTGGATTTGTGTTTAGTAATATATTGGTAGGTGATAAAAACGCATATATAATATCAATTACGATAGGCTTAGTTTTTTGGCGATTTATAACTGGGATGTTAAATGATGGGAGCGTTGGGTTCATTATAGCATCTCCTCTAATTAAACAAATTCCATTGCCACTTTTTGGACATGCTCTAAAAGTATTGTTGCGGCAACTTATTATTTTGGCACATAGTATTTTATTAATACCGATAATTCTAGTAATCACAGGCTCTCCTGTTTCATTGATTGGTATATTCGTGTATTTACCAATTGGGTTAATACTATTGAGCCTTAACTTATTATGGATGGCTCTTTTTTTAGGAGTAATCAGCACAAAATTTCGTGATATAGTTCAATTTACATCTAATATGCTACAACTAGGGTATTATATTACACCAATTATTTGGATTCCAGGGATGATAAAAGACAGACTCCCTGCATTGGTGCTAAACTTAAACCCATTTTATCATTTAATTGAATTAGTTAGACAGCCGCTAATCATAGGGCGAATAGAAATAATTCATCTTATATTAGCACTATCAATGCTCATATTAGGCTGGATCTTGACCTTAATAATTTTCTCCAAGTATAGAGCGAAAATTTCTCTTTGGTTATAAATATAATGGAAAAAACGCTCATAAAATTAGAAAACGTATCTCTGAAATACCCGCTAAGTAGCAACAAGAATAAATCGTTTTTATCATTGATCAAGTCTGCTCTTTTGGGTAAGAAGGAGAGTGATGGAGTAATTGACAGTAAAAATATACTTTCAAACATAAGTTTAGATATAACAAAAGGAGATAGAGTAGCAATACTCGGTCATAATGGAGCTGGGAAAACTACTCTTTTGAGAGTCATGGCTGGCATCTATGAACCTTCGGAAGGCGAATTTATTAAAGTTGGTCAAGTCTCATCATTGATCAGCATCTCATTAGGGATACATGAAGATGTGAGTGGGATAGATAATATTTATCTGAGAGCTAGATTAATGGGAAGAAGTAAAGAAGCTGTAAAGTCAAAAATCAAAGACATTATTGAATTTAGCGAACTAGGTCATCATATAGAGCAGCCTGTTAGGACATATTCTTCAGGAATGAAAATGAGATTAGCATTTTCAATAGCAACAGCATTTAAAATAGATATATTGCTTATGGATGAATGGCTATCTGTAGGGGATAAAGAATTTAAAATAAAAGCACAAAATAAATTAACTGAACTTGTATATGAAAGTAATATAGTCGTTTTAGCATCACATTCAGAAAGTTTAGTTAGAAAAGTTTGTAATAAAGCTATGATTTTAGAACATGGGCAAGTCAAAAACTTTGGGCCAATAAAAGAAATCTCTGATATTTATTTTAAAGGTTAATTAAGTAAAAAAAGTTACTGCTCAGCAGGCATATCTAATTTATTAGATTAGATATGTTTTTGTTTGCCCAGCAAAGCTGGCAAACCCGTCCACTTGAAAGAAAGTGGAAACACCCTGACTAAGGGGAAGTAAATCCGAATGACAAGGGCGTAACTGGCCAACGGTTGGGTCTGAAGGAAGTCATAGGAAGTATATGGCACATAACGAAAGTGAACCTGCTTCGGCATAGTAGATGGGTAAGCGTGCAAAATAGCGCAAAGCCCAATACTTAGTCAAATCTATTATGTGTTTGAGGATGGAGTCATATACAGGGCGTCAGCACAATAACTGGGGAAGCCTGGCACTGAATCCTTTTTTTTAGAGGACAATTTATTACAAGAC
>NZ_FOHV01000001.1 GCF_900111395.1 Thorsellia anophelis DSM 18579 | reverse complement strand
AGGATCACTGCTTTGCCATGTATATGTACTGTTAATGTTGATATCATTCCAACCTAAAATATTCAACACAAACTGCGCATTTTTAAAGCCCGTTTTCGGGAAGCCTGCATCAATACTAAACGGTGTTGCACTTGGATTTTGTACGGTATTAACGTTCGCAAACTTCGTGATAGACAACGTCGGCATTGGTAAGTCTGGGTAGAACCATTTTTTCACTTCAAATTGATAGCGTAATGGACTGCCCGGCACGCCCGCTTTCGGCGTTGCAATAATCGCGATTGGTGTTGCTTTTGCTGGCTCTTTCGCTAAGGTCACTTCACCTGCTGCGTTCACAGTAACTAGATCCGTTTCCCCTCCGGCGGCAAGTTCAGCCGTCCAAGTATATTGATCATTGATGGTCTTGGTTGCATCCCATGCATCAGCGATATTTAATTTAAATTTCGCATCTTTAAAGCCCGTTGTCGGGAAGCCTTCATCCAAACCAAACGGTTGTGCACTTGGTGCAAGCGGCGTAGTAATATTACTAAACGCGGTTGCCGCAGGTTTTGCTGGCATTGGCCTATCAGGATCAAACCAGGTTTCAACTTTAAACTTATAAGTTAACGGCGGATTGGTGCTGCCTGCAGGCGGTCTTGCCGTAATCGTGATCTCTTTCGCACTATCAGGTTTCGCGACTAAAGTGACAATACCCGCATTGGTTACCGTTGCTAAAGCAGGATCGCTACTTTCCCATGTATAGGTGCTGTTAATATTGATGTCATTCCAACCTAAAATATTCAACACAAACTGCGCGTTTTTAAAGCCCGTTTTCGGGAAGCCTGCATCAATACTAAACGGTGTTGCACTTGGGTTTTGTACGGTATTAACGTTCGCAAACTTCGTGATAGAGAGTGTTGGCATTGGTAAGTCTGGGTAGAACCATTTTTTCACTTCAAATTCGTAGCGTAATTCACCACCAGGGATACCTGGTTTTGGCGTGGCAATAATGGCGATTGGCGTCGCTTTTGTAGGTTCTTTGACTAAGGTGACTTCACCAAAATCAGGCCCGAATTCATTCACAGCCACTAAATCGGTTGTACCACCAGAGGCAAGCTCTGCTCTCCAAGTGTAATTCGAATTACCACTGCCTGTATCATCCCCGACATTGATTCTGAATTTCGCATTCAAGAAGCCCGTTTGTGGGAAGTTTTCGGCGTCGCCTAGTGGTTTAATTGGGAAGTTAGCTGCCGCTAACGGTGTGCTAATTGAGTAAAAACGAGTAGTAAGCTTATTACCTTCCTCTGGCAGCTTATCATTTGCAACCACTCCTACACTACCTGGAATATTATCGTCATTGATAGCACGTACCGCAAATATAAATGTTTTACCCGCTTGTGATGCGGTTATCGGGAATACTTGAGAGGTGCGCCCCGTTTCAGCATTAAAGGTACCATTAAATTCTGTTGTACTATCATACACCGATAATGAACCAGCAATCGTATCTTCAAAGAGAGATGAGTATGTCGAACGGTCGCGTGCGCCACCATCGGCATCATAGCGATAGCTTACTGTCCAGTTAGTGTTTTCACCAAAAATCCCTTCTACTTGTAAATCATTTATCCTTGGAATTGGGTACGCCGCGCTACCATCTAGATTGCGTACACAAACCTGATAGGCAGTTGCCTTATTATCGATATAACTGCTGGATGGCGCTGTGCCACCTGGTGTTAAGCTTGTGCGTTGATATTGATTACGTGTTGCAACCGTGTTACCCACTTCTGCCGCCCAATAGAAATCACTACTAGACTGCCCCGCCCAACGAGGAGACGCATTCGCATAATAATTTAAATCACCCCATTCATTCCATAATCGGCCATTGGCACTTCTTTCAGTGCCACTCGATAGGTGTTGTTCAAAAAGAGGAATAGCATAGTTTCTTTCAGGCTCACGCTGACAATAATAAGCAATATTTGGCCACTCACGGTTATAATCGCCACCATGAATAAACCAACGTTCTAAGGTAAAGGTATATTCAAGCTTATTGAAGCTAGCGCCCAGCGCAAGTGGCGAATTAGGGGTTGCAGTAATTTTGATAGGAGTCGTAGCATTTGCAGGCATACTTTCTAGCTTAACAATACCATCTGATGAAACACTGGCTAAAGTGGGCTCAGACGATTCCCATGAATAATTGCTTGCCTCAATTGGCGTTTGAATTGCAAATTCAGCCCCTTTAAAGCCTGTTTTTGGGAAACCTTCATTAAGCTTGAATTTAGCGCCATTGGCAACAATTTGCGGCGCATTGCCAATTTGCACCTGAAAGGTATGTGTAAAGAACTGGCTGGTAATACCATCTTCCGTTATATTTGTTCGCGGATAGCCTGCATCGGTTGTGGCTTTAACCGGCACGGCCACTTGTAATGTTAATCGTTTACCTGCATACGTTGAAAAGTCCGCTAACGCCTGCGCATTGGTGATTTCAGTTAGGCCATCAAACCATTTATAAATCACTGCATTTTTTTCTAAGTCCGCAACAGTCGCAGTCGGATTAGGATCACTATCCACATCGCTCACAACGGCATTACTCAACACGCCACTAAACTCAATATCTCGCGGCGATTGCGTGCTCTCAACCAAGATAACGTCTTCAGGTTTATACGTTGAGGCATTGATTACGGTTTTGACAGTAAAATTCGTAGATTCTACTTGTGGCGCAGTTCCCATGATAGGTTCAGCTGTCGTCACAAATTTGCTCACTGCCAAGATTTCATGTGAAATAACCGTAGCAAAAGAAACCGCGATAAACATCGCAATTCGAGACGGGGTAAATAATGGAGTTGTCGCTTTTATTTTCATCATTTGTCCATTTTATGTATTCAAAGTATTCTTTTATTAAAATTGGAGAACACTTAAGGTGATCCACTTTATTTTTAACAATTTTGTTATGTGCATTAAAGTTAAGGGAATATCAATATTAAAAATAATATTCCCCAAACATCCCACTAATAAAAATCATTACTTACTAGTAAAACTAAAAATATATTTTTCCATCATTAAGCCTGATGTTTTACTCTCTAGTTTGAGTTATGTTGCTTATTTCAATCTGAATCAAAAACTATATTTATCACTTATTACAATAATGACTCAAACTAAGAATAATGCTAAATATTCATTTAACATTTAATTTGAGAATATGCTCGCTCAAATAACACTTAGAGTAATTAAGACTTATCTACCCGAGACTAGTTTATTTTCTGTTAATCAAACAACACCTAATAAACTATTTAATCCAATAGTTTAGTTATCCCAATTATTAGTCCTAAATTTGGTTTGTAATATGCTCTTTGTACGAGCTTATACAATTTAAACTCAAATCATAATATTAAAGAGTAATGACACAGGGAGGTGGAGCTAAATTTGTAACGTTAACTATCCTTAAATCCCCATTATCAACACTACCAAGGTGTATACCATGAGTTTGAGTTGCATTTGCTGGCAAATTTACCCAATATATTGTTCCATCAAGCCATTTACTATTTGGATTTAAGCCAGGCCTCCCCCCCCATTCACTTACTAAACTTCCTACTCTACGTATAGTATGTGCGCCATTCGTGGTTGATGTAGTATTTGTTAAAGGTTTTTTCCCTAAATATGATAAGTTAACTTCCTCAACATTCGGTAATCTCCAGCCAGCACCCTGTAATTGACAAAATATAGCTGGATTTAGTGTAGGAGAAGTTAATTGCGCCCCCGTACCATTCGCAGGAAAGCTTACACCGTTAATAGTTCCCGCATTCCAATATCCATTGATTGTTACAGCACTATATGCAGCGCTGTGCAATAAAAATAGTGATAACGCAGTGATGAATTTTGTGTGTTTAAGTTGTTTGCAAAGAAAATTTTTCATGATTTTTTCCAAGTAATATTTGATAATAAGTAATAAACGACAATGCGATTTATTTCAGTTCGTTAACTAGTTTTTAGTTAGCTTAACGTGACATAATCAGTAAATTTAGAGTGTTCTGACGCATGCAACACTATGAAATGCCTCAGCAACTGGGCTACCCAAGCCCCCTCTCCCATCGAGGGTTACTATATGTCTGACTCCAATTGATATTGGCTCTTTAACCCAATAATTATCGATTATCCAACCGGCACCACTATAAACACTTAGTTTGCCTCCCCATTCCGTAGCTAAACTTCCTGACCGACGAGTACTATAATCACCGTTAGTAGAATTATTATTCCCAGAGAGTGGTACTTTATTCAGATAAGCAATATTGAAATCAGCTATTTCAGGAAGACGCTTGTTATTTCCCTGTAATTCACAAAATCTATCAGGGTTAGTAGCAGGATCAGCTTGTTGCATGGGTGTACCATTCGCATTGATTGTGACGCCTCTTATCACGCTTGCTTCCCAAAAACCTTGGGTTTGCACTGCAAACACTGATGAAGTAAAGAGTGCAACGCCGAGGGCGCAGCTGATAGTGGTGATTGTTTTTATTCTTTTGGTTGAGTGTTGGTGTAATGTATTCATTATTCTATTCCTTATATTAATGTCCATTCTCTTTGAATGTTGCAACATGCCTATTGCTAGCTGACGTGTGCGACATCAAATCGTTTATTTACTGAGTTATATATCTTGTACACACATAACATTCTGTTGAGTCGTTGGTACTGAGGCACTAAGCGTCCCAGCAGTTGGGCTGTTCAATAACACAAAATGACGCTGTGTCGTATTCATTGGCTCTGCAACCCAATATGAACCAGAGACCCACGGCGAAGATGTGTATAGGCTCGGTTGACCGCCCCATTCACTTATCACACTGCCCACTAATCGTAAATTAGCAGCACCATCGGTTGTATTGTTATTCCCCGACAACGCTAACTTCGTTTTATAAGCAACATTCATTTCGCCCATACGCGGCAATCGGGCACCTACTCCATTTATTTCACAAAGAAAATCAGGATTGGATAATGGCGTTGCAAGTTGGAGTCCGGTGCCATTAGCAGAGAACGATTTACCATTAATTACCCCTGTTGCCCAAAATCCTTCTGCTGTCACCGCAAATGCGCTTTGTGCAAATAAGCTACAACAAACTCCTGCAACTAGCATAGTAATGGGGAATTTCGCCTTAAACGTTTTATGTAGTATTGGTTTCATGGTTTATTTCCTCTTTTTAAACGACTGTTCATGCTGTTTTTCTCTATTTTTTTATGCTTGTTCATAGTTAATCAGGTCAATACTAAAATAGGTAAAGTAGCCTATTTTTAGATTTAAACGATGAATTATTTCATCGTTATTTACTTGTTATTTAATGCCCTTTTCATCAAGCATTGTAATAAATACATACTCAAATCATAATTTTCAAAATGGCTCGCGATAACATAAATTCTGCCAAATACTTAATGTCTTACTCCCAGACTGAAAGCCATTTTGAAAATAATCAAAATGATTTATTCTGTTAAGGAGTGCGCATTACCTGCGCACTCCTTGTTTTAATCATAACAACTTGAATAATGACTAGCTTGCTAGATTATTCTGATGTGCCGTCATCCACAGAGAATTTAATTCTAAATCCTTGCTCATTCAGACCTAATGCATCCGCACCTGGCGTTAAGTTAAGTGCATCAAGAATCGCTGTGCTGTCTTTCACACGATCCACAACTGAACCATCGTTATCCGTTTCTGCACCATCACCATTCAGATCACCTGCGCTACCAGCAACATTACTGTTTCTTAATGTGCGGAACGCCATTTCGCCATCATTGTCGATTTCAAATGGTGTACTATTATCTTGATCTACATAAGACCAAATTAATGTATCAGCGTATTCACTAGTCACATCTGTCGTATAATCTGTTACAACGGTTGAACCTTCGATTTCAGTTGCTAAGACAGTTGCGTAGTAAACAGTATCAGTTTTAAGGCTAAGACCCTGACCAGCATTCATGTCTAGGTTGTCACCAAAAATATCCGAAGCAGGTACTGTTGAGAAATCAGGTGCTGGACCGCTTGGATCCGCTTTATACGCTAGATACGCATCGTTGTACGCTTTATTGGTGTGAATAACTAGACGTAGATCAGCACCAGTTTTTGGTTCTACACCTGGGCCGCCATCACCTGGTGGAATGATTTCTGGGTTAGGACCTGGATCTAGTGGATCTACTGGACCACCCGGATTTTCAGGATCGACTACCTGACCTGCGAATTCCAACACGTTTGGCACTAAAAGTTTATTATTACGATCGGGATCACCTGTTGCGGTCATCGGCATAATCACTGCCGCAATTTGGTAATTCAAATCCCCTAATTTCAAGGTATACTCACCTTTGTCATTATCAGCAGTCAATTTTGTCCAGTTCGCTTCAACATCCCCAAGAGTGATCTCACCCGCTAGAGAAGGATCGGTTTCAATCATTTTGTACCACTCGATCACAACTTTACCGCCATTTTTTCTATCTTTACGATCACCTTCTTTATCGCCATCAAGATCAACAAACATTAACGAGCCACCCATCTTATTCACGCCAGGCACACCAGGTGCAGGTGCTGTATTTTGTGCTGATTTAGTTTCAATATCGCTTTGATCAAGTGGAGTCCACTTATCTTTAAAGAGATAACTAGTCGCGTCAGGTAGATCAAAAAAGAGGGTTGAATCTACCTGTAACGTCTCCGTACTTGACTTTACGTGCACGTAAGGAATAAACGGTGGTGCACCTTTAATGGTGCTGTTAGTCGTTTTTACGCTTACTGCCGCAGAAAAAGCTGTTCCACTCACTAAGAGTGATGACAGACCTAATGCCAAAACAAACGGTTTTACTTTCATACTAATTGATTTCATAAATGCTCCTCAGATAAAAAATATTAATTTCCGTATAAATACGTCAATTATTTGTTTTTACTGTTACCAGTAATTTTTTGTTACTACGTTTACTTCTTTAAATAGACTGAATAATTAAAATTGCGTTATTAATAAATAACCATGTTTTAACTATATTTTTGACTCCATTTTTTAAAACACTTTTTAATAACTGCTTTAAATAAAGTGTTTACTTTTTTTAAAATAAATATGTTAAATACCGTTTTTAATATGTGTATTTAATATGATTTATTTATAACAACTATTTTTATCATTTACTCGGTGATTGATATTTCAAATTTCATCCCTTGCTGACTTTGATGCTCAATACTTTTTGCTAATGTTGCTGGTTGAGTAACGCCATCTTGAGATTGTTCGTTATTTAATTCTTGTGTTTTAAATTCGAAATAATCTTTATCTTGCGTTTTAATATAATTCGCCTCAACAACAACACGATTAGATGCATCATTTACATCAACAAGCTCCCAAACAAGTTTGTCTTTATATAAACCGGTAATGTTAGCTCCGCGTATATACCCACCCGGATTTGCCGGATCGGGTTCTTTAGCAAACACTTTCACGGCATAGTAAGTTTTTACTTTTAACTTACCCTCCGTTTGGTCAAACGGTAGCTCTTCATATTCATACGCTTGTTTTGCTGGTGCAATATTTTTGTATAACACGATTTCAATATCATCGGTTGGCTGAATAACCCCACACTCTTGACCAGGAACGGTGGGTTGTATCACCACATTTGTGATGTTATTGACACCTAATATATAGCCATTATTAAATGCTGTGCCCGCAACTTGATTCTCAAACAGCATTTCTTGGCCTTGTGGCACTAGTGTGTGGGTAGTTCTTAAGTCAAACACCTCAAGAGGCTCCGCCGTCGTATTTGGATCGCCCGTTGTGGTCATCGGCTTAATCGAGATCCCAATAATCTTACCAGCATCTTCTGGCTGAACTTCATAGGTGAGTCCACCTGTTTTGAAAGGGGTACCATCACCGTCCAGAACAAAATTACCTTCAGCATCTTCTGTTAAGAAGTACCAAGAAATCTTTGCTTCCATTTCTGCTTTAGTAGACTCATTAGCCCAGTCTAAATCCGTATCAAGCAACCGATAATCGATAGTCAAAGTATTTCCCGTATAAATTACACCATCAGTACATGCGCTATTAGTCGTTACTGTCACTTCAATCCCCGGTGCATGACCTAATAAAGGACCAGGTAAGGCATCAGTTGACATATACGTTCTTCCAACTACATCTTCTGCATAGACGCCTTGGATGCTGCTTGCAATCAATAATCCAATCATTAAGGGCTTAATTAGTTTATGTTTCATCATCATCATTAACCCCTTAGCCTTGACCATTTAAAAATTGATATCCGTTGTATTCTTCGACCGCCTCAACAGCTGCACCACTATTTTCGCAATAGACATTAGTGTTTTCATCTAATACACCGTCTGGATTCCAATTACTGAGATCAATGCTTGGCATGAGTCTTAATCCTTGTTCAGTTTCCAGCGGGTGTCTGACTAAATTCCCCCAGCTGAACTCATTGTTATCAAAGTTTGTACGTTGCGTAGAGAACATCGCATAGCCCATACATCCTTCAAGATCGACTTGATTATTAGCTCCATCCACGTAATGCCATCTTATTGTATCCACAAATTGTCCTGTCACTTCGTTATTGTCTTGATCTAATATCACCACTTCATAATAGGTATCAATCTTCAAATTATCGTTTGGTGTCATCGCTGTTGTACGTGGTTGTTTACCATCTATGCCTCGTTCAAAGAGTTGAAACGATACGCTACCGAGTGTGTAGAACCGATTAAAATATCCATCATGGAAAATTGGATCTACTTTTTCACCCTCTATGACGCTGTAACCAATTTGAATTTTCACTGGAACATTCGCAAAATTAATCGCTGATACTATCCCATACTCAATACCATTGATTTCTATACCATTTTCATCTGATATTAAATCTTGCTTAACTAACAATAGAGTACTTTCATTCCCAAAATTACCATTTATCGTATTGATAAATTCTTCGGTACCATCAGGACTCATTACTCTTATCCACCATTGTCCATCAGTAAATTTGAGCATTTTCTCAATACCAGCTTCATCAAACTGCACCGCCTTAACTGACAGTTGCAAGATCTCATCAGAGGTATAATCACCAAATTGACCTGAAGGAATCGCAGAGACAGAAGTTGCCCTGGTTTCAGTATCAATAAACTTAAGTCGTGTCCTCGCTAATCCACCTGTACCCATACGCATATTTAATTCGAAAGGAATAGTGGAAACGGTCATCCCTGCTTGGTTAGTTACTGTTGCAATAATGATGTAATTATCTAAATCATCCGGTTTAAAATTCAGTTTTAAATCATTATTACTCAAATCTTGTGGGTCAAATCCCGTTGTTACGTCACGACCTAATTTGGTTTTAATACTCCAAACGACTTTAACAATTGGTGTTTTACTTGTCGTGAGCACTTGCAATGGCAAGGTCTCGCCCATCTCCATTGAATATGGCGTTGGTAAATTCCACATCACTTGGAAGATATTTTGGCGATATTCAAAGACAATGTCGTAGTTACGATCAACTAAATCATAACGACTACCTTTTAAGCTACGAGTTGCCGCAACATTATCAGGATCAAGTTGCTTTTCTAATGGCGTACCAAGCTGTAAGTTTAAATTCATATCTAAACGTGTATCTTTTTCGCCATCATCACCAAAACGCTGTGCTGCTTTGAAAGTCACCAATGGGATTGGGGTATAATCCAATCCAATCGATATGGCTTTTGGATCATGTTGTAACGCTTCTTTGTTTTCGCCAAATAGCCCTACTTGGTCACCAAAATATTGCTCATACTTTAGTGATGCACCTAATTGTTCATAGTTAGGCAAATACGCTTGAGCACGGATGTCAAAACCTTGCGCTGGGCGTTCTTCGAAATCTAACAACACATCAGACTCTTTCCAGTCAGATAGCGGTGTATAGTAGTTAGCCGCTAACTTTAGATTATCCATCCACAATTCTGTTCCTAAACCTAACCGTGTGTTGCTCCCAGTAAAATCATGATCAATAAAGGCGTTAGTCCCTAATAGATAACTATCTTGCTCATAACGGTAACCAAAACCAAAGTTACCAATGGTGCGTTCACGATTTTGGCTGTTGATACCAACTTGTGAAAAGAAAAGGCTCTCTTTATCATCATACCAAGGGCTTAATAAAGATAAGCTTGAGCTTCTTAAGCTGCCATCTTCATCAATCGAGATATTGACCGAACCTTTACCAAACCTACCGAGTAATTCATTAGCACCTTTTTCAATTGGTTCCATCAGCGCTTGTTTAGCTTGGTTTTTCGCCCAGGTCTCTGCATCATCTAGCACGATTTCTGGGGTTAAATTACTCCAATCTTGTGTTGCAACAGATTGGGCAATATTGGCAGTATTTTCTTCCGCTGTGCCTGTGACATAACGACCCGCAGGTGTTGTATTAATTAGCAGCTCGGTTGCCGTTTCGTTGCCTAATTCACGTGTACTGAGTTCAGGCAATGCGGTAATAGCTGAAACTTCTTCTTGTTGAGTCTGTGAAAATAAAGGCGACGTTTTAGGTAACACAATCGATTGTGCTGCCGCTAATATTTCTATGTTGTCTACTTGGCCATGGTTCAACTTGCGTAATGCATCCACGGTGATCCCGCTTTGCAATGCCAATTGGTAAAGACTAATGTCACTAGGCGCGGTATAAATTGCTGTCTCACCCTCAATACCAGCAACTTCTACTATGCCGTTGTTTATCTCGACTTCTGCGTGTGCCAGATTCGTCAATGGACAAAGGGAGAGCGCGAATAAGGCTGCTGCAGTTAATTTATTGTTGTCAATATATTTCCTTATCATTTACTCATCCTTTTTATGAAAATTATATTCTTAGTATTTAAACGATTTTGTACGTGCATATGGATGTTGTTTTCTACTCTTATGGTGTTGTCTATAACCCACCGTAATGCATTAAATCTTACAGTTCGGTGGTAGATACTGGTCATGTGGCTGCCAGTCATATATTCAGTTTGCATTGCATATCCACACCCTCATCAAAATAGTTTCCATTTCTTTGCATTATTCGCTATTAGTGTCTCTAACATTTCTTTGTGAACACGGATCTCAATTTCGTATTCATTAATTTTTCTATTTAATAAATCGTGTTGCTCTTTTAACTGACTATTTTCATATTCCACTTGTGATATAGTCAGTTTAGGTTTCTCCGGTTCATCAAACAGTTCATTCACAAAGCTCCGCTCGGTTGAATTAAATATTTCAACTAATTGTAGTGGAGTAATGTTGTAATCGCGGCAAATACACTCTGCTGATATCCCACCTAAAAATTCGTCTAATATTCGGTCTTTCTCTTCATGCGTTAATACCGCCATAACACCTTAATCCCTTATGCCTACCTGTTATCATTCAACCTGTTACAGATTTACTGTCTCTTGAAAGATAGCTCGTATAGATAACTACTTGAACGCACTATCCGCTACTTGCAGTATGCGTTTTCGACTCAATTTAGTTCGTTGCTGATTGACAGGCACAGGAATACGCAGCCAAGATGAGTAATATCTGACTGTTTTGGTTTTGGTTGTATTTACCGTTTCAGATTGAATATAGGGAGCGGGGTCATCTAAGATGACGGCAATAGCCTGACTGCCTAATTTAGTATTAGAAATGTGTTCGATACGGTTTGTTGGGTTCTCAGTATCATTTACTAAATGCGGGTACAATACAATAGCTAGCCCAGTAGGCGTAACTTTATATTTAGTTAATGCTGAATTTAAACAAATGAGTCTGTTTTGATTTGTTCGAAGAGAACTTAATGCTTTTTTATGCGAAGTATAGGGAAGCGTTAAATGTGTTAAAACATTTAAATTTGTAAGAAATGATCGCTGATCGCTGATCGCTGATCGCTGATCGCTGATTATACTCAACTTCTCTAGACATATCAAGCCTCAAAGTGGTATTCAATGATTGATTTGGTGTTAATTTTAACATAAATATTATTCTAATAAGGTAATTGCTACAGTTTACATGCTCAATATCTGAGCTACATAGATTAAAACTTAACTAAATATTACCATTTGAATTACTTAATTACAATAAGCAATGATAATAAATAATTAAGGTTTTGTCAGCTGCATTCTTTATTCTTATTAATTCAAAAAGTTACTTAGGTAATTATTTAAAAAAATATCAATCAGGCTAAATACTCATGCCTATAGATTTTATATTTAATAAAAAAATAGACAGGTTGGAATATTTTTCGATTTTATATAAGAGAAGGAATTATGTTTATGTATATCCAGCTAACATACTGTGAATACACATTAAAAATAATTGATGCTTTATAAATATATAAAAATTAACTTGTTGTAGAAACTTACTGCAAACTAGGATGCGATCGCTCACCTAAACAATCATTTAACTAAATCAGCTATTTGGGAAAACTATATACTAGCTTTATGTGGCTGAGTTTGTTTGCCTGCAAGTAATGTTTTAAAAGAAAATGAAAAATAAGAGGCGCTTAATTTCGATGTTTACCACCAAGCCAAGTTGATAGATTATTTCAGCAATTTTTGCAAAAGTAGCTAAGCATTCACTTTCGAACGGTTTAGTATACCCAACGTCCTGTATCTAAATTAGAAAGTGTTTGCTAGGAAGTTTTCGCTTCAAGTGCATTAAAATTCGTTGTATGGTTCAATTTATCATGATGGGATTAGAACGCAACATCATATTCAGAGAGCGTTACATCAAACTTCACCATTTTATGACAATACTCAGCATCGATTCGCAGCGAAGCTAACGTATTTTCAGGTGTGTATTTTCCAGCACCACGATGTGTCGCACTATTGGAGTGAAGTAATAAGGCCAATGTGACTGTGACATATCAATTTTCTTATAAATTAATCTATACAATTTACCTATAGTTAAGCAAGTAAATTGGATATCAATCGCTGTTAACTCTTTGTACCACTATCTATCATAATAAGTAGAATTAGCAATATTTGATTGTTATATTAATAGAAAGTCATCTGGGAATATGTCAATTTAACCATATTCAAAAAGTTAACAAGCCAACTTAAGTCTACCCTCATCTCCTCGACATAAAAGTGCAATATAAAATCAATAATTTTGTCACAATTATTGACTATCATCTTTAATCAAGAAACCTGATAAATGATATTTGTAAGATAAACATATCAATTACTTAGGACTAGTAAGAATATTTGTTCCCATCCCTATTTAACTCGATTGTTATTCTGTTTGACTATCGAAGTTAAATAGCTGATTTTTGCATTTAACACATTAATGCTAGCGACTAATTAATTGTTTTTAGTCTAGTAATGATGAGATTAACGTTATCAGTTTTGACTAAAGGAGATATTCTAATGGCGAAATTAATTTATTTAATGGGTGCGTCTGGATCAGGTAAAGATACTTTACTTAATTATTTAAAAGCACACAACATTAAGGACCTTGAACATAAGCAATTAAAAACCAGAAAAAATCCCCCTACCACCATAAACCCTCCCCATAGTATTTTTACCGACAATAAACAAAAAATAATCGTTGCTCATCGATATATCACGCATAATCAAGAAAGTTGTGATGAAAGTCATATTTTTTTATATGAAAATGATTTTCAGTTTCGCTTAGAAAATAGTTTTTTTGTTATGGCGTGGAAGTCAAATAACCTTAAATACGCGGTAGGCCGAGAGGTCTATCATTGGGTGAATGGTGGTCATAATGTTATTGTTAATGGCTCGAGAGCGTATTTACCTGTGGCAAAAAAAATATTTGGGGATTCATTAATTCCAATTTGTTTGAATGTGCCTGAAGCAATATTAGTAGAACGTCTACTCAGTAATGGTCATGCAAGTCAACGGGTAATAGAACAACGTTTAAGTCAAGCTAGAACATATGCTAATGGTTTACCTAACTATACTCATTTTATTGATAATGACTGCGATATTAAAACCTTAGCTATCCGTCTATACCAAATACTTAACACTGTTGATGATGAAAGTGCAAATTTCAGGCTTTATGAAGAGTTGAGTGATTAGTCTTGTATTTCAAATATTAAGATATCACAGGGCAGAATAATTTTTACTATTTAGACGTGATAAGGACAGATATTCAATTGCAAACATATCAGTAAGTGAGCTCAGATATTTGATGCTTATTTGCAATAACTTTATGAAAAAATAATTCACGTTAAATTAATTTATAAACAACCCTTAAATGAGAACACATTATGCCTACGATAAATCAACAACCAATTAACCTATCTCTTATGCCATTTAATTCAATCGAAGAAATTAAGGTATTGATGAATAGCTTTGGCGATACACAATATTACGGCTCGCCTGTTAGCCAATTAGAACATGCTCTACAATCAGCAATGCTTGCACAAGAAGCAGGTGAAAATGCCAAATTAATTACAGCATCTTTATTACATGATCTTGGTCATTTAGTATTATATTCAAACCAAATCAGAAATGAGATAAAAACCAATCAAGATTATCAACATCAAGAGCTTATAGCAACTTTATTGGTTAATCTTTTTGACGAAGAGGTGATCGAGCCAATTAGATTACATGTTGATGCCAAACGATATTTATGCGCGGTTAACCCTCTTTATGAAGAACAACTTTCACCTGACTCTATCCATAGTTTAGAATTACAAGGTGGGCGATTTAACGAGGAAGAAGTGGAAGCATTCCGCTCAAATGTGCATTTTGAAGATGCTGTAAAATTAAGACTTTGGGATGATGAAGCAAAAACCCCTAATACAATCACCCCTAGCCTCGATTATTTTCTATCTATTGCTGAGTCGATTAAAAAAATTCGGAATTAAGACTTTTTATTCGATTTTAGATGTGTTGCGAGTCAGATAACACCAGTTAAAGTCATTTGACTCACAATACACCTTATAAGTTAATATTTGATGGTAAAACAATTAATAAATCTAAACTAGCCACTTATGCCTGCAAATCTCCTGTAAAACGATATCCTTCACCATGTACGGTTGCAATGACCTCAGGCGTCTCTGGATAGTTTTCAAAATATTGCCTAAGTCGCCTAATAGTCACATCAACTGTTCTATCATGCTCTTTGAACTCACGGCCAGTCATTTTTTCAAGTAATATCTGCCTAGTTTGAATTTTGCCGGGATGAGTGCATAAGTGATGAAGCGCTCGATATTCGCTTCTCGGTAATTGAAATGCCTCTCCTGTAGGGCTAATTAATTGATGACTATCAGTATTGAGCTGCCATCCAAAAAAATTAAAATGCTGACTGATTGATGATTCTTCTGCGGCATTTAATTCATTTTGTTTCAAAATCTCTTCAGTACGCTGTTCAGCTTGTTGTTTCACTTTCATTGTACGTTGTAATAAATTACGCACTCGAATGGTTAATTCTCTTGGATTAAATGGTTTAGTGATATAATCATCCGCTCCGATTTCAAGACCTAAGATCTTATCAATCTCATTATCTCTACCGGTTAAAAATATCAGCCCTGCATCAATTTTATCTCTAATTTCACGAGCTAAAGAAAGACCATTTTTACCTGGTAAGTTAATATCTAATAAAACAAGATCGACCGCTTGCTTATCGAGAAATTCTTGCATTTGGTTCCCATTACTCGCTAACAGAACGGCATACCCTTCTGCTTCAAATAGAGCTTTTAATGTATTTCTTGTCACGATTTCATCTTCAACAATGAGAAGAGTGGGTATCGCATTATTCATCATGTTTGCACCTGCTTGTTATTTTGATGTTAAGACAAACTTATCCTTATCTCTAATCAATATCATGGTTTGTTGAAGGTGATATTAACGGCATTGTAGTCTAGTAACATTGATTTAACGTAATTTACTGACAATTTTTTTAGAATATTCTTTGTTCTCGTTAGATTGAGCAAAAAGCGTATTACCTCTAATGCTTACGCAAAATAATAAAATCGGCCAAATCAGTGAGTTGATTTAAGGCTATTTCATTTTTCTCAGACATTAAATCATCAACGCTAGCAAGAGCTTGCTTGGCCTCAATAATTAGCGTATTTGCCATTTCCATTGCCCCCTCTAAACCTAGCAAACTTGGGTAAGTATTTTTACCTAATAATACATCCGCCCCTGCTTGCTTGCCTAGAATTTTGGTATCTCCTATCACATCTAATATGTCATCTTGTATTTGAAAAGCAAGCCCAATAGCTGATGAATAAGTGTCTAGATGTTTGCCTATTGGGCTATTTTCTAGGTTTGCTGCAACGACAGGCATCATAACCGAGGCACGGATCAATGCCCCGGTTTTCAATTTATGAATAGCTTTTAACTTATCGAGGCTAATCACTTTTTTTTCACTGAGTAAATCAAGCATTTGACCACCACACATCCCTGCAGCCCCACTTGCTTGTGCTAAGTGTTGAATTAATTTAATTTGTCTATCAGGCTCTATAGGTAAACTATCTGCTGATAGGCGTTCGAATGCAAAAGTTTGCAAGGAATCTGCTGCTAAAATAGCGGTCGCTTCACCAAATTGAATATGGCAGGTTGGATGTCCGCGTCTTAATTCATCATCATCCATAGCTGGCAAATCATCATGTATCAATGAATAGGCATGAATCGATTCTATGGAGGTCGCGATTGCATTAGCGATATCATCAGAGACATTCAAAAATTGACACGTACTATAGACCAGATATGGTCTTAAGCGTTTACCGCCAAGTAAAAGGCCATAATGCATCGCGTTAAAAAGCACATCAGGTACATTTTGCTCTATTTTCAAACGATTTAAATCTGCAGATAAAACACAATCTATTTTGCGTTGTATCTCTACAAGGGTTTGATTGAATCTGTTTAATGATGTACTTGGTGGAGTAACGTCTTTTTGCATACCGTGATTCCATTTGTCAGGATTGATTTTATCGAAAGTCATAATAATTTAAGACATAATATCAGTCATACATTTGATTTGCGCGCATAAAAACTAAAAAAAACATTAAATCATTATCTTAACAATCAATAGTGTAATATAAACTTCAATTTAAAAGACAGTTTAAAAATCCGTTAATTGACTATTTTCATCTGGGTTAAGTAAGATTTTGACACGCTGTTCTGCTGCTTCTAATGTTTTTTGGCTCTGTCTTGCAAGTGATATTCCTCGTTCAAACTCTTTAAGTGACTCTTCTAGCGGTAATTCACCTGTTTCTAATTTAACAACAATACTTTCAAGAGCTTTCATTGCATCTTCAAATGATAAGTTCTCAGATTTTTGCACTTCAGATTGTGTAGGCATACTTTCTCCTATAGATAATTAATGTAAACATGCACCTAGGTTGGGAATAATTTTTCTATTGATTATCTTACCACAGCCTAGCATTAAAACCGATTTTTTCACTAGTCTGATGGTCTGTTTGAATCAAAAAATGCATCATACTGGCAGCTCACCCCTTAGCAAATCTATTTTTATGCAATAACAGTCCACTTGCTTAATTTCTTTTAGTCCAAATATCCGCTAATATGTTAAATTAGGTTGATCAAAATACGTGACTTAACTTAAGGTAATCAAAAGGGATGAGTTAGAACCTGATTGACATCGAAAAATAAACAATAGCAACATACTAAGGATATCACTTGGCTGACATACTTTCTGATATGAATAGACACTTAAATAACGAACAAAATATTGCAATCGGCATTATCATCAATACAAACAATGATATTTTTGTTGCAATTAGACCGGATGGTAAATCGTATGCTGGATTGTTTGAATTTCCGGGTGGAAAAGTCGAAGCTGACGAAGACATTCAAGATGCACTGCGAAGAGAATTGATGGAAGAAGTAGGTATATATGCAACTAAAATTGAGGATTTTAGTGTAGAGAAGAGCGTCGTATCTGAGTCTCTATGCTTAATACTCCATTTTTTCCTTGTTACGGCTTGGGAAGGAGAGCCTTTTGGAAAAGAGGGGCAAACCACTCAGTGGATAGCAGCAAATACTCTTATTCCAGACATGTTTCCTCCTGCAAACCAAGATGTCATCCTTAAATTGCAATCTGATATCATCCATCTAAACAAAAACAATCAATAATATCTAATGGCATTAAAAACACATCCTTCTTTAATGCCATAGCATGCTTTTGTGGTAATGAATCACTTAAATTGCATTTTAGTCACCGCGGCTACTGATACAGCAGTGTGATAAAGTGAATTAGACGCTGCCTGTAATGTGGCCTCAAGCGATTTGAGGGACTGTATTGATGGGAAAACGGCATCAAAATAGTCCCTTAATTGATCAGATTCATCTCCTACAACACCACATAAACCAATAACAGGTATGTTTGCTTGTTTGGCAATTTTAGCCACACCAAGTGGGGTCTTGCCTTCTAGGGTTTGATTGTCCATCTTCCCTTCCCCCGTGATAACCAGATCAGCTTGTTGAATAATCACATCGTATTTTAATTCATTCAATATGAATTCAATACCAGAGACAATCTTTAGTTTTGGATGAATAATCGATAAGCCATAAGGCGCCCCTCCCGCTGCTCCCATCGACTGCTTAGATGAACACACTGTTTCAAACTCAGTTTCTATTTTAGAAGCAAAATGCATTAACGCGCTATCTAGCGCATACCGAGTTGATTCATCCGCCCCTTTTTGTCCACCAAAAATATGACTTGCGCCATTAAGACCGCATAATGGATTATTTACATCACACGCAACAATTAATTCAACCTTAGATAATCTAGGGTCAATTTCACTCAGATCGAGCCTATCAAATTCCGTGAGTGCTAAACCACCTGGCGGCAAATTTTGACCTTCGATATTAGTCAACTTTCCACCAAGCGCTTGGATAATGCCCGCACCAGCATCGTTCGTTGCACTGCCTCCAAGGCCAATAATAATTTTATTAACTCCTTTATCTAGTGCTGCTAAAATGAGTTGTCCTGTTCCGTAAGTGGATGTAATACATGGATCCCTTTGACTTTCGGATAATAAAGGTAGACCAGAAGCTGCAGCCATTTCAATTACGGCAGTTTTTCCATCATCAATGATTCCCCAATTTGCATCAACTTCTCTAAGCAAAGGGTCAAGCACCTTCGTTTGATAAGGGTTCCCTGTTTTAGCGTATAAAATTGCCTCAACCGTTCCCTCACCTCCATCTGCTAGGGGCAAAAGGCTATATTTTGCCTCTGGAAAATGGTTTACAAACGCCATTTTAATGATTTCAGCAACGCGAGTTGCCGATAAACTTTCTTTATACGAATCTGGCGCAATCACAATATGCATAAGATACTCTCCTTATTTAATCAATAGGCCGTCAATTGACGGCCTATTTAATTTAAGAAGTTTGTGTGAGTTTCACACTAAAACTTCTGACCTGGTTTGGTTTAAATACCCCAAGTCCATTATTAAGGTTCTTTGATTCTGAAAGTTCTTTTTCAGCTAAGTTAACTTCTGCTAATTTCGCATGAGGAAGGTTAATCTGTAACGCTTTCTCTTCTGAACTATTAGAATGCGATGGATTGAACCACCGGATGATTATCGTTTCATCCTGCTCAGCTTTTTTAATTGCACTTAAGGTTAATTGAGTGGGCTGCATTTCGAGCAAGCTGAATTGAATCGGTGTTTGAAATGCCTCTAAATTAAGCTTCATCGCATCATACGGTATTTTGTTATAATAACAAACAGGTGTATTAAACGCTTTAGCAAGACGCATCACCTCGACCGAATCAACACTACCATCAAAAATTCCAAGACCAATTCTTGCATGATAACGACCTCTCATCTGGGAATCTGGTGTAGGAAGCTTGATTCCTGATGGGCGACCTGGGCGTAAAAGTAGATTCTCTTTGCCAAGCACCCCTATGGACCTAAAGAGAGTTAAAGCAATCGCTTGGTATCCTTGATGTTCAATAACCTCAAATTCTCTTAACCCTTCTGTAAATAACGCCATCGTTTGAGTTTTTTGTGCATCGTTTGTCTCTTCTACTGCAACAAAATTGAGTAACTGCCAAACTGGGATCGGAGCTTC
The DNA here is from genome assembly GCF_900111395.1 of Thorsellia anophelis DSM 18579. Taxonomy (GTDB): domain Bacteria; phylum Pseudomonadota; class Gammaproteobacteria; order Enterobacterales; family Thorselliaceae; genus Thorsellia; species Thorsellia anophelis. The sequence goes on along the minus strand of NZ_FOHV01000001.1, from coordinate 259,899 downwards.
TTTCCATCCTTCCTCTTCCCAATAATTCATTGCATCATCCTTCACAGGACGTGAAATTGTACCAAACTGAGTATCTGCAATGACATTTTGACTTATCCATTGGTAAGGAAATAAAATTCTGACTCTGTGGTCATCTGCTTGGTTATGCCATTCTACTTCAATTGCAATTTTAGGATCGCCCGCTGTTAATGTGACAGTAAACATCACCTCTAATAAGCCATCTTTAATTTTTTGAGCCCTTGATTGCAAATTATTTGGTACAGGCATAGAAATGGCAATACGTGCCTTTTGCTGCCAAGGAGTAGCACTGAGTTTAATGTCTGCTTGACAATCCAGGTTATTAAGTAACCATTCTTCACGTGAAGGAGAATAATCATATTCATCCCCATCGTCAGATCCTTCCTCAATTAACAACGCATTATCAAATCGTTGACCCGTACTGTTATTAATAACATTGATTGTGCCATTTTTATTTAATTCTATTTGATAAAACTCATTTTCAATTTTAAGATGAGATTCAATCATTGATGGCACAGGTATAACACAAGCAGCGGCTTTCTCTACCGTAGATTTTTCAATGCTAAGGGCAGTGTACCCCATAGCAGGTAAGTCAATTGATAATTGGATGTCATATTCCATGAAAGGATCATAATTACCATAATGAACAATTTGTCTATCTACAAGACCAGGATCAATTTCTTTTGCAGTTAAAATCGCATAAGAAACGGATCTGCCTTCGGCATCAAAAATTTGAAAATCTGTTGCTCTGATTCGTATCGTTGCATTCACAATTTCTTTGCGTGAGTAAGGTAAAAAATTAAAAAAAGCTAATCTATCCCTAACCCCTTCTCCAAATGAATTTGGTATTTTAGGCATGTTATCGACAATTTTTCTTAAATAAAACTGCAACAAATTTTCTGCCATATCATCAGCAAGCCAAAATCTTGACTTTATCTCTTGATGTACAGGATCGCTACAGCAACAGCTAATACTGTCATGCGCATGATTTTTCATGATCTCTTTCCACATCTTTTCAATTAGACCATGGTGATATTCACACCCTAATGCATAAGCGATAGTCGCAGCCGGTTCAAGTAAATTAGAAATTTTATTTTCGACCCTCGCATTATCAAGCTTAATATCCATCCGAGTAGAAGAGATAGTTCTATGGACTCGCATATATTTACCATCATTAAATTCACCCGTTAAGCGTGGTAATTGCGTTTTTTGAGCTTTTAGTTTGTCAAAAATCGTTTCAAATCGGCTGAGTAAAAAAGTACGTTCTGGAAATATCTCTTTTAAGAGTTCAATAATCTGGAATATATTTTGTTGAATTGGCATTTGATCATGCCCATTTGGTAATAATAAATCCCCACTGAATGATGCTTTTTCTAATACTTCAAGGTAACTATTTAATCGTTTATAGAGCGCTTCTTTATCTTCAGGTAGATATTTCCCTATTGCATAACCTAGCGGTAGCACTTGTGCAATGACTTCACTTCCATCTACTGATTGCCAGACAAATTCAGTATGGTGCGTACCATGTCTTTCACTACAGCCACGCCAAAACATCGCTGTGTCTATACCAAATCCATTTAAGATCTGTGGTAAAGCCTGACTCATACCAAATGAATCTGGCAAGTAGCCTATTTCCATCACCTCGCCAAATGGTTGGCAATCTTTCATCCCATATAATAAATTCCGGGTAATCGATTCAGCTCCAACCATCATTAAGTCAGTTTGGGTATACCAAGGTCCAATAATTAATTTTTTTTGTTGAACTAATCTTTCTACTCGCTCTTTTGCTTCAGGTTTTACCGCAAAATAGTCTTCCAATATGGCGGTTTGCCCATCTAAAACATAAAAAGGATAATCAGGATCATTTTCTAATCGCGTTAAAATTTCTTCCATGTTATTAACTAATAGCACACGAGAATGTTCAGCGGTAAAATACCATTCTCTATCCCAGTGCATGTGCGGTGTGATATGAACATTAATCTGTTTTTCACTGACCTGTTTTGTATTCATTATGTTATCCTCAAGACTTTTAGACTTTTTAAATCTGCCTATGGCTCATGCCATAGGCATAACCTACTTTAAACTGCAAATTTACCAGATGAAACAGCTTGTTTACGCCATGCAATAAGCGTGATTGTCGATATTAAAGCACCTAATAAAGCAGCGCCGAACCAAATACCAGCAGAAGCAAAAGCGCCTAATGGATTATCGGTCAATAAAAACATAGAGAAGATCCCTGCTCCTGGTGTCGATAAACCAATACTTGCCCATCCAACTAACGCTCCTGTTACAGCTGAGCCTAGTAGAAATGAGCCAATGACTCTGATAGGATCTTCAATTGCCATTGGTATAGCCCCTTCCGTAATCCCTGCTAAGCCTAATAGCCATGTTGATTTCCCTGTTTCAATCTCAAAATCTTTGAACAGTCTTGGTGCTATCATGGTAGAGGCGGTCACCGTAAAAGCAGAAACCATTTTCACAGAAGCAAAGATAGCGTAAGGTCCATACACACCATTTGCCATGGCGCCTAAGCAAAATGCATAAGCAGCTTTATTAACGGGTCCACCAAGATCGAATGATACGAAGCAACCAATAATTAAACCTAACAATAGCGCATTACTACCAGATAAAGAATTTAACCAAGTTGTGAGACCTGTATTAATTAAAGCAACAGGTTTACCTACCACGAAAAGCATTAAACTACCGGCGATTAAGGTACCGATAACAGGGTAAAGGTAAAAACTTAAAAATCCATTGAACGTTGGTGAAAGACGAATATGTTTTTTCACATAGCGCATGACATAACCTGCAATCAGACCACCAACCACTCCTCCTAGAAAACCAGAGCCAATTAAATTTGCAGCAACACCTGCGGCAAATCCTGGTCCTAATGCTGGTTTATCGGCAAGTGAATAGGCCGTATATGCAGATAAAACAGGCACCATTAATACGCCAAGTAAATTACCGCCAAGTTTTCGATATAACCATAGCCATGAATTTTCAGTTTCATAAACTTCCTGTAGGCCAAAAATTTGCGTGATCAAAACAGCAACAGCAAGTACAGTCCCTCCAGCAACAATGAGGGGAACCGCAAAAGAGATACCACTTAATAATGCTTGTTTCAATTCTGTTTTAACCGACACTTTTTGTTCAACTGGAGTACTTGTTTCTGTTACATTGGCTTGTCTAGGATTATGTTTAGCTTTTTCAATCACCTCTTGAATAATACTCTCAGCACGTTTAATAGGTTCAGCAACAGGGACTTTAATGGTAGGTATACCTGCAAAACGTTCAACTTCTTTTATCGCGACTTCAGCGGCAAAAATACATGCTGTTGCATTTTGCAAATCCTGATTAGAAATACGCCCTTCAATTCCATTGGCACCTTGTTTTTCTACCACAACACGAATACCAAGCTTTTTTCCCGCTTTTTCAAGATACTCTGCCGCCATGTAGGTATGCGCAATGCCTGCAGGACAAGCTGTCACACAAACCACTGTTAATTCTGAGCTGTCATTTTGAACTAAACTTTCTGTTTGGGTTGATTCTTCCGATTGTTTAGCAATGTTTTGGGATAACAACTCAAATAAATTAGCAGGACTTACCGCTTGAACAATTGCTTCACGAGTGTCATCATCGACTAAAGCGGTTGTAAGCTGAGTGAGTAACTGAATATGAGTTGTTCCAGCTTCGGCTGAAGGAATGGCAAGCAAAAAAACTAAATTAACTGATTCATCCCCATCAATCCCCTCCCAGTCAATTGAACCCTCTATGGTCGCGACTGCAAAAGCCGCTTCTTTAACACTTAAAGATTTACCATGTGGAATAGCTAATCCTTCACCAAGTGCTGTAGGTCCTTCACTTTCACGTTGCATAACAGCATTTAAAAATTCAGTTTTATCTGAAATTTTCCCTTGCTGATAAAGTTTGTCAATTAAGGCATTAATTGCCTCATCACGAGTTTTAAAGGGAGATTTAATTAAAATTAAATCTTGGTTTGTTAAGGCTGAGAGATTCATAGTTTTTCACCTCTATTATAGGTAAACTGTATCTAATATTAGCTAACGCTGTGTACTTTTTATAGCAAAAAAGCCTTGTGACTCGCTATAATCGCCAATTAATCGTACACTACTTCCTAAATAATAATACAAATTTAATACAAAAATAAGACAATTATCACATTTTTTCCTAAATTTTGCCAATATGTCGGCATAAAAAGTCAAAATAACAAAAATTGTCATATAAATAGAGGGTAATTATGGCTAAACAACCAATGTATCGGGTTATCGCTAATTCAATTAAGGAGCAAATCAAACGAGGGGAATTAGCGCCTGGAGATGCTATTTTTACCGAAGCTGAACTGTGCAATATCTTCAGTGTAAGCCGAGTAACAGTTAGGCAAGCCATTAAAAATCTTATTGAAGAGCGTGTCTTAGAGAGTATACAAGGTAGTGGCACGTATGTAAAAAAAGCACTCGTTGACTATGATATTTATCAAATGACTGGATTTGAAGAGAAATTCGATACAAGCAGTCAGCACACTCATAGTGAAATATTAAAGTTTGAAATCATCAAACCCAACAAAAACATAACAAATACATTACAACTTACCGAGGAAGATAAAGTATATTATGTTAAGCGAGTGAGATTCATCGACAAAAAAGCCATTACTCTCGAAGAAACTTGGCTCCCTTTAAAACTTTTCCCTGATCTCACCTATGAAATCATGCAAGGTTCAAAATACCATTATATCGAACAAATAAAAAAATTAGTGATTGATAGAAGTGAACAGGAAATTTTGGCTGTCATGCCAAGAGAAGATGTCTGTACGCATTTAGATATTCCTATTGAACAACCAATCATTGAAAAAATTACAATAGGTTATTTAGAGTCAGGGGTTATCTTTGAATATAGCCGAAACTTTTTTAAATCATCGGAATACAAATTCACTCTGACAGCAAAAAGAAAAAGCCTACGTTAATCATGAGAAACTCGTTTTGATTCATTTTTAATCACTTAATTAACGTGCGCTTGCATTTATCAATAGGTTCGTTATCATGTTGAGATTATCGGCGTGTAGCGCAGCTTGGTAGCGCATCAGCATGGGGTGTTGAGGGTCGGAGGTTCAAATCCTCTCACGCCGACCAAATCAATAAACGCTCATTAAAATTTAATGAGCGCTCACAAACAAGAAACCCGCACCAATACTAGATTGTTGTTTTTTTTATACCTTTTAGTCGCTATTTTCAACCTTCAATAAGCGGCCTCGGTTTGATTTTTTGGTAACACGTGAAATAACATGAAAACGAATTACTAAAAAACGTGTTACTAAATTGAGGAGCTAAAGGATGACAAAAAAACACACCATTAACCGACACCCAAATTAAGACCATCAAATTGATTGATAAAGACCTTACCTTATTTAATGGTGGCGGGCTTGAATTATTAGTAAAGCCTAGTGGGGTGAAAATATGGCGTTATCGGTGGTAATCACCACTACGGGTAAGCGTTCAATTATTACAATTGGTAAGTGCCCCTCTATTTCTCTTAAACTAGCCCATCATGACTAACTAATAATGACATCATTAGTTACCCCAGAGAGGCTAAAAAGCAAGAAAAAGATAGCGTGTTAATTAGATTTAGTAATACGTTTGAAAAACGTCGAGTTAGATTACTTTCAAGTAAAGAAAACCAAAGGTATATCAGAGAATACCCTTAAAGATTGTTGGCGCACTATGGAAAAATACATTTTTCCTCCCCTTGGTAAAATTCCTATACTGAAGTTACTTCAAATTGCAGGAGCAGATATTACTCCGCTTGCCATTCAGTGGGCGTTAAGTAATGCTAAAACCTGCATCTAGATTTCCATTGAGTATATAATGATATTACCTACCCTATCATTATAGGAATGATGAAACCACTTACCGCTACTGGTAAGTTCGAAATGGTAAAGAGAGTGATCCAACGAGTTAATAAGATTTTATTTCATGCCATCCATGCAGGATTAATTCACGCCAACCCCGCTGCGAATATTAGCAAGGCCTTTGAAAAAACCAAAGTAAAACACCACCCAAGTATCTCGCCAGAAGAATTACCCGAACTAATGAAAACTCTACAAGTGGCTAGTGTTAATCTACAAACAAGGTTAGTAATTGAATTACAGCTATTAACAATTACAAGGCTATCAGAAGCCTCAGGTACAAAATAGGACGAAATAACCCTTGATAAAGGGCTTTGGATTATTCCGACAGGTAGAATGAAGATGAAGCGTGAACGCGTCATAACTGGTAGCTGATTCTTTGGGGTGGCTTTACCTATCACCAACATGATAAGCAATAGCCACGATAATAAGCCTAATGGATACATAAAAAGCGCAGTGCGTAATTTATTGAGTACAGCCACCCCAAATACCCACCCCTATTTGATAAAAAAGGGCTATGACAATGTAAGGGTAAAGGTTCTACCAGATGGCAAGGCAATTATTCCACTGGTCACGCTTAAGGGGGAAATAACAGGGGCGCAAACAATCACCCTAGAGGGCGAAAAACGCCTTTTAACGGGTACTAAAAAAGTAGGAAAGTTTGCTTTAGCAAGTAAACTAATTGAGCAACCAAGTAGCGTAATTATTGCGGAGGGCTTTGCTACCGCCCTAGCCCTTAAGTCTATTTCAGATGATACCGCATTGGTATTATCAGCTATTGACGCAGGTAATTTAATTCATGTGGCTAGAGTGATAAGGGAAGCCATGCCAGAAGTAAAAATCATTATAGGGGCTGATAACGACTTGCTGAAAGATAGCAATATCAACACTGGCAAGGCAGAAGCAGAAAAAGCCGCCTTAGCGGTTAATGGGTGGGTAGCATTACCACCAACACCCCATAAAGCAGACTGGGACGACTACCGCCGTGATAATGGCGTAGAAGCAACCAGAAAGGCATTTAATGAATTGCTTTACCAACCAGAGGAGCAAGCCCCAAATAAAGCCCCTAACACTGAAAATGGTAAAACTTTGGATCTTAGCAATAGTAAACCTAAAAAAACCTTACCACTTTCACAAATGGGTGCAAGTCAAAGGGGTGAGGTATTACTTCACCGCTATGGGGGTGATCTCGCTTTAGAGGAACTAACGGAGCTTGTACACTTTTATGACGGTACAATGTGTAGACCTATTACCGATAGGGAATTAATGCGCGAAATGGTGGCAGTATTTATTGAAGCTGATGAGCCTTATACAAGCAAAGGCGTACAATCAGCCGTTGACGCATTAAAATTACAGTTGCCCCTAATGAGCAAGCCAATAAGCAATATTATAGGGTTTAAAAATGGCATATTTGATTTAGAAAAAGGGGAATTTAGGGCGCATGATAGGCACGATTGGCTAGTTGTTTCTAATGATATTACTTTCACCCATGCAGAAGCAGGGGAAACTCTAGCCACGCACGCACCTAATTTTTGGCAATGGCTTAATCGAGCCGCCGCGCACGATTCACGCAAAAAGGAACGTATTTTAGCCGCGTTATTCATGGTGCTAGCAAATCGGTATGATTGGCAATTGTTTTTAGAGATTACAGTCGCGGGCGGGAGTGGTAAAAGCGTTTTATCAGATATATTCACTTTACTGGCGGGAAAGGTAATACCGTATCAGCTAACATGGCGGCATTAGAAAACCCAAGAGAACGGGCGCTAGTGGTAGGTTATTCGTTAATCATCATGCCAGACCAAACGCGTTACGTTGGGGACGGTTCGGGGCTAAAAGCGATTACAGGTGGCGATGAGGTGGCAATAGACCCTAAACACAAACAACCCTACTCAACGCGTATTCAAGCGGTTGTGATTGCAGTTAATAATAATGCTATGAGCTTCAGCGATAGAAGCGGGGGCATTTCCCGCAGGCGTGTAATATTTAACTTTTCAGAGGTGATCCCAGAGAAAGAGCGTGATCCATTATTGCGCGATAAGATAGCAAAAGAGCTACCGATAATAATTACATACGATAGTCCTTAAGCTCGTTTTTTGTGCAGATATGATTCTAAGTATTTGATTTGGCAGTAAGGGATCAGATCTGATGTAAACATCTCAGTTTCTCTATCTCGTTTCGTATTAGATCTCCTACAATTCTTCGAAATAAATGAGAAAATTTCATCTAATAAACTGATATCTTGCTCATCTGATTTAAGATAATTCATTAATTTAGGAAGCCAGCATATGCTGCTTCTGCAGGTTTTCTGTGTTGAGATAATTGTTTGCCATAAAATTCCTACAGATAAGGCAACGTAACGCTTTATTATCAAGGTCAACAAGCTTGCCCATATCAGCGTTTTAACAATATTAGGATTTACTGTATTGACTTTCTTTAGACTGCAAAAAGATTTTAATTCTTTGAAAAATAGCTCAATTTGCCATCTTAAACCATAAAGGGACAGGACTTTTTCACCTGTAAATTGGCCTCTGTTCAGGTTCGTAATTAGGTAACCTTTGCCCTTTCTTTTTCTATCATAAAATTGAATGACTCTGAATGGAGTATTTGTTTTTATCCATTGTACATCCATGTCAACGAAATCATGGTCTTTAGATTTTAATTCTTTCAATTTCATTTCGTTATGAAAAAGCTCTGTACCCATTTCATTGTATTTTGCTACCACAAGAGGATTGATATTTGCTTTTGCCCTAACCACAAAAAAGCCACCTGATTGGCTTATTTTTTCAAGATAACCGATGTCAAAATAACCCGCATCCATCATTACTAAAGTTTCTTTTAGTCCTTTTTCAGAAGGCCTATAATTTTTCTCGCTTTCTTTATCCGCATCAAGCGCAATATAGTGGGCCACGCCTTTCACTAAATCCATCGTCAAATGGCACTCTATTGCTGCGGGTGCTGTTTTTGTAAAGCGACCAGGGAATTCCTCTTTTAAGCGAGGATTTAAGGTTAGGGAAGAACCGTCATGTAAAAATATGTTTTTAAAAGGAGTTTCTTTGGGTAGCGCTTGTTTAAAAGGCGCAAGAAAGAGCGCTTTAGTTGCCTCTTCAACCATGGATTGTATAAATGTGGTGCATTCAGCTTTTTTAATTTGATTGTGAAAAGGTTTGTATTGACTTGTTTCTTGTTCACTATCCATTATTCTCAAAATATCTGCTAAGTTAGCGTGATCTTTAAAGCTAAGCGTTTGAATTAAAGTACTTAAAAAACATTCGGGTTGCAACAATCGTATGCGTTGCATGAACTTTGTTTTCCTTGCAAATTCTCTAATCGATATTTTATCAAAAAATGATTTAAGTGGGCGTGAAAATGTGATAAATTCATTGTTCATAGGAACCTCTTTTTATGAAAATTGTATGTGTGAGAAACTACATTTGATCATAAAATTGGTTCCTTTTCAATTTTTTCCGCAAAAAAAAGACGTTAAAATTCCCATTAAAATCAAAAATATAATAATTTATTATAAAATCAATTACTTATAAGATCCGTCGAATGATAATAATCAGACATCTATTAGCAAGATTCAGCCTAGCCAGTGAAGCGAAAGCCTTACTTATTGAACAACAATTATCAGAGGAAGCACTGGATATCAAACGTGGCACTGATTCGCTAGTGGACTTTTGCGGGTATTTATTCGCGTCAATGGATTGCGAGGGCATGCTTATAGGCAATGCGGAAATCATTCCCTTTAACCCAAAGCGATACTTATATCACGCTTACTTAGCTTTCATGCGAGGAAATAACCTAGCGAAACCCGTATCATTGACACGATTCGGTATAGATATAAAGGGGGCATTAGCAGAACACAGCAAGGAATACTTACGCAAAAGGACTAAGGCAGGTATTCGCACTAATCTAAATTTAGATGCTGAAAATGCTAATGATTGGCTACCTCAAGCAAATGATAATTAAGCACACCCCAGTGGGGGTAAAATTATAGGAAAAACTGTTCATACTGTTCACCTTTAGTATAAATTATTGTAAATAAAAATAAATAACGGTGAACAGTTTACTTTAAAGTGTTCACCAAGTATTCACCACTGTTCACCTTTAATTTTTTATGGTGATGAGTTAATACTTAAGTGGTGAATACTTGGTGATGAGTTAAGCATAAACTGCACCCCTTAACTAACTGATATTAAATATTAATAATGGCGGGTGAACACGGTGAACAGTTTTTAGATAAATTTTACCACTAGGGGGTGGATAGGATACTAAGCCCACTTAAGCATAAAGTTAATTATGTTACACGGTAATAAATAATAACTAATTTGAGGTATTAACTATGGCAGGTAGTAAGATCACCAACGCACAAAGACAACAAGCCTACAGAAAAAGGCATAAGGCTAATAATGGCAGGAGAATAGATGTGCAATGCTCATTAGATGCCGTTTTGCATTTAGATTTAATTGAGAAGTATCAAAATAAAACTAAAAAGCAGGTGATAGAGGATTTACTTGCCCAAGAAGTTAAAAAGATATGGAATGAGCCAACATTCAACACAAACGACTATATTTAATCACACGGTAATATCACCTTTTCAGCTAGCCAAGAAAAAATCTTTCACTGGCTAGCTAATCCATTCAATCGATAGTATTACTTCATTCTTTCAATAGATTTTCAAGCAAGTGCCAACAGATTACCATCAAAGCGTCAACATGGTTACAACAGATTCACAACAAATCAGCCTATTTTGTATTATATTCTATCAGTCTTTATTACACGGTAACAGATACGCATTTAGAAAGTACGCAGATGGTACGCAGGGAAACCATACCCCTTTACACCCGTTATATAATTAGCTGTATTTAAAGCAAGCCTTAAGTTTAAGAGCATGTGCCATTGCAGACATTAAATGAGGAGTAAAATTAATTAGGAGCGTTTAAAATTAAACCAGTCCAATGCCAGCTTTAAACATCAGCATTGAACATACAAGAAAGGAAAAGCAAATTAATAATCACTAAATAGATTAAGATTTACTTGGTGTGGGAGTTGATGGGGTTGGGACTAAATCTCTTATACAGGCAACGTTGTAGAGCGAGTTTACATTGGTCGCTACATTACTATTAAGAGCAGTGTCACTTGGTGGATACGCTGTTGTACCAGTCGCGCCAAAAATAAATCGTCCATAACCACCACCATATTTCCAATTCTGACCATTATTGCCACCAGCAGGATAATTTATAACACTAATTTCAGTCGACCAATAATTCCCAGCTTCCCACCCGTTAGAGTATTTTGACACATCTCCCCATTCGTTATAGAGAGAGCCATTAACATTTCTAGTGGTATCATTAGGTAAGCGTGCTTTAGTCGTATCATTATTGATGTATTGTGACCAATGCGCTGGTGCTTGAGGTTGATAACTTGCGCCAGGTGAAAGACTTTTAGTTTGAGCATGAAATTCCCCTATTGAGGGTAAACGATAGCCACTGCCTTGAGATTTACAAAAGACATCTGGATTATTTGCGGCGGTTTTTTGTTGAATTGAGTTACCCACTAAATTCATTCTAGTAAGTGCTACTGGTGGCATAGGTGTGCTAGGCCAAAACTCATTTGGCATAACTAATGTATAACCATAAGTTTTTGGAGATGCTTCCAAAGAAGTTAAACATATAACCGTAGAAAAAACAATCGAGGCAGAAACTAGATATAATAATGGCTTAGTTGCGGTGTTGCGGTGTTGCGGTGTTGCGGTGTTGCGGTGTTGCGGTGTTGAACTTTAACATACTTTCACCTTTAAAATCAATAGTTAACATAAAAAATAAGCATTTAAAATGCAATTAGATACAAATAAACCCTAGCGTTAACTTTGGTTTACATTGAGAAATATTTTATCATACAGCTCTATTTTTATGCAAGTAATTATTAAATGGTAATAAACAGTGTTAACTCGTTAGGTATAGGGTAGCTTTTAACCAGATAAGCATATTTAAGATAAAGATCACTTTTAGATTATTTGGAGCTAAGAAGTTAAATACGACTAAATTATTAAAAACTTACTTTGTTTAGGCTAATTAACTTTCAATGATAGAAGTGCTGGTGTTATGCTTATCATGTAATTGATATTATTCTTTAACGTCAATTTTAGTAATCACATTAGTCCCCCTTAAATTGGAAGTAAAACAAGAAAACCTTAGACCATTACTTTTATCGAAGCACCTAAAATGGGTAACACGGCGAAATCAACCGCCCAAACCTCTATGGTGATAATCGCCATTCATCATTAAAGCTATTTCAACCGCTCAAATTGGGCAGGTCAAATCAACCATAACGGAAAACGTTATATTTCACCTGTACTAAAAACCTAATGAAACCTAATATTCAATTTATCTATTGGCAAGGCAAGCTACCTAACAAAACATAACGTTCAAAATACGAAATACTGTCAAAAGTTGACATTAAAAATAGATTTTTAGCATTTTGATACTTGTCAAAACTTGTCATTTAAAATGCTTAGGTTGTTAATAAATATTCAGATTGGAGACTACCTATCTGTTAACAAATATCAACATTCAAAATCGCTAACAGGTCATTTAGGACTTGATAAAACCTGATATTCAAAATAGCTATTTTGTGATTTAGAACTTAACAAAAGTTAACATTCAAAATTGACTAAGCACCCTATAAAATGATTACTTAAGCCTAGCCAAGAGAAAATCTTTCACTGGCTAGCTTATCGATTCAATCAGCTATCAACCTAACCCCATCAAATTACCAACAGATTACCAACGCTAATCGGTACACAGTAAAGCCTAGCGGTGAGGTTGTGCCAACAGATTACCATCAAAGAAGCCCTATTTTGCATTATATTCCACTAGCAATTATTACACGGTAACAGGTACGCATTTAGAAAGTACGCACATGGTACGCAGGGAAACCATACCCCCTTACAGTGCCTCACCTATATAATTAAATATATTGAAAGAGAGCTTTAAAGTTAACAGTATGCAACTTTGCAGATATTAAATGAAGAACAAAATTAATTGGGAGCGTTCAAAATTAAACTGGTCCAATACCTACTTTAAACATAAGCATCGGACATACAAGAAAGGAAAAGTAAATTACATTAAATCAATCAAATTAACAATCAAACAAAAGACTATGATTTACTCGGTGTAGGTGTTGAAGGTGTCGGAACTAAATCTCTTATACAGGCGACGTTGTAGAGCGCATTTACATTGGTATATACAGTGTAATCAGCACCACCGCTACTTGGTGGATATGATGTTGCACCAGTCCCGACAAAAATAATTCGTCCATAACCACCACCAGCAAACCAATTTTGAAAATTATTGCCACCACGAAAATTATTTAAAACACTAATTTCAGTCGACCAATAATTCCCAGCTTCCCACCCGTTAGCATATTTTGATACATCTCCCCATTCGTTATAGAGAGAGCCATTAACATTTCTAGTGGTATCATTAGGTAAACGTGCTTTAGTCGTATCATTATTGATATATTGTGACCAATGCGCTGGTTCTTTAGGTTGATAACTTGAGCCAGGTGAAAGACTTTTAGTTTGAGCATGAAATTCCCCTATTGAGGGTAAGCGATAGCCACTGCCTTGTGACTTACAAAAAACATCTGGATTATTTGCGGCGGTTTTTTGTTGAATTGAGTTACCCACTAAATCCATTCTAGTAAGTGCTACTGGTGGCATAGGTGTGCTAGGCCAAAACTCATTTGGCATAACTAATGTATAACCATAAGTTTTTGGAGACGCTTTCAGATAGGGTAAATATAAAATTGTAGAAAAAACAATCGAGGCGGAAATTAGATAAAATAATGGCTTAGTTGCGGTGTTGCGGTGTTGCGGTGTTGAATTTTAACATACTTTCACCTTTAAAATCAATAATTAACATATAAAACAAGCATTTAAAATGCAGTTGGATACAAATAAACCTTTGCGTTAACTTTAGTTTACATTGAGAAATATTTTATCATATAGCTCTATTTTTATGCAAGTAATTATTGGATGAAAATAAACGGTGTTAACTCGTTAAGTATAGGATAGCTTTTAACCAGAATAAGTATATTTGAGACGAAAAGAACTTTTGGATTATGTGAAACTAAAAAAGTTATATGAGCCTAAATTATTAAAAACTTCCTTTATTTGTTCGAATTAACTATCAATGATAGAAGCACTGACGTTAATCTTGTTATGTAATTGATATTATTCTTTAACATCAATTTGAATCCCCTACTCAAAATTGCAAGTAAGACAATAACACCTTAAGTCATTGACTTTATTTAAGTGCCTATTTTTGATGCTACGGCAACATTAATTACTCAAATTGAGAAGGTGAAAAATACTATAACACTACATAGTGATAATTACTATTCAGTAGTTACAGGAGTGACCTACAAGGCGTTATTATTGAGCCTGTTATAAAAACCTATTAGTCAATCTAGCTAATGACTGTAGTGGCAAACTACCAAGCAAAGCATAATATTAGAACTTAAGAGGTTGTCAAAACTTGATATTCAAAATAGTTATTCTGTTATTTATTCTTTTTGTCATTTAGTTGCTGCCTGACTTGTAACCCAAGCGGAGTTAATCGATATTTTTGGAGGCTGCTAGTGGGTTTTTCTGGGATGGTCATTTCCACCAACGCTGGTGTTATTCCAAGCGCAGGTTTTAAATAGTGCTTACGGAAGTGCTCAGCGTTTTTCAGCCCCATTAATTTCATTAATTCATCACGGCTATGTTCTTGGCTCATCAAATCGATCATTTTTATTACTTCCGTGGTGACTTCCGTGGTAACTTCCGTGGTGACTTCCGTGGTGACTTCCGTGGCAAAGAGTGTCAAAGTCACTCCTGACATATTATCTGAGTGCCATTTTGGAGAAGGCAGCCCAGCATTTTTACAAGCTTCCTGAATAACTACACTTCCACGACCAAGCTTTTCCATATAGCCTTTGAGGTATAAGATGTGCGCGATATCAGGATTACGCAATACCGAAATATGACCTTGTTCAATTTTAAGTTCATCAATACCTTGTGGAAAAGCTCCCGAATTCCAGATTTTTAACTGTACGGGACTGATCTCAACCTTAACTCCACCTGAAAAGTTGCTGTAATCTCGGTGAGCGAACGCATTCACAATCGCTTCACGTACTGCTTGCTCTGGATACATAGGTAACTCTTCGCGCTGATTATTGCCTGTTCTAAAATGTGCTCGCAATGGCGTATTACGCATAATAAAGGTAATTATCTGTTCGATCACTGTAAACATTGGTCCATCAAAATGCTGTAAATCTTGGTATTCGTCATCAGCCTTATGACGATAACAAACCGCGCGGACGCGTGCTTGCGGATGGCGTTTACCTGGAGAACTGGCAAGTAATACATCAGCGGCATTAGTTAAGCGCCCATACTTGGCCAAAGATAATAATTGCAACTGGTGTAACAATCCTTGTTCTGATTGCAGGATTTCTTTAGGGATGCGCTTAGCGGAAAGTAACTTCTTACAAGCACTAACAGATAAATCCTGTTCATTTAGTTCAGACGAAAACAAACGCTCCCAACGAGTAGGCTCTATTTGCTTACGCATAACCATATCACGAATAGTATCGATATCGGCTTTTTGAACTTGCTCATCTATAAGTGTATAAATATCACTATTAAAGGCATACGGAATATCTTTTCCAGCAGGTACTTCAATAATTAATAGCTGTTTGTTTTCGACTTCCTGTAACTCAACAGAAAACAGTACTGGTGGTTTAATAGATGATTTAAGTTGGCTTTCTAGTTGTTCTCCCACTTGTGTGGCATTGGCAATACCCTTTATTTGTCCTTTATCATCTATACCGCAAAGCAAGTAGCCACCTTTAGTATTTAAAAAGGCGCAGACTTGTGGACCACAGTATTTTAACTCGTCGCTTTCAATATATTTAATAGTTTGATTTTCTCCCAGTGACAGTAAATTTTTCAATTTTTCGACCGTTTTACTCATGAATTACTCCTACCGAAGCGCTAACCTGACTGACATTTTGAAAATGTTCAGTAAGGCGCTGCTCTAGATCTTGATATCGAGAAAATTGAGCGACCACAAAAAGATTTGCGTCATCATCGCGATCGAATTTTTGCACCCAATTGCCTTGGCGATCATCAAGTGGTAATTGTTCCATAGTAGCATCCTCATATAAGTCGACTACCTTAATACTAGAAATTGACGATGCGCCTTTTCGAAGATTCAGCTCTGAGCGCTGTTCTCTGGTTTTATAGCCTAAATCAATCAATAAGCGACGGGCAAACACAACTTGATCGTGCGCCAAAAACCAACGTGGTTTATTAAGTTCAATGGCTTTTTTCATCTCTTTATGGGTAATAGATAAACCCGTCTGGTCAACACCACTGCCGTATTGCGGGGTTATGATACCAATAAACAGGTTACATTTTTCTACTGCTTTTAGGCAGCTTTCAAAAGCGGTTTCGTTAGAGGAGACTGGCACTGTGCCTTTATGCGACATCCAAACTTCATATCCAAAAGCGGTTAGCAGCGAATAGATGCGGTCAAGTAGTTCCTCCACGCCATATACGGTGGATGACACCATTACAGTGAGCTTTTTACTCATAGTTCAAACCTGCCTTTGTTTATATTCTTATTCACAACAAAAATCTCAGTCAACTCATATGTTAGCTTTACTGCATCGCAATTAATGCAACTAGCGTTTGTTATAGAGCAAATCTAATCCTTGATCCAATTTCACTGTAATTGTTTACACATTTGCACAGCGATACTCGTGCTTAGATTAATTTCTAGCATCATTTATTTAATCCACCGATTCAATGCACTTGATTCTAACAGATCACAACATCTCGACAATGCTTTTTAAGCATAAACACAAGTATTTAGTACCAACGTTTACCCTATCACGATTATACTTACTCTCAAATAATGGCACTTAATCGGATATTATTGGATGTATTTTTCGATATACCCCTAATGATACGATATAGAGTTCAATAAACTTGGATATTTTCTAGCGATCCCTAGCTTTTTTTAAAATCAAACCAACCAAGTATGTTGAGCACGGTATGTTATAATCATCATTTTAATTTCATTACCTTATGAAAAAGTTTTAATCCCATTTCATTGTAAATTGCGACAACAAGAAGATTGATATTTGCTTTTTCCCTGACCACAAAAAAACCACCAGATTGGCTTATTTTTTCAAGATAACCGATGTCAAAATAACCCGCATCCATCATCACTAAAGTTTCTTTTAGTCCTTTTTCAGACGGTCTATAACTTTTCTCGCTTTCTTTATCCGCATCAAGCGCAATATAATGGGCCACGCCTTTCACTCAATCCATCTAATTATGCAAAGGGTGTCACTATATCATGGGTACAGTTTCCCTGCGTGCCATGTATGCACCTTTTAAATTCGCACCTGTTACAGTGTAATAATGGCTAGTGCAATATAATGCAAAATGCGGCTTCTTTGATAGTAATCTGGTTGTAATATTATGGAGTTAGGTTGATAGCCTATTAAATGAATTAGTTAGCTAGTGAAAGGCTTTTTCTTGATTCGATTACTTGCCAAAGATGAATTATCATTTAGCAAGTAAGGTATTTGAAAGGTACTAATATCTGATGATATTAGGTTTTACTTGGATTAGCTGTTGATGGTGTCGGCACTAAATCTCTTACACAGGCAGTGTTATAAAGATTGCCAGCATCACTTGTTAGAGCAAAAGTATCAATACGATCAGTAGGAGGATAAATAAGCCCCAATGTTGGGTCAAACTTTAAGCGGCCAACTCCTCTTGACCTACTGTAGCTTATATTTCGTACAACAGCCACCTCGCTAGACCAATAATTCCCAGCTTCCCACCCATTAACGTATTTTGATACATCTCCCCATTCGTTATAGAGAGAGCCATTAACATTTCTGGTAGCATCATTAGGTAAACGGGCTTTAGTCGTATCATTATTGACATATTGTGACCAATGTCCCGGTTGTACAGCTTGGTGACTTGAACCTGGTGAAAGACTTTTAGTATTCGCATGAAATTCCCCTATTGAGGGTAATCGATAACCGCTTCCCTGTGACTTACAAAAGACATCTGGATTATTTGCGGCAGTATTTTGTTGGATTGAATTACCTATACCACCAGGCAATGAAGGTGGGTTCGTAGTGCTAGGCCAAAACTCATTTGGCATTTGTAGTACATAACCATAAGTTTTTGGAGACGCTTTGAGAGAGGGTAAATATAGAATTGTAGAAAAAATAATCGAGGTAGAAACTAGATAAAATAATGGCTTAGTTGCGGTGTTGCGGTGTTGCGGTGTTGAATTTTAACATACTTTCACCTTTAAAATCAATAGTTAATATATAAAGCTTGCATTTAAAATGCAATTGTATACGGACAAACCTTAGTGTTAACTTTAGTTTACATTAAGAAATATTTTATCATATAGCTCTATTTCTATGCAAGTAATTATTAAATGGTAATAAAACGGTGTTATTAACTCAAACCGCGATACCTGATGCTCTCGGTGTGACAAAAGAAGCCGTTTCACAATGGCTTTTGCATAAATCTTTTCCGCACCCTAATAAACTTCTACAATTAGGGAAATTGCAGGATCTCTCCTTTGATGATTTAGTCGTCAGGGATGATCCACACACACCCAAAGTGGCATTCCGAAAAATGCGCGGTACAAACACAACGAATTCCCATATAGAAAAGGCACAATAAATGGGATATTTTCTACGCTACCTTACTCCTTATTTACCATTTTGATAGCTTCGAAATACCGCCAGTACTCAAATCACCAAACAGTGACTATAATTTCCTACGCAATCTTACGACTAAAGCCAGAAAAGATATAAACCTAGGCCCAGCTGTGGGTAAATTTTACTCATCTGATTGACCGATTCAGAGGCTTGCGGGCAGTTATAGTTCCTGTAATGTGGGGAGCGAAACAACGCCATGAAAATGCGGTGTATATCCATCTACCCGATTCGGGTAGTACATGGGGTTACCTTAATTTAAAGACGAATATCCGTGACTTTAAATTTTGGATGACATATGAATTAGATCACTCTCTTTCAGCCACTCTTGAGAGTGATGACGCTGAAAATTTTGCAGATGCTTTTGCTGCGAGTTTACTTTACCCTCATGAGCTTGCAGAATAAGCGTATGAGTCAACAATCTTGTAAACCTCATCAGCGGCTAAAATTACTCATGTTATCTACTTAGTTGATCTGTTAATAATCTCTCCAGGGACAGTTATTGATCAAGTGAATAAATATGCAACGTTTGTTGGAATAGCCCAGACAGCTCTCAATCAATCAGCTTTTTCTGGTACGATAACCAATTTTAATAAGACGTTTAAAGATCTCATCGAAGCCCTGTTTGGCAATACCGAACTTGATGAGCAAGAGATCCCAAACGAGCATGACAATATAGAAAAAAACAAAAAGTGTTTTCAAAACCCCTTTATTCACACTGCTTAGGAAATATTTTAAAGAGAATAAAAAGGGACCGCGTTATGTTCAATCTATGGTGGATATGCCATTTCTAGATGCACAGAGTATTGATGCAGAGTTGACCTGATACCATATTCTAAAATGCTGGTTTAGACTAATTAAAGGTCGTGATTAACTAGTTTACTATCAGCAACATAGCCTTTTTACTTTTGAAACAATTTGTTAGAAAGCGTATTTCAGTTGAATATTTCCACTCACACCTTCTCTTTTTCCTAAATAACCTTTTATTTCAAAATCTAGGTCGAGATTTGGTGCAGTTGTAGGAGTAAAACGAGTACCTAATAATAATGTCCCTGTACTGCCTTGAAGGCTTGGTTCTAAAATATCGTATTCATAGGCTTGCGCACTGGCTTTAGCATCAAACTCATATTCATAGCCAACGCCTGCTTTTAATTGTGTATTTTTGGTATATTGATGATCAACACGAGCATTTAACTGCGCACGATGGGAATTGATATCCTTAAATTTAACCTCATCACCTGCGATAACAACGTTGTCGCCATTCAATTGAGTCCAAAGATATTTACTGGAAACGTCAACTGTATTTTGCTCATCTAATTTAAATTGATAACCTGCTCCCAAATGCATACCATAATAGCCAGTGCTCATCTGGTAATTCGCATATTGTTTAGAGACTAAGTTTTGAATATCTTGCGTGCTGTATGTATTCCAACTTTTACCCAGGCGTAGAGCGCCGTCTAAATACATGCCAGAGTCAAAAGAATAGCGAGTCAATAAGCCCGCACCAGTAAATCGGTTATGTCCATTGGCTTTCACATCTGCCATATTTTCAAAGCTATTATATGTATCATAGCTTCCCCAACCACTTTCAATAAAAATACCCGTCGTTAGGCTTTCATTGCGATAACTTAAGCCACCAGTCAAAATGGCTTCTTTTGAATCAATATGTGAACCGCTATTGTAGCGTGTTAGCCCACCATTGAAGGAGATAAAAGGGGCGATTGTTGAGAGCAAATTTTGTTGTTCAATCACATGATACATATCATTTGCTATGATATCTGAAGCACGTCCAACTAGCATTGCTGTAGAAAGATGCCCTTCCGAAAGAGATTTCAGTTGAGGATTCACTTTTGCAATATTGGTAACGCCACCTGTGTTACCGCCAGAATTGTTATTATTCCCACCAGAATTATTGTTACTGCCACTGGTATTTCCTGAACCACTAGATTCGCCCGATACCACAGTTGCAGTTACTAATTTATTCGTTAAATCAACTTTTGTTTCTATGTCATAAAGCAAAGAAACACCCTGCTGTGCAATACCTTTACTCGTCAGCCCTTCAACCTCTCCTCTCATATCAGTTGATGCACGCATAAGGATAAATTCATCATTTAAGAATAATTGATTACCCGATTTAATACCGACAACTGCAATCTTTGAGGTTTTATCTGTACCACCTAAAGTATTTTCTGCGTTGGTACCAAATTGAATTAAGTCAGCTTGAATCAATGCCTTGTTGGTATTAGCTAATGTAGGATCAATTGTAAAATTGTAGTGCTCAATATTTGCGATACCATAGCTCAAGGTTATTGGAGATGCTGTAAAATTTAATGTATTTCCACTAAAAAGATCATATTTTACAGCAAAATCGAGCCCGTCTGAATAACCACCAAAAATAAAGCTTGAAACTTTAGCTGAATCATTGATATTAATTATATTATTAATCGCGTATTGGTTTGTTTTTCTAGGTTCAAGAGGCTTTGGAGCAATTGGATATATACCAGCGCGTTTAGTAGATAAACCACCAAAAATTGCCTGAGCTTCACTAGTATCATTTAAGGTAACCGTGTTATTGCTAACATTTATCTCTATTTCGCTTGTTATATCATAGTTCGCATCATCAAAGACAGAGCCAACGCCGCCTTGAATCAGATTTGTTACTCTACTATCGTGATTTAATGTAACTGAATTGAATGTGACTAATTGATTACCCACACCGACTGCCGTGGCACCAGAGGCATCTTCGACTTTCGTATTATCATTCAGGATAATACTATTTCCGCTAAGGTTAATTTCTCCACCTGAATTATTCGCAGTTACGCCAGAAGCGATATTCGTTACAGCAAAATTATTCAACACTAACCTATTATTTTCTAATAACATTTTAGCCTTACCCGTTAGGCCACCTCCGGCATAAACCATAAAAGATCTTGCAGCCGCACTATTTTGAGCAAAAGCATTATCATTCATCTCGACATTATTATTTGACAAATTAAAGTCATAATTACCACTCGTTGCTTGAATATCTGCGGCGTAAACTTCGTCTAATATAGATTGGCCAGTTAGCATAAGCCTATTATTATTTAAATCATATTGCCCTGAAGATACTGTTTGACTCGGTATATTAACTCGTGCCGCAGAGATAACTTGATAATCGCTTAGACCGTTAACATTTTCAGCTGACAATACATTATTACTCGTTGTCAGTGTTTCAATAAGATCTAAATCTAAGCGACTTATAGTATCGACACACGTTATTTGCGAACCTTCCTCATCTAAGCCTGACATATCAACATTACAAGCAGCCTGGACTTTAGGAATAAGGCATAATGCACCTGAAATAGTAAAAATAAGTTTCACTGCATTATTGGATTTAAAAATTTTTGGCATGATTATATCCCCTGAAATATAAATATAAATATAAATATAAATATAAATATAAATATAAAATGTAAGATTTTTATACGAACACTAATAGGCTTATTAATAATTATTATTACTGAGTGATAAGTTTTAAAGGCTATAAACTTAATTTCCAGCCTTTAAATTATACACTGAAATACTTACAACACAACAACTTAATTCATTGAAATTTATATAAATTACTAATGTAAATTCCATATGAAATATGATGCAAAGGCAATCACTTGACTTATTTTGTAATAAATTACTCAGTAGATAAATATTAAAAGCCGAATATAAAAATTTGCTTTCTGATAATATATCGGTAGATATTTAAATTCACGCTGTACTGATAATAGAAATCAGTGAGCAGATACGCCCCGCCACTATAGCCTGAAGGTACCGCCAATGAGGCTCTCTCAGAACTAAAATTATCCAAGTTTGTGACCAAAAGATTGCCGCAAAAGGAGAATCAGTTGGTCTTTCTTTTATGCTTTATTTTGCAAACAAAAATGATGACCCAGAATTATTAATGCAAGCAGCAACATGTTGGATTCAAAAGATGAAATTTGACCATTTTGAGAATGTAATAAAAATCAAAACACTTATTGAAATACTAAATAATTCAATAGATTGATCATCTAGCTGGGCAGAGAGCTGACTAGATCATTAATGCACTGATTAAAAATCATTTAATGTTGTAGTAATTGCTTAAACAACTTAGACCGTAACAATGTTTGGGTGATATTGAATACGTGAACAGGCTAGTGAATCGATCTGGGCATGCGTGAAAACAGTCACCTACCGAGATAAAATATCCCCTCTGAAAAGTCCTTCGGTTATAAATTAATTAGCATACAGCCGCTAACTCAGCTCTAACGGAAGGTTAAATTAATTTAGATATGACATGTGAGTAAAAAAACACCAATCAAACAAAATTGCAGGACAAAAAATGCGATGATTAAAAGGTCAAATCTGCACCTAAAAAATGAGGGAGCACTTGTTTCCCTCTCTCAGAACTCAAATCTGTTGTAAGGCTTTACCATCATGGAAAAATTTCATTCTATACTTGAGCCAACTGATTATTGATAAAACAAAATTATGCACTTTTTACTTCCATTGACATCTCGGATTTAAGCCCCGTGAAACAAATCAACAATCCAAAAATAAAATCAAAAAATTTAACTTTTTTCTACTGTATTAATCGTAAGCATGCGTTGTTTTGGTGCAAAACAAGAATAAGAAATAACACATGAATACACATTGCAATTTAACTTAGTGTGTATTCATGTGTATAATGAGACATCTCGTTAAGATAACAGATGCATGTAATTACGTATGATCGAAAAATATCAAGGTGATAAAAGCGCCATGAGTTCTGATGATTTAATCAAAAGGATTCAGCGTGATGGCTGGTTTAAAGTCGCCCATAAAGGTAGTCATGCGCAATTTAAGCATAAAACTAAAAGTGGACGAGTAACTATTCCCCATCCATCAAAAGATCTGCCCTTGAAAACTGTTAATAGTATACTAAAGCAAGCAGGTTTAGCTGAATGATAATTTACCCGGGGAATATCCCTGGGTAAATTACAAAACTTTTAGCTAATGAGGCATAAGAAAATATATAAAATTAGGAGTTAAGCATGTATATCCCTGTTGTCATCCATAAAGATACAAATTCGGATTATGGCGTTACCATACCTGATATTCCTGGTTGTTACTCTGCAGGCACAAGCGTTGCTAGCGCATTAAAAAATGCTAAAGAAGCCATTATTTTTCACATTGAAGGGCTTCTAGAAGATGGGGAACTCCCTAACTTTAAGTTTAGAGAGATCGATGATATTGTCCATCTTGATGAGTACCAGGGCGGTTTTTTTTCGTTAGTTGAGGTTGATCTCAGTGATCTAACAGTTGAAGCTATACGATTCAATGTTAGTTGGCCTAAATACATTCTAGCAACTCTCGACAATTATCTAAAAGAGACACACGAAACACGTTCTGGTTACTTGGCTAAATTAGTGCTTCAAGATTTGCGTAAGAACAGATCAATCTACGAGTAAACTAATTAGGGAGAAAAATATGGCTAAAGGAATAGTAAAGTTATAAAATTTAACATAATTCCCTCTCATGCTCGTATATTAGCAATATGGTGATGTTATCACTGTACGTAAATAGGTAAAAAGTAATCGGTCGGAATCATCTGGTCAAAAATAGTTAAAAAGTAACTAGGCGATTCATTACTGATTTGGTTTCCTTCATGTAAAACTTATTTTTACATGAAGGAAACACACTCAAAACTTCATTCAATCGTTGCTGCTCTGCATTCCTTTATTTTTTTATTTTAATATATCCAATGCGTTAAAATCAGCACTCACTTAATAGTGATATGACATGATTTAATAGTGTAAAAAATAAAGTTGATTGAATTAGATTATGCATATGCTATTTTTCTTGAAAAAAATGACTCTGTAATGTCAATAGTTAACAAAGCTAATTTGAAAGCCCAAAGTTTGAAAAATTAAAACTTATTAATTATCTTTCATACCGGTTACGGTAAACATCTAGTTAAAAAATTCTTCAAAAATAAGATATTGATAAAAGAATTTTAAATCTATTTTCAACACTTAACCCTTAATTTTTAACTCGTTATAAATACATTATTAGGATAGGCTTAATAGGCTATTTATCGATACCAAGCTTTTTTAAAATCAAACCACCCAAGCGTATTGATTTCAGTATTTTGTAGCCCTGGTTGATTATACAAATACAACCAATGGTGAAATAATGGATGTAAATCACATTCGGCCAATAATTTTTCACACCATTTTTCTAATGAAAATACCTCAGCTTTCCAATCTGTTAAACAACTGAATCTTGAATGAGTTGCGAGCTTGAACAAAGGCAATTCATTTAACGTAGCGAAGACAGAAAAAGATAGAGGATGATTGAAACTCAAGCTACCGAGCCAAATATCCGTTACATCTTGTCCTGATTGCCAAATATCATAGTCCACACATTTAATGGTAACACTAATATCAAATTCACTGAGAATACTTTCAATTGCTTCTGCAATGACCGCATACTCAGGTTGATCAGCATAGTATGTGATGGTTAATTTTTTTATTTCATTTGGCTGCTGTATATCTGAGCCATAACAATAGGTTTTATGGTTCCATTGCGGTAATAAAGAATTCGCAATAGCCCAATAATGATCATAATGCGCACACTTACTCAGGATGTTTTCGGAAGATAATACCTGGCAAAGCCAAGATTTGAATGTAATTGATTGCATTGCTGATGAACGATTATCGAAAAGTAAAAAATAACAGCCATCTTCTAATCTCCTTTCAATCAATTCCTCTACAGCGGTATGCCTTAATGGAATAGGCATCGTTGCAATTGGGTTGAGTGATAATACATCCATATCAGCACTAATATACACGCCTGCGTATATTGAGTCATTTGCAAGTTTAGGTAATACCCAAATAGTGATCTCATCTATTAATGACCTATATCCAAAATATTGATCAAAGGCTATTATTTTAAGGTGATTACTTGTATGGCTTTCAACTTTAAATGGTCCAGTACCAATAGGATGGTGTGCAAAATCAGGTAACATTTCCCAATCTAACGGTATAATGAGCGCAGGTACGCTCGAAAGAAGGGCGAGTAAATTAGTATCTACTTCATTTAACAAGATATCAATCACTAAAGGTGCTGGCGAATTGATATCAACTATATGCTGATAAGTCTCTAGTACAAAAAAACGTTTTAGTGAATAAATAATATCCTCTGCGTTCAATAATCTACCATGATGAAAAAATACCCCTGAGCGTAAATAAAATTGCCAATGATAATCAGATATTTTTTGCCAAGAGTGCGCAATATCCCCTGTTATCTGTTGCGTTAATTCATCAAACTGTACGAGCCCACTGAATATTTGTTTAAGGATATGTTTTTCAGAACGTCGATGTGAAGCTTTAGGTACTAGGTCTCGAAACTTCCGATAATAAAGGATATTTAGCATCGCTTTACCCTTTCTAAATCGGTAGCCTAATTGAGAAAAAATCAATTGCTGGACATGTGCTTTATCCCCCAATAAATTAATTGCGTGTTCTAGTTTATTTTCATCAAGTAATTTTTGAGCCTGCTGTTCTTTAATCTCTGTACCAGATAAAAATAAATGTAGTGTTGATTTCTTTGATCTACCAGCAACTGCCTCCCATTTAAGCCAATTTTGTTTCTGCATCGCTAATAGTAAAGAACGTGCATGCCTTGGTGTGCAACACAAAATATCAGCTATTTCCGATAATGTGATTAAACACTGATGCTCATATAAAGTTAAGCCACGCCATAATCTCAAGTATTGATTTTGCAATCTTAGTAATTTCATCATATTGGTATCCAATGCAATCTAATATTATAGATGACAGACTCCATATTTCTACCCCAACCATTTGGGATAGGTAATTACTCCTTTCTACCTGGGCAAAAAAGAGCACTCAGAGGTATGATTGTACATTATGTGCGCAATTTTAACTATTAACGTAATGACATCACCTTATTTTCAATTAACTAATAAATGCAGAAAATAAATCAATAAGCTTTAATTCTTAAACCATTCCACATTAATTATTTTAAATCAAAGCGTTAGAAATAATGATTTATCTAATTGCTAATTTAAGAACAAACTTAAAGCAAAATGAGTGTCATCCTACGGAGAATTATATAAGCATAAAAAGCACATAAATTTAACAAAATAAATATAGAACCTCACTTAACTCAACATCTAATTGTTAAATAATAAAAAAATAATCAAATATTACAATTCATAAAAGAGGAAATTTTTAACAAAAATTTAACTCTTTTTCTTCCTATTTTATTAGCTAATAATAGCAATACTGTTAAAAGAGACTCGTTTGTTAATTTATTTTCTAAATTCAGGAGTGTTCAATATGACTTTACCTAGCCTTGACAATTTACCTCAAGCCATCACTGAGATAAAAAGAAACTTAAGACAGAATTTACCCAACTACCAAAAGGTATTCCTTGAACTACAAGCTAATATAGAAGAGCAAATAAAAGAGATTACATCTGAATTAGAAAATGGGATTAACCCAGTCCCTCAAGTCCATATCAACGAAATCCTCAATAATCAAGTTACCAAAGAGACGATAGAAAAAATTAAGAAACGTGGTTGCTGTGCTATTTTAGGGGTATTTTCAAAAGAAACCGCAACGCGTTGGAATGAAGATATAGGTCATTATCTAGACGCCAATGATTTTTACGAAAAATTAAAACATGCCGCAGAGGATAATTACTTTGGAACATTAGCCTCTAGCAAACCGCAAATATACGGTATCTATTGGTCCGAGGCACAAGTTAAAGCAAGACAAGATGTCAACATGAATGCCGCTCAAGTATTTCTAAATACGTTATGGAAATCCTCAAATGGAACAGAATCCTATTTTGACCCTAATCGTATTGTCAGTTACGCAGATAGGATAAGGAGAAGACCACCAGGCTCAAGTTCCCTAGGACTGTCTCCTCATGTTGATGGTGGTTCGATTGAAAGATGGCTTGATCCAAATTTTAGACATGTGTATCGTCATATTTTTTCAGGTAATTGGAATCAATATGACCCATTTTTAGCTGAAGGGCGTACATTAGTCAAAGAATATCCTTCACCTGCAGTCTGTTCTATGTTTAGAACATTCCAAGGTTGGACTGCACTCTCACCACAGAGAAAACATGCAGGTACACTCAATGTCTTACCCGTAGCTAACGCAATGGCATATATTTTACTAAGAGCAATACAAGATGATGTTCCAGAAGACGAATTGTGTGGAGCTGCTCCCTGCCGTGCGCTCTCAATATCAGAGCAATGGCATTCTCTTTTATTAAAAGGGATGTCGCCTATTCCTGATTTAGAACCTGGAGATTGTGTTTTTTGGCATTGTGATGTGATCCATTCTGTTGAAAATGAACATAATGGGGAATTTGACAGTAATGTTATGTATATTGCATCTGCACCTTGGTGTGAAAAAAATGCGGCCTATTTAGAAGCGCAGCGATTACATTTTCTTGAAGGTAAATCACCACCTGATTTTGCAGCTGATGATTTTGAAGTAGATTTTCAAAACAGAGCCACAGAAGCGACTTTAACACAGTTAGGACGTGAGCAGTTAGGTTTCATAGAAAAGTCATAATAAACTAATAAGCATGATTCATTAAATAGCAACGTATTCAAGGTCTATTATTTTTCCTATAGCATAAATAATAGACACTGAGTTCATGAAGCATAATTTTAAATGCATTCCAATTACAACTGTCATCTTAAATAAATGCAATCTAAATATTTCATAGTAATAGAATTTAAGTTTGTATCAGTGAGCCTAGTCAACAGTTAGATGTTCCGTGTCCATTTTTTTAAAATATATACAGGGGTTTAACATGAAAAAAACTTTATGTGCATTAATAATTTCTTCCTCAATCAGCATTCCTGCTTTTGCTAACGATAGTGTTGAAGTACTTCATTGGTGGACAGCTGGTAGCGAAGCGGCTGCATTGAATGTATTAAAAACAAACTTAGAAAAAGACGGGATCACTTGGAATGATATGCCTGTTGCAGGTGGCGGTGGTGAGGCTGCAATGACAACTGTTAGAACTCGTGTGCTTTCAGGTAATCCCCCTACAGCCGTACAAATGTTAGGGTTTGATATCACAAACTGGGCAGCAGAAGGTGTGCTAGCCGACATTAGCCCAGTTGCTAAAGAAGGTAACTGGGATGCGGTGGTTCCTGCTGCGATTCAAGCTTTTTCAAAATATGAAAATAAATGGATTGCTGCGCCTGTTAATGTTCATTCAACTAACTGGGTATGGGCGAATAAAGCCGTCATGGATAAAGTGGGAATTACTCAAATTCCCGCGACTTGGGATGAATTTATTACTGCAGCTGAAAAAGTGCAAGCCGCCGGTTTGATCGCCCTTGCACATGGTGGTCAGCCTTGGCAAGATGCAACCATATTTGATGGTGTCGCACTTGCAACAGGGGGAGTGGATTACTATAGAAAAGCATTTATCGAGTTAGATCAAGATACCATTAAATCAGATACTACTCGCCAAGTTTTTGCAAGAATGGCACAGCTTCGCAAACTCGTTGATAAAGATTTTTCAGGACGTGATTGGAATGTCGCATCTGGATTAGTTATTAATGAACAAGCTGCATTTCAAATTATGGGGGATTGGGCTAAGGGAGAGTTTATCTCTGCTGGAATGACACCTGATAAAGATTTTTTATGTTTCAGATTACCTGGAACACAAGGAGCTGTGACGTTTAACACCGATCAATTCGCCATGTTTAAGGTTGGGGAAGAATCGGTTAATGCACAAAACAAATTTGCCGCTGCAGTCATGGATCCAAGTTTCCAAATTGCCTTTAACAAAGTCAAGGGTTCAGTTCCAGCTAGAACTGATATTCCCGATACTGAATTTGATGCCTGTGCAAAAAAAGCAATGAAGGACTTATCTGAAGCCAATCAAAATAATACACTTTTAGGTTCTATCGGGCATGGTCATGCAGTTCCACCGTCTATTAAAAATGCATTTTTTGATGTTATTACTCGACATTTTAATGGGCAAATAGATGATAAAACGGCTGTGGAAGAGATGGCTATCGCAGCACAATAGTCAAAAGCTGTTTTAAAACCTATGACTAATTGAAAAAACGAATAGCAGGGCAATAGCAATGTCCTTAATCAAATAAAATAAAAAAACCGATGGAATAATTTGATAACCATCGGTTTTTATTCGTACATCTTCTACAAGGTTTAATAGTGATGCACTACTATATCAAAATATATCATAAAGAACTGGTCAAGTTACTTAGGTATCTCAATAGAACGTTCTTGCATGACTAATGCATACTCTTTGCGCATTCTTCTATTATAGAAAAAGACAACTACACCAAGCCCAGGAAAAAGAACAAATACGACAAGTGAAACAAGTATGATTAGAATGGGGTTAGTATTTTTGTATGCTTTAACCAATCTTTCATCAGTAAAATTAGGTAACTGTTTCATTGTTTTTGAAACCATTAGCCGGTATATGCCATAAAACATTAAACACACAAGTGCAATAATAACAATAAATATCAAAATATCAGTAACTTTCATTTAATCCCCTATTTAAAAATATAAAATAAAATAGCAACTACGAATAGCCATGCTCTCATAGAGATAACGCTCATTATCTCTTTAATGATCTAGCCAAACAATGTTCATGAACAAAACATGACTAGTTTAATTACAAAGCAGTTAATAAACAACGGGTAATCCGTAGCCAGCAATAATATTTTTAAGGCGGTCTAATGTTTCTTTTGAAGGAGGCTTAGTGCTTTCTAAGGGGTAAATTTCCCCCATTGTTGTCCATTTGTGCTTACCTAGTTCGTGATAGGGTAATAACTCTATTTTTTCAATGTTGTACATATTACTGGTAAACTCGCCAAGCAGATGTGCAGACGCATCATCATCTGTCCACCCTGGCACAACCACATATCGTACCCACGTTCTTTTATTTTTTTGAGCGAGATATTTTGCAAACTGAAGAGTTCTTTGATTAGAGACTCCTGCAAGTTGCTGGTGTATTTCATCATTGACTTGTTTAATATCCAGCATAACTAAATCAGTGGCTTCTATCATCTCATCAATGACGATATCGTAATGCCTGACAAATCCATTAGTATCAAGACAAGTGTGTATTCCTTCAGCTTTACAAGCTCTAAACCAATCCCGAATAAATTCGGGCTGTAATACTGCCTCTCCGCCCGTAGCTGTAACCCCTCCCCCGGAGGCATTCATATAAGCACGATAAGTGACAAGTTCTGACATGAGTTCATCCACGGTCACTTCCCTTCCTGAATGCAAATCCCAAGTGTCACGATTATGACAATACATACAGCGCATCAAACACCCTTGAAAAAAGACCACATAACGAATACCTGGGCCATCTAATGTGCCACATGATTCAATTGAATGTACTCGACCTAAAGTAGACATAATCAGACTCCTAAAATATTTATCATCTCTGATTAAAAGTTAAATGAACCATCACATCCTTTGATTTTGAATGACTCTAACATATTTCATCCACTTAGACTGTGATCACACTTCAAAAGAAAGCCTCGCATTGCGAGGCTTTTAAGTTAGATTATCAGTTTATTTGCACTTACCTGTACAAACTTTTTACCTTTACATGGTTGTTGTAAAAGTACGAGTAATCACATCTTGTTGTTGCTCACGAGTCAATGAATTAAATCGCACCGCATAACCTGATACACGAATAGTTAATTGTGGATACAATTCAGGATCATTCATAGCTTCAACTAGCATCTCACGATTTAAGACGTTCACATTAAGATGCTGACCACCTTCAACTTGCGCTGAGTGATGGAAATAACCGTCCATCATGCCTGCAAGATTAGTTTTACGTTCTTCATCTGTTTTGCCTAACGCATTAGGAACAATCGAGAATGTATATGAAATGCCATCTTTTGCATAAGCAAACGGTAATTTAGAAACTGAAGTCAATGAAGCAACTGCACCTTTCTGATCTCTGCCATGCATTGGATTTGCACCTGGTCCAAATGGTGCACCAGCACGACGTCCATCAGGTGTGTTACCCGTTTTTTTACCGTATACAACATTTGATGTAATGGTTAACACTGATTGTGTTGGCACTGCATCACGATAAGTTTTCAATTTCTGAATTTTCTTCATAAAACGTTCAACTAAATCACAAGCAATATCATCGACTAATTTATTATTATTACCAAAGGTCGGGAACTCACCTTCGATTTCAAAATCAATCGCAATACCGTCTTCATCACGAATCGGTTTTACTTTCGCATATTTAATTGCTGACAGTGAGTCTGCTGCAACAGAAAGCCCTGCGATGCCACACGCCATCGTTCTACGGACATCTCTATCATGTAATGCCATTAATGCAGCTTCATAGCTATACTTATCATGCATATAATGGATACTATTAAGCGCAGTAACATATTGCTTAGCTAACCAATCCATAAATCCATCTAAGCGATTCATCACATCATCAAAGTTTAAATACTCATCTTTAATTGGTTCTGCTTTCGGTCCAACTTGGATTTTTAATTTCTCATCCACACCACCGTTTATTGCATAAAGCAGTGTTTTAGCCAAGTTGGCACGTGCACCAAAAAATTGCATATGCTTACCGACCACCATTGGACTCACGCAGCACGCAATCGCATAGTCATCACTATTAAAGTCAGGACGCATTAAATCATCATTTTCATACTGAAGTGATGAAGTATCGATAGAGACTTTTGACGCATATTTTTTGAAATCAATCGGTAATTGCTCTGACCATAAAATCGTCATATTAGGCTCAGGGGAAGGACCCATTGTATAGAGCGTATTTAAGAATCTAAACGTAGTCTTCGTGACCATCGTACGGCCATCTAAGCCCATACCCGCTAATGATTCTGTTGCCCAAATTGGATCGCCAGAGAATAACTCATCATATTCTGGTGTACGCAAGAAACGTACCATACGTAATTTCATTACAAGATGATCAACAAGTTCTTGAGCTTCAATTTCAGTAATTTTACCTTCACGTAAATCACGATCAATAAACACATCTAAAAATGTTGAAACACGACCAAATGACATAGCCGCACCGTTTTGTGATTTTACCGCAGCTAAATATGCAAAATAAGTCCATTGAACGGCTTCTTGTGCAGTCGTCGCAGGTTTTGATATATCAAAACCATGTTTTGCTGCCATTTCTTTCATTTTACCAAGGGCACGATGCTGCTCAGAAATTTCTTCACGTAACTGAATAGTCATATGAAGATCTTCACCTTGCTCAAATTTTTCTTGAAGTGATTTAAATTGTTTGACCTTATCAGCCATTAAGAAATCAATACCGTATAACGCAACGCGGCGGTAGTCACCAATAATGCGCCCACGCCCATAAGCGTCTGGTAAACCAGTTAAAACACCTGATTTACGACAGCTTAAGATATCTGGTGTATAAACATCAAATACACCCTGGTTGTGTGTCTTACGATAATCAGTAAAGATTTTCTTTAATTCAGGATTTAGTTCGCGTCCATAAGCTTTAAATGAACTTTCAATCATCTTAATGCCACCAAATGGCATGATAGCACGCTTTAAAGGAGCATCTGTTTGAAGACCAACTATCTTCTCTAAAGACTGATCGATATAACCAGCATCATGAGAAGTAATAGTCGAGATAATTTCGGTATCAAAATCTAATGGAGAATGAGTACGATTTTCTTCCTTGATTCCTTCCGATACTTTTTCCCATAATTTTGTCGTTGCAGGTGTTGCTCCTGCTAAGAAACTTTCATCCCCTTCATATGGAGTGTAATTTAAGTGGATAAAATCTCGGACATCGACATTTTCTTGCCAATTACCGGCTTTAAAACCACGCCATGCAGTATTTTGCAACTCTTGAATATTCATGCTGTTAGCCATAACTTTTCTCCTAAGTTAATCAATCGGTACAGCCTTTTGGGCTAAAAGCAGAGTACCAAGCCAAATGGTCATACCATTTGACCTAGATCATTAAAACAGCACTAATTAAAATTTAACCACTTTTTCATTGAGAAAGAAAAAAAGCTTGTCCTTAATAAAAATGACACTTAAATTAAAACACATTGATTTTTCAATATTATTTAAAATACGTCACCAAGCAAATTTACAAATCAAATAGTTAATATATAGAGATGAGAAAAAGTTTAGAGTGAAGCATATTATGCTAAGAGTACTACTCTTAAACATACAGGATAGGAAATGTACTAATTAAATTAGGGGAATTTAAAACAAAATATGCAAATAAGCATTAAAAAACTTCAATGCTTATCAAAAAACAAAAAATCCCGTAAAATAACGGGATTCATAGAAGCGCTAAAAAGCTTGATTAAGCCATCGCAGCGATGTGCTTAGTAAGGTTAGCCTTATGACGTGCTGCTTTGTTTTTGTGGATTAAACCACGTGCTGCTTGACGATCTAAGATCGGTTGCATCACAGCAAAAGCAGCTACTGCTTCATCTTTATTATTTGCTTCAATTGCAGCGTAAACTTTTTTGATGTATGTACGCATCATTGAGCGACGGCTAGCATTATGTTGGCGGCGTTTTTCAGATTGAATCGCACGCTTCTTAGCTGATTTGATATTAGCCAAGGTAAACTCCTGAGTATCTTAAATGTAAGTTAATAAAAATGGTTAATTTTCGCGTTTTCACGCAGACAACCAAACAGAAAAAATTAAAGCCTAATAGATGTCAAAAATAAAACTTCAATCCTAAAAATTGAATTGGGTTTTAAAGGGGTAAGAAAATAGCGATTTTAAGCACAAAAGTCAATCTGATTTTATCATTTGGGTAAAAATAGTTGTAATTTTAAGCATAAAATAGAAATAATAATTATTCTTTCAATAAAAAATGAAAATCTGAGAGATAGTGCACTATTCAAAAAAGTAATAAAAGTGTAATGTATTAGTTGCATACTTATTTTTTAACGAATTTGTTACAAACTATATTTCCAATTTAAATTACTTAGGGAGTCATTCAATGAAAGTTGCAGTTCTAGGCGCCGCAGGCGGTATCGGACAAGCGTTAGCACTCTTACTCAAAACTCAGTTACCTGCCGGTTCTGAATTATCTCTTTATGACATTGCACCTGTTACCCCTGGTGTTGCTGTTGACTTAAGCCATATCCCGACACAAGTCAGCATAAAAGGCTTTAGCGGAGAGGATGCGACTCCTGCTTTACAAGGAGCTGATATCGTATTAATTTCAGCTGGTGTGGCACGTAAACCTGGGATGGATCGCTCTGATCTATTTAATATCAACGCAGGAATTGTTCGTAATTTAATTGAACAAGTTGCTAAAACTTGCCCTAATGCATGCATTGCTATCATCACTAACCCTGTCAATACAACAGTGGCGATTGCAGCTGAAGTCTTGAAAAAAGCAGGTGTATATAACAAAAATAAATTATTTGGTATCACAACACTTGATATTATTAGAGCTAATACATTCGTTGCAGAACAACACGGCTTAAATCCTGCAACTGTAAATGTACCGGTTATTGGTGGTCATTCTGGTGTGACAATTTTACCATTACTCTCACAAGTACAGGGAGTTAGCTTTACCAATGAAGCTGTAGAGAATTTAACTAAGCGCATTCAAAATGCAGGAACTGAAGTTGTTGAAGCAAAAGCAGGTGGTGGTTCAGCCACGCTTTCTATGGGTCAGGCAGCAGCAAGATTTGCATTATCTATTATTCGTGCAATGCAAGGCGAGACAAATGTAGTAGAATGTACTTATGTTGAAGGTGATGGACAATATGCTCGATTTTTTGCTCAGCCAGTTCGTCTAGGTAAAAACGGAATTGAAGAACGTTTACCAATTGGCGATTTAAGCCCATTTGAAAAAAATGCCCTAGATAGCATGTTAACTGTGTTAAAAGCTGATATAGAGCTAGGCGAATCATTTATAAACGCTTAGACCTACTATCTATTTTACTCCCATGATGAAATTCAATTGCGTGGGAGTAAAAAATGAAAACTCAAATTGCTTGATATTATCTTCATTACCTTATTTTTCTAATCAATCAGTCTCTAGACAACAATCATATTATGACTACTTTAACCTTAAGCGATCTAAATGTTAGCTATATTAACGATTGGCAACTCACTGCTCTTCCCGTTTTAACCGATAATTATATTTGGCTTTTAACAAAAATGAGCAGCTCAGATAAAGAAACAATTATCGTTGATCCTGGTGTGAGTGAACCTGTCATAAACTATCTAAATCATCACCAATTGACGCCAACAGCTATTATCTTAACTCATCACCATTATGATCATACAGATGGGGTAGAGGCGCTTGTAGAGCATTATAAAGGACTGTTAGTTTATGGACCTGAAGAAACTAGGCACAAAGGCGCTAATCAAATTATAAAGGATCAAGACCAAATCACATTATTAGGCAAGCCATGCAATATAATAGAAACTCCTGGCCATACGCTTGGGCATGTTTGCTATTATTTTGGCGAAATTCTATTTACTGGTGACACACTTTTCTCAGCAGGCTGCGGTCGATTATTTGAAGGAAGTTATCAACAAATGTTTGATTCTTTAAATAAATTAATGGAGTTTCCAGCAAGTACGCTTGTTTGCCCTGCTCATGAATATACTTTATCTAATCTTAAATTTGCAGCTTCAATTTTTAAACATAATCAAGAGATTAAATCTCATATTCAACTCATTGAATCACGTTATCATAGCAAGCAACCAAGTGTTCCCTCAAGCATTGAAATTGAACAACGCATCAACCCGTACTTATTGTGTAAATACATTGATTTAAATGAAATTCCTGTTAAAACTTACAACTATTTCGATACACTTCAACGATTTAGTGAATTACGTAAATTAAAGGACAATTTTTAACCAAAAGGTTGTACTCTGAGCAAAAGGTGGTTATCATCAGCCGCCCGAGCAATAGGTTTGTATAATTTAAATACAACTTAAACTAATAATTCCTGAGAAAGGAAGCGTGCTTTGGGTGTCACTTAATGAGTGATATTAGAAAACTCCCACTTATTGTGAGTGGGATATGTATTATTAACCCATATAGATATGTGTAGCTGG
The DNA here is from genome assembly GCF_900111395.1 of Thorsellia anophelis DSM 18579. Lineage (GTDB taxonomy): Bacteria > Pseudomonadota > Gammaproteobacteria > Enterobacterales > Thorselliaceae > Thorsellia > Thorsellia anophelis. Next base: position 223,034 of record NZ_FOHV01000001.1, on the reverse strand, counting down.
TAAATAACCGTCTAGCACTATCTAATAAAAATGAAATTACTTTTTGGTCTGAAGGTTTAAGTACTTCGCATGTTGATATCGAGGTTGAATTCAACATAAGACTGATGTTCAATCTATGCAATGATCCATTATTGCTTTTTGGCTTTGAGCTTCATGTAAGCTTATTGTGAAAGTGATTGAACTAGGTAACCAATGATGAGTAAATAAAATTATGAAGAGATTACAAACAGCACTTTTTACAACACTCCTAGCAATCCTTTTTTTATCAGGTTGCCAAAATAGTTCCAATGCAGTCATGTCACCTGATCCAGTTAAAAAACACGACAACCCAAGTTTAAATTGGATTGATGATACTTTTAGTGAGCAAACAGTTTGGCAATATATGGCAAAAGAAATGACGATGCCAACTGAGAGCAACTCCAGAATTGAAAAAGAGATCGATTTTTATAAAAATAAGCAACGCTATTTTACCGATGTTTCAACTCGTGCAGAGCCTTATATGTACTGGTTATCGGAACAAATAAAAGAACGCAAAATGCCGATGGAATTAGTGTTAATTCCTATCATTGAAAGCGCATTTAGAACAGATGTTGTTTCTTCTCAAAATGCTGCTGGTATCTGGCAAATTGTACCAAGTACAGGTAAAAATTTCGGTTTGAAACAGAATCAGCTGTACGATGGCAGGCATGATGTGGTTGCCTCAACTACCGCAGCGCTTGATTTACTCGAACGCTTACATAAAATGTTTGATAATGATTGGCTACTTGCTATTGCAGCTTACAATAGTGGTGAAGGTCGAGTGATGCAAGCTATCGCAAAAAATAAAAAACAAGGAAAACCAACCGATTTTTGGTCTTTAAGTACGCTTCCGCCTACTACGAAACAGTACATTCCTCGTTTACTAGCCCTTCAGTCTATTTTCAAAAACCCTGAAAAATACGGTGTAAAACTGGCTAAAGCAGACAAGGCTAATGCGCTTATACCAGTAAAAATTGATCAGCCGATTGAATTATCAGCCGCAGCCGATCAAATTGGTATCAGTGCAAATCGTTTACAACATTTAAATGCAGGTTATAAAAAAGGGGTAACGAATGCTAATGGAGAGCATTATATTTTATTACCTCGCGCACTTGAGACTCAATTTATTTCATCAATTGAGTCGGGACAAATTGCTAGAGCAAAAGTTAAGTCAAGTACAGATCAGCCTAATACGCAAACAGCCTCTAATTCAAAAAATAAAACGCCTAATACACAAGGGCAGTATACGATTGAAAAAGGGGATAGTTTGTCGTTAATTGCGAGCAAAAATAACGTTAAAATATCTGATTTGAAAAAATGGAATAACTTAACGGATAAAAGCTTAATTTTACCTGGGCAAAAACTTATCGTAAATTCAACGAAATTAGCGAATGCTCAAAATAACACTGCGCAGAAAAATGATACTAATAAACGCCAAAAAATTGTATATACTGTGAAACAAGGTGATTCACTTGGTAAAATTGCTCAAAAGCACGGTGTAAAATTAGCTGAGCTAAAATCGTGGAACACGATTAAAGATGATAAGAAACTTAAACTAGGTTCTAAGGTAACCGTTTATGTGGACTCAAATTCTTAACAAGTAACAGTCAATTCGCTTAAATTGGGGCAAATTTAGCCCCATTCTATTAGGTATGGATACAAGATTTATGTGATCCATATGTTATTTAATGAACGTGTAAGGATAAGATATGGATAACATAGCCACCCCCATCGAATACGAATGCTCTGCTTTTACTGTGTATGGTTTTAATATTAGAACAAATAACCGTACTGAGGCTGACGTTGGAACTGCAAAGATTGGTCAATTATGGCAGCGTTTTGGCTATGAGGTTGCACCTAAAATGAGTTCACAATCATCTGTATATGGTATTTATACGAATTATGAAGCCGATATGCATGGTGAATATGACGTATGGGCCGGCATCACTGAAATAAATGAACACGCAAACGCACTAGAAAAAACTAACGTACCTGCTGGGCGTTATTTAAAATTTAGCCATCACGGTGAAATTCCTAACGTGATTATTGAGTTATGGCAACATATTTGGGCATATTTTACTGACCCAAACTGCTCATATGAACGCGCTTATACAGCAGATTATGAATTTTATTATTCAGCGACGCACGTTGATCTTTTTATCGCAATCAAATAATTGTGATAAACCAATATTAAATGATCTTGGTTCATATAAGCTTACAACTGACTCCATAGCGCATAAGCATATTACACTTAGATAAGATACATGCCGAGAAATTTTAGTGTTTAATATGGATTCTAAAATCCAAAAATAAATATCGCTTATTTAAAATTACGTCATTGGGCTGTATTTATCACTCAATGACGCTCTTTACTCTACTGATATAAAAACTATTTAACGACTTCTACTTTTTCAATAATGACAGCTTGTGTAGGGACGTTTTGATGGCCACCTTGATTTGCTGTTTCCACATTAGCAATCGAATCTACTACATCCATTCCTTCAGTTACTTCACCAAATACCGCATATCCAAAATCTCTTGCGCCATTATCTAAAAATTTATTATCAACAACGTTAATGAAAAACTGCGATGTCGCGCTATCTTTATCGCTTGTTCTTGCCATCGCAATCGTTCCCCTTGTATTAAGCAAACCATTATCTGCTTCATTTTTAATGGGGCTTCTCGTCTCTTTTTGTTGCATATCAGAGGTAAATCCCCCACCCTGAATCATAAAACCTGGAATCACTCTGTGAAAGATCGTGCCATCATAGTAACCCGCCTGTGCATATTCAACAAAATTACTGACACTTAGAGGTGCTTTATCACCATCAAGCGTTAATGTAATCGGTCCCTTATTTGTTGTCATTTTCACAGTAATTTGTTCTGCAAAAGCATTTAAACCAACAAGTAATGTTGACATAGTTAATACTGCTAGTGCGGTTTTTTTTAGAAACATACTGGTTCCCTCTTTAGTTTAATTAATTGATAATTTTGACAACTGAAGCTAATTCCTCAGGTATCAATGTTGGAAATTGAATACTAATACGTTTATGCCGACCGAGCTCACCTTGTTCAATCATAATATTCTTTTTTGCAACTTTAAATGTCTTAGACAGTAACTTAATAATATGATCATTTGCTTTACCATCCACTGGCGGCGCTGTAATAGCAAGTTTATATTCCTCACCATACCAGCCCACCCACTGATCTCGGCTAGATTTAGGTTGTATATACAAACACAGCATAATTTTTGTTGGTAAAGGATTGGATGACTTAAATTCCATACAGTGCTCTTGTAATGAAAAACGTTACTTGCCCATGTAAATAATTTAAAAAGTAGAGTCCAAATAAGAATATCATTATCGAAAAATCAATCATTCCTACTGGAGGAACGATACGTTTAATCGGTCCAATAAGAGGTTGAGTCAGTTGATAAATCACTGCATCAATTGGATTACGTCCTTGACTTACCCAACTTAAAATCACATTAATGATCATTACCCAAAAAACCGTCTGTCCAATTAAATGGGTAAAATCTAACACTGAAAATACAATTAAGCCCACAATATCAAATGACCCAACAGAACTTACAAATGAATTGATTAAAAACTTCCCAAAAATAAGCACATAAGCAATTAATAAAGACGCATAGTCAATGGCCCCTCTAGCTGGGAAAAGTCGCCTAGGCTGCGCTGTAATGTGCTCTGTTAATTTAACGATCGTTTGAGAAAATGGGTTATAAAAGTCTGCACGAGCAATTTGTAGCCACACTCTCAGTATTAACACCATGACATACAAATTAATTATTTCATAGATTAAAATCATAACGCTATTTCCTTAAATTCCTAACATTCATATTTTTAGACCAATCATTGGCCACCCTTACTCTACAGTAATTAGCCTATTTTATCGACAAAAATTATCGCTTACCTGCTGACATTGTGCGTGATTTATCTGATGCAGCTTTCATTGCATCATATACCAAACTAAATAAATCGCCTTTTACGAACGCATTAAGAGCCTGCTCTGTTGTGCCTCCCTTAGATGTCACCTGCTGAGCTAATGCTTCAAATGTATTTGATTCAGCCGCCTCAGCTAACAAGACTGCTCCTTTTGCAGATTGTAAAACAAGCAGCTTAGCCTCTTCATCACTACAACCAAGCTTTATCGCCGCTTCTTGCATAGCTTGCATGAATTTAAAAAAATAAGCAGGGGCACTGCCAGCGGTAGCAATAAAGGCATGCATCTGTTCTTCTTGCTTTAATGTGTGAACTAATCCAACACTTTGCATCAACTTTTCGACAAACATTTTTGCCTGTCCGCTCGCCTTATCTGAAGCATAGATACCGCTAACTCCCTCACCTATGATGGCAGGTGTATTAGGCATGACTCGTATAATCTCAATCTCATCCCCTAACCATACTTGATACTGCGCTACTTCTATTCCTGCTGCTAACGTCACTAACAATTTATTCGATAAATTAACATGCTGTCTTAATAACTCACATACCGCTTGCATCATTTGTGGTTTGACCGCTAGTATAATCACATCAGCATCAAGTGCATTTTGAATATTATCATGATGATGGGAAACGCCATATTCATGACTCAGTGCAGCACGCCTAATTTCAGAAGGTGAGCTTACGCATATTTCTGCAGCGGGGTAGCCTGTTTTAATCAAACCAACAATAATCGCTTTTGCCATATTTCCCGCACCGATAAAACCAAGTTTAGGATAGACTTTATTACCATAACGCAAAGGGGAATGCATAGTTACCTCATTATGTAATCATTAAGTTCTTGCACCAAAAATCGCTGATCCAACCCGCACTAATGTACTACCAGCCCGAATAGCGACTGAAAGATCATCACTCATACCCATAGAAAGTGTATCTATCTGACAATTTTGATGGTGCGGATATTCTTGTTGCAACTGTTTAAATTTATCTGTTAATTTCATTAGACTCAAATAATGCTGCTGTATCTTCTCATCGGTAGGATTATCACCAATAGGCGCTGGAATCGTCATTAACCCTCTAAAACAGAGTGTTGTTTCAGCTAAAACACACTGCACTAATGTATCAACCTCATCTAGATCAATTCCTGATTTTGTTTCTTCACCACTAATATTAACTTGGATTAGTACATTCAATCGAGGTAAATGCAAAGGACGCTGCGCACCGAGTCGCTTAGCTAATTTTTCATTATCTAACGTATGCAACCAATCAAAATGTTGAGCGATATATTTGCTTTTATTACTTTGCAAAGGTCCAATAAAGTGCCAAATCAATTGCTCACGATAGGGTGTCGTTTCAAAATATTGTATTTTTTCTATACCCTCTTGGACATAATTTTCACCAAATTCATTTTGATTAGCATGGATTGCATGTTCAATTTGGTCAATACTTTTTGTTTTACTGACCGCAAGTAACGTGATGTCTGTCGGATTTCGTCCATATTGCAGTGCGCTCTGAGCAATTTGTTTCCTGACATTTGATAATTGTTCTGCAATTAACCCATGTTCTTGTGTCGTATTCATGACGATTGATTCCTCATGCCTAAGTGTCTTACTTTTATCATTTTCATTATGCACGATTGTAATAGGCATAACCGCTTTAAACAAGCCTAAGAGGTTAATTGCTGTGATTAAGTTAGCTTGAGTGTTAGGAAAAAACTCTTATCTTCGGAAAAACATCAGCATTATATAATGCAGCATCACATAAGTCACATCAGCATAAGATAAGTTCACAATACTAGACGAAAGATGAGAAAACCTGCAATAATTCATCTAGCGTTTAAATGAATTAATAAAGTAACCAAATGCATTTTTGGATTCTCATCGCATCAACTCAATTACAAAAAAAGAAATAGGCACGAAATATTAAGTAATCATGGTAAAATATCATCTCACTCTTATCAGATACTTTTAATTTTACAGGTATTTTTATTATGCAAAAACTCGTTCTAGCTACTGCCAATCCCGGTAAAGTCAATGAAATTCAACACTTATTAGGTCAATTTGGCTGGGATGTTATCGCGCAAACAGATCTTAATGTCACATCTGTTGAAGAAACAGGTCTAACATTTATTGAAAACGCGATCCTCAAAGCAAGACATGCATCTTTAATTACTGGGCTTCCAGCACTTGCAGATGATTCAGGTCTAAGTGTCATAGGCTTACAAGGAGAGCCAGGAATCTATTCTGCTCGTTATGCAGGAATAGACGCAACCGACCAAGAAAATAATACTAAACTCATTGAAACATTAAAGCAAAATCCAACTATCAATAGAGAAGCGACTTTTCATTGCGCACTGGTATTTTTAACCCACGCAACAGATCCTGCTCCGATTGTCTGCTACGGTATTTGGCATGGTCAAATTATTGATGAACCCAGAGGAAATCAAGGTTTTGGCTATGACCCTTATTTTTATATTCCTGATCTTGACAAAACTGCTGCCCAATTAACTCGTGAGGAAAAACATCAATATTCACACCGAGGGCAAGCGTTAAGTGCGTTATTCCAACATTTTAACTCTGATACCTCTTACACTCATTCTAAATAGGGTTAATTATGACACTCAAAGCGCATTCTAACTTCACACTAGCACCACTTAGTCTGTATGTTCATATTCCATGGTGTGTGGAAAAATGCCCTTACTGCGATTTTAATTCTCATGCCCTAAAAACTAAATTACCGCAAGTTGAGTATATTGAGCACTTACTGAAAGATTTAGAAATCGATGCAAAATTAGTTAAAGGCAGACAAATCCAATCTATATTTATTGGTGGTGGAACGCCAAGCTTACTTGATGGTGATGTTCTAGATACCTTGTTAAAAGGTATTTTTGCAAGAGTAGAGGTGAGCCCATCAGCTGAAATTACCATGGAAGCAAATCCCAATAGTGTTGAAGCGCTTCGTTTTTCTAATTATCAATCCAGTGGAGTCAATCGTATTTCGATAGGTGTGCAGAGCTTTAATGCTGATAAGCTCATACGCCTAGGCCGCATTCACGATCCTAAAGAGGCCATCAATGCAGCACACATTGCGAAAAAACTTGGCCTGCAAAGTTTCAATTTAGATATCATGCATGGCCTGCCAAACCAAAGTACCGAAGAAGCATTAAATGATATTAAGCAGATCATTGAATTAGATCCTCCTCATTTTTCTTGGTATCAATTAACCATTGAGCCCAATACCAACTTTGCCTCCAAACCACCTAAATTACCCGATGATGATATTCTTTGGGATATTTATACACAAGGAAATGAATTACTCAGTCAAGCAGGCTACGTACAATACGAAACCTCTGCCTACTCAAAAGTAGGATACCAATGCCAACATAATTTAAATTACTGGCGTTTTGGGGATTATCTAGGAATTGGCTGCGGTGCACATGGAAAAATAACATATTTAAATGGTTCAATTATTCGAACGCAAAAAACAAAACATCCAAAAGGCTACATGGAAAGCCGTTATTTAGACCAATCATGGCAAGTACCTCTTGAGGAAAGACCTTTTGAGTTTTTTATGAATCGTTTTCGATTATTTGAACCTGTCGCTAAAACTGAATTTGAACATTACACCTTTTGTGAATTAACTAGCATTGAAAAGGCAATTTCAGATGCTACTTCAAAAGGCTTTATAGATACAACGGATTCTCATTGGCAAATTACATCTAAGGGAAAATTATTTTTAAATGATCTACTCGACCTATTTTTATAGATGCAATGTCATTTTATAACAGACTAAAAAGTCATTTCCTATTCAAATCAAGAAAAATAGCGGACAAAATTTATCATTCAAGCTTACATCCTCCCTTGAAAGGGAGAATGTAAGCTATTGCTAAGAAGTAAAAAAATTAAACACTAAGATGGTTAATCAATCATTATTCACATTGTTGAGTACTTGATAAGAGACATGACATTTTTATAATTAGCTTCCGAAACAATATGATATATAGAAGGCCGTTTATAAAAGGGAGTAACCCATTTTCCTGATGCTTTTTAAGCCATTTCTTCTGATTGTTTTTTCGTATTATGTTTTTTTGATAGCGAACTCAAGTGGCGCGCTAGAGATTGGATAGGATGAGAGGCAACCAAAGGCTTGTAAGAGCCGATAGATGATTAAGGGTGTTAATCATCTATACAGTTTGCTATGACATTAAATAGACCACATCATCAATAGAACGTGCAATTTGAATTCACCTCATCGAATTATAAGCATTTCGCTTTTTTATATGTACTGATAAATGCAAACGCACACATGGCCCATAAGACAATACAAATTAAAGACATTAAATTAAAGCCAATTAAATCAGTCAATAGGTAAGCATGGTTTGCTAATTCAATTCCACCTGCAAACATAAAAGCATTTATCATACCAAGCGCAGCTGAAACGGTTCCTTTACTGATTTGACTTGAAAATAACGTTAAACGATATAACCCTGCATTCGCCACACCAAGCCCATAGGCATAAATTGAAATACCGACCACCATAAATTGATAACTCTCTGGATTAAACAACGTACCTATCGCTGCAATTAAGATCCCAATCATCATAGGAATGGCCCCTAGAAAGATAGGACGCGTAATAGCCACTTTGCCAGTTAAACGTGCAAGCGTAAAATTACCTAACAATAAGCAGACAAAAACTGGTATTTGCAATAAACTATAGTGCTTATTCGTTAATGCTCTATCTGTCATGAATATAAGAGGAGTCTGGGCAATCCAAGTCAACAAAGGAATAAGGGCAAATCCTATCGCTAATGATCCTCTCAAAAATTGAGGATTAGCAAAGATTTGTCGATAATCAGTCCAAATTTCTTTAACAACGAGGGGTTGGCCTTTTAATGGTGCGCTTTCTGGCATAGACTTAAAAAGCCCTAAAAAGGCGATAAGAGATAAGATTGCAAAAAGGATGAATATCACTTGCCAAGGTGCAATCTCAATAATTTTACTACCCAATAAAGGTCCAAGCATGGGAGCAATTAGAGAGACATTCGCCATGATAGCGGTTAATTTAATAGCAATTACTTCATTAAAAGAATCTTGAACAGCCGCATAACCCACTGCACCAATGAAACATAAACCAATGCCCTGAAGTATTCGCATCATCATAAATTGCTCTATATTCGCGACAAATAAAATCGCAAGGCAAGTGATAATAAAAAATGCCACACCACTTAACATGACTACTCGGCGCCCCTTTCTATCTGCAAGTGGGCCAATTAACCACTGTAAAAGCATCCCCCCAAAAATATAATAGCTCATCGACTTAGCACTCCACTCAGAACTCGCATCAAAATAGCGCAGAATGTGGTTAGGCATCGCAGGTAGAGTCATATCATTACCGATGTAAACAGTAAATTCATATAAAACAAGGCAAATCGGAAAAAGCAATACCGCAAAACTAAGTTGTCTTAGAGAGGTTATCTGTGGTGAGGGGCTATTCATAAATACTGATACCATGGTGTTCGCAATTGATCATATTATATTAAAAAATACTTAAGAGCACTCTATCTTTAATACATAAATAAAAAAAGAGACAGGTCGCTAAACCTATCTCTTCTGATTATTTAATCATATAACACACTATTTAATCTGTTATATGCATTTAAAACAATTAACGTTTAGAGAATTGTGGACGTTTACGAGCTTTACGTAGACCCACTTTCTTACGTTCAACCTGACGTGCATCACGAGTTACGAAGCCAGCTTTACGTAATTCAGGACGTAGTGACTCATCATACTCCATTAGAGCACGAGTGATACCATGACGAATTGCACCAGCTTGACCTGAAATACCACCACCTTTAACCGTAATGTAAAGATCAAATTTTTCAGTCATTTCAAGCAACTCTAATGGTTGACGAACAACCATACGCGCCGTTTCACGACCAAAATACTCTTCTAAAGTACGCTTATTGATTACGATATTACCAGAACCTGGTCTGATAAATACACGTGCAGTTGAGCTTTTGCGGCGCCCTGTACCGTAGTTTTGATTAACAGCCATTTTATAGTACCCCGATTAAATGTCTAGAATTTGCGGTTGTTGTGCAGCATGGTTATGCTCAGCACCTGCGTAAACTTTTAGCTTACGATACATGTCACGGCCTAACGGTCCTTTTGGTAACATGCCTTTTACCGCAATCTCAATGACACGCTCAGGATGGCGTTCAATCATTTGTTCAAAGGTTGCTTCCTTCAAACCACCAACATAACCAGTGTAGCGATAGTACATTTTATCAGTACGTTTTTTACCTGTTACCGCAACTTGTTCTGCATTGATAACAATAATATAGTCACCTGTGTCCATATGAGGTGTATATTCTGGTTTATGCTTACCACGAAGACGACGAGCAATTTCAGTTGCTAAGCGACCTAAAGTTTTACCTGTAGCATCAACCACAAACCATTCACGTTTGATTGTAGCTGGAGTAGCTGTAAAAGTTTTCATTATTTATCTACCTAAAATTAAAAAAAAACCACTTTGAATCAAATGATTCACCGTTATGACTGAATCTTTACCCCTTCGAGCAATCTTCAGTTTGATGCTTGACTCGGGAATAGTCAACACCGTAACGTGGGGTCGCGCGATTATACAGATAATTCACAGGATCTCAAGCTTTGCTTACAATTAATAGGCTATTATAGTATATTTAGCTCTAATTTATCTGGCATACGGTATAAACCTTGTCCTTCAAGGTGCAGAAGATGTCAAGTTTATGAAATAATTAACTATCTTCCTTTTATTTCTATTAACCTTTTAGCTTCAATTAATAATAACGAATAAATTCAATATGAAAGTATATTTAGTCGGCGGTGCAGTTAGGGATGGTTTGCTTGGACTGCCTATCAAAGATCATGATTGGGTTGTTGTCGGCACAACGCCAGAAGAGATGCTGCGTAGTGGTTTTCAACAAGTTGGTAAAGACTTCCCTGTTTTTTTACATCCCGACACTCATGAAGAGTATGCACTGGCAAGAACTGAACGTAAATCTTCAATAGGTTATACGGGATTTGAGTGCTACGCTTCTGCTGATGTCACTCTTGAAGAAGATTTATTAAGAAGAGATCTAACAATTAATGCAATTGCCTTTGATTTTGAGTTATTCAAGTTACACTATCCTAGTTGCTTGACTCCTGAACAAGCAATTAAACACTGTAAGACCCTTGATTGCATTAATGAAACCTATTTCATTGACCCATATCATGGCATAGATGACTTAACAAGCCGCACATTAAAGCATGTTTCAGATGCCTTCATAGAAGATCCTTTAAGGGTGTTAAGGTTAGCAAGATTTAAGGCTAAATTTGCTGATATGCAATTTAACTTAGCTGCAGAAACCCAAAAGCTCATTAACAAGATGGTTATCAATGGTGAATTAAATACACTTACAAAAGAGAGAATCTGGCAAGAAACCCACCGAGCGCTGGAAACGAATTTACCATCTGAATATTTTAGATTATTAGGTCAATGTGGCGCTTTTGAAATTTTATATCCGAATTTTAATGCTGCTATAACAGCACATTCCCTAGCTTGTCTTGATGACGCAGCAAAAAAAGGGGCCTCTCTAGCAGTGTGCTTTGCGGTATTGCTCTACCCGTTATTCGATATTGACACAAATCATTCATTAAGAGACAAAAAAAGATTTAATGCACTATTTGACTCGCTCAGGATAGGGAAGGTATATAAAGATATGGTTTGGCTGATTGCAAATCACTATACATTCTGGATGAATTTAGACCATCCTAATGCAGAAGAAATCTTAACTCTATTCGAGAGCTTAGCTGCATTCAAGCATCCTCAATTAATTAATGATTATTGCTTTATGTGCACATTGATTTACCACTCATCTGAAGTGGCATCTAGTTCAGAAAGTAAAAGAGTATTATTAGTCAACGCTCTAGAGAGCCTAAATAATATCAATATAGAGGCTATATTAGCATCTGGTATCAAAGGAATAGAAATAAAAGAAGCAATTACTCAGCTAAGACTTCAAACACTAAGGACGTTATTGCAAGCTAGAGTATCATTGTAAGCATTTCTGCAACTAAATTGACAGCTAGCCATTTGTTTGGGTTTTCACATTTGGTTCAAGCGATGAAATATTCTCTATTTGAATATTCATATCACTCATCGCTTCTAGCCCTAATAGACTTGTATAATATCGCCTTATATTTTCAACATACACTAATGCTTCATCCCCCCTTGCAAATCCATATTTTAAAGTCGGGTAAATTGCTTCATCTCTTAGAAGAGGCAGATTTTTTTTGACATCATGCCAACTATCTGGATTTCCACCTCGAAGTAATGTTAAATCACGTGCATCCCATAAATGACCTATACCCATATTGTATGCTGCTAACGCAAACCAAATTCGTTCATCTGCTTCTACAGTTTCAGGAATTCTTTCTAACAAGAATCGCAAATATTGTACGCCCCCTAAAATACTTTTTTCAGTATCTAGCCTATCATCAATTCCTAAGTAAGATGCGGTATCTCGAGTTAACATCATCATACCTCTTACACCTGTTGGAGATTTAGCAAGTGGATCCCAATGTGATTCTTGATAGGCAATGGCTGCAATTAGACGCCAATCAAATTCTTTTGCATGCTCGACAAAAAAGGGTTTAAACTCGGGTAGCTTGTGTTTAACTGACCGAATAAATCGGTAAGTATCAACTTTATCAAATGGGGCTATGGGTGTGAAATATTTTTCTGCTAACTTATCGAGAATATCTAATGTCTGTGGCTCTTGATGGAATGATTCGAATGCTTTTAATAAAGAATCTTCTCCACCTGGCGCTGCAAAATGCCATGCAAATGCTTCATTTTCAGCTATATTCGTGATAATTTTAAGCTCTGGGTGAATTCGCCTAAAAATTGCAGCAGAGACTGAATCTACAATTGCAAAGTCCTCTTTTCCTGAAATCAATCCTATTAATGGATAAAAGGGATTACCACTTTCATATGCTTGAATATCACTAAAGGTATATAAATCGTCCTCTTTCGATAAGCTCGTCAACAGATATCCTGACTCATCATTTTGTTTGAGAACTGAATCAAAGACGTCACTTTGTTGTAATGTTTCGCTGATTGCTAGCTCGCTCTGATAAAGCTGTCTACTGGTTTCAAGCTGAATATTTGTATTGTGGAGTGCGACAAGCTGCAAGTGTTGCGTATAAATAGGGGGGCCTATCAGCCAGTTTTCAATAGGATCTTGTGGTAACCCAATAATAATATCGGGTTTAATAATAACGTCTTGTAAACTTTCAGTATGGATAATGTCTAACTCAACGCCTAAATATTTTGCAAAATTACGGGCAAGATCATCATTAAACCCAGCAGAATATGTTGAGTAAACGAGCTTGAATGGAGAATTGATAATAACAACAGTTAATTTATTCTGCAAAAGAACGTGAGATAATTGCGATGTATTCATTCCATTAAGGCTTTTAATTGATTGACTTTGCTTTAATAACACCGTTGTTATTAAAATAACAATCATTAAAAATAACCATAAGAACTGGTTTTTGCTCATTTCTCTGCTCAAATTGTTCGGATAAATACCAAATCAATCTCCATCAACATTAATTAACAGCTTGATATCACAAATTCCAATTCATCTGGAACGGTACCGTTATCAGCGTCATATGGTAAAAAGCGAATCATAAATCGATTTTTAACACCTGAAATTTGCGGGTAAATTAAATCAGTCACATCTAACTTCACTCTTAATAACTCTTTATTTTCAGCAACATCCTGAAAGAAACCTTTTTTTGCTACTGCGACCTGATGTGCACCTGTATTACGAGTCAATGAGACAATTGTAGTAATCGATTCTTTAAGAAAAACTAAAGGGCTGACCCATCCATCTATAATTTGCATTTGTGTTTTTTTAGGTAAATGCAACCAAACATGAAGCGTTGGAAGATCAAAATTACAGCAACCTCCTGGTATAGATAAGCGTTGCCTAATTGTATTGAGCAATTTATCATTTTGTAAATGAGCATTAAACCTCGCAACTTGTTTTACATTTTGAGCTAAAGAATTTAATTTAACTTGCCAAGCCTTTATTGCAGCATGATCTACATCAGGTGACTCGGCCCAAATCGCAAATCGCCCAAGCAATCTATCTAGATCTTTATACAAATCGACTTTAATATCACCTCTTTCAAGTACTTCTGATAATTCAATCAAACTTTTTAATAATGATAACGCCATAACATCAGTCTCAACTGATTTAACTTCGAAAATAGTATCTAAAAGGTTCTCTAATCGTAACCAAGTACGCATTTTTTCTGTTAAGGGGTGTTCAAATATAATTTCTGTCATTCTATAGATTTATCCTAGAGGTATGTTCACTCGTTTGGTATGCTTGTTCCAGATATTTTTGATGCAACAGTATAACCTGCTTCTCTATCGTTTCTAACATCTCATCACCATATATTACATCATCCGCTAAAGAAAGCCGAGTTTTTCGGCTGGCTTGCGATTTTAATATCTGTTCAACTTGGGTTTTAGAAACATTATCTCGATTAATTGTCCTTGCTATCTGTACTGACTCAGGCACATCAACAACCAGTATCCTATTAGCTTTTTTCTGTAGTCTATTTTCAAATAATAAGGGGACTACCCAAAGAACGTATGGGGAAGTAGCATTAGCGATTTGCAACTGGGTCTCTTTAGCGATTAATGGATGAAGAATTTGATTGACCATTTCTTTTGTCTGAATATGTTTATCTGTCTCGCCAAACATCATATTTCTCAAATGCCCCCTATCAAGGGTCCCATCTGGTTGTAAGATAGCTTGGCCAAATTTTTCTACAAGAATCGATAATCCATAACTTCCAGGTGCAACAATTTCTCTTGCAATGATATCTGCATCAATAATAATAACGCCTAATTTAGCAAAAAAATTAGAAACCGTTGTTTTACCGCTTCCAATTCCACCTGTTAATGCAACAGTATATTTCATATAAATGCAATGCCTTATGTTAAATGTAAGATGTGCATAATTAAATAATTCATCAAACCTTATTGCTTGAAAGTACTTTAAACTCATATACTATGAATCTACGGTATTTTAAATTTTATCATGTAGCACAAAAATCCTCTCATAAGATTTAATATTATTTTTGTATTATTTCCCTCCACCCTAAAAGCAAGAGATCCCTACTACGGTTAGTTTATTACTCACTTTTCATTTGGCTTTACACCAATTTTTACTACATTTTATTTTATGCATTAGCTATTTTTGTCATTTCGCTAATGTCGACTCTTCTGTTTTTAATGCTATTAATCGGTTTAAAATACTCGCCACGACTTAACGTCGCAAATTTTGCGATTCCCTTATCAATACTATTATCGCCCCTATTGAAAATAGGAGGGCGAAATTAGTATTCAGTTTGAATAGAACTATACCATTGAATACCACAAGAATAACGACTCAGCCGTAATGGATAAAAACCTTATCCGCCTAAAAATATCTTCCTAATACCACCGTTTTTTAGCAAGCGTAATTTTTTGCTTGTATTACGCCAAACAAGCGGTATGATTGAGCTTACTATGCAATTTATCTCCTTTGAACCATAAGATAAAAATATACCTATGCCAAATCAAAACTTAATCAACCTTAGAGAACGCATTACCGAAATTGATGAACAGTTATTAACACTATTATCAAAACGGTCTGATATTGCAACAGAAGTTGCGAAAACTAAACTTGCATTGCATAAACCCATTCGTGATGAAATTCGCGAAGCTGAATTACTATCAGCTTTGATTGAAAAATCTAACGCTTTAGGATTAGACCAAAATTATATCGCGAGAGTATTTCGTTTAATTATTGAAGATTCTGTTCAAAAACAACAAAAATGGATGAATCAAGAATTAAGCTCTACCGATTCCTCAGCATCAAGAGTTGCATTTTTAGGTCCTAAAGGTTCTTATTCACATCTTGCAGCACGAGCTTTTGGACACAGCCACTTTGATAAAACCATTGAATGTAGTTGTCATCGATTCGATGATATTTTTGAAATGGTAGAAACAGGTCACGCAGAGTATGCAGTAGTTCCGATTGAAAATACTAGCTCAGGTGCAATAAATGAAGTGTATGATCTCCTTCAATCAACTAGCCTGTCGATTGTTGGTGAAAAAATTATGCCTATTGAACACTGTTTTATGGGAATAAAACCAATTAACCTTGATGAAATCACAACTGTCTACAGTCATCCACAACCTTTTCAGCAATGCAGTCAATTTTTATCTAAATATCCACATTGGAAGATTGTTTATTGTGAAAGTACAGCTGCCGCGATGGAGATGGTCTACAACGAACAAAATAGTTCTCATGTCGCAATAGGAAGTGAAGCTGGTGGGCAGATTTATGGGCTAAACCTCATAGAAAAAGTACCTACTAATCAAGGTCAAAACATGACACGTTTTGTAGTACTTCATAGAAAGCCTAAAACCATTCCTTTACACATTCCAACGAAGTCAACTTTTTTGATGGCTACTGGACAACATGCTGGCGCATTAGTTGAAGCGCTTATTATTCTAAAAAATCATAACATTGTCATGAGTAAGTTAGAATCAAGACCTATGAAGGGTAATCCATGGGAAGAGATGTTTTACATTGATGTGCAAGCCAATTTAATTTCAGAAGAATTTCAAGAGGCAATTACGCACCTAAAATCTGAGACTCGTTTTTTTAAAGTATTAGGTTCTTATCCAGTCGATGGCATTCTTTTTTAACTGATTTACAGCCATTATGTTTATCAGTAAAACACAGAATAACACACCCAAAATCTTCACCAAATCCCAACTACTTGTCATGGGATTTGGTGATCCAAATTATTTGGTTTTACAGATTAAAATTGACCATTTCGAATAACACCAACAGCTAACCCTTCTATGGCAAAATGCTGTGTTCTTAAATCGACTACAATTGGTGAAAACTCATCATTTTCAGCTAACAAATAAATGATATTACCCTCACGCTTCAAACGTTTAACAGTAACATCTTCATCAACTCTAGCTACAATTACTTGACCATTTCTAACTTGCTCTGTTTTATGCACTGCTAATAAATCACCATCAAGAATACCTATTTTTACCATAGACATGCCTTCAACTCGGAGCAAAAAATCAGCAGAGGGTTTAAACAAATTCGCATCCACTTGATAAAATGAATCAATATGCTCAATAGCTAAAATAGGCACACCTGCTGCAACTTTTCCAATTAAAGGAAGTCCTTCTTGAGGTTTCATAAATGCATCATCTTCTAGCAATAATCTAATTCCTCTAGATGTACCTGCGATAATTTCAATATACCCCTTCTTAGCAAGAGCTTTCAAATGCTCTTCTGCTGCATTCGCTGAACGAAACCCAAGTTTCTTAGCAATCTCCACACGCGTAGGTGGCATGCCTGTTTCATAAATGGCCTCTTTAATGAGATCATAAATTTCTTGTTGCCTAACGGTTAAATTTTTCATTTTATATCACGAGGAACTATGTTTTACATAGGGGATAGCACCTGCTACTTAGCAGCCAACCTCGCACCTCCTTAATTAGTATGCTATCAGAATGAATATTATTCTATAATTAAAGTATATTACATTAAACTTAAACTGTATATAAAAACAGTGTTTTTATATACAGTTATGCTTGTTTTTAGTTTTAGATGCTGATGAAAACAGCAATTTGATGACAGGAAACAAATTCGATTCGAAAAAAAGCGTGAACCAAACCCATTTTACCTTTACACTTAGCCTTATCATAAATACTAGTAGGATTTATATTCGAGGAGGAAATTCAATGAAACAGTATTTACAACGCTTCTTAGCTTTCGAGGCGAGCGGGGGGATTATTCTTATCCTAGCCGCAATTGCAGCACTTATTATAGCTAATAGTCCTATGGGGATTATCTATGACACTATTCTTAATACATACTTTGTAATTGGCCTAGATCCAATCATTATCAAAGAATCTATCATTCATTGGATTAATGATGGACTCATGGCTATATTTTTCTTAATTATTGGCCTAGAAGTTAAAAGAGAACTATTAATTGGTGCATTAGCTAGCCGTGAAAGGGCATTATTTCCTTTTATCGCTGCGATAGGCGGTATCATAGCTCCTGCAATTATCTTTATTCTTTTTAATGCTTTTAATCCAGAGACCAGAAATGGATGGGCGATTCCTACCGCAACAGATATTGCATTTGCAGTAGGTGTACTTTCTCTATTAGGTACTCGTATACCTATCACATTGAAGGTATTTTTGCTTGCATTAGCGATTATTGATGATTTAGGCGCAATTTTAATCATCGCATTTTTCTACACTAAAGACATCGCTTGGGAGGCGCTTACTATTGCTGCAGTTGCAACTGCTATCCTCACATGTCTCAACTTGCTTGGGGTAAGACGCCTCACTCCCTACATGGTGATTGGTCTTATATTATGGGTTGCAGTGTTAAAATCTGGTGTTCATGCAACGATTGCAGGTGTTATCATTGGATTTTGTATACCGTTACGCCAAAATAAACGCGATCATTTACACGTCAGTGAGTCGCCTTCAGAGAAATTAGAACATACCTTACACCCTTGGGTAACATGGCTGATATTACCGCTATTTGCATTTGCTAACTCAGGAATTGTATTGTCTGGGATTACTTTAGATAAGATATTCTCAGCACTTCCATTAGGAATTGCATTAGGTTTAATTTTAGGTAAACCTCTTGGGATATACTTTTTCTCCTGGTTCGCTGTTAAAAAAGGCATAGCGACTTTACCGGATAATGTTACATTCCGACATATTCTTGGGGTATCTTTTATCTGTGGGATTGGTTTTACTATGTCTATTTTTATCAGTATTTTAGCTTTTGGATTAGAAAATAAGGAACTAATCAATTATGCAAAAGTCGGTATCTTAGCAGGTTCTATTATTTCAGGACTACTTGGTTACCTATTTTTACGACTGATACCGGCACCTAAGCCTATCAAATAAATTTAAACTCAATTCTATTTTATGCAAGTGGCTGGTATTTTATTGCCACTTGCCACTCAATTTATTTACTTGTTTCCTCAAATTTATAATATGATTTGCAAATAAAATGATTCATCGCAGGATCTTAACGTATAATGTGAATTATTTAATTGGAAAAACACAATATACCTAAAAACTGAACATTCTTTAACTAACTTTACAGCTTATCACTATTTATTTTCACTGTATTTAGTAAGAATACCAATACATTTTTTATTCAATAAAAATGGTAACAAGGGTTCTAACCCTACACCAGAAGGATATTTTCACACTTAACATAATAAAATACTATTTTGGAGTATACATAATGCGAACTAAATTGAATTTAAATAAAAATAAACTCTTCATGATGCTTGCTCTAAGTCTTGGACTCTCATGCATGTCAATGCAGCCAGCAATTGCAACCCTACCAGCAAGCATTACAGAAAGCCAATCTCTAGCCCCTATGCTTGAAAAAGTCTTACCAGCTGTTGTTTCCGTTAAAGTCAGTGGTGAAAGACAACAAGGACGTCAAAGACAGCAACAGTTACCAGATGAATTTAGGTTCTTTTTTGGCCCTAACTTTCCAGGTGAAACACCACGCTCACGTGGCTCAGATAAATTTGAAGGATTAGGTTCAGGTGTAATTATCGATGCTAAAGAAGGCTATATCATTACAAACAACCATGTTGTGCAAGGTGCTGATAAGATAAGAATTCAACTAAATGATGACAAAGAGTATGATGCAACTCTGATTGGTTCTGATGAACAATCTGATATTGCACTTTTAAAAGTTGAAGATCCAAAAAATTTAACTGAAATTAAAATCGCTAATTCCGATGAATTAAGAGTCGGTGATTTTGCTATTGCGATAGGGAATCCTTTTGGACTAGGTCAAACAGTTACATCAGGTATTATTTCAGCTCTCGGTAGAACCGGATTAAATCTGGAAGGATTAGAAAACTTCATCCAAACAGATGCATCAATAAATCAAGGAAATTCTGGCGGTGCGTTAGTTAATCTAAACGGTGAACTTATAGGGATAAATACAGCTATACTAGCGCCTGGTGGCGGTAATATAGGTATTGGTTTTGCCATACCGAGTAATATGGCTAAAAATCTGAGCCAACAATTAATTGAACATGGGGAAGTAAAACGGAGCTTACTTGGTATCAAAGGCAGTGAAATGACGCCTGATATTGCTGAAGCGTTTGGAGTTGATGCACAAAGAGGCGCTTTTGTAAGTGAAGTTTTAGCTGATTCTGCCGCAGAAAAGGCTGGGATACAATCAGGAGATATTTTAGTTTCTTTAGAAGGAAAACCCCTTAAAAGTTTCGCTGAATTAAGAGCTCGCATAGGTACAACTACTCCAGGTGAAGAAGTGACCATTGGTTTAATCAGAGATGGAGAAGAGAAAGATGTTAAAGTTACTCTAGTTGCTGATACTAGCAATACAGCAAGTGCTGAAGCAATTTCTAAATTCTTGACAGGAGCAACACTTGCTGATCATGTCAACGAAAATGGCATTAAAGGTGTCATAATAGAAAGTGTTGAAAAAAATTCTCTAGCGGAGCGTTATAATTTGAAAAAAGATGACCTTATTCTTAGTGCCAATAGAGTCCCGGTAAAATCAGTATCGGAGCTTAAAAAAGCATTACAAGACAAACCAGACGTTGTTGCCTTAAATATTTTAAGAGGTAATAGCAATATTTATCTAGTCTTCCGCTAATAAAGTTCATTATCGATTAGTCTTTTGACATACTCCCCTCCCTAAAGGAAGGGGAGCTATACTAAGGTTAGTTTATTACTCACTCATTTTTGTGAATCCTTGTTGCAGACTCCTACCATGAAACAAATACTTTGAAATTCACTTCACACACAAACAAGCCATGTCTTTAATGCATTGATCGCTCCAATAACATCCACATTCTTTTCAAATCCCCATTCAATGCTTTTGAAATAAGCTTGTGCAAACGATTTTCGTTCAATCTATGAGAGTCGAGAGGACATGTTCGCTGGGTATGTTTAGGTGGCACAGCGATTAATTGCCAAGCTAATTTATCTGCAAGTTACCTTTGAAACTCAAATCATGATTGATCTCATATCGCTTTATTCAATCCTGATTTTTGTTTAACCTATTTTACATGTTTCTCTTTATGGTCTTTTGCTAATTTGGACAGGTTTTTTATCTTCAAACAGTCAATATAGGCTATTGCATGGTTTTGGCTAAACTTATTGGTGATTTGGTAAAGGTGATGACTCCTAACATTTGCTTAAGCGTGTCTCTGATCGATTTTTATCGTATAAAAGTTACAAAATCGTATACCAGCACAAAGTGATATTCACCCTGTCAAGGTGAAATGATATAATAACTTATTATTGATGTTAATAACGTTTAACATCTACCGGACGTCTCGTCATATTCTAATTACGAATAAATGAAAAGGTATTTCAACATGGGGCAACATGTCGGTATAATTGGAAAAATTAATATTAAAGAACATGGCATTAAAGCTTTTCTAAAGTCAGCAGAGGCTAAACCTTTGATTGAAGCCATTACACAAGTGATTTTGCAACAATCCGATGACTGTTATATCTTGAATTATGATAAAGAAACGTCCGTTTTGTCTTTTTTTATCTATTATAAATACGCCACTCAAGAGACTCTCCAAGGAGAAGATTTTAAAGCATTATTATCACTTTCCTCATTTTTTACTAGAGATACCTCTGGCTATTTGATTGGGTATAAGGATATATTCAATATCTCAGATGATGATATTATTTATACTTATCAAGTTGACAACCAACAATGGCAATTCAGTGAAATAGCTCTGAGTAAAGAACAATCGTATGAAGTTACAATCCAGCATAACGAACATTTTAAACTTTTATCAAAAGGGAAATTTTGTAAGCATTATTCCAAAGCACACTTAATGATGCCTTTATTAACCCTAGTCAAAAAGCATCTTAAAGCGGCTAAACACAGTAATCACCTGGTTACTTTAGCTGATGCTTCCCCACTCAATCCATTACTAATTTTTGGCGGCTACTATTATAATGGGATGTGTGTTTATACAACTAGTGCCATATTAGATGGGATAGATCTGGCTACGTTTGTTCAAACTAAATATGGTGGGGCGGATGCTAATCATATTGTGGTGGACAATTGTGTCTACAAAACGGATCCAACACAATTCAAACACCTATTTGCTGACTATTATAGTATACCTGGCAAAGTTTTGTATTATTCGCATATCGAGAATATGCTAATTGAAATTAAAGGAGCATGCCCTAAAAGCTTTAAAGATCATGGTTTGATTTGTGAAGATGATAATGCCATTTATTTCAAAAAACAACGCATAGAGAAATCACTGCTTTCTAGTTACCGTATTTATCCAGACTCTGGGAATTTTACCAAGATTTTCATGAGTCCAGAAGTAGCTTACTTTAACAACAGCCAGATTGATTTGAGGTTACTTGATGCAAGTAGTATCAAATTTGTTCAGTATTTAGCACGGCCCACTTTTCCGGATATCATTGAAGCGATAGATAACACTGGTAAAATGATACTCATGTTAGACAACATTACTCAAAACGTAAGTGTAAGTAGAGATGTTAATTTTATCAATCAGATGATAGCGAGTATAAGTGATGCTTCAAAGGTGGATCATCTAAGCCAAATTGATTCACCCAAATTTCAAAATCATTATAAGCAACACAAAAAACACTCAGAATTCTTTACCGCTATCTTAAAGTACTTCAGTACTTCTGAAAAGCGCTATCAAGCTAATGGGCAATTATCAGAGTTACAAAAAATTATTAGGTGTTATGAAACAATCAAAGAAAGTACTTATTGTGCACCATATTTATATCCCTTTGTCATCAAAGCATATGCTTTATTAGGCGATAATCAAAACTCACTCATTACGATTAAGCATGCAATTATCTCTGGCTATCATGAAATGCCAACAATTTGGAAGTTTCCATGTCTAACAACGTTACATAGTGATCCCACTTTTCAAAAACTGATACACTTCGATGAGCATCGCATTAAAGTAAATGGACTTTATGTCGCCTCATTACCCCTTATCAAATGGCTTAATAACTTATCTGATGATGAGTTATCCGCTTATAGAAAGGAATTTTTTTCTCGCCATTATTTTCCAAGCTTAGAAGAAATGCGTGCGTATAGAAGTCATTCAGAGTTTAAAAAAATACATCTAGATGATGAGCCTATAGACTGGGAAATTTATATTGCATCAGTTCAACATATTATCAGTAGGCTGTTTAAATATGGTGGCTTTGATACAACAGCGCAATATGACATATATGCCGAACATGAATCAATACCAATTGCAGTTCATCTCTCTGATCTACAAATGAAGTTTACTATGTTGCATGTTTTAGGCAAAATGAGTGGCAATTTAAATTTATTACCATTATTTCAACGCATTAAAACGCTAATATCTATGATAGACCAGCAACCTGAGACGCAAAGACAAGCATCTTTATCAAGCTTAAAATCTAATATCGTGCATCGCATCTTAATAGGTGACACACTTTGAGTATCATTAGGTTATACCCCAACAATCACATCTAAAAACATTAGCTTTTAGTCAAATCATGTGGAATTGGGGTATTTTAGCAAATTAATTTAGTGAAGTTACTTCAAGTTTCAAGGGCAGATATTATTCTGATAGCCATTCAGTGAGCGTTAAGTAATGATAAAACCTGCATTTTGATTTACATTTAGCATATGTAGATGGCTGTATTTAAACGGATGATTTTGGCTTTTCACCCCGTTTACATGACATCAATCTGTCTGACTGATTTTTTGTTTATTCTGTTGTTTGATAGCGCATTAGGATTGTGGGCTAGATCATCTTCTAGGTTCATTGATGACAAATCCGTCAAAACAATACCCTCTATCGTAGTGCGTGCAAATAGATATCTGTTTTCCACATTCCAAGCAAGCTAGTATCAATCAATTGTATAAACGATAACTGTCATGACACCCTTTCATCTAACGATTCAACCCATTTGATGTCAAACCCAGGTAAAAGCCTAATCAATGAGGAAACAGTGAATGAAATTGACATAGTCCCCCTGCTAAAGCAATGGGATTCCTACTGCGCACATCTAATTACATAAATTTGAGGAAAGTTTGAAACCTGTCATAAATCTCCAATGAAAAATACAGTTAGAGATAGACATGGAATATTGATTCTTAACATATCCCAAACTCATTACGCAAGTGATGAGTTTGGGATATAGCAATTTTCCACCAAGAAAATTTGCGTTACAGCACTCGCCTAATTTAGGTCTGGTTGTTAATAAACACAATCAGACCTAATCATAAAGCAGTTCGCCAAAACACCATTCCCAAACAAGAGCTAAATCACACTAGCTAATCTGCCCATTGCGTTCGTATTTTCATTGCATAAATACAGTTAATTTTTAATTAATTCTAAAAAATACTACGCTTTTAAACACCCATCTAAACTAATCGATAGAATCCTATTAAAGTTAGCGTGTGCTTTGGAAGGTGATTGAAATTTTTGATCTACATGCATCAACATATTTTTGAAGTGTCTTTAAACTCGCACCAGTGGGTGCTTTCTAAGCAAGTTATGGCGGCGGGAGATACACCGACTCGCTTGGCTAAAACACTTTTATTAATATTCGAATGTTCTCAAATTGCATAAAGTAACTCTATAATCTCCAATTCCCGGTCCGCTCTTTCATATGCTTCTATAGCCTCTGGGGTATTAAGCATGCGAGATTTAAGTTCATTTATTGATATTGTTTTCATTTAAAAAAGTCCTCTAGTCGTTGTCGAGCTAGACTAATTGTACGAAGTGGTGTTTTATCAGATTTTTTGATAAACGCATGTAATAAAAAAATCTGTTTACCATCGGCATAAGCATATAAAGTTCTTGCTATATCTTTACCACCGACTCTTAGTTCAAATATCCCTCCACCAATAACTTTGCTATGTGGCATACGTAATTGACCTTCTTGCTCTAACCGTTAAATCAATCTAAACATTTGCGAAGCACACCAGGCAACTAACAGAGTTCTTGGGCGGCTAATTCCTGAGTTTTAATATTGTACAAAACTCCTCCAATGAAAAAGCCTACAAATACAAACTTTATCACCTATTCCTAGCATAAGCGAACAGCTAGGAATTACGTAAAACATAACTGTAATCAATCTAATTGAATGTATTTTAGCGCTTCCACTAATACCTCAATACCTGAGTTCTCCTTATGAGCATTTTCGCTTAAATACCGACGCCATAGCTTAGCTCCTTTAGCCCCTTGAAATAATCCAACCATATGTCTAGTAATATGACCTAACTTATTACCCTGAGAAAGTTCATTTTCAATATATGGGTACAATGATCTAATTTTTTCGACCGAGAGTGCATGTAAATTAGATGGATTAACAGGAGATTCACCAAAAAATAATGAATCAACATGCAGCAAAAGGGAAGGGTTTTGATACGCTTCTCTCCCAAGCATAACACCATCAACATAATTGAGTTGGTCATGAGCAATATTTAAATCACTTAGTCCGCCATTAATAATAATTGTTAAATCAGGAAAATCACGTTTAAGCCTGTATACTCGCTCATAATCAAGGGGAGGAACTTCACGGTTTTCTTTAGGGCTAAGACCTGAAAGCCATGCTTTTCTAGCATGGATAATAAAATGATTGCACCCACCTATTTGGTGGACTTTGCTAATAAAATCAGTCAAAAATTCATAGCTGTCTAATTCATCTATTCCCAATCTTGTCTTAACAGTGACAGGTACTTTTGTTGCTAATTTCATTTCAGCTATACATTCAGCAACCAGATCTGGCTCTTTCATCAAGCATGCACCAAAAGCACCATTTTGTACACGATCAGAAGGGCAGCCTACATTTAAATTAATTTCATCATACCCATATTCTTCAGCTTTTTTTGCGCATAGAGCAAGGTCTTTCGGTGATGACCCACCAAGCTGCAACGCGATTGGGTGTTCAATTTTATTATAATATAGATGATCATATTTACCATATAAAATAGCACCAGTCGTGATCATTTCTGTATATAGCAGAGCATTTTTAGTGAGTATTCTATGAAAAACTCGGCAATGGCGTGTTGTCCAATCAAGCATAGGTGCAACGGAAAAGCGATAGGATGGATATGAATTCATTTGAAATTTTCTAGGAAAATAAAAACCAAAAAAAATGCCCACATAAGTGGGCACTTTCAATCTTAGAGTTAATTACTCAGCTGCTGTTTCTTGTGTCTCAGGACGATCAACAAACTCAATGTAAGCCATTGGAGCGTTATCACCAGCACGGAAACCTGCTTTTAAGATACGAGTGTAACCACCAGGACGGTTAGCAAATCTAGGTCCTAAGTCGTTAAATAATTTCATAACGACATCAAACACAACTTTGCCATTCTTATCACGAATTGCAGGTACACGAGTACGAGCAAATGCAATACGACGGTTAGCAACACTATCATTTTTAGCTAGTGTAATTAATGGTTCTACAATACGACGTAACTCTTTCGCTTTTGGTAGCGTAGTGTTAATGATTTCATGCTCAATCAATGAGGCAGCCATATTACGAAACATCGCTTGACGATGGCTACTATTACGATTAAGTTGACGTCCACTTTTACGATGACGCATAACTATATCCTTCTTTTAAGACTATAAATAGTCAAATCAATCTTCTGCAATACTTGCAGGTGGCCAATTCTCTAGACGCATTCCGAGAGATAACCCACGCGATGCAAGCACGTCTTTAATTTCTGTAAGCGATTTCTTACCTAAATTAGGAGTTTTAAGTAACTCAACTTCTGTTCTCTGTACTAGGTCACCAATATAGTGAATAGATTCTGCCTTCAGACAGTTAGCAGAACGAACTGTTAATTCAAGATCATCAACAGGACGCAGTAAAACAGGATCAAATTCAGGTTTTTCTTCTTTAATCTCTGGTTGACGCACATCACGTAGGTCAACAAATGCTTCTAATTGCTCAGCAAGAATTGTTGCCGCACGTCTAATAGCTTCTTCAGGTTCGAGAGTGCCATTAGTTTCCATCTCAATAATTAATTTATCAAGATCAGTACGTTGCTCAACACGAGCAGCCTCAACGATGTAAGAAATACGTTCAATGGGGCTAAAAGAAGCATCTATCAATAAACGACCAATAGGACGTTCATCTTCATCAATGTGTAAACGAGCTGAAGCAGGTACATAACCTCTACCACGTTGAACTCGGATTCGCATTGACAATGTAGAGTCTGGTTGCGTTAGGTGACAAATAACATGATCAGGCTGAGCAATTTCGACATCACCTGATAGCATGATGTCACTTGCTAGGACAGGACCAACACCTGACTTATTCAATGTAAGAATAACATCATCCTTACCATGAATATTAACTGCTAAACCTTTAAGATTTAATAGTATTTCCAGAACATCTTCGTGTACACCTTCTTTCGTGCTGTATTCATGCAAAACACCGTCAATTTCGACTTCTGTGACTGCGCATCCAGGCATTGAAGACAATAAAATACGGCGCAATGCATTACCAAGCGTATGTCCAAAGCCACGCTCTAATGGTTCTAAGGTGACTTTGGCATGAGTTAAACTGAGTTGTTCAATCTCAACTAGTCGTGGTTTAAGAAATTCTGTTGCAGAACCCAGCATTGTGTCCTCTCTTTAACAAACTGTATTACATTACTTAGAGTAAAGTTCGACAATTAAACTCTCATTAATATCTGGTGATAAGTCAGAACGTTCTGGCTTACGCTTAAATATTCCTTCGACTTTACTAGAATCAACTTCAATCCAAGTTGGTTTTTCACGTTGATCCGCTAACTCGAGAGCAGCTAAAATTCTAGCTTGTTTTTTACTTTTTTCTCTAATCGTAATCGTGTCATTAGGTGAAACTTGGTAAGAAGGTATGTTAACAACTTTTCCGTTAACTAAAACAGATTTATGGCTAACAAGTTGTCTTGATTCAGCACGTGTTGAACCAAAACCCATTCTGTAAACAACATTATCTAATCTGCCTTCAAGCAACTGAAGAAGGTTTTCACCAGTATTACCTTTAAGGCGAGTTGCTTCTTTGTAGTAGTTACGGAATTGACGTTCTAAAATACCGTACATACGACGAACTTTTTGCTTCTCTCTTAGTTGAACACCATAATCAGAAAGACGCGGTTTACGAGCACCATGTTGGCCAGGTGCTTGTTCAATTTTACATTTTGTATCGACCGCTCTAACACCTGATTTAAGGAATAAATCAGTGCCTTCACGACGGCTCAATTTGAGCTTTGGCCCTAGATATCTAGCCATTGTTATTTCTCCAATAATCCAATCGAAATTTTAAACACGGCGCTTTTTAGGCGGTCTGCAGCCGTTATGAGGAATAGGTGTCACATCAGTGATATTCGTAATACGGAAACCCGCTGCATTAAGTGCACGAATAGTAGATTCACGACCAGGACCAGGGCCCTTAACCATAACTTCTAAATTCTTAATGCCATATTCTTTAACAGATTCCGCACATCTTTCAGCAGCAACTTGTGCAGCGAAAGGAGTAGATTTACGCGATCCTCTAAATCCAGATCCACCTGCTGTAGCCCAACCCAAGGCATTACCTTGACGATCA
Source organism: Thorsellia anophelis DSM 18579 (assembly GCF_900111395.1). Lineage (GTDB taxonomy): Bacteria > Pseudomonadota > Gammaproteobacteria > Enterobacterales > Thorselliaceae > Thorsellia > Thorsellia anophelis. Next base: position 194,298 of record NZ_FOHV01000001.1, on the reverse strand, counting down.
GTTATAGTAACAATTGTATTATTGAATGAAGCGTGGATATGTGCAACACCATCCGCGACTTGTTTTTTCACACGCTTACGCGCGCGTACAGGAGCTTTTGCCATGATTAATTACCCTAACTATTTTTTAATTGGTTTACGTGGACCTTTTCTTGTGCGAGCGTTGGTTTTCGTTCTTTGTCCACGTACAGGTAACCCTCTACGATGGCGAACACCACGATAACAACCGATATCCATTAAACGTTTAATACTAAGAGTAACTTCACGACGCAAGTCACCTTCTACAGTGTACTTAGCTACTTCTTCACGTAGTTTTTCGATTTGCTCTTCACTGAGCTCTCTGACCTTAATGCTTTCAGAAATTCCCGCTGCAGCACAAATTGCTTTAGAACGAGTTTTACCGATGCCATATATTGACATTAAACCAATAACAGCATGCTTTTGGTCAGGAATGTTTATGCCTGCAATACGGGCCACTGTGCACTCCTTAAAATTTAATATAAAAAAATATACAGCTAAACTCTGAAAAGCCCGTTTTCAGGATACTCAAGTTTAGCTGTCACTATAAAAGCCTAACACAATACCAAGATTTCAAAAATATGCAACCTTTTTTTAACCTTGACGTTGTTTATGCTTTGGTTCACTACTACAGATAACTCTTACAACACCATGTCTTTTAATAATTTTGCAATTACGACATAATTTTTTTACTGAAGCTCTTACTTTCATATATACCTCACGGAAATCGGATTTTACCGACCAGAATTCCTTAAATTAGCTTTTTCAAGCGCTGGACCATATTGTGTAGACATAAGAAGCGACTGAACTTGCGCCATAAAATCCATGATAACAACTACAACAATTAGCATTGATGTTCCACCTAGATTAAATGGTAGACCAAATGAACTTTTCATAAGATCTGGTACAAGACAGATAAACGTAATATACAAAGAACCAACTAAAGTTAATCTTACTGTAATAGCATCGATATATTTAGCTGTTTGCTCGCCTGGTCTGATACCTGGAATAAAAGCCCCAGATTTTTTCAGATTTTCTGCGATTTCTCTTGGGTTAAACATTAAAGCTGTATAGAAAAAACAAAAGAAAATAATCGCTGAAGCAAGTAAAATTATATAAAGTGGCTTCCCTTGTGCTAGTGCTAAAGAAATATATTGTAACCAACCAAAATTCGCACTACTTCCTAACCAAGTTGAAATTGTAGCTGGAAATAAAATGATACTTGTTGCGAAAATTGCTGGCAAAACGCCTGCCATATTAATTTTAAGTGGCAAGTGAGTTGTCTGAGATTGATATACTCTTCTACCTTCTTGTCGCTTAGCGTAGTTTACTACTATCCTGCGCTGACCTCTTTCAATAAAGACGACAAAATAAGTCACAGCTAAAACAAGAATACCAACGCCTAAAACCAAAATGATATTAGAGCTGTCTTCTCTTGCCATTTCTAATATTTGTGCAATTGCTGGCGGGAATCCCGCAACAATACCAGCAAATATTAGTATAGATATTCCATTACCAACACCACGTTCCGTAATCTGCTCACCAAGCCACATTAAGAACATAGTACCAGTAACTAAACTGATTACAGAAGTAAAATAGAAAGAAAAACCAGGATTTAGAACCAACCCATTTATCATATTAGGTAAACCTACAGATATACCAACAGCCTGAATAGTTGCAAGTATAAGGGTACCGAAACGAGTATATTGAGTTAATTTTTTCTTACCTGATTCTCCTTCTTTTTTTAATTCAGCAAGGCTAGGCACTATCGCCCCTAACAGCTGGACGATAATTGAAGCAGAAATATATGGCAAAATTCCTAACGTAAAAATAGATGCACGGCTCATAGCACCACCAGAGAACATGTTAAACATGTCAAGCATAGTGCCACTACTTTGATCCATTAATTGCGCTAGTACAGCTGTATTAACACCAGGTATAGGTATATAAGAACCAATACGGAATACAATCAAAGCACCGATAACAAAAAATAAACGACGCTTTAACTCTTGCATGCCACTTTTAGCACTTTGAAATTCTAAGCCTGGTTGCTTTGCCATTTTTTAACTATTCCTCAATTTTTCCACCAGCAGCTTCAATTGCTGCACGTGCGCCTTTAGTCACACCGATACCTTTAAGTGTTACAGGTTTAGTTATCTCACCTGAAAGTATCACTTTAACAGTTTCAATTTTAAGACCGACTATGTTAGCTTCTTTAAGTGCTGCAAGATCGATTACTTCGTTAGCAACTGATGCTAATTCGTGCAAACGTACTTCAGCATAAAGTTTAGCGCTTAGTGAAGTAAAACCAAATTTAGGTAAACGTCTATAAAGAGGCATCTGGCCACCTTCAAATCCACGACGAACTGTACCACCAGAACGTGCTTTTTGACCTTTATGACCTTTACCACCTGTTTTACCTAATCCAGAACCAATACCACGTCCGAGCCTTTTTTCACTATTACGTGAACCTTCAGCTGGAGAAAGAGTATTTAAACGCATAAACTACTCCTCTACCTTAATCATATAGTACACTTGATTAATCATACCACGCACAGCAGGAGTATCCTCACGCTCTACAGTATGACCAATACGACGTAGACCTAATCCCATCAAGGTTGCTTTATGTTTAGGTAAGCGACCGATAGAACTACGAGTCTGTGTTATTTTAATTGTCTTTGACATTTCAATCCCCTATCTATTATCCGATTATATCTTCGATAGACTTACCGCGTTTAGCAGCAATCATTTCGGGTGATTTCATTGCAGCCAATGCATCCATAGTAGCTCTAACTACATTTATAGGATTTGTTGAACCGTAAGTTTTTGCAAGTACGTTACGTACTCCAGCAACTTCTAGCACCGCACGCATTGCACCACCAGCGATGATACCTGTACCCTCATGAGCAGGTTGCATGAAAACACGCGAACCTGTATGAGTTCCCTTAACAGGGTGAAATAAAGTGCCATCATTGATTGAAATTGAAATCATATTACGACGTGCTTTTTCCATTGCTTTTTGAATTGCAGCTGGAACTTCACGTGCTTTACCGTAACCAAAACCAATTCGTCCGTTACCATCACCTACTACTGTTAAAGCAGTAAAGCTGAAGATACGACCACCTTTAACTGTTTTAGAAACGCGATTAACAGCGATCAGTTTTTCTTGCAGGTCACTTGTTTGTTTCTCGTTGTTTACCATCTTGATATCCTCTTAGAACTGAAGGCCAGCTTCACGCGCAGCGTCAGCAAGTGCTTGCACACGACCATGGTATTGGAAACCAGCACGATCGAAAGCAACAGCAGTTACGCCTTTTGCAATTGCTCTTTTCGCAATCGCGGCGCCAACAGCAGCAGCTGCATTGATATTACCAGTGTACTGTATCGCAGCTTTAACTTCTTTATCTAAAGTCGAAGCAGTTACGATTACATCAGAACCATTTGGTCCAATCACCTGCGCGTACATGTGGCGAGGGGTACGATGAATAACCAGACGGGTAGCCCCCAACTCTTTAATTTTTTTGCGGGTGCGTGTAGCACGCTTAATCCGAGCAATTTTCTTATCCATTGTATCACCTTACTTTTTCTTAGCTTCTTTAGAGCGAACAACTTCGTCCGAGTAACGAATACCTTTCCCTTTGTAAGGCTCAGGGCGGCGATATGAACGAATATCAGCAGCGACTTGACCTAAAAGTTGTTTATCGTTACTTTTCAGAACGATTTCAGTTTGAGAAGGGCATTCAGCATTTACACCGGCTGGTAGCGGATGCTCAACTGGATGTGAAAAACCGACCGTTAAAGCGACACTATTGCCCTTAATTGCTGCTCTATAACCGACACCAACTAATTGAAGTTTTTTTGTAAAACCTTCAGTCACACCAACAACCATGTTGTTGATAAGTGATCTAGCTGTACCAGCTTGTGACCAACCATCAGTAGCTCCATCAACTGGAGAGAAAACGATTTGGTTTTCTTCTTTTGCAACTTTAACTGATTTATTGATAGTACTATTTAAAGTACCATTTTTACCTTTTACAGAAATTTCCTGACCGTTAACAACAACTTCTACGCCAGCAGGAATTAAAATAGGTGCTTTTGCAACACGAGACATTATTTCCTCCTAATTAAGCGACATAGCAGATGATTTCGCCACCAAGTCCAGCTTGGCGAGCGGCACGATCAGTCATGATGCCTTTTGATGTAGATATAATCGCTATACCTAAACCGGCCATTACTTTAGGTAATTCGTCTTTTCTCTTATAAATTCTAAGACCTGGACGACTTACTCTTTGAATTTTTTCAACAACTGGTTTGCCTTGGAAGTACTTTAATGTCACTTCCAATTCAGGTTTTGTATCGCCTGTAATTTTATAATCTTCAATGTATCCTTCTTGTTTCAAAAGCTGCGCAATCGAAACTTTTAATTTTGAAGATGGCATTAAGACAGCAACTTTAGCTGCTGCTTGACCATTACGGATACGGGTTAGCATATCCGCGATAGGATCTTGCATGCTCATAAGGTATTTCTCCCGTGATTAATATTTAATATTACCAACTAGCTTTTCTAAGGCCTGGGATTTCCCCACGCATAGCAGCTTCACGCAATTTAATTCTGCTCAATCCAAACTTGCTCACGATTCCGTGTGGACGTCCAGTTTGACGGCAACGATTACGTTTACGCGATAAACTAGAATCACGAGGAAGACTTTGTAATTTCATTACAGAATCCCAACGCTCTTCGTCAGATGTTTTTGGATCAGATACCAGCTTTTTTAGCTCCATACGTTTTGCAAAGTATTTTTCAGCTAACTCAGCACGTTTTGCTTCACGAGCTTTCATAGATTTTTTAGCCATTTTTTATGCCTCACTTACGGAATGGAAAATTAAATGCTGCTAATAAAGCGCGACCTTCATCATCATTTTTAGCACTAGTTGTGATTGTAATATCAAGACCACGGATACGATCTACTTTATCATAATCAACTTCAGGGAATATGATCTGCTCACGTACACCCATGCTGTAATTACCGTGACCATCAAAAGATTTAGCTGAAAGTCCACGGAAGTCTCTAATCCTTGGCATTGCAATTGTTACCAATCTTTCAAAGAATTCCCACATACGCTCACCGCGTAATGTTACTTTACAACCTATTGGATAGCCCTGACGTATTTTAAATCCAGCAACTGATTTACGTGCTTTAGTGATTAGGGGTTTTTGACCTGAGATTGCAGTCAAATCAGCCGCCGCATTTTCAAGCAATTTTTTATCAACAATTGCTTCACCTACGCCCATATTCAATGTGATTTTTTTAATCTGAGGGACTTGCATGACAGAGTGATAACCAAATTCTGACATCAGTTTTTTTATCACTTCGTCTTTATAAAAATCATGCAGTTTCGCCATCTTACTTACTCCATAAATTCAAAATAAAAACTACTTAACGATTTCATTGTTTGATTTGAAAAATCTTACTTTTTTTCCATCTTCAAACTTGAAACCAACACGATCTGCTTTACCTGTAGTGTGATTGTAAAGTGCAACATTAGAAATATCTAAAGCAGCTTCTTTTTCAATAATACCACCAGGTTGGTTTAGGTTAGGGTTAGGTTTCTGGTGTTTTTTAACCATATTAATACCTTCAACCATTACTTTACCTGTACCAAGCATTTGTTTTACTTTACCGCGTTTACCTTTATCTTTACCGGTAATCACGATAACTTCATCATTAAGACGTATCTTAGATGCCATTATCCGCTCCTTACAGTACTTCTGGGGCTAATGAAATAATTTTCATGAATTTTTCGCCGCGAAGCTCACGCGTCACTGGCCCAAAAATACGCGTTCCAATTGGTTGTTCACTGTTATTATTTAAGATAACGCATGCATTACCATCAAATCTAATTACTGAACCATCAGGACGACGCACGCCCTTTCTAGTGCGCACAACAACCGCCTTCAGAACATCGCCTTTCTTCACTTTACCACGAGGAATTGCTTCCTTGATAGTAATTTTGATGATATCGCCGATATCTGCGTAGCGACGGTGTGAGCCACCTAGAACCTTGATACACATTACGCGACGCGCACCTGAATTATCAGCTACTGTCAGCATGCTCTGCTCTTGGATCATCTTGTGCTCCGATTAGTCTACTACCGAACATATAAAAGCTAACATCTTAAAAAACAGATGTTTACTTTCAACCTTTTTGTGATCTCTCACAAACTATAAAAACCCAAATTAAGGGGTCGCAAAGTATATAACACTTTCCTCTCTTTGGATACAAAAAAATAAGCGACTCATTAAAATAATGAATCGCTTATTTAAATCGTTTTGCTAACTTAGATAATAGCTTTAGCTACAACATTGACTAAAGTCCATGATTTAGTTTTAGAAATTGGACGGCATTCACGTATTTCTACTAAATCTCCGATTCCGCATTCATTATTTTCATCATGTACATGAAGTTTAGTTGTACGTCTGATAAATTTACCGTAGACAGGATGTTTTACAAATCTATCTATTGCGACTACGATGGATTTATCCATTTTATCACTAGTTACACGACCTTGAAGTGTACGAATATTTGTTTGACTCATTACACACCAGCCTTCTCTGTAATAATTGTTTTAACACGCGCAATATTTCGACGAACCTGTCTCAATAAGTGAGTTTGTTGCAATTGACCGCTTGCAAGTTGCATGCGGTAGCTGAATTGCTCACGAAGTAATTCAATAAGCTCTTCATTCAACTGTTCTACACTTTTTTCACGCAATTCTTTTATATTCATTACATCACCGTTTTGGTTACAAAAGTGGTTTTAATTGGCAGTTTGGCTGCAGCCAGTTTGAACGCTTCTCTTGCAAGCTCTTCTGGCACGCCATCCATTTCATAAAGTACTTTTCCAGGTTGGATTAGGGCTACCCAATACTCAACATTACCTTTACCTTTACCCATACGTACTTCTAATGGTTTTTCAGTAATTGGTTTGTCTGGAAATACTCTAATCCAAATTTTACCCTGACGCTTAATCGCTCTTGTCATTGCACGACGAGCTGATTCAATTTGACGCGCAGTCAAACGACCACGATCAACTGACTTCAGACCAAATGAACCGAAACTAACATCAGTTCCAGCTGCTAGGCCACGATTACGTCCTTTATGAATTTTACGGAATTTAGTACGTTTTGGTTGTAACATTCTCGAATCTCCTTACTTACGGTTCTTGCGAGGCTTAGCCGGTTGAGGCGCAGCTGGTTTATCAGCTTGTTCAAGTTCAGCCATACCACCTAACACTTCACCTTTGAAGATCCAAACCTTGACACCAATAACGCCATAAGTTGTATGCGCTTCAGCAGTATTATAATCAATATCAGCTCTTAGCGTGTGAAGAGGAACACGTCCCTCACGGTACCATTCAGTACGTGCGATTTCAGCACCACCTAAACGACCACTCACTTCAACTTTAATACCCTTGACATCATTCATGCGCATTGCATTTTGTACCGCACGCTTCATAGCACGACGGAACATAACACGACGCTCTAATTGTGAAGCAATGCTTTCAGCAACTAGTTTTGCATCTTTGTCTGGGTTTTTAATTTCAGCAATATTGATTTGAGCAGGTACACCTGCAATCTTGCTAACAGCTGCACGTAATTTTTCTACATCTTCGCCTTTTTTACCTATAACGATACCAGGACGAGCTGTATGAATAGTTACACGAATGCTTTTAGCAGGTCTTTCAATTACAATGCGTGAAATTGATGCTTTAGCTAATTCTTTTATCAAAAATTGGCGAACTTTAAAGTCACTGTCTACATTATCAGCGAAATCTTTAGTACCTGCGTACCAAGTTGAGTTCCACTGCTTAACAATGCCTAGTCTAATACCATTTGGATGAACTTTCTGACCCATTGCTATTCTCCTGAGTCTTAGCGGTCTGACACAACCACTGTAATGTGGCTTGTACGTTTAAGAATACGATCAGCGCGCCCTTTTGCACGAGGCATAATACGCTTCATGCTTGGACCTTCATCGACAAAAATTTTACTTACTTTCAAATTATCGATGTCTGCGCCATCATTGTGTTCCGCATTTGCAATTGCAGACTCTAAAACTTTTTTCACTAAAGCCGCAGCTTTTTTATTAGTGAAAGTTAAAATTTCAAGTGCCTGCATGACATTTTTACCGCGTATTAAATCCGCTACTAAACGTACCTTCTGTGCAGAAGAGCGAGCGTGGCGATATTTTGCTATAGTTTCCATCTCAACCTCCTACCTTAGCGCTTTTTGGCTTTTTTATCGGCCGCATGACCGCGATAAGTACGTGTCGGCGCAAATTCACCTAGTTTATGACCAACCATTTCGTCGGTAATAAATACTGGAACATGCTGACGACCATTATGTATTGCAATGGTCAATCCGATCATATTAGGAAAGATAGTTGAACGACGTGACCAAGTCCTAATAGGCTTTTTGTCACTCACTTCGACCGCTTTCTCTACCTTCTTCAGCAAGTGCAGGTCAATGAAGGGACCTTTCTTGAGAGAACGTGGCATAACTTACCTCTATTTAATTAGTAATTATTTTTTACGACGGTGAACAATAAACTTATCAGTACGTTTATTGCTACGAGTTTTCTTACCTTTGGTTTGTAAGCCCCAAGGCGTTACAGGATGTTTACCAAAGTTACGACCTTCACCACCACCATGCGGATGATCAACTGGGTTCATCGCAGTTCCGCGTACTGTAGGACGAATGCCTCTCCAACGAGATGCACCAGCTTTACCTAAAACTCTTAACATATGTTCAGAGTTTCCTACTTCACCAAGTGTTGCACGGCAATCAACAGGGACTTTTCTCATTTCGCCAGAACGTAAACGAATTGTTACATAAGCGCCATCACGAGCAACGATTTGAGCATAAGCACCTGCTGAGCGAGCTAATTGACCGCCTTTGCCTGGTTTCATCTCAATATTATGAACTGTCGCACCGACAGGTATATTACGCATTGGTAGCGCATTACCTGGTTTGATTGCTGCTGCACTTCCTGAAATAATTTCATCACCTGCTTTAAGACCTTTTGGTGCAAGAATATATCTTCTTTCACCGTCTTTATATAGCACTAAAGCAATATTCGCTGAACGGTTAGGATCATACTCTAAACGCTCAACAACTGCAGGGATACCATCTTTATTACGTTTGAAATCTATAATACGATAATGTTGCTTATGACCACCGCCGATGTGACGAGTGGTAATGCGTCCATTATTGTTACGTCCGCCACTTTTAGTTAATTTTTCTAATAGTGGTGCATGAGGCTTACCTTTATGTAGTTCAGGATTGACAACTTTCACTACATGGCGGCGGCCAGGAGACGTAGGTTTACATTTAACAACTGCCATCGTTATTCACTCCTCTGACCTATTCGACGCTGCCAGCTAAGTCTAAATTCTGGCCTTCTTTTAATGTAACATAAGCTTTTTTCCAGTCACTACGGCGACCGATACGTTGACCGTGACGTTTTACCTTGCCTTTAACAACAAGAGTATTCACATCCTTAACTTCAACTTCAAATAGCTTTTGTACAGCAGCTTTTATTTCAAGTTTCGTAGCATCTTTAGCAACTTTAAGAACTAATGTATTAGTTTTTTCCATTGCTGTTGAAGCTTTTTCTGAAACATGTGGTGCACGAAGCACACTTAATAAACGTTGTTCGCGGATCATGCTAACATCTCCTCAATTTGTTTCACTGCATCAGCTGTCATTACGACTTTATCAAATGCAATTAAACTCACTGGATCAATTCCAGCTGTGTCACGCACATCAACTTTATATAAATTACGCGCTGCTAAGAATAGATTTTCATCAAATTCATGAGTAACGATTAACACATCATTTAAAGACATATCTTTTAATTTTTGTGCTAATAATTTTGTTTTTGGCGCTTCAACAGCGAAGTTCTCAACAACGATCAATCTATCTTGACGTACTAATTCTGATAAAATACTCAAAATTGCGCCACGATACATTTTCTTGTTTACTTTTTGGCTGTGATCTTGTGGTCTTGCTGCAAATGTCACACCACCAGAACGCCAGATTGGGCTTTTCGCATTACCAGCACGCGCTCTGCCTGTACCTTTTTGACGCCATGGTTTTTTACCTGTTCCTGCAACTTCAGCACGTGTTTTTTGCGCACGAGTTCCCTGACGAGCACCTGCTGCATAAGCAACAACTACTTGGTGAACGAGTGCTTCATTAAACTCACGACCAAAGGTAGCTTCGGAAACAGATAGTTGACGATTTGCGTCTTTGATTACTAATTCCATGCCTATCTCCTAGACGTTAAGCCTTAACAGCGGGTTTAACGATTAAATCACCGCCAGTTGCACCTGGAACAGCGCCTTTAACTAACAGTAGATTACGCTCTGCATCAACACGAACAACATCTAAGCTCTGTACTGTTACACGCTCGTTACCTAGCTGCCCAGCCATTTTTTTGCCTTTAAATACTTTACCTGGTGTTTGGTTTTGACCAATTGAACCTGGTACACGGTGTGATAAAGAGTTACCATGTGTCGCATCTTGAGTACGGAAATTCCAACGTTTTACTGTACCTGCAAATCCTTTACCTTTAGAATTACCAGTTACATCAACTTTTTGGATATTTTCGAAATATGTCACACTGATATCTTGACCAATTGTGTAGTCTTCACCTTCTGCAAGACGAAACTCCCACAATCCACGTCCAGCTTCTACACCGGCTTTAGCAAAATGACCTGCTTGTGGCTTTTTTACCCTGCTAGCTTTTTTCGCACCAGTTGTAACTTGGATAGCGCGATAACCATCGCTTTCTAAGTCTTTAACTTGTGTTACACGGTTAGCTTCTATTTCAATTACTGTTACTGGAATCGATACACCTTCTTCAGTGAAGATACGTGTCATTCCTAATTTCTTACCGACTAAACCAATCATTATCTTAACCTCTCAATCTTGATGCCTGTTAACCCAGACTAATCTGGACGTCAACACCAGCAGCCAAGTCCAAACGCATAAGTGCATCAACAGTTTTTTCTGTTGGCTCAACAATATCGACTAGGCGTTTGTGAGTGCGAATTTCATACTGATCACGCGCATCTTTATTAACATGCGGAGAAATCAATACAGTAAAACGCTCTTTGCGCGTTGGCAAAGGAATTGGACCACGTACTTGTGCGCCTGTGCGCTTAGCAGTTTCAACAATTTCAGCTGTTGATTGATCAATTAAGCGATGATCGAATGCTTTTAGGCGGATACGGATTCTTTGGTTCTGCATGAGACCAGAGCTCCCTTTGTTTAATTAATTTGAAAACGAAAAAAATCACACTTGCTTAATACTCTAAGCTAGCATGAAAGTCCTTTGTATTTAACCCCCCAATCGGGAGTATTGTACGATGTATCGTGTTTTAAATTCACTTTACATACACACCTTAATTAGATATGTTCTGTCTATTATACACATAGTTTAATTTATCGCAATTTTTTTCTTCATTTATTTTAACGCTTAACCACCATCACAATTTTATTTTTACTGCTATACTCTTTGACTAAAGTTTAATATTTACCTATATTTTATACCTAAATTGTCTTTTCCTTATATTCAAATGAGTAAAGGTCCTTTTATGCTTAAGCAGATTACATCTCAACCTGAGTTTCACCAATTAACTAACGCCCAAGTGTGGTCTTCTGATTCGAATTGGCTCGTCTATGATTGTCGCAAATCACAATCAAAATTTGACAATACAGTCATTGAACGTATCAATATTCACACAGGTGAGATTGAGTGTATTTATCGTTCATCTCACCAAGCCTGTGTAGGTGTTGTTACCGCTAACCCCGCTATTGATAACCAGTATATTTTCATTCACGGCCCTGAAAATCCATATGATGCGTGGCAGTACAACTTTCATTATCGCCGAGGTGTGATTGCTACTTGTGATCAATATGGCCACTGGCAAGTAAGTAATTTGGATAGTTTCAATGAGTCTATCCCTCGCATACCAGGCGTTCTAAGTGGGGGCTCTCACGTTCACATGTTTTCTCATGATGGCACCAAAGTAAGTTTTACCTATGATGATTTTTTACTTTCCATTACCAAATCTCCATTTGCTAAGCGCAATGTTGCAATAGGCTACAAAGGTCCGCCTGTATCGTTTATTCCTGCTCATGATAAGCAATATGTCGGTGAATATTATTGCGCACTTATTACTCAAACCACTGATTTAGCTACTTTTGGATCTGATGAAATTGAAAAAGCATATGAGGAGTGCTGGATTGGTAATACTGGCTATCTACTTTCTGATGGAACTAGGCAGCGTTGGTCTATTGCGTATATGGGGGATGTAAGAACAGAAGAAGGCAATTTAATCACTGAAATTTTCATTGCTGATTTACCTAACGATGAAAGTAAATGGCATACACCGCACCATCAACATATGACTGAAGATAAATTGCTTCTGCCACCTACAATTAGTGGCATTCGACATCGTCGATTAACTCATACCCAAGATAGACTCTTTCCTGGCATATGCCATAGTATCCGACATTGGCTTCGCTCCTCACCGTGTGGTCAGTACATAGCTTGTTTAATGAAAGACTCTCATGGTGTCACTCAATTATGCATAGTAGAAACAAAAAATGGTTTAATTACACAATTAACCCATTCTATTTCATCCATGCAATCGGCTTTTACTTGGCATCCCAGTGGCTCTTGTATTGCAATCGCCTGTAACAATGCAATTTATCTTAGTTTTATCAAAACGAAAGTTTTCATTCCAATAACCCAATCACTATCACCTCCCATCAATCCAGAAGCAGTCGTTTGCTCTCCTGATGGTCGCTATATTGCTTTTACGCGTGACATACCCATTAAAAACAACAATTTTCGGCAAATTTTTACTCAGAGAATAGCAGATGTTTATTTAGCGTTAATGTAACGCATCATGCTAAAGTTTTATTTTTAGCTCATATTTGTATGTCATATGCCAATTATTTGGCTTATCGTTTATTAACCCCCAATAATTGACACTGTTTTACATTGTTTTTAGTATCTTTGCGCATAGGCTATTTATAAAAAAAATGTAATGACTATGCTATCTCTTTATATGATAGATTCATGCACTCATTTTTCTCATTTAAGTTATTCACCAATATTTTTTTAAAGGAACGCCATGGCACTGTCAACAAATCACCTTGAACCTCGCAAATCAAAACTTAAAAAATATTTTTTAATTATAGGTTTATTTGTATCAATTGCCATTGCTGCTATCTGGTTTTATAACCGTGCAGCGAACTCAGATGCTAAAACGTCTGCTGATACGCCTAAAACATCTTCTGCAAGGGGAGCAAGAGGTGGTGCGAATCAACCTCTTCCTCCTGTTAAAGTCGTGCCTGTTACTTTGCAGGATATTGCAAATCAACTCAACTCACTCGGAACCGTTCAAGCAAAAGAAACCGTGACTATTACAAGCCGAGTGAGTGGTGAATTAATACAGGTTCATTTTAAAGAGGGGCAATATGTTAAAGAAGGGGACTTATTATTTAGCATCGATCCTCGTAGTTTTGAAATAGCGCTTGAACAAGCTAAAGGGCAATTATTAAAAGATCAAGCTAATTTAGATAATGCAAAAGCTGATGTGGCTCGTTTTAATCAACTCAAACTGCAAAGTGCAGTTTCACAACAAGAGCTTGCTACTCAAAAAGCTCTAGTTAAACAACTCGAAGGAGTTGTGGCAAGCAGCCAAGCCCAAGTAGATAATGCTGAACTCCAATTGAGCTACACGCAAATCTTAGCACCCATCTCTGGCAACAGTGGGCTGGAACAAATCAGCGTGGGTAACTATGTCCAAGCAAGCACTCAACCTTTATTGACACTTACTCAAACTAATCCGATTGATATTTTATTTAGCTTACCTGAGCGCTATGTGCAAGAGATACGAAAAGCATTTAATCATAATGAAATTACATTAGAAGCTTGGAATAGTGACCTTTCAGAACAGCTCGCGCAAGGAAAGGTGATTAGTTTTGATAATCAAATTGATAGAACAACAGGTACTTTGCAAATTAAAGCTGAATTTCCTAATTCAGAAAATCTGCTATTTCCAAACCAATTTGTCAATTTAGTGATTAAGCTCAATACCCAAAAAGATGCTTTAGCCCTGCCAGTTTCAGCGATTCAAACAGGTGCCCAAGGTGAATTTGTTTGGCGTGTTATTCCTGCAGCCAGTGATAGTTCTTCACCTGAAAGCAATGAACACTCCGCTCCTGCTTGGCAGGTTGAAAAAGTCAATATTAGAACTGGAATACGGCATAACAATTTAGTTGCGATAGAAGACGGTCTAGCCCTCAATGATACGATTGTTACCGATGGTGTTGATAGGCTAACACAAGGTGCAAAAGTCCAAATGATTAACCAACCAATGGTATCGGATAATTAAAATGACGCAATTAAATACAAGCAACAATGTTGAACAATGCTCTGAAAACCAAGCAAATACTATCTCCCAAAGTGGTATGAATACTGACGGCACACACACACAAAGCATTTCATCATTATTCATATTAAGACCTGTTGCAACGACATTATTGATGTGTGCTATTTTGATTGCGGGGTTATTAGGTTATCGCTCCTTGCCTGTCGCTCCTTTGCCACAAGTAGATTACCCGACAATACAAATAGTAACCTTTTATCCTGGAGCAAGCCCTGATATTATGGCAACAGCCGTAACCGCACCACTAGAACGGCAATTTGGAAAAGTTTCAGGCCTTCAAGACATGTACTCTCAAAGTTCGAATGGTGTTTCCGTCATTACACTACAATTTAGCTTATCTTTAAGTATGGATATTGCTGAGCAAGAAGTTCAAGCAGCAATTAATGCAGCGTCAAACTTACTACCAAAAGATTTACCGTACCCACCTATTTACAATAAGGTTAACCCAGCAGATCCACCTGTTATGACCCTTGCTGTTGTCAGTGACAGTTTACCCATGACACAAGTTGCCGATTTAGTTCAAAATCGCTTAGTGCATAAACTCGCACAAGTCAGCGGAATAGGACTTGTTTCGCTTTCTGGCGGCCAAAAACCAGCTATCCGCATTGAACTCAATCAAGCTCTATTAGCGTCCTATGGCATTGATTCAGAAACTGTCAGAACAGCTCTTGCAAGTGCAAGCGTTAATTCAGCAAAAGGGAGTTTTGATGGGCCAGAAAGATCCATTACACTCTCAGCAAATGATCAATTGGCGACCCCTGCTGAGTACCAAAATATCATTGTCTACTATAATAAAGATAAAAATTCCGTAGTAAGACTAGGTGATATTGCGACTGTTCAAGAAGCACCAGAGAATCTATATTTAGGGGCTTGGAGCAATCGTCAACCTGCAATTATCGTCAACATTCAAAGGCAACCTGGTGCAAATGTCATTGAAACAGTTGATGCGATTCGAGATTTTTTACCAAATTTAATTGATACCTTACCTAAAAGCGTTACTGTTAACGTATTAACAGATAGAACTGATAGCATCCGAGCATCTATACACGATGTGCAAACTGAACTATTTTTTGCAATTGGTCTAGTTATCATGGTTATCTACTTATTCCTGAGGAATATGGCTGCAACCTTTATTGCAAGCATTGCGGTACCACTATCTTTAGTAGGTACCTTTGCTGTCATTTATTTATTAGGATATTCAATTAATAATCTTACGTTAATGGCTCTTACTATTGCAACTGGATTTGTCGTAGATGATGCTATTGTGGTGATTGAGAACATATCGAGATATTTAGAGTCTAAAAAGGGAGATGCTGAGCTTAGAGCAGCAAATGGTGAAATAGTCGAGCATGATGGAGGTCTTTCCCCTTTAGAGGCAACTTTGATCGGCGCAAAAGAAATCGGCTTTACTATTATATCGTTGACCTTGTCACTAGTTGCAGTCTTGATCCCTCTACTTTTTATGGGGGATATCATCGGGCGATTATTTCACGAATTTGCTGTCACTTTAGCAATTGCGATCCTCATTTCAGGTGTCGTATCTTTAACTTTAACACCAATGTTATGTGCGAGATTCTTAAAAAATCCTCACTTATACAAACAAAATCGTTTTTCCGTTATGATTGAGCATTTTTTTAATTATATTATTGCGCTTTATGGCAAGGGATTACGGCGAGTACTAAACTACCCTAAATTGACCCTTAGTGTTGCAATTGCAACTTTTGTCATCACGGTATTGATGTATTTTTTTATACCGAAAGGATTCTTTCCACTTCAAGACAATAGCTTAATTCAAGGTACCATTATTGCAAAACAGTCTAGTTCTTTTGAAAAAATGACGTCTTTACAAGAAGAGATAACGGTCGCACTAGAAAAAAATCAATACATAGATAACATCACAACATTTGTCGGTGTAGATAGCACAAATTCAACATTAAATAGTTTGAAAGTTCAAATTGCTTTAATTCCTCTATCCGATCGCACAACCCGAATTGATGAAATTATTTCTGACATTAAAGAAACATTGAAGATGATTCCTGAAATTGAGGTTTATCTTCAACCGCAGCAAGATCTGACAATTGAAACACAAGTGTCCAGAACTCCTTATCAATTTACATTACAAGCAAGTTCACTTGACCAATTAGAGCGCTGGGTGCCTACTTTTATGCAAGAATTAAATAACTTGCCTGAAATCATAGATGTCAGTAACAATTGGCAAAATCAAGGGGCGATGTTATATGTAAATGTAAATAGAGATACAGCCACTCGACTTGGGATTAGCATGAGTGCAATTAACAGTGCCCTTTATAATGCATTTGGTCAAAGACAAATTGCGACCCTTTATACCCAATCTAACCAATATCGTATTGTATTAGGATCTCTTGGGGAGAATAAAACCAACCAAACAGGTGGTGAACAAAATGCATGGTCACCTATTCAATCACTTGAAACAATCCACTTAAAAAATGCCAATGGTGACATGATACCATTGCGAGCAATCGCGAGTTTTGAACCAAAGTCAACCCATCTATCTGTGAATCACCTTGCACAGTTTCCCGTTGCAACTTTTTCTTTCGATGTCAATCGGCTAGAAGGTTATGCATTGAGTGATGCCGTATCAGCAATTAATCAGGTAAAAAGTCAAATTCAATTACCTGAGGATATGCAAACACGTTTTCAAGGCTCAACTCTTGCATTTGAAGCGGCGCTGAGTAGTACGGTTTGGCTAATTATTGCAGCAATCATTGCAATGTATATTGTGCTAGGCATCTTATATGAAAGTTATATTCATCCAATTACGATTCTGTCCACCTTGCCAACTGCAGGGATTGGCGCTTTGCTCGCATTATTTATTGCAGGTAAAGAACTTGATATGATAGCCGTAATTGGGATCATATTATTAATTGGTATTGTCAAAAAAAATGCAATCATGATGATTGACTTTGCTTTAGCTGCTGAGAGAGAGAAAGGCTTAACACCAAAAGAGGCAATTTACCAAGCTTGCCTGCTTAGATTTAGGCCTATATTAATGACAACCATGGCTGCAATACTCGGTGCGATTCCTTTAATGTTAGGGACAGGTGTCGGTTCAGAATTAAGACAACCACTTGGCATTACAATGGTCGGCGGCCTATTAGTCAGTCAAGTGTTAACTTTATTTACCACACCTATCATTTATCTCTTTTTTGATAAGTTTTCAACAAAAAAGCATCTCAATCCGGTAAATGCACTCAATTTAAAGACTAATTTAGTTGTGGAGAAAGGGTGATATGAAATTTTTTCATCTTTTCATCCATAGGCCAGTTGCATCTTGGCTACTGAGTATTGCAATTTTGCTTGCCGGTAGTCTTGGCTTTAATTTATTGCCAGTCTCTCCTTTACCTAATATTGATTTACCTGTCATTACAGTGTCAGCGTCTCTTTCTGGTGCAAATCCTGAAACGATGGCCTCAAGTGTCGCAGCCCCTCTAGAAGCTGCATTGGGTACAATTGCAGGTGTTGAAGAGATGACATCCACTAACTCATTAGGTTCAACCCGGATCGTCTTATTATTTGATATCAGCAAAGATATCAATGATGCAGCAAGAGAGGTGCAAGCGGCGATTAATTCAGCTATGCCAATGTTACCAAGTGGTATGACTTCAGCGCCAAGTTATCGCAAAATCAATCCATCAGATGAACCCATTATGATTTTGACGTTAACCTCAAATAGCCATACGCTAGGTGAGTTATATGATATTGCTAACACACAACTTTCCCCTCAAATAGCCCAAATTGAAGGAGTGGGAGATGTGTCATTAGGGGGCAGTGCCTTACCAGCGATTAGAATCAAGTTGAATCCTCTTAGCTTGTTTAATCAAGGTATTGCAATACAAAATGTTGCGACCATTATTAGCAATGCAAACCAAAGACGTCCTTTAGGTGAAATTGAATCTCAAAGCGCACATTATCAAATCTCCACAAACGATCAGCTCAAGCAGACTTCTGATTATGAGAATATTATCTTGCGTTATAGCTCTACAGGTGGCGTAGTTAAATTAGGAGAGGTTGCTGATATCAATTATGCAACCCAAGATGAACGAACTTTAGGTATGAGTGATGGCAAGCCTGCGATTTTAATGATTGTTACAAGAAGTCAAAATGCAAATATTATAGCGACTGTAGACAGAATCAAAGAGAGATTACCCCAACTTACATCACTACTGCCTGACGAAATTAATTTAAACGTTGCACAAGACAGAACCCCTACTATCCGAGCATCGTTAGCAGAAGTTGAACACTCTTTAATTATGGCTGTTATTTTAGTTATTATTATTGTCTACCTATTTTTACAGTCAGCCAAAGCGACCTTAATTCCTGCAATTGTAGTGCCAATTTCCTTAATTGGGAGCTTTAGCGTAATGCATTTTCTTGGTTTTAGCCTAAATAACCTGACGTTAATGGCTTTAACTATTGCAACTGGATTTGTTGTTGATGATGCAATTGTCATTTTAGAAAATATCTCAAGACATATAGAAAAAGGAGAAAAACCATTACGTGCTGCTGAAAAAGCCTTAAGTGAAGTGGGTTTTACTGTTTGTGCAATTAGCCTTTCTCTTATCGCTGTATTCATCCCACTTTTATTTGCACCAGGTATTCAAGGGTTAATTTTCTATGAATTTGCCGCGACACTCAGTATCGCAATTTTAATTTCTTTATTTGTGTCATTAACCTTGACTCCTATGCTGAGTGCAAGATTATTTAAACTCAAAGCATCTAGCTCTGTTAACCTTACAGCTTCGCCTTTATCAGAAGGTAAACTAAAACAATCCAATACACAAACACTATTGCATTACGTTAAAATAGTAGTATCAGCACCAAGTAGACTATTTATAATATGCTTTGATAAATTGGAACTTGGATATGGCAAATTGCTAAAAATCGCCATTCGTTTCAAAACCATCACTTTTTTTATGTTTTTAGCCACAATAGCCATGACAGTTTGGTTATTCATTAGCTTGCCCAAAACATTCTTTCCAGAACAAGACACAGGTAGAATTTCTGCATTTATTAGAGCTGATCAAGCAACATCATTTCAATCGATGTCAGAAAGACTCAAGACTTTTATGGAAATTGTCAAAGCCCACCCTAGTGTTGATAATGTCAGTGGTTATACTGGCGGTTCAAGGACTAATAGTGCGAATATGTTTATTTCTTTAGTACCATTAGCAGAACGAGGCTCAATTCAAAGCGTGATCAATGACCTTAAAGAAAACTTAAAAGACCAAGCTGGTGCCACACTATTTATGAGACCAGTACAAGATTTTAGGGCTGGTGGCCGTCAAGGAAATGCCAGTTATCAATTTACCTTGCTCAGTGATGATGTTCAATTACTAAGAGAATGGGCGCCTAAAGTAAGATTAGCATTGTCAGCTTTACCTGAACTTGAAGGTGTTGATTCTGACAGCCAGGATAATGGCGCTGAAATACGATTAAATTATCAACGTGATACCTTAAGCCAGCTTGATTCCAGTATCAGCGAAGCGAATGCTTTGATCAACAGTGCATATGGGCAACGTACTGTTTCAACCATACTAGATGATCGCAATCAATATCAAGTTATTTTGGAAGTGAAGCCTGAGTTTACCGCTGATGAACAGTCCTTATCACAAATGTATTTAGTTAATCGTTTTCAAAATCCAATCTCACTTGCCTCAATTGCGACTTGGCAATCTACTAATGCACCTTTATCAGTCAATCACCAACAATTATCCGCAGCGACGACTATTGCTTTTAATATACCTGAAGGATATACACTCTCATCAGCAACAGAAGCGATTAGCCGAACCATGGTTGAAATTGGGCTACCCAATACCATACAAGGTAGTTTTGCTGGTACGGCAAAACTATTTAAACAAAACAATCAAGACCAACTTTACTTAATTCTTGGGGCGATTATCACTATCTATTTAGTACTTGGGATATTATATGAAAGCTATATTCATCCTTTAACCATTTTATCAACTTTGCCATCAGCTGGCCTAGGTGCATTACTTGCGCTTAAGCTATTTGATGCACCGTTTAGTTTAATTGCCTTAATAGGGATTTTATTACTTATTGGTATTGTAAAGAAAAATGCTATCATGATGATAGATTTTGCACTAAATCTACAAAAAAATGACAATAAAACAGCTATAGAAGCAATTGAATTAGCGTGTAAAATACGGTTTAGGCCAATTATCATGACAACACTTGCCGCTATTTGCGGCGCAATTCCATTGATGATAGGACAAGGAGATGGCGCCGAATTACGTCAACCTCTTGGTATGGCTATCGTTGGGGGATTAGTAGTTAGTCAGTTATTGACTCTATTTAGCACACCCGTTATATTTTTAGCATTTGAAAGACTTAAACGCATTCAACTGGTTAAATTCACTCGCAAGGATACATCATGTTTAGGGAAGTAAAACGAATAGAATTTATGGATAAATTTAAAACTCATATGCGAGCACTAATATACTCAGGAAAAAAATGTATATGTCTTCTTGCTATGATAAGCTTATTTCTTGCGCCACCGCTATACGCGCAGGTTACGATTGAACAACTAGAAAGTGAGCTTAGCGCAGCGGAAAGTAATAATAATCTCTTAAATCAAACAGAAATTATAGAAAGCCTTAAAACGAGTATCAATTGGTTAAAAGAAGCACAAAACTCACGAGCTAATAGCCAACGCTATCAGTCAGTGATTGATAATTATAATAAATATGTGGATGAGTTAAACCTTAAAATTAAAGAAGCGCTGACTCAACCCTCACCTAAAATTCAAGCAAAAACAGCAGCTGATTTTGAGCAGGCTATCATTAGAGCAAGTAGTCAAAGATTAGAATTTGATAGGCAGATGCAACAAGAGCAAGAAATATTAAGGGAAATCTCATTAACACAAACCCCTCAATTGATTGCAAATGCAAGAAATCGCTTAACTGAGATACAAAGAAGGTTAGCTGATGTTAGCACTGAAAGCACACCATTATCTAGAATTCAAGCACTTGGAATGCAAGCAGAACAATATGCTCAAAGTGTGAAAATTGAAGAACTCGAACTTTCCCAGCTCTCTGCTAATAATAGACAGGAATTGTCACGTTTACGCATAGAACTTTACCGAGCAAGATATGACTCGTCAGATACCTATTTAGATAAGCTCAGAGAGGGGCTTAATTCACTCAGACAACAAGAAGCAGAAAAAGCCTTGGCGCAGACCAATCAAATTGCCGAGTCACAAGCTGTATTACCAGTGAGCATACAAAATTTGCTCACAAGAAGTCGTGAACTATCCGAAATATTAAATCAAGAAACACAATCAATTCAGTCCCTTGTAAATAGGCAACGTTTAACTGCTTCTAATACCCAACAAGTAAGAGAAGTATTAAATAACTTCACAGAACAAGCACAGTGGTTAGGGTCATCTCCCGTTTTAGGAGAATCTCTTCGAGCTGAAGTTGCCAGATTACCAGAAATGCCACTTACCCAAACATTAAATACCGATATGGCAAATATCAAGGTTAAACGGATTGGATTTCAAAGAGAACTCAATGATCTTCCAAATATTTCTGAATTATTCCAAGATGATGGTGAGGAATTAACAAAAGAGCAAGCGAAAATTGCCTCTGCACAGCTGAATACAAAACGTGAGCTTTTATCCTCATTACTAGCTAATCTAGATACGCAAACTGTCGAATTAACTAGACTGATTGTGGCAAATTCCCAACTTATCGATGCATTAAGTCAAGTCCGAGAAGCAAGCCATAGGCACTTATTTTGGATAGCGGATTTAACGCCCATTTCGATTAACTTTCCGTTTGAAATCACCAAAGATGTTTTGCGATTTTTTTCAACTGAAAGCATCAAAGAAATTCACTTAGCCATCAAAAGCGCAACTCAAGATATCATGGACATCCTATTTCTTCTATTTAGTGCTTTTTTGGTAATTATCAGTTTCAGCCTTAAAAAGAAGCATTTTGCATTTCTTCAGCGCAGTAGTATAAAAGTAGGTAAAGTAACCCAAGACAGTTTTTATTTAACAATTCGAGCCATTATTTGGGCTTTATTTATGTCTCTACCTCTCCCGATTCTTTGGGCGACGATAGGTAATATTCTTAGTAATGCATGGGAATATCCATTAGCTGTAGCACTAGGAAACGGTGTACTAAGTACTGTTCCAATTTTATGGATATTCATGCTAAGCAAACTTTTTTCACACCCACAAGGTCTATTTAGGGCTCATTTTCGTTGGAAGTCAGAAACAGTCAACAGAGCGATGCGTTATTACTCTTTGTCCATTTGGGTAATTGTGCCATTAATTGTCCTGACAACCACGTTTGATACTTATAATGATAGAGAATTTGCAAATTCCTTGGGCAGATTTGCATTTATATTACTATGTATTGCCATTACTTTAGTCACTATAAGTTTTAAACGGGCAGGAGTATTAATATTAAAAAGTAACCGAAATGCGAATGATGGAATTATCAATCGATTTTTTTGGACGTTATTAATTGCAGCCCCCATTGTTGCTGCAATTGCTGCAAGTATTGGTTATTTATCCACTTCAATAGCTCTTTTGATTCGCCTTGAAACTTCTTTATTAATTATTTTCACTCTACGTTTTACTTATCATTTAGTCCATAGAGGCATGCTCATTCAAAGACGCAAACTTGATTTTGAACGTGCAAAACAAAAACGAGCTGAAATTTTGGCTGAACGTGCTAAACAAGGCCAATTAGAAGAATCTAAAGAAATTGCCTCTAACGAAGGCTCTATTGAAATAGACATGGTACCTATTGATTTAGATACAATCAGTGCACAATCCTTAAGATTAGTAGGTTCACTATTAACTTTAACAGGATTTATCCTTGTCGCTTTATTATGGTCAGAGCTACATTCAGCATTTAGCTTTTTAAATAACATGCGTCTTTGGCAGACAACACAAATCGTACAGGGCACAGAAACCATTCAAGCTATTACCATTGCTTCATTATTAGTCGCCACGCTTGTATTTATTATTACCGCCCAATTAGTCAGAAACTTACCCGCATTACTAGAACTTGCCATTTTACAACACCTTGAATTACAACCAGGCACAGGGTTTACTATCACCACGTTAACCAAGTATGTCATTATGCTAATTGGTGGAATTATTGGGTTTTCATGGATAGGTATCGAATGGTCAAAATTACAATGGCTTATCGCAGCGTTAGGTGTTGGGCTTGGGTTTGGTTTACAAGAGATCTTCGCCAATTTCATCTCAGGCTTAATTTTATTATTTGAAAAACCTGTCAGAATAGGCGATGTCGTAACCTTAAGAAATTTAACAGGCACGATAGCCAGAATTAGAACACGGGCAACTGAGATTGTAGATTTTGATAATAAAGAGATCATTGTACCGAATAAAGCCTTTATTACGGAGCAATTTATAAATTGGTCATTATCTGATCCTATTACCCGTATTATTATGACCATTCCTGTAGAACAAGATGCTGATA
This sequence comes from Thorsellia anophelis DSM 18579, assembly GCF_900111395.1. Lineage (GTDB taxonomy): Bacteria > Pseudomonadota > Gammaproteobacteria > Enterobacterales > Thorselliaceae > Thorsellia > Thorsellia anophelis. The sequence continues at coordinate 170,234 of NZ_FOHV01000001.1, read as the reverse complement.
CTGCACTCGTCACAGAACTGTTATTAAAAGCCGCAAATGATTGTGATATGGTAGTTGACACCCCTGTTCCACCGGAAGCTTTTTTAATTAACATGGAAAATGGTATACAGCAATTTAATTTACGGGTTCACACAAATAGTGTGCGTTTCTTAATGCCTTTAAGACATGCTGTACATCAAAATATATTACGCAATTTCCGACTAGCCGGTTTGAAAATGCCTTATCCACCTATCCAAGTTAGAACAGAAATGGCGCACAAAACATCTTAATTTGATAACGAATTATTCATGGTGTGAGTTGAGAAATTAAAATTTTCACAAGTCTACGGTTTTATCAATCTCCGCTTCGCGGAGATTGCGTTTTCTAATTGCACAGTCTACCACCATCACAGATAAAGCATGCCAATTCTAAATCATTAGCTTCACTGGACCTATGACTTTACGGCCAGTACCTTCCCCCTAGTTTTGACAAGAATATACGGTTATTTTCCTAATCGAGCTTCACGCCTTACGGATAGCAAAAAACATTATATTGACAGCGTTTTTTAATCCGTAGGAAGGCCGCTCGTTTTTGAAAGAAATTTTTGTAGGCGCGTTCAAGATCGTTTAAAATCTGTTGAAAATGTTAAAAGAGTGCCTTTTATCCCCGCCCTGAAAAACAGGGTTGTACGACACACAGGATAAAACGCAAAAAATATCTTGAGGTGAAATATAGGCCACGCCACTTATTTGAGATAACACCCCTGATTTATCTATAAGAATTTGAAAAATAAATAAGTAGACATATCAATACTGTTTTAGTATTGTGCGGAAGAATAAACAAACGAATTTTTTCTTAGTAATTTCGCCGTAAACCCAACGCCCATTAGGGCAGTGAGAAGCCACATAGCTACCTTTAGGTTGTCTCCTAAGTTTCCATCTTCATGAAATCGAATTTTGAATATATAAGGTTAAATATAATGAAACTTACTGAGTTAACCTTAGATTTTTCGACGATTAAAACATATGATGATTTACATCAAAAATTGACAGATCTATTTGGTTTTCCTGATTTTTACGGGAAAAATTACCCTGCTTTAATTGATTGTTTGACAAGCCTTAGACATCCCGAAGATGGTATGACGACAATACATGTCAGTCACGATGAAGCTATTTTATTACAGATCAGCGATATGACATTTGATAAAGCAACCATTGGGATATCCGGATTCTTGTTGGCTGCGATACAGTTTGTAAACTATCGCTGCATGTTAGCTGATGAAAAATCCCTAATATATTTATTTTTAGATCGAACATTTTAACCATTAAAAATAATGCATGAGTATCGCACCTATGCGTATGACAGGAGTCAAGCCACCTTTACATTAAGCTATTGATTTATTTATATTGAAATTTTATAATTCATATATTTCAATTGACTCGCTGTAATAACCAGTATATTAAAATGATTATTAAATTCGCATGATAAATAAATGCACGTTCCCCTTGTCCTATTGATAAATTAATCACAATCAGGACGAATAATTCAATAAATTGACATGATAATTCAAATAAATATGTTTATTATTTATCACCTTAACCGATAGAGGCGCTCTCATGAATGATATTAATAGTAAGATAAAACCTTTCAGTTTCCTTGAATATACATCAGCAGCAGGTAACGGCTACTCAGTTATTTTAAACGCAGGGATGTATAAGGATCATATCTTTGAAATGCGTAGTGATGATGGCTTTGAAGGCGGTGGTTATGATTGGGCTAATTTAGCATCCACCTTCCTAGAATTAAACTTAAGTCACCTTGCAGAAAAAATTAGTTTCGACCCAGAAGCTGATATGTTCAGCGCATATTCTAGTGACAAGGATGCATTGGTAAGTTTCATTACTCAATTTCATGCTTTTTGTGAGGATGAACCCAAAATGATTGCACTTTTCCAAACACTTGATTTTATTGATTAGAATGAAACATAAAGATCAAATGGATTGTTCATATAAAAGATGACTTAATTTGCTAAAAACATTGTTTTGATGATTTCAACAGAGATAAATCAAACTTTAATTAAATTAATTGTTCTTAAATATTTTTTAAGGTTATTTTTGCTTAAATATGATCAAATTGCCTGGCGAATTCAAGTCTATTCGGTTAAAGAAATCGCTTTTTAGTGCTTATAGTATTGATTTGTGATTATTCGACATGGGCATCAATCACTAAGTTTGGTAATCTGAGCCTTAAGTGGTTTCATCAAATGCCCTACAAGCAAGGTATTCCCACACGGCACAACGTTGCAAGAATCATTAGAATGATAAAACCCAAGTCATTAAATATGTTACTTATTACATGGGCACAAGCTTATGCGAATCAATCTACAAAAGTGCCCTAATAAGGGGGATATTGGTAAGATATACCCTTATTTACGATTAATGGAAAATAAGTGAGATGTGCAAAGGCTCAGTGTTGAATGTAGTCACAGCATTTGATGTTAACAATCGCATTTCATTTAATACTGAAAGGGGTACAGGTAAATGTCAAAAAGTTCAATAGAATAACTAATTGCACAGTTTAGCCTTTATGTTATAGTAATATCGCATATTACATTCTACTGCTTGATGATTAATGAACATCCAGTCGTTAAATATTTGAATTTAATATTCTGAAAAAAACGTTTCCAGATTGAATTCGTTCAACAATTGTCTATTATGTTTCTATTTTAGGTAGCAGGACAAACAGACACTTTACCGAATTATAAGCTTTATTCACAGTAAACAAACTGACTCTATTACCTCAAGTATTTAAATGTAGTTTAATTTAAACATTCATATTCCCCATAATTTTACACCTACATGAAGATGCAATCTTATAAAAAAGTAATGAAGATAAGTTAAATTATCTTTATGCAAAGATAAGTCAATTTAGGAATATTTTTACCCCACCCCTTGAAGTTTAATTTCTAAACCCCACATAGTAAAGTGAGAAGCGATGCAATATATCCCCCAAATATAAACATTGCTAAATTACTTTAATTTAATTTCATACAATGCTTACTTGAAATAACACTCTTTAGCCATATATTAACGGCATAAGGCATTGTTATAAATTATACTAAGACTTAAATAAATATTTAATTATATAAACTACACTATTGGAGAAAATCATGGGTAGAATTATTGGTATTGACTTAGGAACAACTAACTCTTGTGTTGCAGTAATGGATGGAGATACAGCTCGTGTTATTGAGAATGCTGAAGGCGATCGCACAACCCCTTCAATCATTGCTTATACACAAGACGGTGAAATTTTAGTCGGCCAACCAGCGAAACGTCAAGCAGTAACGAATCCTGAAAACACATTATTTGCAATTAAACGTTTAATTGGACGTCGCTTCCAAGATAGCGAAGCTCAGCGTGATAAAGATATTATGCCTTACAAAATAGTAGAGGCGGATAATGGCGATGCTTGGATTGAAATTAAAGGCGAAAAAATTGCGCCACCACAAATTTCAGCTGAAGTATTGAAAAAAATGAAAAAAACAGCTGAGGACTTCCTTGGTGAATCAGTGACAGAAGCAGTTATTACTGTTCCTGCTTACTTTAATGATGCACAAAGACAAGCAACCAAAGATGCAGGTCGTATCGCTGGTTTAGAAGTTAAACGTATCATCAATGAGCCAACTGCAGCTGCACTTGCTTATGGTATGGATAAAGCTAAAGGAAACCGTACAATCGCAGTGTATGACTTAGGTGGTGGTACATTTGATATATCCATTATCGAAATTGATGAAGTTGATGGTGAAAAAACATTTGAAGTATTAGCAACTAATGGTGATACTCATCTTGGTGGTGAAGATTTTGATAGCCGTTTAATTAACTACTTAGTCGAAGAGTTCAAAAAAGATCAAGGTTTCGATTTGCGTCAAGACCCATTAGCGATGCAACGCTTAAAAGAGGCAGCTGAAAAAGCTAAAATTGAATTATCATCAGCTCAGCAAACAGATGTGAATTTGCCTTATATCACAGCTGATGCAACGGGACCAAAACATCTTAACTTAAAAGTGACTCGTGCAAAACTTGAATCACTAGTAGAAGACTTAATTAATCGTTCAATTGAACCATTAAAAGTTGCTTTACAAGACGCTGGCTTATCTGTTAACGATATTAATGATGTGATTTTAGTGGGTGGTCAAACCCGTATGCCACTTGTTCAAAAAACTGTAACGGATTTCTTTGGTAAAGAACCTCGTAAAGATGTCAACCCTGATGAAGCAGTTGCAATCGGCGCAGCAGTACAAGGTGGTGTATTAAGTGGTGATGTGACAGACGTTTTATTACTTGACGTAAGCCCATTATCATTAGGGATTGAAACAATGGGTGGTGTAATGACACCATTAATCAACAAAAATACAACTATCCCGACAAAACATAGCCAAGTGTTCTCAACTGCTGAAGATAACCAGTCAGCTGTGACAATTCACGTGTTACAAGGTGAGCGTAAACGTGCTGCTGATAATAAATCATTAGGTCAATTTAATCTTGATGGTATTCAACCTGCACAACGTGGTATGCCACAAATTGAAGTAACATTTGATATCGACGCTGATGGTATTTTGCATGTTTCAGCAAAAGATAAAAATACGAATCGTGAACAAAAAATAACAATCAAAGCCTCTTCTGGTTTAAGTGAAGAAGAAATCCAACAAATGGTACGTGATGCAGAAGCGAATGCTGAAAATGACCGTAAATTTGAGGAATTAGTCTCTACTCGTAACCAAGCTGATCAAATGATTCATGCAACTCGCAAACAGTTAGAAGAAGTGGGAGCAAGTTTATCTGAAGAAGATAAAACAGCTATCACAAATGCGACCAATGAGTTAGAAGCAGCAGTTAAAGGTGAAGATAAAGCAGAAATTGATGCTAAAACTCAAGCGCTAATTGCAGTTTCTGGTAAATTAATGGAAGCAGCACAAGCACAAGGTCAGCCGCAAGGCGAAGCAGCAGGTGCAAATGCAAATCGTCCTGATGATGGAACGATTGATGCTGAGTTTGAAGAAGTCAAAGATAAATAAATTACCTAAGACACGTCACAACTTGTGTGGCCTACGTTTTAAGTATTAATGCAATTGAAACACGGGCGTTAGGGTAACTTGACGCCCGTTTGCACGTTTATTATATTTAAAAAAACGGAACCTTATATGTCTAAACGCGATTATTATGAAGTGCTAGGTCTTGCTCGTGGAGCAAGTGAGGCTGAAATTAAAAAAGCCTACAAGCGCCTTGCTATGAAACATCACCCTGATAGAAATCAAGGCAACAAAGAATCAGAAGAACTTTTCAAAGAGATCAAAGAAGCTTATGAAATTTTAAGTGACCAATCTAAACGCTCAGCCTATGACCAATATGGTCACGCTGCTTTTGAACAAGGCGGTATGGGCGGTGGCGGTGCTGGCGACTTTGGAGATATGTTTGGTGACATTTTTGGTGATCTGTTCGGAGGGGGTCGAGGAGGAAGAACTCGCCAGGCAAGAGGATCTGACTTACGTTATGGGATTGAAATCACCCTAGAAGAAGCAGTAGGAGGGGTTCAAAAAGAGATCCGCATCCCAACATTGCAAAGTTGTAAACCTTGTAAAGGTTCAGGAGCCAAACCAGGTACATCCTCCTCAACCTGTACGACTTGTGGTGGAGCAGGTCAAGTACAAATGCGCCAAGGTTTTTTTGCTGTTCAGCAAACTTGTCCAACCTGCCGTGGTCGCGGCAAGGTTATCAAAGAACCTTGCACAAGCTGTCGAGGAGAGGGCCGTGTTGAAGAATACAAAACCTTGTCTGTTAGTATTCCAGCAGGAGTTGACACAAATAATCGAATTCGCTTAGCTGGAGAAGGTGAAGCAGGGCCAAATGGTGCACAACCAGGCGATCTATATGTAGAAATTCATGTCAAACCGCACCCTATTTTTGAGCGCGATGGCAATAATTTATACTGCGACGTGCCGATTAGTTTTACCATGGCAGCACTTGGTGGTGAGATTGAAGTACCTACTCTAGATGGCCGAGTAAAACTTAAAATACCAGCAGAAACTCAAACTCATAAATCTTTCAGGTTAAGAGACAAAGGGGTTAAATCTGTGCGTAGTAATAGCAGAGGAGATTTAATTTGTCGTGTCGTGATTGAAACACCTGTGAAGCTGAATGAACAACAAAAAGCTTTATTAAGAGAGCTTGGTGAAAGTTGTGGTGAGAATGCTGAAGGGGATAACAGCCCTCGTTCAAAGAGCTTTTTTGACGGCGTTAAAAAGTTTTTTGATGACTTAAAAGGTAACTAAATAAACTGGTTTTAAGTTATTTATTTTATGCTATTTAGTTTTCATATCAATAAAATGAAAACTAAATAGCTAACTTATATTTTAGATTTAAATCGTTAACTTCAATTCGTACAATTAGATACTATTACACTAAAATCATGTTAATGAATACAATAACGGATTTGATGATATAGTTAATTGAATAACTATATAAAAAACCACACTGATTCTATCAGCTAAAAATTTCATCTTGAAAAATCAAATCATCGATACAAACTTTATCATCCATTAAAAAACCATTAATGAAGTAAGTAAATTGAATCAGATGATTCTAGCGATTCATCAGCTAAGAAAGCAAGATTAATATCCAGTAAATAAACCTCACCTTCATTTATAGGATATTACTCAAAACAAAACAAAATAATTTAATCTTAAATATGATTATTTACTGATAAAACTTTAGCATAATATTTCATTTTATAATTTATCCTGCCAAATTATTTATATTCATAACTTTATCGTGTGCATTCCCATTAAGTGACTTCCAAGTATCATTTCCACTTTAATATGCATTATGGTGATTGAACCTTCTAAGTTTGTTCCAACGAAACCAACTTTTGTTACACCTTTTGATGTGTCACTCATATACATTACATTAGCTAACCTGTTCTTCGTGCATCTTTATTTGACGCTACCCCTCCTTTAGGGAGGGGAGGATGTTAAATAAGAATTCTGAGCATTCTTCTTAAAGGCTCAGCAGCTCCCCAAAGTAACTGATCACCAACAGTGAAAGCAGATAAATACTCAGGTCCCATATTAAGTTTACGCAAGCGTCCAACTGGTGTAGTTAATGTGCCTGTGACCGCAGCTGGCGTTAATTCACACATTGTAATTTCACGATCATTAGGTATGACTTTCACCCATTCATTATGTGATGCCAATAACGTTTCTACTTCTGTCAGCGGGATATCGCGTTTTAGTTTCAAAGTAAATGATTGACTATGACAACGTAGTGCGCCAATCCTGACACACAACCCATCAATCGGGATTAATTGGTTGGTTGATAAAATCTTATTGGTCTCAGCTTGGCCTTTCCACTCTTCTCTTGATTGTCCATTGTCTAATTGAGTATCAATCCATGGGATTAAACTACCTGCAAGCGGAACACCGAAATTATCGACAGGTAAAGAACCATCTCGCATTGTAGATGTCACTTTACGTTCAATATCTAAAATTGCTGAGGCTGGAGAGGCTAGCTCATTTGCAACAGATTGTTCTAATATTCCCATTTGATTTAAAAGCTCACGCATATGCTTAGCGCCGCCACCAGAAGCAGCCTGGTAAGTAGAGACCGCGGCCCATTCAACCAAATCATGTGTAAATAGACCACCTAGCGCCATCAACATTAGACTGACTGTACAGTTACCACCTGCGAATGTTTTTATTCCCTTATTTAAACCATCATCAATTACTTTTTGATTAACAGGATCTAAGATAATGATCGCATCGTCTTTCATTCTGAGGGTAGATGCAGCATCTATCCAATACCCATTCCAACCACGAGCTCTTAATGCTGGGTAGATCTCACTTGTATAATCGCCACCTTGGCATGTAATAATAATATCCTGTGCGGCTAATGCATCTAGGTTATTTGCATCTTCTAATGTTCCAGCATTAGGTCCAGCAAAAGGAGGAGCTGCCTGGCCTGTTTGTGATGTTGAAAAAAATGTAGGTGTGATGAGTGAAAAATCCTTTTCTTCAATCATACGTTGCATTAATACTGAGCCGACCATTCCACGCCAACCTACAAACCCAACTTTTTTCATCTCGATTCTCCTAAGCAGTGATATTAATTTATTTTAAATTATGTTACAGCTGTTTAAATTAAAGCACGAATTTATACTAGTTACAATCCCGACTTATACCTCAATAAATACCCTTTCTATATTTTAATCGTAATCGATTTTCAAACTATAAAATTGGTACCCTTATATCCTTCACAGAAAGCTACAGGTTTAAATCGTCAATACTCTCATCATCTTCACTTTCAGTATACCCATCTTTATCTTGTAACCAATTATCAGTGATATTTTTTTTCACATCTACCCCTAATTCACGAAAACTTTCAACTTGCTTGATAATATTACCACGCCCTGATGTAAGCTTATTAATTGCAGCTTGATAGCTTTGTTCTGTTTTATTCAATTGCTGCCCAATAGCAAGAAGATCATCTAGAAATAATCTAAATTTATCATAAAGTTTACTTGCTCTTTGAGCAATAAGCGTTGCATTTTGATTCTTATACTCGCTACGCCAGAGTTGTTGTATAGTCCTTAAGGCTGCAAGTAATGTGCTAGGGCTGACTAAGATAATATTTTGTTTTTGTGACTCACTCAATAAATTCTCTTCAGCATTAATCGCTATCATAAAAGCAGGCTCAATAGGGATAAACATCAGTACATAATCTAGTGTATTAATACCACTTAATGCAGAATAATGCTTTTGACTCAATCCTTTCATATGCTGGCGTATTGATAAGATTAACTCATTAGTTGCAATTTGCATTTGAATTTCATTTTCAGCACTATGGTATCGCTCATAGGCCACGAGTGAGACTTTCGCATCAATAATAACTTGTCTACCTTCCGGTAAATTAATAATAACATCTGGCATCCATCGGTTATTATCCTCATCTATAAAGCTACATTGCGTATTGAACTCTCGCCCTTCTTGAAATCCAACCGCTTCAAGTAACTTAGTTAAGATCATCTCTCCCCAGTTACCCTGAATTTTATTGTCACTTTTAAGCGCTTTAGTTAAATTAATGGCTTCTTTAGCAAGTTGTTGGTTAAGTGATTGTAGTTGAACTATTTCATGTTTAAGTGTATGGCGTTCTTTCGCTTCACTGGATAACCCTTCATTAAGTTGTTGACGAAATTGATTAATTTGTTCTTTAAGGGGACCGACAATGTGGAGCAACCCTTGGGCGCTTTGGGTCGCAAGTTCTGTTTGTGAGGCTTGCACAATTTTCTTCGCTAAACTCTCAAATTGATTTGTTATACGAATTTCATTTTCTTGAAAAAATTGAAGACGTTCCTGAGTATTGTGTTCAAAATCTTGCCAGCGTTGTTCTAGCGTTTTTATCTCAAAGCGGTTTTCTGCAAGTTGCTTATCATATTGCGCAATTTGATGAGTGAACGTTAATCTTTCTGAGTGCCAACTTGCCGATTGTTCCATTAATTGCTGGCTTTTAGTCTCTAGCTGTTGCCTACACGTTTTAAGTTCACTTTCGAGAAATTGTTTATCTGCAAGTAATAGATCAATTTGATGCTGCAGTCCATCAACACTTTGCATCAGAAATCTATTTTCATTTTTAGCTTTTTGGCTTTTAAACATCAACCAAAACAAGCCAATAATACATACTGCACACACACACAGCAAAATGACGACAACATTCGTATATAATTCCAGAGATAAGTTCATATTCTCACACTAAAAAAGTTTATATAAATTCAATCTTTTAGCTATTAAGCCTTTTCATCAATGGCTTATTTAAATTTGTATTATGCCAAGTTATTAACTAATCAAGATTAGAGTGATGCCATTTTATTTAAGTAAGTCGACTGTTTATATTTACATTAGATATTAACTTTAATGCACTATCTAAAATATTTAAATCCCTTTAAATGCCTACTTGCACTCATACCTTAATCAACTAATTAAGGTACTTAACCAAGAACAAAAGTCGATAAATAAATGGCAGATAGGTCTCAACTAATAGCAAAGATGGCTTAAAGCTGATAATTCAAAAATAGACATGGCCAAGCATAGCTAACTTTTTTAAATGTCTTTAATATCACTAGGCAAAGTCAACATCTTTCATATTCCTTTTCACACTCAAGATGAATACAGTTGATAGCCTTACAGAACTTTAAGCATCTACAACTAACTGTGCCAAAGCGCCGCTATCACGTAACGTTAAGTTACGGCTTCCAACCAAAAATGGAATCTGGGGGGTCGATACATGTGTAAAAAAAACAAATAATTCAATTGTACCATCGACCCAAACAGTATCGCACAGCCCTCTATCTTCAGGTAAAGGAGGTGCTCCGTTAACACTTGAAACAAGAAAAACAGCACCTTGTAATGTAAAAGACTGAGGTAATATTGCAGTTAAAATCCAGCGCTCCCATGTACCAACTTTTGCATACATATCAACACGCATAGGATCAAATTTATTATGATTAATACCAGGAGGATCGTTATTGAGTAATAATTCTCTTACTTTAATAATTTGACCTTGTACCACAGGCTGAGCAACTAATGTGCTAGGCAAAACCGAGGGAACAAGTGATTTTTCTCCAATGCTATTAAGGGTCAACACTGTGGAGGAAATTAAATCGTTGCTAGACTCAAATATTCGTTTAGTTCGAGCCCAAATACCTAAATCTTGTCCAACTACAATAGACACAGTACTTTGATTACTCATATCAATGATCATCTCACGCCGTTCACCAGGTGCAAGAGAAAATGTGGGGACAATAATTGGACTAGGTAGCAAGCCTTGTTCGGAGCCTATTACATAAAAAGTTTCACCTGTAGATAATTTTACTTGGTATCGTCTTGAATTCGATGCATTATATAACCTTAAACGAATCAGCTTTTTAGGCACATCTAAGACAGGTGAAATGACCCCATTAACAATGAGTCTATCCCCTAAAAATCCGTTTTCCTGCTCTGCATCAAAAACAATATTACCATTGCTATTAAACCTCATATCTTGAATAATAAGTGGTATATCATCTACACCATATTCATTAGGGAGGTCAAAATCTTTACTATACTCATCTTCCACATACCAAAGCCCTGTCAAGCCATTATAGATATGCATGCCATTTAAATTAGGTGTAACGGCTTGATAAGCACAGACTGAGTAATATTGCCTAATTGGAATAATGGGCGACCAAGTTGCATTACTCTCAATCATATGCTGACTACCACCCATTAAATTTGACGGTATATGTAATCCTTGAATATTTATCGCAACTGCTTCTTTTAATCGGTTACTATATATAATTTTAGTATTATCGCCATTTTTTACCCTAACAGTTGGGCCTAAAAAAAGACCGTTAAATCCCCATACAGTAGTTTTTAAATTATCAATAAAAGATCGGTTAACCTCTTGCATAGTTAAAAATATCGGTTGTCCACGTTTACTCTCAACTAATGGTGGAATAGGGAGTTTTGTCTGTTCTGGCTTTTGGGCAAGAAGTTTACCCGGAAATAATGCCGCTCCAGTACCAATTAAACTAGCTTTAAGAAAGGTTCTACGTGTTACTTCAATACTCATTTCTAGTTTTTCCTTTAGTTTACAGTTTAATTGATGTTTCTAGAGCAGCGACTTCAGCATCAAGCTCTTCAATACGCGCTTTCATTACACTGTGACAATGAAGTGCGAGCGCTCGAGCCGCTTCTTTAGGATTGCTCATTTGTACATAAGGTTCTATATCAATAGGAGGGAGCATTTCTACAATCACATAACCATTATTCCAACGATTGAGTTTTATTTTCCCTCTACAAGTATTAGAAACACATAGTGGAATAACTGGTACTCTAGCTGCAATAGCAGTATGAAATGCACCAACTTTAAAGGGTAAAAGTCCTCGTCCTCGACTACGCGTACCTTCAGGAAACATCCAGATTGAGATAGGCTTGCGCTTCATATGTTCTACAATTTGAAGAATCGTTTGATGTGATTTAGCTCGATTATTTCGGTCAATCAAAATATTACCTGAAAGCCAATATAGTTGCCCCCATAGAGGAATCCATTTTAAACTTTTTTTACCTACAGTTACCGTGCCTGGACGAACTAGACTCGCTGCTGTCACTAAATCAAAATTATTTTGGTGGTTTGCAATATAGACCGATTGCTTAGGGATAGTTTGTTCATCTTGATATCGAGCAATCACTTTAATTCCATAATACGGCGCTAAATGTCTAAAATATCTTGCAATTTTAGAAACATGGTTCAGGCTTTTAGGTGTCATCAAACAATACAAAATAGCAACAGTACAAGTGACAACCGTAAATATAATAGTGATGATAAAACGTAAGACAAATAACATGAACTCTCCTATCTTAAACCGACCTAGCTCTATTCAAAAAGGGATTGAGGAATATGTACTTCTAATGCCTCAAAAGGATGAACGCCTCTTGGCAAAGCGGTTCCTTTCTTACCTCTATCAGACTGATATTTAAGCAAATCTGCTTGGCGCATAATGACCTTCCGTTTTCCAATATGGAATGTTAATTCCGTTCCATCCGGTACTAAGTATAGATAGAGTAAACCATCTTCACCTGATTTAGCAGCTGTAGAATTGATACTAATAATTTGATTTCCTTTACCTTTAGACAATTCAGGTAGCTGAGAAACAGGAAATAATAACATTCGCCCAGCTTTTGTAATTGCTAATAACAAGTGCTCTGAGTTTTCAATCAAAATTGGCGGCAAAACTTTGGCATTTTCAGGTAAAGAAATTAAGTGTTTGCCATTTTTGGTTCTTGTGACAAAATCAGAGAAGCTACAAATAAATCCATAACCTGCATCTGAAGCAAGAACAAATTTTTGATCTTCATTCGCCATTAGCAGCTGTTCAACTTTCGCTCCTTCTGGAAGATTGATTTTACCTGTAACCGGTTCTCCTTGGCTGCGAGCGGAAGGTAAACCATTGACATCTAGTGCATAACTTCTTCCTGAACTATCAAGCAATACTGCTGGTTGATTGCTTTTACCACGAGCAGCATGCATAAATTGATCACCAGCTCGATAACTCAGCGCAGTTGGATCGATATCATGCCCTTTGGCACTACGAATCCAGCCCATTTCAGATAATACAACGGTTACTGATTCTACGGGGGTGAGCTCTGTTTCACTAAAAGCTTTTGCCTCTTCACGTTCAACAATAGGCGAACGTCTTTCATCGCCATATTTTTTACTATCTTGTTGAAGTTCTTTTTTGATAAGTAAACTTAATTCAGTTTCACTTCCTAAAATTCGCTCTAGTTCAGCTTTTTCAGCTGTTAGTTCAGCTTGTTCACCACGAATTTTAATTTCTTCTAATTTCATCAAGTGGCGTAAACGAATTTCTAAAATAGCTTCTGCTTGGATTTCACTTAAATCAAACCTTGCAATTAAAACGGCTTTAGGTTCATCTTCTGTGCGGATGATGTGAATCACCTCATCAATATTTAAAAATGCAATCAGCAATGCATCTAAGATATGTAGTCGTTGCAGTACCTTATTCAGTCTATGTTGTAATCGACTACGCACTGTCTCACGTCTAAAAATCAACCATTCATTTAAAATAGTGATTAATCCTTTCACAGCAGGGCGATTATCTAACCCTATCATATTCATATTGACACGATAACTGCGCTCTAAATCTGTAGTCGCAAATAAATGCTGCATGACATTATCAAGATCAACTCGATTAGATCTCGGAACGATTACTAATCGAGTAGGGTGTTCATGATCTGATTCATCTCTTAAATCTTCTACTAATGGTAATTTTTTTGCATTCATTTGTGATGCAATTTGTTCAAGTACTTTAGCACCCGAAACTTGATGCGGTAATCCTGTAACAATCGCACAACCATCTTCTTTATGCCATTTTGCCCTTAAGCGAATTGATCCTTTACCCGATTCATAAATTTTTCTTATCTCTGCCCGTGGGGTAATAATTTCAGCATCTGTTGGATAATCAGGGGCTTGAACAAAATCAATCACTTTATCTAGCGATGCTGTTGGATTATCAAGTAAATAAATAGCCGCTTGCGTGACTTCTTTTAAATTATGTGGGGGGATATCCGTTGCCATACCAACAGCAATGCCCGTAGTACCATTCAATAATATATTAGGTAGTCTAGAAGGGAGAGTACGAGGTTCATCAAGAGAACCATCAAAATTAGGCTGCCAATCTACGGTACCTTGGCCAAGTTCACTTAATAATAAATCCGCATATTTAGATAACCTAGACTCAGTATAACGCATTGCCGCGAATGATTTAGGATCATCAGGCGCTCCCCAATTGCCTTGTCCATCTACTAAAGGGTAACGGTATGAAAAAGGTTGGGCCATTAACACCATAGCCTCATAGCAAGCCGTATCGCCATGTGGATGATACTTCCCTAGCACATCACCAACAGTCCTAGCTGATTTTTTATATTTTGCAGCTGCATTCAAACCAAGTTCAGACATTGCGTATATAATTCGACGCTGTACTGGCTTCAAGCCATCTCCTATATAAGGTAATGCTCTATCCATAATTACATACATCGAGTAATTTAAATACGCATTTTCAGTAAATACGGACAAAGGGAGGCGCTCAACACCATCTTCAGACAACTCAATTGCGTCAATTGGTTGATTCAGTTCATTATCTTTCGTAAAATCAGTCATGGGACTATCTAATCACTCTCTTTATAATTGTTGACATCCTCTCCACCCTAAAGGGCGAGGTTTACGGCACACCAGATAAAAATAATCTACTTTGAGCTATTTATCACTTAGGTATTTCAACTTAAATCTTATCTAATAAAACAGTATTATAACTTTTTTTTCAAAAAAACGTTTAAAAAGTGCGGCTAAAAGCACGCGCCTATTTAATTATTGTTCGGTTCGAGATACACTATACTACAAAAACACAATAAAATTTTACTATATCTAATAAGCAATCGATATTAATAGGTATAAAGCAAAGCTAATTATAGATTTGAAGTATTTTTCTAAGTTTATGCTAAGGTACCAGTTATCAAGCCAACATTTTTGGCTGAAAAATGATGATATACTTAGCACTATGCTAGGTACAAATCCACATTGACATCAATTGTAGATGCAATTTTAGGCAAACTACTCACTTTATCTAGTTAGCCTGCACATGGCTTTAGCTTTATTTTAGCCTTAAAATTTATCTTACACTAAAAATGATAAAATAAACATGAACAAACAGATACTTGCTTTAGTTAATGATGATATAAAAACATTGAACCGTAAATTTTCTGCTATGTCTCGATTTTCTTTGATTAATCCACTTTCAATAAGTAAAATTACCTTGATCGTCATTACTGCTTTATCATTGAATCTATATCCTAATCATTCACAGGCTAATACTTCAACGCAACCAATTAACAATGTTAATGACTTGCTAAGCTCACCTCAAAATAATTGGCTAGATGAAATCCAAACAATTGATATACCACCTGCCCCACCAGAGCCAGAGCGCCCAGCACCAAAACCAGCAGCGAAAAAAAATCAAACAGCTAAACCTGCAAGTAAGCCTAAAGCACAACCAGCAACCAACAAGCCAGCTGCTGAAACTAAAAAACCAGTTACTGAACCTGAAAAACCATTAGAGCAAACTAACAATCCTCCTATACAAAACAAAACATTAACCGAAGAAGAAAAGGCAGCTGCTATTTTACAATCAGTTGGACTTGCACCATCAGGTAATAATTCATCTGAGCTCCCTGATGAGAGTATAACAATTAGGATTGAGAATCCTAATCAACAAACAGCGCAGCCTAAAGAAAGCCAAACTGATGACGCATCAAAAGCACAGCTCATAAAACAAACCGCTGAGCTAGATATCCTTAGGAAAGAGCTTGCCGCTTCAGAACAAAAAGCGCAAGAACAACAAAAAGCGATTGATGAATTGACAAAAACATCAAAAGCGTCGGACCTTGAACGCCAATCAAAAATTGATGCTTTAAATGCTGAACTTAAAACACAACTTGAACTCACAGATAAGCTTAATAAAGAAGCTAATCTAAGAGCTGAAGAACTTAAAACAGCAAAAGAAACGCAACAAAAAGAAATCCAAGCGTTGCAACAGCAATTAAGCGATGCGAAATCAGCGTTAGAAAACCAACTTAAATCCCGCGCTGAAATCGAAAAAGAGCAAGCTTCTGTTGCTCAAAATCAACAAAAAGTAATCGATGATCTCAAACAAGCTTTAGATGCTGCAAAAAAAGAGGCTGAAGCACAAAAAAACGCACTCAATCAATCGAAACAAACCGATAATGAATTACAACAGAAAATAAAAACCTTAACTGATGAACTTGCTGCTAGTGAAAAACTTGCCTCTGAACAAAAAGAAAACAATGCTAAATTAGCACAAGTGGCACAAACTTCTGAAGAGGAAAGCAAACAGGCACTTAAAGCACTTGAAGAGGCCTTAGCAAAGGCTGAAAAAAATCTTACTGAACAAAATAAGACAATAGAAAACTTAACTCAAGCAGCACAAAGTTCAGATGATAGTCGTCAAAAAACAATTGATGAACTTAACCAAAAATTAATTAAAGCACAAGAAGAAGCAACATTAGCTGCTAAACAAGCTGAAGAAAATAAAGCATCTTTTGAGAAAACCATACAAGATGCTATTGCTAGAGCTCAAAATGCAGAAGCATTAGGGCAAGAACGAGCTGCCCAAATTGAAGCGTTAAAAAAACAAATTGCGGATGCCGAAAAGTCACTTAAAAATCAGATTGAACAAAATGAGCTTGCTTTAAAAAAACAAATACAAGAGGCTGATATTAAAGCATCAGCTTTAACACAACTACAAAACCAGTTAAAGGAAGCTGAACTTCGAGCTGAAAAAACCAATGCAGAGTTAGAAAAGCAAACTCAATTAATAAAAAATACTCAAGCTGAAAAACAAAATGAAATTACAGCCTTGACCCAAAAACTGAAAGAACAAGAAATCGCTTCTGCAAAAGCGCTGGCTGATAATGAGAAGAAATTAAACGATCTAGAACAACAAGCCGCTAACTCCTCTCAAATGATTAAATCCCTAGAAAATGAGTTAAAAGAAAAAACGGCTCTAATTGATAGCCAAAAAATAGGACTCACCCAAAATCAACAATCACTCACTGATGCGCTATCTAAAACTGAAGCAGAATTAGCAAAAACTAAGCAAGCATTAGCTGACAATACCGAAGAGAAAAATCGGTTATTAGAGCAGATAAAACTGAGTGAATCTAAAAATAATACTCAAACAGCTAAGCTTCAAGAAGAGTTATCGTTGATACGTGAACTTCTAGCAAAAGCTGAAACAAAAGCGAATGATGATAAATTACTCGCTGAGGAAAAGCTCAAAGAAGCAAATAAAGAGCTACAATCTCAACAAGCTAAATTAGCTGATTATCAATCGCAAATAGAATTAGCAAATGAAGCAAAACTAGCAGCACAAAATGCTCTTGAAGAAGGTTTAAAAAATCAAAGCACTCTCAACAATGAGTTAACGTCCCTGAAAACTATGCTTGCAGAAGCAAAAAAGGCGCAGCCTGACGCTAACGACTTAACGGCTCAAGAAGCCTCGAAAACTAAAATTGCTGAACTTGAAGCCTCTCTTGCGAAAGCTAATGCTGAGCTAATAGCCCAGAATAAAGCGCTAGATGAACAAAAGAAAAAGCTTAATGATACAAATCTAATTAAAGATGAATCATTAACTAAATTACAAAAACAAATCGAATCTGCTGAATCAGCCAAAAAAGCACTCGAAACACAATTAAATCAGCTTGCTGCTGAGAAAGGAATTCAAGAAAAAAATAATCAAGAAAACATTAATCAATTACAAAAACGACTAGCTGAAACTGAACAATTAGAAACTGAGTTAACTCGCCTAAAATCTGAAGCAAATGAACAAAATGCAAAAAATAGTGCGAAAATTCAAGATAAAGATAATGAAATTAAAAAGCTGACAGAAACTTTAGCTAAACTAGAGGGTAATTTAAAACAAGAAAAGGCATCTCTTACAGAACAATTAAAAGCAAATGAAACAGCTTTAGCTAAAAGTATAGATGACGTGAATAAGATTCAGACTGCTTATGATAATCTGATTAAACTACAAGCAACCCAAAAATCTGAAATTGAAACATTAAAAGCAGCTAACAGCGCTGACTCTGACGCGCGCTTAAAGGAAATGGAGCAAGTTAAAAATAATTTAAAAAAAGAACTTGCTATAGCAAAAGAGGAACAACTTAAAGCTGAAAAAGAAAAAGAAGATCTCTTAAAGCAATCTCAAAATAGCACATCAGAGATCCAAAATCTTCAATCACAATTAAGTTCAGCTATCGCTGCGCAAATAGAGGCACAAAAATTAGCTGATAGTGCACAAAAAGAGTATACAACTCAACTTAATGATTTAAATGCTGAGCTTGATATTGCTAAAAAACAGTTAGCAGAACAATCGAAACTTTCTAAGGAAACAACTGGTTCGTCTAATCAAGCTGATGCGGCTATTCAAACAGCTTTAAGTGAATCAGAAAAACAGATTCAAGCCCTAGAGCAAAAAATTAAAGAATTAGAGAATAGTAAAACGGAGATAGGAGGCACACGTGTTGCAGTAAGTGGTAACTTATCTCCTAAAAATGAAATGGAACAACAGGCGTATGCAACAGGCATACTACTTGCAGAACAGTTTAACTCTATCCGTCAAAAACAGATACAAGCGGGTAAAAATTTAAATTCAGATTTTATTCTTGCAGGTCTTGCTGATGCGATAGAATCACAAATGAAAATTGATCCTGTTGAAGCTCAAAAAATAGTTCAATCTCTGAATAAAACGGTGTCTCAAATTGAAAACACAGCCTTAAAAGGCGATGCTTCATATATAGATAGTTTCAAAAAATCAAGAGGCACCTATCCTTTAGAAAATGGTAATTATTACAGAATTATGAGACCTGGTAGCGGCATAAGAGCAACCAAAGACTCTGTCATAACGCTTGATTTAAAAGAATTAAGAACTGATGGTTCAGTTATTAATGAGAATATTTTTAATCAAATTAAAGTTAGCGAATTACCAAGTGTGATTCAAGATGCTGTCATAAGAATGAGTAAAGGTGAAAAGTGGCGGATGGTTGGCCCTGCGTCTCGCCGCTTTGCTGGCGAAACAATGCCTGTCGGTTTGTTTGAAAACTCAGCTATAGTATATCACCTAGAATTGGTAGATATTGCCAAATAACAACAAGTGGTTGATTAAAAAGTTTAATCGACCACTTCAATTAAAAATAAAATATTTATGATGACAAAATAAAAGTTGTTTGTGATTGATACACTCTTGGCAAAGAACGATTTTTTACCTTTATATTCAATACAAATCAATTTAAATATCTTGGGGCTATTGAATATCACACTATACTCATCATCAAAATAATATTGATTTTTGATGTGCTTCAGCCCTATTAAAGCAATAGCTTCCCTATATTCTGATTTTTGCTATGCGAAAAACAATCTATCCACTAGTTTTTTGGCCTCTTCACACTAGCTGACAGGGTATATGCAGAGTAATCTAATAAGCTGTAATCCAGGTTTAATATATCGTACATACCTACAGTATAGGCACGGTTATCACAACCAACGCCATAAAATATAAGGGATTGATTTAATTTAAATTATAATCGAAATAGCCATACATCTGCCCCTGCACTTTAGGGTACTACTATCAAATAACCCTTACTTAAGGCCATTTTACCACTCAGTTCAAGTCTAAACTCCCCGCTCACTTTTATGCATAAAGCAGAGATAGGTTTAATCTAGATTTTTGAAAGTTCCATCTATTCAGTGTCTCCTTTACTTGACTGAGGCGTAGTTGTGCAACACTCTCGATTGCATGGTTTTAGCTAGAATTAGCACTAGTTTGATACAAGTCATCTGATATTATACTGCTTCTGTTAATGGGCATCTATAATTTAAATACGCACATTAAATATTAAAAGCTAGCTCAATTCATTATATTACTGTATATTTCTACTTATTACAAAACTGAACAATACAATCAAAACAACCCACTCTTGGAGCTAATACAATGTTTTTTAACAAAAATATGGATAGACAAGCACTCGAACAAAGTATTTTGGCTGTTATTACTATTGATACTAAGAATAATGTTACGTTTTTTAATAAAGCTGCAGAAAAATTATGGGGGTACAGCAGCAGAGAAGTGCTTGGTAAAAATGTTTCTATCTTAGTACCTCAAGAAATTAGAAATAATCATGATAGCTATGTAAACCACCATCGCCAAACAAATATTGATAAGATAGTAGGTCGTTCTAGAGAAGTACAACTACAACGCAAAGATGGAAAACGCATTTGGGTACAACTCGCCTTATCTCAAATTAAAGTAGGGTTTGAAAAACACTATACTGCCTTTGTTCGTGAAGTCACCGCTGAGCGCCGTGAACGAGAGATCATGCAACAGACACTTGAACAAGCGATTGATGCCGTTGTCTGTATTGATACCAATAACTGTGTCACACTATTTAATAAAGCTGCCGAAGAACTATTTGGTTATACAAGACAAGAAGTGATGGGACAAAATGTCAAAATGCTTGTACCAAGAGAAATTCAATCTTCTCATGATAATTTTGTGAACAGCAACCGGACAACTGGTAAAGATAAAATAGTGGGTACAACACGTGAAATAAAAATTGAAAGAAAAGATGGTCAAGTAGTTTGGGGGCAGTTATCGTTATCAAAAATTCGTGTGGATGAAGGAATTTTATACACTGCTTTCATTAAAGATGTTACAGAAGAAGTGGTGAAACGTAAAGAAAGAGAGATGTTATCATTAGTTGCAAATGAAACAAATAATGCAGTTATCATTACTGATGCTGATGGGATAATTGAGTATGTCAATACCGGTTTTGAACGGCTAACTGGGTATAAATTTACTGAAATTAAAGGAAAAAAACCTGGTGAATTTTTACAAGGACCGGAAACAGATACCCAAACAATTGAACGCATACGTCAGTCACTCAGTAGACGTGAAGATTTTTATGATGAAATACTAAACTACAGTAAATCAGGCGAGCCATATTGGGTTTCACTTTCTATTACACCTATTTTAGAAAATAAGCAATTAAAACGCTTTATCTCTGTACAAGCTAATATTACGCAAGTAAAACAAATGGCTTTAGACTTCACACGAAAACTAGGAGCAATCAGCGAGTCACTTTTCATAGCTGAATTTGAAAACGATTTTAAACTCAAAAGCATCAACCCTCTATTAGAAGAGCGATTGAAATTACATGATATTAAATTAGAAACATTAATAAGCCAGTTAAAAAATGCCTCTAAATCTCATGAGAATCAATTAAATAGTGAAGGGGCAGTATCACTTAAACAAGATTTCATAGGTTCTAAAGATTCTCTAAGTGTTGATGGTCGTCTTTGTGCATTAAGAAACTTTAAAAATGAAATCACACAATATGTGTATTTTGGTATTGATATTAGTGATAGAAAGGAAACCATCATTCGTACACGAGATTCAATGGATAGTGTGGTTGGTGTCAGCAAACAAATTAGCCAGATGGTAGGTAATATTAAACGCATTTCTGATCAAACTAATTTATTAGCGCTTAATGCTGCTATTGAGGCTGCAAGGGCTGGTGATTTAGGAAGGGGGTTTGCAGTGGTTGCCGATGAAGTTAGGAGCCTAGCGAATACATCAAAAGATGTCACGCAAGAGATCGATCATCTTATCAATGAGACTTTAAGCAAAATCGATGAACTTGCAAAATTATTTAATAAAATTGAAGGCTAGTTAGTCAAAATTAGCTGTTCTATTAAAATGTTATCTACTGGCAGCTCAGTAGATAACATTACGTAATATTCCCCCTAAATTAAGCGGATACCTACTGTGGTTAGTTCATTGCGACCTAGTTTCGATGGTTTCTTTCTGGTGACTCCTCTTATTAATATATTGATAGCTAATGCAATATCCGCATTCAACGCATTTAAAATGAACTTATGTTAAACTCGGTATTTGGCATTAATAAATCATTGATGTGAAATTTACCTGGTAATTAACTCACACAAACAGCTGATATTTATATGTTAAATCATTTTTACTACGCAACTATTCTAGTCGTGTCACCCAAGATAAAATAGTATGTTTTTCTTAACCAATTTGACGAAACTTAGTACATCACTAGTAATCTTCTCCAAGTATTTTTAAGATCACCTGAATTTCCTTAGCTAGCTTTATAAACTACTGTGTCATTGCATTATTTGCACGAGTCTGAATCACTGAGATATGCCTAAATAGTTTAAAAGCGTATTTGACTGTAGACTTGGTCACTTTTAACGACTAACCATTTTTGTCTAACCTCCACATACTCAGAGCGAATAAATACGCCTCTATAGCTAGTCTTTATTTTCTCTAATTCCACTTGATTCGGCTTATTTCAGGCTTGATGAGTTAAGGTTAATGCTATAAGGACTAGAGAGACAAAATGTTTGCCTGCTTGATAATATTTGAGCGTAGGCAGTTTTTTATATCTTACATTCACTGTTTTTTATAATAATAACATCCTGTTTGATCACCATTTATACAAGCTGTTTTATAATAGCTTAATCCTTTAATTAGATCTTGTTCCACTCCATGCCCTTTACTGTACATGATTCCAAGATAAGTTTGTGCTGGGGGATGATTTTGTTTAGCTGCTTTTTCAAACATTTCTACCGCTTTCATATAATCCTTTTCTACCCCTAAACCTTTGTAATACAGCATACCAAGAGCAGTTTCTGCGTCTACATTATTTTGTTTAGCCGCTAATTCAAAATAAAATTTAGACTTTACGTAATTTACGTTACCAGCAAACCCCATATAGTAAATAATTCCAAGTTCGTATTGAGCTTTTGAATTTTCTTGTTGTGATGCTAATTCATAGTACTTGATTGCATTATTGAAATCAGCCGACCTGTAATAATAATCAGCAATAAATAATTGAGCCTGTAAGTTACCTTTGTGTGCTTTATTTTCAAACTCTTTGATTAGTGTTGAATCATCAGCAAATGCAACCATGGTATTCAATATAATAAAAAAGCTGAGTGTAATTTTTTTTATTTTCATAATTACATTATGAATCTTGGTATATGAATAATCAATTAGATATTTGGAGCGGTGTAGACACTGAGTTTTTAACATAAGTATTAACTAGGTGATTGTACCTAAATATCGAAAAAATATTTTACCCACCCCATGATTGAAGACATGAAACCGATGCTTGCTAAAGTCTGTGAAGATTTTGAAGCAAAAAAAAAGAGAAAAGTCGCTTAGCAGCCATCGACTAATATCTATTATTAAAGATTATATCAAACAACAAATACTAAAGGCATAGAGACGTAGCCTTTATGCCTTATATTCCCGTCCTTCAGGGCGGAGATATAAGGCAAAATGGATAAAATAGACCTAATACCATACTTTGTTAAATATCAAATACTAAACTCATTAATGAGCGGAAACAATCATTTGAACGAAGATGATACTTAGATAAATTGCAAATACGCGTTTAAGTGCTACCTGAGGTAATTTATGAGCAAGCTTAGCGCCTATAGGCGCAAATAACATACTTGTAATTGCTATTCCAATTAAAGCGGGTAAGTAAATAAACCCAAAACTATACTCTGGTAGATTCGGCGCATCAAAACCATGCCAAACGGCATTCACCGCACCAGCTAAAGCAATTGGAAAGCCTGCAGCAGAGGATGTGCCAATTGCTTTTTTCATTTCATGCCCTAGGTGGCTCAACAAAGGAACCGTCATTGCACCCCCGCCAACCCCTACTAAAGCTGAAATCCCACCTATGCCGAATCCAAATCCAGATAAAGTTAAAAAGTGAGTATTTGGAGCCTTATCTTCAACGACTGGTGGTTTCTTCTTAACAAGGTTATAGATAGAAAAGAGTACGAATGCTGAAAATAAATAGCTTAATAACGTATTAGATAAGTAATTCACAAAATACCCTAATGCAAATACACCTATCAATACCCCTGGTAGAAAACGAATCAAAACATCCCACATCACGGATTGCTTTTTATTATGTGCGTACACAGAGCTTAAAGATGTAAAGCAAATGGTTGCAAAAGAAGTTCCAACGGCAATTTTCATAATATCTTCTTCGTGCACACCTGCCATTTTTAGGGTAATTGTTAAGATAGGGACAATGACTAACCCTCCGCCTAACCCTAATAACCCAGCCATCACACCAGCAATAACACCAAGAGGCAAATAAATCAACATACTTTCTAGCATACTTACTACTCCTTCCTTTGAATTTTATCCTGTCGATTGAGTTGGATGTTTAATTGATGTGAATTCATGTTTAATTGCGCTGATAGATATTTTATTACTATACTTTAATCAATACATTCATTACTAATTAACCTACTCCTACTCATCTAATAAGTCTGATTGTAAAACAACCACTCGCTTAGGACATAATTGTGCAGAATCATTCAGCTGACCAACACCTAAAAACTGTTTAGATACATCATTAAATACTCGCTTAAATCCAGCCTCAGGTAAACATTCTACCACCATATTAGACCGATGATTCTTTGCTGTGGATAAAGCTTCGCTATCTTTTGCAAAAAATTGTACAAAAACCCCTCTAGAAAATGCTTCAGAAGCTTGAGATGTCAAATAAAGTGCCTCAAATGCAGCTGCTGGGGTGTCTAATGGCAAAAGTAAATTATCTATTCTGTCGAATCTAGCTTGTTTCTCTTTTGGATGTAACTCATAAGTTAACTTAAACTTAATATTTGTACCTGCCTCAAAAGCATGATCATGCTCATCAGTGATAAGTTCTGGTTTCGCTGAGACAAATCCTGGCTGGGCAAGCTCTAGTAACTCGAACCAATTAATCATTTTATCCGCAGGATAACTCCCTACCGCAATGCGATGTAATTTTGTCACATGCGCGCCACATCCTAAATTCTCACCCAGATCATCAATAATCGTTCTGATATAGGTTCCTTTTGAACAATGAATATCAAGTGTTATCAGATCATCTTCTAGCTTGATGAGTTCAATAGAATGGACATAGATAGGTCTTGATACTCTAGGCACATCTATTCCCTGCCTAGCATACTCATATAAAGGTCTACCTTGATATTTCAAAGCAGAATACATAGAAGGTATTTGTTCTGTTTCACCTAAAAAAGCATGAATCGCTTTAACTAATTCATCATAAGTATGAGCTAACGGTTTTACTGATATTACCTCACCCTCTACATCCGAAGTATCCGTCCTAACGCCTAACTTAGCAGTCACAAGATAACGTTTATCCGCATCGAGTAAATACTGAGAGAATTTAGTTGCTTCCCCTAAACACACCGGTAACATGCCACTTGCTAATGGATCAAGTGCACCTGTATGACCTGCTCTTTTTGCATCAAAAAGACGTTTAACTTTTTGTAGTAAGTCATTCGATGACATTCCTAGGGGTTTATCAACTAAGATTACCCCATCTAATTCTCTACCACGCCGACTAGGCCGAGCCATAAGACCTCTTTTTTATTTTTACTCTAACTGTAATTAACTTGATAATATTTAACAAACTAATAGATTATTCATCTTCATCTATATCAGATTTTCTTGCCTTATCTTTCATAATGACACTTGTTACAAGATTAGACATTCTCATTCCTTCAGTTAAGGATTTATCATATTCAAAACTTAAATGGGGTACAATCCGCAGACGCATCTGCTTACCTAATAGACTACGAATAAACCCAGCTGCATCATTTAATACAGATAAATTAATTTTAATTCGTTCATGCTCATCAGCTTGTTCTTCATCTAAAATAAAAAAAGAAACAAAAATTTTAGCATAAGCCAAATCTCTTGATACTTCAACTGCTGAAACAGTTACCATACCTAATCTTGGATCTTTAATTTCTCTTTGAAGAATAAAAGCAATCTCTTTTTGAATTTCCTGCGCTACACGTTCATGACGACTAAATGTTTTAGCCATAATATTTCTCCTTATTAGCAATACATTTCTTATGTTTGCACTACGTCTAAATCTATCTAATTGGACATGAAAAAGTGATAATCCGTCATATTAGTCATGATCATATCCTCAAATTTTAAATATAAGCGTGTTTTACTTAGCCTATATTTAATAGAGGTAAAAATCAACAAAGGGCTTGCAAGTCATCCTCGCAAACCCTTGAGAAAAATATTAAAATTAGTTCAACAAACTATATTGTACGCTTAATTTCAATAACTTCAAATACCTCTATCACGTCACCAACTTTAACATCGTTATAATTTTTAACCCCGATTCCACATTCCATACCATTTCGTACTTCATTCACATCATCTTTGAATCGACGCAGTGACTCTAGTTCACCTTCATATATAACGATATTATCACGCAATACACGTATTGGGTTATTACGTTTTACAATGCCTTCTGTAACCATACACCCAGCAATTGCACCAAGTTTTGGTGATTTAAAGACATCACGAACCTCTGCTAACCCTATTATCTGCTGTTTAAACTCAGGTGCAAGCATACCACTCATAGCCTGTTTCACTTCATCTAATAGTGTATAAATCACTGAGTAGTATCTTAAATCAACATCTTCAGCTTCGATAATTTTACGGGCCGTTGCATCAGCACGGACATTAAATCCTAAGACAATTGCATTAGAAGCAGCAGCTAAACTTGCATCTGTTTCAGTAATTCCACCTACACCCGATCCAATGATTTTAACTTTCACTTCATCTGTTGACAGTTGCAATAATGAGTCAACAATTGCCTCACATGAACCTTGTACATCTGATTTAATGACAATATTCAACTCAGAAACGTTACCTTCACCAATATTAGCAAACATATTTTCAAGTTTCGCTTTCTGCTGACGTGCTAATTTCACTTCACGGAATTTACCTTGTCTATATAATGCTACTTCACGTGCTTTTTTCTCATCACGCACAACTGTCGCTTCATCACCCGCAGAAGGTACTGCAGAAAGACCTAGAATTTCAACTGGAATTGAAGGGCCAGCTTCTAATATTTCCTTTCCAAGTTCGTTTCTCATTGCTCTTACGCGGCCATATTCAAAACCACATAGGACAATATCACCTTTACGCAATGTTCCTTCTTGTACAAGGACTGTTGCTACAGGTCCTCGACCTTTATCTAAATAGGATTCTATGACAACACCACTGGCCATACCATCTTTAACAGCCTTGAGTTCTAATACTTCAGATTGAAGAATGATAGCTTCGAGTAGTTCATCAATACCCATTCCCATTTTAGCTGACACATGGATAAACTGTGTATCACCACCCCATTCTTCAGAAATCACACCGTGTTGCGATAATTCATTCTTAACACGATCTGGATCTGCTGTTGGTTTATCTATTTTATTCACTGCAACTACAATGGGTACATTACCCGCTTTAGCATGTTGTATTGCTTCAATTGTTTGAGGCATCACGCCATCGTCAGCAGCAACAACTAATACAACAATATCGGTTGCTTTTGCTCCTCTTGCACGCATAGCTGTAAACGCAGCATGTCCTGGAGTATCTAAAAAGGTTATCATACCATTTGGAATTTCCACATGATAAGCACCGATATGCTGGGTAATCCCACCCGCTTCACCAGAGGCAACTTTTGCTTCACGAATGTAGTCAAGTAAAGACGTTTTACCATGATCAACATGCCCCATAATTGTCACAACAGGTGCTCTTGGTTCTAACCTAGCTTCTGCACCATCACGATCATTCATAATCGCTTCTTCTAGCTCATTTTCACGGCGTAGAATTACTTTATGACCCATTTCTTCAGCAACTAACTGTGCAGTTTCTTGGTCAATAACTTGATTAATAGTTGCCATTGCACCCATTTTCATCATAGTTTTAATGACTTCAGAACCTTTTACCGCCATCTTATTAGCAAGCTCACCAACTGTAATGGTTTCACCAATAATGACATCGCGGTTGATAACTTGAACTGGTTTATTAAAGCTTTGTTGTAAGGTACTTGTACTGCGTTTACTACGTTTACCTTTATGTCTACCACCACGTTCATCTTCTCTATCTGATTTTGAATCGCTATGTCTATTGGTTTTCTTGGCTTTAGCAGCTCGACTACGTTTATCTTTTTCAACTTCAGCATCGTTCACATCTTCAGCTTCACGAGCATAAACAGACGTTGTTGTATGATAATCACCTTCATCTACTACATCAGTAGTTTCAGCTGCCCATTTAGCAGCATTAGCTTCAGCGAGTCTTTTTGCTTCTTCAGCAACACGTTTCGCCTCTGCTTCTACTTTTCTTTGCATCTCTTCTTCAGCTTTGCGCTTAATAGCTGCACTTTCAGCTTCTCTACGAGCTTTTTCTTCTTGAGCTGCTTTAACAGCAGGATCAATTTCAGACTGTTCACTTTTTGAAGAAACAGCTTCAGATTTAGTCTCTGCTGATAGCTTAGCCTGTTCAGCAGCTTTAGCAGCCTGTGCTTCTTTTGCTGCTTGTTCTTTTGCAGCTCTTTGTAAAGCTTCTTTTTGGCGTTCTGCTTCTAATCGCTCTGCCTCTAATTTAGCAGCCTCTTGCTTAGCTTTTTCTTCCGCTGCAATATCTTCAGGTGTACGAACAGTTCGTTTTTTGCGTACCTCTATTTGGACTTCTTTGCTTTTCCCACCTGAACTTGCCACATTTAATGTGGTTCTTGTTTTGCGTTGTAAGGTCATTTGACCTGAGCTCGGCTTATCAGCGCTTAGGTGTTTAAGAAGTTGTTCTTTTTCGGTTTGAGTAACAGTATCTTGCGAACTTTTCGTAAGCCCTGCTGCAGTAAACTGCTGAACCAATCGCTCTACTGGCATATTGATTTCAGCAGCGAGTTCTTTTACGGTTATATCTGTCATACGTCTGTGCTCCCGCTATATTAATTATTTGATTCAGCATCATCTGCGAACCAACAAATTTGTCTCGCTGCCATGATCAATTTACCTGCATATTCACTGGTCATACCTTCAATATCGATTAATTCATCGATACCTTGCTCTGCCAAATCTTCTAATGTACAAATTCCTTGTTCAGCTAATTTATAAGCTAAATCGTCCGTCATTTCTTCTAATGCTAATAAATCATCTGCTGGTTTATTTTCAGCACCCTGTCTCGCAAGCGCTAAAGTAGTCATCGCGGCAATTGCACGACTGCGCAGCATTTCTATTGTCTCTTCGTCTAACTCTTCTATTTCTAATAACTCTTCTTGTGGTACATATGCTAATTCTTCAAGTGTCGAGAAACCTTCTTCCACTAGGAGGGAAGCAAAATCCTCATCAACATCTAGGTGCTGCATGAACATCTCTATAGATTTGTGATTTTCTTGTTGATGTTTTGCTTGAAGATCATCAATGGTCATTACATTTAATTTCCATTTAGTGAGTTGAGTCGCTAATCTGACATTTTGACCATTCCTACCAATAGCTTGAGCAAGTGTATCAGGTTCAACTGCAATATCCATTGTATGATTATCTTCATCAACTATAATCGATGCAACATCAGCTGGCGCCATTGCATTGATCACAAATTGTGCAGGGTTATCATCCCAAAGTACGATATCAACACGCTCTCCTCCTAATTCAGTAGAAACAGCTTGAACACGTGCACCGCGAATCCCCACGCAAGCACCAACAGGATCGATGCGTTTATCATTTGTTTTAACCGCAATTTTTGCTCTCATACCTGGATCACGTGCAGCAGCTTTAATTTCAATCAACTCTTCAGCAATTTCAGGCACTTCAATTTTAAATAACTCAACTAGCATTTCAGGAAGACTGCGACTAATACACAGTTGGGGACCTCTCAATTCGGGGCGAACTGCATATAAAATCCCCCTAATCCTATCTCCAATTCTAAAATTTTCTCTAGGGAGCATATCTTCACGGTTAATTATCCCCTCAGCATTATTACCAAGATCTACTATAATACTTTCACGATTAACTTTCTTAACAATACCTGAAATAATTTGATTAATTCTGTCACGAAATTGATCTGCAATTTGCTCACGCTCAGCTTCTCTAACCTTTTGCATGATCACCTGTTTAACCGTTTGCATAGTGATACGGTCAAAAACAATTTCTTCAATTTCATCTTCGGCAAAGTCACCTAACTTCACTGTGTCATCTTCATGATGAGCAGCATCAAAAGTTATTTCTTTAAATGGACTTGTTACTTCATTAACAACTAACCAACGCCTAAAAGCCTGGTAATCTCCTGTTTTACGATCAATTGCAACACGAGTCTCTATGTCTTGTCCATGCTGTTTTTTTGCTGCCGTAGCAAGCGCAGCTTCTAGGGCTTCGAATATTTTTTCTCTTGCCAACCCTTTTTCATTTGATACTGACTCTACTACAGCTAAGATCTCTTTATTATTCATTTCGCTAGCCTCATGTTTAATCTATTATTACTCTAAGTATACTCTTAGAACTAATCTTTAGAATTTATAAATAATATTTCCTTTTTGGATGTTACTTAAGGCAAATGTTATAGGTTCAGCCTCAACCATCATGGTAATCATTTCCCCCTCAACAGCATGAATGATTCCCTTAAAATTTCGTCTATTTTGCACTGCCATTCTCAAGCTCACTTGCGCTTCTTGACCAATGTATTTTTCATAATGTGCTACTGTAAACAAAAGCCTATCTAATCCTGGTGATGAAACTTCAAGATAATAAGCTGCATTAATTGGATCTTCGACATCTAAAATAGCACTTATTTGATAACTTGCATCTGAACAATCATCAATTGATACACCACCTTCTTTATCAATATAGACACGCAAGATAGCATTTCTTGCTCGTACATATTCAACGCCATATAATTCAAATCCAAGAGATTCAACAGTCGGGGTCAATAATTCAATAATCTTTTCTTCAATGGTAGACACTTCTTCACCTTTATCATATCTGGTTCATTGTTATTTCAACTATTTTATTGCCAAGTCATATTTTATTAATTTTGAAAATTAAAACACTAGCAAAGCATAAATTAATTTTATGACAAAAAATGGTTTTAACCCAATTTGGCTAAACTATTTTCTTTATCATGTAAAATAAATGATTTACAGAGCAATAAAAATAAAAAAGGGCCTATAGCCCAATGTTTCGATAGCCAAAATACCAATAAAAAACCCCGATAAATCGGGGTTTTTTATTGGTAACTTGACCTATGTAAAAATTGGTTGCGGGGGCAGGATTTGAACCTACGACCTTCGGGTTATGAGCCCGACGAGCTACCAAGCTGCTCCACCCCGCGTCCGATATCGCGCGCATAATACCTGTTGATGATAAATAATGCAACACTTAGTTTGTTCATTCACTTAATTGATTTGTAACATACTGAATGAATATATTATCTTTCGTAAATAAACTCTACACCATCTTCATCATCTTCATCCCAATCATCATCTAGATCATCGTCATCAAAGCCTTCAGAATCCTCTTGATTTAATTCACTTTCATGATAGTTATCCCAAATAAATAAAGGCGCAGCCTCATTATTTTCTAACTCTTCTTCTCTTGGATTCTCATCAATATAAGTCATCATTTCCCAAATTAATGGTTTAATACCAATAGATAGACCTGCTGAAATCAACTTATAATTTTCTACTAATTGGTAGGTATTAGGTGTTATCTCATTCAACTTCTGCCATTTTTCATTAATATTTAGAATAATCTCTTTTGCGCGCGCTTCTGCTTCTTCTGATGTGTCAAATAAATCAACTTTATTAAAAACTAGCCAACGCGGTTTATTTGCTAATTTTTCACTATACTGTCTTAATTCATTTTCAATAATATGGATATTTTCAACTGGATCTGATCCATCAATCGGTTGTAGATCGACTAAATGAATTAAAATTCGGCATCGTTCTAAATGCTTTAAGAAGCGAATCCCTAAACCAGCGCCATCTGAGGCTCCTTCAATCAAACCAGGAATATCCGCAATTACAAAACTTTTCTCCATATCTAAACGTACAACGCCTAAACTCGGGACTAATGTTGTAAAAGGATAATCAGCCACTTTTGGTTTCGCCGCAGAAACTGACCGGATAAATGTTGACTTACCTGCATTTGGTAAACCTAGCATACCGACATCAGCTAATAGCATCAATTCTAATAATACTTCGCGTTCCTCACCTTTTGTCCCCATCGTTTTTTGCCTAGGTGCTCGATTGACAGAAGATTTAAAACGAGTATTGCCAAGTCCATGAAACCCACCTTTGGCTATCATGACTCGTTGCTGATGTCTAGTCAAATCAGCGATGACTTCGCCTGTTGCTTTATCCGTAATACGAGTACCAACAGGTAATTTAATTTCGATATCTTTACCACGTTTACCAGTACAATTACGACTTTGACCATTATCACCACGCTCTGCTCGATAAGATTTAACAAATCGATAATCAATCAGAGTGTTAAGATTTTCATCAGCAATAGCAAAAACATGACCACCATCGCCACCATCGCCACCATCAGGACCACCGTCTGGAATGTACTTTTCACGACGAAAGCTCGCACACCCATTTCCACCATCACCTGCTGCAATCAAGATTGTAGCTTCATCCACAAATTTCATATATTACTCCTTCATACCTAGCCAAGATATTCATGTTAAATTTTATTTATTATTCAAACAGAACATAGGTAGTATGATTTTTAAAATCAAAAAGCCCTGCTTGAAATTAAGCAGGGCTTTTCAGATTTGCATAAATTATTTTTTTAGTCGAAATAGGGTTCGCCTATTTTTCGCATCTAAATAAATTAAATTTATTCTGCAACGATACTAATGTATTTGCGGTTTAGTGGGCCTTTAACTTCAAACAATACTTTACCTGAAACTAAAGCAAATAAAGTATGATCACGACCACAACCTACATTTTCACCAGCATGGAATTTAGTACCACGTTGACGAACAAGGATGTTACCAGCTAATACTGCTTGACCACCATAGCGCTTAACACCTAAGCGTTTACTCTCTGAATCGCGTCCATTACGTGTGGAACCGCCCGCCTTTTTATGAGCCATTATCTAATCCTCTTAAATTAAGCACCAATACTAGTGATTTTAACTTCTGTAAACCACTGGCGATGACCTTGTTGCTTACGTGAATGCTTACGACGACGGAATTTAACGATTTTAATTTTCTCGCCACGGCCGTGTGTAACCACTTCTGCTTTAATTTTACCACCTGCTACTAGAGGGGCGCCAATTTTAACGTCTGAACCGTTTACAATCATAAGAACATTATCAAACTCAACAGATTCTCCTGTTGCAGCTTCAATTTTCTCAAGACGTACGATTTGACCTTCTTCAACTCGGTGTTGTTTACCACCACTTTGGAAAACCGCGTACATAATCTCTCCGCTTAATATATATTTTGATGCGTTAAAGCGACAAAAATTCTAAAATTGATAGCGATAATACGCTAAATTTTTTATTTTGTTGCTACACAATTTGTATTTTAAAAAATAGACGATAGATTCTACGCAAAAACCCGTAAGTTAGCAATAGTTATCTAGTCAAATTTATTAAAAATATAACAGCTAACCTAATCAAAGCCAAATAAAACAGATGAATTGATTTTAACTAAACAGTCTGATGAAAACATCAGATATCATGCTAAAATACACTTATACAATTTTTTTTACAAATTTCTTATCTTTGTTTTAAATTGAATACAGCCTTGGGGAATTAATCTGAAATACAGATTTTGTCTAAGGTGCAATAACTTAACTTGAATACTGTGCCAATGGAGGCCTTATGCATAAATTCGGTATTTCGATTTACCCTGAACATTCAACACCAGAAAAAGATATGGCTTATATATCATTAGCTCACAAATACGGATTCAAACGTATTTTTACTTGCTTGCTTTCCGTTGCTGGTGATAAAGAAAAAGTCATTAATGAATTCAAAACAATTATCGCACATGCTAATAAGCTAGGCATGGAAGTTATGCTTGATATAAGCCCTCGCGTATTTGGGCAGCTTGGAATTTCATATAGTGATTTAAGCTTTTTTCATGATATGGGCGCTTATGGTATTCGCTTAGACGTTGGATTTACTGGCCAGGAAGAAGCAACCATGACATTTAATCCTTATGATCTAAAAATTGAAATTAATATGAGCCAAGATGTGCATTATCTCAATAACATTCTTGATTATCGTCCTAATAAATCAAATTTATTAGGCTCACATAATTTTTATCCTCATAGATATGCTGGTTTATCATTTGATTATTTTGTGAAATGTACAGAACGATTTAAAAATGCAGGGATTAGAACTGCAGCTTTCGTATCATCAAACGAGGCTACATTTGGACCTTGGCCAATCATGGAAGGGCAGTCGACTTTAGAAATGCACAGAGATCTGCCCTTAACAACACAGGTAAAACATCTTCTTTATAGTGAATTATTAAATGACATTCTAATTGGTAATGCTTACGCTTCAGAAGAAGAGCTCAAAGCAATGGGCGAGCTTTTAACAGAGCAAAAATTCACGCTTGATGCGTATTTATATGATTCGATTACGCCGCTTGAAAAAATTATTGTCTGCGATGAACAGCATTTCTATCGCGGAGATGTCTCTGATTATTTCATCCGTTCAACACAATCTAGAGTAAAATATAAAGATGAAATATTCAAACCTACCTATACGCCACAAATCAGAAAAGGTGACATCTTAATTGAAAATGAAGGTTATGGGCAATACAAAGGGGAATTGCAAATCGCACTAAAAGACATGGTCAATCAAGGTAAAACGAATGTAGTTGGAAGAATTAAAGAAGATGAAATATTTCTCATCGACTATATGAAACCCTGGAGCAAATTTCAATTTAATATTATTGGACAAATTAACCATCCATAATAAATATTTTTAAATATATTAATTAATTGTTTTATAACGTTGGCGCTTTACCGAGCCTATAATCAATAGTTACACTAAATTAATTATTGGCTTGGCAAGCGCGCCAACCTATATGTCGTTATGGTAAATTACAACACACCTTGTCCCATCATAGCTTTAGCAACTTTAACAAAACCTGCTATATTAGCGCCTTGAACATAATTAGTCTGTTTTTTCTCACCACCATACGTCACACAGGCCTCATGAATATCTAACATAATGCGATGTAAGCGTTGGTCCACTTCTTCAGCTCTCCAGCTGATTCTTTGCGCATTTTGAGCCATTTCAAGACCTGAGGTTGCAACACCACCAGCATTTGCAGCTTTACCTGGTGCAAATAAAACGCCTGCATCTATAAATGCTTCTGTTGCTTCAATTGTCACTGGCATGTTGGCACCTTCACCTACAGCTTTAACGCCATTTTGAATTAAGACTTTAGCATCTTCAAGGCTAAGTTCATTTTGTGTTGCACAAGGCAATGCAATATCACAAGGTATGTGCCAAGGTGTTTTACCCGCAATATAAACCAATTTACGCTCATTGGCATAATCAGAAACTCGGCCATACCGACTATTTTTTATCTCTTCTAAGTGAGCTAATTTGTCAGTATCAAAACCACTTTCATCATATACTGTACCATTCGAGTCAGATGCTGAAATAACCTTAGCACCTAATTGCATTGCTTTTTCAATAGTGTATTGAGCAACATTACCAGATCCTGAAACGGCAATCGTTTTCCCCTCAATACCTTGTTGATGTTGCTTGAGCATTGCGTCGACAAAATAAATTAATCCATAACCAGTAGCTTCTGGACGAATTAAACTTCCCCCAAACTCAAGTCCTTTACCAGTAAAAACACAACTATTATTATTAGTGAGTTTACGCATCATACCAGCCATAAATCCAACTTCACGGCCGCCCACACCGATATCACCAGCAGGTACATCTGTATCAGGTCCAATATGACGGAATAGTTCTTGCATTAATGCTTGACAAAAACGCATGATCTCACCGTGGCTTTTTCCTTTTGGATCAAAATCCGATCCGCCTTTTCCCCCACCCATAGGTAAAGTAGTTAAGGCATTCTTGAACGTTTGTTCAAATCCAAGGAATTT
Organism: Thorsellia anophelis DSM 18579; assembly: GCF_900111395.1. Taxonomy (GTDB): domain Bacteria; phylum Pseudomonadota; class Gammaproteobacteria; order Enterobacterales; family Thorselliaceae; genus Thorsellia; species Thorsellia anophelis. The sequence goes on along the minus strand of NZ_FOHV01000001.1, from coordinate 134,065 downwards.
CAGGATAGATAGATTCACAGAAGGATGAAAGCGCATGCCACCTTTGTATGGGCCAATTGCAGAATTGTATTGTACTCTAAAAGCGCGGTTAACATTAACCTGACCTTTATCATCAACCCAGGTCACTCTAAATTGGATCACTCGCTCAGGTTCTACTAAGCGTTCTAAAAGACTAAACTCACGGTATTTTGGATTCTGTTCCAAAAATGGCCAAATAGAGGTAAAAACCTCTTTAACTGCCTGTAAAAACTCTGGTTGATGATCGCTACGTTGCTTTACATACCCTAAAAAACTTTCTAATGTTTTATCTGTCATGCCAACCTCATTTAATTGTTGATTGATATTGTCAATTTTACTGAACTGTATGTCAGAGTAAGAAAACTAGATAAACGTCACTTGACTTAATGCTTACCCTGCCTTTTATTGACTATTTGCCTAATTTTTGAATGCGGGTCTTAACTATAGTGAAGACACATAACATATCAATGCATGCCTAAACGAAGAACTGTGACGCACGTCAAAAGATCACGCGTGCTTGAATATAAATTGAGAAATAGGAAATTGACAAGTGTTTTTTTAATTAATTTTGCATTTTTTTTACAGAAAAATGAATAAAAATTTAAAAACAATAACTTACAAAATCATTTTTTTTCAAAAAAAAATTTAAATCTGCTAAATTTAAATTCCATCGAATAAAAAAACATATTTTCTGCATATTTATTAAAATATAATTAATTTACTTATCTGCATGCAAAGTATAAAGAGGGCTATGAGGCAAAAATAATTCTACTAATTGCAACGGGTAACCATTAATTAATAGATGAGAACGTCGCCCCCATAAATTCACTCTCTTTGATGCGCTAGCCATCCATACTAGATAGGATTGTAGCTGCTCAGATAAAGAACTTAGCTCAATTGAAATTCTTGCAATCTCTAATTTCGAACGAATTAATCCAGGGTGGCTAAATAAATAGCGTCCTAGGGGAATTGTCCCTAAATCAATAAGCTTTTGATTATTATCAAATAAGGTTACCTCAGGTATGAGAGTGCGAGCAATCAACCATGGCTGCCTATTTGCATATAATGTAATATCTCTTTGCCAATATCTTCCCTCAGGATAAACCCCACACGGTAAATTTAAGGCATTAGAGCTTAAATCAATAAATTGTTCAACGTGAGGATATACCGTTACTGACATACCAAGTGATTCAAATCGCTTTGTCATTGAACCAACTTCTAATAGCCAACTTTTACACAAAAGGAATGATTCGTCATATTCAAATGAGGACGCTGCAAAAAACTCTGCAGCTCCTAATTTCCCTTGTAAAATAGCATTATCAGTATTGGTTATATTAAATTCGTCATAACTCATTTTAATGTAATGGTTTGTACACCATCCGTCGTCCCTACTAAAGCAATATCAGCCCCTCTATGGGAGAATAACCCCACTGTGACTACACCCGCAATTCGATTAATCTGATCTTCGAGCTCTATTGGATTAAGTATGGATAAATTGTGTACATCAATAATGACATTACCATTGTCTGTTTTAACACCTTGTCGATAGATAGGTGTGCCACCTAAGCTAACAAGTTGCCTTGCAACATAAGCACGAGCCATAGGTATCACTTCTATCGGAAGCGGGAATTTTCCTAAAATATCCACTTTTTTTGAACCATCAACTATACAAACAAATTTTTTTGCCATTGCAGCGATAATTTTTTCTCGAGTCAATGCAGCTCCCCCACCTTTGATCATTTGCAATGACGGGTTAATCTCATCCGCACCATCGACATAAACATCAACACCATCAACTTCATTGCAATCAAATACTGGGATGCCTAGGCGCTGTAGTTTTTCTGTCGAAGCTATCGAACTCGATACTGTTCCCACTACATCCTCTTTAATGGTAGCTAGAGCATCTATAAAATAAGCTGCCGTACTACCTGTCCCGACTCCAACAATCATGCCAGGTTTAATATAGTCAAGCGCTGCATAACCTACGGCTTTTTTTAATTCTTCTTGTGTCATAAAATACCCCGTCTATAAATCGCCCATTAATATCATTCATTGATAGTATTAACCTTACACCAATTTTTCTAAAATAGCCATAAAGCCAATGAGTGTCAATCAACAAGAAACATTCGTTAACTAGCATTGACATTGAATTCAAATATCTTCTAATATAGCCCTATGATAAATTTAGCACGGTTTGATCCACACCTCCTATACATTTTTTATATTCTCTATCAAGAGAAAAATGCATCACGTGCAGCTGAACGCTTAATGATAAGTCAACCTGGTCTTGCCCATAAGTTAAATAAATTGCGGCAAGAGTGGAAAGATCCATTGTTTATTAAATCATCAAAAGGATTAACCCCTACTCCTAAAGCGCACCTTCTAGCCCCCAAAGTAACTAAATTAATTCATCATTTAGATATATTTTATCAAGAAATATTTGAAAAAGACTTTTTAACTAGGCATGAGAAAATAGTGCTATACACAACAGATTATATGGAGCAAAAATTACTTCCCTCACTTCTCTACATGTTACAAGAAAAGGCACCTAATATCACAATAATCACCCGTAATACCCAAGGAAAACTGCCTAAAAATGAATTAGAAAATGGAGAGTGCGATCTTGCAATTGCAGGGTTCTATAAAAATCTTCCCGATACATTTCGTCAACAAAAATTGTTTGAAGAACCTTTCGTTGTACTGTGCCGAAAAAATAACCCCGAAATTAAGGGTGAATTAACTTTAGATAATTATTTATCATCAAAACATATTGTAACAACGTTAAATGGTGATTTATTCAGTTTAATTGACAAGGAACTTGCAAAACACAATCAAAAAAGAAATATTATTGCTGGTGTATCAAGCTTTTTATCTACTATAGAAATAGTTCGTCACAATGATTTTCTAGTAACTTGTCTTAAATCAATAGCAACGTTAGTTACAGATGCGAATCCAGAATTAATCTATTATCCTTTACCTATTGAAGTTAAACCAGTTGAAATGATGCAAATTTGGCATGAAAGAACACATGAAGACCCTTTACGTTCATGGTTAAGGCAAGCGATAAAATTAAAATTGTCTGAAGAGATAATTTAATATAAGGATGCAATATACTCTAGTAATTTGAATGATAGCTTAGACAAAAAAGGAGAGTAAGTTTAGGCTGCTATCCCTAACCTGTTTGAGAAACAGGTATGCTTACAACAATAGATGAACATTAAAAAACACATTAAATTAATCGCCTTAGATCTTGATGGCACATTATTAAACTCTTCACATGAACTCTCAGACGATAATATACAAGCCATAAATGAAGCAAAAGAGCAGGGTATTAAGGTTGTATTGGTAACTGGCAGACCATTTATTGGAACTCAGAAGTTTACTAAACAGCTTAATATGATGAGTGATTCAGATTATGTAATTGTCTGTAATGGAGCTTTAATTATGACTCCTAACTCTGGTGAGGTGATTTTAGAAAATACACTCAATATTGATGATTATTATTATCTTGAAACATTAGCACGAGAGTTAGGGGTTCACTTTCAAGTTTTCGACCAAAATAGTGTATATACTGCAAATAGAGACATTGGGAAATATACTGTTTTAGAATCTTGGTTAACAGGTATTCCATTAAAATTTAGAACTCGTGAAGAAATGCCTAAGTCAATGCGCTTTCCAAAGATGATGATGGTTGACGAGCAAGATATTTTAGATAATGCAATCGCAAAACTGCCAAAATCTATTTATGAACAATTTAATGTGATTAAAAGCTCACCTAATTTCTTAGAAATTATTGCAAAAAATGTAGACAAAGGCGCAGCATTAAAATCACTAGCTAATAAATTAAATATAGCACAAGAGAACGTGATGGCAATTGGAGATCAAGGTAACGATATTTCTATGATTAGCTATGCTGGTTTTGGTATCGCTATGGAAAACGCGATAGACGAACTTAAGGATATTGCAGATGCCTTAACAGATCATCATGACAATAATGGTGTAGCAAACGCAATTAGAAAATGGGCTTTAGCATAGCATTAAGAAGGTTTGAATATTTAAAAAGCCAAACTAATCTCACAAATTGTTTATCATCATTAAATTTATGCCTAGCTTTCCAATAGTTAATAACTCAAGGAATACATTAGGCATAAATACTCATCATGCTCAATTATTTGGTGTTATTTGATGGAGAAACTTTTTCTTCGGAATCTAGTCCCTTATTAAATAAACCGGATGAACCATCAGAATAATCCCTTGGAGGTGCATCATAAGTAGGTTTTGTAGTCCCTACAGTATCATTATTTGGCGATTGCTGTAGTTTAGGAAAGGGAGTATTTTTAATATCTGTATTAGAAATTAGATGTTTTGAGCTTTTTGCCATCCAATCATATAATTGACGATAATCTCTAGCCATTTTATCTAAAATATCTGAGCTATTTGAAAAGTGAGCTATCATTTCTTGCTTATAAGTTTCAAGCTCAGATCGTGTTTTGTCTAGCTCTTTACGCAAAATTTCTGCATCAGGAGATTTTTTACTGATACGCCCTAAAATAAAACCTAAAACCAAGCCAGCTGCTGCACCAATTAATAAATATTCCCAGATCATGTAGCCTCCAACATGAAGTTAATAAAATTAAGTATCTGTTACGATAGACTAATTATAAAATAGCAATCTATCTCTTTGCCTACCTATCAGTTTAACACAGTTTATCCTAAGACAAAGTGTAGTTTATCTATATTTTTATCACTTTAGGCTAGGATTTGACATTTTCTCCTTTCTAAAGGATGGGAATTCCTACTCCGATTAGTTTATTAAACTCGCTTAGGTGGGTTCTTTTTGTTGACTCCTACCCAGAAACAGGTACTTTGGAATTCATTTAACAAGCTAATCAGGCATGTATTGCCCTGAATACATTGATCTCTCTAACAACTTTTCAGCATTTTCTTCAAATCCTTATTCAACTCATTTGAAATGAGCTTCTGTTAAACGATTCTCTTTAGATATATGAAAGTAGCAGGGACATGTTCAACTGGTATTTTTAGGAGCAGATCTATTAAATATCCTTCTTGCCAAGCTAATTGATAGTAAAGTTGCCTTTTAATCTCAAACCATAATTGATCTAATATCGCTTTATTTAATCCTGATAGTTGCGGTGGCTCTCCAAGAACGATTACCAAGCAAAACATTGAATAATATAGAAAAAACAAAAATAACGACTACGTTGTTACGCCTTATATCCCCGTCCTGAAGGATGGATATATAAGGCGAAATCGATAAATAAAAAAACAAATACTCTATTTTCTAACAAGATGTTACACTTGTATAACTTAAAAATTACCAAAAAAAATGCCCTTCTAGATTACTCCAAAAGGACATTTTATTATCTTATTAATTTACTTATCTGTGACTATTGTTCATCATTATACGTGAAATTGACTTGTAAACTTAATCCTTGCTGTGAAAAATTTGGAGGCGTCGCTTTTAAAATATCATTAGCATCATCATTAGTCACTTGCGTTTTGAATGCAAAGCTTCCAAGTCCCTCACCTGCGTCGTTGATTTTATTTTCACCATTGTAAAAATCCCATACAATCGATTCTTGTTCTGCAGGTGTTAACCCTCTGAATCCTGTTTCTTCTTGGTCAGTATAAATACGAATATCTACAACATATTGAGTATTAACTGTTGGTTCTTCTGTTAATAAAATATCAACATCAGGAGTATAAACACCATTACCATCTACATCTTCATAAATCAAAGCAGCGTATGATTTACTGCCATCAATTGTGTTACCACCACCATCTGGATTTGGTCCATTATTTTCAGGATCGAGTCCATTACCACCTGGTAAATCAGGATTAGATTCACCTGGTCCTGGCATACCTGGTTTTTGATCTGGGTTTGTATTACTCCAGAAAAAATTAATATCAGCAGCATATAGTGCCTGCCCTTGAACTGGATCACCAAACTCCGTTTCAGGTGTAATACTAAATGCAATTCTTGAGCCACCAATGTTACCTGGAATTTGAAGCGCTTTTGATGTGGAAATGCTTGGTACGCTTATATAGTTAGCTTCATTAATTTTAGTCGCATCAATATGATCCCATGAAGTGACAGCAATTCCTTCTCCGCTTTCATCAGCCCATTTATATCCCTCTTTAGGCTTTGCTGACCACCACACAACACTATATTCTCCAGCTATCAATTGCGGATCGGTATCTCTATCAAGCAAGTTAAAAAATTGACTACCTTTATCATCTGTCGGTATTGCAATAACATCACCAACTTGAATATCACCAGGTTCACCTGTAATAATTGTTGTACCCACTGAGTCTAATGAAGGATAGTATCCTTTAATTGATTTTGTTTTAGCAGAACTTGCATTAATAGGTTCAGCAAAGACAAATGTAGATGACAACATGGTAGCTATACTCAATGCAATAGCTAACGGTTTAAAATAAGTTCTTTTCATATTATTTCCTTAACTTTAATATTGTGCGTATTGATTATTAGAACCAATACGCTTTGTAATTATGAGTTATTCTGCCACTTCATCTGCATCAAATGAGAATGAAATTGAAATGGTTGTTCCTTGCTCTGAATAGTGGTCTGGCAAAGATTGCATTGTTGGATGAGCATCACTATTACTTGTTTGTGTCATAAATGCATAAGTATCTGAAACCCTATTTGAGCCATCATTTAAGGCATAAGATACAGTTTCATCACCGTTCGTTATATGCCATTGGATAGTTTGTTTTTCATGTTCTTCAAGTTCTCTCAACACAGGCTCACCATCAACTTCAGTAACAATTTGAATGTCAGCTATATAAGTTGTATCTACGGTTGGATGATCTGTTAACAATTCATCTACGCCTAAATCCAAGATACCATTTCCATTTCTATCTATGTAAATACGGACAATTGCATCACCGATTTCACTGCCTCCGATTTCACCACCACCACCGCCTTCATTTGGTCCTTCAGGGTTACCACCATCTCCAGGAGGATTTGGATTTTCTGGATTTTCTGTTCCAGGATCAGGATTACCTGGTGTTTGATCTGGATTAGTATTTCCCCAGAAGAAATTTAGATCTGGTGCATATAATGCGCTACCCTTTGCAGGATCACCAAAATCTGTTTCTGGCGTCATACTAAATGCAATCCTTTGATTAGGCTTAACTGGTGGTACCCTTAACGCTTTAGATGTTGAGACTTGAGGAATATCAAGATAGGTTGCTGGATTGATTAACTCCGCATCAACATGCGACCAATTCGTTACGTTAGTCCCAACGCCGGTAGTATCATCAGACCATTTATATCCCTCTTTTGGTGTTACTTTCCACCAAGCTAAATCATAATTTTTTCCACTATTAGGCAATAAAGCTGGATCCCCATCACGATCAAGCTGGGCAAAAAATTGCTCATCAAACACATCTGATGGAACAGCAACAATATCACCAACCCTTAAACCTGAAGTCTCACCCGCAATTATCGTTGAACCGACTGAATCGAATGAAGGGTAGTAACCTTTTATCGTTTTTTCAACAACAAATGTATGCTCCTTAGCAAAAGCTGTTGATGAAAAAAATATAGATACTAGTGATACAGATAAAGCCGTTTTCAAAAATTTATTTTTCATATTTTCCTTCCATGAATTAATAACAAACTAATAACAAACTAAACATATAAGAAAATTCCTTTTCTTACTTACTCAAAAAAGATACTCCAATAAAATACCCTTGCTCACTATAATTAGGACCTTTTGATCGTAATTTATCAGAAGCGTCCAAATTACTTCTTTGTGTGAAAAATTCACTATATTCCAACTCTCCTAATTCGTTAAAATGATGCTGGACTCTTTTCCCACCTTCATCAAACAAATCTGTTTCCGTATAAGTTTCTGAGATAAAACACTCTAACTTTTCTCTGTCTTGCGGATTTTGGATATCACAACTACTTCCTTCAACAGGTTTAAATAGACGCCACACTAATTGGCTGTCAATCAAATCTTCCCGTCTGAGTTTCTTTCCATTTAGCTCTACATCTGCTGCTGTATAACGATTATTTACTGTAAAATAATTTTCAATTGGTTTTCCTTCATCATCCAAAATATTAACAGTGAAGCTCCCATCTTCAACATCACAATCTTCTGGATTAGCTGGTAATATATTGATTTCTTTTATAAAACTATGCCCATTTGGTATCGTTAATCCTGGCATCAGAATACCTGGAGAAAGTGGATTAGGATTAGGTACACTTACCTGTAATTCAATAAACTTAATTGGTAAATCATGAGGCTCATTAATATCGCTCACTTCAAAATACCCAGGGATTTCAGCCATTCTTAGATAGTAAGCTCGACTGAAATCTTTAACTTGCAATGGATGCGAAGATGTATCCGGAGAAGAATCTAAAGGTGTATAAGGTCTTATATCATATGATAATACACCACCTTCAACCGGTACTATATTGCTATCATCCAAGGCATCCTTAACATACTTTGGTATAGTGATTACCGTTTGATCAACTCTTGAATCCGGATCTATACCTAAGCTACGCTTATCAACTTGAATTCGCTCACCTGATGCAGATTCAAACCACCAAGTAATCGAGTTTTGGGTGCCTTCGCGATTATTTTCCATAAAAGGTCGATCCCAATCTCCATCTACATCCAAAACTTGATAGTGAACTTTTGCTTTAGAGCACACACGTAATTCACCATCTAAGTTATTTACAGTGATAGCAGTTCTTATGCCAGGCGCATATCCTAGTAGCTCTCCAGTTGCCCCACTGCTTATCTGATAAGCTTGGTCTAAATTTGCATAAGCAGTCAAAGTAGTTAACGTTGAAATAGTAAATGTCAGTATACAAGCCCTAGATATACATCCTAATTTCATATTTTGATGCAATCTTTTCATCATATATTTCATTATTTCCACTCTCCTGCTCTGCGATTTTCTACGGCAGCAACACGCTCTTCTCTTGTATTTCCTCTAAATCCTATATAACCATCTTCAGCGTAGAAAAAACCATCTTTTTGACCAAAACAAATCCTATCTCGCCCTTGTTTAGCATTTGATGGGTCTTGTATTTGTTTATAATTAATTTTGGCAATTAATGCTAACTGCTGCTCATTTTTGTATAACTCATCTTTTCCTTCTGATAACAATGCACCAAAGGCAAGATCATTATTTTCATAATTAGTAATCTGCGTTGCATAAACTGGATATCCATTACATCTAGACAAAACAGCATTCTCTGAATCTCTAATTTCTAATCCAGATTCTGGATCGACATATGCCCATTCAATGCTGTGTTCCACCATTCCTGTAACATCAGTCAGTTCTCCAGTCGTTGAATCAGGATGTCTTAACACCACCTCATAATAACTATTCGTATATACTGGCTCAGGACTTTGATAATTAAACGCTCTACTGTCCTTAATACCACTTCTTGAAACAAGAAGTGGTGGTCCTTCATAGCTTGAACCGGGTCCTTGTACTTGATAAATTTCAAAAATAAGTTCTTCTGGGTTTAGAATGCTTGGTTCTGATTTTACGAACTGAGCTGATACAACGTTACTACTAATTATTTCCAAATTATGGCGATCGGATTTAGCAATGAATTCAATCTTTTCATCTTCAAAGCGTTCATCAGCAATAATGTGAAATCTCCAATATTCATATTGAGTTGCATCTCTAAATTTACTCAGTGCATAATAAATTCCATCAGCCCTATTTAACTCTCTAAAATCATCACTCGTACCTTGCTTACGCCATAGCAATTTTGGATCGGGAATATCTACTGGGCCATTTGAATCTTTTGTAATAAAATCTAATTGCAACTTTTTATCAAAAGCAAGTCCTAGAATTTCCTCTTCACTAATTGAAATATCGCTTACAATTTCAGCACGATCAATATCATCTTTCCAAACTAAATAAGAGGAGGACTCAATACCAACATTCAACTCTATCGCATTAGAAGTAGCAACATAGCCTCTTTCAGTTTTAACTTGGAGAGCAATGCTGTATGTCCCTGGTAAATTTGGTGAAAATACAAAAGTCCGTCCAGTATTACCTTCATTCGCTCTAGGTTCTTTTTTAGTGCCAATAGGAGTGACAACAATCCATTGAAACTCACTTACCTCAGCTCTACTTTGTACGCTAGATGTAAACTGAACTGTTTGGTTTAATTTAGCACTAGAAGGCCCATCAATTATGACTTCAAAATCTTCCTGCCTATACTCAAATACAATGTCATAATTTCTATCAACAATATCGTATCTACTACCTTTTAAACTTCTTGCTAATGCAACATTACGAGGATCCAGCTGCTGTTCGATTGGAGTTCCTAACTGTAAATTCACAGTCATCCCAAACCGAGTATCATCCATGCCATTTTTGCCAATTTTATGAGACAAATCAGCTGTAACTAATGGAATAGGGGTATAATCCAACCCAAAAGTCAACGCATGAGGATCTTTTTGCCTATCCTGAGTGCTAAATAAAGCTACTTCATCTCCAAAATACTTTTCAAAAACTAATGACCCGCCTAAATGTGGATAACTAGGCAAATAGCTTTGAGCTCTTATGTCAAAGCCTCTTGCTGGTCTTTCATCATAAATTAATGATTCATAATTTTTTAATACTTCTGACTCTTTCCAATCTGATAAAGGAGTATAAAAATTTGTAGACAGTTTTAGATAATCCATCCAAAACTCACCACCTATACCTAATCGAGTATTCGAACCACTAAAATCATGATCAATAAATGCATTTGATCCTAATAACCAATCAGAAGTTTCATATCGATACCCAAGGCCAAAATTACCAACGACTCTTTTATCGTTTCCTGACCCTTGTTCGTGAACTCCAACTTGACTGAACCATAAATTTTCATTCTCATCATAAAGTGGTGTTAAAACCCTTAATGAACCAGACTGTAACTTACCATCCTTATCTATAGAAACATTAACTTCCGCTTTACCAAATTTACCTAAAAAATCCGACGCCTGTTTATTAACTTGTCTATTCACTTCAGATTGGACTTGATTAATAATATAGTCTTCAGTTTTTTGCTGTAAGGCTTTACTGGATAAATTACTCCAATCTTCTGTTGCTGCGCTTTGAGCAAAGCGAGCTAAATTCTCGTCTGAATCTCCAGCCATGTACTGTGCCATTGGAGTTTGATTAAGTACGACATCAATTGTTGAGTCATCTAGCTGGCTATTTAAACTCGGTAACCCAACTACATTATTAGTACTTTCTTGTATATTCCTATGAGTATTTTGAGAAACAGGTAATTTTATAATTTGCCCAGTTTCTAATTGAGAAATATGAATAAACTCATTATCATTAAGCTCATTAAATTCTGATAACGTCATATTATGTTCTAAAACAATCTCTAATATTGAAGTTGGTCTTTCAATTTCATATAAAATAAAATCGTTTTCTGTTGAAAAATGATTATCTCTATTTTTAAGTTCTTCAGCATTCGCATAACTGCTGAAAACAATAATCATTGCTAACATTAGAGAACTTTTAATTTTTTTATTTTTCATTTCATATCTCATATCTATTTAAATCAAATTTATCCAACTCTTGTTTTGAATTAATATTATCATGTCAAAAGAAAACATCATTAGCTCGATAACTTATTCACTCAGGACATATAAAATAAAACTTTCATCTGCATAAATAACAATTACATATTAATAGTTCAGCCTAATACCTTTTCAATCAAAAATGTTTTTTATATTTATCTTTTTTGTTTTACTCAATCATTTTATTATATTTATATTTTTTTTAATTGCTTGAGATAGATAAAATATTTACCAAAAATGCATTAAATAACAAATAGATATTTTAACCCTTATATTTTTTAAACAATTAGTTGTAACAGAATATTTTTAACGTAATGATAGCGTTAAGATTATTTACACAGATATAAAAAACAAAATAAGAGTTTTAAATTATCATCTGTAAAAATTATCTAAACAACTAACAATTAAAAGTAATATTCATTTTTTTAAAATTACCTCTCTAATTAAAAAATTTACATATCTTTTATTAATAGGAATATGTAATCTGTATAAATAAAGATTATCATCAACTGCCTAGTGCTTAAAATTGAATAGACGCTCAGAAGTTATTGTGATAATCCATCTCCTATAAGCAATTCTTGTCTCTATTCTAATTTACTACTTTACCTACTAAGGAGTCTAAATAAGTGAGCCTTATCCTTAATATAGAATGATTGCTTAAACAAATAATATGAATAAATATTTACGTTAATCAGTTCATTATAATATGATATCGGGGGAAACAAATTTATAAACTGGAAACTCTTAAGCGGTTATTAATGGACTTATTAAAAAACCATAATTCTAACCCATTGAAAAATAAATCATAAAATTTCAACTCGAACATTTACCTCAAAAAAACATAGTCTGTATATTAAGGCGAGAGAATAGCGAGTACGTTTTTCGTAAATGTATAGACGTATTAATATGTGATTCAAAACACAGTATTAAGGAATATTTAAGAGGTTGTTTGTGGTCGCCTTCTTATTTTGCAGGGAATTGTGGTGGCTCTATTATCAAGCAATATATAGAACAACAAAGAACACAACAAAAATAACGACTACGTCGTTATGCCTTATATCCCCATCCTTACTAGGCGGGAATATAAGGCGAAATGAATAAATAACATGCTGCGGTAATTCGTTGCAAACACTCAATGAAGAACTAGTACACTAAGACGATTGTTGAAACATTAAGATCTCAAACTAGCGAATAGAATAATCCATCTTACGGCATGATAGATGCAACTAGCAACTTAAATGGCACCCTTAATATTTATAATAAAGGCATTTCATAATTAAACCCAGTTAGATAACCATTTCTAACTATGGAATCTGAGTAAGTTCCAATACTATCGAGGAATGAGTGGTTAAAAATAAAAGACACTGCCCGAAAAGGACAATAAAAAGTAGAGGTATTTTTTAACACGCTAAATTTGTAATCCCACAAAAATTCATCATTATCTGATACTGAGCTAAACCTATATAAGAATCAGGATAAACTTTGGTATTACGAATGGGCTGGAACATCGGCTATTCAAAAGTAATTGGTAAAAATGATTTCATTCATTTTTACCAAAAAAATGCTGTAGCCAATACGCAAGAATAAACTTAATAATGACAGAAATATAGATAATTAACTTTTAAGAATACGTAACAAGTCATTATCTAACTTAGCGTCAAGTAAATCATCACTAGGATTAATTTGCTCTTCAGTATCTTCTTCCGGATCAACTTCTATTCCTAAGATCTCATAGAGCTCTGAAATTCGCCCTAATGTTTCATCAACAAATGTCAATTCTTTGTCAGTTAGAGATTCACCTGCATCCAACAACTCAAGATAACGCTCTAATTTGACTGAAGATTCTAGCTTTACTAGTTCCTTATTCAATGCTATTTTAGTTTTAACATCTAATTCATTTGACTGATTAGACACATCTATACCATCTAAACTACGGGGAGTACTTTCTTGTAAATTGGCATACTGAGAAAGATCCACTTTAACTTTGCTTCCGAGCCTTGGATCAGCTGACGTTTTACCACCTTTTTGCTGAGCTGATTTTTTCTCTTCATGGAATCTGCTACCTGCAGGATTTCCTTTTCTATTTTTTAATTTTTTCAGCTTACGAGCTTCTTCATTAAGTTCAGCTCTTGTTTTTCGATTTTTGCTATTTTTTGATTTTCCACGGCTTTTATTTCCGTTACTACTTATTTTTTTTTCGATAGGTTTCATAATATTCTCTAACTTATTTTACTCATTATATTTCTCATGAAATGCTAGCTGCGTTAAAATCTATACCACACTGATTTCATTCATTTTTGAAGTTACATTTTGATTCTAGGCCATAAAGATAAAACTGTGAATTAAACACCCTAGTACATTATAGACGTTATTTAAATAGAAACATGATTATTTTGTCATTAAAATACTATATTTTGTCAATACATGAGCTTAGGGTTAGAAAGCTTTAGGTGAAACTGAATTAGCTTTGCAATTCTTAATTTGTGAAACCTATTATTCAACAAAAAAACTCATATCAACATGAGAACCTAGTGTTTTCACATATTTAGTTAAAAACCACAAGTAATTGATTAAAATCAAATTAAATTAAAAAATCCAACATAAGTGCGTATCTATTGTTTAACAATTACTCAATATATGATTTATATCATGTCATCAAAAAAACACATCTCTTATTCTAGCTCTATAAATGTGATCGCATCACAAAAGTTTTATTAACATTAAACTAAGGAGATGACTATGACAGTCAAAAATTTAAAAGATCTCGATCTTTTACTTGATAGAGTTAGAAAAGCTCAGCAAATTTATGCTAATTTCTCACAAGAGCAAGTCGATAAAATATTTAGAGCTGCCGCCTTAGCAGCAGCTGATGCGAGAATCCCCCTAGCTAAACTCGCTGTGGAAGAATCTGGCATGGGGATTGTTGAAGACAAAGTTATTAAAAATCACTTTGCTTCCGAGTATATTTATAATGCTTATAAAGATGAAAAAACCTGTGGTATATTAGAAGTTGATGATGTTTTTGGCACAATGACTATAGCCGAACCTACAGGGATTATCTGTGGTATTGTTCCGACAACTAATCCAACTTCTACAGCAATTTTTAAAGCACTCATCAGTCTAAAAACCCGTAATGGAATTGTCTTCTCGCCTCATCCTAGAGCTAAAAATGCAACAAATACTGCTGCTAAAATTGTGCTAGATGCTGCAGTTGCAGCAGGCGCCCCTAAAGATATTATCGCATGGTTAGATGAACCTACTTCTGAACTATCTCAACAGTTAATGAAACACCCAGAAATTAATCTAATCCTTGCAACAGGTGGTCCAGGAATGGTTAAGGCAGCTTATAGCTCAGGAAAACCAGCAATTGGAGTAGGTGCAGGTAACACGCCAGTGGTTGTCGATGAAACAGCTGATATAAAAAGAATGGTTGCATCTATTTTGATGTCAAAAACATTTGATAACGGTGTTATTTGTGCCTCTGAACAAGCTGTCATTGTTGTAGAGGAAATCTATGATGCGGTACGTCAACGTTTTGAAACTCATGGTGGTTATTGGTTAACTGGTAAAGAATTAACAGCAGTTCAAAATACAATTCTTAAAGATGGCAACCTGAATGCTGCAATTGTTGGTCAATCAGCAATCAAAATCGCAGAAATGGCAGGCATTAAAGTGCCAAGTACGACTAAAATACTCATTGGTGAAGTGACTAAAGCAGATCATGGTGAACCGTTTGCTCATGAAAAATTATCACCAACACTTGCATTTTACAAAGCAAAAGATTTTGCTGATGCAGTCGACATAGCTGAAAAATTAGTCATTCTTGGTGGCATCGGTCATACGTCATGCTTGTACACGGATCAAGATAATCAACAAGAGCGTATTAATCTTTTTGGCAATAGAATGAAAACAGCTCGTATTCTCATCAATACACCAACATCACAAGGTGGAATTGGCGATTTATACAACTTCAAACTTGCGCCTTCTTTAACTCTAGGGTGTGGTTCATGGGGTGGTAACTCAATTTCTGAAAATGTCGGACCTAAACATCTCATCAACAAAAAAACTGTCGCAAAAAGGGCTGAAAATATGTTATGGCATAAGCTTCCTAAATCAATTTATTTTCGTCGTGGTTCACTTCCTATCGCACTTGAAGAAGTCGCAAATGAGGGTGCTAAACGTGCCTTTATAGTTACAGATAGATTCTTATTTAATAATGGCTATACGGATTTAGTTGTTGAAATATTCAAATCTCATGGCATTGAAACTGATGTATTTTTTGAGGTAGAAGCAGATCCAACGTTAGGCATTGTACGCAAAGGTGCTGAACAAATGAATAGTTTCAAACCCGATGTCATTATTGCATTAGGCGGTGGTTCACCGATGGATGCAGCTAAAATCATGTGGGTCATGTATGAACATCCAAATACAGCATTTGAAGACTTAGCGTTACGTTTTATGGATATCCGTAAACGTATTCATAAGTTTCCGAAAATGGGAGATAAAGCAAAATTCATTGCTATTCCAACAACATCTGGCACAGGTTCAGAAGTCACACCTTTTGCAGTTGTCACAGATGATAAGACCGGTCAAAAATATCCATTAGCTGACTATGCAATCACACCAGACATGGCTATTGTCGATCCTAATCTTGTCATGCAAATGCCACCTTCACTCTGTGCTCACGGTGGTATCGATGCAATCACCCATGCCATGGAAGCGTATGTATCAGTTCTAGCAAATGAATTTTCTGATGGACAAGCTCTACAAGCTCTGAAACTACTCAAAGAGTACTTACCTGCAAGTTATAAAGAAGGTGCTAAAAACCCAATAGCTCGTGAGCGCGTACATAATGCAGCCACTTTAGCAGGGGTCGCTTTTGCAAATGCCTTTTTAGGGGTGTGTCACTCTATGGCTCATAAATTAGGATCTGAATTCCATTTGCCACATGGCTTATCAAATGCACTACTTATCTGTAATGTTGTTAGATATAACGCTAATGATAATCCAACCAAACAAACCGCTTTTAGCCAATACGATCGTCCGCAAGCACGTCGACGCTATGCCGAAATTGCAGATCATCTTGAACTAACCCAACCAGGTGACAGAACCGCCCAAAAAATTGAGCGCCTCTTAAACTGGCTGGAAGAAATTAAAGCTGAACTTGATATTCCTAAGTCAATCAAAGAAGCAGGTATTCAAGAAGCTGATTTCTTAGCAAAAGTTGATAAGCTTTCTGAAGATGCATTTGATGACCAGTGTACAGGTGCTAACCCACGTTATCCATTGATCTCTGAGTTAAAACAAATTTTACTCGATAGTTTCCATGGTAAAGCTTTTAGCGAGCAGCAGCCTGAACATGAAGTTATTGATATTTCAGATAATATTCAAGCAAAGAAAAAATCGACCCGTAAATAAGCAATTTAGTGCTTAATTCATACAAAACTCCATCAGAAACTGATGGAGTTTTGTCTTTTTAAGTTAATTAATGCACTGGTAAGTATAGGTAATTCTATACGCAAAGCACCCTCCAGGATCAGTTCCTGGCGCTATACATTTCTCTTCTTTACCAGAAAATGGCATAGCATCACTATAACCCCAACTCTTGCATCTTTCTCTCACTTGATTGAGTGTCTCTTCTTTATCAATTTTAACATCACCTAAAATATTTAATAAATTAGCCTCATAACCCAATTTGATTGTACCATCTGACTTACTCCCTCCAACAGTATCTAAATGCGTCACGCTTTCACATCCAGTTAAATTAACAACCACGATAAATAATATCAATATTATTTTTTTCATAAAATTTCCTTATCAAATGAAAATAGTTAAATGATAATAATCACTATAGTAAATTACTCAAATATAGCTGTTTCACGCAATAAGTATATCTCAAACAACTATACTTAAAAGTCAATATACACAAACAGTTACGCTGAAATTAATTTTGAAAAAAATATTATTAACTTATTTGCACAAATTTATTTTAAATTAAAGAAGTGTATAATGATGTATAAATGCTATGATATATAATGCTCAAATATCATGTTACTGATAGCGACTAAGTGGATAAAATTTAACGAGTAGGTATTACTAAAGATACGCCTAATGGCTAAAAATCTATTTGATTACATCAATAAAACACCTATTTTAATATGAATACAAACAGGAGAGTAAGAGGCTGCACTGAGGGGAGAAATCAATTTCTTAGCCTAATTAAAATGCCAATTGCGTTAGTAAGATGAAAGATTACAAAGTTAAATTTATTGAATTTGCACTAAATAAACAAGTTTTAAAGTTTGGATCATTTAAGCTAAAATCTGGTAGAGTTAGCCCGTATTTTTTCAATGCTGGACTATTCAATTCCGGAGCTGATTTAGCCCAGCTTGGTAGGTTTTATGCAGCAGCACTTGAAGATTCAGGTATAGAATATGATTTACTATTTGGTCCTGCTTATAAAGGTATTCCTATTGCAAGTGCAACAGCCATATCATTATACAATGATTATCAAAAAGATATTCCTTATTGCTTTAATAGAAAAGAAGCAAAAGATCATGGGGAAGGTGGTTTGCTAGTCGGAAGTCAACTTTCAGGTAAGGTGATGCTAGTAGACGATGTGATAACTGCTGGAACTGCAATACGTGAATCGATGGAAATTATTAACCAAGCTAATGCCACTCTTTCTGGTGTCCTCATATCCCTTAATAGACAAGAACGAGGAAAATCTTCACTTTCAGCTATAGAAGAAGTAGAGCGGGATTATCAATGCCGAGTGATATCGATCATTACATTATTAGACGTAATAGAATATCTCAAACAAAATAAAGAAATGTCAACATACCTCGATGCTATCGAAGCTTATCACTCAACTTATGGTGTTTAGGGTAAATGAATATTATTGAATCTAAAAAACGCTTTATTGCAGGGGCTGCTTGCCCTAATTGTAAGGCATTAGACACATTAAGACTTTGGCAGCATCAAGAATTTGATATTAATCATCGATTGATCTACGAAACGGAAATTGTTGAATGTGTTGAATGCCTACACACACAAACGCAAGTCATTAAGGATACACCTGAATCGGTCTCCCCTAACCAACTTATTGGTCAATTTAAATTAGACTAAGTACTAAAACCCAATCAAACAAGAAGTTAATGAAAGAGTTTTACGACGGGTTTAAACTAAGCGCCCTGCCAACGCTTAAATAAATCGGTGGGCAATTCAATATCTAATTGATCGAGAATTCTATTAACCGTTTGTAGAATCACCTCATCTAATGTCACTGGCCTGTGATAAAAAGCTGGCATAGGAGGCATAATAATTGCACCAAGCTGAGCGGCGCTAGATAATAAACTCAAATGACCGGCATGCAAAGGCGTTTCTCGTACACACAATACTAACCTACGGCGCTCTTTTAAAATCACATCCGCTGCCCTTGTTAATAAATTATCGCTGTAGCTATGAACAATCCCTGAAAGGGTTTTAATAGAACAAGGCAAAATCACCATTCCATCTGTTTTAAATGAACCCGATGATATGCTTGCTGCAATATCACGCACATCATATTGGGTATGAGCTAATTCTTGTACGGATTTGGCTGTATAATCGGTTTCAAGTGCGATTGTCTGCCTAGCGGCATTGCTTAATATTAAGTGAGTTTCGACAAAATCGCATTTCTTTAGCACCTCTAGCAAACGAATACCATAAATCGCACCGCTTGCCCCTGACATACCAACGATAAGCTTTTTTTTCATAATTCTAGTTAACCTAAACGTTGTCTTAATGCTTCAAATAAACAGATACCCGTTGCAACAGAAACATTAAGAGAAGAAACCGTTCCTGCCATAGGGATAGTTAATAATTCATCACAATGCTCTCTAGTTAAGCGTCTCATACCATCACCTTCTGCTCCCATGACAATAGCAATTGGGCCAGTTAGCTTAGCTTGATAAATCGTTTTCTCAACCTCTCCCGCCGTACCAACAATCCAAATCTGTTCTTCTTGTAACATTCTAAGGGTACGAGCCAAGTTAGTTACTCTAACTAAGGGAATGGTTTCACCCGCACCGCAAGCAACTTTTTTAGCAATTGCATTAAGAGGTGCAGATCTATCTTTTGGGACAATAACTGCATTCACACCTGCTGCATCAGCACTACGCAGGCAAGCTCCTAAATTGTGAGGATCAGTGATACCATCAAGTATCAATAATAGAGGATTATTTACCCCTTTGAGTAAATCAAGTAAGTCATGTTCATTCCATTGCTTTCCTTCTTTGACTCTAGCAATGATACCTTGATGTACTGCACCATCTGATTTTTTATCTAGCGTCTGCTTATTTGCTTCTTGAATAACCACGCCTAAATTAGCAAGATTTTTTAACACAGGATCTAATCGCTTATCTTCTCGACCTTTAGCGACAAACACTTCAATAATCCGATGAGGCTCACGCGCTAAAATTGATTCAATTGCGTGAATACCGTAAATCATTTCACTCATAATTATTCCAAAACTTAAAAATGTGATAAGAACAGGGCGCTACGCTAGCAGTTATCGTAATCATAACGCCCTGTGAAATGTGAACAAACATTGTATAAGAAAGAAGCTAATCTTTTTGCTTACGACCTGAGGATTTTTTCACCTCTTTTTTTCCTGAAGGCTTGGAGCTCTCTTTTTTGGTAGTCGCTTTCTTATTCGTTTTTGTTTTTGGTGTGTTTGTCTTTTTTGACGCAGCTTTATTTTTTTTACCCTCTGATTTAAAAACTTCGTTAGGTTCAAAATTAGGATCAGCCGCTAATTTTTTAGCGCTTGTCGCTTTGCCAGCAGAGCGCCTATCCGTTGCTTGAGCGCTTTTTTTAATACGATCTTTCTCTGTCTTACCAGGATTACGTTTACTTCTAGTCGAGGAAATAAGCGTAAACTCAATCCTACGTTCATCCATATTAACTGATTCAACTTTAACTTCAACTGTATCACCTAATCGATAAACTGTCCCTGCATTTTCTCCAACCAATTTTTGTCCTACAGGATCATGCTGATAATAATCATTATCTAATGTAGCAACATGAACGAGTCCATCAATAAATAAGTCGTTTAAACGCACAAAAAAACCAAATGCCGTCACAGCCGAAATAATGCCCGTAAACACTTCACCGACATGATCACGCATAAAATCACATTTAAGCCAGTCTGCCACCTCTCGGGTTGCTTCATCAGCACGCCTTTCGGTCATTGAGCAATGCTCACCTAATAATAAAAATTCATCAAGCGTACCATGATATCCTCCTGTCGCGCTGGCTTTATCTGCATTACCATTTTCTTTAGCAACAAGATATTTAATAGCGCGGTGCAATGATAAGTCAGGATAACGTCTAATTGGAGAAGTAAAATGTGCATATGATTCAAGTGCCAATCCAAAGTGACCTCGATTATCTGGATCATAGACAGCTTGCTTCATTGATCTTAATAGCATAGTTTGAAGCATCTCATGATCCGGTCTATCTGCGATTGCATCCATCACATCGGCGTAATCTTTAGGTGTTGGTTTATTACCACCTTGCATAGTAATACCAAGCTCAGATAAAACACTTCTGACATTCGCTAAACGCTCATCACTTGGCGTGTCATGTACTCGATAAAGAGCAGGTTCTTTCGCCTTACCTACAAATCTTGCCGCAGCAATATTAGCTAAAATCATACACTCTTCAATAAGTTTATGTGCATCATTACGAACAGCAGCTTCAACACGCTCAATGCGTTTCTCAGCATTAAAAATAAATTTAGGCTCATCCGTTTCAAAACTAATACCACCACGTTCTTCACGAGCCTTATCGAGCGTTTTATATAAATTATGTAATTCTTCAATAGGAGTGATGATTGCTTTGTATTGCTGACGTAAAGTCTCATCACCTTGCAAAATCTCCCAAACTTTTGTATACGTCATGCGAGCATGTGAACTCATGACCGCTTCATAAAATTTATACCCTGAGAGTTTACCTTGCGCCGAAATAGTCATTTCTGCCACCATACACAATCTATCAACTTGTGGATTAAGTGAACATAATCCATTAGACAGTACTTCTGGTAGCATAGGAACAACTTGTGATGGGAAATAAACAGAGGTACCACGACTCCTCGCTTCTTTATCTAAAGCCGTGCCTGGTCTGACATAATAACTCACATCTGCGATAGCCACCCAAAGACGCCACCCGCCCCCTTTTTTCTTTTCACAAAAAACAGCATCATCAAAATCACGAGCATCTTCGCCATCTATCGTAATCAGTGGTAATTGTCGTAAGTCCACTCGATTTGCTTTGGCTTTTTCAGGTACGTGTTCTTTAATACCTTCTAGTTCTTTTAAAACTTGAGCTGACCAAACATGCGGGATATCATGAGTTCTAAGGGCGATATCAACAGCCATACTTGTACCCATTTTTTCGCCAAGTACTTCGGTAATCTTACCAATCGCTTTAGAACTGCGTGTTGAACGATGTGTAATTTCAACCACTACCATATGTCCCATTCTTGCACCCCCAACTTGTCCGTCAGGGATAAGAATGTCAAAATGTAACCTACTATCATCTGGCACGACAAATCCGATGCCTGCTTCAGTGAAATAACGACCAACAATCTGTCCTGTTCTAGGGGTCAATACCCTAACAATTCGGACTTCTTTACGGCCTTTACGGTCTTCTCCCATTGGTTGAGCTAATACAATATCACCATGCATGGTTAGTCGCATTTGTTCATTCGAAAGGTAATAATCTGACTTTAAACCTTCCACTCTTAAAAAACCATATCCATCTCTATGGCCTATTACAGTACCACGAACCATATCGATTTTATCTGGTAGGGCATAACATTTGCGGCGAGTAAAAATTAATTGTCCATCTCTCTCCATAGCGCGCAGTCTGCGCCTTAACCCTTCAATTTCTTCTTCAGTTTTTAATTCTAAGGCAATCTCAAGTTCTTCACGCGTGGCAGGTTTTTTGCGTTTTTCTAATAAATCTAAAATATATTCTCTACTTGGAATAGGTGACTCATATTTTTGAGCCTCTCTTTCAAAAAATGGATCATTTGACATCTTGTTTTCCTTTTTGATTATCATATATTGCGTATTTAAAGTAATAAATTCACTACTTGCAGTATAACCAATTAACAGGGCAATAAAAGTATTTTACGCACGATTTATCATTTTTCTGGAAAATTTTGCAATATTTTTACCAAAAATAAATAAATTAGCTCAATACATGAAAAAATATGATCGCATGATTACATTCAATTGTTTGAAATTTTGAAAAAATATACTTTACTTGTCATTTATTGTTTAATGTACATCACACATAAGGATGTGATGACGATAAGTGATAGGCCTCTGCTAAATAATAAGTTTTAATAATTTGCGCTAAATTAGGCGCTTCTAATTTTTGAAAAATATTTGCTCTATGGGTTTCTATCGTTCTTGGAGAAATAAAGAGTTGGCTGGCAATTTCCTTATTCGTTTTACCTTGTACTAAATGGCACAAAACATCTTTTTCTCGTGTTGATAATTTTTGTAGTATCGCTTGCCAGCGGCGTTGGTAAGCAAAATAGTCACAATTTCGCTCGTAGTGAAGAATTGCCTCATTAATTGAATCAACCCATTGTGATGGTGAGCTATGAGTAGTTAAAAATTCAAAAGCACCAAGCTTAAATACTTGTCTGCATAAGTCTGCTGTGGCTTTTTCACTTATGACGATAACCGGCATTAATCTATGATTTAATTTTAGCCACTCTAATGCATTAATATAATTAATAGAAGATTCTACTTGAATGATTAAACAGGATAGTTTTTCAATTAAGCTCGTTTTCTTTAAAGAACATAATTTAACTGCTTGCATATCTGTATAGGTTTGAAATTGCCATTGATTTTTTGATGCAAAAGGACTCAATAGTGTTATTACAGTGTTATGACCATCGACAATTCCTATAAAATTATTTTTAATCATCATATACAATAAAACCCTTCCTTAGGTAAGTTAAAACAATGTAAAATTAACTATATATATTCAATTTAAATCAACATCTTACAAATAAAAGCAATAGCATAATAACTCGTAATTTTTATTTTGCAAGCCAATATCATGAACTCTTTACCCTATTAAAAACCTCAATAAACTTAATTGTTAATTTGCGCTATGTAATCATCATAAAAAAGATACTTTTTTGTTAAATTCGTGATCAATGTTAAAGTAAAATTGTTTAATATCTTACACACTGCTAACGCTTATTTTTTAATCTACCTCACACTCATTTAACAACAAAAATTTAAGGATATTTTATGACACCTCAATCTTTGGATAAGATTAAATCTGCTTTAGCTCAATTAGGCATTACTCAAACTATAGATATAGCCTACAACCCAAGTTACGAACAACTCTTCATTGATGAAACAGCGACACATCTTCAAGGCTATGAAAAAGCTGTGTTAACAGAGCTTGATGCAGTCAACGTTGATACGGGTATCTTTACAGGTAGATCTCCCAAAGATAAATACATTGTTGATGATGAGCTGACACATGATACTTTTTGGTGGTCTACACAAGGTAAAAATGATAATAAGCCCATCAAACAAGAAACTTGGCATGCTATGAAAAATGCAGTAATTAAGCAACTTAACCATAAGAAACTCTATATTGTTGATTGCTTCTGCGGCGCTAATCCAGATACCAGGCTCTCAGTACGAGTCATTACTGAAGTCGCTTGGCAAGCTCATTTTGTCAAAAATATGTTCATTAGACCCTCTGATAAGGAATTAGAAGAGTTCACACCAGGCTTTACTGTTCTAAATGCCGCTAAAACAACTTTTACAGACTGGCAAAAACATAAACTACACTCCGAAAACTTTATTGCTTTTAACATTACTGAGCGCATGCAATTGATTGGAGGGACTTGGTATGGTGGGGAGATGAAAAAAGGCCTTTTTTCAATGATGAACTATTTCTTACCATTAAAAGGGATAGCATCTATGCATTGCTCAGCTAATGTTGGTAAAGAAAAAGGAGATGTCGCACTATTTTTTGGCCTATCTGGTACAGGAAAAACTACGCTTTCAACAGATTCAAAACGATTACTTATCGGTGATGATGAGCACGGATGGGATGATGACGGCGTCTTCAACTTTGAAGGCGGTTGCTACGCAAAAACCATTAAATTATCAAAAGAAGCTGAACCTGATATTTTTAATGCAATTAGGCGAGATGCATTATTAGAAAATGTTGTTGTAGACTCAAATGGTAAAATTGATTTTAATGATGCAAGCAAAACAGAAAATACACGCGTATCTTATCCTATTTATCACATTGAAAATATTGTTAAGCCAAGCTCACGAGCAGGTCATGCAAAAAAGGTAATATTCTTAACGGCTGATGCTTTCGGAGTCCTTCCTCCTGTATCGAAGTTAACACCTGAACAAACTCAATATCATTTTTTATCTGGCTTTACTGCAAAATTAGCTGGAACAGAACGCGGAATTACCCAACCAACGCCAACATTCTCATCTTGTTTTGGCGCAGCATTTTTAAGTTTGCATCCAACAGTATATGCAAAAACATTGGTTAATAGGATGAACAATGCCAATGCAACGGCTTATTTAGTGAATACGGGATGGGATGGTACAGGTAAGAGAATCTCGCTTAAGGTCACACGAGCAATCATTGATGCTATTTTAAGCGGAGAATTAGATGAATCTGAGGATGAAGTTTTACCAATTTTTAATTTAAAAATACCAAAATCTCTTGAAGGTATAGAGAGTAAACTACTTGACCCAAGGCTTAGCTATGACAATCCTAATAAATGGAGCGAAAATGCTAAAATGCTTGGAAACCTCTTTATCCAAAACTTTAATGCCTTTACCGACACTGATGAAGGTAAAGCATTAGTCAATGCAGGACCTAAACTATAATATAGGATATACCCCCTTTAGACTACACTAAAACGGGGTATATTTAAAATTACGTCCCACTTAATGTAAATCAACCATACCAATTTCTTCTTCAGGCGGTTCTTCGTCGACACTTTCTATAGTTGCAATAATCTCAGGAGAAATGAGTTCACCTAAAATATCATAGACAGCTTGAGTGTTTTGGACAATTGCATCGCCATAATCATTAATATAGTTTAACTTTCTAAGTGTATTAACTAATGTACTGAATACTTCCTTATCAAAGAATTCCGGTGCATTAATGCCATGCAAGATAGAAAGTCTTTGCGCAGCTAAACGGCTACTTTTCTCTAATTCATTACGACTAATTTGAGGATCATTAGTGAGTAACGACATCGTAATCGCAAAACGTTGAAGCGTTTCTCTAGAACTGGCTGCAAATAATTGCAATGCCCTAATTCTGGGTAGATGCAAAGAAGAGTGATTATTATCTGGGTTAAGTTTTATCAGACGTTGACGGCTCAACTCTTTTAAAATTGATTGAATGTGCGAGGATAACTCTGATTCTTGTTGAGATAAAAATAACTCAGCCTTAAGCAAAGGGAATAACAGGGTGATTTTTTCTAATAACCGTTGAAATTCAATATTTTTATGATGCAAAATAATGCTCGCAACTAAACTTGGCAGTGCAAATAAATGTTGAATATTATTTCTATAATAAGTCATTAAGACCGCCTGCTCCCTAGGCAAAACAATAATTTTACCCAGGCTGTCTTCTTCAATCACAAATTTTTGCATCGAAATGGCATGCTCGAGCAAAATAGCAGGTGATTCTGTTGGAATCGTCATATCCTTATGATAAGGAACATGTTTGAAAAAATCGATATAAACTGCAATTTGTTCAATTAATTGATCTTGAGCAAGTGCCCTTTGCCTTGATGCTAATAAAGCTGTCACACAAAGATTCATTGCATTAAGTGCAGCGGCATTATTCACACTCACCATAATTCTATCAGCTATAGAAGTGGATACTGGAGTTAACCAAGAAGGTCTTGGCGCATCAAGCGGATCAATATAATCTCTCCAATCAGGTGCTTGTTGATT
This sequence comes from Thorsellia anophelis DSM 18579, assembly GCF_900111395.1. GTDB lineage: Bacteria > Pseudomonadota > Gammaproteobacteria > Enterobacterales > Thorselliaceae > Thorsellia > Thorsellia anophelis. The sequence continues at coordinate 107,418 of NZ_FOHV01000001.1, read as the reverse complement.
TAAATAATTGACAAGACTAATTGGTTCTCCAAAATTCACATAACCTTGCCCTAAATTACGCAGCTTTCTAAGACCACTTAACATTGACCAAAACCCTTCCTTAACTTTTGTGGCTCCTCTCAATTCTCGAGCATAAGTGTTCACTTCCATAACATGCTCATATCCAATGTAAACTGGAATGATTGTGATAGGCCTTGAACCGCCCCTGAGCATAGCTTGTATCGTCATTGCAAGCGTGCCTGTCTTAGGATTTAAAAGTCTACCTGTGCGCGATCGTCCACCTTCTATAAAGTACTCAACAGAATAACCACGAGCAAATAATTCACCTAAATACTCACGAAAAACGGTCGAATAGAGTTTATTACCTTTGAAGGTTCTACGGATGAAAAATGCGCCTAATCGCCTAAAAATTGGACCTGCAGGCCAAAAATTCAGATTAATTCCTGCTGCAATATGTGGCAACATCAGCCCTTGATGATAGAGTACATACGACAATAAAAGGTAATCCATATGACTTCTATGGCTTGGAGCATACACAATACTATGACCTTCATGTGCTAATTGTCTTATCCTTTCTGCATTATGAACATTGATACCTTGATATAATCTATTCCAAGTCCATCTCAATACCCTATCTGTTATTCTTGCCATTTCATAGGAAAAATCAGCTGCAATTTCCTCTAACATATCATGAGCAGATTTTCTTGCTTTTTCTATACTGATTTTTTTCTGTTTAGCTTCATCTTCAATCGCTTTTTCAATTGCTTTTGAGGCAAGCAATTTATCAAACATGGCTTTTCTTAAAGGTAGTCTTGGCCCAACTGTTGCCATTTTTTGCCTAGCAAAATGCATTCTTGCGACTCTTGCTAATTTTTCAGCAATTACTTCATCTGTTCCATGCTCATCGGCCATATTGCGTAAAGAAACAGTTTTTGAGAATCTAACGAAACTGTCTCTTCCTAGCCAAATAGTTGCAAAAAACTTTTGAAATCCATTTAATTTCCTAAGTGTTGGTGTAGGTTTCGCGCCTTCTCGACCAGGAGAACGACCAAATAATACAGATACGGGCAACATCTGCACATCTAATTCGCTAAATTCATTATGTAATGAGAGGTAAGCATGAAAAATTTTAGCTGATTGGTTTTTGCTATCAGTTGGAATGAGATTGAGTCCATTTGTAATAAATACAAACCTAGGAAGTATCTGATCCTCTATTTGGTTGTTTTCAAGTGGATCGGGTAATCCTAAAAATTTAGCGCGCTGCCTTAGTGCTAATAAGTCTGTTTTAGAATGGTAGGGTAAGACATATAATATTGGTTTAGATAAATCAATAGATAGTTCGCTAATAGGATTTTGTGGAATGGCTTTGCTTTTAACAAACCAGTTAACAGGTATATTTAATAATCGGTAAAAACTATATTTTTTACCTGTTATAGTTGAAGTTGTCAGTGTTGACATATAAAAGTACCACTAATATAGACTATTGTAAACGATAATTGTCTGCTGAAAAATAGAGATAATCAGCAGACATCAATAAAAATCTCATTTTACTAAAAAACATCAATAGCAGTGCGATGACTGCAAATTTAGTCAAAATTAACTGTTAAACTTGAATGATTCTAAGCGTATTTGTACTACCAATTTGACCCACCTGATCGCCTTGAGTAAATAATAATCTATCACCTAGTTTTATCACATTCAAACTCAATAAATGATTAATAACTGCTTTAGTCGCCTCTACCCCTAAGCCTTTGTTAGGATCATCAAATAAAATTGGCTGAACCCCCCGATATAATGCACAGCAGTTAAGCGTTTTTTCGTGTCGAGAAACTGCAAAAATAGGTAAGCCTGAACTGATTCGTGACATATAACGTGCTGTACTTCCTGATTCGGTTAAAGCAACAATTGCTGTAAGTTGATTTAAATGGTTAGCAGCATACATAGCAGACATCGCTAACATTTCTTCGATTGAATCAAATGTCATATCTAAACGATGCTTTGAAATATTAATACTAGGCACTTTTTCTGCGCCTAAACAGACATTTGCCATCGAAGTGACAGTTTCAATCGGGTAATCACCTGCCGCAGTTTCACCTGAAAGCATTACAGCATCTGAACCATCAAGCACTGCATTAGCTACATCCATAACCTCTGCACGGGTCGGCATCGGGCTACTTATCATCGATTCCATCATCTGAGTTGCAGTAATCACAATTTTATTCAACACTCGGGCGCGGCGAATCAACTCTTTTTGTATACCAACAAGAGATGCATCACCAATCTCAACGCCAAGATCGCCTCTGGCAACCATAATTACGTCAGCCGCATGAATGATATCGTCCATAGCTTCAACAGTCGCAACTGTCTCAGCACGCTCAACTTTCGCGACTATTTTGGTATCAAGCCCAGCTTCTTTTGCCAAACGACGAGCATAATGCAGATCTTCACCATTTCTTGGAAAAGAAACCGCTAGAAATTCAACCCCAATCTTAGCTGCGGTTAAAATGTCTTCTTTATCTTTATCTGTTAGAGCGGCTGCCGATAATCCGCCACCAAGCTTGTTAATGCCCTTATTATTAGATAAAAACCCGCCAACAGTCACCTCAGTATAAACCTTAGAGCCTTCAACTTTTAACACCTTAAGCTGAACACGCCCATCATCTAATAATAAAATATCATCTTTCACGACATCTTTAGGTAAATCTTCATAATCTACCCCAACTTGTTTGTCATCCCCTGCGCCTTTAGGTAATGCTGCGTCAAGTAAAAAGTTTTTACCTTTTTCTAAAAAAACCTTCGAGTCTTTGAATGTTGAAACTCTAATCTTAGGACCTTGTAAATCACCAAGGATACCAACATGCACCCCTAATTTTTTAGCTAATGAACGAACTTGATTAGCTCTTAAAATATGGTCTTCACTTTTACCATGCGAAAAATTTAACCTTACAACATTCGCTCCCGACTTGATAATACCTTCTAAGATACCTGGTTTATCTGTTGCAGGCCCTAAAGTGGTAACAATTTTAGTTCTTCTTAAACGCGACATTTATCAACTCCTTAATAGTAGATTAAAACTGACAGGTCTCCTTAATAAAAAAACAGGAATGTCAGTTTACTCATTGAAGCTAGGGGATAACGGCAACTTAACCAGTAAAAATTAGGCTAAGTTTTTATTAAAAATAATTCTATAACTATTTACCTGCTAACATAGCATTTAAAAATTTTCAGTATCTTTAAATAACCCAACTTTTAGATCAGTTGCTTCATAAATAAGCTTACCATCAACAAATACTTCACCGTCAGCAATTCCCATGATTAACCTGCGGTTAATGACTCTTTTAAAATGAATTTTATACGTTACCTTTTTAGAGGTTGGAAGCACTTGACCTGTAAATTTAACTTCACCCACCCCTAAAGCACGACCTTTACCTTCTCCACCTAGCCACCCTAAGTAAAACCCAACTAATTGCCACATAGCATCTAGGCCTAAGCAACCTGGCATGACAGGGTCATTGGTAAAATGACATTCAAAGAACCATAATTTAGGGTCAATATCTAATTCTGCTTCAATAAAACCTTTATCAAATTTACCACCAGATTCACTCATACTAATTACTCTATCAATCATTAGCATATTACCTGATGGTAAGGGGGGACCATTTTTACCAAATAGCTCTCCACGTCCTGATGCTTCTAACTCTTTTTTATTATACGAACTTTGTCTGATAGGCTGTTGCTCTGTCATTGGATCATTTCCTTATTATTTTAATAAACTAAACGTTATTAGAGGCATTACTCCTCTCGAATGTTACTTTTTTACTTTGAAACTCTATTTTTAACTCAATCTTAATAATCTTTTATACCACGGGGTTTCGTCTACCGTATCAATACTTTGCAAGATGCGTTTTTGCATGAGCGTAATGAGATCTATTTCTGATGATTCTTCCCTATACTTAACTGAGGTCAATAATTCAATTGCTTCACTAGCATGCTCAACAGTCCAGATATGAAATTGACCTTCTTTAACAGCATTAATTACTTCATCATTTAACGATAAATGCCTTTGGTTTGAAGCAGGGATAATGACGCCTTGCGAGCCAGTTAATCCTCGGCGTTCACACACAGTAAAAAAGCCTTCTATTTTTTCATTCACTCCACCTATTGGTTGTACGTTTCCAAATTGGTCGACTGAGCCTGTGATAGCGAGTTGCTGATTAATAGGCACTTCTGAAATGGCACTAATTAACGCACATAACTCAGCTAATGAAGCGCTATCTCCATCAACTTCGGAGTAAGATTGCTCAAAAACAATAGAAGCTGAAAGTGGGAATTGCTGATTTAAATTCAATTCAGATAATAAAAAAGCCTGCATAATCAGTAGCCCTTTTGCGTGAATATTGCCAGCTAATTCAACTTTTCTTTCTATATCATTTACTTCACCATCCCCTAAATGCACGATACAAGTAATACGTGATGGTTCACCTATTGCTCTAGGATGGCCTGGGTAGCTTAAAACTGCAAGACCATTGATCTGGCCAACAACATGATTTTCAGTGTCTATCAATATTTGGTCTAATTCAAACTCATCATAAATACGTTCTAGCAAGTAACTCTCTCGGTATAATTTTGCCTCAGCTCGCGTATCTAAGGCAATTTGATTACAGATATTATCATCTGAAAACAAGCTGACCTCTTTAAAATATCCTTGCCAAAATAAGGGACTTAAGGGTAAGTTTAACTTATCTTCGTTATACCTTGCAGCATGGCGGATTAAAACTGGCCAAGCGTCATCTGCAATCGTCATGCCTGAGAATTTATAGGCAATATCAACTAAATAACTCTGCCATTGTACAAAAGTCGTTTCGTCTATAAGAGTGAGCGAGTGCTCTATCTCACCATAAATTGAAATTTGGTGCAAATCAGGTACCATTTCTTCTAATTCTGCAAGATTATCTCTATCACCGACTATAATAAGTTTTATTTTCATTGGCATCGGGTGAATACAGACAGGAAGAGATCTATTATCATCATTACTTAGCCACTCATATTGACCTGTCTCAATAATTTTAAGTAATCTAAACCACATCAGAGGCTGAGATAAAATAGCGTTTGCACTCAACATTAATATGCCGCCATTAACTTGATGAATGCGGCCAGGCTGAAGATGAACTATTCCATTATGTTGATAAACCGTTCCAAATAAAGAATTCATTTCAATCCATGTATCAAATACTAAATTCTCCGTCGCGTTAAATAATCCATCAATTGTCTTATCAAAACGGTAAACATTTCCCTGACTTACATAATCGCCTTTAAAAGTTACTGGTGGTAGAGATATCTCTTTTGATAATTCTTTAACTAATGATTCAACTAATTGAAATGAAGTATAAGATTCATCGCAATGGGTCAATAAAATATCAAATGGGGAATTTGCATGTAAAAACAACGATAGTGCATTTGTATATCTTGGTTGTAAGTCAACAAGCGAAGTAATTGGTTCCGGGCTTTTTCTTAAATACTGCTCGAAAGTTTCAGTTTCTGGCATTAATTGCTGCCAAGGTAATTTGGTCATTTTCAAAAAAGTGTCTGTATTCAATTGATCTATCTACTATTTAAATGGATATTATCTAATCACATCCAGTAAGTTCAGACGAACCTAACTGCATGAATCGTTTAATCTTAATATGGTAACACCAACTTGATTAGCTGATGCGACCGCTGTCGGTTTACGTACAGTTACTTCTACTGCTGGCAAGTGGTAATTGACTAATAATAATTGAGCAATTTCTTCAGCCACTCTTTCTATCAAAGCAAATTTACCTGCGGAAATATAGTGAGTCACAGCTTCACTGATAGCCGCGTAATTCAAACAGTCAGAAACATCATCAGATAGAGCTGCTTGGCGATTATCCCAATACATAACAATATCTAGTTCTAATCTCTGCTTAATGGTTTGCTCCCAATCATAAACGCCAATAGAGGCAAGCACGGTTAATGATTCAATCCATACCTTATCATGCAATACAAGTTCATTTAATCTATTTAATCCTTTATTCATGATTTTTCCCCAAAATAAACTTTGACATTTTGAAAACCTAATTCATGTAAATATAAAGCTTGCAAGCGACTCATCACGCCTTTTTGACAATAAAGCAAATATGTTTTTGATTGATCCAACGTTTTAAATTCTCGATTTAGCGTATAAAAAGGCATGAGTTTGATTTCAATACCCTCAAGATTCAAAGGTTTTTGTTCTCTCTCCTCTGGTGCTCTGATATCTAGAAGGATATCATTTTCAGCAAAGGTTATAGTACCTTCGACATGGACAACTTCTTTTTCTGCTTCTGACGCTAAAGTTCTGATATCAACGTTTACAGAATGTTTAACTGCCGCATCTAATAGGTTAAAATCAAATTTTGCTTCTTCCAACTCTACATGTGACTTGTCAGCGCACACTGTGGGACTATTAGAAATAACCCCGCAATACTCCGGCATTGTTTTGGCCAAGTCTTCTGTACCTATTTGTCTTGCCAGTGCAATAATGGTTTCTTTATCTTCAGCAATTAATGGCCTTATAACCAAAGTATCTGTTGCATTATCGATGACCCTTAAATTTTTTAACGTTTGACTTGAAACTTGTCCTATTGCCTCTCCTGTTATTAAAGCGCTTACATCATAACGCTCAGTCAATTGAGATGCAGCCCTAACCATCATTCGTTTAAGTACCACACCCATCAAGCCATTATCAATTTTAGTCAAAATTTCTTCAACGACCTCAGAAAAATCTACAGAAATAAACCGAACTCGGTGAGATGAAGCAAATTGAGACCAAAGATAATAAGCAGTTTGCTTGACACCTATTTCATGAGCAGCGCCACCTAAGTTAAAAAAACAATAATGAACTTTACAGCCACGTCTGATTAACTTATAACTAGCAACACTCGAATCAAACCCTCCTGAAATAAGAGAAAGGACTTCATCTTGAGTTCCAATAGGAAAACCGCCTAACCCTTCAAATCTCGCTTTCACTAATCTTAAAATATCATTTTCGATTTCAAGCTGTACTGTCACATCAGGGTGTTTCAATTTAACTCTTGCTGTTTCAACAGATTGATTTAACCCTCCGCCTATATACCTTTCAGCTTCACTTGAACTAAAATTATGTTCTCCTTTACGCTTTACTCTTACACAGAAACTTTTCCCTTCTAGCTGGGATTGATAAACTGATAAAGCAATCTCAAAAATATTATGTAAATCTGTATAGGTATACTCCTCTACTTGAAGAATATGATGTATACCAGGAATACGTTGTAACTGTTCAAGAACAGATTGTTCATCAACTGAAGACAAGATTGGCGCATGATTTTTTGTTCTAATTTCAATATGATCCCAACTTCTTACAACCGCAATATTGTTCGCAAGCGTACCTAAAACATTGCGAATATTACTAGTTAGGATTTTACTAAACCTTTTTCTAACTGAATCGCTTTTCATAACGATTTCAGGAAACAACTTAATAATGTATTTCATAGTGTAATGATTATAATTACATACAATCTTGAAAATGACTCAAAATAATAGGTGCATTCTAAATTGCATTGTGATAAAAAAGAGTAGGTTGCTAGTTAAAATTAATATTTCACCTGAAGTACTCAAATAAGCAACCTGATTATCGCATGACAACTCTGCGAGTTCCGTGATGGCTATCATAACAAAATTTATTGCTATTTTTAGTATTTATCTTTTAAAAATACCTCATAATGTCTTTATTGAGTTATTTTTTGCAAAAAAATGCAAATATGGCATAACACAACAGCAATAAATGATGGCAAAACTCAGAGAACAGTGATTTTGATAAATAACTCTCATTTTAATAGAACAATTTGAGAAAAATTGCAAATTCCACTCTACAAAAAAAGTACAACCGCCTACAATAGCGGTTAAATAGATTAATATCGATATAATGACCTTTAACAACCGGATCACAACACCTGAATGATGCAATTAATTCGAGGCTTTAATAACTGTTTGTCTTTAGCACAATCACCACAATTAAGCGCCCTTAAAAATGGGTGTGCGTTAACAATTGGTAATTTTGATGGCGTCCATCTTGGCCATAAAGCTCTGGTTGATAGACTTAAACAAAAAGCCGGTGATTTACCTTCGGTTGTTATGATTTTTGAACCCCAACCCTTAGAGTATTTTTCACCAGATAAGGCTCCTGCAAGATTAACTCATTTTCGTGATAAAATAACCGCTCTCAAATCATTTAAAATAGACTATGTATTTTGTGTTCCTTTCAATCATCATATTGCCAAGCTAACAGCACAGGAATTTGTTGAGGATCTTTTAATAAATGTACTTAATGTCAAATTTTTACTCATCGGTGATGATTTCAAATTTGGGGCAAATAGACAAGGAGATATGGCTTTTTTGACTCATTATGCTGATAAGCAGCATTTTGTAGTTGAAGCACTTAATACGATTACCTTAAATGAAGAGCGAATTAGCAGCACCTCAATACGCAAAGCATTAATGCTAGATGATCTTGATCATGCAAGCTCTTTATTAGGTAGACCTTACTCGATTTCTGGTCGCGTAATACATGGAGATAAAATTGGTGCGCAATTAGGGTTTCCAACAGCAAATATCTCAATGAATCGCATTAAATCTGCTGTAAATGGCGTCTATGCTGTTCATATTACTGGATCTGATATAGAGCATTTATCAGGAAAATCCACTTTGTATGGTATCGCAAATATTGGATTTAGACCAACTGTAGCTGGCAAAAAACATCTACTTGAGGTCTTTATTTTTGATGAGTCCTTTAATCTCTACGGTAAACATATCACTGTTGTACTCAAGCATAAGATTAGATCAGAACAAAAATTTGATGGTTTAGAGGCGTTAAAATCACAAATTCAATCTGATATTGAGGCAACACGTCGCTACTTTGGCGAAAATGATAAAAATGGCAGCGAAAATTAACACTGCTGCAATTAAATTTAACAAACCTGCTTTAAACCAATAAAATACCAACATCTGGTAGATTCGATATCCGAATTAGGTGGAGCAAGGTTCAAATTTGTTTTAATATAAGTGAAATATTTAGCTAGTACAGCTATTTTGCCCACTTTTGAATCAATTGATTAAACATAAGAGATCTAATACTAATGACTGATTACAAATCCACATTAAATTTACCAGAAACACCTTTCCCAATGCGCGGCGATCTAGCTAAACGTGAGCCCGCAATGCTAAAAGCTTGGCAAGACAAAAAACTCTATCAAAAAATTAGAGAAGCCAAAAAAGGTAAACAATCCTTCATTCTTCATGATGGTCCTCCCTATGCAAATGGTACAATACATATTGGTCATGCGTTAAATAAAATCATCAAAGACATGGTAGTTAAATCAAAAGGATTATTTGGATTTGATTCCCCTTACATTCCAGGATGGGACTGTCATGGCCTTCCGATAGAGCTTAAAGTTGAAGGATTAGTTGGTAAACCGGGTGAAAAAATCAGCGCAGGTGAATTTAGACAAGCTTGTCGAGACTACGCAGAAACGCAAATTGAACTACAAAAAACTGATTTTATTCGTCTTGGAGTATTAGGTGACTGGGAAAATCCGTATAAAACGATGGATTTTAAAACAGAAGCAAATATCATCAGAACACTAGGAAAAATCATTCATAATGGTCATTTACATAAGGGCTCAAAGCCTGTTCATTGGTGCATTGACTGTCGCTCTTCTTTAGCTGAGGCAGAAGTTGAGTATGAAGATAAAACTTCACCTTCTATTGATGTCTGTTTTGACGCTGTCGATAGTGGCGCAGTTGCCTTACTGTTTGGTACCCCATCAATTGGTGAAAAAATCGCGTTAGTGATTTGGACAACAACACCTTGGACTTTACCAGCTAACCAAGCAATTTCTGTACATCCAGAATATCAATATAGTTTAGTTAAAACACCTGGAAAATATCTCATTTTAGCAACTGATTTAGTACAATCAGTAATGGCACGTGCAAAAATTACAGACTTTGAGATAGTAGCAACGGTGCTCGGGAATAAATTAGAGAACGTTCAATTTTCTCATCCCTTTATTGAAAGACAAGTTCCAGCTATCCTTGGAGATCATGTCACTCTAGATGCGGGAACAGGAGCAGTGCATACCGCACCTGCACATGGTGCTGAAGACTTTAGCGTTGGTCAAAAATATCAACTGGAAGTCTATAATCCAGTTGCCCCAAATGGTTGCTATTTACCTGGTACTTTCCCTAGCCTTGATGGCATGCACGTATTTAAAGCAAATGACAAAATAGTGGAAATTTTAACACAATCAGGCCAACTCTTGCATGTGGAAAAAATTCATCATAGTTACCCACACTGCTGGCGCCATAAAACTCCAATTATTTTTAGAGCAACACCACAGTGGTTTATCAGCATGGATCAAAAAGGTCTACGCACACAATCTTTAGAAGAGATAAAAAATGTTCGATGGATTCCTGATTGGGGACAAGCTCGTATTGAGAACATGGTCGCTAATCGCCCTGATTGGTGTATTTCAAGGCAACGTACTTGGGGTGTACCAATGTCGTTATTTGTCCATAAAGAAACTCAAGAATTACATCCAAACACTCCAGAACTAATTGAAAAAGTTGCAAAAAAAGTAGAAGACGCTGGGATACAGGCATGGTGGGATCTTGAACCTAGCGAAATACTAGGCGCGGATGCTGAACATTATGAGAAAATCCCAGATACACTCGACGTTTGGTTTGATTCAGGGTCAACAAGCGCCTCTGTCGTAAATGCTCGTTCTGAATTCAATGGTCATCAAGCTGACATGTATATGGAAGGTTCAGATCAACATCGTGGCTGGTTTATGTCATCGCTAATGATAGGCACTGCAATTAATGGCAAAGCCCCTTATAGGGAAGTATTAACACACGGATTTACTGTCGATTCAAATGGCAGAAAAATGTCTAAATCACTTGGTAATGTGATAAGCCCACAAGAGATTATTGATACTTTAGGTGCAGATATTTTAAGACTCTGGGTTGCATCAACTGATTACACTGGCGAAATGTCTGTCTCACATGAAATATTCAAACGTTCTGCTGAAAGCTATCGTCGTATTCGTAATACTGCAAGATTTTTCTTAGCAAATCTTAATGGATTTGACCCAAAAACGGATATGGTTGCACCAGAAGAAATGGTTGTGCTTGATCACTGGGCTGTTGGTCGTGCATTAGAGGCACAAAATGCAATCTTAGCCGCTTATGAAGCATATGATTTTCATCAAGTTGTCCAACGTATAATGCATTTTTGTTCAATTGAAATGGGGTCGTTTTACCTAGATATCATTAAAGATAGACAATACACTGCCAAAAAAGAGAGTCTTGCAAGGCGCAGTTGTCAAACAGCACTTTACCACATTTCTCATGCTTTAGTTCGCTGGATTGCGCCTATTTTATCCTTTACAGCTGAAGAAATTTGGGCGCTTTTACCTGGCGCTGATAGTGAATATATCATCACTCAAGAGTGGTATACAGGATTGTTTAGCTTGTCTGGTGACGAAACAATGAATGATGCATTTTGGTCTAGAATGCTTGCTGTTAGATCTGATGTTAATAAAGTGCTTGAACAAGCTCGAAACGATAAAATACTCGGCAGCTCACTAGAAGGTGCTGTGACTTTGTTTGTTGATATTGAACAAGCAAAAGAACTTGAGCGATTAGAAGACGAACTAAGATTTGTCTTATTAACATCACAGGTGTCAATTAAACCTATTGAAGAAGCACCATCTGATGCTGTTCAAAGTGAATCAAATATCAAATTGAAAATTCGAGCAATAAAAGCAGAAGGCGAAAAATGCCCTCGTTGCTGGCATTTTGCAGTGCTTAATGGATCAAGTGGACTGTGTAGTCGTTGCGAAACAAATGTATTAGGTCATGGTGAAATAAGGAAGTTTGCATAATGAATTTAAACCTTCATCAAAATGTGAATGATGCGAATAAAATCACAGCAAAGAAAAGTGGTCTTATTTGGCTATGGATAGCTATATTTGTTATTGTCTTAGATCTCACCTCTAAATTTTATGTGCTACATAATTTTATGCTTGGTGAATCAGTGCCTGTCATGCCATTTCTAAATTTTGCTTACGCACAAAATACAGGAGCAGCATTCGGCTTTCTAAGTGAACACAGCGGCTGGCAACGCTGGTTCTTCACCTTAATTGCTGTTTCTATAAGCAGTATTTTAGTTTATTTCATGCGAAAAACTCCTAGTAACCACAAGATGATCAATATTGGTTATGCAATGGTAATAGGCGGTGCGCTTGGTAATTTATTTGATAGATTAGTACATGGATTTGTAATTGATTTTATCGATTTTTACATTGGTAATTGGCACTTCGCAACCTTCAATATTGCGGATATAGCCATTTGTGTTGGCGCTGGATTGATTCTTCTAGATGGATTATTTGTTCACAAACCTAGCCAAAACAAAAACAATGAGGCAAACAATGCAAACTAATACTCATGAGACTATAACCTCAAATTACGCAGTCAACAGCCATAGCACAGTGATGATCCATTTCGACCTAATTTTAGAAGATGGTTCGGTAGCTGAGTCAACTCGTGCATCAGGGAAGCCAACATTATTTCAACTAGGTGATGGAACTTTATCAACAGAGCTAGAGGCGCAGCTTATTGGCTTATCGATTGGTGATACGAAAAATTTCACCCTACCACCCCATGCCGTCTTTGGTGAGATCAACCCTAATTTAATACAGTATTTCACACCAAGGGATTTTATAGAAACAGGTTTACCTACTATAGGCACCATTATGATGTTTAATACAGCAAATGGTAATCAGATGGCAGGGGTTATTAAGGCAATCACTGAAGATTCTATTACCGTTGATTTTAATCATCCTTTGGCTGGTAAAACAGTTGAGTTTAAAATAGAAATCATTGATATAGATCCAATTGATAGACTAGATGAGATAGATTAAACCATGCAAATACTGTTAGCTAACCCACGTGGATTTTGTGCTGGTGTTGATAGAGCCATTTCTATTGTCGATAGAGCACTGGAAATTTTTGGTGCCCCTATCTTTGTTCGTCATGAAGTTGTACATAATCGCTATGTTGTTGATGATCTCCGCAATCGTGGTGCTATCTTTATTGAAGAAATCAGCGAAGTTCCTGATGGTTCAATCCTAATTTTTTCAGCGCATGGCGTCTCACAAAGTGTGCGTAATGAGGCAAAATCACGTAACTTACAAATGTTATTCGATGCAACTTGTCCTCTTGTAACTAAAGTTCACATGGAAGTGGCAAGAGCTAGCCGAAAAGGGACTGAAGCGATTTTAATCGGGCACGCTGGCCATCCTGAAGTAGAAGGTACAATGGGTCAATATAATAACCCAGAGGGTGGCATGTATTTAGTAGAATCGCCAGAAGATGTATGGCAACTGAAGGTTAAAAATGAAAGTAACCTCTGTTTTATGACCCAAACTACTTTATCTGTAGATGATACTTCTGACATAATTGATGCGTTAAGATCACGTTTTAGTCATATCATTGGCCCTCGTAAAGATGATATCTGTTATGCTACCACTAACCGCCAAGAAGCAGTCCGAGAAATGGTGGGGCAAGTCGATTTAGTATTAGTTGTAGGGTCTAAAAACTCCTCTAATTCAAATCGCTTGGCAGAACTCGCTCTTCGGACAGGAAAACCCGCTTATTTGATTGACACACACTTAGACATTAATCCTAAATGGTTTAATCATGTCAAAAAAATAGGATTAACCGCTGGCGCATCTGCTCCTGATATATTAGTTCAACAAGTTATTACCCATCTTAAAGCTCTTGGAGCAACGGATGTCATTGAAATGAGTGGCAGGGAAGAAAATATTGTTTTTGAAGTACCAAAAGCATTGCGTATTGTGACAAATAACTTAGACTAATTGACATGTGACTGACCGCTCTCAGTCGAAGAAAAATAACAATTTAATCAAAAGATTCACTCTTAACTAAGGAGATATTGATGCGTATTATTTTATTAGGCGCTCCTGGCGCTGGAAAAGGCACCCAAGCTCAATTTATTATGGAAAAATATGGTATTCCTCAACTTTCAACAGGAGACATGCTAAGAGCGGCATCTGCTGCAGGAACTGAATTAGGTCTACAAGTCAAGAGCATTATCGATTCTGGACAATTAGTTTCTGATGATCTTGTGATTGCATTAGTTAAAGAGCGTATAAAACAAGAAGACTGTAAGAACGGATTCTTATTAGATGGTTTTCCAAGGACAATTGTTCAAGCAGATGCAATCAAAGCACAAGGCATTAAAATTGATCTCGTCCTTGAATTTGATGTACCAGATGAATTGATTGTTGAGCGCGTTACTGGACGCAGAATTCATAAAGCTTCTAATCGTGTTTATCATATCAAATACAATCCACCAAAAGTTGCTGACGTCGATGACTTAACTGGCGAACCCCTTATACAACGTGAAGATGACACCGAATCAAAAGTAATCGAACGCCTTAGCATCTATCATAATGATACCTCACCACTCAAAGCTTATTATCAAGCAGAAGAACAAGCAGGAACTACTCGTTATGTTAAAATCGATGGTACTAAGCCTGTAATTGAAGTTAGCCAAGATCTTGCTAAAATTTTAGGCTAAGCTAATTTAAGGTGTAGTAACCGAGTTAATGATTTAAAATCTGGCCTCTATATTAAATTAACGTATTTAGTATAGAGGTTTTATTTGTATTAAAATTTGCAGGAGTCGAGATGCAATTATTACCAAAAAAAGGAATTTTATTAGTTAACTTAGGCACCCCAGATGCGCCAACTCCAAGTTCAGTTAGCCGTTATTTAAAAACATTTTTGAGTGATTCAAGGGTCGTAGATCTTCCCAAAATATTATGGCAACCTCTTTTACGTGGTATCATTTTACCAATAAGAAGCCCTAAAGTGGCTAAATTATACCAATCTATTTGGTTAGAGGGTGGTTCTCCCTTATATGTCTACACAAAAGCACAAGCAGAAGCACTTTCAAAAAAATTACCTGATCATGAAATAGCGTTTGCATTTTGTTATAGTGAGCCCACAGTAAATATGGCAATGGATAAACTCCTATCTGCTGGGGTGGAGGATATTTTAATTCTCCCTCTGTACCCTCAATACTCCTGTTCAACGAGCGCAGCTGTTTTTGATGCAGTAGCGAGATCTCTTCAAAAACGTAGGGCAATACCTTCACTTCGATTTATTCGTGATTACGCAACGTTTGAACCATATATTGATGCTTTAGTGACATGTATTAAAAATCATACAAGTGAGCATGGTATCCCTGATAAATTACTGTTTTCATTACACGGTATTCCTGTGCGTTTTGCCAATCAAGGGGATGACTATCCACTTCGTTGTCAAGCAACCACGGCAGCAGTGAATGCTAAACTCGTCAATGAACTTGTCTGGAAAGAGGATATCGTTCAACTCACATACCAATCAAAATTTGGCAAGGAACCTTGGTTAGTACCTGCAACCGATGCAACAGTTGAATCACTTGCTAAGTCGGGCATTAAGCACTTACAAATTATTTGCCCTGGATTTTCATCTGATTGCCTAGAAACCTTAGAGGAAATTTCTATTGGCATTAAAGAATCTTTTATAGAGCATGGTGGTGAAAAATTTAGTTATATTCCTGCACTCAATGCGTCCGATAATCATATTGAAATGTTGGAGAAACTGATCTACCAACACTTTTAGATGTATAATCGCATTACAATAATCATAAGATAGGAATATTTAAATTCATTTCCAAATTTATTTAGCTCAATGCCTAATTCATGACAATCTCATCTATAACGATTAAAAGCAAACAGCTTCACCTCGCTTTTATTTTTATACTATGATCTAGAAAAAGCTTGCAATAAATTACAAAATTAGTAATGATATGGGTAAGTTGTCACGGGAGCTGGGTAAACTCGGCTGAGAGGAAAGTTTTTAATTTTCGACCGTCAAACTTGATCTGGATAATGCCAGCGCAAGAAAGACTGCTCTTGTAGTACCCGTGCCCTCTTTTTAACAATTAATCATGGTTTAGACCATTTACTAATTAATAAAAGGGTACTCATATATGACACAACACTTCATAGACATCAAATCTACTCAATCCATCACTCATAATAATTTTGGTATTGGTGCTCGTTTTACAGTTAATGTAATGAGTGATGATTATATATCAATTATTTTATCTGCTCTTGAAAATACCCCAAAAAAAGATGTCGACGTAATAACAGACCCTGTTAGCACGTATGTCACGGGGAACGAACAAGCAATATGTGAATACATTTGCTCGGTGATTCATAAAATAGCATCAAGTCATCACCATGTTTCAGTTTCTTTAATGCTATCACGTGGATGCCCAGGTGAGGTAACCTGCCAACTACCTGACGATACACTATTCACCTCTAATCAATCTATCACGTTAGCACCTACAGGAATTAATGTTCTTGCACAATGGTCACTCTATCCTCTAATCGATACCATAAAGGACAATTACTCGCATATGACAGATATTTATTCTGCAATAGAATATACAAAACAAAAGAAAATTTATAAACGTTCACATCATTATGTCACTGAACTGCAAGGTGACCTCTCAGCAATTATAGAAACAATTGCATCAGGTTGGTTAATGGTTGGGCGAACCGTACAGCATGTTACAACACATGCAACGATCTCAATTAATAGCCCTTCAAAAAATTAACCTATTTTAAAATAGGCTGACTATAAAGCAGATGCCTTATTTGGAAATCAGTTAGTTTTAGCGAAATGAGTATTTTATTACTAATCGAGTCACCGATAAAACACAGATATGAATACTGCTATTAGTTTAACAATGTTACTTATTGATTTTGCCATAGAAGTCAATTAGCGGTGAGTCATAGTATATAAATCTTTTAATTGCTAGCTTAGGCGTAGTGCCGTTATTGAGTGAAACTCGCTAAGTTTTCAATAAGAGTGCATTTAACCCATATTTGTGTCGAAACTTAAAAAGTTACTTATTAAGATTAAAAAACGATGGGGCATCATAAATTCCCTCTATGTCGCACGACTTGTCAATTAAATAGACTGATTGTTTGAAATAAGACATGCTAATTTATTATTCGAATTATCAATAGGAGCATTAAGTGAATAAAGGTACATTGAAAGATTCAAAAAAATTTAATCTATCAACATGGTCGTTAAAAGAAATCATGTTACTAGTAGTTCTAGGGTCTGTTTTTGGTGTTATCTATTACCTCTTTGTTCAATTATATTTCTTATTACAAATTATGCTTGGACCTTTCGCGGATTTAAGTCAACACATCTTATTTGGTTCTTGGTTAATGGTTGCACCTATCGCAATTGCAATCATCAGAAAACCTTTTTCAGGAATATTTGCTGAAATTATGGCTGCGTTAATTGAGGTTGTGGTTTTAGCATCTCCTTTTGGTGCAACTGTCTTCATTTCTGCAGCAATACAAGGAACGGGAAGTGAATTAATTTTTGCTGCTACTCGATATCGTGTGTTTAGCATGCCTATTTTTATATTATCCGGTTTTTTCGGTGCTCTAATCCCCTTTATCTATTCTGCACTTATCAATGACTGGATAAATACAGATCTATTTTATTATCGCCTAGTACTGCAACTTATCTCAGGGGTAATATTAGGCGGTGTTATATCTAAATATACTGTTGATGCGCTAAGAAAAACAGGTGTCCTAGATAATTTTATTAGTACGAGGCCTCCTGTTCATGACAAATAATCAACTCAATTTTCTCAAAAGCGATAATTCACCTTATGTGATAGCTTCACTCAAAGATATTACAATTAAATGTCTAATTAATAATCGTATAATAGTTTCAAATATCAATTGGGAGATTAAAGCAGGAGAAAAATGGTTAATTATAGGTCCATCTGGCTCAGGTAAATCCACATTACTTCATCTATTGATTGGCCTTATGCCTCATGTAATGAATGCTGAAGTGTCAGGTGTCATTGAAACATTTGGGCAGTCAAATTTAACACGACCTATCATTGAAATCGCTAATAAAGTAGGGTGGATTAATCAAGATCCATTCACGTCAGTTTGCCTCCCTATCGTAGAGCAAGAAATTGCTATGATACTAGAAAATAAAGGGGTGCCTCCCGCTGAAATTGAACAAAAGGTCGTACAAGAATTAGAAAGCGTCGGACTCTTATCTTTAAGGTACAGACAAACGAATACCTTATCTGGTGGTGAATGCCAACGAATTGCCCTAGCTGCGATTCTTGCAGGTGAACCGAGTTTAATACTATACGATGAACCAACAGCCATGTTAGATACGAGATCAATTGTATATATCAGAGATATTCTTCAGTACTCTTTAAATGATAAAACACAAGGAACAATTTTAGTTGAGCATCGTTTAGATGAACTCAGTAGCAATGGAGGTCTGAATCATCTACCTGAAAATCTATTAGTGCTATCCGAACAAGGCACTATTCTGGCCCTTGGAAAAACAGATGAAGTATTAATCGAACACGCTCAAGACTTCCATCAAAAAGGGATATGGCTACCTTTAGAGTTTGAGCTATTTGCACATACAGGATATTTAGGGGGATTAAATGAAAAAGATAACTTATCATTTTTAAAAGAACTTTCTAAGCAAGAACATATCTCTACTCAACAAGAAAAAATAACTGAAAAACATTTAGCTAATAAATTAATACTCTCTAACTCAACTAGCATCGCACCTGAAATTACGTTATCTGTTGACCAGTTAACGATACATAGACTGTTAGATGATATTTCTTATTCAAATCAGTTGGTGAATGATAAGCACGCTATTTTAACTGATGCACAAAAAACGTCCCTAAAAATGCCCATTACAATTCTCAAGAATTTGACTTTTACTGCCTATAAAGGAGAGCGAATTGCCTTATTTGCTAATAATGGAGCTGGCAAATCAACTCTATTATTAGCATTAGCTGGTTTATTGAAAAAACAGCGAGACGTTTTAATTGAAGGAAGTGTTAATACAAATTCAGTTGGGATGATTTTTCAAAACCCAGAGTATCAATTTCTTGCAAATACCGTTCGAGAAGAAATTGCTTACGGCATACCTTCAGGCCATGATGAATTAGTTGATAATCAACTACGAAAATATCGATTAATGCATTGCGCTTCAAACAATCCATACAAACTTTCGGGAGGTGAAAAAAGGCGGTTGAGTATTGCGGCAATGACCATTCATGATAAAGAGGTATTATTAGCTGACGAACCAACTTTTGGGTTAGATAGGCGAGATACATTCAATACAATGTCAGCACTTTGTGAGCTTACAAAGTCAAACAAGACTTTATTATTTTCTTCACACGATCTTAGATTAATCGCAACTTATGCTACGCGAATGTTAATAATCAGTAATGGTGTAATCATTGCCGATGGCACCCCTTTTGAAATATTAAGCGATGAATCACGCTGCCTATCATTAGGTATCATTAGACCACCATTAATACAATATTTAATGTCTCATTACTCGAATGAAGAGGTCATGACTATCCTATTAACCTTGGAATATAAAAGCTATGCAAAATATCGTTAATACTCATCATTGGTTAATGAACCGTAATCCAACCATTAAATTAATCGTATTAATCGCGTCTACTCTCTCGGTTAGTTTTATTTTTGACCCTTGGCGTCCCTTTATTTTATGGTCAAGTACACTGATTTTTTTATATATTATCACTCCCTATTCATTCTGTGAATTGGTGTCACAACAGCGCCCTTTTTTTTGGCTGGCTTCAATCATTTTTATTGTGAACCTTATTACCCGGCATGGAGAAAGCCTCTGGCAATTTGGAATCATCAATATCACAAGAGAAGGTATGAGTGTTGGTATGTCATTGGCATTTAGAGCCTTATATATCGGTCTTTTATCTATAGCATTTATTAAAAGCACTAATCCAGTATCATTAATGACAAGTTTAAACCAGCATGCAAAATTAAGTGCTAAAGTTAGTTATGCAGTTTTAACAGGATTTAGAATGGTTCAGTTTTTGAAACACGACTGGCAAATTATCTTAGCCGCTCAACAAATTAGAAATGATCATCAAGAGAGTAAATCTTGTTTTAAATATTTTAAGAAATCATTAATAGCATTAAGAATGTATCGCAAAGCACTTTTCGCATTACTCGTCAATGCGATAAGACGATCAGAAAGAATTGCATTTTCATTAGAAACAAGAGGTCTCGGTCTCACACCTAGAACTATTTGGCAACCGGTGCCTTTAACAGTGATTGATTGGCTATTTGGTGTATTTACTCTAGTTTTTGTACTGTCTATTATTTTGGGTTATTACCTGATAGTGTCAAACCGATTATAACAATTTGTACATGATTTTATGCTAAATCAATAAAACTCATTAATGATTATGGGTTTTATCATTAATTTCAATAACTCATTGAAAATATAGATCAATGGCGATACCGGCAAATACGACCACACCTACCCAATTATTGTGCCTAAAAGCCGCAAAGCATTTATCCCGTTCTTTTGTTTTAATTAATTGATACTGATAAATAAATAAACAAGATACTAAGGCTAAAGCACAACAAAAAATCCATCCAAGATGGGTTAATCCACCCACAATTAAAAGCATCAAAATACTGATCATCTGCAAGACTGTTATCGCTAATACATCATATTGCCCGAAAAAAATTGCTGTTGATTTTACGCCAATTTTAAGGTCGTCTTCCCTATCAACCATTGCATATTGTGTATCATACGCAACTGTCCAGCTTAAGTTCGCAGCAAATAAAAACCATGCTTCTAGAGGTAACCTCCCATAAATGGCTCCATAAGCCATCATCATTCCCCAGCTAAACGCAGCTCCTAAGACGACTTGAGGAAAGTGAGTATAGCGTTTCATGAAAGGGTAAAAACTAGCAAGTAGCAAGGCAACAAAAGACAGCATAATAGTGAAGGAATTGAGCTGCAAGACAAGCAATAAAGCTAAAATCAATAAACATACAAAAAGAATCTTAGCACCTAGCACTGAAACGTCGCCTGTAATAAGTGGTCGATGTTTTGTACGTTCAACATGCCCATCAACGTGTCTATCGGCATAATCATTAATGACGCAGCCTGCTGCGCGCATAATGATTGTTCCCAAAGTAAAAATAATAAACAGCGCTTTAGGCACCTCACCTTTTGTCGCAAGACATAACGCCCAATAAGTTGGCCACAACAAAAGTAATGTGCCTATTGGTTTATCAAAACGCATTAAGCGCCAATATCCTTTTATCTTTAGGGGCAGTTGTGAAATTAATTTAGGCACGATAACCTTACATTTAAAGCAAATTAGATTCTAAACAATACTGTTATTTTAAGGCACCTGATAAAAACTGCTGTAGCCTAGGGCTCTTAGGCTGACCAAATACTTCATCAGGATGTCCTTGCTCTTCTATCAAACCTTGATGCAAAAAGATAACGTGATTAGAGACATTTTTTGCAAATCCCATTTCATGAGTTACCACAACCATCGTAGTACCTTCTTCTGCTAAATTTTGCATAATTTTTAATACTTCTCCGACTAATTCCGGATCTAGGGCTGAAGTAGGTTCATCAAATAATAAAACCTCAGGCTCCATTGCTAATGCTCTGGCAATAGAAACTCTTTGTTGCTGGCCGCCAGATAAATTCACAGGGTACTTATGAAATGCATTATTCGGAATGCCAACCTTTTCTAAATACTTCGATGCACGTTTAAACGCCTCTTCCTTAGTCAACTTCAATACTCTTATTGGTGCTTCCATCACATTTTGAATAACGGTCATATGATCCCATAAATTAAAATGCTGAAAGACCATGGTAAGTTTAGTTCTGAAAGCTTGTAATTGTTTTGCATCGGTTGCATCTAAATAGCCTTGTGAATTTTTTTTAGTTAAAAGGGCAACGCCATTTAGTCGTATTTCACCTGCTGAGGGCTGTTCTAAAAAATTTATACACCTTAAAAAAGTACTCTTACCTGAACCCGATGAGCCAATGATGCTAATCACGTCACCTTTTTTAGCAGTTAAAGAGATACCTTTTAACACTTCATGTGTGCCATAGCTCTTATGCAAATCGATAACGGCCAATTTCGTTTCTGTTTTATCTATCATAAAAATAACATTCCTAGCTTAGTGTGTATTAACAAATTTAATGCTGTGAAACAGGTTGTAAGTAGCTAAGCCATCTTTTCTCTGCTATTCTAAATAACGCAATTAACGTATAAGAAATCACGAGATAGATACACCCAGCTAGGATATAAATATTGATCGAGTCAAGATATTTAGCATTTATCTGTTTAATCACAGAAAAGAGTTCAGGCACAGTTGCACCGAAAGCAAGACTGGTACAATGTAATAATAATATCACTTCATTCCCGTATGATGGTAAAGATGTTCGTAACGCAGTTGGCAAAATAATCCGTGTGTAAATTTGAAATCTAGACATACCATAAGCCTGTGCTGCTTCAATTTGGCCACTTCCGACATTTTTAATTGCTCCAGCAATAATTTCAGTTGTGTAGGCTGCGGTATTTAACACTAATGCGAGCATTGCACAGTTAAAACCCACTCTAAAGAAATCTTTTAACACGGATGTTTCTTTTACAATCTCTAAAAAGATCACACCGTTATAAATAAGTAAGAGCTGGATATAAAATGGTGTGCCTCTAAATAAATAGGTAAATGTCCAGACGGGCATTCTTAAATAAGCTTTTTTAGAGCTTCTAGCAACAGCTAAAAATACAGATAAAACCCAACCTATCACGGCAGAGAGAATTAGTAGCCATAATGTCATAGCTACACCTGTCATTCTAAACCCATCAGTATAGAGAATATTTTGCCAATACTCACCTAAGATAAGATACATATTACTGTTTGTTATCATCTCAATCATAATAATTTTCGTCCATTTATTCTTTCATCAAAAATGTGATTTTTTTACGCCAGCACTAAAATGGCGCTCTAACCACCAAAGTCCAATTGATGAAATACTGGTAAACAGTAGATATATCCCAGCTGCGACAGCATAGAAAACAAGCTTTGAATCATTAGGTGTAATAGGGGAAGCAATGGCAGTTTTAGTATTTTGTACAATATCATTTAAAGATAATAGTGAAACTAAAGCTGTTGCTTTAAGGACTACCATCCAATTATTTCCAATTCCAGGTAAAGCATAGCGCATCATTGACGGGAACATAATGCGATAAAATACTTGCCAATTAGTCAGTCCAAATGCTCTAGCAGCTTCAATTTCACCTTTATTTACTGATAAAAAAGCTCCCCTGAATGTTTCAGTAAAATAAGCGCCATAGATAATACCTAAGGTAATCACACCTGTTGTAAAGGCTTCCATTTGGAGGGTTTTCCAGCCTAAATATGCCGTTATTGAATTGAGTATAATTTGTAAGCCATAGTATACAATCAACATCAAAATAATATCTGGCACGCCACGCACTAAAGTCGTATAAATATCAAACCAAATGCGTAAAAATCGGCTACCTGATAATTTCGCACTCGCACCAACTAATCCTAATGCAAATGCAATAAGCACCGAAAGGACTGAAAGTTTAAGCGTCATAATTGCGCCATCAAAAATTATCTTTTCAAATCCATATAAGTTTAACATCAATCCTATCTCTTTTTAATTGAGCATAGTTTGCAATTACTAGGTTGATACCGATCAATTGCAAATTATCTCATCTTATCTTTATTTTTTAGCAACACAAAAGCCTAGAGTCTACTATCAAAGCGACAACTAGGCTTAATTATAATAATTTATCTTACTATGTTAATGATATTAAAGGGCCAAATTAGTGGCCATAAACATCAAAATCAAAATAAGGTTTTGCTAACGTTTCATACGTTCCATCAGCAAGCATATCCTTAATAGCTTGATTTACAGCAGATTTTAGTTCATCCTGCCCCTTGCGTAAGCCCATTGCCGTACCAACACCAAAATATTTTTCATCTGCAATAGCAGGGCCTGCAAACGCATACCCTTTACCCATATCAAGTTTGAGGAAACCAAAACTTGCAGCTGCTTCATCTTGGAATATCACATCTAAACGCCCAGCTAGAATATCATCATAAACTAAATCTTGATTTTGGTAAGAGATAACTTCAATTCCCTGTGGTCTCCACATATCAATTGCATAGGCTTCTTGCGTAGATCCTTGCAATACGCCAACTGTTTTGCCTTTTAAGCTTTCAAGTGTAGGCATAATGTCGCTTCCTTCCTCTGCAACTAAACGTGAATTTGCAGCATAAAGTTTATCACTAAAATCGATTTCTTTTAATCTCTGTTCAGTAATAGATAAGGAAGAAATAACAGCATCACTTTTTTGGGATTTTAAACTTGGAATAAGCGCATCAAAATCACTTTCAACCCATTTACACTCAACGTTAATACGTTTACAAATTTCATTTCCTAAATCCACATCAAATCCAGCGACTTGGTTTTGAGGGTTTTTAAAAGAAAAAGGGGCATAGGTTGGATCAGTTGCAATTGTAATTGAAGTAGGCATCTGTGCTAAAGCACTAAAAGTGCTGGCACTAAACAGCACACCAAAAGCGGCGGTTGTTGCTAATTTTAATGATTTTTTCATAAGGTCCTCAGTAAAGTTTAATGGTGGTTGTTTTACTAGGTAATACTCAAAAAGATAATAACAGCATAACTGCACTGCTTATCCACTAAGTTAATAGCAATAAAAATTAATCAATATATTCGATTATAAAAATATAGCATACATATATCACAAAATATCATTAAGGATACATTAAATAAATAGGATTAATGAGATGGACCTAACTTTTTTAACATTTATTAGACCAATTGGATAAATCCTAACCAATCCACCAACAGTGAGATTACATTTCAGTACTAGACATACTAATAGCCATAGATATCAAAATCAAAATATTTCTTAGCGATTTCCTCGTAAGTCCCATCTTCAAGCATTTGTGCAAGTACATTATTAATAGCATCTCTTAATTCTTCATCTTCCTTACGAAGGCCCGCACCTGTACCGGGTCCAAAATAAATATCATCTTTAACTGCTGGACCAGCAAAAGCATGATCTTTTCCTGATTCATCTTGTAAAAAACCATAACTCGCAGCAGCTTCATCTTGAAATGCAGAATCTAAACGCCCTGCTAATAAATCATCGTATACAAGATCTTGATTCTGATAAGCAATAACATCAACACCATTGACTCTCCATTTATCGTTTGCATACGCCTCTTGTACAGATCCTTGAAGTACGCCCACACTTTTACCTTGTAAACTCTCTATTGTAGGCTCTAAATCAGATCCCTTCTCTGCAATTAATCTTGAATTCGCTGAATAGAGCTTATCACTAAAATTAATTTGTTCCATTCTTTGTGGTGTTATAGATAAAGAAGAAATAATGACATCATTTTTTTGTGCTAACAGCCCCGGAATTAATGCATCAAATTCACCCTCAACCCAACTGCATTCGATAGATAATCTTTTACAGATTTCATTTCCTAGATCAATATCAAACCCAGCAACTTGATTATCTGGATTTTTATAAGAAAACGGTGCATAGGCGGGGTTTGTACCCAATCTTAATGTTTCTGGCAGTGCAGCATGCGTAAATGATGCGAAACAAGTAGTCATTGCAAAAGTTAAACCAAACGTAACCTTGGAAAATGATGTATTTTTTTTCATAAAAAAGCACCTCGAATAATGTCGTTATATAGATAAATAGCAGTGTCATACTCAATCAATGAGATTAACATCCAAGTTAAAGTAGATAAATTTGATGTTTGTTACTAAAACGTGTACACATAAAGAGTAATTATGCACTAAATCAGCATAAAAATCCAAAAAAGGAATGAAATATATTTATACGAAATAGACCTAATGTAACAACAACATTAAGTCATGATTATTTATATAACTAAATAGCAAAAAACCCAGCTTTTGCTGGGTTTTTCAGTCATAAGATACTTAAAGACCGTTAATCATGATCTTCCCATGCTTGAACCCGAGCAACGGCTTTTTTCCAACCTCTATAACGCTCATCACGTTCTGTTGTTTCTAAACCAGGTGTAAACCTTTTTTCAATCTCAGACTTACTTCTGACCTCTTCTAAGTCATTCCAAAAGCCAACTGCCAAACCTGCTAAAAATGCAGCTCCTAATGCTGTTACTTCTCTCATAACCGGCTTTTCAACAACCGTTCCTAAAATATCAGATTGGAATTGCATTAAAAAGTTATTACTAACAGCTCCGCCATCTACGCGTAACGACTTTAATCTAAAATTCGCATCAGCTTGCATAGCTTCTAACAAATCTCTTGATTGATAGGCTATAGATTCTAATGTTGCACGAATAATATGATTACTATTTGCACCACGTGTCAAACCAAAAATAGCGCCTCTAGCATACGGATCCCAATAAGGTGCCCCTAAACCTGTAAAAGCTGGTACAACATAAACACCATTTGTGTTTTTAACCTTATTTGCGAAATACTCTGAGTCAGCGGCCTCAGAAATTAATTTTAGCTCGTCACGAAGCCATTGAATCGAGGCTCCTCCAACAAATACTGCTCCCTCTAATGCGTAATTCGCTTCACCTTTTGGTCCACACGCTAACGTTGTCAATAAACCATGAGTGGATTGAACTGGTTTTTCACCTGTATTCATTAATAAAAAGCATCCTGTACCATAAGTATTTTTTGCCATACCTGGTTCAACACACAACTGACCAAACAAAGCTGCCTGTTGGTCACCTGCCATGCCAGCAATTGGAATGCGAGTTCCACCTTTTCCACCTAAGTTCATTTGACCATATATTTCAGAAGAAGATTTTACAATAGGTAACATCGCTCTAGGAATATTCAATGCCTTAAGCATTTTGTCATCCCAATCTAATTGATGAATATTAAAAATCATTGTTCTAGACGCATTCGTGTAATCTGTTACATGAGCACGCCCCTGAGTCATTTTCCAAACCAGCCATGTATCAACTGTCCCGAAAAGTAATTCACCTTTTTCCGCTCTTTCTTGAGCTTCCTCTACATTATCAAGTATCCATCTAATTTTAGTCCCCGAAAAATAAGGGTCAACCACAAGACCTGTATTTTCACGCACATGCTCTTCTAAACCTGCGATTTTTAATTTCTCACAAATTTCAGCTGTTCTTCTGCACTGCCAGACTATTGCATTATAAATCGGTTTACCTGTCTCTTTTTCCCATACAATCGTTGTTTCGCGTTGATTGGTTATCCCAAGACCTGCAATTTCGTCAGAATTAATATTTGCTTTTGCAAGTACTTCAACTAATACAGAACTCTGAGTTGCCCAAATTTCTAATGGATCGTGCTCTATCCAACCCGCTTTAGGATAAATTTGTGTAAACTCTCTTTGTGAAATAGCGATAATATTTGCGTCGTGATCAAAAACAATCGCTCGGGAACTTGTTGTACCTTGATCTAAGGCTACGATATATTTTTTTTGCTTATCCATTGTGTTACCCTTATAGTCAGAAAAAATTTAATATTGAAGTACTCGTTTATTCATAAAATTCACTCATGCACTTTAGCCACAGATTATACAGGCAAATGTTTAGCAATCAGTGTTCGATATATTAATGCCCCAGTGCAACCGCCTAAGATAGGTGCTATAATTGGTATCAGGAAATAGGGGATATCTTGGCCACCTGTGAATGTGACGGTGCCGTAACCTGCAAAGAATGTAAATAACTTGGGTCCGAAATCACGAGCAGGGTTCATAGCAAAGCCGGTTAATGGTCCCATTGATGCGCCTATTGTTGCTATCAATAACCCGATTAATAATGGTGCTAAAGGTCCTCTAGGAAGTCCATTCCCATCGTCAGTTAAGCCTAAAATCAAGCAGACTAATACCCCTGTAATGACAAACTCCACCAAAAAAGCTTGAATGATAGTGATTTTAGGATGTGGATAAGTCGAGAAAATACTAGTGACATCAATACTCCCAACCGAACCACGTGCTATAGAATGGGTTAACTCATAGTCAATAAATAGATTATAATATAACCCGTAAACTAAGGCAGCTGCACAAAACGCGCCGCAAACTTGAGAAATAATATATGGTACAACTTTTTTACGGCTAAAACTTGCAAATACCCACAAAGCAATTGTTACAGCAGGACTCAAATGTGCACCAGAAACACCCGCTGTTAAATACACTGCTAAGGCAACACCTAGCCCCCAAATAATGCTAATTTCCCATTGACCAAAACTTGCGCCCGCTAGCTTTAAAGCAGCAACACACCCCACCCCGAAAAAAATTAACAAGCCGGTACCAATAAATTCAGCAATACATTGCCCCATAAGGCTTGGATTAGATTTACTGCTCATATCATTCCCCTTAGTAAGTAAAAAAGTAAATAAACCATATAGCGTGTCACATGCTCTAAATAAAAGTAAATATAATGTTAATTTTCTTTTTCGAAAAGAAAACAATGTTAAATTTGTGATCCACGCCAAATAAAGAACTATTTCGCTCATAAACGCTCATATAATTATTAAATAATCGGCTGAAAAGGAAAGATAAGGCTATTTTTTTAAATAAAAAGTATGCTGAATTTATTTTATGAATCTCCTAATAGCATGGAATGCAGAGGCAAACACAACCTATCATCTTGATTATTAGAAGAATTAAAAAGACAAAAAAAAGGACTGCATTGTATTAATGCAATCCTTTTTAAATAATTTAAAACGTATTAACGCATTATAAAAGTTTCATCGCTATCCAATAAAGTGAACCAGATAGTAAAATGGTAACAGGCAATGTTAAAACCCATGCCATGAATATTGTTTTAACCGTTTTAGACTGTACACCGCCGCCACCTGCTATCATTGTCCCCGCAACGGCAGATGAAAGAACATGAGTTGTTGAAACTGGCATACCAGTTGAACTTGCAATACCAATACTCACAGCTGCTGTTAATTGAGCGGAAAAACCTTGGGCGTAAGTCATACCAGATTTACCAATTTTTTCACCAATCGTGACAACGACTCTTCTCCAACCAATCATAGTACCTAGTCCTAATGCAAGTGCAACAGAAATGATTACCCAAAGTGGAGCATATTCAACAGTTGTTAAAAGATCATCTTTTCTAATCTTGCTTAGTATTTCTCTATCACCAGTAGAAATTTCAGGGTGTTTTAATAACGCTTTAGCAGACTCATCTAAACACATTAGTGTTCTTCTGACTTGAATTCTATCATCACCAGATAATTCTGAGAAAGAAGGAAGTTTTTCTAATAATTTTAATCCAACAAGCAAATTTTCATTTGGATTTAAATCACAAGTAAACCTAGCATCTTTATTGGTTGAATTAATGTCTGAATGTGGTGTTGAAACTAATGCATTTGGATAACGCTCTACAATTTCTTGAAAAGCATATAATGCATCATGAGTACGCTTAATTTCATAAGCATCAGATGACAAATTAACCACAAAAATAGAAGGAGCAATCGCAATTAAGGACAACATCACTAAACCGATGCCCTTTTGTCCATCATTTGAACCATGGACATAACTTACCCCAATTGCAGAACCGATTAATGAAATGCGCGTCCAAAAAGGAGGTTTTTTCTTGCCATCTTTTTTCTCACGCTGCTCAGGGGTCATATGAATACGCCTACGTTTTTTAGTATTCCAAAATTTCAGCAGTAAAAATAATAATCCACCTGCTAGTAGCATCCCAACAAGAGGTGAAATAATCAAAGAAAGCGCGATACCAATTACTTTTGGTAAGTTTAAAGCAGCTATCATTGAAGAGTTTTCTAAAATTGCATTACCTAATGCAACGCCCACAATCGAACCGATTAAGGTATGGGAACTAGAAGCAGGGATACCAAAATACCAGGTGCCTAAATTCCATGATAAAGCAGCTACTAGCATAGACAACATCATCAAAATACCTTGTTTAGACCCAATATTCAGCAAAACTTCACTAGGAAATAAGTGGACGATAGTATAAGCGACACTGAGCCCTCCTAAAATAACACCTAAAAAGTTAAATATCCCAGCCATAATGACTGCATTATATGGAGTCATCGCCCTTGTATAAATAACCGTAGCAACAGCATTAGCAGTATCATGAAAACCATTTACAGCTTCATAAAACAAAACAAGACCTAATGCTAAGCACAAAAAAATAATTGTTGTTGAATCTAATTCAGAAAGTAATGAAAACATAATATTGAACCTGTTTGTTATAAAATAGTTCTATATTATCCTAAACAATGGGGGTAGATTGAAAGTAATATTTGCATAAATCGCATTTTAACTTATAAATTTACGATAAATGTCACCTTTAAGATTAAAAAACAACCAATAAACTATCAATTAATCTCAAAGCATGATTCAAGTTTACTTACTGCTCGTGATTGAAAGGGGCAAATAGATCCTAATAGAAAATCCATTTCTTACACCTCGACTCACAAAAATTGATCCTTTATGTGACTCAATAATGCGTTTAACAATAGATAAACCTAAACCAGAACCAGATGTTGTTCTAGCAGCCTCTCCACGAACAAATGGTTCAAAAATACGGTCTAAATCCTCAGGATTAATTCCAGGACCATCATCATCAATTTGAATCCAAACTTGCTTAGCTGCACGACCAGAAACCACTTTTATCCACCCATTACCATAATTCTGAGCATTCACAATCAAATTATTAATAACTCGTTTCATTGAAATAGGATCAGCCATAACATCAAGAGGACCATCGTAGAGTTCATATTCTAGTCCTTCTAAATGCTCACTAAAATGAGAAATAACATCAATAAGGAGGGTGTTGATTTCAATTGGTTGTTTTTTTATTTCTTCACCAGTATGCATGAAATCTAAAAATTGCTGCAATATTTTATTGCATTCTTCTACTTCCAAATTAATTGACTCTTGAACAGACATTTCTTCTTCTGGTAGCATTTCACTAATCAATCGAAGGCGAGCAAGAGGTGTGCGCAAATCATGACTCACTCCAGCAATAATTAAACGTCTATCGTCTTCTAATTTTTTAATATCGCTTACCATATGATTAAATGCCCTGACTACAGATCTCACATCTGCAGCACCTTGCTCTTTCACTGGCAAAGGAATATCCCCTTTACCTAAAATTTTTGCTGCACCTTCTAGTTCCATTAATGGTTTATTTTGAAATCTAAAAAATAACCAAGCAATAATGATAGCTAGCAAAATGATAAAGACAGTATATCGCAATATAGCAAATATCCCACCTTGGTGAACCTCAATTAGAGGTACTCGAATCCAAATATCAGGTGAATATTCAGTATTTAACCAAATAACAGGGTGATTTTTGGTTATCTCTAACCTAACATCAGCAGCAACGCCAAGCTGAGCTGACATTTCTTCTGTTAAAAGTTGATACGAGCGCGCCCAACGCAATCCATTTTCCATAGCAGTATCAGCCGAAAACAGCGAAATACCTAACTGATGAAAAATTTCTTTACGCCAAGCTGTTGGGAATTTAACCAAAGAACCATCATCAAGCAGAAGCTCATCAGTCGTTAGCATACGAATCTCATGACCTAATATTCGACTAAAGGGTTCAAGGCTAGGTAAAATCGCATAATTGAGCACAACCCAGTACGTTATTGCAAGAGTGATAAGTGTTAACCCTACGATAAGCAATATTGTATGTGAAAATGAACTGCGCAGTATGCGATTACATAGAATCATGCATCAGTGCCGTCAGGAACAAAGACATAACCTAATCCCCATACTGTTTGAATGTATCTTGGATGAGCAGGATCATCTTCTATCATCCTACGTAATCTTGAGATTTGTACATCAATAGATCGCTCCATCGCACTATATTCTCTTCCTCTTGCTAAATTCATCAATTTATCACGGGATAGGGGCTCTCTTGCATGAGTAACTAATGCTTTTAACACAGCAAATTCACCGCTTGTTAGAATCATTGGCTGATCGTCACAGAACATTTCTCGCGTACCAAGATTCAACTTGAAACGTCCAAAATTAATAACAGAAGTCTCTTGTGATGGTGCACCTGGCAGTTCTAAAGATTGTCGACGCAAAACTGCTCTAACACGAGCTAAAAGCTCACGAGGATTAAATGGTTTAGATAGGTAATCATCTGCTCCAATTTCTAACCCTACAATCCTATCTACTTCCTCACCTTTTGCTGTAACGATTATAATAGGGATTTGGTTATTCATTGAACGCATACGACGGCAAATAGATAAACCATCTTCACCAGGCAGCATAAGATCTAATACAATAAGGTGAAAACTCTCACGAGTTAAGATCCTATCCATCTGTTCTGCATTTGCTGCACTTCTAACTTGAAATCCTTGTTCATTAAGATAACGCTCTAGCAAACCACGTAAACGAACATCATCATCTACTAATAATATTTTATGATTATCTTGCATTCTCATTCCTTTTGATGCTGATAAAGTTTAAAGGTAAACATTTGACTCACTAACCCTGCAAATTAAATTACATATCATTCAAACAGCACATTGAAAAAACAAATATCAAGACTTTATATGTTACTCAATGTGAAACTTAGTTATCAAAAGTTTAAGTTTATAATAAAAACTGCTACCTTATTAGGTACTGCCTATTATACCTTTATTATTGCCTATAATGGGTGTTAATATTTGTATTTTTTTATATATTAAATTGTAACAATTAATTTTAAATTGAAAGAGATACTACATTTTCTGCGTTATTTGTATTATTAAGTTAATATTTGTAAAAATCAGGTTGACTTCACATAATTAATATCAAGAATAAAATAATAAATGCTGCCACTAGGTGTCATAACATTCACTTCATCCCCAACAGATTTACCAAGCAGGGCTTTTGCAACAGGAGAGTCTACTGAAATCCAATTTAATTTAGGATTAAACTCATCAGAGCCTACAATTCTATATATTTCTATTTCACCTGTTTCATTTTCTAAAGAAACAATCGCCCCAAAAAATACTTTTCCTTCTTGGCTTGGGCTGTATTCAACAATTTTCAAAACTTCAAGCCTTTTTGTCAAATACCGAACCCGTTTGTCTATTTCTCTCAGCCTTTTTTTGCCATAAATATATTCGGCATTTTCAGAACGATCTCCTAATGCAGCTGCTTCTGATACAGATTGAGTAACCATTGGCCTCTCTACCCGCCACAAATATTTTAATTCTTGATCAAGCGCATCCCAGCCAGCTCTAGTCACATAAGGACTTTTTTTGACTTCAACTTTTGCGGTAATACTCACCTTCCTCACTCCATCAAATCTGTTTAATTGGTAAACTAGACTAGTTTTAGGAACATATCAATTTTAAGCCTAAGGTTAATTATAACAAAAATAATTGAAATTTTTACCCATTTCACCTTATATCCTAATCCTTCAGGATGGGCATATAAGACGAAACGACGTAGTCGTTATTCTTATGGTGCTCTTTATTGTGCTATGTATCGCTTGATAATAGATTCTGGAGTACCAAAACAAACTAAAAAGTAAGCTCGATATTGACACTTTAGACGGATAATTCATTAACAGGTAAACGTGGTCATGCTCTCAATCAAATTCGATTAATTTTACTTCAAAATCTTCACAGACTTTAGCGAATATTAGCTGCATATCTTCAATCATGGGTTTGGTAAATACATCTTTACGATATTTAGCTGCAAACATCAAGTGAATATAAGTGTTAAAAACACAGTATTCATAGTGTCTAATATCTAATCAAATGCGATGCTCGACTTTTTTAAAATCACAATCCTGAATGTGATTTTAGACTCATTCAACTCAATATTGGAGTTTTAGAGCTCCGTTCCAATCTTCTTTTGAATGTTGTTGAAGTGATTAATGTATTCAGTAAGGGTAGGAGTTAACAATAAGAACCAATCAAAGCGAGTGAATAATAAACTAACCACAGTAGGGCTCCTTTTCCTTTAGGGAGGAGAAAATGTCAAAAAGTAATAATCGCTTTAAAATGAACAAATTTATCTTAACGACTTTAAAGCATAGTACTACAAATTGAACAATCCAAAATGAAAGAAATAAAATTACTCAACTTTGCTAATGCCTAGCTGAGCTTGGCTGTGATAGAATCACAAGATAAGGATTTAACTAAACATAAATATAACCTTTATGAGAAAAATTAGACACTTGTTATTTATCACATTTATGCATTAAAAAGGAAATAGAATGAGTCAAAATATATCATTACTGATTGCGAGTGAAATTAATGCCACAGCAAACCAAGTCGAAGCAGCGATAACCTTGCTTGATGAAGGTAATACCGTTCCTTTTATTTCTCGATACAGAAAAGAAATGACTGGTGGTTTAGATGATACACAGTTGAGATTACTAGAAACAAGATTAATCTATTTACGTGAGATTGAAGATAGAAAACAAGTAATTTTAAAATCTATAGACGAGCAAGGGAAATTAACACCTGAACTCAGTTTAAAAATTAATCAAACTCAAAATAAAACAGAACTTGAAGATTTATACTTACCTTTCAAACCTAAGCGTAGAACTCGAGGTCAAATTGCTATCGAAGCTGGCTTAGCACCACTTGCACATGAACTATGGACAAATAATACAGTCGTACCAGACGAACATGCTAATCAGTATATCAATCCTGAAAAAAATATTCTTACACCTAAAGATGCATTAGATGGCGCACGCTATATCATAATGGAAGAACTTTCTGAAGATGCTGACTTATTAGGTAAAGTACGAGATTATTTGTGGAAACATGCTTTTATTACCGCTTGTGTAATACCTGGAAAAGAGGAAGAAGGCGCTAAATTTAGTGATTATTTTGAACACACAGAATTACTTGCTAAGGTGCCTTCACATAGAGCATTAGCTATGTTCAGAGGTAGAAATGAAGGGATATTAAATTTAACCCTAACCCCTGAACCCGAGGTGGAAATTCAACCTAAAGTTTCTGCTGGGGAAAAACTTATCATCGATCATTTAGGAATAACTTTTGATCAATCTCCAACAGACATTTGGCGAAAAAGCGTGATTAGTTGGACTTGGAAGATTAAGATTTTACTGCACCTAGAAACTGAGTTAATGAGTAGAATCAAGGAAACTGCTGAAGCAGAGGCGATTAATGTTTTCGCTCGTAACCTAAAAGATTTATTGATGGCCGCACCAGCAGGAATGAGAGCAACAATGGGATTAGATCCTGGTTTTAGAACAGGTGTAAAAGTTGCTGTTGTAGATGCGACAGGAAAATTAGTCGCGACTCATACCATTTATCCACACAGTGGTGATGAACAAAAAGCGGCACAAATTATTGCAGCCTTATGCATTAAACATCAAGTAGAATTAGTAGCGATAGGTAATGGCACTGCATCTAGAGAAACAGAACGATTTTATTTGAATGTCAAGAAAGCCTACCCAGAAGTAACAGCACAAAAAGTGATTGTAAGCGAAGCTGGTGCATCGGTTTATTCAGCATCTGAGCTAGCTGCTCTAGAATTTCCTGATTTAGATGTTTCAATTCGTGGTGCGGTTTCCATAGCAAGACGCCTACAAGATCCTCTAGCAGAATTAGTTAAAATTGATCCTAAATCTATTGGCGTTGGCCAATATCAGCATGATGTCAGCCAAAGTGCTCTTGCCACCAAACTCGATAATGTAGTGGAAGATTGTGTAAATAATGTTGGGGTTGATCTCAATACAGCCTCAATCCCCCTATTAGCTAGAGTTGCAGGTTTAAATAAACAAATAGCTCAAAATGTCGTCGCTTGGCGAGACCAACATGGCAGGTTTACCCAAAGAAAAGAACTATTAGACGTTGCAAGATTAGGTCCTAAAGCATTTGAACAGTGTGCAGGCTTTTTAAAAATTTCAAATGGGAAGAATCCATTAGATGCTTCATCTGTTCATCCAGAAGCCTATCCGTTAGTTGAACGGATTTTGCAAAAGCTAGGAAAACCTCTTAATGAGGTTATGGGTAATAGCACATTGATTAATACACTTAATCCTAGAGATTTCATCGACGAACAATTCGGCTTGCCGACTATTTTAGATATTCTTAAAGAATTAGAAAAACCTGGGCGTGATCCTAGACCAGAATTCAAAACCGCATCGTTTACTGATGGGATTGACTCAATAAATGATCTTTCACCCTCAATGATTTTAGAAGGAACCGTGACTAATGTGACAAATTTTGGGGCATTTGTAGATATTGGTGTTCATCAAGATGGGTTAGTTCATATATCAATGCTATCTAATAACTTTATTGATGACCCTTATAGCGTAGTTAAAGCAGGTGACATCGTTAAGGTCAAAGTGATGGAAGTAGATACTGCAAGAAAAAGAATTGCACTTAGCATGAGACTTGATATTGAACCGGATGAAATCATGAAGCAAGGTAGTACAAAAAGTCAATCTGATGCCAATAATAAAGCAAAAATTAGAACACAAACAAAATCAAACTCAAAAGCAACAACGATATCAAGCAGTAATAGCGCTTTTGGAGATGCGATGCTTGCTGCAATGAAAAAGAAATCATAGCGGTAAAATCTTATATGCATTAGTGTTGAGATCCTCCCCCTGCTAAAGCAAGGGGATTCATGCTGAGCACCTTCAATTACATAAATTATCACTCATGCATTCTACATAACACATCAAATAACCTATTAAAGAATGCTTATTGTGAACTATTTGTCATCCTTCCTTAGAGAAAGGGGATATAAGGACAAATGGATAAATTCACTGGGTAATTTGATAAATGCTTTATTTCGGTTACTTGAAATGGCATAATTCAAACCTTTTAGATCCCATCTAAAAGGTTTGAATTTATCTCACTTTTAACCATCAGGAGTAGACATGGCTATTGAACGTACTTTTTCTATTATAAAACCAAATGCAGTTGCTAAAAATGCAATTGGTGCTATTTATTCAAGATTTGAAGCTGCAGGTTTCAAAATAATTGCAGCAAAAATGCTTCACTTGAGCCGTGAACAAGCAGAAGGTTTTTATGCTGAACACAAAGAACGTCCTTTTTTTAACGACTTAGTTACCTTTATGACCTCAGGCCCGATTGTTGTCCAAGTTTTAGAAGGTGAAAATGCAGTATTACGCCACAGAGATCTAATGGGCGCGACGAATCCTGCTAATGCGCTAGCAGGAACGTTACGTGCTGATTACGCTGATAGCTTTACAGCTAATGCTGTTCATGGTTCAGATGCGGTTGAATCAGCAGCACGCGAAATTGCATACTTCTTCGCTGATGATGAAATCTGTCCTCGCTAACCCTATTATTTTGAGCTTGGCAAACAGTTTGTTAAGCTCAATATGTAAATAATTAAAAAAACATGACAACAATGAATCAAGAAGTCACAACTAAAGATACCTCCCCACTACACTCATCCCAAGGTAAAATTAATTTACTCGATTTGACGCGCACTCAAATGCGTGAATTTTTTATCTCCCTAGATGAAAAACCATTCCGTGCAGATCAAGTCATGCGTTGGATTTATCATTATTGCTATGATGACTTTGATTTAATGACTGACATCAATAAAGTGTTACGAGAAAAATTAAAAAATGTTGCTTATATTGATGCACCTAAAGTTGCAGAAGAACAAAGAGCAAAAGATGGCACCATTAAATGGGCGTTTACAGTTGGTGATCAACAAGTTGAAACGGTATATATACCTGACTCGGATAGGGCAACCTTATGTGTTTCCTCACAAGTTGGATGCGCTCTTGAATGTACATTTTGCTCGACTGCACAACAAGGATTTAATCGTAACTTAAGAGTATCGGAAATAATAGGGCAAGTATGGCGAGCAGCTAAAATCCTTGGTGCTGCAAAACTATCTGATAATAGACCTATTACTAATGTTGTAATGATGGGTATGGGTGAACCCTTACTTAACTTGAATAATGTAGTCCCTGCAATGGAATTAATGCTAGATGATTTAGGCTTTGGTCTATCAAAAAGAAGAGTAACCTTATCGACATCTGGTGTTGTGCCTGCACTTGATAAACTTGGGGATATGATAGATGTTGCCTTAGCTATTTCTCTACACGCTCCAACAGATGAACTTAGAAATGAATTAGTTCCAGTCAATAAAAAATATAATATTGAAGCATTTTTAGCTTCAGTAAGGCGATATTTAGCAAAATCTAATGCTAATCATGGGCGTGTAACGGTTGAATATGTCATGCTCAATAATATTAATGATAGTATTGAGCAAGCCCACCAACTTGCCGAATGCCTAAAAGATACGCCAGCAAAAATTAACCTTATTCCATGGAACCCTTTTCCAGGTGCACCATATGGACGTAGCTCTAATACACGTATTGATAAATTTGCAAAAGTGCTTATGGAGTACGGTTTTATTACTATTGTACGTAGAACCCGTGGAGATGATATAGACGCCGCTTGTGGACAACTAGCAGGGGATGTGATTGATAGAACTAAGCGCACCCTAAAAAAGAAACAGCGTGAAAATAGCATAATTTTAAATAGACTTTAATTCATATTTAATTTTTCAAAATATCTTCTATATCATTGCGAAGCGTGTTGATCCGCTTCGCATATTTATCTTTCTCTTCTGCGTCTTCTATGAGTTGAATTATAGTTTCAGATAAGGTTTTTTCTCGTCGCTTTGATAGTTTAGATAACCTTTGCCAAACAGAGTATTCTAAATCAATAGATTTTTTTCTAGTTGTTTGGTGCTCTGCGTTAAAAAATCGCTTTCTTCTCGCCCTGATAGCTTGATCAAGTTTAACCACTAAATCTGGGCTCAGATGTTCACTTATCCACTCATTAATTAATTCAGGTTGATTTTCAATGGATTGCAGTGTATTTGTTAGGTGTTCATCTTCACTTTTAACTTTATATTTAGTGATAAAATGGCCTTCATGTGATTTTTTCATCAAATAAAGCCATTTCCAGCCTGCTTCTAGATTTTCAAGTTTTTTATATTTCATATAACACTCAGTGATGACAAGCTCAATTAAAGAGCTATCATAAAATCCCATCTATTTATTTGTATGTTATTTAAGCACTATTATCTAACGCGAAAGTTGGCAATTGTAATTTCCACCTAATCGCTGTCAGTCTAATCAATAAAGTCACTGTAATGCCAAGCAACATTGCAATTGATTGCGCAACATCGAAATATACATGACTCACTGCATGGGTAGCCCCACCAAAAATACAAGCAGTCGCATACACCTCTTTTCTCAAAATCATAGGGATTTCACGAGCGAGGGTATCTCTTATCATTCCCCCACCCACACCGGTGATAACGCCCATACAAATCGCAATAAGAACATTGACTTCTTGCCCTATCGCTTTATTAACGCCAATACCAACAAAAACAGCAAGACCAATAGCATCTAGCACAGGTAAAAGCCACCTAGGTAGTTTAGCTGGGGCTCTGACCAAAGCAATCGTAACAAAACAGGTCAATATAGCAATAACAAGATCTGTCGAATCAACAATCCAAAAAACTGGTACATCTAAAAGTAAATCTCTGATCGTACCACCACCAATTGCAGTCACAGTGCCTAATACCAGCACACCAAATGGATCCATTTTTAACTTACCAGCTAATAAAACACCTGATATGGCAAACACAGCCGTTCCTAAAATATCTAACCAATATAAGAATTGCATAGAAAGACCCCAAGCAAAATCAAGTATGCTAATATAACATTAACAAGATCATAATAATGTTTGTTGTCTTTCACTCACTTCATCTGATACAGGTGAAAAACCAGTATCGACTTGATAGTGTTCAACATTAATTGTCGGTTGTGTCGTAGAGTCATCTATTTGAACGGAATTAACTTTAGACATATCAGGCTCAGAAACTTCATCAATGCGCCCTAAAAGATGTCTTAATCGATTTTGCCATTCAACTTGCTCTAATCTAATTTTAGCAACCTCAGCTTCTAAATTCTCTGACTTTTGCGCCTGCTCAAGCAACTGCGCATTTTTATCGGTAAGCTC
The DNA here is from genome assembly GCF_900111395.1 of Thorsellia anophelis DSM 18579. GTDB lineage: Bacteria > Pseudomonadota > Gammaproteobacteria > Enterobacterales > Thorselliaceae > Thorsellia > Thorsellia anophelis. The sequence goes on along the minus strand of NZ_FOHV01000001.1, from coordinate 67,311 downwards.
ATCAATTTCCATTTGCATTAAGCTCATATTGTCTAATAACTGTAAGATGCGTTGTTCTAATTGTTCTAAAATTTCCATAATTGCCTTTTATCTATTTTAAAGAGTAAATCATTATTCAAGTGAGTGATTAAAACCAAGCCCTATATTACTACTTTAACGTTAAATTTCTATCGAAATCCTAAAAAATTATTAAAAATACTGAGATAAGATTATATTTAATTGTAATCTTGCTCGCTTATCTGCTCACATTTATTATGTTCAATTAGGAATTAGATCATTGTTTATAAAAATGAAATCAAACTTAATACTTCTTAGGAGTAAATGAATTTGGATAAAAAATGATGGTCTTTTTGAAAAAACTATCAAATTTAAAAGCAAAAAATAAATTAGGTTCATCTGCTTTAAATACTTTTAGTCCTCTGTTCACTCAAAAAAATTAAGAATCCAATCAATCACTAATCTTACCGCTAGCATTTCACAATTCTAACACTAAAAATTAAGTCTGCATGAAATACAACAAACTAATCATTTTACTATGTTTATACCCACATTGATAAGATGTGTCAAAATGACAAAAAAATTTAATATATTAAAACATAAACCTATCTATCATTAGAGGCATTTGATTTAAATATTTAAATTCAACTAAATATCCTCTGGCGAATTCAAGTCACAAGTGCATAGTCCTCAAAAAATTTTCTTTGGTTATGCCTGTTAGTTCCTCTAATACGTCATAGGATGATCTATAATCCAAGCATTTTCTTGGTCTGCTATTTTAGTTTATCAATAGCATGATAGCGGTAAATTAATCCTCAGTTGGTAAACGGTAACCAGCTACTTGTGATTCAAAACATACATCAGAATTGTTAGTCGCGGTAGTATGCAGTATTTGATTTTCAATTGTCATTGATGAAAAAGTATTGGGCCAGAATCTATTTGGAAGTGTTAAAGCATAACCGTAGGTGTTTAGTGATGGATAAGTCGCACATGAAATTGACAATAATTTAGCAAATATTAAAAATGACAAACAAAAGATGGACTTAATTACGACGTTCAACCCTGGAATAAAAACAAAATAAATCAATAATTTGTAATAAAAGCATATAAAGAGGCATCTTTAAATAGTAACATATGCTCAGTTAATAAATAGCTTGCTAAAGCTTAGGTCTATGTTTTAATCTGTTTGCAATAGAATAAAGCTGATATCATAATACAGATTGCAGTTTATCTATTTATAATGTTGTTTTTTACGCAGATAAAAATATCGCATAAATCAGAGAAATTTTAATTTACTATACTAGCTAAATAGCGATATCCACAGGGAAATAATTACAGAATTAACAATTCTACTTATTATAAGTTAGATCTCCTCATTACACTTTACTAGGTAAAAAGAACGAATATGGGCAGAGTTTGTCATGATATATCTCATCGAAACCCAGTAGATAATAAAATTTTTTTCATAACTTACAGATGATTTTATATGAATACACATAACGGTACTAAGGTAAAAAATATCATATTGATAGGTCCTATGGCTGCAGGAAAAACAACTATAGGAAAACACCTAGCTAAACAACTTAATCGTCCTTTTTATGATTCTGATGAAGAAATTGAAACCCGTGCAGGAATTAATATTAGCTGGATATTTGATGTAGAAGGTGAAGCTGGATTTAGAGTAAGGGAAGAAAAAATAATTGCTGAGCTCTGCCAATTAGACGAAATAGTCCTCTCTACTGGTGGTGGTGCCATCAAGTCTGAAAAAACACGAAAGTTATTAAAAGAAATGGGGATCGTTGTTTATCTTTCTACTTCAGTGGAAAAACAACTCCAAAGAACACGTAATGATAGTAAAAGGCCATTGTTAAAAAATGCGCCCTCTAAAAAAATCTTGTTAGAACAATTAGCATTAGAAAGAAATCCGTTATATATAGAGACTGCACATATCATCATACAAACTGATATCTACAAGCCCAAAACAGTAGCAAATATGATAATCGAAGAAATCAATACTCTTAACTTAAAAACATAATGATTTTAAATATTAAATGACTAATCGCTAAAATTGTTTTAGTCTAAAAACAAAAAATCAAACAATCATTTTTTATTTTAATAACAGGATAAATCACATGGAAAAACTATTAGACCCAGCACTCACTGTTAAGTTAGGAGACAGGAGCTACCCGATTTATATTGAACAAGGTCTATTTGCTAATAAGCATATTTTTGATTCAATTAAATCAAACCAAAAAGTGATGATTATTACTAATACAACTATTGAACCATTATATCTTGAAAGTATCAAAACTTGCCTAAAAGATAAAACAAATAATATTCAATCTCTTGCCATACCAGATGGTGAACAATTTAAATCACTTGAAACATCAAACACCATATTTACAAGCCTACTTGAGCAAAATTTTTCTCGAGATTCGATTCTAATTGCATTAGGTGGTGGGGTAATTGGAGATCTTGTTGGTTTTGCTGCCGCTTGCTATCAAAGGGGTATCGATTTTATCCAAATCCCAACAACGCTCTTATCACAAGTAGACTCATCAGTTGGAGGCAAAACAGCTGTTAACCATCCTCTTGGAAAAAATATGATTGGTGCATTTTATCAACCTCAATCAGTAATTATTGATATCAATTGCTTATCCACATTGCCAGCGAGAGAATTTTCAGCTGGTATTGCAGAAGTGATAAAGTATGGCATTATTTTCGATTCTGATTTTTTTAATTGGCTAGAAAGGCATATCGAAAAACTTATGGCCCTTGACCCGGTATCACTTAAATATGCAATAAAACGTTGCTGTGAACTAAAGGCAGAAGTTGTTGAGCGAGATGAAAAAGAGCAAGGAGATAGAGCACTGCTTAACCTTGGGCATACATTTGGGCATGCAATTGAAGCTCAAATGGGATATGGTAATTGGTTGCATGGAGAGGCTGTATCAGTCGGTATGTTAATGGCTTGTGAAACAGCAATACAGTTAGGCTGCATGAAAGATGAACAAAAAGTGCGGATTCAACAATTACTAGCCAAAGCTAAATTACCGATTAAAGCACCAGATACCATGCCAATAGAGTCCTACATGCCTCATATGATGCGAGATAAAAAAGTACTCGCAGGAAAATTACGGCTTGTTATTCCGATTGGTATTGGTCAAGCTACCGTAAAACAAGAAATTAACCAAGAAATTGTTATAAAAGCAATAGAGTCCTGTCTTTAAAAGATGACTTCTTTTTCAACATTGAATCGCTCACATAGGCTATAATCAGTCAATCGCGGCTTTTAGTCAGTTTTTAAATAATATAGATAGGTACTTATCTAATACTAAGTACTTATCATTATAAAATGGTTACCCAATACATCAGATAATCTTGGATAATACTAGATGTTATTGGAACATTTTTAAAGATAGAAAGAGGTTTTTAAGTATGGATAATTTTGAAATAGACAAACCAGAACGCATTATTAGAAGACATGGTGCAGCATCAAAACCTAAAAATAAATTAGGCTTTTATCTGTACATGAGTGCTGGTTTCATCATTTTAGTTGCATTACTCACTGCGATTTGGCTGTTACTAAAAGATCCTGAAATTCCTCAATCAGCAATATATTCAAATTCATCAAATGAGCCAGATATTTTAGCGGCAGAAACAAATGGTGTCTCAGTGCCTCTTAACATCAATACTCAGTCTATATCAGAGACAACCAATGAAGGTACAGGCATATCTCAAGAAATACAAATTCCAGTTGAAAATGAAATTGAATTAACACCTATTAATACAACTAGCAGCGCCAGTACAACAACAAATGAAGTAACACAATCACAAGGAGCAATTTCCAGCCTACCGCTTGATTATGCATTAGCTGGAAGTAAACCTATCACAAAATCAAATTCTGCTAACCAATCATTAGAAACAGCTCTAAGCTTAGAAAGTGCAAAAATTGATTTAAATAATAAAACCAGCAATGCTTCACAGACAATTACCCAACAGCCATCAGTTGAAGCGCCAAAAACAGAAAAAGTAATTCAAACAACTAATATTGTTCAAAATCAACTAAACAACGCTGCAGTACAACTTACGCCCCAAACTCCAAGTGAAGATTTATCTAAGGTTGCCCCTCAAACTTCCACAGAGCGGACCAATACACCACCACCGTCTAGCAGCAAAAATAACCCTGGTTTAATTGAATCGGCTAAAGCACCAACTAAAGTTCAACCTGCACAAGAAAGTATAGTCAGTCAAACTTCAACTGACTACACAAATGTACCTCCACCAGCTAATAATAAAAATAATCCTGGTGTGATTGAACCAGCTAAAACACAAGCCAAAGTTCAACCGGCACAAGAAAATGTAATCAGCCAAGCCTCGACTGACTACACAAATGCACCTCCGCCAGCCAAGAGCAAAAATAACCCTGGTGTAATTGAATCGGCTAGTTTAAAAACTAATGAGTCGCAATTAACGTCAAGCCAAGCAATTGTGCCTACACAAAAATCGTTAGAACCGATAAAACAATCTCAGCCTCAGAATCCCGTTGAGGCCACTAATCAGCAAAAAACAGTTACTCCTCAAACAGCTGTCATAAATAACTCAATACCTGAGGGACAAACCATTCCTCGTCCAGCTGCACCAAACACAATTACGACACCTGTAAACAATCCTACAGTGCAAGAATCAGCAAAATCTTTACAATCTCAAGAGAAACAAACTACTAGCCAAGAAACAAGTAGTCAGATAAAAACAAATCAATCTAACCAGATTAGTAATACTAATCAAAGAATTGATAATGGTCGCGGTGGTAATATTTCTATACAAGTAGCTTCTGCCTCTAGGCCAGAAGGTTTGCGTAAACTTGCCGTAGAACAAAATCTAACAACTGGCAGAGTAATTGAAACTGAGCGTAATGGTTCTAAATGGTATATTTTAGTAACGGGCCATTATGCTTCTCGAAATGAAGCTCAAAGAGCAATCAGTACGCTTCCAGCCCCATTACAAAAAAATAATCCGTGGGTGAGAGAAGCACCTTAACTATTTCATTATTGAATATTCCATTAAGAAAGAGTAACAATAATACATTATGAAACCTTATGATAAAAAAAGACCTTTCCTAAAATGGGCAGGCGGAAAATTTAAAAGCTTAGATATTATTAAACATCATTTACCTGACAGCGACTGTTTTATTGAGCCGTTTGTGGGAGCTGGCAGCGTATTTTTAAATACTGACTACCCAAACTATATATTGAATGATATTAATATTGATTTAATCAATTTGTTTAAAGTTGTGCAGACAAAACATGAAGATTACATCAAAGATGTGAGGGATTTATTCAAGCCAGAAAATAATAAGAAAGAAACATACTATCATTTACGAGAAAAATTTAATGCAAGTCGAGATGATTACGAACGTGCTTTGATTTTTTTATACCTCAATAAATTTGGGTTTAATGGATTATGTCGCTATAACTCAAAAGGAATTTTTAATGTTCCTTTTGGTAAATATAAAGCAGTGGGTTTTCAAGAAGAAAAAATTATCAATTTTGCTGAAAAAGCTCAAAATGCCACATTTTATTGTGAAGATTTTACTAAAATATTTAAAATAGCACCCAAAAATGCTGTTATTTATTGTGATCCGCCGTATGTCCCTTTGAATGATACATCGCTATTTACAAGCTATCATACAGATGGGTTTAGTCATGCAGAGCAAAGACGCTTAGCTGAATTAGCTATCGAAGGGGCAAAAACAAAACAGCAAACTGTGCTTATTTCAAATCACGATACTCTAGAAACAAGACAATGGTATAATTCTGCCCATATTGAAACTCTCAGTGTTAGAAGATTAATCAGTAGTAATGGCGACAGACCACAAAAAAATGAGTTATTAGCCATATATACCCCAAGCTAATCAAATAGGAATTTTTTATGCAACCAATTGTTATAGCTCCTTCTATTTTAGCCGCTAATTTTGCTAGATTAGGAGAAGAAACGCATAATGTGCTTAATGCAGGCGCGAACTGGATTCATTTTGATGTTATGGATAATCATTTTGTACCCAATCTCAGTTTTGGGCCAATGATCTGTGAAGCATTGAGAAAAGATGGTGTTACTGCCCCTATCGATGTTCATTTGATGGTTTCTCCTGTTGAGACTATGATTAGAGACTTTGCTAAAGCAGGGGCAAGTTCAATTACCTTTCACCCAGAGGCAACATTACATGTCGATAGAAACATACAGCTCATCAAAGATTTAGGTTGCCAAGCTGGATTGGCTCTCAATCCAGCTACACCATTAAATTGTTTAGATTATATATTAGATAAATTAGACCTTATTCTTGTTATGTCTGTGAATCCAGGTTTTGGTGGTCAAAGCTTTATTCCATCAGCATTGACTAAAATTAGAGACATACGCAAAAAAATAAATGAGACAGATCTCCCAATCCGTTTATCTGTAGATGGCGGTGTGAGTGAAAAAAATATAGCCTCAATTTATGAAGCAGGTGCTGACACTTTTGTTGCTGGCTCTGCTATTTTTGCAAAACCAGATTATAAGCACGCTATCGATTCAATGAAACAGGCCGTTTCTCTTTAAAAGGCGCCTAATTTGAGAGGTTTTTATGTATAACCAGACTCATATGATTAAAGCCATCGCATTTGATCTAGATGGTACTTTAGTAGATAGTTTACCAGGCCTCCACTCTGCATTAAATTCCGCATTACAGGATCTTAATTTGCACCAGGTCACTGCATTAGATGTAAAGGGGTGGATTGGAAATGGAATTGACGTATTACTTAGCCGAGCAATTCACTCAATTTTGCCAAATGATACATTGACGAGTGAAGAAATTAAATCACTTCGTTCTAGTTTTGATCTTCATTATGAGACTACTATGATATCTGGCACACACCTATTTGACGGTGTAATTAAGACACTTAATGAATTGAAAAAAAGTCAAATAAAATTAGCAATAGTCACCAATAAACCCTCACAATTTCTACCGGGTATCTTAAACGATCTAGGCCTAAGCAATTTTTTTTCAATTGTACTCGGTGCTGACGATGTGACCGTTAAAAAACCTCATCCTGCACCTCTTTACTCAGTTTTAAGCCAATTTGGGTTTTACGCTCAAGAATTATTATTTGTTGGCGACTCAAAAAATGATATTCAGTGCGCAAAATCAGCAGGATGCTTATCAGCAGGTTTAACTTATGGATATAATTACCATGAACCGATTGAAGCATCGAATCCAGATTTCTTACTAAATGATTTTCCAGCATTACTTAACATAGATAAACTGATGAAATAGATAAAGTGCAATCATAGTTAATGCACATTATATTTCACCAAACCATGACCTAATTTTAAGGAATTACTATGACTGAACGTTCATTATTTCAAAATATAGATGCTTATGCAGGTGACCCTATTTTATCTTTGATGGAAACCTTCAAACAAGATGCAAGGCCAGATAAAGTTAATTTAAGTATAGGGCTTTACTATAATGATGATGCCATAGTTCCCCAGCTCGAGTCAGTGGAAAAAGCAAAAAAAATTCTGACAGCTAATCAACAAACAGAAGCTTCCCTGTATTTGCCTATGGAAGGATTAGCATCTTACAGAAATGCGATTGCACAGTTGCTTTTCGGCGAAAAAAGCCCAAATATCAGCCAAAAGCGTATTGCGACTGTTCAAACTGTTGGTGGTTCAGGTGCTCTAAAAGTAGGTGCTGATTTCTTAAAACGTTATTTTCCTAAATCAGAAGTTTGGGTCAGTGATCCAACTTGGGAAAATCATGTTGCTATCTTTGAAGGTGCAGGGTTTGTCACCCATAAGTATCCTTATTTTGATAAAAAAACAGGCGGAGTGAATTTTTCAGCCATGTGTGAGACCCTACTTAGTCTACCTCCTCAAAGCATCATTTTACTCCATCCATGCTGCCATAACCCAACAGGCGCTGATTTAAGCGAAGAACAGTGGGATAAAGTGGTTCTAATTCTGAAAGATAAACAACTTATTCCTTTTTTAGATATTGCTTATCAAGGATTCGCAGAAAGCTTAGACCAAGACGCTTATGCGATAAGAGCAATAGCTAAAGCTGATATTAAGTGCTTTGTTAGCAATTCGTTTTCTAAAATTTTTTCACTGTATGGTGAACGAGTTGGTGGCCTTTCTGTATTATGCGATGATAATGAAACTGCCGAACGAGTATTAGGACAGTTAAAAGCAACCGTTAGACGTAACTATTCAAGCCCACCAAGTTTTGGTGCAAATTTAGTCGCTTACGTGCTTTGCAATCCAGAACTGAAACAACAATGGCAAAATGAAGTAAAATTGATGAAAAATCGAATTATTAGTATGCGTCAAGCACTGGTTGATGCATTAAAGCAAACTCTCCCTGAAAAAGATTTCAATTTTTTACTCAACCAACGTGGTATGTTCAGTTATACTGGCCTAAGTACAAGACAAGTAGATAGATTACGTGATGAGCACGGTGTTTACTTAATATCAAGTGGCCGTATGTGTATGGCTGGGTTAAATAATCAAAATGTAGAACGTGTTGCATCAGCAATTGCAGCAGTTCAAGAGCTATAACTAACCGTTATATAATCCGATTTAACATGAGTATTGAATGAGCAAAAAAAAATTATCCATTAGCCAGCGTCGACGTGTTGCTGATAATCAAAAAAAACGCCTAGATAGCGCAAATCATTCGTCAGTTTTAGAAGATGCACAATTTGGAGACCCTGTCGAAGGAATTGTCATAAGTCGCTTTGGCAAACAAGCCGATGTTGAATCCCCTAGTGGTCAAATTTTTCGTTGCCATATTCGCCGAACTCTGCCGGCTATTGTAACAGGCGATCATGTTGTCTGGAGGCCTAGCCAGAATATTGCAGTGCATGCAACTGGTATTATTGAAGCTCTGCATCCTAGACGATCTTTACTTTCTAGACCCGATATTTATGATGGTTTAAAACCAGTTGCTGCGAATATTGATCAAGTCTTTATTGTTTGCTCTCCCATTCCTGCGCTATCGTTAAATGTCATTGATAGATATTTAATTAGTTGTGAAGCTATGCATCTAGAGCCTATCATTTTATTAAATAAGATTGATCTAATCGAGGACCAGCAGCTATCTGAATATGAAACGATGCTCTCTATTTATACCAAAATTGGTTACAAAGTCATTTACGCTTCTAGTCACACTGAAGAAGGACTATCTACTATAAAACCGCTGTTAAACGATAAAGTCACTATTTTTGCCGGTCAATCTGGTGTTGGTAAATCAAGTATTCTCAATGCCTTACTGCCTGACCTAGATAACCCAATCTTAGTAAATGAGGTATCTGATATTTCTGGCTTAGGGCAACATACAACAACAAGTTCAAGATTATACCGACTCGAAGGAAATGGGAGTGTGATCGACTCACCAGGCATTAGAGAATTTGGGTTATGGCATTTAACTCGTGAAACCATTACTCAAGGATTTATTGAATTTCATGACTATTTAGGCGGCTGTAAATTCAGGGATTGTAAGCACTTAGACGATCCAGGATGCCTAATAACAGAAGCTGTCAACTCTGGAAAAATTAGTGAAATACGGTTTGAAAATTATCACCGTATTTTAGAAAGCGCCAAAGATGCTCAAAATAGGCGCTTTATGACGACCGATGACGAATAATCACATTCATCAGATACCGAAGCTACTTTTTAGGATTGAATCATGCAAAATCAACTTAAATCATCACTGTTCTCGATAGGTATTGTTTGCTTATCTTCTTTTATATCTTTGCCAGCTATAGCAGATGATTGCCAATACATAAAAGAACAATTAACCGTGATATCCAAAAAAGCCCAAAATTTAACACAAAGTGCTGAACGAAACCAGAATGTCGACTTACTACTGACATCTTTACTCAGTAACATTGACACGCTTGAAGAGCCTTCGAAAACGGAAGTTTGCTCAAATGCAAAACTTAAAATTGAACCACTATTAGATGGAATTGCAGCGTTAGAATTAGAATCAAAATAATAAACATAAAAACAGCATTACTTTTTACGCTTATTCAATCTAAACAGTTTAGATTCCCCACCTTTCCATAACCGTTCCAAATTATCGTGGTGACGCCAAATTATCAAACAAGCTAATACAGAGACTGGAAAGGTAAATTCGGGTCTAAACCACCAAATAAAGATTGGGGCAAGTACTGCAGTTATAACCGAAGCTAATGATGAATACCCACTTATTAAGACAACTAACAACCAGACTAATAAAATTAAACCACTTAAATCCCAGCCAATAGGAGCGATTGTTCCGAGTGCAGTAGCAACACCTTTTCCTCCTTTAAACTGGAAAAAAATTGGATAAATATGACCAATACAAACAGCGAGAGCAGTGAGACTGATATAAAGTAAAGGTAAATCTAAGCGATAAGCCAACCAAACCGGTAGCATCCCTTTTAATAAATCAAACATAAACACTAAAATAGACAAATACACTTTACCTGACCTGAATATATTTGCAGCGCCAGGATTGCATGACCCTATGGTTCTTGGGTCAGGAAGATTAAATACCTTGCTAAATAGGATAGCACCTGATACAGACCCCATTAAATAAGCAACAGCAGGAAACAAAAAAATAAAGTAAATAGGCATATCTATATTTAACTCAATAATATATTCATATCAACTTATGACGAAGTCATTCGTCAATGTATTCTAATTTTAAACGAGATGTTAATTGTGTCATTAATTCATAAGGAGACAATCCATTTTGTAACGCAATTCGCTCTATCGGTAAGGCTTTGCCCCATAAAATGACAGTATCTCCAACTTTGTCAGTTGCATTAGGACCTAAGTCAACCGTTATCATATCCATAGAAACTCTACCAATTAATGGTACTTCTCTACCATTAACTAAAACTGGTGTACCATTTTTTAAAGAGCGACTATAACCATCACCATATCCTATCGCAACAACGCCAATAGTCGTATCTCGATCACCAGTCCAAGTAGCATTGTAGCCTACACTTTCACCTTTGAGATGTCTACGCACAGCAATTAGACTACTTTCAAGTTGCATAACTGGCTTTAAATCAAAATCAATTGCGGGTTTATTAGTAAGAGGAGACACACCATATAAAATGATGCCTGCGCGATTTAAATCCCGCCTTGATTCAGGCCAAAAGAGGATGCCTCCAGATGCAGCAAGCGAGCTAAGTCCGATAGCTTTTGTTTGACTAAACGTATCAAATTGATTTATTTGATTCTGAGTAAGTGGGTTGTCTAATTCATCAGAGCATGCAAAATGTGTCATTAAATTGATGGGTTTTTCAACTATCGCAGAGCAACTTAACTGCATAAATGCATTTTCAGCCTCTTCCATGCGAATGCCTAATCGATGCATACCAGTATCTAATTTCAACCAAACTTTAATCAGTTGTTCTGACTTAAAAGCAAGTAGCATATCTAACTGCTCTTGACAATGGATAACGGTTTCTAATTGATGCTCTATCAATAGTGGTAGGCAATATTCACTAACAAATCCCTCTAAGAGTAAAATTGGAGAGGTGATTCCTGATTCCCTTAACGCTAATGCTTCATCAACTCTTGCAACTCCACAATAATCAGCAAAATGTAATGTTTTAGCAATTTCTAATGCGCCATGTCCATAACCATTAGCCTTCACTACAGCCATTAATTGACTATTTGGTGACAATTTTTTTAACGTATTATAATTATGAATGAGTGCAGATCGGTTTATGATGGCTGTGGCAGCTTTCATCGAATATCCTTAAACAAACTTTATATAAATGATTTTGTGCATTGATGCTAATGAATTTCATAATCTTAGTTGATTGAAAACCAGAAGATTAGTATTACCTAATAGTATATACTGAATTAGCTTCTCACTCATAAAAATAAAATCATATTCAGTATCATACTTCTTCTTATTAAATCTAATTAATATCATTTTCAATGACGTGCAATACAATCAGTCAAGTGATCATTAACTAAACCACATGCCTGCATAAAAGCGTAACAGATCGTTGGCCCTACAAATGTAAACCCTCTTTTTTTCAATTCCTTGGACATCAAAATAGCCTCATCTGTCACTGTAGGTATATCTGCCATAGAATTCACTCTGTTTAATTTCGGTTCACTATTTACAAATCCCCATATGAATTCAACAAAATTTTCCCCGTTCTGTTCCATAAGAAGTAAAGCTTTTGCATTTTTAACAATCGCATTCAATTTTAAACGGTTACGAATTAACCCTGGATCAGACAATAGCTCGCAAATATTTTTTTCACTAAATAATGCGACTTTTTCAGGAATAAACTGTTCAAAACAGGTATAATAGTGTTCACGTTTTTTTAAAACAGTATACCAAGAAAGCCCTGCTTGCTGCCCTTCTAAACAGAGCATAGCAAAAAGTTGTAAACGGTCATAACAAGGGACCCCCCATTCATGATCGTGGTAATCTATATATAATTGTGATTCTGTTACCCAATTACATCGTTTGGGACTATTATCTAATTTATCAACTGGATCTATAGAACTATTTTCATAAATCATAATGTTCCTCTTATTAAATACATTATGTGCTTGTAATTTTACTAAGATGTCATTAAACAATCTCTCTTAATAGTGTATCATTGCACTCATAGACTTGATAGGATAGCTTAATGTCTTTATCAAAAAACCCTTAATCAACATAACTACAAACACAATTGAGGTGTATTATTTTTAAGAGTATTACCAATCTATACCGGACTATAGTCAGCGGTAAATTAAAATCAGATTCATTAGATTATGGCTCATCGCAGCCTAATATGACGTCTTCACATAATGCTGAGTTATCCGCTAATGAAGCTCCGCGAAGGAAAAAAAAGTCTAATTCTAAACAACGTGTTACTAAACAAAACGAGATAACAAAAGAATCTAGAGCGAGAGAAGATCAGCGGGATGAACGCCAAAACTCACACATGCCTCGCAGAAATAAACCAAACCGAATCAGAAAAGGCCCAACACAAAGCCGAATCACTGACAACGGTTTAATTGAAACTATTATCCCAAGAGATAAGCATAACATCAGTCGTAATAATATTAGCTCAAATGCGACAAAAGTACTTTATCGCCTTAATAATGCAGGTTTTGAGGCATACCTGGTTGGAGGCGGAGTAAGAGATTTATTACTGGGAAATACACCTAAAGATTTTGACGTATGTACGAATGCTACACCAGCTCAAATAAAACGATTATTCGCAAATTGTAGAATTATTGGCAGACGATTTCAGCTTGCTCATATTGTTTATGGCCGTGAAATTATAGAAGTAGCAACATTTAGAGCGCCTCATGATGAAGAAACTGTAGATAAGAATGCTTCTGCACAAACCCAAAATGGTATGTTAACAAGAGATAATATTTTCGGCACACTTGAACAAGATGCAGCTAGGCGTGATTTTACTATTAACTGCCTTTATTATAATGTAGATGATTTTAGTGTAAAAGATTTTGCTGGGGGAATTGATGATCTCAAAGCCGGGCTCATCAAGTTAATTGGGGATCCTATTACTCGTTATCGCGAAGATCCTGTCCGAATGCTAAGAGCGGTTAGATTTGCAGCGAAACTGAATATGCAAATTAGTAAAGAAACTGCCGAACCAATATTTGAATTATCGCATTTATTAAAAGCTATTCCGCCTGCTAGATTGTTTGACGAATCACTTAAGCTATTACAAGGTGGCTATGGGTTAGCAAGTTTAAAAAAACTGCGTGAATTTAATTTATTTGGTGTGCTCTTTCCACTTTTAAATACATGGTTAGATGAACAAACTAATACTCCCTTTACACGTATGGTAGAGCAAGTTTTAATAAATACAGATCAAAGAATTGCTGACAATTTAGGGGTCAATCCTGCTTTTCTTTTTGCAGCGCTTCTTTGGTATCCCTTGCTAGAAAAATCTAAAACTATCAAAAATGAAGGCGGGTTAACGGATTATGATGCCTTTAACCTTGCAATGAATGATTTATTAGATGAACAGCACCGTACTCTTGCCATTCCAAAACGTTTAACTTTAATTATCCGTGAAATATGGCAACTTCAATCACAACTTGCTCGTCATCAAGGCCCTAAAGCATATAAGCTACTTGAACTCAATAAGTTCAGAGCTGGGTTTGATTTATTAAAACTCAGAGCATCTGTTGAACGTAATCAGGAGATACAAAATTTAGCTCAGTGGTGGGAAAATTTCCAAATTGAGAATCCTATCAGTCAAAGCCAGATAGAGGGCTCATCTAAGCGCAACAAAAGTGTTTATGCAAATGATTTACACGATGCAAATGACACTTATCCAAAACCAAAGCGTCACTTTAATAAACCAAGGCGTAAGAAGGCTATGCCTGAACAATAAGAAACTTGATACAAATAGATATATTTGACCAATCAACGAAGTAATTTAAAATATGAATGAACATAATACCATTACAGCAAATAACCCTTATCATACAGTATACTTGGCACTTGGAAGTAACCTAGGTGACCCGTATGCCAATGTTAATTTTGCAATAGAACAAATCAAAAAGTTGCCTAACTCGAAATGGATGTGTGTTTCAAGTTTCTATCGAACAAAACCACTAGGCGGCTTGTCACAAGATGATTATCTAAATGCCGTAGCATGTATAGAGACCCAATTATCCCCTATAGAATTACTAGATAAAACCCAATCAATTGAATTAAAAGCGGGGCGTATAAGAACGCAAGAGAGATTTGCTTCACGTACTTTAGATATAGATATACTACTATTTGGCAATGAGATCGTCGAAAATGATAGGTTAACAATTCCTCATTATGGATTGAAAAGCCGTGAATTTATGCTTTACCCTTTATTTGAGATTGCTCCCGATCTTATTTTACCTGAAGGAGAGTTTCTAAGTGCTCTTATCAGTAAAACTGATAAAAATGAGATGCAACCTTGGTAAGGCCATTATCAAATATTCACAATAAATTCAATTTTCACTAAAAAATAGCACAATTAAGTATTGCAATGGAAAATAAACTAAACATGTCTGAACAAAATATTAACTGGCAACCAACTGCTACAAATACTATATTAGTCAAGCGAGCAGAATTGATGCATAAAGTAAGACAATTTTTTGTTTCTAGAGGCATACTTGAAGTAGAAACACCTTCTTTAAGTCAGTCAGCAGTGACTGATAAACATTTGCATAGTTTTAAAACTCATTTTTTAGCTCCTAATTCATCAAAAGAAGAACCGCTATATCTTATTACTAGTCCTGAATACCATATGAAACGTATGGTCGCATCAGGAAGTGGCGCTATATTCCAAATATGTAAATGTTTTCGCAATGAAGAAGCAGGACGACTTCACAATCCAGAATTTACCATGTTAGAATGGTATCGTCCTTTTTACACAATGCTAAATTTAATCAATGAAGTAGATGACCTATTACAGTATATCCTAGAGACACAACCTTCTGAGCATTTAAGCTACCGCCATGCAATGCAATTACATCTCCAAATTGATCCACTTGATTCAACACTTAGTACTTTACAAAATAAAGCCCATAAGCTTGGATGGGATGGGGCGCTTTTAGAACAAGACAGGGATACTCTCCTGCAGTTTTTATTTTCAATTGGTGTTGAACCTAAAATTGGGCAGGAAAGACCCATTGTGATTTATCACTTCCCTGCTTCTCAAGCAGCATTAGCTAAACTCAGTGATGTCGACCACCGTGTTGCTGAACGATTTGAGTTCTATTATAAAGGTATTGAACTGGCAAATGGTTTTCATGAATTAACTTGTCCAATTGAGCAACGTAAAAGATTTGAACTGGATAATATCCAAAGGCAAAAATCAAATCTTGAATTAATGCCTATTGACGAATTTTTATTGGCCGCATTAGTCCATGGTATGCCCCCAACCTCCGGTGTTGCACTTGGACTAGATAGATTATTCATGCTTGCTTTAAACAAAACATCAATAAAAGAAGTGCTAGCATACCCAGTAGAATTATCCTAAATGACTCTAAAAATTCTTAAACTGAAACACTCGCTTTATATGATTGATTGTAATTTCTAACTGTAAACTTAACACAGCTAATCAACACTTTAGTAATTAACGAACCTAATCTTATAAAATAATGCAGCATATTCTTCAATAATTACCTATTTCTCGCTCCTTTAATCGTAAAGATTCCGAAAATTTAAATAAAATTTTTGTCTAAAATCGCCGTAAAAACTTTCATCTTTTTTACACACTAAATAAACCTAAAATTTAAATTTAATTAATGCATTGTATTTAAATAGGTTCCCTCCAATAAACTGTAAATTAAAAATAGATTTAAATTAGTTACATCCTTCTTTTTAGCTTTTATAAAAAAACGTTACGCTAATATGAGATTTTTACATCATAGAACTTATATATAATTTAAAAACAAAAAAGCGCTGTTCTAAGGCTTTTAAATTTTAGTTCCTATTACTTAACCAATTTTAGAAGAAAACCTTATGAAAAAACTAAGACGTTCTATATCTTTATTATTAATATTTCACTCCATACTGACAAAATCGAACAAAGAAAACTTTACTTATGAACAATATTTCAATAAACCATGGTATCTATCAAAAAATCGAAAGATAACTGCAAAGGAAATAAACTTATTTTTATTTCTTATTCAAAATCAGTTATATTTAACAATTAAAATATTCTCAGCAATTTTAATTTCGATTTACATCATATTAGGCATCCTTACTTTTTCAATTTTTCATTACGGGCTAAGGTATATATCCAATATATTTACATAACATTAGACTAAAAATGAAATTATGAAATAAGTAGAAAATTAATTAACAAAATGAAGGTTTACAATTATTAAGGTGTTTACCTTCATTTTTTATTACATAATAAATTATCTCAGGCTAATTCACACAGGATGATCTCCAAATACAAATTCTAAAAAAATTAAATTTGCTCATTAAAATAAGGGGCTACCCTATGAAAAATTGGATGGTTACCTGGATATTGTATTACATCAGCGACATCTTGTAATTTTTTTAACTGAGCTATAATTTGTTTTAATCTACTATCTTGGGTAACCTTTAACCAAATACGGCTAGAGGAGGAATTGCTGCCCTGTATCGGTAAACAGAGTATACCTTCCATATTAAAGGCCCTCCTAGCAAATAATCCACAAATATGTGACATTACACCAGGATGATTTCTGACAGTTAAGGCTAATATAGCATATTGGGTTTGAGACTGTTTAGATTCAATTAGCGCCGAATTTGTCATTTTGATTCTCCTTTTAAGCATTGATCATATTAATATTTGAAGCACCAGGCACAACAACAGGGTAAACTTTATTGTGTAAGTCAATAAAAGCATGAATCAAACATGGTCCTTCTGAATTAAGGGCACCTTGTAATGCTACAGCTGGATTAATTGACTGGTTTAAATCAAATGTTCTTAATCCAAATCCCTCTGCTATTTTTAGAAAATTTGTCTGACAATGATAAGTGGAGGCATAGATTTGATTATCATAAAAAAGAGATTGTTGTTGATGGACCATTCCTAATGCTCTATTATTTAATAATATAATTTTCACGTTAAGCTGATGTTCTACTAAAGTTGCCATTTCTTGAAGGTTCATCATGATACTTCCATCACCAGTAAAGCATAAAACTTGACGCCCTGGACAAGCAATAGCTGCGCCTATTGCTGCAGGCAAGCCAAACCCCATCGTACCTAATCCACCTGAGGTTAACCACTGTCTCGGTGTTAACATAGGATAAACTTGAGCAACCCACATCTGATGCTGTCCCACATCTGTTGTAATAATAGCATCCTCAGCTGCATATTCAGCACAATGATAAATTAGCCCATAGTGAGATAAAGGATCATCTTTATTCTCTGTAATTAATGGGTAATCTGCTTTAACTTTAGTAATTCTCTCAAGCCAATCATAGCGTTCATTAGGGCTAATGTACTCTATTAATTGCCTTATAACGGCAGCAGCATCAGCTTCAATGGCAATATTAGCAACCTTAATTTTATCAATTTCTGCAGCATCAATATCGATATGTATAATTTTAGCATTAGGACAAAACTCTGTTACTTTTCCAACGGCCCTATCATCGAATCGAGCACCTATCACAATTAATAAATCTGCTTCATTTAAGATAAGGTTCGTGTAACGTGCAGCATGCATGCCTAACATTCCAATCGAAAGAGGATGAGTTGTTGGAATTGCACCTAGCCCCATAAGGGTCATAGTGGTCGGTAATGAAGATAACTCAGCAAGAGATAAAGCTTCGCTGGAAGCATTTGAGTGAATAATCCCCCCACCTAAATACAAAATAGGTCTTTTTGAGTGATTAATCCAATCAGCAGCATCTTTAATTAATTGTTCTATACTATGACTACGATGATTATATGTACTTGGTTTCCCAATAGAAGCTAATTGATCGGTAACATCTTCAAGCGCAATTTTAGCCATTAAAACATCCTTAGGGATGTCTAACCATACAGGCCCGGGCCTTCCATCTTTAGCTAGCTCAAACGCTTCAATCAAGCTTGGCACCAAATCGATAATGTCTCTTACAAGATAATTATACTTTGTGATAGGAATAGAAATCCCATAAGTATCTATTTCTTGAAAAGCATCAGTACCAATTAAATTATTAGCTACTTGAGCTGTAATGCATACTAAAGGGATTGAATCTAGTTTTGCATCTGCGATAGCGGTGACTAAATTTGTTGCACCTGGCCCACTAGAAGAAATACACACAGCTGGTTTACCTGTTGCACGAGCTATACCTTGGGCAATAAAACCAGCGCCTTGTTCGTGCCTTGCTAAAATATGTTTTATTTTTTTGCTATGACTTAATGCATCATAGAGTGGGAGCGCGGCCCCACCTGGTATACCTGCTATTTGGGTAATATTTTGGAGTTCTAAGACTTTAACAATTAATTCAGCACCTGTCATCTGCATAATACGTTCCTTTTCAAAGCTTAGCCGAGCAAGCTAGATTAAAATAGAACCGGTATCATCAGTGAGGTACAAATAAAAAACCCCACCGATTTTAGCCGGTGGGGTTTAAGCAATTTTGCGTTATGTTCCCATCACGGCTGATTGCCGACGACGACCACCACAACAGAAACAAGCACAAGCGCACCTAATAAATTAGATGTGCACTTTGCTAGTATATTTATCATAGTAGTTAGGTTCATAACGTAGAATCTCAATTTAGTTAATCAATCTATATCGAATATACCTAATTACATCAAATTGATCAAATTAAATCAACCTGAAAGGGAAGTGTGTCAGGTTGATCATCTAAAAATGTGAACTAAATCACATAGAGCATGTTTTGCATAACGCATATTATTAAAATTTAAGCCGCTTCACTATAAGTTATCAACGACCTAATAGGGTGATACTACCAAGTAGGGTGATACTACCAAGCTATAAACCCAGTACATTTTTGCACGTAACCTGCAATACACTACTCGTGGATTCGTACAATAATTTAAATCATACTAATAAATGAAATATGAATCATCAACCAGTTTTATTTTTTGTATATCGACTCGGCCAAATCACCTCAGCTTCAATACCAATTGCTTCTGCTATAAGCCTCTCACCTTTGGGCCAGCGTCTTACTAAGGTATTTTTCAATGTATCAGGTGCTAACCCTGCTGCCCTTGAAACTTGCCTCAAATTTGTTCCTTTTTTTTCTAAAGCTGCACGAATATCAGCTGGATGCCAATCTAATATTTGTTGATTACGTAATATCATAGTATGATTCCTTTCATGTTATCCGGTTAGATAGTATTTAAATCCTAAAGCACATAAAAAACGTATTAATACACTAAGATAACGGATTAAAACACCAAAATCAACTAAAAAAAGTTTTTTTATCCTATAAAACTCATTCAAAGGAAGGAATATGAGCAATAAATCAAGTACGCAAAAAAAAATCATCCAAAGTTATCATGATGAATATAACGTTCATGATTCATTTCCGAGTCGGTTAAAATTAATACTCAAAGATACTTCATATAGTGCGTTTTCAAAACAAACTGGATTATCCGACAAAAGTATACGCGATTATGTAAATGGTAAAACGACCCCTAATTTAGAAAAAGTAAAACTTTTTGCGGAACTAAAAAACTGTAGTGTTACTTGGTTAGCATTTGGTATTGGACCTAAAGATGCATCAAAAGCTCAACCACATGGTTTGCTTGCATGCGAACCTACCCCAAATAATACTGGATATAATTGGCAAATTTTAGATGCCTTAAACCCAGAAAGCAGATTAGTGGTACTAACGGATATTGCGCTAAATCAAAGTATTCAAAATATTAATAAAAAAAACAATCCCAAAGAAGTAGATTATGAAAAAATCTCGTATGCAGCGGTAGATAATCTTAACAGGCAAAATAAAACGACTTTAAGTATCCCATTTAATCTTTCTTTTATTGAGTCAACACTAAATGCAAATCCAGATCATCTATCTGTTTTTGAAGTAATAAGCGATAGTATGACTCCCATGATTAACCCTCAAGATCATATAATTATCAATCATATTGATAAGACCTTAAGCGAAGGGATATATTTGATTTATATAAATGGCACACCAACAATTCGCCATATTCAACAAATGACAGGAAATAGATTAAATTTAAGCTGTAGTAATCCAAATTTTACAAATGAGGAAGTTGATAAGGATAATTATCCGGATGAATTTCAAATTCTAGGTAAGGTAATTTGGGTAGGTAAAATTCTTTAACTGAGCATAAATGATAATGACTTAGTACTAAAAAATAAAAAGTTTAACCTGCAATTGATTAGTGCCTGATATCAAATAAAACCTTTAATTTGATATCAGGCAACTGTTCTATTAATCGCTACTAATTAACCTGCAACTGAAATACGTTTCATATCAGTCATGTAACCACGGAGTTTCGCACCTATAGACTCAATTGGGTGATTACGGATAGATTCATTAGCATCTCTAAGTTGAACGTTATCTACTTCACCTTCTTTAATTGCTTGTCCTAAATCACCAGGTTGAAGTTTTGACATAAACGTTTTTAATAGTGGTACAGCGGCATTAGCAAAAAGGTAATTACCATATTCAGCTGTATCAGAAATAACAACATTCATTTCATATAAACGCTTACGAGCGATAGTATTAGCAATTAAAGGTAATTCATGAAGTGATTCATAATATGCAGATTCTTCAATAATCCCTGCATCAACCATTGTTTCAAATGCTAACTCAACACCTGCTTTTACCATAGCTATCATTACAATACCGTGGTCGAAATAAGTTTGTTCTTCAATTTTTTCATCTGTTAGTGTTGAATTTTCAAACGCAGATTTACCTGTTTCTTCGCGCCAAGTTAATAATTTTTTATCATCATTAGCCCAATCAGCCATCATACCCGCAGAAAATTCACCTGCAATGATATCATCCATATGCTTTTGGAATAGAGGAGCCATTATAACTTTTAACTCTTCAGATAAAGCTAGTGCACGTAATTTTGCAGTATTGTTCAGTCTATCCATCATTAACGTAATACCACCTTGCTTTAAGGCTTCCGTTATAGTTTCCCAACCGAACTGGATAAGTTTTGCTGCATATTTAGGGTCAACTTTATCTGCAACCATTTTATCAAAACATAAAAGAGAACCCGCTTGTAACATGCCACACAGGATTGTTTGCTCTCCCATTAAGTCTGACTTAACTTCAGCAACAAAAGAAGATTCAAGCACACCAGCGCGGTGCCCACCTGTTGCAGCCGCCCAAGCTTTTGCAATAGCAAGACCTTCTCCTTTAGGATCATTTTCTGGGTGAACAGCTATTAGCGTAGGTACACCAAATCCACGTTTATACTCTTCACGTACTTCAGTACCTGGGCATTTAGGTGCAACCATAACAACCGTCAAATCAGAACGAATTTGCTCACCAACTTCAACAATATTAAAACCATGTGAATATCCCAATGCTGCCCCATTTTTCATGAGAGGCTGAACATCTGCAACAACTTTAGAATGTTGTTTATCTGGTGTTAAATTAATGACAAGGTCAGCTGTAGGTAATAATTCTTCATAAGTTCCTACTTTAAATCCATTCTCAGTAGCGCGTTTAAATGAATCCCTTTTTTGTTCAATTGCTTCTTTTCTTAAAGCATAAGCAACATCTAAGCCAGAGTCTCTCATATTTAACCCTTGGTTTAACCCTTGGGCACCACAACCTACTATTACAACTTTCTTCCCTTTAAGAAAATCAGCTTCCCCAGCAAACTCACTGCGTGACATAAAACGACACTTACCTAACTGAGCAAGTTGCTGCCTTAAATTTAAAGTATTAAAATAATTATTAGCCATTATGTTACTCTCTCCAAAAATATCTGAATAAATAGTTATGTGATATATTGTTAACCAATTCAAGATAACCATGATAGAGGTTTACAATCATATTAATTAGTATACTGATTTTTTTCATTGCCAAAAGTGAAATATATAGGATTATTTATTTCACTTTATGCAACAACAAACTTAAGTATTTAAATTCTATTGCCCCGCAACAGACATTAAAAATGCCCTTAATTCTGAAAAATCATCCTGCATCTTATGGGATAACAGCTCTAATGAGGCCCGTTTTGCTAAAGCTTCAGGTAAATCAATTTTTTTATCCAAAATACTTTCAACACTTTCAATAAATTTTGCAGGGTGAGCTGTTCCTAAAAATAAACCAAACTCTCCTGGTTGTAACTGATCTCTCAATAATCGATAAGCAACTGCTGCATGTGGTTCCGAAACATAACCTAATGCATCTAATGCTTTCATTGTCTCAGCAGTTACTTGATCCGTTACTTTACCTGAACCTAATTCATTTAGATCCCATCCCTGAGTTCTAAAAATTTCTTCAACTCTAGGCCAATTATTAGGGGAACTGACATCCATAGCATTCGAGATAGTTGCAACAGTTTTATTTGGCTCCCATTTGCGAGTTTCAAGATAACGCGGTACGGTATCATTTTCATTCGTTGCCGCAATAAAGCGCTTAATTGGTAAGCCTAACGCTTTAGCGAGCAACCCAGCTGTTAAATCTCCAAAATTACCGCTTGGTACTGAAATCACTAATTCTGATCGCTCAGTCTCACTTAATTGAGCAAATGCTTCAAAATAATAACAAATCTGGGCTAATAATCGACTAATATTAATAGAATTAGCTGAATTTAACCCAATCGCTTTTTTAAGTTCGACATCATCAAAAGCATGTTTAACAAGCGCTTGGCATGCGTCAAAATCACTTTCAATCGCAATCGTATGGATATTTTCACCTAATGTACAAAATAATTTTTCTTGTAATGGGCTAATTTTACCTTTTGGGTAGAGGATAACCACTTTAATGTTTGGGATCTTATAAAATGCATGTGCAACAGCAGCCCCAGTATCTCCAGATGTAGCAGTCAAAATGGTAATTTTTTCATCTCCTGCTATATGCTGAAGCATTTGCGCCATAAAACGACCACCAAAATCTTTAAATGCTAATGTAGGACCATGAAATAATTCTAATGTTGCAATATCGTCCGATACATGTTTAACGGGTGCTGGAAACGTAAATGCTGTTTTAATTCTAGCGTGTAAGTCTGATTTTTCAATTTCATTTCCAATTAATGCAGAAAGAATTTCAGTGCTTCTGTCAACAAAATTTAACGACAAAAGCGCCTCTATTTCAGAGGTAGAAAAATGGGGAATAACAGAAGGAAAAAAAAGTCCTTGTTGCTTACCAAGCCCTTGTTTTACAGCTTGAGCAAAACTGACAACTTCACTGTGATCTTTTAAATTATATAATTGCATATTCAGCCTGCTTAAATTAAATTAAAAAAAACAAATTATTAGAGATAAAAAAATCAAAGAAGATGAATTGAATGCGGAAAAAAACTCCAAATTCATCTGCATAAAATGAACACATATATTAATGTTTCTATAATGTAGCAAATTTAGTAAGAAATAACAGTGAAAAAATAGCATTAATGGCTGTCAGTGAAATTTTCATTGAGACTAATTGCTAAAAAACAAGCTTTTCTTGTTATTTCACATCACCACAGGAAAAAAATACCACTAGGCCTGAGTTTACGATATAATAAGAAACAATAATAAAATGATTAGTTAAACATCTAAAGGTATATAAACCATGCAAGAATATCCTAAAATTGATTCTAATGATAAGAAAGAAAATTTAATTTGGATAGATCTTGAAATGACTGGACTTGATCCAAGAACTGACCGAATTATTGAAATTGCAACAATTGTGACAGATAAAATGCTAAATATTCTTGCACAAGGTCCAGTAATAGCAGTATACCAACCACCTGAAGTTTTAGCTTTAATGGACGAATGGAATCAACGTACTCACGGGCATTCTGGCTTAACTGAAAGAGTTAAAAACAGTACAATAACTGAGTCTATTGCTGAATCACAAACATTAGATTTTTTAAAACAGTGGGTACCTGCTAACACATCACCTATCTGTGGCAATAGTATTGGGCAAGATAGACGATTTTTATTTAATTATATGCCAAACTTAGAAGCATATTTTCACTACAGATACTTAGATGTCAGCACTATAAAAGAGTTAGTTCAACGTTGGGAACCTTCAATTTTGAAGAAATTTTCAAAAAAATCGACTCACCAAGCATTAGATGATATAAAAGAATCCATAGAGGAATTAAAATTTTATCGCGAACATGTCATGAAAATTTAATGGTGTCATCGTAATTTGATAAGACTAACCCTTTTTGAATCTATGACATTAAAAAAGCTCAATTATTTTTATCATTTAAATTGAACTTATCTGGAAAAATAAAGTCAAAGTAAAACGAGCAGTTTGAAATCAACGCTTACACTCAAAATTAGTACTAAAGATCAAAGACATCTCCGCAATCTATTAATTTAATAAGGTGGAAATGTAAGTTAAAGTTAAAAAGTGCATAAATCTGCATTTTAGATTATAATTCAAAAGCTTAAGTAAATTTGAATAAATAATGCTATAAAACTATTTGCTAAAATACTTACCTACCCGGTTTTGTATTCACTCTGCAGTGCTTAAATTCACATACTAAAGTGTAAGTTGTTCACTAAAATAATTTCAATTGATTGTACATTAATAGCCATTAATGCACTATAATAAGCTAATTGAAGCTATTTAACCTAAATAACGTTATTGCTGACTTTATTTAGGTTAAATAGAAAATAATGAATATAGTCTTAGCGTTAGATTAACTATTTGATTAAATTTAAAAATCATTAATCGCATTGTTTTAGTACTAAACTCATATTCACAATACGGTACATGGAATGAGATGCCAAAGTGGATTAAATCTTGAATCAGCTCAGCACTCATACCTACCCAAAACATAGCAATAGACTTAGGCTTAATTTTTTAAAATTAACAAAGTGGGTTGCATATAATGAACTTATGACTGGTATTTAGCTGATAAATAACATAAAAAATAGCAAATAACTCAGTCTCTTACATCGCTATTGCGCAGAGACATAGAATTCAAATGAAAACAATTAATAATGAAACACAAACTCCCGCAGAATCTCAGTCACAAACCAATAATGAACATATCCAACAAGCGACAATTGGCGAAATTTTTCGCTCAGAGAGAGAAAAACTAGAATTAACTATCGATACAGTCGCAAAAAGACTTCATCTAAAGAAATCTGTTATCATTGAGCTTGAGAATAATGAGCTACCTGACGTAGCATCTACATTTGTCAGAGGCTATATTCGCTCATATGCGAAGCTTTTAGGTCTTCCTGAATCACAACTACTTTCAATGGTTAATACAGAAAAACCACTGGAAGTGGCCTCACCAACCCCACTTCAATCGTACTCTATAGAGAAGAAAAAAAGACGAAAAGACATTTGGTTTAAAGTCATATCTGGCCTAGTTGTTTTTTCCATAATCGGTGTAACGGGTGCTTATTTACATAACTATCAGCAAGAGAAATCTCAAAGCATAGTACCACTTGATACGATTAATGACTCAACAACAATTAACAATAATATTCCTTTGTCTGTTAATTCAAATACCCCAAATGTATCTTCTGGAGCTAATGGTCCTTTAGCAATACCAAATACAAATAATACTCAATCCGCTCCGCTTGGTATAGAATCAACGCTTCAAGCTCCTTCACAACCTAATGTTTTAATCTCAACTGAGCAATCAGAAAATGCACCAACTCTCACTATACAAGAAGCAGTGAATGATACACTGGCACAAAAAAATAATATTGTACAAAATGAAGACTCAGAAAGTACAAATATAGTTAGCTCTGGAATTATAATGAATTTTAGTGCTGATTGTTGGGTTGAACTAGTAGATGCATCTGGAAAAATATTATTTTCTGGACTGAAAAAAAATGGAGATGAACTGAAGTTTACTGAAGGTGCACCATTTAAATTAAAACTAGGAGTGCCATCTGCAGTTTCTATTAATTTTGATGGTGATCCGATTGATATTACTGGTTTCATTAAAAAAGGCCAAGTTGCTAAATTTACCGTTCCATTAACAGAATAATGATCATGCACCCAGAGAATTCAATTAAAAGACGTCAATCAACTCGTATTAATGTTGGGAAAGTTCCTATCGGGGATGGTGCCCCAATTGCTGTTCAATCTATGACAAATACTAAAACTACTGATGTTGATGCAACAATTGAACAAATAAAACGATTAGAAAGGGTCGGAGTAGATATAGTACGTGTATCAGTGCCTACAATGGATGCAGCTGAAGCGTTTAAACTGATTAAACAACAAATAAATATTCCGCTTATAGCTGATATACATTTTGACTACAGAATTGCACTAAAAGTCGCAGAATATGGCGTTGATTGCTTAAGGATCAATCCTGGAAATATTGGTAATCAAGAAAGGATTCGTTCTGTTGTTGATTGTGCAAGAGACAAGAATATTCCAATAAGAATTGGAGTAAATGGGGGGTCATTAGAAAAAGATATTCAAGAAAAATATGGTGAACCAACACCTGCTGCACTAGTAGAATCAGCTATGCGGCATGTTGATATCCTTGACAAGCTAAACTTTGACCAATTTAAAGTGAGCGTTAAAGCTTCAGACGTATTTCTTGCCGTAGGCGCCTATAGACTATTAGCTGGTAAAATCGACCAACCACTTCACTTAGGAATTACAGAAGCAGGTGGATTTCGTAGTGGCGCGGTCAAATCAGCTATTGGTTTAGGTTTATTGCTCTCTGAAGGGATTGGAGATACCTTACGAATTTCATTAGCCGCTGATCCGATAGAAGAAGTTAAAGTTGGGTTTGATATATTAAAATCCTTACGCATACGCTCAAGAGGAATCAATTTTATCGCCTGTCCTACCTGTTCTAGACAAGAATTTGATGTGATTGCAACTGTAAACGCTTTAGAACAAAGACTTGAAGACATTATTACTCCAATGGATGTGTCTATTATTGGCTGTGTTGTTAACGGGCCTGGTGAAGCCTTAATTTCTACTTTAGGTGTTACCGGTGGTAATAAAAAAAGCGGATTTTATGAAGATGGTATCAGGCAAAAAGAACGATTTGACAACCATGATATGATAGATGCATTAGAGCAAAAAATTCGGCAAAAAGCTTTAATGCTCGATAAAAACAGAATTATTTAGCTTATGAATTCTTTGTTTTTTCTTAACATATGTGAGATAACCCATAACTTTCTCAGAACAATTGAGATTCACTTTTAAATAAAAAATTAGATTACTATGAGCAAAACAATACAAGCTATTAGAGGAATGAATGACATTCTACCAACTGATAGCGCACAATGGCAGCAAGTTGAAACAATATTAAAATCTGTTTTGAATCAATATGGTTTTAATGAAATAAGACTACCTATTGTTGAACACACTCCTCTTTTTAATCGTGCAATTGGTGAAATCACCGATGTAGTTGAAAAAGAAATGTACTCTTTTGAAGATAGAGGCGGTGAAAGCTTAACATTAAGACCAGAGGGCACTGCAGGCTGTGTCAGAGCAGGTATTGAGCATGGATTATTATACAATCAAGAGCAACGTCTTTGGTATATAGGCCCAATGTTCCGTTATGAGCGCCCTCAAAAGGGTCGTTATAGGCAATTTCATCAAATTGGTGCTGAGGTATTTGGTTTAGCAGGGCCTGATATTGATGCTGAGCTTATCATTATGACTGCTCGTTGGTGGAATGCATTAGGGATTAATCAACATGTAAAATTAGAATTAAATTCTATTGGCACTCTTGAAGAGCGAGCTAACTATAAAAATGCTTTAGTTTCTTTTTTATCAAAACACAAAGACAGCTTAGATGAAGATTGCTTACGCAGGTTAGACACAAATCCTCTAAGAATTTTAGATAGTAAAAATCCTGATGTTCAAGCCATACTGATTGATGCGCCAAATTTATTTGATTATTTAGAAGAAGAATCCAAAAGCCATTTCAATCGTTTATGTGATATCCTTAAAGCAAATGGTATAGATTTCACCCTTAATCAACGCTTAGTGCGTGGCTTAGACTATTATAACAGGACCGTTTTTGAATGGGTCACTACAAGTTTAGGTGCACAAGGTACCGTATGCGCTGGTGGAAGATATGATGGCTTAGTGGAACAATTAGGAGGAAAAGCTACCCCTGCTGTTGGCTTTGCTATGGGGCTTGAAAGACTCGTTTTATTGATTCAATCCATTAACCCTCAACTATTTAAAATCAATCAAGCTGACCTGTATGTCGTATCTTTTGGTGACAATAGCATTGAACAAGCGATTGCGATTGCAGAAAAGATACGTAATACTATGCCTAATTTACGCTGCGTTGTGAATCATGGCGGTGGTAATATGAAAAAACAGCTAACACGCGCTGATAAACAAGGGGCTAAATTTGCCGTTCTGATTGGAGAAGATGAGATTAAGCAACAACAAGTGACAATAAAATCTTTAATCTCTGGCGAGCAAACAACCGTTATGCAAAAAGATATGGTAGAATTTCTAAATAATGCGACTAAAAATTAAGATAATCATCAAACTTAATGTTACTCTAAATTTTTAGATGCATAATAATATAACTATCGCTTAGTAAAGCCTATCACTGCAGGAAATAAGAATGCAAACTGATAATGAACAATATGAACAAGTTAAAACCTTTATCCGAGAAAATTGGATTGCAATCACTGCCGGTGTTGTTATTGGTGTTGGTGGATTGCTTGGTTGGAGATACTACCAAGAATATCAAATTGAAAGCCAGCTGAATGAAGCAAGTGCTTATTTTAATGCGACCAGTGCTTTAAATAAATTAAATGAAGCAATAGAGGCAACACCTGAAAATGCTGAATCATTAAATCAAGAAGCTGATAACGCAATTAAAACTTATCTTGCTACAGATAGCAGTAACTACGCTGGCATCGCTGCTTTGAAATTAGCTAAAAATTTAGCTTCACAGAAAAAATATACAGAAGCTGAACAAGTATTAATTGATATCGCATCCAAAGTAAAAGACGAGAATATCTTAGCTACTATTTTGTTTATGCTTGCGAATATTCAAGCAGAACAAGATAAATTTGCAGATGCGCTGGCAACGATAGAAAAAATCACGTTAGCTAGTTGGAACGCTAATCTTCTAGAATTTAAAGCTGATATATTAAAAAGAAAAGGGGACATAAGCGAAGCTAAAAAAGTTTATGAACAAGCTATCACAGTCGCTGATCCATCCTTACAGGATTATCTTCGCCTAAAATTAAATAATTTACCAAGTTGAGGCAAATAGCATGCGCATGCGCTATAGTTTAATTGTTAGTTTATTCTCAATCTCTTTATTAAGTGGATGCTCAACATTATCATCACTGAATCCATTTGGAGAAAAGTTAGAAGTCATGGCACCAGTTCCAGAATTTGCAGCTGAATTTAGTCAGAGACAGATTTGGGAAAAGTCAGTTGGTAAAGGTAGTGGAGAGTATTTCTCTACGCTACGTCCTGCTCATGATAATGGTACGATTTATGCCGCTGATAGGCAAGGTACAGTTATGGCTATTGATGCTACTTCTGGCAATACAATTTGGGAGATCCAATTAGCAGAATCAGTAGGATTACTTTCTAGTAGAAAATCCGCCCTATTATCAGGAGGAGTAAGTGTATATAACAATCGAGTATATATAGGAAGTGAAAGAGGTATTTTATATTCTATTGACTCAGCAACAGGCCAACTCATTTGGGAAGTACAAGCTGCAGGTGAAATTGTTGCAAGACCTACAATTGAAAAAGACAAAATCATGCTCGTAACAACCAATGGAAAATTACAAGTATTGAATATTGCAGATGGCACAGAGGTCTGGCGTGCAGATTTAGATGTGCCTGTTTTATCTTTACGTGGTCAATCATCACCAATTACAGTAGAAGATAAATTTGTGATTGTTGGTGGAGATAACGGTAGAATTAATGCCTTTACTTTCGATCTTGGCCAACTTGTTTGGCAAGAACGCGTTGCAGAGCCACTTGGCGCAACTGAGATTGATCAATTAGGTGATATTGACGCTCAGCCAGTATTTCATAATGGTATATTGTATGCAATCGCTTTTAATAATATGCTTGTTGCCTTTGACTTCAATTCAGGTGAAGCATTATGGAGAGCAGAATATGGCTCAATACGTGACTTCATTGTAACTGATGATGTGATTTATTTAACAGATCAAAATGATCACATTTATGCGCTTAACACCTCAGATTACCAATTAATTTGGAAGCAAGATGGTTTAAATAAGCGCTTCGTAACCGCACCAGCGTTAGTGGGCAATAATATTGTCGTTGCGGATGGTGAAGGGTATGTCTTTTGGTTAAATAAGCAGACAGGCGCATTTGTTGCAAGTGAACAGTTAGATAGATCAGGATTTGTGGCCGATCCCCTTACTGTAAACACTAAAGTAATTCTTCAAGCACGTAAAGGCTCAGTGTATGCAATTGAGCGATAAGTTAATTTAGCGCTATAAATACTAAGCGTCCTTAATCTTACCTGCCTTGGCGGCTGCTTGAATATTTTAAGCAGCCGCTTTATTTTTTTCATATGCATTGATATTTTCAATGCCAAAATCTTAGGTTTAATTTGAATTATGATTCCAGTCGTTGCCTTAGTTGGTCGTCCAAATGTCGGAAAATCAACGCTCTTTAATAGATTGACCAAAACACGCGATGCGCTTGTTGCTGATTTTCCTGGGCTCACTCGTGATAGAAAATATGGTCATGCTCATTATGCAGAGCAATCTTTTATTGTCATTGATACTGGTGGGATTGATGGTACAGAAACAGGGGTTGAAACGCATATGGCAGATCAATCTTTACTCGCCATTGAAGAAGCAGATGTAGTGCTATTTATGGTAGATGCAAGATCTGGTTTAATGCCTGCTGATCACTTAATCACACAACATTTAAGAGAGCGTAAAAAACCGACATTTGTCGTAGTAAACAAAACAGATGGATTAGATCCTGACGTTGCTATGAGTGATTTTTATTCGCTCGGACTTGGTGACATCTATCCTATTGCAGCTGCCCATGGACGTGGTGTGATTAGGTTGCTTGAAGATGCCCTTTTACCATTTAGTGAAAAACTTCAAATCGACGCCGAAGTTGCTGCAAGATCTGAAGATGGTGAATCTATTGATGAAAATGATACGCTTGATGCTTTACTCACAAGTAGTGATGCAGATACAACAAGTGAGCTTACTGAGGAAGAAATTGAAGCTTTAAATGCTAAAATTGCTGCTGGTGAGATTGAAGAGGAGGAAGAAACCACTTTTAATCCTCAAACAGACCTCCCAATTAAAATCGCAATTATAGGCAGACCTAATGTCGGAAAATCTACTCTGACAAACCGCTTACTTGGTGAAGATAGAGTTATAGTTTTTGATATGCCTGGTACAACTCGTGATAGTATCTATATCCCTTTACAAAAAGATGACAGAGATTATGTTTTAATTGATACAGCTGGAGTAAGAAAACGCGGTAAGATCCATGAAGCAGTTGAAAAATTCTCTGTAATTAAAACCCTCCAAGCAATAGAAGATGCAAATGTAGTATTACTTGTAATTGATGCAAGAGAGGGCATTTCAGACCAAGATCTCTCACTTTTAGGCTTTGTACTTAACAGTGGTCGCTCACTTGTTATTGTTGTTAATAAATGGGATGGCATGACCCAAGAAGACAGGGAGCATGTTAAAGATATGCTCGAACTACGCCTAGGATTTGTTGATTTTGCACGTATCCATTTTATCTCTGCACTACACGGTAGTGGAGTTGGTAAATTACTTGGCTTTGTAAATGAAGCTTATGACTGTTCTACCCAACGTGTCAGCACCGCCAAATTAACCCGAATAATGCAAATGGCAACTGAAGATCATCAGCCTCCCCTTATTAGAGGAAGAAGAGTTAAGATGAAATATGCTCATGCAGGTGGATATAACCCTCCAATTGTTGTAATTCATGGTAACCAAGTTAATTCTTTACCTGATAGTTATAAACGCTATTTAATGAACTATTTCAGAAAATCCCTAAAGGTAATGGGAAGTCCGATTAGAATACAATTTAAAGAAAGTGAAAATCCTTACGCTGGTAGACGTAATCAATTAACTGCTAGCCAAATTCGAAAACGAAAAAGATTAATGTCACATATTAAAAAATAAATAATTTCTAATATATCTTGATAAGCTGCGCAAAAACGATAACAATTGAAGTAAATATGGCTTTTAAAGGAAACTGTTAAAATATGTGCGAACTTTTAGGTATGAGCGCAAATATTCCGACGGATATTTGCTTTAGTTTTAGTGGATTAATTCAACGTGGTGGGAAGACTGGCCCTCATAAAGATGGATGGGGGATCACCTTTTATGAAGGTAAAGGATGCCGTATTTTTCGCGATCCGAATCCAAGTTATGATTCTCCGATTGCACATTTTGTTAGAACCTATCCAATTAAGTCACAAACGGTTATTTCTCATATCCGGCAGGCTAATTCAGGCGCAATTGCGCTCGAAAATACCCATCCGTTTATACGAGAATGGCAAGGCAAACATTGGACTTTCGCGCATAATGGTCAACTAAAAGGATTTAAATCGATCCCAACAGGACATTATATTCCCGTAGGAACCACTGATAGTGAACATGCATTTTGTGGTTTACTTCATAGTCTAAATGAAAAATATCGCAGAAAACCCGCTAATTGGCCAGCTGTATTTCGCTTTATAGCACAATATGCTGAAACTATCCGTAAAAAAGGGGTTTTTAACATTCTTCTATCTGATGGAGAATATCTGTTTGCTAGTTGCTCTACAAACCTCTATTTTTTAACTCGCAAAGCTCCATTTGGAAAAGCAGTTTTATTAGATGAAGACT
Source organism: Thorsellia anophelis DSM 18579 (assembly GCF_900111395.1). Classification (GTDB taxonomy): domain Bacteria; phylum Pseudomonadota; class Gammaproteobacteria; order Enterobacterales; family Thorselliaceae; genus Thorsellia; species Thorsellia anophelis. The sequence continues at coordinate 33,840 of NZ_FOHV01000001.1, read as the reverse complement.
TAGAAGTTGACTTTCAAAAAGAAACAACTTCAAATGATGTTGTGACCATAATTGCTACTCAGCCTTTAACTAGAAACGAACCTTGGGAAAAAGTACAGCCAAACCAGAGTATTTTATTCCTGCATGGTGAAAGAATTTTTTAATACTAATTAAGATTTAAATTTTTAACAGCAACAACCTATCAATAAATAAAAAGAAGGAAAATACAATGACAAAAAAAGCAGATCTCATTTGGTTTAATGGGGAAATGGTTGCTTGGCAAGATGCTAAAATACATGTAATGTCACACGCATTACATTACGGTACATCAGTATTTGAAGGTGTTCGCTGCTATGACACCCATATTGGACCTGCAGTTTTTCGTCACCGCGAGCACATGCAACGCCTTCATGACTCAGCTAAAATTTATCGTATGCCAATTAAATATACAGTTGATGAGCTGATGGAAGCATGTCGTCAAACCATTAGTAAAAATAACCTAAAAAGTGCCTATATACGTCCTCTCGCATTCATAGGAGATGTTGGCATGGGAGTCAATCCTCCTGCAGGATATACAACCGATGTCATTATTGCTGCGTTCCCATGGGGGGCATACTTAGGTGAAGAAGCTTTAGAACAAGGTATAGATGCGATGGTCAGCTCATGGAACCGTGTTGCACCTAATACTATCCCTACTGCTGCTAAAGCAGGTGGTAACTACTTATCCTCATTATTGGTTGGTAGTGAAGCTAGGAGACATGGCTATCAAGAAGGTATCGCACTTGATGTAAACGGATACTTATCTGAAGGTGCAGGCGAAAATTTATTTGAAATAAAAGATGGTATATTATTCACTCCACCTTTTACATCTTCGGCTTTACCTGGTATTACCCGTGATGCCATTATTACACTGGCTAAATCATTAAATATTGAAGTCAGAGAGCAAACTTTATCACGTGAATCCCTTTACTTAGCTGATGAAGTCTTTATGACTGGTACCGCAGCTGAAATTACACCTGTACGTTCAGTAGATGGTATCCAGGTTGGTATTGGTAAAAGAGGTCCTGTTACCAAAAAAATTCAAGATGCATTTTTTGGATTATTCAATGGTAAAACTGAAGACAAATGGGGTTGGTTAGATCCTGTTAACTAAAGTTTGTCATCTTGGTTTAAAAAGGCACATTTAAGTGCCTTTTTTTATAGGGAAATGAGATGGGTGGGTTCAATACTAACTACGCATTTTTGCTAATCCGTAGTATAGTTAATAATTATGCGAGGTGAAAAAATGATAACTTTTGATAGTGATGTATACCAAGGTATAACACTGAACAGCACAGATTTTCCAAAAGAAGCAAACGAATTTAACGAAGCAATCAAAGCAGTGATTGCAACAGCAAATCAAACTCATAAAAGAATCATTTGGGTTACACTTACCCATGAGCAATCGATTTTAATTCCTGTCCTAACACAACATGGATTTATCTTTCATAGCTGCATGGAAAAAGAACTCACCCTAGTGCTAAGATTACAAAAAAATGTGTATGTGCCATTCTCACCGACCCATACCGTTGGGTTAGGGGGAGTTGTATTACGGAAAAAAACTAACCAAGATGCTGAGGTATTAATTATTAAAGAGCACCTCGGTAGTTTTTATAAATTACCGGGTGGACATATGGAGCTTGATGAAACGATTGAGTTAGGTGTTATACGTGAAACCTATGAAGAGACAGGTATTCAAACTGAATTTCAATCAATTGTTGCCATTGCCAGCAAATACCCGTATCAATTAGGTAAATCAAATATTTTTCTGGCATGTTCACTTACCCCAATTAATCATGAAATAAATATCCAAGATACAGGTGAAATTGAAGATGCGAGATGGATTAATTTATCGGATTTTTTTACTTGTGAAGAAGTCTCTCCTTTTGCTAAAGTCTTAGTAACATCGACCCTCAAACAAACTGGTTTAATCATTAATACAACAGCATTTATCACACAAGATAACAATGATGATAAAAGAGAATTATTCACTTTTTAATAAAAAAATTTCTAAAATTTTATATATGCAACCAATTAAAATTAAACGTTAACACTAATCGGGATAACATTTTGAATTCTAAATCTAATAAGATAATTCATTTTTTTATGGTCTTTATTCCTTATCTCGCTTTTTATAGCGTTATAATCTCTGTATCTGCTAATGCCTCAATATTCACACAAACACCAAGACCCACATTCCCTATGACGATTCAATCTGAAACTATTTCTCAATCAGATGCCGAGGCTAACACTGAGATTAATATTGAGCCAGAATCAAGTAAAAACAGACCTCTCTCTTCTTTACCAGAAAGAACACATACGTCAAAATCATCAGAACAGCAAAATATTCAACAAGACCCTAAATTTATTGCCCCTCTTACAACTATCAGCGAAAATAAAGCAAAACTCGTCATTGTTATTGATGATTTAGGATATATTAAGCGAGATTTCCAAATATTAGACCTCCCTGTTACTGTTGCCATCATACCTACAGCACCTTACGCGACCGAGCGTGCTGAAATAGCGTTTGCCAATCAAAGAGAAATTCTCATCCATTTACCAATGCTACCATTCAGTCGCAGTGGTCTAGAAAAAGATACACTTACACCAGATATGTCTCAGACGGAAATAACCACTATCATAGAGCGCTCTATTTTAGCCGTACCGCATGCTGTTGGTATTAATAACCATACTGGTAGTGAAATGACCGCGAGTTTTGAGGGGATGAAAAAGGTTTTTCACGCTTTATCTGGAAAATCTTTATTTTTCCTAGATAGTTTAACAACAGGGAAAAGCCAAGTTGCTTCAGCAGCATCTGAATTTAATCATCCTGTTCTTATTAGGGATATCTTTTTAGATAATATACAAACTGAACAGTCTGTTAATACTCAATTTAATTTAGCTATTGCTATTGCAAGAAAAAAAGGGGTTTCTATTGCTATCGGCCACCCTCATCAAGCAACCATTAATGTGCTAAAACGCCGCTTAGCTGATTTACCAGATGATATTGAACTCGTTACATTACAGTCCATATTAAACGATTAGCAACAGCTTAAATTTTTAATCAGACACAGAAATCGCTTCAAATAATCTGTAAAGTTAATTGCGAGATACAATTAGAAATAATACGATACACTGTATTAAAAAGGAGAATAGCATGCCACATACAACCTATACAGACTGGTCTGAGCTTAAAACTCGTAACGGTTTTGCTGCTGATGAAATCATTTCTAACTTACAAAAAAGCATTCGTCGTTCTATGGATGAATCTGCTTGTGAGTCTGCCTATGAACTTTATATCTCAGGCCAAATGTTTTTAGAAAAATTATGGCGTAGACTACAAGTTATAGCCATTGAAGATATTGGATTTGGTAATCTCTCTGCGACCTATCAAATTAAATCTCTTAATGAAATGCGCAGAAGTTTACCTTATGACGATCCAGATCAACCAGTATTTTTTATTCATGCGATAAGAATTTTATGTGATTCAGAAAAAGATAGATCAAGCGCTTTACTTAAAAATATTATTGTTAAAAGCTTCGAGATGGGTAAAACTCCAACTATTATGGATATTGCGATTGATAAACATACTAAGCGTGGTCGTGAATTAGGAAGAGACGCCATGCATTTTTTCCATGAAGGATCAAAAGTAATGCCTGAAAAAAGAGTCAATAATAATTATCGCCAACGATATTTAGAAATACTGGAATCTTATGATCCAGAACATGCTATTTCAACAAGCTTTAAATATAGTCCAACCCAATTCTAGGTTTAGGTCGCCTTGTTTAAAATTATAACAAGGCGATATTCTCTTTTTTACCCCATAAAATACAGGCTTTTAACCACTCATACAAAAATCGATTATTTCTTTCTTTTTCATCTACTTGCAAGAGATCATCATTAGGATAATTATACCGTCCTTGATAAACCGATCTATTTTTTGCTAAAACCTCAGCTAATTTAGCGTCAAAATAAACTCGAATGGTTAAGTTCGTATACCGTAATTTATTATTTATTTTGGTAATATTACATTCTTCCTTGTTATCATAAGGAAGAATCCAAGATAAAGAAACTAGCATGGTATAATTCGTTTCTTCTAATATAGATAATTCAAAACGCTGAGCACCTAAATAATAAACCTCAAAACTGCTATTCGACTTAGGTAGAAGGTGCGTGATTAGCTTAAAATTATTTTCCGCAAGTTCCAATAAAGTATTTAAATTTGGGTGATAACGCTGCCTAGCTGATACTGGCAATACTCCTAATTTATGGATTATCATCAATATCAACTTCCTAACCAATCTTTTTGAATCTGTTGATAATTCAATTGCAACCATAAAAGAGAAATCACGGAACCTGCATTATCTATTTTACCTTCATTGACCATTTGATAGGCGGCTTCGCGAGAGACTACATGGACTTTTATATCCTCATTTTCACTTGCTAACCCATGTATACCAGAAGCTTCTTTGCTGTTAATCTCACCAACAAAAATAGAGAGCTTTTCACTCATTCCACCTGGACTCGCTAAATAATTTAACGCAGGTAAAATACGCTTTACTTCCAAGCCTGCTTCTTCTAATGCTTCTCTTCTAGCCACTTCCTCAGCGCTTTCACCCTCTTCCATCATGCCAGCAACCATCTCAAACAGCCAGGGTGAAGAGGACGAATTTAAAGCGGCAAACCTGATTTGTTCAATCAGCACAACTTCATCTCTTACTGGATCATATGGAATTAGAATAGCCGCATGACCCCGCTCTAATATCTCCCTCTCAACCACGCCACTTTTGCCACCAGCAAAAAGCGCATGTTTAAATCGATAACGCTTTAATGTAAAAAACCCTTTAAACACGACATCTTCTTCAATTATTTCAACATCAGAACGATTAAAAGTTGGCTCTGGTATTTGGTTAAACATCCCCACATCCTCTTTTCAAATTCACATTAACTGGTTCGGTTATGCATCACTCCCATCAATGGGCTTCATCCCAATTATCACCTATACCAATATCGACTTGAAGCGGAACATCTAATGGCATGGCGCTTTCCATTAAGACTCTTATTTGCTCAGTCACCTGTTCTAAATATATTTCAGGGACTTCAAATACTAATTCATCATGCACTTGCATAATCATCTTAATATTATAATTTGGATTATCATAAACCCACTTATCTACTGCTATCATCGCTAATTTAATGATATCAGCTGCGGTGCCTTGCATAGGTGCATTGATTGCCTCACGCTCTGCAGCCTTTCTTCTCATGCCATTTGAGGACCTGATTTCAGGTAAATACAATCGCCTTCCTTGCAAAGTACGAACGTAGCCTTGCTCAGCTGCAAATTGACGGGTTCTTTCCATATAATCTAACACACCTGGATAACGTTCAAAATAGCGCTGCATATACTCTTTCGCATCTTGTCTTGAAATATTAAGTTGCTTAGCTAAACCAAACTCACTCATCCCATAGATAAGACCAAAATTAATGGCTTTTGCGCTACGACGCATGTCAGATGTCACTGAGTCTAAAGGGACATTAAAAATTTCAGCAGCTGTTGCTTTATGGATATCTAAACCTGAAGCAAAAGCATTCAATAATCCTTCATCTTGTGATAAATGAGCCATAATTCTAAGCTCAATTTGTGAATAGTCGGCTGCCACTATCTTACACTCTGGTGAAGCGATAAAAGCTTGACGGATACGACGCCCATCTTCATGGCGTACAGGAATATTTTGTAAGTTAGGATCAGTAGAAGATAATCGCCCTGTTGCAGCAACCGCTTGTTGATAGGAAGTATGTACTCTACCTGAACTTGGATGAATCAAACTTGGCAATTTATCCGTGTAGGTGTTTTTAAGCTTAGCGATAGTTCTATAGCGAAGAAGTAATTTAGGTAATGGGTAAGTTAAAGCTAGTTCTTCTAATACTTCTTCATCTGTAGAGGGTGCACCTTTAGGCGTCTTTTTTAACACTGGCAATTGTAGCTTATCATAAAAAATGGCTTGTAATTGCTTTGTTGAGGCTAAGTTAAACTCTTCACCTGCTAATAAATATGCATCTTGTTCGATAACTCGCATTTCTTTTTCAAAAGCGATTGATTGCTGATGGAGCATATTTGAATCAATTAATACACCTGTTCTTTCCATTCTCGCTAAAACAGTTAAAAGCGGTATCTCAATTTTTTGAAGTACATGGTCTAAATCAGGTTCAGCTTTAACCTGTGGTAGCATTGCTTGATATAAACGCAAGGTGACATCCGCATCTTCTGCTGCATATTTAGCTGCAATTTCTAACTCTATTTGATTAAAGGTTAATTGTGACTTTCCTTTTCCCGCAATCTCTTCAAATGAAACGGTTTTATGCTCTAGATACCGCTCTGCTAAGCTATCCATATCATGACGTCTAGAAATACTGTTCAGTACGTATGATCCAAGCATAGTGTCAAATTGGATGCCATTTAACGTAATGTTATGCGTTTTAAGAACTGAGAAATCAAATTTTAAATTTTGACCCACTTTTTTAATGGCTTCATTTTCTAATATTGGCTTTAACGAATTGAGAACTAAATCAAAATCCAACTGATTGGGCGCACCTAAATAATCATGGCCTAATGGGATATAGATGGCTTCACCTGGCGAGATTGCAAATGAAAGACCAATTAATCTTGCTAATTGAGTATCGAGAGAATCCGTTTCCGTATCAAACGCAAAACAATCAGCTTGGCTCAGTTTAGCTAACCATTTATCTAAGCTTGCTTGCGCTAAAATCGTCTCATAGAATTCATCACTTAGCGTGGATTTAGAATCAACATTAGAGGTCGTCTCTAGGTCGGTTTTTTTAAAGACTGTATTAACTGCACCTTGCTGTAAAAATGTTTTTTCAAAGACACCTGATTCAAGCTCTTTGAGCCAACGTTTAAAACCATATCGATTAAAATCCGCCTTCAATTGCTCTGTATCTAATGTGTTTATGACCAATTGATCCCAAGGTAAATCTAATTCTACATCGCATTTTATCGTTGCTAATTGTTGTGATAATAACGCCATTTCCCGATTAGCAACTAATTTTTCTGCCATCGTTTTTGACCCTCTAAAACTCAAGGTCGCGATTTTATCTAAATTCTCATAAAGCGTGTTGATTCCACCAATTCCCTGTAAAAGCGCTTGAGCCGTTTTTTCACCAATACCAGGCACACCTGGAATGTTGTCAGAGCTATCTCCCATTAAAGCTAAGAAATCGACAATTAACTCTGGCCCAACGCCATACTTTTCTTGAACACCTTCAGTATTAAGCAGTGTGTTTGTCATCGTATTAATCAAGGTAATGTGAGGCCCGACCAATTGGGCCATATCTTTGTCGCCTGTACTAATTAATACATTCTGCCCTTGCTGCGCTGCCCGAGTTGCTAATGTTCCAATAACATCGTCAGCCTCAACCCCCTCTATCACGAGCATAGGTAAACCAAGCGCAGTAATCATTCTATGCAAAGGTTCTATCTGGGACCGCAAATCATCTGGCATTGGAGGGCGATGAGATTTATAGTCACTAAATAATTCATCACGAAATGTTTTTCCTTTAGCATCAAATACAACAGCTAAATGCTTAGGATTGACCTGTACTAGCATTGAGCGAATCATATTTAACACACCATACATTGCACCCGTTGGTTCTCCCTGCGAGTTCGTTAACGGTGGTGAGGCATAAAATGCACGATAGAGATAAGATGAACCATCGATTAAAACAAATGGGGGAGTAGGGGGGATCTCAATTGACATATTTATCCTCATTATATTGCCCATTTATTGGGATATTTTTGGCGATTTACATGAAAAGGATGTCGCGTATTAGAGCTTAATTGCGATATTTAAGCTTATTTTTATTGCACCTAATCATGAAATTAAATGATAACCAGCGTGAGCAGAATTTAAATGCATGTGCTACGTGAAGGGTTAATTATATTAACGCTTATGACCTAATCTTACCATATCTAAGATTAATTTTGATACTCAAATAAAGGCCGTTTATCTAGATTAGTTTTAAGATTAAAGAGCACAAGTCAGAAAGGCGCATTGTCATTCTAAAAGCTTAGTCATGAGAGACCAGTTAAGACTATTTTTATATATAACGCGATCTTCTACTTTTATCCATTTTGCCATAAACCCCCGTTCTTCAAGGTAGGGAGGGCGTCAAATGAAGAGATAAAGACTATCTGAAAACAAATACCACGGAACAATACACTAAAATGGGAATTGCAACCAAAAAAAACACCTGTTAGAAAAAATTAAGCATCACGCTACATATTAAAGTGTGTTTTATTATTGACATCTTCCCCCTGCTAAAGCAAGGGGATTGCTACTGCGCACCTTCAATGACATAAAAATAGATTCATAGAGCGATTCTTTATATTGATGCACATAGTTATAGGTAGATCCACCTGCTAGACTCATTAAGCTATTGATTATGAATTGTGCAGTCCTTGTTACCTTCTACCACCACTTCGGATAATGATTAAAGGCTTCATAAATATGTGAATACATATCTAAAGTTAATTTCTCACTGCCAGATACATTCATGATGCTTGAATCTACATTATCACCCCTAAATAACCATTTTAATGTATGTGATTTAGGATCGAGCACAAGTTGAAAGTCATTGCTCATATCACGAATTGATGCTAACTGCCTTTTATTTAATAAAACCATAAACTCATCAAGCTGTTCACATTCAAACCACAGAGCAGTCTTAATATTACAGCTATATGTAAATTTATCTATTCGAATTAAAATATTAAACTTTACTGATGGAAGATGATTGTCAAATTCTATTGTTTCAAAAGCGATGTGTATGGGCTGCTTAATTATTATATCCATTTAATTTCCTTCAAAATATCTAGCATGCAGGCAATGATGAATCAATTTAGTTAGTGCTGTTGAGCACGTACTATCGGAATGAAGTAATTAGAACATTCAACCAGTAGTGACATGGCACTGCCAAAGGCAATGAGACGACCTATCGACCTACACTTCAAAAAATCACTGACAATCATCTGAACGAAATCTGAAATTTTATATTTCTAATCATTATGTTAACTTCAGCTTAAACCGTTATTTTATTTGATTGTTGAGATGTCATTATATTCTATTATCCAAATGCAACAATAAATTAGATGGCATGGATGATATCAATTAGGATTTTGATTTTTATAGACACTTACCAATTTAATTTAGTGTTCGCTTATTTTTCAATTCAGGCTATATGCACTTTGAGATTAAATTGAGCGTTTAAAATCTAGAAAAAACTTACCTGTAAGGATATGATATGACCTCACATGATATATACTTTTAAATGCAAATATTCTAAATGCCTTGTTATGATAAAAGACATTTCAAATCATTGCATAAAAAGTTAACTCACGGCAATATCAGTATCCAGGCATAATGCGAAGTATCTAGGCCTCATTATGAATCAACCACTATAATGGGTCTTGGTGTTGGGAGAAAGCTAACCGCACAACACAAAGTAAATTCCAGTGTCTGGAATGCGGATATACTGAAAACGCCGGTATTGCGGTGCATATAATATATTCGTGGCGGGGTACGCCGTGTTAGCCTGTGGAGAGATGACAACTTCAGGTCGCAAGGTGAAGCAGGAACTCGCATAGGTAAATCAGACTTCGGTCTGAATACGGTATCCTCCTCGCCATTTAGGACAAGGAGGATACCAAGTGGTTCAATTTCTTAAACAACTATCTACAACAACAGGTAAAGTGAGGTTATATGTACACACTAGTTCTTGCAAATAAACGTTATTCATCATGGTCAATGCGAGTATGGTTGTTAATGAAAGAATTTGATATTCCCTTTAAAGAGGAACTAATAAGGTTTGACTCCCCTGATTTTGCAAGTCGTGTTAGCGATTATAGCTTAACGAAAAAAGTTCCCCTTTTACTAGATGAGTCACTTGTTATTTCTGATACTTTGGCGATTGTCGAATATCTTGCTGAGTCTCATGCTGAGCTGGCTATTTGGCCGACTGATAAGCAAAAAAGAGCAAAAGCGAGAAGTTTATGTGCGCAAATGCATGCAGGATATTCATTATTAAGAAACGAATGTCCGATGCAATTTGATAAAGTATATAAACGGTTTACACCATCAGAATTATTAAGAAAAGAAATAGCCAGTTTCTCGTCGATATTTTTGGAGGCTTTATCTCAATCAGATGGAGATTTCCTATTTGGTGAATATAGTGCAGCAGATGCCTATTACGCACCTTTTCTATCGAGATTTGACTCGTATTTATTACCGCTAGATGACCGAATTAATGCTTATTATGCCAAGGTAAAAATGACGAAAAGTTATCAAAATTGGCAACAAGACGTAGCAAATGAAAAAGAAGATAATACTGAAAGCTCCCTATATAGTTCTTTAGACGATGTGCGTGATTAGCGATTGTCATCTATGCGCACGACCTAAAGTCAGCGCGCATAGATACTGGCCATTGCCTGAATAAATCAGCAAAAAATAATCCCTTAAACTCGTCTTGAAAAGTAAGCACCCTACCACACCCATCACTCGTTCTCAGTTATACGCATTTTTAAAAAGTGCGCGTAATATAGCGGCATAACGGTATGATTTTTTTCTAGGATAGAAGAGCCTTGAGTGCCGGTTAATTTAAATGTTCTCTTAGGCCTATTTTTTTCAATATAAGATGCCAGTGATTTAGCTCTTGTTCTCTTCCCGCTTTTGACTTCTACTGGGATAATTTCGCCGCTATCCGTTGAAAGAATAAATTCTATTTCAGCTCTTGCATCATGCCAAGAGTAGCATGGCTCATAACCAAGCGCGGTCAATTCTTGCTGAACAAAATTTTCAGCTATATAGCCTTTATATTCATAATTTTGCTGCTTAATTTCTCTATAACCACTACCAAGCATATGATTCAGTAGCCCCACATCAAAATGAAATAGTTTTACCATATTCTCTTTTTTATAGGCCGCAAATGGCATCCTTAACAGACCTTCAACAGGATAATTAGACAATACCAAATTGCAACATTTAAGCCAATAAATGGCAGTTTCAAGATCTTTATAGCGTGATTTTCGCTCATGGACACCTTTAAATTTAAATCTTTGAACAGACTCATCACCCACAATAGCAAGCTGGGAAGGGATGCTATTAAAGACGGATTCAATAAGCATGGCATCCACTTTGCCTGCATATTTACCAAAATCTCGTCTATACCCATTGACGAGATCAGAGTGGACTTTAGAGACTTCTGCTATGCGCTCCAAAATATTTGCTTGTTTTAATTGATACCATTTACACACTGCTTCTGGCATGCCGCCTGTGAAAAAATAATCCGTTAACTTATCCATTAATATGGTGTGTACAGCTGGAGTATTAATCTGAGAATCAAATGCTTTTATCAAAGCAGGCTCATCTGATGCATGAATGAATTCCTGAAAAGTAAGAGGTCTTAAGTTATGCTGCTCTACTTGCCCAACTGGAAAAGAATTTAATAGGCCAATATTAGATCCACTTGCCACTAAAAAAATGACTGATTACTTTCTGCAAAATATTTTAATGACGTAACAGCACGTTCACACTCCCCTATCTCATCAAATATCAATAAATCTGTTAATGGATTGAATGGCTTATTGGTGATTAAAGAGATATTCATGATAATTTCATCTGGAGTTAAAGCACCATTAAAAACCTCCTTATAAATTGGGTTTTCAAGGAAATCAATCCGCAATACATGATTAAATGATTTACCCAATAATTGATGAAGTAAGTACGTTTTTCCTGTTTGCCTTGCTCCATTAATTAAAAGCGGTTTACGAGCCGGCTTATCTTTCCATTTTATTAATGCGTCTAATAAGTTTCGTTTCATCAATACCTCCAATCCGTTAGATATCTATTTATAGACAGACTGCTCCTACTTTAAAATACAACACAGCACATTTTTATGCGCATAAAAATGTAAAATGGATGTTGATATAGAGTATTACTGTAATTGTCTATTTAGTAGCGGTAGGGTACCCTCTAAAATGACTTGTCCTAAGCTTACCAATGGAACCCTAAATTTTTACACTGATAAAGAAATTGAAAATAGACTTGCTCGTTTGTGATAGTCATTTAACACAATCAAACATACTAGCAAGCTTATTTATTGATATATTGATGAATGTAAGGAGTTAACTCAGTGTATCTTAGTTTAAGTGCGCAATTAACGATATCAAGGAATAAATAATTAAGGGGACGTGTGAAGTAAACTTATCCGGCATGCTATAAAAGCCGGACCTTAAGGGAAGAGAGGATGTCAAAGATTATAATCTACATCAGCTATCCACTCTGTGGATTTGCATGAGAGCGCATTTTCAAATCTTTGATGTCCAATTTAGGCTGCCCGCCAATGACTCAACCCTATAGCAATTTGAAAAGGCGCAACAACCTAAAATGGCAACATTACGATTAAAACCTAGTTTGTTAGATTTCTTTTGAGTGCAGTATTAATCATATCCGCATCAAATTCGTAAGCTTTACCACAAAAATCACAATTAAAAGTCACAAGCTTTTGCTCATTAAGCAATGATTCAATCTCTTCATCACCCAAAGTCGCCATCGCTGAGTAGCACTTTTCTTCAGAGCAATGGCAAAAAAAGGAAACAGGCTGTGGATCGTATAATCTAACGATTTCTTCATGATAGAGCCTGTTAAGTATCTCTTCCACTGGCAAATTAAATAATTCCTCTGCTTTTATCGTGTGAGTTAATTGAGTGATGCTATCAAAAAAGTACTCATCTTTTTCCACTTGGCCAGGCATAACCTGTAAAAACATGCCTGCAGCATGCATTACTCCTTCATGCATTTGAGAAAAAAGAAACAACCTTGTTTCTAATTGCTCAGATTGTGTGAAGTAACGTTCTAAACAACTGGCAATACTATGCCCTTCTAATTCAACAATACCTTGATAACGCTCACCATCTTTAGGCATAACAGTGATGACGATATACCCTCGTCCAAAAAGCGTTTCAATGTTACTCTCTGGCAAGAAAGCAATTGATTCATCATATTTCACAGTGCCACGCATTTGTTGATGGTTATTACCATTAATCACTAACATAGAAATAGGTCCATCACCTTGTAATTGAACAGTGATATCCCCTTCAAATTTTAATGTTGCTGTTAATAAACTAGTTGCAACAACAAGCTCCCCTAACAACTTTTGAATGGCAACAGGGTAATTATGATGCTCTAGCATTGCATTAAGTGTATGAGTGACTGTAACTAATTCTCCCCTTGCCGCATGCTCATCAAATAAAAACCGATAGAGTTGATCTGTTTTTTGTGACTGCAGCATTAAATCTTGTGACATAAATTACCTTTGTTAAATAATATAAAACCTAAATAAATCATTAAATTAATGAGTGGACTTTGCTTAAAAGTACTTATCAAGCACGCAATTAGCCTTATTATATACAATATAGCTAATGATATGACGATTATTTTGGGATATTATTACAACATGATAAAATAACTCACCCACCAAAAATATTCACGTACTCACAAAGCAATCTGATGTTAAGCTATAAAATAATCCGCCGACATGTTATATTAACGCTATTAAATCCGTTGAATTACCGATAACTAATTTCCGCCCTCAAGCTAAATTTGATACCCATAACTATCTCATTTGCTTGATGACGATTGACCTAGGCTTGAGCAAATAAAATAATATGTCATCTAATCATACCCCACACCCTAACTTACCGCCCTTAGTTGAAACTAAAGGAGCAATCAACGCTGTTAGCATAGAAAATTTATCAAATAGTGTTATTAGTACTGAAACTGATAGTGAAGGAAAAGTGTTACGAAAAGTCCGCAGCTTTGTTCGTCGTCAAGGTAGGTTAACTAATGGTCAAGAAAATGCTTTAAAACAATTCTGGCCAGTCCATGGCGTTGAATACCAAAAAGAACCACTCGATTTAACTCGCTTATTCAACAATGATGCTAATGTCACATTAGAAATTGGTTTTGGCATGGGTAACTCACTTGTCGCAATGGCAAGCGAAAATAGGGACCAAAATTTCTTAGGTATCGAGGTTCATTTACCTGGTGTTGGTGCTTGTTTACATTTAGCTAACGAAACAAATTTATCTAATTTAAAAGTAATGTGCCACGATGCGATAGAAGTACTAGAAAATATGATTCCTAATCATAGTTTGCATATGATTCAGTTATTTTTTCCAGACCCATGGCATAAAGCTAGGCACCATAAACGCCGTATTGTACAAACTGAATTTTTAAATTTGATTCACCAAAAACTCCTTAAAAATGGCGTATTTCATATGGCTACTGATTGGGAGCCATATGCACAGTGGTCACTAGAATTTTTAACACAGCACCCACAATTTACTAATTTATCGACAACCCAAGATTATGTGCCAAGACCTGAAAGCCGACCTGTGACAAAATTTGAACAAAGAGGAACGAAACTTGGGCATGGTGTATGGGATTTAATGTTTAAAGCCATTTAAGTTATGAGTTTTACAAACTTATCTTCTAAAAACTATCATTTAAAATAAGGTACTCACATGCCAACTATTTCTAATACACCACTGATATTTTCTAATAAGGTAGCACATAAAGGCCTTATGCCTACAATAAAAATAATAGGCGCAGTACTTGGATTTTTATGTCTCACCCACACAAATCTTAGTCAAGCAAATGATATGTTTGCCCTTGAAAAAATAGGGTGTCCTATCATGCCAACTAAAAACATTACCATCACCGATAAAACGGTTTCCCTGAGTCAAAATTCAGATACCTGGTTAATTAGCAGGGATGGTAGCATGACCCTTAATGGTAAATTTGTCAATTTATCAGAAAATGAACAAAATAAAGCAGAGCAATTTCAACAAACCGTCAGAGATGACCTACCAAATTTACTGAGTACAACCCACACACTAATCGATACGAATTTAGAAAAACTAGATACAACCATAGTGGATACACTTGGCAAAAATAGTCAATTAAGAGAAAAAATTAAAGAGCTTAAACCGATTATTTTTGAAGAACTTAACCAAGTAATTAATGACAAAAATAATGAAGTGAATTTATCTATTGCAAATTTATCTGCAATAAACGAGAACATAGAATCACTTAGTAAAAAACATGGTCAAGAAATACTAAAAATCGCTCTATCAGAGATTGCCATGAAGCAGCTTTTAGCCCCTAAAGATCAACGTATTAACCTATCTGATCTGCAAAACACACTTAAAGAACGATTTGCTTCTGAAGATAAGAAAGCACGTGCACTACTTGAAACGTCTTGCGACATGTTTGCTAACTGGCAAACATTAGAATCAGGTTTCATTAAACAATAAACGTAGATATTTGGTTTAACATAATAGGCAGCATAACCGTATCTTACTTGTATATATTAGGCATTTTAAGAGTAATAACATCATGGCAAATATAAATACTCCTTCTATCTCAACTGCATTTAAACAAGCACTCATAAGTTGCTTTCACCCTAAGGTATGGCTTGCATTTTGCATCCCATTTTTAACTTTCATTGTTAGTAGTATTTTGCTTGGAACATTTTTTGGTGGGTTAATTAATGATTTAATTACTTTTTTATTTAGCAAAATCAGTTGGGTTGAGAGCATTAATCTTTGGTTTGATAATACACTTGGGTTTGGTGTGACTAGCTTTTTTATTTGGCTTGCAACCTTTTTAACCGTATTAGCACTAGGCGGGATTACAGCGGTTGTTATTAGTGCACTTATTGTGGACGATATGCTTATTAAACACATTTATAAAAAAAAGTTTGCTCACCTTGATATAAAAGGTGTCTCGCTTAAACAAGATATTAAAAATACATTATATTATGCAGGTATTTTTGTTGTAACAATTTTTATTGGTCTACCTCTTTGGTTTATCCCTCCAATCGCAATTGCTTGGCAAATTTATTGGACTCGTTTTTTCTTTAGCCGCACTCTACCTTTTGATGCTTTATGCGATTACGCTAATGATTCTGAAATAAAACAAATTCTCAGCAGTGAAAAACCTGCGAATGAAAAAATTGGCCTGTTTTGTGCGTTATTAAATTACATTCCAACAGCGGCATTATTCGTACCAATTTTTGCAATTTTATGGTTTGGTTATTACAATTTTGCGGTGCTAGATCAACGTAGACAAAACACCATTAGTTAACTTAGCAAAAATATTAGTTAAATGATAACAGCTTAAAAGTAATTTATTTATTGTTTTCACACAAAAAGGATATCTATGAGAACACAACTACCGACCTTTGAATCTGCCAGTGTTTTAGTTGTTGGAGATATTATGCTTGATCGGTATTGGTCTGGTCCAACTGGCAGAATTTCACCTGAAGCCCCCGTTCCAATTGTAAAAGTAAACCACATAGAGGAGCGCCCGGGCGGAGCAGCAAACGTTGCAATGAACGTAGCTTCGCTCGGTGCAAAGGCACAATTAATTGGTCTTTCTGGTATAGATGAAGCAGCCAATAGTCTAGAAACACAATTAAACCAACATAAAATCACTTGTCATTTTATTAAAGTGGCTTCACACCCAACGATTACAAAACTCAGAATCTTATCTCGTAATCAGCAACTCATGCGTTTAGATTTTGAAGAAGGCTTTGATGATATAGAGCCTACCCCTATGATAGAAAAATTATTGATTGAACTACGCGCTGCAAATGTACTTGTTTTTTCTGATTATGGAAAAGGAGTCTTAAACCATATTCAGTTAATGATCCAGCAAGCAAAATCACAAGGTAAACCAATCATTATTGATCCAAAGGGAACTGATTTTAAAAAATACGCTGGCGCGACATTATTAACACCTAACATGAGTGAATTTGAAGCGGTTGTAGGTAAATGCAACACAGAAGAAGAAATTGAAACTAAAGGGCTTGAATTAATTAAGTCTTGTCAATTAGAGGCATTACTCATCACCCGCTCAGAAAAAGGCATGACACTGCTTCAACCTAATAAACCTACTTTTCATCTCCCAACACTCGCGCAAGAGGTTTATGATGTAACAGGTGCTGGTGATACCGTAATTGCTGTGTTAGCTTCAAGTTTAGCTACTGGTAAATCATTAGAAGAAGCCTGTATATTAGCCAATACAGGTGCTGGCATTGTAGTAGGTAAGTTAGGGACATCTACAGTCAGTGCAATAGAACTTGAAAATGCACTGAGAAAGCGTGCTTCGATTGGTTTTGGTATTATGAGTGAGTTAAATCTAACCGCCGCCATAAAACTAGCCAGAGCTAGGGGCGAAAAAATCGTGATGACAAATGGTTGCTTTGATATTTTGCATGCAGGGCATGTTTCTTACTTGGCCAACGCACGAAAACTCGGCAGTCGATTAATTGTAGCAGTAAATAGCGATGCTTCCGTTGCTAGGCTTAAAGGACCGACTCGCCCAATTAATCCTCTAGAACAAAGAATGCAGGTACTCGCAGCATTAGAATCCGTTGACTGGGTTGTCCCTTTTGAAGAGGATACGCCGCAAAGAGTTATTGGGGAAATTCTACCCGATCTTTTAGTCAAAGGCGGTGATTACAAACCTGATGAAATTGCTGGAGGAAAGGAAGTTCTAGCAGCAGGAGGGGAAGTACGAGTGTTGAATTTTGAACCAGGTATTTCGACCTCTCAAATTATTGCTAAAGCTAAAAATCGCTAAGGGATTTTATTGAATGTCGCTCAGGTTAAAAAATAGATTTTTAATCTGAGCTTAGTATACGATACAGATAGCTTTATTTAAGAAAATTTTCGACCTACAGCAAATAGTGATTTTTTAGAATTAAGAAGATCAGCAACAGGCATAGGTTTACTACCTGCAGGTTGAACTTGTGTAATGCGTAATATTCCACTCTCTGTTTTGAAATAAAGACCACTTTTATCAGCTTGCAAGAGCGTACCGTTATCAACATTTTTTTCAGATAGTATCGGCATATTATCAATCGCTTCGGCTTCCCAAATTTTAATAGAAAGCTCATCTACCATAAAATAACTCATAGGCCATGGATTAAATGCTCGTACACAACGAGCTAATTCGTGTGCACTCAGTGACCAATCTAATTTTGCTTCTTCTTTAGTCAATTTATGAGCATATGTCACAGCATCTTCTGATTGAGGGGAAGGAATAAGCGCACCTTCAGTTAGGCTAACCAGCGCTTCTAATAATGCCTTAGGACCTATATTCGCTAGCTTTTGGTATAATGAAGCACTGGTATCATTAGCTTCAATAGGCAAGCTTAGCTTGTATAGCATATCTCCAGTATCAAGCCCAACATCCATCTGCATAATCGTAATGCCTGTTTGTTCATCACCTGCCCAAATAGCCCTTTGAATAGGTGCTGCACCTCGCCATCTTGGTAATAAAGAACCATGCACATTAATACAGCCTAATTGCGGCATTTCCAGCACAGATTTAGGTAAAATTAACCCGTACGCAACCACAACCATCAGGTCAGCTTCTAAATCAGAAACTAAAGCCTGATCAGAAGGTTCTTTTAGCTTTTCAGGTTGAAATACTGGTAATCCATGTTCGAGTGCTAATAATTTAACTGGACTAGCAGTGAGCTTTTTTCCTCGACCAGCTGGTCTATCTGGTTGGGTAAATACCCCAACAATATTCAATTTAGCCTTTATCAATGCTTGTAAATGTTGAGCAGCAAACTCAGGCGTACCAGCAAAAATAATTCGTTTGGATAAAAGTGCTTGGGGTATCATGTTACTATCAAGCATATCAACCTTCTTTATCTTCTAAACGACTTTCTAATCGAGCGAGTTTCAGTAATTTTTGTTTTAACCTGTCACGTTTTAATGGGGAGAGATAATCAACAAAAAGTTTTCCATCTAAATGATCGAGTTCATGTTGAATACAAATCGCTAATAAACCATCCGCTTCTAACTCAAACATCTTACCATTTCTATCTTGAGCTCTTATTTTAACCCACTGTGCACGAGGAACGAGGGCTCTATATTCATAGACAGATAAACATCCTTCTTCAATGCCAGTCTCCCCTTTTTTGTCTAAAATTTCAGGATTAATCAACACTAAAGGCTCATTTCTCTCATCAGAAATATCAATCACAACTAAACGGATATGATGATCAACCTGCGATGCAGCAAGCCCTATACCTTCCTCTGCATACATGGTTTCAAGCATATCATCAATGAAAGTTTGAAGATCTGCTGAAATAGTCTCCACTTTTTTTGCTTTTGTACGTAAACGTTCATCTGGAAACTGTAGAACTGATAAAATTGCCATAAAATAAATATCCCTGTTAAGTCTGATAAAGTAGTGGGTTAATTATAGTGGTTTAACTGGAAAAAAAATAGCCTATGTCACGTAATGTCTTATCATTACCTCATATTATTCCTCCGTATTAATTGTAAGGATACGAATATGCTTAAGGAAGAGCTTTGGATGCGCCTAAATACTGTCCATGCATTATCAATTGAAACTTGGACTAGTATTGAGTCTCATTTTAGCCACAACGTTTCAAATAACCTTGCTCAAAATAGTGAAATATTATCAATGTCAGGGCTTAATCCATTACAAATCAAACAATTTTTTGAAATTGATAGTGATCTTGTCAATAAAACACTAAAGTGGCTAGAAACATCAAAACGTTATATTTTACCGATTAGCAGTCATAATTATCCAAGTAATTTAAAGAATATTGATAGGCCACCTAACTTACTTTTTGTTGAAGGAGATGTTGCTTTACTTCACGCCCCACAACTCGTGATTGTTGGCAGTAGACGTGCCACTCATTATGGTCAATTTTGGGCAAATAAATTTGCTTGCGAACTTTCAAAACTTGGATTTGTGATAACAAGTGGATTAGCAAGAGGCATAGATCAAACCGTTCACCAATCTCTATTAAGAGTGAAAGGGAAAACAATTGCTGTATTAGGTTCAGGATTGAATGATATATACCCATCTGAACATACAGCCCTTGCTGATAAAATTGTTGAGCATGGAGGAACGCTTGTCTCACCATTTTATCCAGACACAAAACAGACTATTCATCATTTTAGCGCTAAGAACCATTTAATGAGTGCGCTTGGAAATGGCATTTTAGTCATAGAAGCAACATTAAAAAGTGGGTCATT
This sequence comes from Thorsellia anophelis DSM 18579, assembly GCF_900111395.1. Taxonomy (GTDB): domain Bacteria; phylum Pseudomonadota; class Gammaproteobacteria; order Enterobacterales; family Thorselliaceae; genus Thorsellia; species Thorsellia anophelis. The sequence continues at coordinate 13,658 of NZ_FOHV01000001.1, read as the reverse complement.
AATGACAGCTCGTTTTGCATTAGAACAGGGAAAAGATATTTTTGCTCTACCAGGCCCACTTGGCAATAAGCAAAGCCAAGGGACACACTGGTTAATTAAGCAAGGCGCAAATTTAGCCTCAGATCCACAAGATATATTAGAGCATATACAGTCTAATTTTAATTGGCTTAACACAGATAATCCAGAAAGATAATTACTTAAAAGATTAAGGCTCAATTTATCTAACTTAATCAAATTGTTTAAAACAAAATGCTCTTTTAATGCTAAAGGCAGAGAGTAAATCTGCCTGCTATTTTATTGAACCAACTGTGTAATCCTAGAGTAAAAGTGTGCGCCTGTTAACATAATTACAACATTTATAGTCAATCCTGTGATCTAAAACACATTATCTAATATCCACTCTACCAAAAACAGATATAAGCCTCTATTGTCATTTAACATTTTATTCATACTTAATTAACAACCATACTTAAAGCCTTACCAATTATTTAAAATCTAAATATTCATATCAACACTTAGGAGCAATCTATGCTAGAAGGTAGAATGTATAATAAACCAGAGCAATTAGCTCAATCTGCTTTTATTACTGAAGAAAAATATCAAACTTTATACCAACAATCCATAACTCATCCAGATGAGTTTTGGAAAGAACAGGCTAAGAATATTGATTGGATTAAACCATTTACGCAAGTAAAAAATACTCAATTTGGATTAGGTAACGTTAATATACGTTGGTATGAAGATGGCACATTGAATATTGCACAAAATTGCCTAGATAGGCACCTTGAAACTAAAGGAGATAACGTTGCAATCATCTGGGAAGGAGATGATCCTAGTCAATCGAAAAAAATAACCTACAAAGAACTCTATGATCAGGTCTGCCGCTTTGCAAATGTCTTGAAATCTCAAGGTATTAATAAAGGAGATGTCGTTGTCATTTACATGCCTATGGTGCCTGAAGCTGCTATTGCTATGCTGGCTTGTACCAGAATTGGTGCAGTCCATTCTGTCATTTTTGGTGGTTTTTCGCCAGAAGCGATTGCAGGTAGAATAATAGACTCTAATGCAAAATTAGTCATTACTTCTGATGAAGGTATTCGAGGAGGCAAAATTATTCCATTGAAAAAAAATGTGGATGTGGCGCTCGCTAAACCAGAAGTCACAACAGTTAAAAGTGTAATTGTATTAGAGAGAACTGGGCATCATGATGCTTGGCATGAGGAAAGAGACATTTGGTGGCATGAGGCTATCTCAGCTGCTAATCCACATTGCCCTGCAGAAGAAATGGGGGCTGAATCTCCTTTATTTATCCTATATACCTCAGGTTCCACAGGTAAACCTAAAGGAGTACTACATACAACTGGCGGTTATCTTGTCTATACCACATTAACGTTTAAAACCGTTTTTAATTATCAACCAAATGATATTTTTTGGTGTACTGCTGACGTAGGCTGGATTACTGGCCACAGTTATTTAGTATATGGCCCGCTTTCAAATGGTGCAACCATTGTGATGTATGAAGGGATACCGAGCTACCCTACTGCTAACAGACTCTCTCAAATTATTGATAAATATAATGTTAACATTCTTTATACTGCACCAACTGCGATAAGAGCATTGATGGCTCAAGGGGAGGTTGTTGTAGAAAATACCCACCGAAACTCGTTAAAATTACTCGGAACAGTAGGTGAACCAATTAATCCACAAGCTTGGATTTGGTATCATGAAACAATCGGGAATGGAAAATGCCCAATTGTAGATACTTGGTGGCAAACTGAAACCGGTGGATTTTTAATTACCCCACTACCAGGTGCGCATGATCTTAAACCTGGTTCAGCTATGAAACCTTTTTTTGGTGTACAACCTGCACTAATGGATAATGAAGGTAACCTTATAAAGGGAGAGGGTGAAGGAAATCTCGTCATTTTAGATTCATGGCCTTCACAAGCAAGAACACTCTATGGAGATCATGCTAGATTCGAAGAGGCATACTTTACCACATTTAAAGGGACCTATTTTAGTGGAGATGCCGCTAAAAGAGACGCTGATGGTGATTTATGGATTACAGGCAGAGTGGATGATGTTCTGAATGTATCAGGACATAGACTGGGGACTGCAGAAATAGAATCGGCTTTAGTCGCTCATCCTAAAATAGCAGAGGCAGCGGTAATAGGTGTCCCTCATGATATTAAAGGACAAGCAATCTATGCTTATATTACGCTCAATGCTGGAGAAGAGGCAGATCAAACGCTATATAATGAAGTAAAAGCTTGGGTTAGAAATGAAATAGGGCCAATTGCAACACCTGATTTCCTACACTGGACGAATGCGCTCCCGAAGACTCGTTCAGGTAAAATCATGAGGCGAATTTTACGTAAGATTGCTTGTGATGAAGCAGATCAATTAGGCGATATCTCGACCCTAGCCGATCCTTCTGTAGTAGCGCGTTTAATTACTGAGTCAAAAGCGCTTTTCACAAAAGTATCTTAATTACCTCCCCTTAATCCCTTCTTTGAAAGATGTCACAAAGGGGGGATTAGCCAAATCAAGGCTAATATCAAAAATCAATCGCTATTTGTTCAAAAATCTTCTATAATTTAACGTTAGTAGTAAGGTAATGTGTTTTTATTTAAAATAAACAAATGAAAATTTCATCTAGCAAAAATAAACTTCGTTTTTAATTTACTTACCTTATATAAATAATTTTTTATTTTACAGAAATTCGTTACTCAAGATTTGGGGGATATATGGCTCGCGTAACCGTACAAGATGCAGTAGAACAAGTTGGTAATCGTTTTGATTTAATTTTAGTTGCATCACGCCGTGCACGTCAGTTACAAACGGGTGGTAAGGATCCTTTAGTACCAGCAGAAAATGATAAACCAACAGTGATAGCACTACGTGAAATCGAAAAAGGCTTAATTAACAATTCAATCTTAGATGCTCGTGCTCGCCAAGAACAACAAGAAGCTGAAGTGTTAGAAATAACAGCAATGCGTTCTATCAGTTCATTAACCTCTATTTTAGATGACAGAGACGACTAACAACTTGAATTGTAAAAACTGTTTGTTTGAAAGGCGCAAAATTGCGCCTTTTTAGTCTTTACCGTCAATATAAATAATGTATAAATAAAATCTGTATCATCTACTTCAATCATTCAAGACTGCACTCTTCTTTTGAACAAATTCAATTGAACAAGTATAACTAATCACCCTTAGCTCACATGCGCTTACTTGCGGTAATTTAATATGGATTTAAGTGATCTAAAATGCTTTTTAAACCTTACTCAGACCCTACATTTTGGGCGTAGTGCATCTGCCTTACACATGAGTGCCTCAACACTTTCAAGACAGATTCAACGATTGGAAAACTCATTAGGCCAAGCTTTATTTATTCGAGACAATCGTCATGTAGAGCTCACAGAAGCTGGTCAAAAATTTATTAATTTTGCACAAACAACACTCTTAGAATATGAACAAATCAAACAGCTAGTAAATGCAAAAAATAGCACGTTAGCAGGAGAACTTAAGTTATTTTGTTCCGTAACTGCAGCCTATAGCCATCTCCCCCCTATTTTAGATAAATTCCGGGCGCTGCATCCAAATGTAGAAATCAAACTCTCTACAGGCGATGCTGCTGATGCATTAGAAAAAATTCAATCAAGAGAAGCTGATCTAGGAATAGCAGGAAGACCGGCTAACTTACCTCTATCTATTATTTTTCATAAAATTGGTGATATTGAATTATCCTTAATCATTCCTGCAATGCCCTGTCAAGTGAAACAAGCTGCAATACAGGCAAACCCAAACTGGGAAGAGATTCCGTTCATTTTACCAGAACATGGACCTTCCAGAAAACGAGTGGATGAATGGTTTAAGCGGCAAAATATTAAGCATCCACATATTTATGCAACCGTTGCTGGTCATGAAGCGATTGTCCCTATGGTCGCAGTAGGATGCGGTATTGCAATTCTCCCTGCGGTTGTTGTAGAAAACAGTGCTGAAACAATCAAACAAAGAATCATCAAGAAAGAAATTTTAGATATTCAATCTTTTGATTTAGGAATCTGTACACAAATCAAACGCATGCATGAGCCGATTATTGAAGCATTTTTAGCATTAATTGCTAAAGATTGATTAATTAGTCAAAAATACTTTTTATTTTTAAAATTAATTTGTTGTTGATATACTATCGACTGCTTATACATAAATTTTCTTTCAAAAATTTTTATATTTCATATGTTCAATCTAATTATCATAATGACTAGGAGTTATTTAGATGTCAGTGAGTACTAATATTAAAAAAATAATGCTGTTAAGTGCAATAAGTTTAGCTATTACAACTTCTAGTTATGCAGATTCTATCGTAAAAGATATTACTTCATCAGCAACAGGAATGGCACTTGAAACACTAAAGGGCGTAGGTGAGGGAATCGATGAACATTTTGTTGCTAAGTTCGAAATCGATCCAAAAACTGATTTAGAAGCCCTAGGGATTGATATTAGCAATATCAAAAACAAAGAATTAGGCACAAATAAAATTGCAGCTTATGTTATCGCGAATAAAGAATTCAAAGGTAAAATCATCATTAAAGCAATGAACAGTGGCGACAAGGAGATTGGACGTGCAATTACTGAATTAACGCTTGAAGAAGATGATGCCCAAGATGTCATCTTCCAATTCAGTGAACATATGGACAGTGCTTTGGTTAAAAAATATATAGTATCAGCAAAATAAAACAGTTTTAGGCGACTAAAAAAACGGAAAATTCTTCAGTCGCTTTAAAAAGATTATTTAAATCCTATATGATTTTTTAGTAATTCATAAGCTGCTTGGATGGTTTGCGCTTTTTCTTTAGCCATCTCCATCATCTCAGGTGGCAACCCCTTAGCAACTAACTTATCTGGATGGTGTTCGCTCATGAGTTTTCGATAAGCACGCTTTATCACTACTGCATCACTCTGTTCTGCGATCCCTAAAATGGTATACGCTTCTTTTATTTTTGAGGTACTCGAACTAAATCCTCGCTGCTCTGAATAATTTGCACCTTGATGATTCTGACCAAACTGATTTCCAGCTAATAGCATATTTAAAATCGATTCAAATTGTCTACCAATCCCTAACTCATTAGCAATCACCATTAAAACATCTTTTTCTTTTTCGTGTAATACACCATCAGCTAAAGCGACTTGCAGCTGAATCTCTAAAAAAATCTTAATCAGATCAAAACGCCTACCTAAAGAAAGTCTTAAATCTCTCATGACTTTTCTTAAAGGAAAATCAGGTTCTTTACCAAAACGATACGCTTCTTGGGCAACTCGTCTTTGATCATCATATAAATCAAAACGGTCCATAATTGAGTTTGCCATTTCAATATCACGTTCAGTAATGACCCCTTTTGCTTTGCTCAAATGCCCCATAACTTGGAAGGTTGTTGTAAAAAAAACTTGTTGTCTATCAAGATAGCGCTCATCCCCTTCAAATGCGAGAGAACGCTTACGAGATCTATCAATTAAATGCCCTAAAATTAAACAGCAAATAACACCGATAAATCCAAGTTTGAAAATAAGTGCTAGAATAACACCTACAATTTTTCCTAAATGTTGTTTCATTATTTCATGCAAGCGTACTTGGGTTATGCCAAGGGAGGGATAGCATCTGCTAAAAAGCAGCCTCATTCTTGCTCTCCTGTTTAAGTAAAGCTATCTTATAAGTGCATTTATTAATAACCGTTTTTATCTAAACTGGCTAATTGATATATACGCGATATGAATGAATACAACCTAATTTATCAATAAATCACCAATACCACATTATTATCTGCATCAAAACATATTTTAAACGCTATAATAGCAAAGTGCAGCAAATGAGTATTTGAAAAATTTTATAAAATGCTATTTCTTTACGATCATACCTTTTTTTAATGCTGATTTATAGGACTCTACTAAATGAAATCATCCCAAATTATCGATGTACATGAACGGTTACCGATTCTTAAAACTCTCCCGCTCAGTCTTCAACATCTTTTCGCGATGTTCGGGGCGACAGTCATGGTTCCCTTCTTACTAAAAGTTGATCCTGCCACTATATTGCTTTTTAATGGATTCGGTACATTGTTATACCTATTTATCTGTAAAGGTAAAATTCCTGCTTATTTAGGGTCAAGCTTTGCATTTATCGCCCCAGTAGGTGCAATTTATGCGAGTGGTTTGTCCTATGAATACGCACTAGGTGCTTTTATCATTTGCGGAATAATATTTATGGCAGTAGCTGGAATTATAAAAGTTGCAGGGACGCAGTGGATAAATATTTTATTTCCACCTGCTGCCATGGGAGCAATTGTTGCTGTTATTGGTCTTGAACTTGCCCATACGGCAGCAGACATGGCAGGTCTACTACCAAGCACTACAAACCCTTTTAATGGTAAAGTTGTCATCGTTTCCCTATCAACATTAACGATAACTGTGCTCGGCACCATTCTATTTCGTGGTTTTTTTGCGATTATTCCAATTTTAATTGGTGTGCTTAGTGGTTATGCAATTGCACACTTTGTTGGATTAACTGATTTTACACTTGTTAAAGAAACAAATTGGTTTGCACTCCCAACATTTTACTCCCCTAAATTTGATCTAATTGCGATTATCACAGTGCTGCCTGCAGCTCTTGTTGTCATTGTTGAGCATGTTGGCCACTTAATGGTCACCGCTAATATTGTCAAAAAAGATTTAATTACGAGCCCTGGGCTTCATCGTTCGATGTTCGCTAATGGACTTTCCACCACATTCTCTGGATTTTTTGGTTCCACGCCCAATACTACTTATGGAGAAAACATAGGGGTACTTGCTCTCACTAAAGTCTACAGTACTTGGGTAATTGGGTTTGCAGCAGTTATTGCTATATTCTTATCTTGTATCGGTAAACTCTCTGCTGCAATTCAAGCAATTCATCCAGCGGTAATTGGTGGTGTTTCTCTTCTTCTTTATGGGGTGATTGCTGCCTCTGGTATCCGAATTTTAGTTGAAAGCAAGGTTGACTATAATAAGCCGCAAAATTTGATATTAACCTCAATTATCCTTATTATCGGTGTCAGTGGAGCTGCAATTAAAATCGGCGCAGTTAACTTAACAGGAATGTCTCTTGCCACCATAATTGGTGTGGGAATTAGTCTGCTATTTTTTGTGATCAATAAAATCCGAACAACCGAAGTCTAACTAAATTTTTATGAGAAATCCTATGCAAACACAACAGCATAATCTACAAGTTTCTAAATACATCACTGTTAATTTGATAATATTATCGATTATTTTATTAAGTAGTGGACTTATCACATTTGTTGCAGCAAATTGGTCAGAGATTGATATTATGCAACGATTTATGATTACTCAAGGAACTTTGATAGCTTCTGCTATTGGATGCATAGGATTAACTCTCTATTTTAAACCCCAAATAAGCCATGAACATCTAGGGGCGTTCTGGGGAAACTTCTGCCTGACTTTAATCGCAATTACAGCAATTGGTGGTATTTTTGCTTTAATCGGGCAAACTTATCAAACTGGTGCAGATGCATGGCAGTTATTCGCATTATGGACAGCATTAGCTCTCCCTTGGGCTTTATACCAAAATAAACCATTAATATGGTTATTTTGGTTAGTTATATTAAATACAACTCTGCTACTCATAAGCAATCAATTATTCAATGCCTTTTTTCCTAAAATGTTATTACCCGCGATCATTAATTTACTTATTTATATCGCAGTCGTAAGAACCCAAAAAATCAATTGGCTAAGCCACTTACTTCTCGTCACAACCTTAACTTACAGCTATTTATTTATTTTTTTTGAATCTAATTACGACAATATCATCATCGTATTAATAGCAAGTACAGTACTTTTACTTATTGCACTGGAAATCTACCTACGAAAGGAACCGATTAGTTATATCATTATTATTTTTTATATTTTAGTGTTTATTAATACACTCATTCACAGCAATATCCAAACAGATTTCACTTTCCAATTTTTATTTATCACAATTTCCCTCATTATATCAACTGTATTATTTTTCAGTTATTTAAGGAGTGTTTATCTCAAATGGCGTAAAGAAAATGCCGTTTTTAGTGATGATACACAATTAAAAATGAGAAGAACGCTTACCATATGCCGATCTTTATTAGGTTGGTCAATTAGCATTGCAGCTTCAGCTTTTATTTTACTTTGGCTTGATGACCAATTGATTATCGTTATTCCCTTTATTCTAGGCGCCTTAATCTTAATTAAAAATAAAGTCCTATCCGACTCTCTAGTTAATCAAATTAGCTGTGCGTTCATTTATGTTTTTTGTGCTTTATCCTGGGGTGAAATAGTCACTCGGGAGTTTATTACCCCTCTTTTTGAAACAGCTGTTATTGACCGTTTTTTTTGGGCGCTATTAGTTACTGCAATATGCATTACAATGCTGTTCATTTTGGTTAAAAACACCGCTAGCCGTTCCATTTCAGCAGTTGCTTTAACATTAATCACAATAAATATGTTCCTACTGATTTTGAAAAAACTTATTAATGCCACTGACTATGAACTCATACAAATTTATTTATATTATATTGTTGTTATTTCGAATTATCTTTTAATCGCATTAATTATTTACTCTGATAAAAGACCAAAAGCAAAACTTTTCAGAGTTAAACCTTTTAGCTTAATTCCTACGCAAGTATGGTGGGTTTTACTTATGCTAATTGGTGTATACCATATTTTTTTACTCAGTGAATTTTTTAGCAAAAAATACGTCCACGAATATGCAAATTTTTTCTATATCCCAATGCCACTGTTTACGGCAGCATTGCTTTGGTTAAATAATAAACTACCGAATGATACTCGCTTTAAAATCGGGCTTCTAATTCTGTCTGCTGCGAGCTATTTTATATTGCCTTATTTTTCTGGCTTAAATTATATTCTTACCCTAATTTTTATTAGTGTCGCACTTCAATCTAGAACGGTATTAGTATTGAGTTGGATGTTTAGTTTGTTACTTTTAACCTTTAACTATTACTCAAAAGAAGTTCTGTTAATTGATAAATCCTTTCAATTAGCGGTAAGTGGTGGAGTGATATTTTTGTTCAGTATGCTACTTAGTTTTTTCGTTAAGCAAATTGAAAAAGATTTAAAAAGCATTTCTAGTGAAAAGCAAAATTTAGATACATCAACTAGACACTCTGATGACTTAACAACCGAAGGCAACGATCCTAATGAAATTACACCTAAAGAAAAAATAACCTTATCAGCTTTATTAGCAACGCGAAAAACCCGTCTTAGTTTAGCCACTATTGGCCTTGGTGCTGCTTTATTTATTGCAAATACAACCATTATTGCTTATGAACATATTATTAAAGAAGGGGATATTGTCCGTTTAGATCTCACTCCCGCTGATCCTCGTTCATTAATACAAGGAGACTATATGCGACTTGCTTATCGTCTTGAATCGAGTATTGCATCAGAACTCTATCAACAAAAATTGAAAGACAGTCAATTCGAAAAATCACTTTTATTCAAAATTTTTCCTGAGCACTACTCATTAAGTTATACCCTAGATGAAAATCGAGTCATGCAATGGGCCGGTATACATAACGAAGAGGAGTATGCATCTATTGGGGTTAAAATAGATGAGTTTAATGATGCAACGATTCGTATCAGTCATGAATATTTTTTTGAAGATGGTCAAGCTGAGCAGTATGAAAAAGCTAAATATGCTGAATTTAGGCGAGGACCTAATGGCAAACTGATTTTATCTAATCTTTTAGATGAAAAATTTAAAATTATTACTAATGACCAATCTAAAGAATAACTGTCTACGGTCTTGAAGTTACCTTATCTACGATAAGGTAACTTATAATCGGCAACAATTTCAAGATAATTTTCCGTAACAACAATCTGATAAAGTATTAAATGAGATTTGATTACGGCAGGTGGAATTCACTTTTTTAAATCATTGTTCAGTGGGCATATCATTGTTGTAGTTGACAATATATGCCCCTTTTTCCATAAGAGGCGCCATTATAATCTCAGCAATTCTCAGATAGTTACTTATAAATCGCTAACTCAAACGAATCATATGTTAACCTTAAGCTTATCAAGGTGAAGTGACTTTTTTTAAATATCATTATGATCATCAGACAGATGTTAGTGGTCAATATGTAGATGAAAATACGATTAATGCGCCTGAATTTCAACCAAACAAATTTTATTTGTTTTTTATCAATTGCTTATTCAATAAATCATCGACTATTTATCATACTTTATCTACATCGATATATGCTTCATCTCGCAATAAGTTTTGTTTTGATAAAGCTTCTAATTTCCTCATATCATTGATAATCTTCTCTAATGCTGAATGTAGACCTTCCAATTCAGCCAATGTAAAATTGCAATAAATTCCATTATCATCAGCTTGTGTTTCGGTACTAGCAATCACTTTTTCATTAAAATAAAGCTGTAGTTTTTTATCATAGTTTGGTAGGGAAATTCTACCTGATATTCCACCAAAAGCAGTATCACCATTTAAAGCAGCAAGCATATAATAACCTGTGTAGATTTCTTTTGACATATATTCCTTAAGACTCATATTTGCACAAATCACTCTAACCACTTGTTGAATAAGGTGATTTCCTACAGCCAAGTGTGAACTTATCCAATCCATTCACACCGTTTATAATCCCATTGTTGAAAAACTTGACTGTTCGATATCTGTAATGAATTAATTAACAATAAACCTATGTGAACCTAAGATCGATTATATTTTTGATAGTACGATTTTGCATAGATGATACCTACTGCATGCTAATTTTGACATCTCCCTCGCTTTGAAAGACGGGGTTTTACGGCACACCGGATAATACCCACAGTTTGACACACCCACCTGTGATTATCTGCCCCCCTAAGTCGAATTCAATTTATCTTAAATTTAAATGACAATACTCTCTCAGAACGTACTGCGCTTCACTAATAAATTCATAAGGATATTCGAAATCTTGGGTGTTATTTATCATAAGCTGAGACTGCGCTAAATCAGTCCAAATAATATTAATTATGCCAGTTTGAGGCAATAAATTGGCAAGAATTTCCTCCAGCTCTTCAAAATTACTTCCCATATATCCGTACATACCGAAAAATCCGTAACCAATCTCACAAAAAAACGCATCTGGATCAGTGACATATTTTCCTTCAAGTATAATCTGATTCTTAACTAAACTATTCTTTATCCCAGATATTAGGTATGCAGCAGAAAGGTACTTTCTTTTTAATGATAATTGCATATCATGCCATATTCTATCTTGACTATTAGAGTACCCATTTATAACGGATAAAGCACCAAATACATATTTATCCAGCATTTTTTTTATCGTGCAGTAAACAATACCTTGTTCTAATTTAATATCAATTACTTCAAAATTAAAATTTAAACGACCACCATAAAGTGCGGTTTTTAACTGATAGGTACACCCTATTTTGATTGGTGCGATGCTATGTAAATTTGAACCTATAAAAACGTATAAATATACGCCAATTTCATTTGAAAAGTCGCTACATTCCACTAACTCATCAAATGAAAAAATAAGTTCATCTTCTAAACTATAAATAATGTAATTTTCACCCATACCTACCCCACACTATTTTCCCCCCGCCCTAAAGAACAGGATTTTACGGTACACAAGATAAATCACAATATTTTTGCAGTACGTCCTTAGCCCATTCGATAAAATCATAATCTGGAAAATTGCTCAAATCACTTCGGCTATTAGCAATCATTAACTTTGATTGCTCAAAATTAACCCATTTAATTTTAATTGGATTATCGATTTGATACATGTCATTTAGCATATCTGCAACGGCATTCAAGTTCCATCCCATATAACCAAATGTACCAAAAAACCCATAACCTAGCTCACAAAAAAATGAATCAGTATCAATAATATACTTACCATCAAGTATGATCTCATTTTTGTTCAAATTCTTCTTGAATCCCGAAACTAGGTATGAGGCAGAGAGATAAGCAAATTTGCACTGCTTTTTAATTTCAATAAATACTCGGCGATCTGCTTTTTCATAAACACTAAGCAATGTTAAAGCCCCAAACGTATACATACCATTACGCTTCAATATTCTAAAATAAGCAACTTGGTTTATTATATTAATGCCAATTACACTGAATTCAAAATCTAACCTGCCATCATAGCGCTTAGTTTTTAGTAGATAATGCGTATCAGAATCAAAATATGTCGTTTTATCTAATGGAAAGCCAACAAATGCATATAAATAAAATCCACCTATATCAGAAAAATCACCACACTCTATCAACCCATGAAAAGAGGAGATATGATTATTTTTTGCATCGTATACTTCAAAATATTCACTCATCCGTTTTACCTTTTGTTATTCTTTTCCCCTGCTATATTAGATTACCTAATTAGGTAAAAAGTGCGCCTTATAAATGAATATAGTTAAATACACAGCGGAATGGTAAAATTATTTTAAATTTGTACAAAACACGTTGATGAACACTCACAACAACAGAATAAAAACAAAAACTTATCTACATATTGATTTTTAATGTCACATCCTAGCTTGTCAATCATCGAACTACCTATAGATTATAGTAACGTAGGTTGCTTAATTTTATCTGCATCTATGTTGTCAACACATCCTTTTTTATTAGACGAAGTTTGTATTTTTTATTTATTGTAAATAATTGATATAATATAAAATTCACCCAAAATAGATAGTCTAAATTTAACGCCCACAAAACACTCTCATTATCACGCTCAACTTAATATTCAAAATTTGATATGGTAACGATAGTTATTGCATACACTAAAAACCATATCAATCAAGATAGCCACATACGCTGGAACAAATAAACCCAATATCCAAATATCAATGTATTGAATGAAAACCCTTTTTTCACTTGAACATAATGACCATTTTTATGGAAAGTAATATATTTTATAATGGATCCTTATCAGCTAAGATAGATTTCTTGAACTCCCCCTAAATGGAAGTGGATTCCTGTCGTCACATCCAACTGCATGTATGATTAACACCTTTAGCCTTCTTCAATGTGGTTAGGTTCTTATTTCAATCGCTAAATTTGATTTCATCTCCTAAATCCTTTTGTTCTTTGGAATAAGCCAAAGCGCTATTGTAATCAAATCGACTGCAATCAAATGCATTAAAAACCAGAACAGACCTATTTAATTTTGCTACTTAAATAGCAATAGCTTACAACCTCCCCATAAATAAGTAGGTTGCAAGCTTGAATAATATCGAGTAGGGTAAGACGTTACCGTCTTATCCCTCTCACAGAACCGTACGTACGGACCTCGTATACGGCTCATACCAATAAATATCTAACGTTTTTGTTAGACGTTCTTTACTTATACAAGCTTGTTAAGTCAAATAGTTTGAGTTCTTCAAACCATTTATTAGGCATTGCATAATGTGCTAGCGGACTACAAGCGTTCCTCCAGCTATTCATCTTGATAAATTTGAATGTACCTTTGTACCCAAGCTGTCTTAATCGTCGGTGAAGCCTGCTTGGCTTTTTCCAACTTTTAAGTTGAACTGCCCTGAGTCTACGTCTTATCCAAGTCATCAAAGTTGCATAGCTGT
>NZ_FOHV01000061.1 GCF_900111395.1 Thorsellia anophelis DSM 18579 | reverse complement strand
ACAGGGTGAAAGCCCCGTACACGAAAGCCAAAGTCTGTGAGCACGAAGAGTAGAGCGGGACACGTGATATCCTGTTTGAATATGGGGGGACCATCCTCCAAGGCTAAATACTCCTGATTGACCGATAGTGAACCAGTACCGTGAGGGAAAGGCGAAAAGAACCCTGGTGAAGGGAGTGAAAAGAACCTGAAACCGTGTACGTACAAGCAGTGGGAGCCCTTCGGGGTGACTGCGTACCTTTTGTATAATGGGTCAGCGAGTTATATTTTGTAGCAAGGTTAACTGAATAAGGGAGCCGTAGGGAAACCGAGTCTTAACTGGGCGTCTAGTTGCAAGGTATAGACCCGAAACCCGGTGATCTAGCCATGGGCAGGTTGAAGGTTGGGTAACACTAACTGGAGGACCGAACCGACTAATGTTGAAAAATTAGCGGATGACTTGTGGCTGGGGGTGAAAGGCCAATCAAACCGGGAGATAGCTGGTTCTCCCCGAAAGCTATTTAGGTAGCGCCTCACACAGCATCATTGGGGGTAGAGCACTGTTTCGGCTAGGGGGTCATCCCGACTTACCGACCCGATGCAAACTCCGAATACTGATGAATGACGTGTGGGAGACACACGGCGGGTGCTAACGTCCGTCGTGGAGAGGGAAACAACCCAGACCGCCAGCTAAGGTCCCAAAGTTACAGTTAAGTGGGAAACGAAGTGGGAAGGCTTAGACAGCTAGGATGTTGGCTTAGAAGCAGCCATCATTTAAAGAAAGCGTAATAGCTCACTAGTCGAGTCGGCCTGCGCGGAAGATGTAACGGGGCTAAAACTGTACACCGAAGCTGCGGCATTGACTTAGGTCAATGGGTAGGGGAGCGTTCTGTAAGCCGTAGAAGGTGAACTGAGAAGTTTGCTGGAGGTATCAGAAGTGCGAATGCTGACATAAGTAACGATAATGCGGGTGAAAAACCCGCACGCCGGAAGACCAAGGGTTCCTGTCCAACGTTAATCGGGGCAGGGTGAGTCGACCCCTAAGGCGAGGCTGAAGAGCGTAGTCGATGGGTAACGGGTTAATATTCCCGTACTGGTATGATAGGTGAAGGGGGGACGGAGAAGGCTAGGCTAGCGCGGTGACGGATTCGCGTTTAAGCTCGTAGGTGGAAGTACTAGGCAAATCCGGTACTTTGTTAACACTGAGAAGCGACGACGAGGCACTACGGTGCTGAAGTAGTTGATGCCCTGCTTCCTGGAAAAGCCTCTAAGCATTAACTATCATATTAATCGTACCCCAAACCGACACAGGTGGTCAGGTAGAGAATACTCAGGCGCTTGAGAGAACTCGGGTGAAGGAACTAGGCAAAATGGTGCCGTAACTTCGGGAGAAGGCACGCTGACATTAGGTGAAGTCCCTCGCGGATGGAGCTGAAGTCAGTCGAAGATACCAGCTGGCTGCAACTGTTTAATAAAAACACAGCACTTTGCAAACACGTAAGTGGACGTATAAGGTGTGACGCCTGCCCGGTGCTGGAAGGTTAAATGATGGGGTTAGCGCAAGCGAAGCTCTTGATTGAAGCCCCAGTAAACGGCGGCCGTAACTATAACGGTCCTAAGGTAGCGAAATTCCTTGTCGGGTAAGTTCCGACCTGCACGAATGGCGTAATGATGGCCAGGCTGTCTCCACCCGAGACTCAGTGAAATTGAAATCGCCGTGAAGATGCGGTGTACCCGCGGCAAGACGGAAAGACCCCGTGAACCTTTACTATAGCTTGACACTGAACATTGAGCCTTAATGTGTAGGATAGGTGGGAGGCATTGAAGTAGTGACGCCAGTTGCTATGGAGCCATCCTTGAAATACCACCCTTTAATGTTTGATGTTCTCACTTAGTTCCCTAATCGGGAATGAGGACAGTGTCTGGTGGGTAGTTTGACTGGGGCGGTCTCCTCCCAAATTGTAACGGAGGAGCACGAAGGTTAGCTAAGCATGGTCGGACATCATGCGGTTAGTGTAATGGTAAAAGCTAGCTTGACTGCGAGACAGACATGTCGAGCAGGTACGAAAGTAGGTCATAGTGATCCGGTGGTTCTGTATGGAAGGGCCATCGCTCAACGGATAAAAGGTACTCCGGGGATAACAGGCTGATACCGCCCAAGAGTTCATATCGACGGCGGTGTTTGGCACCTCGATGTCGGCTCATCACATCCTGGGGCTGAAGTCGGTCCCAAGGGTACGGCTGTTCGCCGTTTAAAGTGGTACGCGAGCTGGGTTTAGAACGTCGTGAGACAGTTCGGTCCCTATCTGTCGTGGGCGTTGGAAGATTGAGGGGGGTTGCTTCTAGTACGAGAGGACCGAGGTGAACGCATCACTGGTGTTCGGGTTGTCATGCCAATGGCACTGCCCGGTAGCTAAATGCGGACGAGATAATCGCTGAAAGCATCTAAGCGAGAAACTTTCCCCAAGATGAGTCTTCCCTATACGTAAGTATCTATAAGGGTTGTTAAAGACTATGACGTTGATAGGTGAGGTGTGTAAGTACAGCGATGTATTGAGCTAACTCATACTAATTACCCGAGAGGCTTAACCTTACAACACCGAAGGTGTTTTGGTGAGTGACTTGAAAGAGTAGAGAGAGAAGTGTGATTGATAGAGTC
>NZ_FOHV01000015.1 GCF_900111395.1 Thorsellia anophelis DSM 18579 | reverse complement strand
AGCGGAACAATGCATAAACCATGGGATTGCTATTGAAACACCCGTTAGGAAAAACATGAGAGATAAACTCCCTAAAAACATTAGGAATTTTTGGAATGATAAAAGAAGAATTATTGAAAGTACAATTGGACAACTTGCTGAAAAATTCAATATTGAAAGAACATTCGCAAGAACAATGCTGAGCTTTACTAATAGGCTGAGTAGGAAAATATTATCACACAAACTGGCCACCCTGTTCAATAAAGAACAAGGTAGACCCATTTTAAGTATCGCAGATCTCGCATTTTAAAAGTCGAGCATCGCGTTATAGTTCAATATTCACACGCGATAAAGCTCAATCTAGCAAATATTTAGTAGGTGATGAGATCTCTTTACAAAAAACAATTAAGGTTATAATATGCTGAGAAAATTGCTCCTGTTGTATCAAATTAAGGTATCATGAGCGAATATACTAACCAATATTTTAGTAAAAAATCACGATTGTAATAATTTGTTCTTCAGATTTTTTAATTTTAAAATGTTTGGTGGTTAAATTGGGTTATACTAGTGTTGTTATGCATAGTACAAGTATTGCTTTTAATTTAATGCTTTGCTTTTGCAAAATACAGAAAGTAGAGTGAATCAAATAATACGAGTGGTAAATTCATTTGCCAAAATTACAACGATAAACAATAAAATAAATAAGAGAATGCTGTGAAGGATAATTTACGTTTAATTTTACTAGTTGTTGGTGTGATAGCGATTGCCGCCCTATTGATTCATGGCATATGGAGCTCAAGAAAGGAGCGGTCTAGTCTATTTGGTAGTGACTCTAAAACTAAAAATAGAGAAAGACATTTGCGCAGAGATGAGCTTGATGATGAAATTGATACAATTACTGATAACTTTCATGTAGATAATCATGAGTTAGAAGAAAGCGTAAGCCCTGTCATAACTAAAAATAAGAATAGTCGCAATAAAAAATTTCATGATAAACAGCCTGAATTTTCATTCGATGAAAATGATCTAAGTAAGCAACAGATATTAAATGATAATACTGATAAGGATAACGAGCAAGTTACTGAAGATTTAAGCCATAGCGAACATACTGTTATATCTTCACTTAAGAGTGATAGTATTAGCATTGAACAGAATGATGTTAATACTGGCAAGGGTGGTGTTGAGAGTGAATTAAAATCATCAACATTAGCTGATAATAAGCCTGAAACAGAAGAAGAGATAGAAACACCAGTTTCTCCTGTTCCAGATATTCCTCAATTAGTTATAGTTTTTCATATTATTGGCATAAATGATCAACCGCTAAGGGGAGATTTATTGTTAAACAGCTTTTTAAATTCAGGATTGCATTTTGGTAAAATGTCGATTTTCCATAGACATTTGTCATCTGCAGATACCCCTGTGTTATTTAGTGTAGCGAATATGGTTAAACCAGGAATATTTGAACCAAATAATATGATTGATTTTACCACACCAGGTATTACATGTTTTATGGTATTGCCAACAGCAGGTCAACCATTACAAAATTTTAAACTTATGCTACAGACTGTCCAGCGTATAGCTGATGATGTCGGCGCAAATGTATATGACGAAAATAGACGCTTACTGACGCCACAGAAAATAGAGGACCACCGTTTATCTATTAGAAAATGGGTAGAAGAAAATTCTTAACATGAGAAGTGAACTCATACCATTAAGTGAATGGATAGCAAATAGCCATTCTATGAAACAATTAATTAAGCATGCTCGTAGAGCAGCTAAACTGGATGTGCCACTTCTAATTGAAGGGGAAACTGGAACGGGTAAAGAAATGCTTGCTAAAGCTTGTCATCAAGAAAGCTCTAGAGTGATGTATCCTTTTCTTGCACTTAACTGTGCAGGTATTCCAGATGAATCGGTTGAAAGTGAACTCTTTGGATTTTTAGTAGGTAATGGCCAGAGCCCTTCGACAGAAAAAAAAGGCTTTTTTGAACAGGCTAACCATGGCACGGTATTACTGGACCAAATTGAAGAAATGTCTTCCCAAATGCAAAGTAAACTCTTGCGTTTTATCAATGATGGTACATTTAGACGTGTAGGAGAGGATAAAGAAGTTTTTGTCGATGTTAGAATTATTTGCGCAACCCAAAAAAATTTATTTTCTCTAGTAAAACAAGGAAAATTTAGGGAAGACTTGTATTATAGACTTAATGTGATAACGCTTTCTATTCCACCGCTTAGAGAGAGACGTTTAGATATCATGCCACTAGCGCATTTTTTATTATCTGATTTATCTGCGCAATTAAATATTACTTCTCCTAGATGTACAGCTGATGTCGCTCAGTTACTAATGTCACTTGACTGGCCTGGAAATATCAGGCAATTAAAAAATACATTGTATCAATCCTTAGTTCAGTTAGATTCCGAGCATTTAAGTGCAGATGATTTAGTTTTTGATACGTTTAGAACACATGATATAGAATTATCAAATAGTTATTTTGAAGAGTCTGATTTATCTGAGGAACAACTATCAGGTACACTTGATGACATAATGGGGAAGTTTGAAAAACAAGTTCTACAGCAATTATACATCAAACACCCTAGTTCGAGAAAATTAGGCAGTAGGCTTGGTATTTCACATACTGCTATTGCTAATAAGCTTAAACAATATAATATCCGTTAAAGTATAATTTTTTGAGTGCACAGTATTTTTATTGTGAAAAATAATGTTAAAGCAATAATTGTCTGTAAATGCTTCACCTGCAATGTATCAATTCATAAGTCTTAGGCTTAATAGTTAAGATAAAATCCTCAAAATCTTCTCAAATTTTTTTAGCTACTTGCGATTGTTTAGATCAAAGCGTACAATAGTCTTGCATAAATGCATATTGGCGCTGAATTAGAGATCGGCGCCTTAATTTTTTCAATAATATAATATTTTAGGAGAGAACATGTCTCTAACTGCAGAAGTGAAAGCACAAATTGTTGCTGAATATGGTCGTGATGCGAATGATACAGGGTCAACTGAAGTTCAAATCGCATTATTAACTGCAAGAATAAATGATTTACAATCGCATTTTTCTGATCATAAAAAAGATCATCATGGTCGCCGTGGTTTATTACGTATGGTTGCTCAACGTCGTAGCTTACTAGATTACCTTAAAGGTAAAAGTGTGCCACGTTATACTGCGCTAATCGCACGTTTAGGTTTACGTCGTTAATTAGGTATGATCTTGATAAAGGGGCGAAAGCCCCTTTATTTATAGCTTAATTTTTTAAAGTAAACAGTGTTTTTAACTAAATAGTGATATTAAAAAGTGTTTTTATGATAAGGCAATATTATTTCTTATTATAAGAGCATTTGAAGTAGTCTCTTCATAAGCAAGAAGGATGAAGCTTAACGATACTTATCAAGATATCAATGTGATCCCAGCTAGATTGTAATAATTGATACTAATCATTAGGCTTAAATGTACTATGTATAGGTTTAGTGATGAGTAAATTAACTGTTTTGTAAAGTAGACTCAGAATATTATGGTTCGTAATGTGTTATTAATTTTCAATGTAAAATTAGATAAATAATAGATATATAAAAATCAAATAGATTACAATGGTTAGCTTGCGAGCTGATTGATACTAAAAGTAGTCAATGTGAAATAGAAATAAAATAGGCTCATTAGATAAATTTTTGCAAAATAAAAAATTGTTGATTTGAGAAAATATGAAGATGCCGTGTGGCGAAAAATTATAGAGGAATAATATAGTGTTAACACCTATTGTACATGAATTTAAATATGGTCAACATACAGTTACGTTAGAAACAAACATGATGGCAAGACAAGCTACTGGTGCAGTTATGGTTAGTGTAGATGACACTGCTGTATTTGTAACTGTTGTAGGTCAAAAGAAAACTAAGCCAGGACAAGACTTTTTTCCATTAACGGTAAATTATCAAGAAAGAACTTATGCTGCAGGAAAAATACCAGGAAGTTTTTTCAGAAGAGAAGGTAGACCAAGTGAAGGTGAAACATTAATTTCTAGATTAATTGACAGACCATTACGCCCTCTTTTTCCAGAAGGTTTTCTTAATGAAGTTCAAATTGTTGCAACTGTCATGTCAGTCAATCAGGAAGTTAATCCTGATATAGTAGCAATGATAGGTGCCTCTGCTGCATTAGCTATTTCTGGTATCCCTTTCAATGGCCCAATCGGTGCTGCGAGAGTTGGCTATATTAATGATCAATATGTACTTAATCCAACAACAAGTGAACTTAAAGTGAGCCGCCTTGATTTAGTCGTCGCAGGGACAGAAAATGCGGTTTTAATGGTTGAGTCAGAAGCCGATATATTAAGTGAAGATGAAATGTTAGGTGCTGTAGTGTTTGGGCATGATCAGCAACAAGTTGTTATTCGTGAAATACAAGCTTTTGCAGCTAAAGCAGGTAAACCTAAATGGGATTGGACTCCACCTGAGGCTAATCATGCACTTGCACAAAGTGTTAAAGCTTTAGCGGAAGCTCGTTTGACTGAAGCGTATCAAATCATTGAAAAACAGCAACGTTATACAGAAGTTGAAAATATCAAAGAGTCGGTCTGTGCAGCATTAATTGAGCAAGATGAAACTTTAGATGAAGGTGAGATCCTATCTGCATTAAGTTCATTAGAAAGCCATATTGTACGTAATAGAGTGATTAATGGTGCACCTAGAATTGATGGACGTGAAAAAGATATGATACGTGGCCTTGATGTGCGTACTGGCGTATTACCACGTACTCATGGTTCTGCCTTGTTTACTCGTGGTGAAACTCAAGCACTTGTAACAGTTACATTAGGTACTGAAAGAGACGCACAAGTGATTGATGAACTAATTGGTGAAAAAACAGACCGTTTTATGCTTCATTATAATTTCCCTCCTTATTCTGTAGGTGAAACAGGTATGGTGGGTTCTCCAAAGCGTCGTGAAATTGGCCATGGTAGATTAGCAAAACGTGGTGTTGCGGCAGTTATGCCATCTGCAGCTGATTTTCCTTATACTGTCCGGGTTGTATCTGAAATTACGGAATCAAATGGTTCGTCATCTATGGCTTCAGTTTGTGGTGCGTCATTAGCATTAATGGATGCAGGTGTGCCAATTCGTTCAGCAGTTGCTGGTATAGCAATGGGTCTGGTGAAAGAAGGTGACCAATTTGTTGTTCTATCTGATATTTTAGGTGATGAGGATCATCTTGGTGATATGGATTTTAAAGTTGCGGGCAGTAAAGATGGAATTACAGCTTTGCAAATGGATATTAAAATTGAAGGTATCACAAAAGAAATTATGCACATTGCTTTGAATCAAGCTAAAGGTGCAAGATTACATATTTTAGATGTAATGGAAAGCACGATTAATACTCCAAGCGTCCAAATTTCAGAGTTTGCACCAAGAATTCATACTATTAAAGTCAGCCCAGATAAGATTAAAGATATTATTGGTAAAGGCGGTGCTGTAATTCGTGCATTAACAGAGGAAACAGGAACAACTATCGAAATTGATGATAATGGTCTTGTGAAAATTGCATCATCTGATAATGAAAAAGCACAACATGCTATAAGACGTATTGAAGAAATTACTGCAGAAGTTGAAGTAGGTCGTATTTATACTGGTAAAGTAGTACGTTTAGTCGATTTTGGCGCCTTTGTTAGCTTTGCTGGTGGTAAAGAAGGGCTAGTCCATATCTCACAAATCGTTGATAAACGTATTGAGAGAATTGCGGATTACCTAGAAGTGGGTCAAGAAGTACCTGTCAAAGTATTGGAAATTGATAGACAAGGCAGAGTCAGACTTAGCATAAAAGAGGCCCAAGGAACAAATGAAAACCCTGTAGAAACAGCATTAGAGTCACCGACTGCAGAAATTTCGAGTGAATCTAATTCACAAGATGGTGAGTAATTTTTGAGTTAATGCTATAATAATAAAGTTGAATAATGGGCTATTGTTTTGAGTTTCTATAAGATTCATTGAAATAGAAACTTGATTATGTAAGGTGAACTAATGTCAGTAAAAACATGTTTGCGTGTATCTTCTCTAATCAGTGCTATTTTAATAAGTGGCTGTGCAGGAACACATGCAAATAATGATGACATGCTTATGGCAGTACCTTTGCAATCAACTTTGCAACAAGAGGTTATGCTCGCAAGAATGGAACAAATTCTTGCTACAGGTGTACTTGTAGATGATGAGCGAGCACAACTATTATATGAGCGAGGCGTCTTATATGATAGCTTGGGATTACGTGCCTTGGCACGCAATGATTTTACCCAAGCTTTAATGATACGGCCTGATATTCCGGAAATTTATAATTATCTTGGAATATACTTAACGCAAGCCGGAGATTTTGATGCGGCTTATGAAGCGTTTGATTCTGTATTAGAACTGGATTCTACCTACACCTACGCGCGTTTGAATCGTGGTATAGCTTTATACTATGGTGGACGCTTTGCACTGGCTCAAGAAGATTTACTCGCTTTTTATCAGGAAGATAAAAATGATCCTTATAGAACGCTTTGGCTATATCTAGCTGAGCGTCAAAAGGATGAGAGATCTGCGAAAAAATCACTACAAGATCGTTTTAATGAAGCTACAGAACGAGATTATTGGGGATGGAATATTGTTGAGTTTTATCTTGGCAATATATCTCAAAAAGAGTTAATGCATCGTTTAGAAAGTCAAACCTTAGATAACATAACTTTTGCAGAGTATTTGACCGAAAGTTATTTTTATTTAGGGAAATATTATCTAAATTTAGGAGATGTAAATAGTGCTGTGCCGCTGTTTAAAAAAGCGGTTGCAAACAATGTACACAATTTTGTTGAACATCGATATGCACTATTAGAGTTGGCTTTATTAGCCCAACTTCAAGAAGACCTAGCCGAATCAAACTCACTATAGAACTTTTACATAAGAGAGATATCATCTTTGGATGGTGTGTGCTTTTGTGTGAAATAATTTCGAGTTGGTCACGCAATTTAATGAAACTTATATGCTTTTTGCAATTTTGTTGGACTGACTCATTCGTAATGTTACCCTACAAAAGAGTTAGAAAATGACAACAAATATAAAACAAGTTAGTTCAAACGAATCAGAAATGAATTCAACACCGGATAAAGCATCTGCTGAAACAATGACATTTGCATCTCTTGGCCTTATGCCAGAAATATTATCCTCACTAAAAGATTTAGGATATGAGAAACCCTCTCCCATTCAAGCTGCCTGCATGCCACATTTACTTAAAGGTAAAGATGTATTAGGGATAGCACAAACGGGAAGTGGTAAAACTGCAGCCTTTTCTTTGCCATTATTACAAAATCTAGATGTATCACTTAAAGCACCACAAATTTTAGTCCTTGCTCCAACACGTGAGCTTGCCATTCAAGTGGCAGAGGCATGTGAAACATTTACTAAATACATGAAAAATGTAAACGTGTTAGCGCTTTATGGTGGTCAACGTTACGAAGGCCAATTAAAATCCTTAAAACAAGGACCTCAAATTGTTGTGGGTACGCCAGGACGCCTACTGGATCATCTTGAACGTGGTACATTAAAATTAAATTCAATCAAAGGTTTAGTGCTGGATGAAGCAGATGAAATGCTAAGAATGGGATTTATTGATGATGTTGAAACCATCATGAGTAAAATCCCAAGCGAACATCAAACTGCTCTATTCTCTGCAACTATGCCTGATGCAATTCGCCGTATTACTCGCAGATTTATGAATAATCCTGAAGAAGTGAGTATTAAGGCAAGTAATAGTACACGCCCTGATATCAGCCAAAGCTTTTGGCGTGTAACTGGCGTAAGAAAAAATGATGCATTAATTCGCTTTTTAGAAGTGGAAGAATTTGATGCAGCAATTATTTTCGTCAGAACAAAATCAGCGACTCTAGAAGTAACAGAAGCACTTGAAAAAGGTGGTTACAATGCAGCTGCGCTAAACGGTGACATGAATCAATCTTTAAGAGAGCAAACACTAGATAGATTAAAAGATGGTCGTCTTGATATTTTAGTTGCTACGGACGTTGCAGCGCGTGGATTAGATGTTGAGCGTATTAGCTTAGTTGTAAACTATGACATTACACAAGATGCTGAATCTTATGTTCATAGAATAGGCCGTACAGGACGTGCTGGTCGTACAGGTCGTGCATTATTATTTGTGGATAACCGTGAATACCGTTTACTCAAAAATATTGAAAGAACTATGCGTATTGTTATTCCAGAAGTGCAATTACCTACTGCTGAAGTGTTAGCTCAACATAGAATTACATCATTTGCTGAAAAAGTTAAGAAAGAACTTGAGAGTCATGATTTGACAAAATACCAAGCTTTAATTAGCAAAATTCAGCCTGAAGGTGTAGACATTGAAAGTTTAGCCGCTGCATTGCTTAAAATGTCTCAAGTTTCAAGACCATTAATCATTAAACCAGATCCTGTCACGCGTTCTAAACCTTCAAGAGAGTTTGATAAACGCTCTGAAGGTCGTTTTGAGGGTAGAGGTAGGGACAGAGATGGTCAATCTCGCCAATTCGAAGGTGATAAGCCACGTAAAGAACGTCGCCAAGTTGGTGAAATGGATCTCTATCGTATTGAAATAGGCCGAGATGATGGTGTCGAAGTGAGACATATTGTAGGTGCAATTGCAAATGAGGGTGATATCAGTAGCCGTTATATCGGTAATATCAAGTTGTTTGCATCTCATTCTACTATTGAATTACCTAGAGGTATGCCGGGTGACCTATTAGGTCATTTTACTAAAACTAGGATTTTAAATAAGCCGCTTAATATGCAATTTGTTGGTGCAGCTGAACCTGAAAGAGCTGGTGGTCGAGGTGGACGTCCAGGTGGTGATGATAGACGTAGCTTTAACAAACCATCAGGTCATTCTGATAGGCGTGGTTCAGATAGAGGTGCATCTTCACGATCAAATCGGGGAGAAAAATCTTCTTTCACGCGTAAGCAATTTAGCTCGTAAGATGGAAGGTATGATGGTGACTTGATATTTTGCTGTTAAAATTGATAATCACTACCTAGGAAAGGCGCTGTGATCCATTGGATTGCAGCGCTTTTTGCTTTAAAATAATAGCTATTCGTACTTAGCAAGTTTATACGCACAATTGTCCCTTGAACCAATAAATGGAAAATGGCTAATGAAATTCTTATATTTGAAGCAGGCAATTAAAGCTAAAGGATATACTCTACAAAAAGTTGCTAGTGCATGTGGGATCAGTAAAGGGTATTTAAGCCAGCTTATTAATGGAAAGGTTGAAGAGCCAAGTGCTCAAAAACTTCAAAACTTGCATAAGTTTTTAAAAATAGATTTTCCAAAACATAAACAAAATGAAGGTGTTATATTTGGTAAATTTTACCCATTGCATACAGGCCACGTGTATTTAATTCAACGAGCGGCAAGTCAGGTAGATAAATTACATATTATTTTATGTCATGATGAACCAAGAGATAAGAAATTATTTGATGAAAGTAAAATGTCAAAACAACCAACAGTCAGTGATAGGCTCAGATGGTTATTACAAACATTCAAATACCAACAAAATATCAAAATACATTTATTCAATGAGATAGGTATTGAACCTTATCCTAATGGTTGGCAAGGTTGGAGTGAAAAGGTCAAGGAATTTTTAAATGAACAGGCCATTATTCCTGATTTTATCTACTCTAGTGAACGAGGAGATGCCCAAAAGTATAAAGAACTATTTAATGCACAAACCCATCTTATCGATCCTGATAGACAATTTATGCCGATTAGCGGTGAGCGTATCAGATTGAACCCTTTTAAATATTGGGAATATATTCCAACTGAAGTAAAACCTTTTTTTGTTCGTACAGTTGCTGTTATTGGTGCAGAGCAGACAGGAAAATCAACCCTAGTCAATAAGCTTGCTAATACCTTTAATACAACAAGTGCTTGGCAATATTATAAGGAATACTTATTTTCAAATCTAGGCAACGATGAAAAAGCACTTCAACATTCAGATTATGATAAGATAGCCTTAGGTCATGCTCAATATATTGATTTTGCGGTTAAATATGCAAATCGAGTCGCTTTTATTGATACGGATTTTGTTACCCTACAAGCTCAATGCAAAAAGCACATTGGTAAAGAACATAGTTTTATACAGGCGATGCTGGAAAAATACCGATTCGATCTGGTTTTATTGATAGGAAATGAGCAAACTAAAGAGAAAGATAAAAAACAGCCTGTAAGAACCGATACGCAAAAGATGATTACGGACATATTAAATCGAAATGGAATTGAATTTGTGAATGTTGGACTTTATGATCACGATCATCGTTATCTAACATGCGTCGAGCATATTAATAAATTACTCGACTTGGACAGTTAGTAAGCCTTGTAGGGTAAATATAAGTTCTAATGCCTATGAGGTACTCAAGGATATAGTAATAGTCTGGAGCCCAGCCTTCTAATCTGATTTACTGCCACCCAGACATTTTGGAGAGACCAGGGATTTATCATCTAATTTATCCCACTCCTCTGGCGTAAAAGTATGCAAGGCAAGCGCATGAATTGGGTTTTGCATAAGATCAGCTAAAAGAGCATAAATTTTCCTATGGCGGCCAATCAACATGGTATTTTTAAACTCATTTGAAACAACGACAACCTTAAAATGTGTCTCTGAATTTTTAGGGACACTATGATTATGGCTTTCATTCGTGACTTCAAATAATAAGGGACTTAACGCAGTAAGTTTAGATTCGATAATTGATTGAATATCCATAATAGTCCTTAACATAGTCTATGTAAATGTACAAATAGGTTAATGGTTAGCTTGTGTAAGCAATAAATTGTTTTAATGATAGCTTCTAGCTTAATCACTTCGTTTGGGATTAGCAACTTATTAACGATAATCAGAATTGATCATGGTAAATTAACGTGATGCTCGACTTTTTAAGAATCTTATTCTTTTATTATTAAACAATTGACATTTTAATTGTTTCTGTTTTGGACATTAATTTTGATCTATTTTATCGTGATTAAATGCTTTCTTGTTTTTGCTGTATAAAAATGGACTAAATTGTAAAAGTCGAGAATTCCAGTTAATCATGTAAAATATAAAATGATGGAAATAGAATTGATTATTTATTAAAAAATGTTAAAGTATGTTAATGTGTAAGGCTATTTAATTGTAATGTGCTGAGATAAATAATCTGGCATTATCCTTTTTTTTCATTGACTTAGTGGAGATTTAAATGTTAAAATCAAACACCGCAACACCGCAACTAAGCCCAATTATTACCTACTAATTAGTGCTTTAGCACTGATATCTATTTTATTGTCATTTTCGCTCACAGCATCCCCTAAAACCTACGGCTATTCATTGACTATGCCAAATGAATTTTGGCCTGATACCCCAGCACCACCTTATTTGTCAGGTGGGATAGGAAATGAGATACAACAAAAAACTGCAGCAAATAATCCAGATATATTCTGTAAAACTCAAGGTAGCAGTTATAGGTTACCATCTATAGGGGAATTTCACGCTGGTGCAAAGAATGTTTTTCCAGGTGGTGATTTTGAGCGTCAAAGCCCCGCCCATTGGTCACAATTCATAGATAATGACATAACCAAAAATATGCTCCCTGTTAATTCAAATAGAACTGTTAACGGCTCTTTGTACAATGAATGGGGAGATGTCACTAAATATGTAAATGGATGGGAAAGCGGTAACTACTGGTCTACTGAGCAAAGTGTTGCTCAAGATAGAGCTTATGGAGGAAGAAATAGGGTAGGTGGTTATGGACGTCCAGTTTTTATATCTACAGGAACTACTTCTTACCCCCCTGTTGAAACAAATGGTTTCGAATATAGGGTATTTACAAATGTAACATCACTTTTTAATGTTGCCTGCGTAAGAGATCTAGTTCCAACGCCATCAACACCATCACCCAGTAAAAGTTGAACTATTTCTTCAGCAAAACGTCTTTATATCCTCGCTCAATTGGGCGTGGATATAAGGGCGTAAACTTTATTCGCCGATCTGTTTTGATTGTTAACAGCTGAGTGGTACAATGTAGGCAGATAAGTCAGATTGATAACTGGCTAATTTAACACTGCTGAATCCATATTTATTGTGGGTTTTAAGAATAATTTTAAAATATTGAAAATAAAATGGAATTACCCTATGGCTAAAAAAAACTCTTTTCAGCAACTACAAAAAAAGTTATTAATCAGCATGGCATTATTCAGTGCATTTGGTATAACAGGATGTATTGCCCCACCAAGTAACACACTTGTTCTCGCACCAGAAATTGTTGTACCAAATCAAGATTTATCTGTCAGTGCTGTATCGATTAATATTGTTAGCTATGATAAGCGTGATAACCCAGTATTAGCAACGATAGAACGTAATGGCCAGTTAGAAAATCTGATGCCTAATCGTGATGTCCGATTCTTATTACAAGAAATTCTAGAAAAACAAATGATTGCAAGAGGCTATGCGGTTGGCGGGAACGCACCAATTAATGTACAGATAATTTTGAATAAATTAAATGCAGATGTAAAAGAAGGTAATTTTAGGCATCTGATTAACGCTTCTGCTGAAATCACTATTGTTGCAGGATCAGTTAGTGGAATGCAACAAAGTAAAACATATCGTTCAAGTTATAATGTTGAAGGACCGTTAACAGCATCAAATGCAAAAATTGAAGAAGTTTTGAATACCGTTTTGACGAATATTGTTGCAGAAATGTCTCAAGATACAAGTGTTTCTAACTTTATTAGGGCAAGATAATTGCTTTTTGAAAAAGTTGAGAGTTGTTTTAGCATAGTATTAACATTCTATGAAAAAAGTAATTTAATATTTAGCCAAGCGCCTAAGTTTTTTTGACATAAATCAACCTGGAGGTGCTTAAAACTCTAAATGTTAAATTTAAGTTAATTTATTGTATCTTTTTTGTATTTATGTTGATCCTATTTTATTAAATATACAACAGATATCACAACATTTCTTTCCACAGATTTACTTTACGGATTGTAATAGAATAGAATGTGCAGTGCTTTGAAAACTCCATTAATCTAATTATGTCAGAGGTTCTTCAATGAATTTATTAAACCGTTATAAAACCTGTTTCAAAATGATAGGTTTTTTCACGTTAATCGCATCATTGTTTGCTTTAACAGGCTGTGAAGATGCTGCGCTTATAAACTCGAAAGGGAATATAGGTGTACAACAACGTGATTTGATCTATACAGCAGTAGGCTTAATGCTGATTGTTGTTATTCCAGCTATTTTTCTATCGGTCTTTTTTGCTTGGAAATACCGGGCTTCAAATACGAAAAATGAGTATAAACCTGATTGGGAACACTCAAATAAAATTGAATTTGTAGTTTGGATGATTCCTTTAATTATTATTGTCATTTTAGGAACTATAACTTGGAAAACAGCTCATAGCTTACATCCTTATAAACCAATTGAGCATGAAAAAACACCTTTAATTGTTGAGGTCGTTTCTTTAGATTGGAAATGGTTATTTATTTATCCAGAGCAGGGCGTTGCATCAATAAATGAACTTGCTATTCCTGTTGATAGACCAGTTGAATTTAGATTAACCTCTGAAACGGTCATGAACTCTTTCTTTGTTCCTCAGTTAGGTGGACAAATATATGTTATGGCAGGTATGCAGACGAAATTAAATTTAATTGCAGACGAACCTGGTATATTTAAAGGTATTTCTGCAAGCTATAGTGGACATGGATTCTCTGGCATGAAATTTAATACAATTGCTAAACCTGAAAATGAATTTAATGCTTGGGTTGAAACAGTTCGTGCTACAGGTAAACCTTTAGACACAATGGAAGCTTATGACGAAATCGCCAAAGTAAAAGATAATAGTCCGGTTTTATATTTTAATAATGTTAAAACTGATTTATTCAGGGCAATTGTAACGCGCATCTCAGGTGATATGTTTGGTGGTGCTCATGGTGCACATGGTGCAAATGCTTCTTCACACGAGTCTCATTTAACTGATGAGCATAATACACATGTTGCAGATGAAAGTAATACATCGCATACAACTGCTCACTGATCAGGTTTAGAGGAACTATATATGTTTGGAAAATTATCCCTTAGTGATATCCCATTACATGAGCCTATTATTATCGTAACGCTGCTTGCAGTTGGTGTTTTAGGTGCGATTGTGGTGGGATTATTAACCTACTTCAAATTATGGGGTTGGTTATGGCGTGATTGGTTTACATCTGTTGACCATAAACGTCTTGGTATCATGTATATTATTGTTGCTTTTATTATGCTATTTAGAGGTTTTGCCGATGCCTTATTAATGCGTGGACAACAAGTACTTTCATCGGCAGGTGAAGCAGGTTATCTCAATGCCCACCATTATGATCAAATATTCACCGCTCATGGTGTAATTATGATCTTTTTTATGGCTATGCCATTTATTGTTGGCTTGATGAATATCATTGTGCCATTACAAATAGGTGCGCGTGACGTGGCTTTTCCATTCCTAAATAACTTAAGTTTCTGGTTGTTTGTGGTTGGTGTGATTTTGATAAATATCTCATTAGGGGTTGGCGAATTTGCACAAACTGGATGGTTAGCATATCCTCCATTGTCATTAAAAGATTACAGTCCAGGTACTGGGGTAGATTATTGGATATGGAGTTTACAAATTTCAGGTCTAGGAACCCTTCTAACTGGTGTTAACTTCTTTGCTACAATTATTAAAATGCGTGCACCTGGCATTACGCTGATGAAGATGCCTGTATTTACATGGACATCACTTTGTGCAAATATTTTAATTATCATATCTTTCCCTGTTTTAACTGCAACTATTGCATTATTAACACTTGATCGTTATTTAAATACCCATTTCTTCACAAATGATATGGGTGGTAATATGATGATGTATGTGAACTTAATTTGGATTTGGGGACACCCTGAAGTTTACATTTTAGTGTTACCTGTATTTGGTATATTCTCAGAAGTAACAGCTACTTTCTCACGTAAGCGTTTATTTGGCTATACTTCTCTAGTTTGGGCAACGGTTGCTATCACAATATTATCATTTATCGTTTGGCTACATCACTTCTTCACAATGGGAAGTACTGCTAATGTAAACGCTTTCTTTGGTGTTGCAACAATGATTATCTCTATACCTACAGGTGTTAAGATATTCAATTGGTTATTTACCATGTACAAAGGTCGTGTTGAAATGCAAGTCCCAATGTTATGGACAATTGGTTTTCTTGTAACCTTTACATTAGGTGGAATGACAGGGGTACTTCTTTCAGTATCCGCAGCAAACCCAGTGCTTCATAATAGTTTATTCTTAATCGCTCATTTCCATAATACGATTATAGGTGCAGTTGTGTTTGGTTGTATTGCTGGCTTTACATATTGGTTCCCTAAAGCAATGGGCTTTAAACTCGAACCATTTTGGGGCAAAGCAGCATTCTGGTGTTGGTTTATTGGTTTCTATGTAGCCTTTATGCCTTTGTATATTTTAGGATTCAAAGGAATGACTCGTCGTTTGAGTCAAGGTATAGATCCTGAGTATCATAATCTATTAGTTGTTGCTGCGATTGGGGCAATTATTATTGCATGTGGTATAGCAAGCCAAGTTATTCAAATCTTAGTCAGTATTAAAAATAGAGACAAACTAAGAGATGTTACTGGTGACCCATGGGATGGCCGTACACTTGAGTGGGCAACTTCATCTCCACCTCCATTTTATAACTTTGCGACTGTCCCTGTCGTATCAGATAGAGACGCTGTATATGAGATGAAGCAAAAAGGCACTTTATATAAGAAACCAAAATCATATTCACCTATTCATATGCCTAAAAATACCGCTGCTGGTATTTGGATAAGTCTGATGCTATTGTTTATGGGCTTTGCATTGATTTGGGAAATTTGGTGGCTAGCTTTATTTGGCTTTGTTGGTTCTATCTTAGTTTGGATTATTAAAAGTTTTGATGAAGATATTGATTATTATGTCCAAGTCGATGAAATCGAAAAAATTGAAAATGCACACTATGCAGAGCTAGATAAAGCAGGAGTGAAATATGACAAGTAGCGCAATAAACTTAAATAATAGTGACGTACATAGTCATGACGAACATCATCATGATACCCAAGGAACAAAAGTACTAGGGTTTTGGATTTACTTGATGAGCGATTGCTTGATTTTTGCTTCTTTATTTGCAACTTATGCTGTATTGATGGTTGGTACAGCAGGCGGTCCTGGCCCTAAAGATATTTTTGATTTAAACTTAGTTTTGGCTGAAACAGGGCTTTTACTACTTAGTAGTATTACCTTTGGTTTTGCTATGCTTGCAATGAAAGTCGGAAATAGTAACGGAATCAAGTTTTGGTTAGTTGTTACATTTTTATTAGGTGCAGGATTCCTCGCAATTGAGTTATATGAATTTAATCATCTAATTCATAATGGGTGGGGGCCAGATCGCAGTGCTTTCTTATCGGCTTTTTTTGCTTTAGTTGGCACGCATGGTATTCACGTTACTGCTGGGCTCATTTGGATCATCATCATGCTGATTCAAATTTCAAGACGCGGCGTAACAGAAACAAACTCAACTAGATTGATGTGCTTAAGCTTATTTTGGCATTTCCTTGATGTTATCTGGATTGGTGTTTTTACATTTGTTTATTTGATGGGGGTGATATAATGAGTGGACACGAATCTCATGCAGCGCATTACCATGGAACCATGAAATCCTATGTGATAGGATTCGTATTAGCTGTTATACTGACTGCAATACCTTTTTATGTTGTAATGAATATGCCAAATATGGTTTCATCAACTAAGATTACTATTGTAGCAGTGTGTGCGGCGATACAAATGGTTGTCCATATCATGTATTTCTTACATATTAATACATCAAAAGAACAACGCTGGAATTTTATATCAATGATTTATACAATTATTGTTATAGGAATTATAGTTGTTGGGTCAATTTGGGTATTATTTGGCCAGCATGAAAATATGATGTTGAGCTAAAACTTAACTTTAATCTAACTTACTTCTAGTTTGCTGTAATAAAACTATTATGTTTGACTAGATTAATCTAATAATAGGCTGCAATAATATTGCAGCCTATTATTTTAAATAAGCGTAAAAATAGGGATGTGCACGCTATAGTTTTAGTCCATCTAACATCGCGATTTTGGGAAAAAGCAATTAAATAATGTTAAAAGCATACATACAACTCACTAAGCCTGGCATAATTTTTGGAAACTTAATTGCCGTTACAGGTGGTTATTTACTGGCAACTAGGGGGGCGTTTGATATTGTGTCATTCATAATCACTAATCTTGGCGTCGCATTAATTATAGCTGGTGGGTGTGTTGCTAATAACCTAATCGATAGAGATATTGATGCTTTAATGCAGCGAACTAAAAATAGGGCAAGCGTAACAGGTGAAGTGAGCTTTCAAAATGGATTAATTTATAGCTTACTTCTCTCTTTAGCAGGGCTTTTTTTGTTATTCTTTTATATAAATCCACTAAGTAGTGTATTGGGTTTATCCGGCTTGATTATCTATGTTGGATTGTATAGTCTTTATTTTAAAAGACATTCAATACATGGTACATTCGTTGGTAGCTTCTCTGGTGCTATCCCTCCTATGATCGGTTATGTTGCTGTCATCAATCGTTTAGATATCAGTGCTTTGTTAATTTTGCTGATGTTCAGCATTTGGCAAATGCCACACGCATTTGCTATAGCACTCAATCGCTATTCAGACTATGCCAATGCTAATATACCAGTTCTGCCCCATGTAAAGGGCGTTAAGCGTGCAAAGCGTGATTCACTTATTTATTGCATTCTTTTTTTGATTTTAAGCGTAGCATTGGGCCTTGTTGAACCTAAAAGAGTTATATTTACGGCTTCTTCGCTAGTTTTAGGTATATATTGGTGTTATCTTGCTTACAAATTATTAAAATCTAAAGGCGTGACAAGTCAAGAAACGAGTGATGAGGTAGTAGGACAGGGTGTAGTTCTGTCTCAAGATGAACAGCAGGCAGCAAAAAAAATGTTCATTTTTTCAATTGTGCTCATTTCCTTATTAAGCGGGGCAATGGCTATTCCTTTTTAGTATCATTATTCTATGTCCCATTCTAACTTTATTAGGCTGAAGTTGATACTTTAATTTACATTAAGGTCTAAAAATGAATGTGTTATATACATTTAATCGTAAAATATACTAACAGTGGTACTTCATACGAGGTTAGAATACCACTGCCCGTTAGTTTAATCGCCTAGTAATACTGATTCTAGCGCAATTTCAATCATTTCATTAAATGTAGTCTGGCGTTCTTCTGGTGTAGTTTGCTCGTTGGTCCTAATATGATCAGATACAGTTAATATCGTCATCGCTTTTGCTCCAAATTCCGCTGCTACACCATAGATCCCTGCTGCCTCCATTTCGACACCTAGAATCCCATATTTTTCCATAACATCAAACATACTAACGTCTGGATTGTAAAATAAATCAGCTGAAAAGATATTTCCTACATGGACAGGAATATTTCTTGCTTTAGCAGCATCTACAGCATTTTTAACTAGTTCAAAATCGGCTATCGCCGCAAAATCATGTTGATTGAACCTAGTTCTATTTACCTTCGAATCTGTAGACGCGCCTAATCCAATAATGACATCTCTTACTTTTATTTTTGTGCTAACCGCGCCGCAAGATCCTACTCTGATAATTTTTTGAACACCATATTCAGTAATTAATTCTTTCGCATAGATAGAGCATGAAGGAATTCCCATCCCATGACCCATGGCAGAAATTCTTCTTCCTTTATAAAAACCTGTAAAGCCAAGCATGCCACGAATATTAGTAACTTCTTTCACATCGGTAAAATAGGTTTCTGCAATATACTTTGCCCGAAGTGGATCGCCTGGCATGAGGACTATATCTGCGAAATCACCTGGCTGTGCATTTATATGAGCGGTAGTCATATTAGTTCTCCTTTAGAATGAAATAAATAGAGTAATTATAGCATATCTAGAGAGCTAGAGAACATAGTAGAGTGGTTTGGGTAATATATAACTTTTAGGACTTTAAATAATTAATGAAGGGGGGCGTTATGGTGGCCCCAGCAGGACTTGAACCTGCGACCTGCCGATTATGAGTCGGACGCTCTAACCAACTGAGCTATGGGGCCTTAATAATAGTGTAACCTTAAAACGCGGCAGATTATAAACGTAATCTTACTTAAAATCTAGAGATCAAGTGTTCATCTGCCGTATTTTTAGGCATTTTAATGCATTATTCGTCTAGGAAGCTTCTTAGTACATCAGAACGACTAGGATGACGTAATTTTCTAAGAGCTTTAGCTTCAATTTGGCGAATACGTTCACGTGTTACATCAAATTGTTTCCCAACTTCCTCAAGGGTATGATCGGTATTCATATCAATACCAAAACGCATGCGTAAAACTTTAGCCTCGCGGCCAGTCAAGCCAGCAAGAATCTCTTGCGTTGCATTTTTAAGGCTTTCCATAGTTGCTGATTCGATTGGTAATTCGAGTGTTGTATCCTCGATAAAATCACCTAAATGCGAATCATCGTCATCACCAACAGGTGTTTCTATAGAAATTGGTTCTTTAGCAATTTTTAATACTTTTCGAATTTTATCTTCAGGCATTCCCATGCGTTCAGATAGTTCTTCAGGCGTGGCCTCGCGTCCCATCTCTTGTAGCATCTGACGTGAAATTCGATTAAGCTTATTGATTGTTTCTATCATATGAACAGGGATGCGTATCGTTCTTGCTTGATCTGCAATTGATCTTGTAATTGCTTGTCTTATCCACCAAGTTGCGTAGGTTGAGAATTTATAACCCCGTCTATATTCAAACTTATCAACAGCTTTCATTAGCCCAATATTACCTTCTTGTATCAAGTCTAAAAATTGAAGGCCACGATTTGTATATTTTTTAGCAATTGAGATTACAAGCCTTAAGTTAGCTTCGATCATTTCTTTTTTTGCTAGACGCGCTTTAGCTTCACCAAGAGACATACGTTTATTAATATCTTTGGCTTGCTCAATGGTAAGTCCAGTATCAATTTCAATTTGAGCTAAACTTTTAACTGCATTTTCAACTTCATTTCTTACTTCAGGGAGTTTTTCAGCATAAGGCTTTTTCAATCCGCATGCTTTGTCAAACCAACTCATTGTGGTTTCTTTTCCAACAAAATAAGCCATAAAGTTTTTCTTTGGCATTTTACAATATTCAACACAAAGCTTAGCAATTAGGCGCTCTTGTTCTCTAATAGCATCCATTAAACCACGCATGCTTGCAACTAAATAATCAAATTGTTTAGGAACTAGTCTAAATTGCTTGAAAATTTCTGACAAGTTATTGATTTCAGCAACTGACTTAGCATGAGAACGCCCATGTTTTTTGATCATCGCTAGTGTGATTTCATATTGTTTTCTAAGAGACTGGAATTTTTCTCTAGCAACTTCTGGGTCAATTGAATTATCGGTATCAGCTGACTCAGTCTCAGCTTCATCGTCTTCTGGTTCTTCAATTTCAGGGACATTCACTGACTCGTTATCATCATCATCGAGAGCGAGGGCTTCTTCAGCAAGTTCATCTTCAGCAGCATTAGGATCAATGAAAGCAACAATTAGATCTGAAAGGCGAACTTCGTCAGCTTCAACGAGTTCATATTGTTCAAGTAGATAAGAAATTGCTTCTGGATACTCAGAAACTGCGGATTGTACTTCGTTTATCCCATCTTCAATTCGTTTTGCAATGGCAATTTCGCCTTCACGCGTTAATAGATCAACTGTACCCA
This sequence comes from Thorsellia anophelis DSM 18579, assembly GCF_900111395.1. Taxonomy (GTDB): domain Bacteria; phylum Pseudomonadota; class Gammaproteobacteria; order Enterobacterales; family Thorselliaceae; genus Thorsellia; species Thorsellia anophelis. The sequence continues at coordinate 44,089 of NZ_FOHV01000015.1, read as the reverse complement.
TTTCACGCATATACATTCTAACAGGATCAGTTGTTCTACCAATTTCAGATTCAACACTTGAAAGTACTTGTGTCGCCGCTTCAACCGCATCTTCATCTGTTTCTAAAGGTGGAGCTGTTAGGAGGAGGTCATCAGCATCGGGAGCACTTTCAAGTACTTGAATCCCCATGTCATTAATCATTTGGATGATATCTTCGATTTGATCTGAATCAACAATATCTTCAGGTAAATGATCGTTGACCTCAGCATAAGTAAGAAAACCTTGCTCTTTTCCTTTTGTAACAAGAATTTTGAGCTGTGACTGTGGTGTGTTTTCCATAAATTATCTACTTCCAAATTGAGGGTTATTTTGATAAAGCTTATTCAATAATGCTTTTAATTTTAATCGTTAATACTTAATTCCGAACATGTTTATACAAACTATATTCTCATGCTAAGAGTCAAATTACGTTGGTAAAATAGGTAATATCATTATATCATATTTTCAGACGATCTGCTTTTTATTCTATTCATAACTATTTATGTAATGACTTATATATGCTACTTTTTGGTATTGAATTATATTTACAATCCACATTAAGTTCATTTTATATAAGAGCGAATCAACTGACCTGGTTAATATGTGGTCGATTTTATATAAATCAAGCTAATTACTTGTCTTTTTTGAGTGCTAACATTAAGGCTATAAATTCTTGTCTCTCTTCTATTGTTAATTTACCTTCAACTCTTTCTTTTGCAATTAAAGTTTCTAATCTATGATTAAGCATGGAATCATAAAGGCTGCTAAGTGAGTCAAGAAAGGTTTGTTCAATAAGCGAATCATCTATTTCATGTTCCCATGCTGCATAATTTTTTATCGTAATAAGAGTTTGTGGATATTTTTCTATAAATTCACTATCACTTGCTAGCATAATTAATTGGCCCGTTGTTAAATCAGGGTGTGCGTGGCAAAGAGAGATTAATAATTTAAATAGCAAAAGATCTGGAAAAACGCTTTCTTCTAATCCTTCCGTGCTAGGTACATGCTTTGCTAGCCAAGGGTTTTGAATTAGTGTGCCAAATAATATTTTAATGAAATGATTATGTAATTTAGTCGGATTGGCTATCTGGGCAGCATTATTTTTTAGAGTTCCTGTTTGTGTTAATTGAGTTCGAGCACTGCCTGTGTTCAAAGGGGAAGCTTGCTTTGACGTATTTTTTATATCAACTGCTGCATAAGCATTAAACAGTTGGTCTAGTTGTCTTGCATCAAGCATGCCAATACGCGTGCCGAATGCATTTTTGAGTAATAATTTATGTGCTGCGCCAGGTACACTTTTAATTAATGGAATGGCGAGTGCGCTTAATTTAGTTTTTCCTTGCTGATTGGATAAATCGATATCTTTGCTAAGTGATTCAAATAAAAAATGGTCATATCCCATAGATTTAAGAAGAAGTTCTTCAAATGCTTCTTTACCAATCTTACGAATTAGGGAATCTGGATCTTCCCCATCGGGTAAAAATGAAAATTGAATTTGTTTACCATCATCTAGTAAGGGCAGAGCAGCATTCAAAGCACGCCACGCCGCGTCTTTTCCAGCTCTGTCACCGTCATAACAACATATAATCGTATCAACTGATCGGAATAGCATTTGGATATGTTCAGTTGACGTAGCTGTACCAAGGGTTGCAACAGCGTAGTTTACACCAAACTGAGCTAAGGCCACCACATCCATATATCCCTCAACTACAACAATATATTTTGGATCTGGATGATATTGAAAGACTTCATAAAGACCATATAGATGACGACTTTTTTGAAATAAGACTGTTTCTGGTGAATTTAAATATTTAGGGGTACCACTATCAATAATTCTGCCACCAAAACCGATTACCCTACCGCGTTTATCTCTAATAGGGAACATAATTCGATCACGAAAACGTTCGTAAGTGCGTTTATCATCATTTTCACCAAGCATGCCCATTTCTAGAAGGCGTTTTTTATCATCAGCTGTTTTACCAAATTGATTCATCAGTGCATGTTTAGGGGCATATCCAATACCAAAAGCCTCTACAACTGATTTGCTAAGACCTCTACTTTTTAGATAACTGACTGCTGGTTTAGCGATATTTTGAAGGAGCATTGATTGATAAAAGAGTGCAATTTCTGACATCGCACCATGTAGATTAACGCGTTTATCTCTTTCAAATCTGTGGTTTCCTGTGCTGTTTTCATAAGGCACATCAAGACCTTGTGAAGCAGCTAATTCCTCGATAGTTTCGACGAATTCCAATCTATCGTGTTTCATCAAAAAATCTATTGCATTACCGCTTTCCCCACAGCCAAAGCAATGGAAGAATTGTTTTGATTGATTGACATTAAATGAAGGAGATTTTTCTTGGTGAAAAGGACAACAAGCGACATGATTTTTCCCACGTTTTTTTAATTTAACGCGTGTATCAATTACATCAACAATATCTACTCTCGCAAGTAAATCATTGATGAAGTCGCGTGGTATTCTGCCACCCATAATTTCCCCTTATAAATAACAAAACCGCAGTGTAACCACTGCGGTTTAGATGTATTAATTGTTCAGTTAAGTTTTAACAGAGCGAGTGGTTAACTAAATAACCTAAAATGCTTTGATAAAAGATATACAGGAATTAATATAGACGTGTTCTGCGAGCATTTTCACGTGCTAGTTTTTTAGCATGGCGTTTTGCAGCTGATGCTTTAGCACGTTTACGGATAGTAGTTGGTTTTTCGTAGAATTCACGAGCACGAACTTCTGCTAAGATACCTGCTTTTTCACATGCACGTTTAAAACGACGTAATGCAACGTCAAATGACTCATTTTCACGAACTTTAATTACTGGCATATGCCTTTCACCTCGAGTTTAAATAATTATGCCCTATTTGGGCTGTTGAAAATTCTATATGACAAATATTTTTCGCGCTCTTCAAATATCATATGCGCTACTTAAAAAAGGTGCACAATTCTACTTCTAAATTAGGTTGTTGTAAAGCGGTAAAATTAGTTTGATAGCGCAATAAAATAAATGCAATAGCACTAAGTGAACATAACTCAGTAAAGCACAATGTCAGCTCAGGCCTCCATATCACACTATCTCATAGTAAGGACAGCCAAATGAGTAAATTTACCCTAGAATTCAAAGTAACAATTACAATCCTTCAAATAAGTAGAAAAAATTGGCAAGCGATGTTAAAAAAAGGCTGATAACATAGCCAAGGTAATCAACCCTTACATTAGAAGAATCATCAATTATTATTACGATAAATTCTATCAATCTGAACTAGATGAGAAATTGTCACAGCTCTGTGAGAGGGTATGGGTGAAATCCCCTGTGCTCTACTCGATAAAGGGCATCTCGTTGTTAATCAAGTTGGTGATATGAGAGATAAACTTCCCAAAAAAATTAGGGATTCTTGGAATGATAAACGAAGAGTCATTGAAAGCACGATTTGTCAACTTGCTTAAAAGTTAAATATTGAAAGGGCGCTTGCAAGAACAATGCTGAACATGACTAATAGGCTCAGCAGGAAAATATTATCACACAAGCTTATCACCCTATTCAATAAAGAACAAGGTATGCCTATTTTAGGTATCGCAGATCTCGTATTTTAAAAGTCGAGCATCGCGTTACTTATGTATTATATAGTTTTATTGCTAATTTTGCAGCGCAAAGCGGTAAATCTGGTTTTGGGAAATCAATTTCGCAGCCTGGATGATTTTTTTTCATATTGGTGTTGATACTTTCTTTAATCAGAGGGTGTAATGATAATACTCCTCCGATAAAGGCAATCGGATGAAGTTCAGTGCGTTGAATTAAGCACGTTGCAAGCCTGCACAGTTCCTCTGCAGCTTTTTCTAAAATTTCGATGGCCAAATTATCATTGCTATTTGCCGCCTCTGCGACAGCGGTAGCTAAAATTCCGATTTGCCCCCTATCTTGTCCGTATACAAATCGGCTTACGCCATCCCAATCAGTAGTGCCAATTTTATCTAAAATACATTTACTTAATATGGAGTGACTTAGAAAGTCAGGATCAGTATCCATCAGTCTGCATACTTGCTTTAATGCAGATAAGGCAATCCAAGTTCCAGCACCTGCATCGTCAATCAGCATTCCTCTGCCACCTACTCGGATCACTTCATTTTGACTTCTTAAGTGTAAGCCAATTGAACCTGTCCCAGCTGAAACTAAATGACCTTCTCCAAAACCAAATAAAGATAGGTAAGCAACATACATATCATTATTTATTGAGACTAAACTGGTATTTAGATTAAACAGTGAACTCACTATATTATTGGCTTTGACAGATACAGGTGGGGTGATACCTGTACTTCCAATACATACAGATGCTATCGGTAAGTTAAGCTTGGCTTGAATTTGCTTTAAAGGTGCTAAAAATGCCTCATCATTGCCTGAGGCTAGCATAACACCACTTGTGCCTGCAGCCTGGCCTCTTTCTAAAATTATGCCTTCTTCATTAAGTAGTACCCATCTTGAGGCTGTTCCGCCTATGTCTACTCCTAAAAATCCTTTATTGCTCACTTAACTTACCTTTTAATTAATTTGTAAATTGGATTGTTCATTGTATCAAGGATAAAATGAACAATCCAATAAGTCTATGTCAAACTAAATTGAAACAACACATCACATCAACTCAAATATTATTCTTCTTCGATGGCAGCTCTTATAAATCCATTATGCTTGGCTAATAGTGAACGCGCTATATTTGCGTCTTGGTTAGTAAGCACCATAACAATAGCGGTTTTGCAATGGCCATCAGCTTCATTAAGTGCTTTTTCAGCTACTTCATATGAGCATTCAGTTGCATCCATTACGATTTTTTTCTGTCTGGCAACCAATTTTTCGTTAGTCGATTCAACATCGACCATCAAGTTGCCATATACTTTCCCAGATTTAATCATTGAACCTGTAGTTAGCATATTTAAAACGAGTTTTTGAGCAGTGCCCGCTTTCATTCGTGATGAACCTGTAATGACTTCTGGACCTACCACCGGTACTAAATTTATTTTTGCAATTGTAGCTAGTTCACCTTTTGGATTACATCCAAGATAAGCTGTTGTAGCGCCAAGCTCATTTGCATATTCTAAGGCACCTTTAACGTAAGGGGTTCTGCCACTTGCTGCAATTCCGATAAGGACATCATTTTTATTAAAGTCGATACTTTTTAAATCTTGCACTCCTAACTCTGGTTTATCTTCGGCATTTTCTACAGCATGCAATATTGCTTTTTCACCACCTGCGATGAATGCAATTACTTGGCCAGGGGAGGTTCCATAAGTGGGTGGACACTCACTGGCATCTAAAATCCCTAATCTGCCTGAAGTTCCTGCTCCAATATAAACTAATCGACCACCGTGTTTGAAACGATCGACAATAATATCGACTACAGTGGTAATTTCAGGAAGAATTTTTTCAACAGCAATTGGGACTTTCTTATCCTCAGCATTAATGATTTTCAGCATTTCAACTGTAGATACGGTATCAATATCTGAACTGGAAGGGTTTCTGCTCTCAGTTATCATTGACTGTAAATCGATTTTTGGTGCCACAACCATTTCTAACTCCTATTTAAATCAGTAGAGTGTTAATTAAGAATAATACTTCATTAGTATAATTACATTATAGAATAAATTATTCATATGTGAATTGAGAAATACCATTTTTTTGAAAAAATGTGACTTAACATGCGAATTAATTGATTTATTTATATATGTAGAATGAAAATCAATCATAATCGTTAATTTATATTATTTTTTGTCAAAATTATGTCTCATGTCTCATTTGGAATAATTGATTCTGTTTACACTATTTAAAAACAAAATTACGACATTAACGATTTAGTTGTGTTATTATTGTATACCTAATATCTATAATTATCTAGTTTTTGTCAAAAATTAAATTAATGTGTCATTTAAAATTGATCCTGTAATAAATTCTCTTAATATAAGCTTGACTGACAATAGAGGAAGAGATATGTCAATCCTAACTAAAATTAGCCTTAATCAATCATCATTTTCACCAAATGAAAAAAAAATAGCCGAGTTTATTTTGGCAAATTCTGAAGTGATTAGTTCCTGCTCTTCTCAACATTTAGCGGAACAAGCACAAGTAAGTCAATCTAGTATTGTTAAATTTGTTCAAAAAATTGGATTTAAAGGATTTGTAGCTTTTCGGTTAGCACTTAGCCAAGAGTTAGGTAGAAAAAAAGCGATTACAAATAGTTTTGAAGCAAATAATCAACAGAGTAATAGGTTACATAACACGATTACAAAAGATGATGGGTTACCTAATATCATAAAAAAATTACTACAAGAAAAAAATAATGCGGTAATCGAAACTTCTAATGCACTTGAAATTATGGATTTAGAAAATGTGGTTAATATATTAAATGAAGCAAGAAATATTCAAATCGTTGGGATTGGAGGGTCAGGATTAGTCGCTAAAGACTTTGCCAGTAAATTATTGAAAATTGGATGTACCGCGATTTGTGAGATAGATCCGCATACTCAGCTCACTATTGCTCAGACGTTATCATATGAAGATGTTCAAATTGTTATCTCGTATTCAGGGCAGCGAAATGAGATTAAAACAGCTGCAAGCTTAGCGAAAAAAAGAGGAGCAAAAGTCATCGGTATTACTTCATTACATCAGAGTCCTTTAAGGTCAATTACTGACTATAATCTCACCACGATTGCAGAAGAGGAGGAGTGGCGAAGTTCTTCTATTTCTTCTAGAACGGCTCAGCACACAGTTACAGATCTTTTATTTATGGCTTTATTGCAGAAAAAAGAGGATATAGGTAAGCGGCTTATAGAGGATGCGCATAAAGTTATTTTATCTTTATAAAAACAAATTCAATTGGCAAAAAATCCTCTAGTTTAACCATATTGTAGTCATGTAAACTAGAGGAAACTATAACTAATTAAATCGTTAAATAATTAATTCGCCATGATTAATTATTTAAGTGAACTTCGTTAACAAGTTTTTCTCCGGCAGAGAAGGCTTTGACATTTCCAAGAGTTGTATTTGCGATAGAATCGAGTGCCTCTCTTGCTAAAAAACCTTGGTGCGAGGTAATTAACACATTTGGAAAGGTCATGAGTCTTGCTAACTTATCATCTTGAAGGGGTTGATCTGAAAGATCATGAAAAAATACACCTTCCTCTAATTCATAAACATCTAATCCTACCCCACCAACTTGACCTATTTTTAGCGAATCGATTAAGTCTTGAGAGTTGATTAATCCACCTCGGCTTGTGTTGATAATCACTACACCTTTTTTAGTTTGTTTCAAAGTGTCTTGATTGATGATATGTTTTGTTAAGTCAGATAATGGTAAGTGCAGGGATATAATATCTGATTTAGAAAGTAGTGTTTCAAGACTAACATAATCAAATCCAACTTCTTTTGCTACCTGTGGATTTTCAAATGGATCATATGCTAATACATTGCAGCCAAATCCTTTTGCAATTTTGATCGTAGCTTGTCCAATTTTACCAGCACCAATTGCACCATATGTCTTACCGTGCAGTGTAAATCCTTCTAATCCGTCAAGGGAGAAGTTTTGGTCTCTTACTCGATTATAGGCTCTGTGTACTTTACGAATAAGGGTTAATAATAATGCAAAATTATGTTCTGCAACTGCTTCTGGAGAATAAGCAGGTACTCTGGCAACTTTGATATTGTGTTTATTTGCCGCTTCAAGATCAATTCCATTATAACCAGCTGCTCTAAGTGCGATTAAGCCTATTCCAAATTCCTCTAATTTAGCCATCACAGTTTCGTTAACTTGGCAATTTACAAATGGACAAACCACATCATAATAATGCGCTAACTCAACTGATTTGTCATGTAAACGCTCTTCAAAATATTCTATTGTAAAACCGAATTGTTTATTAGCCAATTCAAGTGCTCTTTTGTCATAGGCTTTTGCGTCAAAAACGGCAATTTTCATAGGAGATCCTTATCTGTGAGAGTTAAACGTACAATTAGATTATATTCATACTATCGACAATTATCTTAAAAATTCAATCTCATTTAACCTATTTTAGGGTAATTTTGCTAAATTTACATTTATAATTTAGATAAAGTAGTTAGGTACTTCAAATCATAATTCCATTAAAAAAGCGCTGTTTTAGCAGCGCTTTTTGTAGTGAAAAAAGTACTAATTCGAACGAATTATTCAGTTGGTGTTTGCGTCGCTTCTGGAGCAGGGTTAACTGATAACAATTCTACTTCAAATACTAATGTTGAATTTGCAGGTATAGTTGCCATGCCTTGATCACCATAGCCTAACTCAGGTGGGATGACTAATTTGATTTTTCCGCCAGGTTTGATTTTTTGTAAGCCTTCTGTCCAGCCTGGAATGACTTGATCTAAACGGAAAGTTGCAGGCTCATTTCTAGAATAAGAACTATCAAATTCCGTACCATCAATTAACATACCACGGTAATGAACGCTCACAGTATCTGTTGCGGTTGGTGCAGTTCCTTCACCTTCTGATTCAATCAAATACAGTAGACCAGTGTCAGACTTGACTACATTGCTTTCAGCTGCAAATGTGTCACGGTAAGCGGTGCCTTTTTCAATTGTTTCTTGAGCTTCTTTAGCTGCTTTTTCGGTTGCTTTTTGTTGTAATTCAGTGCTGAATTCAGCCAATAATTTATTCGCGTCTTCTTCAGTCATCTTGCTCTTACCATCTAAAGCATCTTGTAAACCTTTAACAAGATCTTCTTTTTTGATATCTGTTCCAAAATCTTGTTGTTGTTTCAATGTGCTATCTACGTAAGCAGCTAAAGAAGCGCCCATAGCATAGCCCACATCTTTAAGATCTAATTTAGATGCAGCGTCTTCTCCTTCTGCAAACACAGAAGATGATACAAACGCAACTGTCAAGCTAGCTGCGATAAAACTTTTTTTGAATATTGACTTCATTTTGTACTCCTAAAGGTGAAATTGCATAACTAACGTATTATTAAAATTAAGCACAGATAATCTATCTCATCAAGATACTTATTGCACTAGATTACACTTTTTTTTGCAAATTATCATCTAAAATTATTGTTAGCGAAAAAATAATGAATTTAAATGTAAAATATAGTTATTAAATGTTGCCAAAGTATTGCATATAATCATTCTATGATTTTGTGATTTATTCCAGTGATTGAATAAGGTTCTATAGTGAAATAGCTAATTGTTTTATAGACTGAATTTGTATTTATATTTCGTAATCAAAGCATTCTCTTGCAGATCTAACCTTTCCTATTAATTCTACAGCTTCCTGATGAATCGGTGCAACTTGATATGCGTCTAACGCAGATTTATCTGTGAACACGGTATCAAGTAGCACATCCATTGTAGCTTCTAGTCCATCTTTAGCTGTGATGACTTCAAATTTTTCAATGCCTGGTAGTGATTTACAAGCAAGTAGAGCAGCTTTAACACGCTCAATATTTGTATTTTTATCAAAACCATCAGCAAACTCATGTAAACGGAATAGAACGATATGTCTGATCATGTATTTCTCCTAATGTATCGTTTATTGGCCCAATACTGACTGAATATTGGGACATCTCAATTAAGCTATTAATGTGACTTAAATAGATAGAAAATTGATTTATGTAGTGTATTGAATTTAAAAAGCAACGTAGAAATTTAAAGAGCTTAGCATTTTATTAGGTACGGCTATCACTTGCCTGTTTGAGTAAATTTCTACTTTCGGTTAAGAACTTTGTTGCATCATCAGCAAACCAATCTGCTACTTTGTTAAATTGCTCTATAAAATGATGTTTGTCTTTATTTTTTATGATCTCAATAGCATCACCATATACTTGATAAAATTGCTCAATAGTACGAAGATTTTCTTCTGAAGATAGAATAATATCTGCATAAAGCTCTGGATCTTGTGCAAATAGACGCCCTACCATAATAAGCTCTAAACGATAAATAGGGGAAGATAAATTAAGTAGTGCCCCAAGATCTGCCTCTTGTTTAGAAAGATTTAATCCATATGCAAATGTTGTAAAATGCCTTAACGCTTGGATTAATTGCATACATTGGTCATGTTTTTTTGCGTCAGTTTGGACAATATGTGCTCCCCAAATTTTAAATTGTTCAATGAGCCACTCATAATGTTCGCTTTGTCTACCATCACTATAAGCTATCACCTGTTTAGCTAAGCTCATTACATCTGGACCAAACATTGGATGGAGACCTATAACAGGTCCATGGTGTTTAGCTAGCATTGCCTCTAACGGTTTTTGCTTGATTGATGTGAAATCGGCTAAAATACAATCGTCCGCTAAATTGGGTAATTTTTCTATGACTGATTGAGTTTGGCTAATAGGGACTGAAATAATCACTAAACTTGCTTTGGTTAATTGGGCAAGTTTATCTTGATTATCCCAGTCTTTTGATCCAAATGGACAAACACGGTAACCTGAAAGTTCAAATAATCGGCAGAATAATTGGCCCATTTGCCCATTACCGCCTATTATCACAATATCCCTTAGCTCAGTATTTAGTTGTTTAAAACCTTTCTCGTTTTCACTCGTATATGACTCACGCATTACGCGCCTTAAAATATCTTCTATTAAGTCAGGAGAAACGCCCATTTTATTCGCTTCAGATCTTCGCGCATGTAACATTGATTTTTCACGATTCGGATCGTAAATCGGTAAACCATACTTACTTTTTACTTCACCTACTTGCTCAACTAGCTGTAATCTTTTGTGCAATAAAGTAAGGAGAGATTGATCTATCGCATCAATACTATCACGTAATTCATTTAATTCTTTAGCCATGACTTCATGATTTCCTTTAATATGCAATTGCTAAGTGGGCCATTTAAATTAATCGATTGTTAGTTAAACTTAGTGATGTTCTGTTTTACAAAGAACATCACTGATATGATGAGATTATAAGGGACTACGCTTATGACATCAATGAATGAAATGAAATATCTAGCGGTTAAATTCTAGACTTTAAGATAGGAGTAAGCTGTTTATGTAAGTCAACTAACAATGATTCAGTAGTATCCCAAGCGATACAGGAATCGGTGACTGATACCCCATATTTCATTTCAGATTTTGGTAGTTCAGAAGACTGATTACCTTCACATAAGTGACTTTCCAGCATAATACCCGTAATTGAACGGTTTCCTGCTTTAATTTGTTCAGCTACTGATCTTGCAACAACTGGTTGTTGTTTATAGTCTTTATTTGAATTGCCATGACTGCAATCAACCATTAAAGATGGAATAACCTTGGCTTTTTCGAGTTGTTTCTCACACTCTAGTATGTCTGTAGCACTATAATTTGGACATTTTCCACCACGCAAAATAATATGACCATCTGGATTACCTTGGGTTTTAAGCAAAGCGACTTGGCCTTGTTGATTAATCCCTACAAAACTATGTGGCATTGAAGCTGAACTCAATGCATTTATTGCTGTACCAAGGTTACCATCCGTACCATTTTTAAAACCAACTGCCATAGATAAACCTGATGCCATCTCTCTATGAGTTTGAGATTCAGTTGTTCTAGCACCAATCGCAGACCAGCTGAATAGGTCTCCTAAGTATTGTGGTGAGTTTGGATCTAATGCTTCAGTAGCGAGTGGTAAACCTATTTCTGTTAAGTCTAATAATAATTTTCGGGCTGTACGTAACCCTGTTTCTATATCAAATGAACCATCCATATGTGGGTCATTTATTAGACCTTTCCAGCCGACTGTTGTCCTTGGTTTTTCAAAGTAAACTCGCATCACAATATAGAGTTGATCTGATACTTTGTCAGATAATGCTTTTAATTTATGTGCATACTCTAAAGCAGCATCAACATCATGTATGGAGCATGGACCACATACAACAAGTAATCGGTGATCTTTTTTATGAATAATATTTGAGATAGTAAGGCGTGATGTTGAAATAAATTCTTGTCCCAGCTGACTAAGAGGGAGTTCTGCTTTTAACTGTGCTGGTGTCATTAATATTTGTTCATCACTGATATTAACATTGTTTAATTTATCTTTCTGTAAGTTCATGTTTACACCTTAGCCTGAATTTTTAAAATAAGAGAAATATTTAGAATAGTCTAGTTCAATGTGCTAAATAGCTATAATTAAGCTTATTAGCTTGATAATCATATTAACTGAATTAATTTTGGTGTAAAGATAAATTACTTAATCTATATTGATGTCTATGTTTATTTAATGAATCATCTATATTTTAATCTTTTAGTAATTTTTTATTTACACTTTCATGTTTTTTGTTTATTTAAGGTTACAAAGTGGTTGGCTGTTGTAGGCGCATAGATCTAGCAAAGTATTATCATGGATTGTGAATTAAATTGAGTTTTTTTGTTACAGCGCAATTTTTATCGGATTGTTATGAAAACCAAGAGCGATCTGTTCAAGATAATTCGTTATAATGCTTGTTATGTGTGCGTTTAAGTTAAGTGATTTAGAAATTATTAATGTGAAGGAAGTGCGAAATAGATTTGTTGTGGTAATATGCATCTGGTAATCACTGTGTTCGTGAATTATTAAAAATAAGTGCAAACCGATAAGTTAACATAAACCACTTGATTTAATATTTAAGTCCTATTTTAAGGCGTTGTTAGAACTTATTATTCAAGGTCTAACTGCAAGATTTAATTGTTAAATGTGATAATTTTAAGCAAGATAGTTATGCAATCGTATGCTCTTAAAATAATATGTTGTTCATTTATACGAGTTCGTTAATATATATAGACATTCAAATTAGGAATCTGTTATGAAAATAGTTAAAGACGTTGTTGTATCGCTTGCTTATATCATGAAAAACCAAGATGGTGTGATTTTAGATGAAGCAACAATAGATAACCCACTAGATTATCTGCATGGTCATTTTAATCTTGTTGATGGGCTTGAAAATGAGTTAGAAGGGCATGTAGTAGGTGATAAACTTGAAGTAACAGTTACCCCTGAAAATGGCTATGGTGAGTATGATGATGATTTAGTTCAACGTGTTCCTGCCGAAGTTTTTGGTGATACTGAAGAATTAGAAGTGGGCATGCGCTTTTTAGCAGATACCGACCAAGGTCAAATCCCAGTTGAAATTACAGCGATAGAAGATGGATTTGTTGTTGTTGATGCAAATCATACACTAGCTGGGCAAACCATGCATTTTTCTGTTGAGGTCTTAGCGATTAGAGAAGCTTTACCTGAAGAACTTTCACATGGGCATGCTCATGGTGCACATGGCCACCACCACGATTAAGGCAATTGTTCAATTTAATTGAGTCTGTACAGTTTAAGGCTTACCGTTAAAAGTAAGCTTATTTTTTTAATTAATATATAAGGAAGGAACTATGATGCGTAAACCACTCGTTATGGGAAACTGGAAATTAAATGGTGATACTAAAATGGTCGCTGAGTTAATTGCAGGATTAAAAAATGAATTAGCCTCTGTCAACGGATGCCAAGTGGCAATTGCGCCACCTAATATGTATCTTTCGCAGGCAAGTGATCAGATCAAAGGCTCTCTTATTGAATTAGGTGCCCAAAATAGTGATGTCAACGTAAGTGGTGCTTTTACCGGCGAAACATCACCTTTGATGCTAAAGGATGTTGGTGTAAAATATGTAATTTTAGGCCATAGTGAGCGTAGAACTTATCATGCTGAAACAGATGAACTTATTGCAAAAAAATTTGCTGCAGTAAAAGAAAATGGTTTGACTCCTGTTCTTTGTATTGGTGAAACAGAAGCTGAGAATGAAGCAGGCCAAACAGAAGCTGTTTGTGCAAAGCAATTAGATGCTGTACTTAAAACATTAGGTGCAGCTGCATTTAACCAAGCGGTGATTGCTTATGAACCAGTTTGGGCGATTGGTACAGGAAAATCAGCAACACCTGCACAAGCACAGGCTGTGCATAAATTCATTCGTGATCATATTGCAAAGCAAGACGCAAATGTTGCTAAACAAGTGATTATTCAATATGGCGGATCTGTTAATGCAGCAAATGCAGCAGAATTATTTACACAGCCAGATATTGATGGTGCTCTTGTTGGTGGTGCATCACTTAAAGCCGATGCCTTTGCTGTTATTGTTAAAGCTGCCGAAGCCGCTAAAAAAGCCTAGTTCAATTTTTTTGATTAGGTTTGAGTAAAATATATTATTTGGCATTACTCAGTATGAGGTTCTAATATAACTCTAAGAGAGTGCTATTTAATAGATAAAGGTGCGAATCTTATTGAATAATGTTAAACTTTATCGATAATGTTCGCATTATCTATCACTTGGTGCTTAATTTCCAAGTGATACAAATAGATTAAACGCCCAGTCTTTAAAAGACAGCTTAACTCGTGTTAGAACATTAGAGCAGATCGACAATATAAGTACGAATTGTTTTGTTAAATTAATCAATGTCGTTACATTTAAATTAATTGTTGATAACATTAAGGTTGGTACGAGCATGTTTTTATCATGTCAGTTATGGTAGCCATCAAGTATCTTCCAAAGTGCACTCTGACCTATACTTAACTTAGATGCCAGTGAAAATAAAAATAGACGAGAAAATTTATGTTGCAATCGTTTTTTGAACAACTTCCCACTTTTTTTAAAAACCATTCTATACTATCTATTGCATGGGTAGGGTTACTAATTACAATAATTGTTCTGACATTCCAGTCTTTCTTTTCTAAAGTAAAAGACATCACTCGAACCCAAGCAATACAAGCATTAAATCAAGATGATGCTATCGTCGTTGATTTGCGTGCAAATAATGATTTTAGAACAGGCCACATTGCAAATTCCATAAACCTACTACCTGCTGAAATCAAAAAAGGTAGTATTGGTAAATTAGATAAACATAGAGAGAAATTAGTAATTTTAGTGTGTGCTACAGGTATGACTGCTAGGGCAAGCGCAAATGAACTTATCAAACAGCATGGGTTTTCGCGTGTAGCAACCTTAAAAGAAGGGTTAGCTGGTTGGAATGGTGAAAATTTACCTCTAGTAAAAGGGAAATAAGTTAGTCCAGAATAAGATAACTTATTTTGTAGTCAAAAATTAACGACAAGGCAGAAAATTAATAAGATTTTTTGCCCTATAAACTTTGAATATCATTCATATAAGGATTTATTATGTCAGAACAACAAGCTCCGCAAATGACTTTCCAAACACAACGCATTTACACAAAAGATATCTCTTTTGAAGCACCTAAATCTCCTTATATTTTCCAAAAAGACTGGAAGCCAGAGTTAAAGCTTGATTTAGATACAAGTTCAAATAAATTAAGTGATAATGTATATGAAGTGACGTTGCGTGTTACAGTGACTGCTAATATTGAGGAAGAAGTGGCTTTTTTATGTGAAGTACAACAGGCGGGTATTTTTGTTATTGATGGATTAGAAGGCAATCAACTTGCTCATTGTATTGGTGCATATTGCCCAAATATACTTTATCCTTTTGCACGTGAGTGTGTTTTAAGTTTAGCAACCCGAGGTACCTTCCCACAAATTAATTTAGCGCCCGTTAATTTTGATCAGTTATTTATGAATTATTTGCAGCAACAGGCCGCAAATAACCAATCTGCGAATGATGCAGAACCTTTGGACGCTTAATTATGCAAACGCCTTCATCTATTGCGGTATTGGGAGCAGGGTCTTATGGCACTGCGCTTGCTATTAGCTTGGCTAGAAACGGTCATAAAGTCTGTTTATGGGGGCACAATCCTGAGCATATGGCTAAGTTGCTAGCTGCACGGGAAAATCAATTGTTTTTACCTGGTATCATTTTCCCACCATTATTAGCGATTTCTGATAATCTTCAAAAAACAGTTTCAAGCTTTCAAGATTTGCTAGTTGTCGTGCCTAGTCATGTTTTTGGGGATGTATTAAAGCAGATTAAGCCGTATTTAAGTCATGAATCTCGATTAGCTTGGGCGACAAAAGGTCTTGAAGTTGAAACTGGACGATTACTTCAAGATGTAGCAAGAGATATTTTAGGCCCTGATATTCCTTTAGCTGTAATATCTGGCCCAACCTTTGCTAAAGAATTAGCAGCAGGATTACCAACAGCGATTAGTATTGCTGCAACCGATGACACTTTTGCTGATGATTTGCAAACCATTTTGCATCACGAGCAACGATTCCGGGCTTATCTTAATAATGATATGATAGGGGTGCAGTTAGGGGGAGCCGTAAAAAATGTTATAGCAATTGGTGCAGGTATCTCTGATGGTATGGGGTTTGGTGCCAATGCTAGAACGGCACTTATTACTCGAGGTATCGCTGAAATATCAAGGTTGGGTGTATCAATGGGCGCAGATCCTTTTACGTTCATGGGAATGGCTGGGTTAGGAGATTTAGTATTAACTTGTACAGATAATCAATCTCGAAATCGCCGATTTGGATTATTATTGGGCCAAGGTGCAACGAAAGATGAAGCATTAGAAGAAATCGGGCAAGTTGTTGAAGGATTTAGAAATACACAAGAAGTGCACGAACTTGCTAAGAGACACAATGTCTCCATGCCAATTGTCGAGCAGATGTACGCGATTTTATATCAAGGGAAATCAGCAAAAGAAGCATCACTTTCATTGCTTGGTAGAGATAGGCGTGAAGAGAATAGGCTAGGAGACTGAGGGGAGCGATAAGCACCCTAAAAATACGTTATGCTGATGAATTTGATTTTATAAATGAACTCAAAATGGCTAAATAACTTTAGGATACTTTGGTAAACTATGTCATTACATGATATTAATACGGTCTGGCAGCATATTCAGCTAGAAGCGAAATCTTTAGTAGAAGATGAACCGGTATTAGCAAGTTTTTATCACTCAACGCTACTTAGGCATAAAACATTTTCAAGCGCATTAAGTTATATATTAGCTGAAAAATTAGCTAATACCACTATGCCTGCAGTCACATTAAGGGATATCATTTCTGAGGCATTCCAGGCCGAACCGACAATGGTTTCACAAGCAGCAAGGGATATTATAGCAGTCATCAGCCGTGATCCTGCAGTTAAACACTACTCTACACCTCTTTTATACTTGAAAGGTTTTCATGCGTTACAAGCATACCGTATTGGGCATTGGTTATGGCAAAATCAGAGGCAAGCACTGGCAATTTTTTTACAGAATGAGGTTTCTGTTAAATTAGGCGTTGATATCCATCCAGCTGCTAAAATTGGTTGTGGTATTTTACTTGATCATGCGACTGGCATTGTGGTTGGCGAAACGGCGATTATTGAAAATGACGTTTCAATTTTACAAAATGTCACATTAGGAGGGACAGGTAAAGAATGCGGTGATCGTCATCCTAAAATACGAGAAGGAGTGATGATAGGTGCTGGCGCCAAAATACTTGGCAACATAGAGATAGGGAAGGGAGCTAAAATAGGCGCAGGATCAGTTGTTTTGCAAGCCGTTAAAGCCCATACTTCTGTTGCGGGAGTGCCTGCTCGAGTGGTTGGTAAGCCAAATAGTGCAAAGCCTTCTTTAGAAATGAATCAAGAGTTTACTCAACAGATAGATGAAGATGAGTATAATGCTTATGTCGCAACTTTTCTTGGAACTGGTATTTAGCGTACAGCACCTTGATAATCAAGTTGTCTCCACGCCTCATAAACTACAACCGAAACTGCATTAGAGAGATTCATACTTCTACTGCTTGCACTCATCGGGATTTTAATTTTGTCATTTGATGATAATTCATTCAAAATTGACATGGGAATTCCTCTAGTCTCAGGTCCGAATAATAAATAATCGCCGGCTTTATAGGAAACTGAACTATGAGCTCCTGAACCTTTAGTGGTGAGAGCATATAACTTAGGACCAGTATGATTTTCAATTTTTTGAGTGATCATTTTGGTTAGTAATTGATCGCACAAAGATTCATCTAAAATAGAATGTTCTTCAAATTGTGATTGAGTAATGAATTTCTGAGCAAGAAGAAAGTTTGCATAGCTTTGGTGTCGTTTAACATCGACAAATTCATGGTAATCCAGTCCTGCACGTCTTAGGCGCTTGTCATCCCAAGGAAAACCAAGTGGTTCTATGAGGTGAAGATTAAAGCCAGTATTTGCGCATAATCTTATAATATTCCCAGTGTTAGGGGGGATTTCAGGTTGGTATAGAACAATATTTAGCATAAGAATGAGTGATGTAATATCCAAAAGGGGTGTGGAAATTATTAGTAATTATCTAGTGTTCGAATGAAAATGCTCATAACTCCATTTTATCCATATATTATGGATAAAATGGAGGGCAGTACGAACTTGAGACTCGAGATTAGAACATTGATTCAATCATTGCTTCAAGTTTGCCTTGGTCAACTGCAAATTTTCTAATACCATCAGTGAGTTTTTCAACAGCCATCGGATCTGAATTGTGATCCCAATAAAATTGAGCTTCAGTTAGTTTAGCGGGTTTAGCTTTAACTGTACCTTTGAAATCGAGTTTACGCTCCAAAGTACCAGTCGATTCAGCTAATTCTTTTAATAAGTTAGGTGATATTGTCAGACGGTCACAACCAGCTAACGCTAGAATTTCTCCGATATTACGGAAGCTTGCGCCCATGACAACTGTTGAATAGCCATGTTCTTTGTAGTAGTTGTAAATTTCAGTTACAGAAATAACACCCGGATCTTCATGGGCTTGATATTCAACGCCTGGATTATTAGCTTTGTACCAATCTAAAATTCTGCCAACAAACGGAGAAATTAAATAAACGCCTGCTTCAGCACAAGCGCGTGCTTGTGCAAATGAGAATAACAAAGTGAGATTGCAATTGATGCCCTTTTGTTCAAGTACTTCGGCAGCACGAATCCCTTGCCATGTCGATGCAAGTTTAATGAGGATTCTATCATTACTGATTCCGGCATCGTTATATAATTTAATGAGTTTTTCAGCTTTGGCAATGCTGGCATCTGTATCGTAAGAAAGTCTTGCGTCAACTTCAGTGGAAATTCTTCCTGGGATTAATTTTAAGATTTCAAGTCCAATATTCACCGCAAGTTTATCACCAGCATCAATGATTTGTTGAGCTTTCTCATTGCTTTGGGATTTGGCGTATGCAATTGCATCTTTTATCAAAGGGGCATACTCTGGTATTTGTGCCGCATTTAAAATTAAAGATGGGTTGGTTGTTGCATCTTCTGGTGTATATAACTTCATTGCTGCTATGTCACCAGTATCGGCAACAACTGTCGTAAACTGGCGTAATTGAGATAATTTATCAGACATGGTAACCCCTTAGTAGTGGAAAAAGAAAAACACATTTAGGTGATTTTACCACTGATAAGCGTAAAGCTCTAGCGAGAATTGCTGTATATCATACGCAAATAAGATGTTTATTTTAATTATGCAGCTAATTGCTAGAGTTAAGGTTTGGTGAAAAGTTTTACGCTGGTGCCAGATTTTTTTAGACTAGAGGTAATTTGGTGTAAAGTGATAAGAGTCTTTACTGAATGTCTATGAATCTGATATAAAAAACTCGCCGAGAGGCGAGTCTAGAATTTATAGAAACATTAAAGTTTAGCCTATTAAAGCTCAGTAACTGGCTCATATTTAAGCGATGAAACAAGACCTTCAGAATCAAACGTGACAATTAACTTTTCTTGCCTAAGCGCTTCTCTAGATGGTTGTTGCCTAAAGATATAAATCCAACGGCTTTTATCAAAAACATCAGTTGTGATAGGTGAGCCAAGTAAATATAGTACCTGTTCTTGAGTCATTCCCTCAGTAACACTTTTAGCTGCACCCTCAGCAAGATAATTACCCTGGTTTAGGTCGGGCTTATATAGTATTTGATTACAGCCTGATAACAATGACATCGCAATCACAATTAAACTGATACGAAAAATAAATTTATTACGCATTTAAGGGATCCTTTCAAACTGTCGAAGAAAATTTCTCTCATTATAAACTAAAATCACGTAGAGATATACAATTCCACAGATATTTTAAAATGTCAAATTTTACATATATTTATAATAAATGGTGTTAGTATGTTAGGTAGTAGTTTGCTTATACAAGCCGTTAGCAATTCTTTTAATTAAAGACTATAAAGCTATCATTTCAAAGTAATATATTGCTATGTATGAATAGATATAGATTTGTGTATATAGCTTATTGTTTTTATGTTTATGAAATTAAATGATAATTTATAAAAGTAGAAATAATGTTAATTAATATATGTTAAGTTAGAAAGTTAGTGTTAAAATAAGAGGCAGTCTTGAAGCTTTATTTCATTTTGTTAACACAAATTTCATTAGAGGTGATTATTTATGACAAACCGATCTCCCCATGTCATCCAAAAATTTTCGAATAATCGCTCTTCAATTCATTGTCAAAATTGTAGCATTAGTCAGTTATGCCTGCCTTTCACTTTATCTAATATTGAATTGGAACAACTTGATAAAATTATTGAACGCAAAAAACCTATCCAGAAAGGACAAACGCTATTTAATGCAGGTGAAACGTTAAACTCACTTTTTGCAATAAGAGCCGGCACAATGAAAACATACACGATTACTGAAAATGGTGAAGAACAAATTACAGGTTTTCATCTGCCTGGCGATTTAGTTGGCTTTGACGCTATCGTGTCAAAAGAGCACCCAAGTTTCGCCCAAGCATTAGAAACCTCAATGGTATGTGAAATCCCTTATGATGTATTGGATGAATTGTCTGGTAAAATGCCAAAACTCCGCCAACAAATCATGCGCTTAATGAGCTGTGAAATTAAAAGTGATCAGGATGTTTTGTTGCTATTGTCTCAGAAAAATGCAGAGCAGCGCCTAGCTGCATTTATTTTAAATTTATCTAAGCGCTTTTCAGATAGAGGCTTATCATCAAAAGAGTTCCGTCTAAGTATGACACGGGGAGAAATTGCAAACTACCTTGGATTGACTGTCGAAACGGTTAGTCGATTATTTGGCAGATTACAAACTAATGAATTATTATTAGTGAAGGGCAAATTTATTGAAATAATAGATCAACCCGCGCTAGAAGCTTTGGCTAACTAAATTAAGTTTATCCATCTACTTATACATGGTTATGTAAGCAAAGCATCCTATCATCAATCAACGATAGGATGCTTTGGTTTAATAAAAACCAAATTTTTATTAAACCCCATGAATTATCAAAACCCTAAATATTTTAGATCCCCGCTTTGACATCTTACCCACCGTTAAGGACAAGGTTTCACAGTACACCGGATAATATTTATACTCATTTGAAGGCTTAAATCAAGGAATTGAAATGAATTGATTGAGGCATAAGTGAAATTCTGTATAATTATCTTCATATATGATTCTCTTTAATGACTTATTGCAAAGGCTTTAAGTATATGACGTTAAATCTTTAGATCATAACTGAAATAGATATTTTAAGAGGACAAATGGGCAATTATGCTCACTTTACTTTAATAGGCTATGTATGAAAACAATTACTATTACAGATTTGATTAAGTATAAAAACGAACAGAAAAAATTTGCAACCTTAACTGCTTATGATGCGAGTTTTGCTAAACTATTTGTAGATGCTGGTATTGAAGTATTACTGGTTGGGGATTCATTAGGCATGACATTACAAGGATTAAGCTCCACGTTACCTGTCAAAATTGACGATATTGCCTATCATACCCGCTGCGTTAAAATGGGGGCGCCTAACTGTTTCTTATTATCTGATATGCCTTTTATGAGTTATGCGACACCTATTGATGCGTATCAAAATGCGGCTAAGTTAATGCAAGCAGGTGCAAATATGGTCAAGCTTGAAGGGGGGAGTTGGTTAACTGAAACCGTTCAGGGGTTAACGCAACGTTCTGTTCCTGTTTGTGCTCATCTAGGGTTAACGCCACAATCAGTAAATGTGCTAGGAGGATATAAAGTTCAAGGCAGAGAAGATGCGGTTGCAAAGCAACTATTATCTGATGCGATTGAACTTCAAAATGCTGGAGCTCAACTGCTAGTTTTAGAGTGCGTACCTACTGACTTGGCTAAACAGATTACTAACCATGTCGCTATTCCTGTCATAGGAATAGGTGCAGGACCTCATACAGATGGACAAATTTTAGTCATGCATGATGCACTTGGTATTACAGCTGGTAAAGTTCCTAAATTTGCGAAAAATTTCTTAGCCCAAACAGGGGATATTCGCACTGCGATTAAAACTTATATTGAAGAAGTTGAAAATCAAACTTACCCTGCTGTAGAACACTCATTTAATTAAAGGTAATGGAATAACAATGAAAATTGTAGAGCTTATCCCTATAGCAAGAGACTTGATAAACCAAGCTAAAATAGCTGGTAAGTCTATAGCACTAGTCCCTACAATGGGTAATTTGCATGCTGGTCATTTAGCTCTGATTACATTAGCAAAGCAGCATGCTGATTTTGTGGTGGTGTCAATATTTGTTAATCCTTTGCAGTTTAATAATCCTGATGATTTTGCAAATTATCCAAGAACTGTGCAAATGGATTGTGAAACAATCGCTAAAGTAGGTGGGGTTGATCTGATATTTGCACCCTCTGAGTCCCATATGTACCCATATGAGGAATTAGAAGAGCAGACTTTTATTGAAGTGCCAGGATTATCAGATATGCTAGAAGGTGCAAATCGTCCTGGTCATTTTAGAGGTGTTACGACAGTAGTTGGTAAATTATTTAATATTATCAATCCAGATTATGCGTGTTTTGGTGAAAAAGATTTTCAGCAGTTAGCTATCATAAAAAAAATGGTGAGAGATCTGTCGTTTAATGTGAATATATTAAGTTTACCGACTATCCGGGCAGAAGATGGCTTAGCCTTAAGTTCACGTAATGGGTTATTAACTGACTTAGAGCGAGAAACAGCGCCCAAATTAGCAGAGGTAATGAATCAAATCTCGAGTAACATGAAAGAAGGTGAGCTATATATCCCCACGCTGTTAAGTACAGCACAATTTGCTTTAGAACAGCATGGATTTATCCCAGATGAGCTTTTTATTTGTGATGCAGACACCTTAGGAGAATTAACTATAACAAGTACACATGCAGTGATATTAATGGCTGCGACTTTAGGTAGGGCACGACTAATCGATAATATGATTGTAGAATTACCAGTAAGATAGCTAGTCGCTTACGATTTGCATATCAAATGATAAGATAATGTTTTCGATTTTTTAAACAATTAAGTTAAAATAGTGACTCTTTTTTAAATTTAATAAATTATGTAGAGGTTTTTATGATTCGCACCGTTTTACAAGGAAAGTTACATCGCGTTCGAGTGACACAGGCTGATTTGCATTATGAAGGTTCTTGCGCGATTGATCTCGATTTTATGGATGCAGCGGGTATTTTAGAGTACGAAGCAATTGATATTTATAATGTCGATAATGGGCAACGATTTTCGACTTATGCTATAGCGGCCGAAAGAGGCTCAAAAATTATTTCTGTTAATGGTGCAGCAGCTAGATTAGTAGAAGAAGGGCACCGGTTAATTATTTGCTCGTATGTGCAAATGAGTGATGCAGAGGCAAGAGTACATAAACCTAAAGTCGGCTATTTTGATGATAATAATGTCTTAAGAAGAACAGCTAAAGCAATACCTGTTCAAGTTTCATAACAGGACATAAACTTTTATATTCAAAGGGCTTACATATTAAATGAGATTGGTTCGGCACTCATATTAAGCGTGATAGATCATTAGGTATAATCAAAGCTTTGTGCATTTTAGATGTAAGTCACTTAAATTTTAGGTGCCTAATTGTTCGTAACAAGTAGTCTGACGATTAGGGTATAGAAAAGATATTGATACATTATGTCCTTACTGGAAACTCCCAATTATATGAAATTTATTATACTTCTAGTGGTTTTGTTATTGATATATTTAGAGTTTTCACTTTTTGTTATCATTGCCAATCAAATTGGTGTGTTAATGACCATTATTCTTGGATTTCTATCAACAATCATTGGAATTTCATTAGTAAAAAAGCAAGGCTTGCAACATATGTTGTTTTTACAAATGAAGCAAGTACCACAAAATGATGCTTTATTTGGTTTGATAAAGGGATTTACGTTATTAGTTGCCGGTTTTATGTTGCTTATACCCGGTTTTATTACCGATGCTATCGGACTACTTCTGCTCATTCCGATTGTTCAGAGACTTGTTTACCGATTTTATGCGAGAAAAATTAAAGTGAATCCAGTCTATCATCGATATGCAGATGAAAATACGTTTGAAGGTGAATATACTCGTCATCCAGAACCAGAACAAACTAAATTAGATAATAACCCCCCTACCCAGTAATGATTCAACTCGACAAGCTAAGAGTTTATATTTATGTAATTGAAGGTGCGCAGTAGGAACCCCCTTGCTTTAGCGAGGACGGTGTCAATGTTATAGTGTGTGTTTCTATGTGCATGCTTTTGGTTTCAGATAATATTGAGTGAAGTCAAGCCGGTAGAAATATGGACTTTTTGGGTAATTGCTTAAATTTACCCATGCGTAAATATGCAATTGTCATAACGTTGTTGTATTTCTATATCCCTTGGTTGTTCTTTTTACTTGCTGCAGTGGCCCATTAATCGCTTCTACATAAGCGTTGCTACTGTTATCAAGTAATCCCCTTACAATCCCATCAAAATACTTTCTAAGGGTAAGCACTTGCTCTTCAAGCGGTTCTAATTTAATTCGTCTTTTTCAGTTAATTTATACTTTTAATTGCGTGCGTTAGGGCTAAGCTCACCTTTTTTAATCTGCTCTAAGGCTTTTGGGACTAATGTCACACTGTGAAACGCGTCAAGACTGATTTGTGTATTTGGAATGGATTGATTGTCATCTGCAAAAATAAGCTGAGCTCAAATAGCTACAAGTATGCACAGGTCTTATCTGTAATTCATTGATTATATAAATTATTTTAATATTTTTATAAGTTTCTGGGGCTTTTGCTTTGTGAGCATGGTATTCAATCTTTCTATGCGCTTCTTTATCTGAAATATCCAGTAGTTTCGCTACTTGAAGCATAATCAGCATTTGAGCTAAAAAGAGCGTAACTGATTCAAGCACGTGGGAGAATCTCGAATTGTTTGATACTAGACGGTATTAAGTCCTTAGGTTGTTTTACTCATGCATGCGGCAAGCTTCATTATGTGGTCAAAATTAAAGGGAGACATAATATTGAAGCCTAAAAAGCAATCGAAATGATAGACCAACTTTTTAAAATATAAAATAATTTACCGAATCGACCTTTGCAAAAAGATATGAAACATGACAAAGAGGCGCACGACCTAATTTTAAAAAGTTCAAATCATACCTAAATGATAAAGCGTTTAATGAGGAGGCTTATTGAACGCTTTATCAAGACAATTAAATACATCTTCAATCAGTGGCTATATTAAATCGGTAACACTGATAATAGGGATTGGCAAATTGGTAATAATCTAGTTGAAAGAGATATTAGCATAGTTGCGCTAAGACATAAAAGTTGAATGTCTTCTGGCTCAGTTATGGACATCCACGCAAGCGTTTTAATTATCAGTTTTGTGTAAACTTACAGGATAAATCAAGCATCTCCTTAGGTATGTTTTCATGATGTATTTAGAGAGTCACTCTAGTATGAGACAGGATGCAGATAACACTGACTTGATGTCGTTTAATTTTGTAAAACAGTCGTACAACACACTAGTCGAAACGGCATTTACATAAACTTAACGTACTTTTGATTGTTTTAAGCGCTAAGAGAAGCTTTAAGCTTGAATTTGAGTAATATTAAAAGTAAAATTGTTGTTTTTAATAAAACATATAAACATTAAATAACATTCTGAAATTCAATTTAAATTTTACGCATTATTTAACAATACCAAGGAAACAAAATGAAACTTTCTTTATTGGCTATTTTAGTCAAAGGCGAACTCGTGCCTAATGATTTAATAAATAAACCAACTAACCCCATCACGACACATCTGACAAAATCCCTAGGCTCTGCTTTAATTGGATTGAGTTTTTTAACCATTCCAAATGCTTTTGCAGTGACGGCTGAGGAGTGCTTAATTACTACGAACTGTCAAGTAGTCACTGATACAGCTGGCTTAAATAGTGTGTTAAATAGTACAACCAGTCAAGTAACACGTATTGTCTTTGCTAATGACATTAAGTTAACTAGTGACGTCATTGTAAAAATGGTTGAATCAAATAGGAAAAATATCGTAATTGATGGTAATGGCTTTAGCTTGAATGTAGGTTTGTATGATTTTAATTTTAATACAGCTACACCAGCGGATTGGGATAATAATAAAGGACTATTTACCTTTGAGAATTTTAATCTATTACAATCATCGGTCGCGTCTGATGAAGCCGTTGTTAGAGTGAATAAAAATACAGCTATCGATATCCAATTTGATAAAATAAATAAATTTAGCGATAGCATGTACGCAGTAATGGGTGTTTTAGGTGATTCAAGTCAAGGGAATCAAAAAGCGGAAGTTATTTTTGGTGACATCAAAGAGATGGATAAATTTACCTATCGTACAGGACATCAAATTGTTCAGGGTGGCCCCCTTCGTTTTAAAGGTAAGTTTGATATTTTTACAGATGGTTCGCCTGGGACTTATAATACTATTTTTTGGTCGAATGTGATCAATGAATATAATCTAATGACTTTTGAAAGCACTGCGGACTTATCTGCCAAAGTAACCATTTTTACCCTCGGGGCAGCTAACAATAATAACGCCTATAAATACGTTATGCATGATGGTGCGAAATTTAAATTACATACCTCAACTAATACATTTGGTAATTCGAATAATGGTTTAGTATTGGGGTCATACAATAAAGATACGGGATTTAGTCAAGGCGTATTACTGGATCTAGCTAATTATAATGAAGGTGCGCTTAACGGGGATAGCATCAGTAACCTTGGAGGTGATAATACTGGTGGTATAGGTAATGGAGCTAAAACCAATGGTGATGTTATATTTAATATTGGAACAGGTTCTAAACTGGCTTATACAGGCACAAATAGTGCTGGAATCAAAACAGTTAAAAACTCTAATGTAAAAGGTGATGTATACATCCGAAGTGACGCAGCATTGAATGCAACCAATGCAAATGGAATTGTTACGACCATGAATGGCAGTGGTAATTTAGTTCTGTTGAATGATAAGAATGGATCTATAAATGCCCAAAATGGAATTTTATTCTCAACTACAAGTGGTACAGGCTCTTACGAGATTACTAATAAAGGAACGATTAATAGTAGTATTAATGGAATTAGCTTGACTGCAGATACCGATAATGCAACCAATTTAATTTTAGATTTAACCGACAGTGATATTAATGCTAATGCTGGGACTGGTATTGTAGTATCTGGAAATTTAAACGCAGAAATATCAGGTGGGAATATTAATTTAGATGAGCAGGGTTCTACAGGTATATCTATCCTTAATAAAGGCGTAACTGAGATAACTAATCTACTTTTGAATTTAAATAATAGTGTAGGTAGCGGTATTACATCAAACAACCAAGGTAGCATTTCCATCACCGATAGTATGATTAATGCAAGAAATCAATCTACAGGATTAAGTAACCTAGCTAACCTTAATTTAAAAAATTTAGTGATAAATGCCACTGAAAAAGCTAATGGACTATTAGCGTCTGCTGGAAATTTTGCTACCTGGACTATTGATAATCTCGCTTTGAATGTAGCAGATGAAGCAAACGGAATTATTTTAAATGGTGGATGGGATTTTAACAAAGTTATAGCAGTCAATATGGATGAGAATGCTACAGGTTTTGGTTTGAAATTCCAAGATGGAGAGGGCTCATCTGTTTTAACTCTTAATGAAAATTATCAGTTCAACGGGATAGGTAAAAATGCACTTTTAATCAGTGGTACGACTGCAAAGAAGGTTAATCAAATAAGTGATTTGGAAGGTAATATTCGCATTGAAAACCAAGGCGATACGGAGTTTAATTTAAGTTCATCTCTAGTGGGTAATATTACAGGAACGAGAGGCAATACAATATTGAACTTTGGGGAAAAAACTCAATTTAACGGAGCTATCTCTCTAAACCAAGGGGAAAATGTTTTTAATATAGATGCAGGTTCCCAAACAACCGGTAGTTATATCGGAAGTGAAGGCATTGATGTGCTTAATATCCAAGATAATGCTACAAGTGACTTAATTTTTGACTTGGGTAATGGTGATAATATCGTTAATTTGTTCGGTTCGGCAAAAGCGATTAATGCGATTAAATCAGGTTCTGGTAATGATATTTTTAATTTAACTGGGTTGACATCTAGCAATTCTGTTGGACAGTTACTTGGTGGGTCTGGGAATAACATCCTTAATTTATCAATGTATGCTGGTATAAGCGGGGAGTCTTTTAATTTAGGGTTAGCAAATAAATGGGAAGGGTTTAAAACCGCTAATATCATTAACTCACACCTTATATTAAATGATTTACATGCTGCAACTGATACAATTTTCAATCTTGACAATTCGTACTTAACAATTGCAAATCAAGATATAACCTCTCAAGAATTAAAAAATACAATTGGAGGTTCTGGCAATGTCAATATTAAAGGTAAAATTAATATAGTTAGTAGCAATGAGAATTTTACAGGTGATTGGGGAATCTCACAGTCAGGTGAAGCAACTACTTCCTTGGTTAATGCATTTGGATCCGGTTCTATCCTAAATAATGGGCGGTTATCTCTATTAGGTTTAAACACATTTGATAACTCCCTATCAGGTAATGGAACACTCGCAATATATGATGCTACTTCTTTTAATTTTGCACAAGCTAGTGCCAACCAATTTGCAGGTAAAGTTGAATTAAATAGAAGTACGATTACATTAGATGATAATAATGCTATGGCATTAAAAAACGCTGAACTTAGTTTGCATAAAGACGCTGTGGCAAATATTAATAAAAATACTACTATAGGTGATCTTAGCTTAGCAGGGGGGAGTCTTAATTTCAAATTAAATGGGCCTACTGACTCTGCATTATTAACTGTTAATCATCTTGATATAGATAGTTTAAACAATTCTACTTTAGATGTGGCTGGGTTGATCAATTTAGTACCTCCTGCCGATTATGCTGATGGGACTTCGACTAATTTTCTAGATAGTGACAGCACTGTATCAGGTAACGCAATTCAATTGATTAGTGCACAATCTGTTTCTAATGGGGACAAACAATTAAAATTAGCCATTAATGGTGATGACCAGCTAAACGGAATTCAAATAAATGATGTCAATGATGGATTTGGTAATTTAGTTGATACCATTTATGACTACGCTGCTGTTAGTTCTAATAATGGTTCTAAAGGTGCAGGTATTTATGTGGATGTTATGCTTAAAGAATTGATATCTAAAGCTAATATAGTTTTTAATAATCAAAATAGCATCAGTAATAGCATTGATACCCTCATATCTGGAATAGGTGGAATTGAAATTCAAGCAAAAGATGGCCAATCTATTACTATCACAAATGAAAACAATAAGTATGAAGGTAAAACGGTTGTTACTCAAGGTACTCTGAATATAGGTGCTGATAATGCATTAGGTAATACAAGTGAATTATCGATTGCTGATAATGCAACTGTTGATATGTTAAATGCAACATTATCACTTTTAAATCTGACTGGAACGGGCCACTTTAATATTAATAACGGTAGCTTAACTCTAAATGAAGGTAACTTTACTGGTTCCTTAACGAGTAGTAATAATGGCAGTCTGATAATCAGTGATGGACATGTAATCTTAGCTGGTGATAATCAATTTAAAGGTAAAACAACCGTAAATAGTGATAGCAGACTTCAAATTGGTAATGGAAATTCCATGTCTAGTTATGTTGGCAATATACTTAATAACGGCATGGTTATTTTCAACAGCAACTTAGATACAATTTATCAAGCGAATATTACAGGGGAAGGTTCATTAACAAAAGATTCAGATGGTTCTCTATTTATAACAAATAATCAAAGTTATACTGGTGACACAATAATCAATTCAGGTTCAATTACTTTATCTGAAAATGGTAGTCTGGCGTCTAATGTAATTAATAATGGACAACTTGAATTTGCAAAAGATACTGATTATGAATTTAATCAAATTATTTCTGGAACAGGAAATGTGTTGTTGAGCTCAGATGTAACGACGATATTCAACGGTAATAATACTTATAGTGGTGGCACAGAAGTAAGCGAAGGTAAATTGGTCTTGACATCATCAACTGGTGCAGGAACAGGATCAATTCTAGTTAACGGTGCTTTGTCTCTTGATTTTGATTCTAAGGAGCTAGGCAACATACTTAGCGGTGACGGTACTGTTCATATCAATGGAAAAGATATCTCTTTGTCAGAATATAATGAATTTAGTGGAATATTCGATGTCAATTCAGATGCATCTTTAAACCTTAATACTACATTTGGTAATGCAAATTATCATGTACAAGGTACACTCAATTTTACCGCTGATAATGATATTAGCTTATCAAATTCTTTTGCAGGTACTGGTCTTATTAATATTGATTCGAATAATCATCAGTTAAGCTTTAGCAATGAGCAAAATGCTGAAAAATTCAAGGGTACTTTATCATTAATCAATACAGCATTTGATTTAGATGAATTAAACAATCGAGAAGGGGTCAATGAAGGAACACTTTCAATTGGGCAAGGTAGTAGTGTCAATGTTGGTGGTGATTATGAAATAAATGATTTTGATATAGCAGGTGGATTACTAAATATAGTCATGAAAGATCCAATTAATCCTAATATTTTGACAGTGTCTAATTTAAGTGTTGATAATACAAACCAGCAAGGTAGTGTCAATCTTGTTGGAGCCGAGTTATCGGAGCCAGAAGCGATTGATGTGCAAAAAAATCTATTAGATCAAAATAGATTTGATCCCTCCACAGGTTTTTTGGTGGTTAAGTCAGATACCGTGTCTACACCAGGTCAAATTTTAACATTAACCGTAGATGGTGCAGGTAGGGAAAATATTACTAAGGAAATTGCAGATGAAAATGGTAACACAATTAAGGTAACGTATGATTATATAGGGATTGCTGCAGATAAATCTATCAATGAGTCTATAGATCAAAATGGCCTTTATGTGACCTATTTACTTACGCAAGTCGAATCTCTAAGTAATTTAGTAATTGATGCATCTTCTGCGAGCTATAATCTATTTTTAGCCAAAATCACTGGTCAAGGTTCTGTAGATATAAAGGCTGGTGGTAAAAGTTTAGTAATATCTAATAGCCAAAACGATAATACAGGTGGTACAACACTAAGCAATGGCACAATTCAATTAGGCGCAGATCAATCTATCAGTAGCCTTGGAAAAATCGTGCTAGATAATGCAATTTTTGATTTGAATGGTAAAACTCAAGATGTCACATCAATTGATGTAGGTGAGTCAAGTCGTTTAAATATTAATAATGGCGTGCTTAATTTTAATGGTAATGAAGATACCTCTTCAATTTTAGGCTCTTTATTCGGTAGTGGAACGCTTAATATAAATTCTGGTGAATTTATATTAAGCCAAGCTAATAATGAATTAGAAGCTTCACTTAATATTTTGGATGATGCGATTGTTAAGTTGAATAATGATGCAAATTTAGGTAGCGGCTCCTTATTCATTAATGAAATGGGTATCCTTGAACTAAATGAAGCTACATCGTTAGTAAAAAATGAATTCTCTGGATCTGGTCAGGTTAATTTAGTTTCTAGTCAAGCTACACTTGGAGGTAATAGTGAAAATTTCACAGGTAAATTTAACATAGATGAAAACAGTGAGCTTTTAATAACAAATTTAAATAATATCGGTCAGTCAAATATTAATAATAAGGGCGCGCTTAATATCAATCTAACTGGTCTAGATCAGGTGCTTACTCAAAATATCATTGGAACAGGATCAATTAACAAGCTTGGCTCAGGTATTTTAAGAGTAACGAATGATTTTACAGATTTAGGTGCATTTAATGTTAAGGGCGGAACGTTAGCATTAACTGATAGTACAGCTAAGATAAATTCATTAGACATTAGTGATAATTCTTTTGCAGGAGGGATTGGTACTATTACTGGAGATGTGACTAATAATGGTATTTTATTAGTAGGCAATGCAGTTGAAATAATAGAATCTGAAGATCAAGTATTAACTATTGAAGGCAATCTCAATAATTATAATATAGTCTCCTTGGCGGGCACTAAAACAGGTAATCGATTGAATGTGTTAGGCAACTATGACGCTAGAAGTGATTTAATTTTTAACACGGTACTAGAAGGGGATGATTCAATTACAGATAGGCTCTCTATTGAGGGTAGCACAAGTGGTCATACAACTGTATTTGTACAAAATTATGGTGGAAAAGGTGCTCAAACTAAAAATGGCATCGAGTTGATTACGGTTAATGGTGATTCATCTGGTACATTTGCTTTAGGTAATCGTGTCGTAGCAGGCAGTTATGATTATCAATTAGTACAACAAGGGACGAATTGGTATTTACAATCTAACTTACTAGCAATACGCCCTGAAATTGGTGCCTATCTAGCTAATATTGATATGGCTAATGCATCGTTAGAGAACAGTTATAGTGGTCGTATTAATCAAGTTAAGACTGATAAAAATAATGTTTTCTGGGGTAAAATTTCTGGTTCTGTGACTGATAGCCGTGCTGCAAATAGCATAAAACAAAGGCTATACAGTACTGATGTTGAAATTGGGGGTAATCTGATTAAAATTGATTATAATGATGCTAATTTTGTTTCTGGAATTTACAGTGCTATAAGTTCAGGGCACTCAAGTAATATAAGTGATGTGACAGACTTTAGTGCTAATTCAAGCCAAGATAATTACCGTATGGGTGTCTATGGGACTTATTTAACAAATATATTCTCTATTCATAATCCATCATATATAGATGGTTCATTACAGTATGCATGGCTTCATAATGAAGTTAAAGCAGGGGATTTAAATGAAACACAAAAATATGATGCGAATGCCTTAGGTGCTTCAATAGAGATTGGTACTCCAGTTAATGTATATAGCCATTCTAATCAGTATGTAGATGTGATACCTCAAGCTCAATTAATCTATAAAAAGCATAATGCAGATAACATTACGGAAACTAATGGCACTCAAATTACCCATCCTACTGTTGATGGATTGGTAACGCGGTTAGGGGCAGAAGTGCGTTATCAAACATTGATTAATAAAGATATTGAGATTACAGGTTATACTGGTATAAATTGGATTCATGATGATGTTAAAGCAGTAGTGAATTTTGATGATAACAGATATGCATCAGATAAACCTTCTGATTTACTCGATATTAAATTAGGTTTTAATATGAGTACACTTAAATATCTATCAACTTATGCTGAAATTAATACTCAGCATGGTAAAAATGAATACAATGACGTAAAAGGTACGATTGGTCTACGTTACGATTTCTAGTCATGAATTAAACTAAATTTTCTTTCATAAGAATTCTAAATAAAAAAGCGCTTTATTCTTTAATAAAGCGCTTTTTTTTGTTTTGTTTGCCCAGCAAAGCTGGCAAACCCATCCACTTGAAAGAAAGTGGAAACACTCTGACAAAGGCTAAGTTAATCCGAATGACAATGGCTATACTTTCTGACGGTTGGGTTCGAAGGAAGTCATAGGAGGTAGATGGCACATAATGCAATTGAACCTGCTTCGGTATGGTAGATTGGTAAGTTTGCATAATAACGAAAAGCTCGATACTTAGTCAAATCTATTATGTGACTGAGGATGGAGTCTAAAATAAAATGTTGCGGTAGGGCTGACAAATTTAGAGCTGAAGTCATCTTTGGGGAAAAATTAGTGCAAAAAAGTATTCGTTTACCCCTGTTCTTTTAGTTTCTTATGATTATTCTTAACGCACATAGTATAATCGACATTGTTTGTAATTGTTTTTTTAAACTATTTTTTCTGAGTATTCATTGCATAGACTGTGATGTCAGTCCTTTTTATAACCAAAACATCAAGCATTTTTAATGTGGATTCATTATCATTTTTCTTACCCGCTGATTTCATTTATACAACAACTAAGCCTAATGTTGAATTCCAAGCTGTTATACTATGCAATGCATCCTCGGTTTTATCTTTAAATGAATAAGTTAATTTTTTGAAATCAATAGCAATTTGATGCTAATTATTTTATTTTCTAACAGTGTTTACCCTATCGATAAAGCATTGATTAAACTCATTAGATTTTATTAACTTAATCACTCTAGTAATCGTATCATTGACAGGGATCCCATTTTTAAATTCACGAAATTGTCTGACTCATTCTAGCTTTTCGTCATCAAATTCTTTGATATCTTACTAATCGAGCGCATCTGAAATAATTGCACTAATGGTAAGAAATAAAGTCATCAAAAAATGAGAAGTAAGTTATAATTCTGAAAAATATTCCCAGATGTTGCTAAATGTTTCGTAATTTTAGCTTGTATATGGCTTTTTCTCATTGAATTAGCCTAGTCCTTAAGGAATAAAAATGGCTGTTATCAATACTAACCTTTTATCTATCGTTGCAAATAATAATTTATTTATTTCAAAAAGAGGACTCGCCTCCGCTATTGAAAGGCTTGCATCAGGTTTACGGATAAATAGTGCAAAAGATGATGCGGCTGGTCAAGGGATTGCCAATCGGTTGACGACGAATATTCGTGGTTTTGCCCAAGCAAAGCGTAATGTATCAGATGGTATTTCTATTGCTCAAACAACTGAAGGGGCATTATCTGAATCAAATAATAATCTCCACAGGATTCGAGAATTAACAGTCCAAGCGAAAAATGGTAGTAACAGCCAAGAGGATCTTAATACTATTCAAGCTGAAATACGTATGCGTTTAGATGAGATTGATAGAATTGCCGAGCAAACACAATTTAATGGTAAAACAGTGCTCAATAGCAATGGTAATTTAACCTTGCAAACCGGTGTGAATGATAACGAGACTGTATCGATTAAGACTAGAGCCATGCGTACTGAAGAGCTCGGAATACATTATTTCAATGTTAATGGCTTAGATGGATTTGAGTTAATTACCCAAGAGCAAGCTGACGAACTAACGAATCAAAGTGGTTTGTTGCCTAATCAGTTAAAAGTCAGTGACTCTAGTACTCAGACTGCGCTGAGCACTTTTACGCAAAATTATGGCCTAACCACAGATGCAATCGGATCTGATAAGAAGCTTTATCGAGGGAGTGATGGGAATTTCTATATGAAAATTAACATTAGCCAACCGGTTCAGCCAGAAAATGAAGCTAAGTTAAAAGCACTAAGGGTGCCAACTGATGCATCTCCAGAAACAGTATTATTGGCAAAAATAGACAAACGAGATTACCAAGGTAATGGAGAGTTTAGCATTGATCCATTTGACATTCACTCTATTGTACAGGGGCAACTCTCTTCAGATCTGACTTCCAATGCCCCAAATAATGGGATGAATATCATTCAAGATGACGTATCAAATCAATATTTCACAAAAAGTGAATTATTGTCACTCTTTCCAAATTTACAAACGTTTCAAGTCAATTCATTAGTTGAACCTATCAGATTAAGCCATAATTTTTCAGTTCCAGCAGGTTCGCCAGGATTCGCTATATCAGATGAAATCACTTATGAAATGATGAGACTTTCCCCTGGTGTAGGTGTAAAACAGATAGACGATAGATTTTATTTGAATTTTTTGGCAAGGGCTCCCGCATCAGCACTTGGATTTTTTGTAGGATAAAATGTTTATTGGGATATTACTGATAGATTGGCTGGAATCGAACAATTTGGTCGAAACAGCGGCCCAGATTATACCTTACTTATTAATTTAGGCGCGTTATATCTAACGGGAAACTATAACGAACTATATATTGATATAGATGATGCCATATTTTCTGGAAGTCTAGTTTCCACAAGTGCAAAAACAATGATGCCACTAGAAAGTTTGGATAAGGCCATGACGCAAATCGATGACTTTCGTGGCGAATTAGGTGCGGTTATGAATCGTTTAGAATCGACCATGCAAAATATATCTACCTCTAAAATCAATTTAGAGGCAGCTAGAAGCCGGATTGAAGATGCAGATTATGCATTGGAGGTATCTAATATGAGCCGTAATCAAATTCTTCAACAAGCAGGAATGTCTGTTTTAAGTCAAGCGAATCAAAGCCCCGAGCTTGTATTGCAATTACTGAGATAAATTTTTAGCTATATCCCAATAAGCAGATATGTCATTGTTAATCCAATTAAATTAAACGTCTGCATTAACCTTGTAATTGTTAAAGTAAAATTATGGGGTGTTCATGAGCAATTGTCATATTTCAGTAAATATTAATTGCATCATAAGTATTTGAAATGTAATGTTTAATTCTGATTTTAAGTTGGTGGTAAGTGATCTCACTAAAAATGATAGGATTTAGTGGCCAGTTTTACTGACCACCTTAAAATAAAAATCGTAAATACTTAGAATTAGTTACAGAGGTGGCATTTCATATGTAGTGCCTATTTACTGTTTTTTATGATTTTATATATCCATCTTTTATAGCGCGCTGTTTTGCTTTAACGAATTCTTCTACATCTGATTCTAGTGATCTGATATCAGAATTTAATGTTCTTTTTTGAGATTCTAATTCGTTGATTTGAGTACTTAAAGCTTCATACCCATCTTCATAAGGTTTAAATGCTTGTGCAGCTATATTTTCTAGCCTTGCAATTTCATCATCATAAGCTTTTTTGTACTCTTCAAATTTCTTTTCTCTTACGTCTTTTAACGCTTTATATTCATCAGAGTCATAATTGTTATATTTTTTATATAGTTCTTTTTTCTTTTCATCATAGAATTCTTTATCATATTCAGAAATTCGAGTGTGAGGTCTTGCATCACTTGATCTATAGGCACTGATCTCTGAATTAAAATAGTCTTTAGCATCATATCTTGATGTAAATGTTTTTCCGTCGATTTCAAGTGTTGTCCAGTAATTATCTCTTTTTTCATTAAGTGTATTAATTTCACTTTCTAATTGAGTGCTTGCTTCTTTTTTCAGTGCGATATTTTTTTGATAATCGTTGATGATATTCTCAATATTATTCATTTTATTTTGAAAATCCTCTGCATTAACAACGAGCACTTTAGGATCAGCTAAATCTAATTTACTTTCATCAATATTAAATTTAGGCAATTTGCTATTTAGCTTTTGAAAGCCTGCATTCCAACCAGCTTTGTCATTGCCAGATGCAATCACTGATGATGTAAAGTCAAATGTTTCACCCGATTTTTGTACTAATCGATAAAATTTTGGACCATTGCCAAAAGTAATACCATCCAAATTTTCATATAAATTTTTAGTGGTAACAAACTTACCTTCTGCAGCATATAAGATAAAATCACCTTGTTGCTCAGTTTTTTTTAAATCTACTGATTTAAGCTCTAAATGTTCATACTGCTTAGAAAACGCTTCTTCCAATATCTTATCAGAGGGTTGTGGTTCACCACAGCCAAGAAGTATAAACGGAGTAAATGCTAATAGATAACCTAATTTCATGTGCTAATTCCTTAAAATTGAAAAATAATTATGCTAACAAGAATAGATAGTATTCTAGATTAGGAAGTCATTAATATCAGATAGTGGTGTTAATTAATTTCTACATTTTTGATTATACTATAAATAGTATAAAAATCGTAAAAGTGTATATATCTTAGTGATTTAAATTTATTTAAATGTATTGATATTAAATAAATTTATATGAAGGGTTATCCGATAGGCTAATGATTTTAAAATGTTATTTTAAATTGGTAAGCATATGTTAATTAATATGGGGATTGGCATCCTCCCCTTGCTTTAGCGGGGGGGAGGATGTCAAATCGTATAGCCTGATATCTAAGTTATTTTTTATTATTGTTAAATAACTATTTGTTAATTATTGTATTTGTTGTGAAGTGTGAGGGGGCATTTTCTCCCTATCTATTTATGCATAGGGAGAAATGAGGTGGATTAATTGATTCAGATTATCGCCATAGATGGCTATTAGGCGATGGGGTATTAATTTGATTTTCTTTGATGATTAAATTGCCGTTTTCATCTACCACTGGCTGCGTAGTAGGCTCTGGTTGATTAAACTGATGGTCATTTGTGTTGTAATCATTATTTTGATAAGCCCCATAAGGTGATGAACCTCCCTGCTGGCATAAAATATTAGGCTGGTTAGTCCAAACAGGGATGACCCTTGCACTCCGAGTGCATGAAAAATTTCCCGCGCTGTCGATATTCATTTCAGCTATAGAGCTAGGGCGAACAAGATTCAAGGGTAGAGGTGTTTGGTGTGCTAAGTAACTTTCGTATACTTTTAGCGCACCAGTTGAGCCTGTAAGTTTGCTAGATTTATTATTATCTCTCCCCACCCAAAATATGGCGACTTCTTTTCCATCGATTCCAACATACCAGCTGTCTATCAGATCGTTGGTTGTCCCTGTTTTACCTGCCAGATTATATTGACTAAAATCTTTTAGTAATGCCCTACCTGTACCTTGTTGTACAACTTGTTGCATTCCAAATAGCGTTAAGTAAGCTGCCTCTGGTAATAGTGCAGGGGTTGCTTGTGGTAATTTTTTAAAAAGAAGTTGATTATCATTATCCAATACATAGAGTACGGAAGTTAATTGAGCCCTTTGCCCACCACTCGCTATGGTTTGATACATTTGAGCTGTTTGAATAGGGGTTAAATTCAATGCTCCTAAAAGTATTGCAGGTACCTTAGAAAGCTGTTTATCTGGAATTCCCATAAATTGTAGTTGGGTGATAACTTCTTCGAGACCAACTTCCATACCTAACTTAACAGTTGGTATGTTTAAAGATTTAGCTAATGCATCAACTAATAACACCGATCCTCTAAATTTACGGTCATAGTTATTAGGACTCCAAGTTTGTCCATTTGAGAGCTTTAATGTGTAGGGCGCATCATTTAAATGTGTATTGAGTCTAAATCTATCTGGTTGTGATAATGCAGTTAGGTATACTGGGGGTTTAGCTAAAGAGCCAATAGAACGTCTTGCTTTTAATGCTCGGTTAAAACCAGGGAATTGAGTATTGCTTCCCCCTACCATAGCCCTAACTTCACCACTGAATCTATCTACAACAACACTTGCAGCCTCAATATCGTCTAATTTTGTTTTTTCTCTTAATTCAGGGACCGTTTTTTGCAGTGCACTTTCAGCTGCATCTTGAGTCAGAGGATCAAGAGTTGTGAAGATTTTTGCGCCTGAGAGTAATTTCAAACTTTTTTCATCTAAGTTTAGCCCTAAATCTTGTTTAACTAACTCCATAAAAGCAGGTTGAGGTGTAATAACTCCACCACGCGGCCGAACATCTAGCGGCCTTGCACTATACATATCATATGCATTTTGATCTAAGTAGCCTAAATTTTGCATAACTTTTAGAACAACATTGCGCCTTTCGATTGTGTTAGCAGGCTTATTCCATGGGTTATAGATCCCCGCACCTTTGACCATACCTACTAGCATAGCTTGCTGATCAACACTTAATTCATCGATATTACGTCCAAAGTAGTAGAGGCTAGCAAGTGGAAATCCCCTAATTTCTTCATCACCTACTTGGCCAAAATAAACTTCATTAAGATAGAGCTCTAATATTCTATCTTTGCTGTACCTACCATCTAATAAAATAGCCATATAAGCTTCATTAAATTTTCTAGTATAGGTGCGTTCATTCGATAAAAAGATATTTTTGACAGTTTGCTGTGTCAGAGTACTTGCCCCTTGAACAGTATCTTTTGCGATTGCATTAGCAACAATTGCACGTCCAATAGAGTATAAACTCACTCCTTCATGGTTATAAAAATTACGATCTTCAACTGCTAATAAAATATCTATTAGAGTATCAGGAAAACGACTTCTTTCAACAAATAAACGTTGTTCACCATTCGGTGATTGTAATAAAGTAATCAGCCTTGGATCGATAGATAGTGTAGCAAATGGCTTGCCTGTTTCTAAATTAATAATTCGTGCGATTTGATTGTTGTTAAAGCTAACAATTGCTTTTTGTACATTAGAAAACCCAGTGGGAAAAATAAACTCACGTCGCCACACTTCAATATTGCCATTTGTATCAACTGAAAATTCTCCTGAACGAATCACTTTAGTGACTTGTCGATATTGCATACTTTGAAGTAATTGGATCATTTGTTTGGAGCTATATCTCGCACCCGGTTCTAGGTCAATCGTTCTACTA
This sequence comes from Thorsellia anophelis DSM 18579, assembly GCF_900111395.1. GTDB lineage: Bacteria > Pseudomonadota > Gammaproteobacteria > Enterobacterales > Thorselliaceae > Thorsellia > Thorsellia anophelis. Next base: position 3,807 of record NZ_FOHV01000015.1, on the reverse strand, counting down.
TAAACAGCGACAGGTAATTGCCAAACAGGACCATCAAGCTTGTCTTGAATAACGGCATCAAGATAGACACCGTACAGAGCAAATAATGATCCAAATGCGAAACCAGCTTTTAAGCTAAACCACATAAGTCGTTTGCTAAGCCGTTTAATTAAAGACGGTTTGTTTTCTTCAGGATTATCATCGCTATTAAAAGTTTCAGCATCATACTCATTTGAATTTGTTTCGGTATGTTCAGATGCAGGCTTATTCTCATCCGTTTCAGTTATGATAGTGTCTCTCTTAGGAAAAAGTAACTTTATACGAGATAATAAAGAGAGTGCCGGTTTTTTGGGGCTATTTTTTCTTCGCCCAATTCTGCCATCAGAGTTTTGCATAGTTTATAGTTTAAGATAGTTCAATTGATATAAAGAAGTCATTTAAGTAAAAAAGAACATCAAGCGCTCTTATATTTTAGAAGATAACAGCTAGGTTGGATTATAACAGCTTACTAGACTTTATCTTCATTCTAACTATTGTTTGATTGTGTTATGTAAAATTCAAATTAGCTCACTGTATATGATTTGAAAAAGTTAGTACGTAAGATTGTGTAAATTGTAACCACCTAACTTGAAAAGTGAGGATAGTTCCCATATCTAATAATTGTATACGAATAAATCGCAACTCGAATTTTGCTAGATTTGGTTTATTCCTAAGTGAGGAAAATGATCAACATCTACAGCTATCTAAAAGATTATTCAAGTTTTTCCAATTTGATTGCTAAAATTAAATAGCACCAACACAAGATTAAGGATTTTAATATGAGAATAGATAAATTAACCAATCAATTTCAACAAGCAATCGCAGATGCGCAGTCAATGGCGCTTGGAAGAGATCATAACTACATTGAGCCCATTCATGTGCTTGCCGCAATGCTGCTACAAGATAATAGTAGCGTAAGACCTATTTTAGCACAATCAGGTGTTAATTTCAGTCATTTTAATCAGTTATTAGTGGAGCAATTAGAGAAAATTCCTCAAATTACTGGCCATACAGACATACAACCATCTAATCAATTAATCAGACTATTTAATCAATGCGATAAGTTAGCCCAAAAGCGTCAAGATAACTTCATTTCGTCAGAAATCTATTTATTAGCTTTAGTTGAAAATAATGACCCTATGGTTAAATTATTAGTGCAATCAGGCTTAGATACTAAGAAATTAATACAAGCAATTGACATGGTCAGAGGTGGAGAAAATGTTAATGATGCAAATGCTGAAGATAATAGGCAAGCATTATCTAAATACACTATTGATTTAACTGCAAGGGCAGAGTCAGGGAAACTTGACCCTGTGATTGGCAGAGATGAGGAAATTAGACGAACTATTCAGGTTTTACAGCGTAGAACCAAAAATAATCCCGTTCTCATTGGTGAACCAGGTGTCGGTAAGACAGCTATTGTAGAAGGGTTAGCACAAAGAATTATTAACGGTGAAGTGCCTGAAGGTCTCAAACATAAAAGAGTGCTTTCTTTGGATATGGGGGCGTTAATCGCAGGTGCTAAATATCGAGGTGAATTTGAAGAACGTCTCAAAGCTGTCTTAAATGACCTAGCTAAACAAGATGGAAATATTATTTTATTTATTGATGAACTTCATACTATGGTTGGTGCTGGTAAAGCTGATGGTGCGATGGATGCCGGTAATATGCTAAAGCCAGCACTTGCAAGAGGGGAACTTCACTGTGTTGGTGCGACCACATTGGATGAATATCGTCAGTATATAGAGAAAGATGCAGCGTTAGAAAGGCGTTTTCAAAAAGTGCTTGTAGATGAGCCAAATGTCGTAGATACGATCGCTATTTTAAGAGGTTTAAAAGAGCGTTATGAAATTCATCATCATGTGCAAATTACAGATCCAGCTATAGTTGCTGCTGCAACTTTATCACATCGCTACATAGCAGATAGGCAACTACCAGATAAAGCAATTGATTTGATTGATGAAGCGGCTGCGAGCATTAGATTGCAGATAGATTCAAAACCCGAAGCATTAGATAGGTTGGAACGTAGAATTATTCAATTAAAATTAGAAGAACAGGCTTTAACAAAAGAAACAGATGATGCAAGTAAAAAAAGGTTGGAACTATTACAAGTTGAATTAGCTGAAAAAGAGCGTGAATATGCAGGGTTAGAAGAAGAGTGGAAAGCAGAAAAAGCCTCATTAATGGGAACGCAATCTATTAAACAGAAAATAGAGGAAGCAAAATTTAATTTAGAACAAGCAAGAAGAAATGGGGATCTGACTAAAATGTCAGAAATACAATACGGAATTTTGCCAAACTTAGAAAAAGAACTGGTGGTTGCAACAGAGCATGAAGGTAAGGCGGTTAAATTATTACGTAATAGAGTGACTGATGTTGAAATTGCTGAAGTATTAGCCAGGTGGACAGGTATCCCAGTCGCTAGAATGGTAGAAAGTGAAAAAGATAAATTGCTCAGAATGGAACAAGACTTACATGAAAGGGTGATTGGTCAAAGTGAAGCTGTAAGTGCGGTATCAAATGCAATTCGAAGGAGTAGGGCAGGCCTTGCTGATCCAAATAGACCTATTGGTTCGTTTTTATTTTTAGGGCCTACAGGTGTCGGTAAAACTGAATTATGTAAGTCGCTTGCAGATTTTTTATTCGATAGTGACGATGCAATGGTTAGGATTGATATGTCCGAGTTTATGGAAAAACATTCTGTATCTCGCTTGGTAGGTGCGCCTCCAGGTTATGTGGGTTATGAAGAAGGCGGCTATCTTACTGAAGCGGTAAGGCGCAAACCATACAGCGTTATTTTATTGGATGAAGTTGAAAAAGCACATCCAGATGTGTTCAATATTTTATTGCAAGTATTAGATGATGGGCGTTTAACTGATGGACAGGGCAGAACTGTAGATTTCAAAAATGCAGTGATCATTATGACCTCTAATATTGGTAGTGACTTAATTCAATCACATTTTGGAGAAGGAGATTATAATGCAATCAAAGCAATGGTATTGGGTCGAATAAACGAGCATTTTAGACCGGAATTCATTAACAGAATTGATGATATAGTTGTATTTCATCCTCTTAATGAACATCATATCGAACAGATCGCAAAAATTCAATTAAGTAAATTGTATCAAAGATTAGAAGATCGTGGATTTAAAGCGGTAATGACTAAAGAAGCATTAGGCATACTCAGTCATGAAGGGTTTGATCCAGTATATGGTGCAAGACCATTGAAACGAGCTATTCAGCAGGAAATTGAGAACCCATTAGCGCAAAAATTATTGGGAGGAGAGCTAATACCTGGCTCATTAATTACAATCGATGCGAAAGAAGGCCGAATTGTGATTAGTTAGTATAAAAAACTCAATTAATCTGGCTGAAACTTACTCGTTTGAGTGATTTTTTAGTCATATTGATGATTAGCTAACCAATTAAGAGAATAAATTAAAAAAAGACTTGCGCAATAAAAATTATCGCCTATAATTCGCCGCCTGTTAGCCACTAAGCAAATTCTTAATAGAATAAGCAAATAGAGCCAACAAGCGGTTGATTTAAGTTTCGTGAAATAAAATAGCAAAATTTAAACGCAATCGTAGCGAGAAAAGTTAAAATAATTTTAAAAATTAACTTGACACGCTAAATTGGGTGAGTATAATACGCGCCCTGTCGATGAGAAGAAACTTCCCGACACCTTCGGTCAATATACCGAACGCTCTTTAACAATTTATCAGACAATCTGTGTGGGCACTCGCAAGATATGACAAAAAACAGATAACCAAGAACGCTATAAATCTT
>NZ_FOHV01000017.1 GCF_900111395.1 Thorsellia anophelis DSM 18579 | reverse complement strand
AGTTTCCCAATTATTGTGGATACAAAAGCCCCACCTGCTATAGATGAAATAGAAATAGTAGGAGCAAATCCCGAAACAGGCGAAGTCAGTAGCTTAGCGCCTACAATTAAAGGCAAAGGTGAAGCAGGCTTAGATGTTGTGATTACGCTTCCAGGCGGTGAAGAAATTGTCTTTAGCACTTCTCCAAAAGACGGTCAGTATCCATTAACGTACGGTCCAGCTGATGGAAATGGTGAAGCGAATTTTGAATTAACCTTACCTGAACTCAATGAAGGATTTGAAGGTGAGCTAAGCATTCAACAACAAGATAAAGCAGGCAATAAAGGCCCAGCTACGCTTAAACCGATTGATATTGATACTACTGCACCATCAATTGGCCAAATTACGACAATTGTTGATGATGTGGATCCAATCTCCGGTAGCTTGGCAAATGGCGCCTTTACCAATGACAACCAATTAGTCTTTAGTGGCAATGCAGAGGCCGGTGGCTTAGTTAAGTTGTATAACCAACTTGATGGAACATTGATTGGTGAGGTAATTGCTGATGCAACTGGATTGTGGACAATTACAAGTCAAACGCTTGTTGATAATCAATATGAGTTTTACATCACTGTAACAGATAGAGCGGGCAATACTAGTAATCCAAGTAATATTTATAATATCACAGTCGACACAGAAGTGAATGTCATCCCTGGGTTTGAATTTAATGTGACTAATGTAGTTGATAATATTGGTCAGTATACAGGTGAAATTAAATCAGGTGATTTCTCTGATGATAAAAACCCAACGTTTAATGGACGCGGTGAGCCAGGCACTAGATTGAAACTGTTTGTTGATGGTAAAGAAGTAGAAATCACACCTGCAGTATTAATTGATGAGAAAGGTGACTGGTCATATGAATTGGCAACTGCATTAGTAAATGGCAAGCACCTGATTCAGTTCTCGGCAGTGGATGCAGCAGGTAATGAAACATCAAAAATGCCACAACCAGCATTTGAAATCAATATTGATACAGAGGTATCTACTCTTCCTGAAGATAGATTAATTTTAGAATCAGTAACAGACAATGTTGGTGAATTAAAAGGTGCATTGAAATCGAATGATCATACAGATGATACTCGCCCAACATTCAGCGGTAAGGCTGAAGTTGGCGCTACAATACGTTTGTATATTAATGGTGATGAAGTCGCATTAGATCCAGAAGTAATTGTACAAGCTGATGGCTCATGGTCATTTGAATTACCAGCAAACTTAGCCCTAGCTGACGGTCAATATGGTTTCCAATTCAAAGCAGTCGATAAAGCTGGCAATATGACTGAATTTGCACCGACAACGCCATTTAATTTAGTTGTTGATACCAGTATTCCAGCTATTATTGATGTGACTCAATGGGAAATTTTAGATGATGTAGGTCAATTTAAAGGCCCAATCACAAATGGCACTATGACAGATGATAGGCAGCCAACTGTAACAGGTCGCGTGCCAAGTGAAGTTTCAGAAGTTGCCATTTTTGTTGATGGTAAAGAAGTTGGCCGCGCGATGGTTGCCAATAATGCATGGTCTTATCAATTTACAGAAGATCTACCATTAGGCAATCGTTATATTGAAGTCTCAGCTATTAATAAAGCGGGTACGTATGGTGAAAAATCAAGAATTGATTTCACTATTGACATCGCTAAACCCCCTTCATTAAAAGCAAATGATATCGATTTATATGATGATGTGGGTAAGGTTAAAGGTACTATCGAACCAGGTAGTTCAACAGATGATAGACAACCGGAATATAAAGGGATTGTTCGTTCTGAGGTAATTAAATTCGTTAATATATACCTAGATGGCAACTATGCAGCAACTGTAGAAGTGGACAGTGAAGGTAACTGGAGTTATACGGTACCTGCGCAGTTGTCTGGTGGTGAGCATAAATTTCAAGCCGCGCCAGTAAGTGCTTCAGGAATTGAAGGTGATAAAACAACTGAATGGGCATTTAATGTGCTTGCAACAAGACCGGAGCGACCGTCAATTATCGAAGTGACGGATGATTTTGGTAATGCCGCGAAAGTAATTCAGCCTGAAGGCATTACGAATGACAAAAATTTAACCATTCGTGGTACAGCAGAATCAAGCATCAAAGTTATCATCAATGTTAATGGCGTTTATGCAACCGAAGTTACATCTGGAGCAGATGGTAAGTGGGTTATTGATTTACCAAACAACATCATTACAAGTGATGGTACATATAATATTACTGCGTATGTTAAAGATGCAGCAGGTCAAGATTCTGATGAAACCGGTATTTACCAAGTTATTTATGACGGTACTGCTCCTTCTAAACCTATCTTTAACATTGAAGATGCACAGGGACAAGTAAAAGGGTCAGTTGTTAATAACAGTACAATCGATGACAGTGCACCGAAAATCAGTGGCAAGGCAGAATCTGGTGACAGCAAAATTGAAATCTTTAACAACGGGACTTCAGTAGGTTTTGCAAATGTCAATACTGATGGAACTTGGTCAATGAATTTAGCCCTTGCTGATGGATCTCATAAAATCACGATTAAAGAGACAGATAAAGCTGGTAATGTCTCATCAGAAAGTGATGCGTTAAATTTTGTGGTTAACACAACAGCGCTCGTGTTGACCGTTGATTATGCTGAAGTAAACGCAATCACAGCGGATGGTCCTGTAACTGAAATTAACACCGGTGGATTGACGAATGATAGAACGCCAACGCTAGTCGGTAAGGCTCAGCCAGGTGCAGTCGTTGAGATTTGGGAAGATGGCATTAAGATCAATGCAACCAATATTGTTGCGGATGCAAATGGTCAATGGCGTTTTAATGTGCCGAGCAATTTCATTAACGATAATGGGGATGGTATTCATACCTACCAAATTAAAACAGAGGATGCTGCGGGCAACAAAGCAAGCAAAGAATTTAAAATTAAATACGATTTAACCGCACCAGATAAAGGCGAGATTGTCAGTGTTGAAGATACTACAACACCTAACACAGGACTCCTGACTAATGGCAGCGGCACAAACGAAACATCTCCGATACTTAGAGGTACAGGAGAAGCCGGCACTACAGTACGCGTATATGATAAAGTAACGGGCAATGAAGTTATTGCGTCAACAACGGTAGATAACCAAGGAAATTGGGTCTTAAAATTAACGGCATTACCAGATGGTGAACACGAGTTTCAAGTGACTTTCACAGATGCTGCGGGTAATACAAGCCCAATGAGCGATGCGTTTAAAATTGATATTGATAGTTCAAAACCAGAAATTTTGATGCCAGATAGTTTTGAAATACTCGATAATGTTGGTGAATTCCAAGGTCCGATCAAAGCGAATGATACAACTGATGACAATAAGCCGTCTCTGATAGGCCGCGCGCCAGATGATGTTAAGCAAGTTGCTATATTTGTTGATGGCATTGAAGTTGACCGTGCGACCGTGCTTAATAATGAGTGGTCATATGATATCCAAACTGCTTTAAGTGATGGACAGCATCGTATCAGTATCGCACCGGTAAACCGTGTCGGCACCCTTGGTGAAAAAACTGAAGTCGTCTTTAGCGTTGAAACAGCGCAACCTGGTAAATTAAATGAATCACTGCTTGATTTAGTGGACAACGTTGGTGATATTCAAGGGACAATCAAAAAAGGTGACTCAACAGATGACCGCTTACCTGAATTTAAAGGTACAGCAGGAAGCACCACAAAATTTGTTAAAATTTATCTTGATGGTGATTATATCGCGACAGTGGATGTGAAGGTAGATGGCTCATGGAGCTATACACCGCCAAGTAACTTATCTGGTGGTAATCACAGATTTGAAGCTGCACCATTAACTAAATCAGGTGTAGAGGGTGAAAAAACACAGTCTTGGAACTTTAATGTTATTGCACAAAAACCAGCTCAACCAACAATTGATACGTTAGTTGATGACTATTTAGAGACAGGATCAGTCATTGTCCAACCAGATGGTTTGACAAATGATAAGACTCTTACAGTAAATGGTCGTGCAGAAGCGGGTGTTACAATCAATTTATTAGTGAACGGTCAACCAGCAGGAACGGTTAAAGCTGGAATGGATGGCAAATGGAGCTTAGATATTCCTGCGACGTCTATTACCGCTGATGGTCAATATAATGTCACAGCTACTGCTACAGATGCTGCAGGTCAAACTTCAGAAGAAGAGACGGGTATTTACCGCTTTAATTATGATGGTACGGCACCTAATAAACCAGTTATTCTTGCAATTACAGACAGTGTTGGTGATAAACAAGGTTCAATCAGCAAAGGGGATATCATTGATGATGAAACTCCTGTAATAAGCGGTAAAGCTGAATCTGGTAATAGTTCTGTCGCTATTTATAATAATGGCAGCAAGATCGGTATGGCATCTGTCAATCCAGATGGTACGTGGTCTTATACTTTGAACTTAGCTCAAGGTCCGCATAACATTACTGTAGTTGAAACGGATAAAGCAGGCAATGCATCTAATCAAAGCGATGCATTTAACTTTACAATTGATTCATCAAGTGTTGAATTAAAAGTGAATTACCTTGAAGATAATAAAGGTAATACGGCCACTCAAGTGTTAAAAGGCGGCTTAACCAATGACGATACGCCATTGTTAGTTGGTACCGCGACGCCTGGCGCGACGATTGAACTCTATGAAAATGGAGAGAAATTAAATATTGGTGTCGTTAAAGCAGATGGTACGGGTAAATGGTCATTTATTATTCCATTGCAATATGTCACAGATGGAGAACATTTCTATGAAATTAGAACTCAAAGTAAATCTGGTAATATTGTCAAAGCACCATTTGATGTAACGTACGACTTAACTGCGCCAAATGCAGGGGTGATTGAATCTGTTGAAGATACGGTTTCACCAGTACTTGGTACGCTTGAAAATGATGATGCAACGAATGATTCGTCTCCAACGCTTAGGGGTAAAGCTGAACCAGGTAGTAAAGTTATTGTATTTGATCGCTTTAATAACCAAACAATCGGGGAAGCGCCTGTTGATTTAGATGGTAATTGGGTCTTTAAAGCAACTGAACTTGAAGATGGTATACATCGTTTTGTCATAAAAGTAGTTGACCAAGCGGGTAATATTAGCGGTGATAGCAATGAATACCGTATTGAAGTTGATACATCTGTGCCACCAGCATTACCTGCAAATGCATTTGATGTAATTGATGATGTAGGGCAATTCAAAGGCAAAATTACGCCAAATAGTTTTACTGATGACAAGCGCCCAGATTTAGAGGGCCGAGCACCAAATGGCGTTGAAGAAATAGCCATCTTTATCGATGGAAAAGAAATTGGCCGCGTACCAGTTATCAATAATACTTGGAATTATAAACTAACTAAAGATTTAGCAGATGGCGAGCATACCATTGCTGTAGCACCTGTAAATCATGTCGGGACTTTAGGGGATAAGACAAGTTTAACATTTACAGTTGATACATCTGCTCCAACTGCATTAAATGAACAATTCTTAGACTTATTTGACAATGAAGGTGCAAAACAAGGGACTATTGTTCGTGGTGAATCCACTGATGACCGTCAGCCAGAATTTAAAGGTATCGCAGGTGGCAAAACTAAGTTCATCAAGATCTATCTTGATGGTAAAGAAGTCACTACTGTGCCTGTAAATGAAGATGGCACATGGAGTTATACACCACCGACGAATTTGTCTGGAGGAATGCATAATTTCCAAGCAGCGCCATTAACTCAATCAGGTGTAGAAGGTAATTTATCTAGCGCATGGAACTTCAATGTCTTGGCTTCAAAACCTTCAATTCCAACAATTGATACACTTACGGATAACTATTTAGAAGACAATGGCTCGCAAATTGTTCAACCTGGCGGACTTACGAATGATAAAACCATAACAGTCAATGGCCGTAGTGAAGGTGGTGTGAAAATCATCATCTTATTAGATGATGTTGAAGTTGCCCAAGGTACAGCATCGGCAGATGGGCGCTGGAGTGTGGAAGTGCCTGCCAACAAAATCACGAATGATGGTCAATATAAAATTACTGCCATTGCAAAAGATGCTGCGGATCAAAGCTCTGATCCTACTGGTGAATACCTCTTTAATTATGATGGTACAGCGCCAAATAAACCAGCTCTACCGACCATCACAGATAGTGTAGGTGATAAAGTTGGTGTGGTTGAAAATAACAGTACCATTGATGATGTTTCACCAGTAATTACAGGTAAAGCAGAATCTGGTGATAGCGTTGTGACTATTTTTGATAATAATCTGAAAATAGGTACGGCCACTGTTAATTCTGATGGCACATGGAGTTTCACGCTTTCTTTATCACAAGGTCCACATAGCATTACAGTGCAAGAGAAAGATAAAGCAGGAAACAACTCAGCTAAGTCAGATCCGTTGAACTTTAATGTGGATTCTTCAAAAGTCAATTTAACGGTTGATTATTTAGAAGATAACTTCGGTAATGACAATAATGCAACGCAGCAGATTAAAAATAATGGTTTAACAAATGATAAAACACCTGTTTTAGTCGGTACCGCAACACCAGGATCTGTTATTGAAATTTGGGAAGGGAATGAGTTACTCAGTGCGGGTAATGCACCTGTTGCGGATATTACTGGTAAGTGGACATTTGCTATACCAAGTCAATATGTGACAGATGGTAAACATAACTATGAAGTGCGTACAATCAGTAAGTCTGGTAATGAAAATAAATATCCATTCGAAATTGAATATGATGTGACTGCACCATCAAAAGGTACGATCGATTCAGTTGAAGATTCAGTTGCACCGTTAAAAGGATTTATCAATAAAAATGAAGCGACTAATGATTCTTCGCCAACCTTACGTGGTAAAGCTGAAATCGGTAGTACAGTGACTATTTATGATAAAACTAATGGACAAAAAGTCGGTGAAATACCAACTGGCTTGGATGGCAACTGGCTGTATAAAGTGACAGAGCTTGATGATGGCATCCATCGTTTTGTGATTACTGTTACTGATAAAGCAGGTAATGTTTCAGTGGAAAGCGATGAGTATCCAATTGAAGTTGATACGTTTATCGCTCCAGCATTAGACCTAAGCGATGTACGTTTAGTTGATGATGTCGGAACAATCCAAGGTGATTTAGTCAATGATGCGATTACAGATGATAATTACCCGACGTTAGTTGGTTTAAATGCACCAGATTACGCGAAAGAAATTGCAATTTTTGTGAACAAAATTGAGGTCGGACGTGCAATTGTTAATCCTGATGGTAGTTGGGAATATCAATTCGATAAACCAATTGCGGATGGCAAAAATAGCATTTCTATAGCAGCTGTAACTAAAGTCGGTAACGTAGGCAGTAACGATGCATCATGGAGTATCACTGTTGATACGGCGTCACCTTCTGGTATTAAGATAGAAATCACAGGTATCACGGAAGATACTGAATTTGCAGGTGACTTCATCACTAAAGATAACACGTTAACGATTTCAGGTACCTTGACACGTACATTAAGAACGGATGAGCGTGTTCAAATCAGTCTTGATGATGGAGAAACATGGGAATATGCAGTACCTACAGGCAATAGCTGGTATTTTGATAACTCAAGCACGATTTTGAACGATGGTGAGTATAATGTTCAAGTAAGGGTGGTTGATTTAGCAGGTAATGTGGGTACTACTGCATCGAAACTGATTGTTATTGATACTAAAGGACCAGATGCGACTAATAGCATTGATATTGTCTCTATCACCCCAGATACAGGTGTTGAAGGTGACTTTAAGACAAGCGAAAATGTGATAACAGTTTCTGGTAAAACGACCAAACCGATTAAGTCAGATGAGATTGTTAAAGTATCATATGACAATGGTAAAACATGGCATCAAGCAATAGTTGAGGGCGGTGACTGGTCTGTTGAAATTGGGCCATTACCTAATAACAATTATACGCTTATTGCGCAAATTTTTGATAATGCTGGCAATGAGGGTCCAAGCGACAATCAATTGATTGAAATTAACAGCAGCTCTGTCTCAAATAATGTTATTGAAATCACAGGTATGACGACCAATACAGGCGAAACTACTGACTTCATTACCAGTGATAATACATTGGTTTTCAATGGTACTTTGCTTAATGCATTAGGTAACGGTGAATCAATTGAAATTCGCATCAACAATGAAGCGTGGATTAAAATCCCTGCAGCAGATATCACAGCGAATAGCTGGATATTCAAAGGATTTGAATCTCGCCAATTAGGAGATGGTACGTATACAATTGACGTCAGAATTGTTAACTCAGTCGGTAGCCCAGGAAGTACGGATAGTCAACAAGTTGTGATTGATACTGTAGCACCAAGCAAATCGAATCAAATTTATATCGATTCGATAGCGCCAGATACCGGAATTGAGGGTGATTTTGTCACCAGTTCAAATACGTTACGCTTAAATGGACACTTTGATAGCGTCTTAGGGCAAGGTGAGAAGGTATTGGTTAGCTTTAATAATGGTCAAAGTTGGCAATATGCAACTGTTATCAATGGTACGCAGTGGTATTATGAAGATAATACTCGTTACTTTGATGAAGGTGACTATAACGTTAAAGTTCGTATAGTAGATGCAGCTTGGAATGAAGGCGCATCTGCTGAACAACTCGTGGTAATTGATAACACACCACCAGTGATAACTAAAACTATTGACATTCTAGGTATTTCTCCAGATACCGGTTTGCCTGGCGACTATAAAACAGCGGCAGATAAATTTGATATCACCGGTAAAATCTCAGCTCCAATTGGAGAGGATATCGTTAAAGTAACGTTAGATGGTATAACTTGGTATACCGTTACGTTTATTGATAGTACAAATTGGACAGTTAATATCGGGCCTTTTGCAAATGGTAAATATGATTTGGTGGCGCAAGTATTTGATAAAGCAGGTAACGGCGCAGCAAAAGATACTCAAGCAGTTGAAATTGATAAAGCGTATGTGACACCAAATACCATTACTTTTGATGCAATTACGGATGATACAGGTATTATTGGCGACTTTAAAACTAAAGACACGACCTTGATCTTTACTGGTAAGTTAGGTAACACCCTTGGTGAGAATGAGCAAGTCTGGATTAAGCTTAATAACAGTGATTGGCAAGTTGCGACTGTCAATGGTACAGATTGGAGTTTCATGACAGGTACGCTTGCTGATGGTGTCTATAATGTTGATTATCAGATAGTGAATATCAATGGTGCAGTCGGTGCTAAAGATAATAAGCAAGTTACTATAGATAATAAAGGACCTGATAATAACCAGATTTATATTGACTCAATTACTGAAGACAGCGGTTATGATAATGTAACGAAGAAGGACTTCATTACAAATGATAATAAGTTCACTGTAAGTGGCCATGTTGATACTATTTTAAAAGCAGATGAGTATATTCAGATCAGTTTAAATAATGGTCTTAGCTGGGAATATGCAACCAAAAATGGTAATAAATGGTATTACAGCTTGTTTGACAATGCTGTCACTTTAAATGATGGTACGTATGACATTAAAGTACGTATTGTAGATGATGCTGAAAATATTGGTGCAACTGCAAATAAAGCAGTGGTAGTTGATACTAGTACACCAAGTGATGTTGATATCGCTATTGTTAGCATCTCTCCAGATAATGGCATACCAAATGACTTCCAGACTAACACAGGCAACATTCGTGTTAATGGTACGCTTTCTAAAGCAGTTGAAGGTGGGCGTGTTAAAGTCTCTCTAGATGGTGGACAAAGCTGGTTAGTTGCAACGGTTGAAGGAACAAATTGGTATATCGATTTAGCGAACTTGAATACTGCAACGTATACATTAAGAGCACAAGTAGTTGACTTGGCGAATAACGAAGGTCGTTTTGTTGATAAGCAAATTGTCATTAATACAGGCGGGGTTGCTGCTAATACTATTTCAATTACTGAGATAAGCGATGACTCGGGCGTGGTAGGAGATTGGATAACTAATGATAGAACACTTACCATTAAAGGTACATTGGCAAATGGTCTATCTATCGGTGAACGTGTCGAGATTAGTATTGATGGTAAAACATGGGTGCAAGTCGAAGTTCAAGACAGAGTATGGGTCTATAACAATAGCGCATCTTCATTAGCAGATGGTAAATATACAATCGATGTGCGCATCATTAATAACGTAAATGATATTGGTGCGTTAGCGTCGAAAGAGATCACGGTCGATGGTACGGCGCCTGATGCATCGAATAAAGTCTATTTTGATAGGATTTCAGATGATAATGGTATCTCATCGACAGACTTCAAAACAAATGATAAAACACTTGAATTCTTTGGTCATTTAGACAAAGCATTAGGTGAAAATGAATTTGTCGAAATAAGCTTTAATAATGGTGCAACGTGGGTTCGTACTGAAGTTGATGGGGTTAACTGGTACTTTGATAAACGTAGTCAGCCATTTGAAAATGGTAGTTACCCAGTTAAAGTCCGCGTGATTGATCACGCAGGAAACTTAGGTTCGGTAACTGATACTCAAGACGTTATGATTGATGACACGCAAGTGTTACAAAATAGCATCTTAATCACGACTGTGACAGATGATACAGGTAGTAGCAATAGTGACTTCTTAACGAAAGATAAGAATGTAATTTTAGGCGGTACAATCGAGCGTAACTTAAGTGTCGGTGAATATATTCGAGTAAGCTTAAATGGCGGAAAAGATTGGTTGCGTGCGACGGTTAATCCAGATGGAAAAGGTTGGACATTAGATCTAACCCAAAATCCATTAATTGACGATGTGTACAGCTTAAAAGCTCAAATCGTGAATCAATTTGGTACGCCTGGTGCTGAGCATGAAAGAGAACTCACTATCGATGCAACAATTACAGATGCAACGATTAGCATTGATGGTATTAGCGATGATACCAATATTGCAGGTGACTTTAATACCGCTGATAACACGCTAATTTTTAATGGACGTTTATCTGTAACTTTAGCGTCAGATGAATTTGTTGAAATCAGTTTAGATGGTGGTGTGACTTGGCGTAAAGCAGAGGTTACAAATACTAACTGGACATATGACAATACGAAAGAATTCTTAAATGATAAGTTAGATGGGTACGATGTTAAAGTTCGCGTAATTGACAATGCTGGTAATATTTCAGGTACGGCAAGTCAGAACGTCATCATTAATAAAGAGCCACCAGTTGGAAATATCTCTGTTGATAAAGTGTCAACACTAGATACCACGCCTACTGTAACAGGTTCATTCTCTGGTTTACGTGCAGGTGAAACGGTTCAAGTTACAATCGCTGGAAAAGTTTACTCTGAAAGAAATGGTAACCTAACCATCAATTCTGCGACAGGTAAATGGTCGTTGAAAGTATCTGATGCCGATGCTTTAAACTATGGTTCTCGTAATGACATGCTACTTGATGTCCAAGCTAGAATTGTTACATTGAGTGGTGCGGTGAAAGAGGATAGTTCGAAAGATGAGTTAACTATTTTCCGTGCAGCGACAGTAACGAAATCACCAGACTTTGATTACCTTGCTGATGATACTCCTATCTTTATCGGGCGTGGTAATGTCGGTACGGGTGATGTGATTACAGTTGTGATTAAAAATAACCTAGGACAAACCATTGCGACCTTCACTAGTAATGCCGGTGGCGGTGTAGTTGTAGATAAAGTTAACGGTAGCTGGAGAATACCAGAAGAGGCTTGGGCGACTAAAGGCTTAACTTTAGACAGAGGTACTTATACTATCTCTACTTCGACTAAAACAGCTGATGGGAAAGGTGAACAATCAGGCAATACCGAGTCCTTTACGATTTACAAACCTGAAACCTCGGTCTCGGTTGCAGATGCAAGAGAACAAACGGTTTCGAAAATTTATGGTATGGATGATGGTAGTTATTGGGTATTCTGGGTTTCTAATATGGGTTCAGCGAATGCATTTGATATGTTCGCCCAGCATTATGACCAAAAAGGCAATGCTATAGGTAGTCGTATTACAGTTGCTGATAAGGACACAAATGCAGGTCATTCTAACTCAGATGCATTGCACTATATTTCAGCTTATGATGTTCATTTCAATACAGATGAATCGTTTGTGGTTTACTATCAAACAAATAATGGATTGATACCTAATATTGCTAAATTCAATAAAGATGGTACAAAAATCAGTGATGTACCAGCACCGAATGTTAGAGAGTGGGAATTAGATGCGAACTATGTACAGATGGATAATGGAGACTATGCGCTTGTATTCTCTTCAGGTACCGTCCATACATATAACGTATTTATGCAACGCTTTAAAGCTGATGGTACAGCGATTGATAGTGTGCCGATTCAACAAACTTTTGATAATAACCGTGGTTCTGGATTTACTCAATCATTAACTGCGGTAGGCGGTAATGGTGCACCTTCTATGGAAGGTTTAACAGGAGCGTATCAATACTATGCATGTATTGGGGGGATATCTACCACCAACTTAGGTAATGGACTCTTTGCAATGACTTATATGACTTCTCGTGAGTCAAATTTAGATACTGCTAAAGATGCTGACATATTCTTAAGGGTTTATGATTTCAAAACGGGTCAACCTGTTGCAACGGAGATAAAACTGACCTCGAATGATAAGTTCTATCAAGTTGATCCTGCTGTTGTTGCACTAAAAGAAGGTGGGTTTGTTGTAACTTGGGCATCTAACCATGAATCAACCAATGCTAACAATAGTGGCGGTCAAATGGATCAGTTTAATATGTATTCGAGACGTTATACATTGGATGCTAATAATAAACCGGTTGCATTAGATGCAGTTGACAAACGTGTTAATACCTCAACAGATGGTGTAAATGGTGTAGGTTATAACCGTATTCAGGGACACTATGACATAGCGGCATTAGAACATGGTGGTTATGTAATTGTTTGGACTAAATTCACTGCAGGAAATCGTGCGGAAATTTATTCGCAAACATTTGATGCTGCGGGTAATAAATTAGGCGGGGAAACACTAGTTTCAACAAGTAGTGTTGACAAGCTTGATTTACGACCAGATGTAACGGGCTTATCTGATGGTGGGTATGCAATTACCTGGACCAGTTCAACTGATAAATCAACTGATTGGTGGACAAATGTCGGAGGAGATATCTACTCTGTTATTGTAAATGCAGATGGCTCAATTAGAGGTAAGGGAGATGATAATATTTACCCGACCAATGCGAGTTATATTGATAACACAGGTGCGTTAGTTGGTAATGATGGTGTGAATACATTAGATGGTAAAAATGGTGCGACATCCTTTAATGCGGGAAGTGGTAATGATTACATAATCGCATATGATACATCATTTGATTTTATTGATGGTGGTGATGGCAATGACACACTAATTTGGAATAGTTTTGATAATCTAGATCTTTCACAAATCAGCAGCAAAGTGGATTCAATAGAGTATCTCCATCTTAATGATGCTTATGCCAATACGTTGACGTTAGATATCAACGATGTACTGGCCATGACACCAACTGATGACCATTTATTGGTCATTCAAGGCGGCGCGACAGATAAAGTTGACTTGGATTTAACTGATTCACAGTGGTCTACATTAGGAGCTCAGTCCTTTAGGGGAGAAACTTATAATGTATATGTGCATGCAACAGAAGATGCACAGTTATGGATACAGCAAGGAATTGCAGTTATCTAGATAAGCTCTCTAGTCGTTTAAAACCATAACTATTAGAAGTAAGTCAAATATCCTGCTTAAGACTTAAGCAGGATATTTTCATTTAATTGACTGGTGATTAAATGAAAATATTAACTCAAACAGGCTAATGATTAAGCCAATTTATCAGTACAGCAATACAATTAGATTAATAAGAGGACATGATGTCTATAACAAAAGTGATTATTACGAGTCAAACAGGGAAAACAAAAACCGTTAAGATTGGCAAAGCGACAAGCATTAAATTTAAGCAAGGGGATACATTGTTAATCGGCACCGAAGAATTCCCTTATAGTTTAGTTAATCCAAACCTTACCGCAGTTCGAAAAGGTGATACTTTAGAACTTGCAATTAACGCAGAAGAAAATTCAATATTAATTATAGAAGATTATTTTCAAACTGCGGTGAATGGTGATATAAGTTTAATTTCAGGTGTCAATGAAGCGACAACACTGATGCTCGCAAATGGTGAATCAATCATCACCCTTTCAAATAATACCTTCATGGGCGCATCTGTGAACGGTGCAACTCATTATATAGAAGTAGGTCAATATGAAAGCCTAGCAGCAAGTTTTGAAATATTTGATACAACTACGCTTTTAACCTTGGGAGCAGCTGTCGCAGGGATAGGAGTTTATGCGTTAACTTCAAGTAGTAGCGAAGATGAAAATCAATCAAATTCAAATAATGATTTAGTGTTCGCTCCAAAAGAACTTAAAGCAACTGATATTTCCATTGTCCATGTTGGGGATGATGATAAATTTGTGAGTTCAGCAGGAAAAAATGGTGAAATCAATACGCTTACACCTGAAATAGAAGGTGCGACTAATTCTGCTAGTATGGGTAATGAGATAGTCATTGAACTTGCAGATGGCAAAACGTACACCACAACAGTTCAAGCAAATGGTAGTTGGTTTTATAAATTCCCTAAAGATGTATTTAAAGCGGGTGATAAAGGGGTATTTAAAATTTATGAACAAAATAGCAAAGGTGAAAAATCGAAACCCATTGAAGTACCTTTTGAAATAGACTTAGTCAAACCAACAGAGTTTACTAAACCTATTTTGGTGGGGGCAGCAGATGACGGTTCAGTTAATACAGATAAACCTACCATCAAAGGGGAAAAAGCTGAACCTGGCGCGAAAGTGAAAATCTTGTCACCTACAGGCAGTACACATTTTGTTGATGTAGACAAAGATGGTAAATGGACTTTCACTTTTCCTGATCTTAAAATGACTGAAGGCCAGAAAAAAGAGATTACCGTTACAATTTTGGATCAAGCGGGTAATGTTGGCGATGAGACTTTTACGATTCCTATCATACGTGATTTAACACCGCCTGTTGCACCAAAATTAAGTTTAACACCCGCGACTGATGATATTGGACCTATAAAAGGTATTTTAAGTGATGCTAATTGGACGGATGATTCTAAACCTGTTTTTACTGGAACCGGTGAAGTTGGCATGACCCTTTTAGTCTATGTTGATGGACAAAAGTTAAGTGTAAAAACCCCAATAACAGTTGATAAAAATGGCCAATGGATTTTTGAGTTTGAAACAGCATTAACTGAGGGTAATCGTAAAATAGAGTTTAGATTACAAGATTCAGCAGGTAATATTAGCCAAAGTAGTTCGCCTTTTTATTTAAATATTGATACTGTCAAATTGACTAAAAGTGTTATCAGCGAAGTCTATATCAACTCTGATGGCGATACAATTAATAATGGGGAAGAGGTTTTAAGTAAAACGCCTGTATTAATAGGTAATGCCAATAGCAATATTGAGAAAGTTATTCTGTATCAGTTTGATCCTAAAAATGGGAATGGTATTGAGTTAGGAGAAGCAGATGTATCGTATGGTAAATGGAGTTTCCATTTAAATGAAGATATGCTTGTTAATGGGTTAAATAATATCAAAATCATACCTGTTTCAAAAGCGGGTAATGACATGCTATTAGAAGAGGCACCAAATATTACGTTTAATTATCTGAAGGAAACAATTGTGTTAAATTCGATTGCACTAGAGGATGAGTTTGATCTTCAATTGTTAAATCAGAATAGTTATAGTCAATTTGTTGAACCAAATCCTGTGAGCTCATATTTGTCGCTTGAAGCACAAATTCAATTAGATACACTCCTTTTTGAGAGTGTTCATACTGTTGATATTACATCAATTGAGAGGAGTTCATTTTCATCAGACGAAGTGGAACACGCTTCAGAACAATCACGAGAATTGTTTAGTCCAGCCCAAGTCGATTCTATTTATTTAGATATAGATACACAAATTCTTCAATTTTACAGTTTAGTAGATTAGAGTAGATTGACTACATAAATATTGAATAGTTTATAAAATTATCAAGTCGTAGCAAGATATTTTAAATTGATAAATTTATATATTCGTTATTTTAATTAAATGGCGAATATATGTTTTTAGATGTAAATATATTTCATTATCTAATTGCGTGTAACAATATTAAGTTTATTGTAACTTGTTGTTTGTTTTCATGCTATTTGGTTAGATATTAGTTTAAAACCATGTTAATGTATCTCTCAGATATAAAGTATACGCATTAAATTGTTAGTTTGGCGTTGCTTTAATGCCATAAATCCAAATTAAATTAATTAATAATTATCTCTCAGTAAAATGAAGAGTATCGATTTTCTGTGCAGGATTTATTACTTAGACAAAATAAAAAACACAATGCGCACTAATAATAAGTTACTAAAAGAGTATTTAAAATTAAACGTTATAAAAGTTGTAATATCAGTAAATAAATGGCTGATAATCCTAATATTTAATACCTGTAATGAGTGATATATGGTTGACCAAACTATTAAACAAAAAAATAATGCCCTAATTTCAGATATCATGACATTGAATGAAACCCAAGATAGCCTATTAGGCTCGATTGCGTGGATTTGTACGTTCTATAAGATCGAGATCAGCGAAGCGGCGCTTTCTGCTGGTGCGCCAAAAACTGGTAAAATCACCCCTACAGGTGCCCTTGGATTAATGGAACATATCGGTTTAAGCGGCGCTTGGTCAAAACGTGGCTTATCGACACTTTCTTCGTTCTTATTACCTGTCATTGCGTTAAGAAATGACGGTACGCATTTAGTCATACAAGCAAAAGTCAAACAGGCTAAAAAAACACTATTTCGGGTCATTTTACCTGAAAGCGGTTACGGTGAAGCGATGCTTAGTGAGGATGAGTTACTTGCTGAATGTACACCAGGGTATTTTCTGCTTGTTAAACTCAAATCAAAACTTAAAAAACAGCCTGTAATCGGCGTAGATGATAAAAGAGCAGCTAACTGGTTATTTGGAACATTCTTTAAGTATAGATCGTATTATTATAGTGCAGCAATGGCCGCGTTGCTGGCTAATATCCTTACTTTGGCTGGTACATTTTTTACAATGAATGTATATGATAGGGTCATTCCGACCCAAGCTTACGCAACGCTTTGGGCGCTTGGTATTGGTGTGCTGGTGGCAATTTTATTTGAGTTTATTTCAAGGCAAATCAGGGCGCATCTTGTCGATATGGCAGGAAAAAAAATTGATTTAGTGCTAGGGAGTTTTTTGTTTCGAGAATTTTTAATTACTCGAATGGAATTTCAACCAAATTCAACGGGGTCATTTGCGAATCAATTTCGAGAATTTGAATCAATACGTGACTTTATGAGCTCTGCAACACTTGCGACACTGTCTGATATTCCTTTTGGTTTTTTATTTTTATTTATCATCTATTCCATAGGTGGTCCACTGATTATTGTGCCACTACTGCTTGTTCCCATTATTATAATAATTTGTATCGCAGTGCAATGGCCACTGTCAAAAGTCATGAAGGAAAATATGAGGGAAAGCTCGCTAAAACAAGGCATGCTAATCGAAAGTATAGCTGGTATAGAGACATTAAAAGCAGTTCGTGGTGAGCCGACCATGCAAAAAAAATGGGAAGATTTTAGTGCGTTATCAGCCGCAACTTCAATGAAAACAAAAGCCATTACGAGTACAGCGATGGGACTGATTTCAACCTTCCAGCAAATTTGCACAGTCGCATTGGTTATTTATGGTGTGTACTTGATAGGAGCGGGTGAATTAACTCAAGGGGCATTAATTGGAACTGTTATTTTATCAGGACGCATCATTGCTCCTCTTGGTGCATTGATGGGACTTGCGGTGCGATTTCAGCAAGCAAAAGTTGCAGTTAATAGTTTAACTAAATTCGTCGAGCTTGCAGTAGAAAAAGATGCCGGTAAGACTTATTTATCTAAACCAGAACAAACGGGTAAAATTAGCTTAAAAGATATTTCATTTTCCTACCCAGCGCCGCCCATGCAGCCAAATCCTAAGGTACTGGATAATATTTCATTAGATGTGAACAAAGGTGAAAAAATTGCGATATTAGGATCGATAGGCAGTGGTAAATCCACCTTACTAAGAATTTTGGCAAGTTTATATCAACCGACAGAAGGGCATGTTCTTTATGACGGCATTGATAGTAAACAGATTGAACCTGCTGACATTCGTGCGAGCATAGGATTTATTGGGCAAGAAGCAATCTTATTTTCAGGTACGCTACGAGAAAATATCTTATTAGGCAATCCAATAGCCAATGCGACAACATTTGGATTAGCATGTCGTCTAGCAGGTGTTGACAAATTTGCTAACAGGCATCCACTTGGTTATGACATGCCTGTCGGCGAAGCTGGTAGAGCGTTATCAGGAGGACAAAGGCAGCTAGTTGCATTAGCGAGAACATTGCTCAATAGCCCAGATATCATATTAATGGATGAGCCGACAAGTAATATGGATGTTCAAACAGAACAAGTTTTTCTGACTCAACTTAATCAAGTGATTAAAAATCAAACGATTATTGTGAGTACGCATCGTTACTCAGTCTTAAATATAGTAGATAGGATAATCATACTAGATGGAGGCAAAAAAGTCGCTGATGGACCAAAAGAGCAAGTGCTCGAAGCGCTTAGGAAAAATAAAAATACCACTAATGGGGAATCTTAGTGATGACAGTTGAAAAACAAACACTTACAACACTTGAAAGTGAAGCAGTTAAAGAAATTCATGACAAAAATATCAAAACAAGCGGTATTGATATAGATTATATGAACGATCTTCAATCAGCGTTATTAATCCAAAAGCCTAAAAGAAGCCGTATGGTTCTTGGGTTAATCATGATTTTATTTACCTCATCATTAGTTTGGGCAAATTACGCAATTGTGGATGAAGTGACAGTTGCTGAAGCGCGAGTGATTCCAGCAAGTAGAGAACAATTAATTCAAAGTTTAGAAGGTGGTGTAATCGAGTCAATATTAGTGCGTGAAGGTAGTATCGTAAAAAAAGATGAACCGTTAGCAGTAATAGATGCAACTCGCGCAGAAGCCTTCGTTCGTGAAACTGAATCCAAATTAGTGGCATTAGAAGCGCAGGCAGCCAGATTTAGAGCCGAATCTAATCAAAGTGAATTAATCTTCCCACAAAACATTCACCATGCTACAGATGTGATTAAAGTGGAAACTGATGCGTTTAATGCAAGAATTAAAGGGTTAGAGGAAAGCCTTGAAGCGCTTAAAGTTAGCTATAGCTTAATTAATGATGAAATTTCATTATCTGAGCCTTTATCCAAAAAAGGACTCATATCTAATGTTGAAATTTTGCGTATGAAACGCCAAGCTAATGATATTCAGCTTCAAATACTGGATAAGCGAAATCAATTCTCTTCACAAGCGAGCGCTGAACTAAGTCGTGTTGAATCCGAAATTGGCCAACTACGTGAAAGTATGATTGCTAGAAAAGATGTGGTTGATAGAAGTACCATTAAATCACCTGTTGATGGTATTGTCACGACTGTTAACATTACCACTATAGGTGGGGTTGTGCCACAAGGTGGGCAGATTATGCAAATTGTCCCAACTGGCGATGAACTGTTACTGGAAGCTAAAGTCAAACCAACGGACATGGCATTTTTAAAATTAGGTGCGCCTGCTGTTGTTAAGGTATCTGCTTATGATTACGCAATTTATGGTGGTCTTGAGGGCGTCGTTGAACACATCAGTTCAGATGCAATTGAAGAAACAGATGCTAATGCGCAACGTAAAGGGGTAGAAACTTATTATCGAGTCTTAGTTAGGACCGATAAAGCTTATTTACAAAGAGACGTTAAACGTTTTGAGATTATCCCAGGTATGACAGGGATTGTTCAGATCAAAACTGGTCAAAAATCCATTTTATCCTATATCCTCAAACCAATATTTAAAGCGCGCGAAGCGTTTCGTGAAAGATAAGGATACTTTATTCACTATGAATCATTCTTCGATGCGAAGCACTAAGATGTCTTTTATTAACGGTTTTGTTGGCAAATTAGGCTTAACTTTACTCTGTGCACTACTTGTTAGCTGTTCTCACAAACCTACGTATGAAAAAAATGTCCCTTTAAAGGGCAGTTCAGTGAAAGCTAGAATGAATACTCAAAACCAAGCTGGAACTGTCAGCAAAGCGGGTAACAGTACCAATGCTTTTGCTAAATTACAAATTAATCCTTTATGGGTTTTTTTGCATAATACTGCGCTGGTCTCCTTATCCTATAGTGCTGAAATCAAACAGGCTGAAACTACTGCGCTCAGTACAAAAGAACGAATTGATGTAGTTAAAGGACAGCGTTATCCACAAGTAAATGTATCTAGTAGCTCTCCGAGAATCGCCGTAGGGCAGTCAAATAAGGATAATAGTATTGTTTCAACTCAAGTCAATGTCGTTACTCCTATATTTGATTGGGGAAGAATCTCCGCTCAGGTTGAAGAACAAAAATATGCTTTTGAGTCTTCAAATATTGACTTGCGGCTAAAGCAAGATGAGATTGCTTATAACGTCCTATCTTACGCTGTTGAAATAGCGAGAGTACGTTCATTAATTCAAGTGACTGATTTGTACGTAATGCGAATGACGGAATTAGTCGATATGCTCTCACAGATTGTTGAAGCCGATCCTGGTCGAGCGAGTGAGTTGCTGCAAGCACAAACAAAGCAAATACAAGCATTCACTTCTAGAGACTCTTTGAATGCAAGATTAACTGAACTTGAGATCGGAATTAATAGATTATTGGGTGAAAATGTTTATATTCCAGGTGACTTGGCTTTCGATGTGGCAATTTTTGAGATGATTAATGAAAATGTATTATTAACCAATCACCCCTCCATTTTACAAGCTAATGCGATGTATAAAAAAGCAGTGTCCGCTGCAGAGGCGCTACACGCATCAAGATATCCGCAATTGAATTTAAATGTCACTAAAAATACTAATGATTTGGAGTATGAAGATAAGGACGATCCTTGGTTAGTAGGGCTGAATGTTTCTTGGGCTGCCTTTGAAGGTGGCTCTGCATCAGCTTCTGAACGCGCTGCAATTGAGGAAGCCAGAGCAATTTTATACCAACGTGAAACAATTTTGCGTGATCTAGATAACCGCATTAAGGCGGCTGAAAATCAGCGTGATAACGCACTATTTAGAAGTAAAGAATACAATAATCTAGTTATTGCAAGCCGTGAGGTTAAGCAATCTTTCTTTGAACAGTGGTTTCATTTAGGTAAAAAGCAGTTAATTGATGTGCTTGGTGCTGAATCTGATTTTTATAATAATGAACAAACATTTATTAACTTACAATACGATGCGTTTTTAGCACAGCTGAGAATTTATTCAGATTCTGGGATGTTGCTTTCTTGGTTAGATATTCAAGCTAAAAATATTACTCTTAATTAAAGGCCATAAATAATGAAACAAAGAATGATTTCGACACAATTAACAACGTCTAAAATTTTACTTGGTGTTACCATCGCTTCTTTAGTCTCGATACCCAATGCTTTAATAGCTGATACAGTAAACTATGGTAATTTAGGTATAAAATTAATTCCTTTTACGATAAAAGAAAAAACCAGTGTTTACCAGATAGCGACCAGAAGCAATTTAACGATTGAACAGCTGAATAATCTAAATAGAAATCAAATTAGAGGTCGAAAAGAGTTGTCAGTAGGCGAAACCATTTTTATTCCGTCAGATTCCACACTGGCTAAAGGTAATAATGGTCAATTGGCTAAAACTAATGGATTACAAGTAAATGATATAGAGGCAACGCCTGCACTTGTTGATAAGCCAACTACCGACGTAGATTTTGGCATTGTTGAAAGCAATCGAATAAAATCGGTCAATCAACAGAATGAACAGGTAATAAATAATAGTCAAGAGGATAGTGAAGTTTCAAGTTTAGAAGGGGTAAGTCTATCTAAGCTAATAAGCGATGAGCCAAGTCAAGCTAAGGTCACTGAGCAAACTGAAGCATCTGGTTCAATATCAATGGTACAAGCTCCCGTTCAGAATTCTGCTAATGGTATAATTTTGAATGAAAATGTGAACCAAACCCAATCTAATACATCCATTGCAAACAATAATGCAATCACCACACAGGCCAAGGCTGTTTCTGCATTGGCCGTTACTAAACCAACTCAGCCAATTGAGATAAGTCAGTCAAGTCAAAAAAATCAACAATCAGAGCCTTTGATTACTGCCCAAAATGCCCCTAACAATAATAATGGGCAAAATACACAATTTGTGGCAGTGAATTCTATCAGTTCTACTAATGTAATTGAATCATCAAATGTTACAGCAGCGAATCATTCTAGTCAGTCTACGCCTGATTCTAGAGCATTGACAAATAAGATCGAGCAAACAGTCTCAAACCAAGTTCAAAATGCATTAAATCGATTCGGTACTGCGCAGGTTGATTTAAATCTCGATGAAAAAGCTAAATTTAAATCCCTTAATTTCAATATACTTGGTAATCTTTATGAAACAGAAGATGGATTGTTTTTTGCCCAGGTTGGCGCCAACAATCAAGGTGAGGGAATTGAAAATAGAACAATAGGGAATTTAGGTTTAGGCTACCGTCATGATTTAGACACCCTTCGTGTGGGTGCGAATGCATTTATTGATCAAGATTTTTCAAATAATCACACTAGAATGAGTGTTGGAGCTGAAGCTGCGGCGGATTATTTATCCCTATCTTCCAATTTTTATGCCCCTATATCAGGTTGGAAACAGAGTGATATTATAGATACAAGAACAGGTGAAAGTTTAAAAGAGCGTGCAGCAAAGGGTTATGATATTAATGCTAATTTTTATCTACCACAACATCCTCAGTTAGGCGGCGGCTTGTTATTTGAACAATATTTTGGCGATGCTGTGGGGTTGTTTTCGGAAAATGAAAGACAAAAAAATCCATCAGCATTTGGTGCAAGTATTCACTATACTCCGGTGCCTCTTGTTACAGCTAAAGCTACGCATAAAATAGGCAACAGTGGTAAAAATGATACAACTTTAAATGTGGATGTGAATTTACAGTTAGGCCGCCCGATAGCCGAACAACTTGATCCTATGAACGTTGCAGAACTAAGGACACTTAAGGGTTCTAAATATGATATTGTTAATCGTAATTATTCGATTGTGTACGAATATGAAGCCGAAGCTGGTCAAGTTGTGATTGCAGGACCTAAAACAGCAAACGTAAATGAGATTGTCCAAATTCAACCGTCTTTAACACAAGGAGTAATTGCTAAAAGTTACACTTGGTATGTTATCTCACCAACCGGCAATCATGAGTATTTAGGCGAACACCTAGCATTACCTATCTCACAGGTAGGTCAGTACGCGATTAAACTTGCTGTTGAAACACAAGACAATCAGATTAAAATGTCCAATCAATTGTATATCGATGCCAATTATATAAACAATACGCACGCGACCTTATCCTTTGATAAACAGTATGCCTTAGCGAGTATTAACGTTGACAGTGAGCCTTTTGTTACAGCAATAGATGCTAATCAGCGAATCATTTTAACGTTTGATTTACCAGGAGAAGTGTCTTTAAATCAGAATGATACCCCTTCATTATTATGGAAATCGAGTTCATCAGGGATCTGTTCTAATTGGTGTGATTTAAGTCAAGGCAACATGAATGACATTAGATATGAGGTTAATAAAAATCAGGAAGGAGATTTCATTTTCCATGTAATCGGTTCTGAATCTTTAATCGAAACCCCTATCCAATTTAGTGCCGCGATTATGCTTGACGGGGTTGAGTATAAAGCTGTGACTGATGGTGAAGGACAATTTAATTAATTGATATGTGGTGTCAATTGGATCTCATCTAACTTGTTATACGCTCGTTAGATGAGATCATTGCATGGATTTCATCTGCTGAGACAGCAGTAATAAATTTAAGCAATTAATTCAATTCATCTTTCAAGTAGTAATAAACGTAACTTACCTCATTTCCTGATCCTCACCTCGCTTGTCAATTAATTGAATTACTGCCGGTAGAGACGTATTGTGTTATAATGGATTTTAACAAACTAAATCCTTTTTTAATTCTATTTTCTTGTTTACTCTAAATTAATATGCCAAATTCATTTATACAATCTGATTTAAAGGAAGCTACCGTCAGCTCCTTAATTCCCCTATTTTATGAAACAAGTAGTGCGATAGATGCAAAAGACATCAGTAATAAACAGCTGGTTGATCTTCCGACTAAATCAGGAGAACACAGGCATTTAGGGCAGATTGTGGGTATTGGAACTGCATTAGAATGCGCTGCTATGATAGCCAGATATTCAGGTGTTGTGTTGGTTGTCGCGCCAGATATGCAAACGACATTGCGCTTATTTGAGGAGATTAAGCCATTTACACCCTATCAAGTTTCATTATTTGCTGATTGGGAAACGCTGCCATATGATAGTTTTTCACCTCAACAAGAGATTATTTCAGATAGACTTTCATTACTCTCAAAATTAAAGCTGGAAACGAAAGGTGCAATTGTTGTCTGTATTACGACTTTAATGCAAAAAATTTGCCCAAATGATTTTCTTCATGCCCATGCACTTTTAATGACAAAAGGGCAGTTACTTTCAAGAGATTCTCTGTGCATTCAATTAGAAGAAGCGGGATATCGGCATGTCGATCAAGTGATGGAACATGGTGAGTATTCGACCCGTGGTGCATTACTTGATTTGTACCCTATGGGAAGTGAAATGCCTTATCGAATTGATTTTATGGATGATGAAATCGATAGTATCCGAACATTTGATGTGGATAATCAGAGATCATTAGAGATTGTTGATGAGATAAAATTATTACCTGCTCATGAATTTCCACTCGATAAAGCAAGCATTGAACTATTTCGTTCAAATTGGCGTGATAAGTTTGATGTACTCCGTGAAGAAGAACACATTTACCAGCAGGTTAGTAAGGGACTATTGCCAGGTGGGATTGAGTATTGGCAGCCCTTGTTTTTTGAAAGAGAATTGGTATCGTTATTTGATTATTTACCGAAGGAAACATTGATTACAACGCTCGGTCCATTAGAGAGTCAAATGACTAAGTTTTGGCAAGATTTAGAGTATCGATATGAAAATAGACGGGTTGACCCTATGAGACCCTTATTGCCACCCGATACACTTTGGCTCCATACTGAAGAGGTGTTTCGACATTTCAAAAATTTTCCGAGAATTCAGCTTCACTATGATAGTTTAGATGAAAAGGCAGGGCAATTTAATCTTGGTTACCAAAGTTTGCCTTATATTGCCGTTGATGCACAGAATAAAAATCCTCTTCAAGCCTTACGTGTGTTTTTACACTGCTATGAACAACCAATCTTATTTTCGGTTGAAACGGAAGGTCGCCGTGAAGCTTTGTTTGAACTATTAGCTAAGTCAGATATTAAAGCTAAACCGATTAGTGCAATAGTTGAGATGTTCGATGCAATAAACGAAACCAAAGATGCTAAGCCGTTTGCGCTAGCACCGAATGATGAGATTAAATTACCAAGTGAAGGTCGCTTAAATTCTAATTTGTTTGTTATTGTAGGACCTGCCCAGACAGGGTGTATTACACCACATTTTGCATTAATTTGTGAAACTGATCTGCTTGGGGAACGAGTCAATCAAAGGCGACAAGAGCGAAAACGGACAATTAATGCAGATACGTTAATCCGCAATTTAGCTGAGCTTAACATTGGTCAGCCCGTTGTTCATATCGAACATGGTGTAGGGCGTTATCAAGGATTAACCACATTAGAAACAAATGGGGTTGAAGCGGAATACCTTGTATTGACTTATTTGAATGACACGAAACTCTATGTGCCAGTTGCATCGCTTCATATGATTTCGAGGTATAGTGGAGGCGATAGTGAAACTGCACCTTTACACAAATTAGGCAGTGATGCATGGTCAAAAGCAAGACAAAAAGCAGCAGAAAAAATACGAGATGTTGCTGCTGATTTATTAGATGTGCATGCAAGGCGGGCTGCAAAACCTGGATTTGAATTTGTGCATGATAAAGAGGCTTATGAAACTTTCAGGGCAGGATTTCCGTTTGAAACAACTTACGATCAAGAGCAGGCGATCAATGCTGTATTGAGTGATATGTGCAGGCCTATCGCTATGGACAGGCTTGTGTGTGGTGATGTTGGATTCGGTAAGACTGAAGTGGCAATGAGAGCTGCTTTTTTGGCTGTTAATAATAATAAACAAGTAGCCGTATTGGTGCCTACAACACTGCTTGCTCAGCAGCATTTTGATAATTTTAGAGACCGTTTTGCTAATTTCCCTGTCAATATCGAGCTTATTTCTCGGTTTAGAAGTGCAAAAGAGACTCAAACCGTGCTGTCACAAACAGAAGAGGGAAAAGTTGATATTCTGATAGGAACCCATAAATTATTACAAAGTAGTGTTTTTTGGAAAGATTTAGGTCTGTTAATTATCGATGAAGAGCATCGCTTTGGCGTCAAGCAAAAAGAAAAAATTAAGGCTATGCGAAGTGATGTGGATATCTTAACATTAACTGCTACCCCTATTCCTCGGACGCTCAATATGGCAATGAGTGGTATTCGTGACCTATCGATTATCGCTACACCACCAGCAAGGCGTTTACCTGTTAAAACCTTTGTGCGTGAGCTAGATATGCCACTTATCAGAGAAGCCATCTTGCGTGAAATACTCAGAGGTGGTCAAGTTTATTACTTGTTTAATGATGTTAGCTTAATTGAAAAAACGAAAGAGCGCTTAGCTGAACTTGTTCCTGAAGCTAGGATTATCGTTGGTCATGGGCAAATGAGAGAACGGGAATTAGAGCGTGTTATGACGGATTTTCATCACCAACGCTATAACGTGTTATTGTGCACAACAATTGTAGAGACAGGAATTGATATCGCTTCTGCTAATACTATGATTATTGAAAGAGCTGATAAATTTGGTTTAGCACAATTGCATCAACTAAGAGGACGAGTAGGTCGCTCCCATCATCAGGCGTATGCCTATTTATTAACTCCTCCGGTTAAAGCATTATCTGTGGATGCCAAAAAACGTCTTGAAGCGATAGCCACGCTAGAAGATTTAGGTGCAGGGTTCACGCTTGCAACCCATGATTTGGAGATAAGAGGGGCAGGGGAATTATTAGGAGAGGAACAAAGCGGTCAAATCACGACCATTGGGTTTTCGCTTTATATGGATATGCTTGATAGCGCAGTCAATGCACTTAAAGAGGGGAAAGAACCTTCATTAGATGATTTAACTCAGCTGCATGCTGAAATAGATCTGCATATGCCAGCACTATTTCCAGATGATTACATTCATGATGTGAGCACACGCTTATCGCTATATAAACGTTTGGCAAGTGCAAATACAGAGGATGCATTGATTGAGCTTCGTATTGAGTTAGTTGATAGATTTGGCAAATTACCTGATGCGACTTTGAATCTACTTAAGATGCACGAGCTTAGACAAAAAGCTGATGATTTAGGTGTCAAACGTATCGATGCACATGATAAGGGTGGATTTATACAGTTTCATGAAAATAACAAAGTTGACGTAGGAGTCTTGATTGCTTTATTACAGCAACAACCACATGTTTTTCGATTTGACGGGCCAACTAAGGTTAAGTTTATGACTGATCTTAGCGATAGATCTAAACGTACTCTTTTTATTTTTGATTTACTCAAATATTTTTCGACCCAGGTTGAACAAGTAAGTGAAGAAATGGCAAAACCAAGCCCTGAAACCAAAAAGAAAAAATAGTAAGACATTACGTGTGTTTATCCGGTGCGCCGTATAATCCCGTTCAGTAGGGCAGGGAGGATGCCAAAAACTATCGATTGTTGAGAGAACTCTGAGTTCCCTTGTTGAATATCTAGGAATGACACCATGGGTGAATAAATTTACAAGTGGATGAATTGGTGTTGCTTTATGTTCTTATAAATCAATAAATTAAGTTTACTTCGGTTTTTTTAGAAAAAAACGAAAATAATTTGAACTTTTTCCAATATTAATGGTCTAAATCAGTACTTCATTCCTCTGCTTTAAAGTTTTATAACTTTAATAACCGGCTTTTAAAATTTTAGCCGGTTTTTTTTCGCTTGAATCTCACATTATTGTTTTTTCTCTCCTTAGCTTAGATTAACTTCAACCTTGGAAAGTGTACAGTACATGACAAATGAGTCGCTATTAGCTGAAAGCATCAGTTAATTTAGATTTAAAATCATGGTAGAATTCAACAAATCATATTCAGTATTTTATTCATTAATCTGTAAGGAACATTGATGGGACAGATAAAATCAAGCAAGCAAGCTGATAAAACTGAAAGTTTACACGTTAAAGCAAGCGAGCCTACACCAGTTGTTGCATTCTATGTTTATAAAACAAAAATAGTTGCTGTATTTTTAACTTGTATATTTTTCCTGTTACTTTCAGGAGGAATGTTGTTGTTAAGTAGTGGGGATATTTTAGCTGCCTACCAAAAACATCGGTTTATTTCATCAATTTTCTTGGGATTAATATTACTGGCAATAGTGCGTGGTTTAGCTTGGTTTATACAGAAAAAGAAGCCAGTGCTGACTTTATCAGAAACAGGAATCTATACCGATAATATGCTAAAACCATTGCCTCTAAGTGATATTGAAGATGTACAGGTGACATCCTTAACATCCAAACTTGTTGAGACTTGGACATTTGAATTTAAACTTAGTTCAACTGTAGGACCAATCGAACTGCAAGGTAATGACCTTACATCGAGTTATGATAAAAATACACATACTTATCGATTTGAGACAATAGAGTTAAAAGGATACGATAAAGGTCATGTTGTTCAACTGATAAAGCATTATAAAAATATCATGAATGCTAAAAGCAATTGAGGTTGTAGATATTCTTAACATCCGGAACCTGGTAAGCGGGTCGCTCAAAAGTCTGGCTTGAACGGCTCGATCCTTAATCAAGGTTGTGGAGAGTTTAGGCGACAGTTAACGTATAAAATGGAGTGGCATTTATTTGGTAGCGGTTTCCCCCCGAACACAAGCCAGACATGCCCGCCCGTATTGTGGTCACATTGCTAGGGAAAACCAACGGACACAAGCCCAGTTTCAATGTGTCGATTGTGGTTATGAAAATCACGCCGATGTGGTCGGTGCGATTAATATTTTAGAGCGAGGGCACCGTGCTTGTTAGCTTGTGGAGATAATGTGCGGTTAGACATCTCTTTGAAGCAAGAACCCACCGAAGTGACTCCTTTAAGTAATTGAAGGTGCGCAGTAGGGAACCCCTTGCTTTAGCAGGAGGATGTCAAGTATGTCAAGTAATGATATAAAAGGATCTAGCAAACTAGATAGATAATGATCTATAAGTAGAATCAATGTAGCTTTTCTCTATGTCATTTCAACCAGTTTACTAGTTTGATCTTATGTGTTATTTAATTCCGTTTTAAAAGGTTCAAAAACAATAATCTCTACATCTGGCAGAGAGCTCATTTCTTTTTGAATTTCAATACGTACTTCATTCCAATTCAGACCACCAAGACCTGAACCCAGCGCAGGTAAAGCAACCGACTGGATATTGAGTTCACCTATAACTTTGATTAAATCTTTTAGACCTAATTGAATGTCCTCAATTTTGCTCTGGTTTCTCCAGTGTCGTTTAGTAGGAAAATTAATAATAAAACTAGGATTGATAAGTAATTTGTTACGATGGACAAACATTTTGCCTGGCTGTACTTCTTTTCTATTACATGCTGCCACATAGTCTTTATAGTTTTCAGTATATCGCTGTTTAAATTGAAGGGCTATACCACGGCCCATAACACCTACACAATTAACAGGGTTAACAATTGCCTCAACATTTTCAGTGAAAATATTACCTGTCTTAAAAATAATCATGATATCTCCATTTTAGTAATACAAATTTTTTGAAATGGTTATATGCGGTTTATGCTAAGTAATAGTTAAAATATCAGATACCAAACTGAGTACAAAACGATGGATTGACGACTGATAAGCTACTTTTTCCTTTTATCTAATAAAAGTGTGTTTTTTCATATAATTGGTTGTTACTCTTAACTGGATTTAAGATCACGATATTAAACCTATCCCAATTGCGTGTATTACGATCTTTCCAGCGCCTAGGATGCTTAAAGCATACTTCTTGGTACACGGGTTTCTTGACTCATATAGCTTTTTATCTTCTTGTCTATGACGCTGTCTTTGGGCGACATATTTAATACACTTGTGTCTATGTACGTGATTGTATCAAAAAACAAAATTATTTACCTATTTTGCAGCTTCTTCAAAAGTTCTGGCCCCGTCTTTAGGTATATCGTTCTCGTTTTCATGCTAGCAAACAAGCTCTAAGAATAAGCGTTATCATTACTCACGCCAGGTCGGCTAAATGTAGACACAATACCTCGATAAATATGCTCTAAGCGGTTGTGGTGACCTATTTTGTATTTTTTTACGACTTTTTCAGAGTTTTTCTACTCGCTAAAATCTTTATTGTAATGCTAAATAAATACGGCGAATTCAAGTCATAAGTGCATAGCCCTCGAAAATTTTTTCTCTGGTTATGTCTGTTAGTTCCTCGAATACTTCATAGGGTGTTTTATAACCCAAACATTTTCTTGGTCTGCTATTTAGTTTACTAATAGCATCAAGTACTTATACTACTACTTCAGCATCATTTAGTTGCCTCGATTTAGGGAAGTATTGCCTTAAGAGGCCATTTGCATTTTCATTTTGTCCTCTTTCCCAAGAATGATAAGGTTTAGCAAAATACGTTTCACATCCTAATTTGCCTGCTATAACTTCATGCGCTGCAAACTCCCTGCCATTATCAAATGTGATGCTTAGCACTACTTCTTTTATAGGTTCAAGCATTTGCATAATCGCATTCGTGACTTCTTCAGCGCTTTTGCGGGGAACAGGCAAGGCTAGTCGTAGTTTTGATTTTCGCTCATCCAAGGTTGCTAATGCACCTTTCTGTTTGTTTCCAATCATAGTATCAGCTTCCCAGTCACCGACTCGTGTTCGGTTATTAGCTGCTTCTGGTCTTTCATCAATATCTCTTCTATTCGGTATACCAGACTTGCTACCCGTGGTACCGTAACGCTTTCTATAGGACTTACCTTGATGTCTTAAATGTGTATACAAATCACCGCCTGCTCTTTTATCAGCTAGGATATATTGGTAGACTGTTTCATGATGCAATTTAATTATGCCGTTACTTGATAACCGTCCCACTATTTGTTCAGGGCTCCATTCTCGACGAAGGTATTTATCAATTTTTTTAGTTATCTCAGCTGTCAATTTTACGTGCTTATGCTTATCTTTATGGCGTTGTAAGGCTTTGCTATTTGCTTGCTGGTAACGATACCCTCGTTGACCTTTATTACGGTTAACTTCTCTGCTGATTGTACTTTGTGAACGCTCAAGATCTCTTGCTATTTGTGATAAAGACATTCCTTTTTTCAATGAAGTATTGATATAATGCCTTTCTTCAAGACTCAGGTGATTGTAGCTCATTGTGTAGCCCTCTGCTTAGTTTGGTCGCTTAGCATTATGTCTCTGAGTCTTGATCTTTTCGATCATCAATTAATGCCATGCGACTCACAGCGGCTATGCACTTATTATACGAATCCACGTTTTATCTTTTCCTAAGGATACCTATATGCAAAACGATTCAACTTCAGATTATCTGCCAGAGGCTTTAAGGATAAGGGCTAATCAGCCTACGCCTAAAATTGAGTTTTATGCTTCAAAGACAAAAATGTTTATCATAGTCATAATTTCAGTCCTTTTTTTATTGGGCGTATTAGCGGTTTTATTTAGCAGTGGACAAAATATTGAGGCAACCTATGAGCAGCATAAAGTGGTTGTTTTAATTTTTGGTGGTATTTCAGTTCTAGCAGTAGTCAGGGGATTTATTTGGTTCAACCAGCGTAATAAGCCTGCATTGATTTTGTCTGAAGAAGGAATTTTCGTCGGTAATATGTACCAAGCATTACCGCTCACACAAATCGATCAGATTGAATTAGAGACATTCAGTCATATGGGGAATAAGACTTGGATCTTTCATTTTAATTTAATTTCTGATGCCCCTGAGTTAAAATTAAAAGGGATTGATTTTAATTCAAAATACATTAAATCATCTCATTCATATCGATTTGAAACACTGCCATTTAAAGGTTACTCTCAACATAAATTTGTTGAATTAGTTAATGAATATCAATACATCATTGCTGCAAGGGAATCTTTAAACCAATAAATAGAGAATGATGGTCTTCAAGTGGTAATATACCATATACTAAAAGGGCAAGTTAATGAGATTAACTTGCCCTTTATAATTTTGAGGGTAGATTAAATCTAGTTAGCCTTTAACGCCACCAGAGGTTAATCCCCCGACCAACCATTTCTGTGCAATCAAGAATACAGCTGTAATTGGAATAGCTGACAAAATTGCGGCAGCGGCAAAATCACCCCATAGATAATTTTGAGGATTGAGGTATTGTTGCATTCCAACTGCTAAGGTATAGCTACTGACATCACGAAGCAACAATGAAGCTACCGGTACCTCAGTAATGGTTCCGATAAAGGCTAGAATGAACACAACCGCCAAAATTGGTACCGAAAGAGGTAACAATACCAATCTAAATGCTTGCCATGGTGTTGCGCCATCTAATGCTGCAGCTTCTTCTAATGAGCCATCAATGGTTTCAAAATATCCTTTAATTGTCCATACATGCAGGGCAATCCCACCTAAGTAAGCAAAAATCAGTCCACCATGAGTATTTAGGCCTAAAAATGGAATATACTGACCGATGCGTTGAAATAGAGCGTAAATCGCAACTAAGGCTAATACTGCAGGAAACATTTGAAATATCAGCATGCTCTTAAGTAAAACAGATTTACCTTTAAATTTCATTCTCGCAAACGCATAGGCACAAGTTGTGGATAAAGACACAATACAGACCGCTGTAATAAATGCAATTTTAACTGAATTCCATAACCATAACAAAACAGGGAAGGGTGGGGGGACGACCCTACCGTCAGCACGCACAATATCCATGCCTAATGCTAATTTCCAGTGATCCCAAGATATCTCAGATAAAAATATGTCTCCTGTTGAGAAATTACCAGGCCTAAGCGAAATAATAAATACCATCAGTAATGGGAACATGATCCCAGAGACAAACGTCAATAAAAAAGCATGTGTTAAAAATATTCTACGCTTTTGCGCTTTAGAAGTTACTATTGCCATATCAAAAGCTCCTTAATCAAATTTCATGCGGCTTGCTTTCATATTGATGATGGCGAGAGCACCAACAATAAGAAATATAATTGTGGAAATAGCTGCGGCTAAACCGAAGTTTTCACCGCCACCACCTTCAAAGGCAATCCGGTAGGTATAACTAACTAGTAAGTCTGTATGACCTGCTGGTGCAGTAGTGTTGGTCATATTTGGACCGCCTCGAGTTAACAGCATAATCAAAACGAAGTTATTAAAATTAAATGCAAATGATGCAATCATTAATGGTGTTAATGGTTTTATTAATAGTGGCAAAGTGATTTTAGTAAAGTTCTGCCAAGGGGTTGCACCATTTAAAGCAGAAGCTTCATATAAATCATCAGGAATCGCTTTAAGTAGTCCCATGCAAAGGATCATCATATAAGGATAGCCTAGCCAGGTATTAACAATCACAACCATCGCTTTTGCGAGGAAGGGGTCATTAAACCACTCAGGTGAGATACCAAATAATAAATCCAAAAATTGATTGATTTCACCAAATTTTTGATTGAATAATCCCCTAAAAATCAGAATGGAGATAAAACTTGGAACTGCATATGGTAGTATCAAAAGTACTCGATAAATTGCCCTGCCTCTTAATGCTTCCCATTGAACAAGACTTGCCAAAATGGTACCAAGTGCAGTTGTGAAAAATACAGTTAAAGCAGAGAAAGCGACTGTCCATATAAAAATGCTAAAAAATGGTCCTCTGATATTTTTATCTGTGAAGACTTTAATGAAATTATCCCAACCGATGGAAACAGAAAATCCAGATTCTGTATTTGTTCCTTGGATAAAATTGCCATTTTCATCAATTTGTTGAAAAAAGCCTACCTCGAAGTTAGGTCGTATTAATACCCCAGTTTCAACATTTTTAAGGGTTTCTCCATCTTCTTGGAGAATATATAATGGTTTTGTTACCGCAAATTCTCGCAATGATTTCATGCGAATTTCTCGGCCATCAGGCATTAAACCAATGAATGATTTTAAGACATTACGAGCTGATGTCACTTCTTTTGGTGTTGCTTTCTCTGTTACAGGTAAATCATTTGTTTGGACCACGTCGACTAGTTCAGTCAGTGGTGAGTTAAGCGAAAATGGGTTAGAAACGAAATTTTCACCAGTCTGTGAATCTGTGAATGCAAGCACCCAATCTTCACCTTGATGATGAAGAGCAAAGTTTAATACTTCACCTGAAACAGACTGTCTTGACATGAGAACAGATTGAGCACGTTCATAAGTTAATTGGTTTTTACTGCTATAATTTGTAAAGCCAATCGCAATTGTTGATATAAGTGGAAATAAAATAAACACACCAATGCCAGATAGACCTGGAAACACATATCGCCAGGAGTAGGCTCTTTGACTCGTGAATATATAAATTCCTCCACCTAGCATAACAAGCGTCAACAGAGCAAATAAAATCTCACCCTGTGCATACATGATTGTGACTAGATAGCCAGTAATTAAAATACTCAAAAGGACAACGGCCCATTTTACAAAGAATAAAATTGGACTCGGTTTAGGTTTGCGAGAGCTGATTAGAGTTGTCATCTTTTTTTCCATTGAGTTGTGTCTGTTTTGTCACAACAGAACATTTTATCTTAGTTCAATGTGATATTACCAATTAATTAATATAACTTTAAAATTTGTAATGATATTATTCAAGTGCGATGTAGATTAGTCAGTTGATCAACTAAGCATTATTAATATTAATCCGTAACCTAAATTATTATCATATTTAGGTTACGGGCACTACAATCATCCCCCTATAGCATCAAAATTAAATGAAATAGGGGTTATTTAGTTTGTTTATTCAGTAACACCACGACGAATACGGTCTGCTGCGTCATTAGCCGCTTCTTCTACGTTTTGTTTATTATTGATTACATTTAAGACTGCATTACGAGTCGCATACCAAAATGCAGCCATTTGTGGAATGTTAGGCATAATTTCACCATTTTGAGCATTTTGCATAGTCGCTGCAATACGTGCATCTTTTTCTAATTCAGCTTGGAAAGTTTTAAGAGCAACAGCACCTAATGGTTTATCATTATTAACTGCAGCTAATCCTTCATCGGTGATGAAGAAGTTTTCTAAAAACTCAACCGCTAAATCTTTATTTGGACTCGCAGCATTAATCCCTGCACTCATCACACCAACGAATGGTTTTGAGGGATTACCTTGGAAAGTAGGTAAGACAGCCACGCCATAATTGACACCAGTTTGGTCCATATTTGACCAAGCCCATGGACCATTAATGGTTAAAGCAACATCACCTTTGTTAAAAGCTGCTTCTGCAATTGAATAGTCAACATCAGCACTCATCATGTTGCCTTTAATCATTTCAGATAAGAACTGTAGGCCAGCTTTAGCGCCTTCTGAGTTTACACCTATATCATTTGTATCAAAACCTTCTGCGGTTGGTTTAAATGCGTACCCGCCTGCAGCTGCAATGAGTGGCCATGTAAAGTAAGGCTCTTGTAAGTTAAACATGATAGCACTTTTATTTTGTTTCTTAAGTTCAGCATCAAGTGCCACTAGCTCTTCCCATGTTTTAGGGGCTTCAGGCACAATATCCTTATTATAAATTAATGATAAGGACTCAATTGCAATCGGGTAAGCAATAGTTTTACTGTTAAATTTAACAGCATCCCATGCAAATGGTACGATTTTATCTTTAAATTCAGCTGATGGATTTACTTCAGCTAGTAATCCTGATTCAGCATACCCACCAAAACGATCATGTGCCCAGATAATAATGTCTGGACCATCACCTGTTGCTGCCATTTGCGGGTATTTTTCTTCTAATTTATCAGGATGTTCCACAATAACGGGTACGCCCGTTTCAGCTTCAAATTTTTTGCCTACTTCTGCAAGACCGTTGTAACCTTTATCACCATTAATCCAAATAACCAATTTTCCTTCTTCTATTGCAGCAAGCGCTGAACCAGATATCGCTAAAGAAATTGCGAATGTTAATGTTTTTAGAGATTTTTTCATCATAGTCATATTCCTCAATATAGGGTTAACAGAATGTGTTTTTAACAATTATCTATAAACAACAAAAAATAAAAATTACAGCAAAGAACAAAACATAGCATTTATTGATTAAAATAGACAGATGCTAATAAATACTAAAATGTGCGGTCTGTCACTAATCTAAATCAAAAAATTGTCATATTTAGTAATATATACTTAAATAGGCACTAATAAGTAAGTAGTAGTACAATCATTACTACTGAATGATAGTGCAGTTTTAGAAATAAGTTCTATGAACAAGCTCACAAAAATGAAATTTAGTTGGATTTAATTAAATTTTTATTGATAAATTTGCAAATTAGTGTTTCATATGTCTGTACGCATTTTATAATCTGTAGATAATGAACACGCTGATTTAATGTAGTCGAACACAAAATTCTACTTTGATGATTGATAACGGGAGTTTACATGGCTAGGGTCGTTTTAAAAGATGTTGGGAAGTCATTTGGTGAAATACATATTTCCAAAAATATCAATATGGAAATTGAGGATGGAGAGTTTGTTGTATTTGTCGGTCCTTCTGGATGTGGTAAGTCAACATTACTTAGAATGATTGCTGGTCTTGAAGATATCACAACCGGTGAATTGACTATCGATGGTGTAAGAATGAATGAAGTACCACCAGCTGAGCGGGATATTGGTATGGTATTTCAATCGTATGCATTATATCCACATCTGAGCGTAGAAGAGAATATGTCTTTTGGCTTGAAACTTGCAGGTCAAAAAAAGCAAGTGTTTGAACCTAAAGTCAGTCAGGTTGCTGAGATTTTGCAATTAAAACACTTGCTTAAAAGGAAACCTAAGGAGCTTTCTGGTGGTCAAAGACAACGTGTGGCGATAGGTCGTACACTTGTTGCAGAGCCAAGAGTCTTTTTGTTAGATGAGCCTTTATCAAATTTAGATGCTGGGCTTCGCGTGCAAATGAGGATTGAAATATCAAGACTACACAAAAGATTAAAAAGAACAATGATCTATGTAACTCATGATCAAGTTGAGGCGATGACACTTGCTGATAAAATTGTTGTTTTAGATGCTGGATATATTGCACAAATTGGTAAACCGCTTGAGTTATACCATTATCCTCAGAACCGATTCGTTGCTGGTTTTATCGGATCACCTAAAATGAACTTTTTCCCAGTCAAAGTAACGGCGGTAGAGTCAAAGCAAATTGAGGTTGAGCTTCCAAATGCGAATGCTCAAAAAGTATGGATTCCAGTAGATGGCGATGGTGTAACCATAGGTTCCATGGTGTCTTTAGGAATAAGACCAGAGCATTTAGTACCGGCCTACGAAGCTGATGTTACTTTAGATGGCAATGTTCTGGTTGTTGAACAGCTTGGAAATGAAACGCAAATCCACCTTGAGATTCCATCTATTAAACAGCAATTAGTATACCGTCAAAACGATGTGGTTTTAGTTGAAGAGGGTGTCACATTCTCAGTTGGATTGCCTTTACATCGTTGCCATATTTTTAAAGAAGATGGAACAGCTTGCAGAAGGCAGCATAAAGAATTAGGTGTATAAGTTGACCTAAAATGATACTGTCTTAACTTAAACTATTTGATTGTTATTAATGTTAAAATTCTTAAGAAGTCTTTGCGTTTATTAACGAAAAGACTTCTTAATTTAGGTATTTATCTGCAGGGCTATTTAATCATACCTAAGCTGATACTAAATTATAACGATTCAGGAATTGATGAGATTTTGTGTACTACTTTCATCGCACAAACAGTAGGATTTGAGTCAGACTCACATGCTTTAAGTAGAGGACTAGCTTTACTAAAATCAATTTGTTTAACTTCTGTTTCATATTTTTGTTCTGCGAAACACAATTCTGTTCTATAAGCTGCATAGATTTTTGGGTTAAGCGCGTCGAGTTGATAGATCTCGTTTACGATTTCAGTTAAAAGCGGTATGTATTTCTCAGCTTGAGGGTTGTTACTTAGTTGTTTTAGTAGTTCTTCCTTTTTTACTCCACTATTTTTTGAAGAAAATACTTCTTGAGAGGCTCCTATAATAATTTGAGTCCCTTCCATTAATGGGCAGGTTGGTTCTGCATGGACGCTTAAAATGGGCAAAAGTAAAACAAGTGTGCATAATAGTTTAGATTTCATTGAAAGTCCTGAGTAATAAAAGAGTTAGTTTAGGTAATACCATTTGGTTATTTTAGTGCCTTGTAATAATAAGTTAAAGTATATGTAAAATTAATCTACATATTCTTTTTAATCTGTTATACCTACAATCTACTTTTAGAGTGATTTTAAAAGTTAGTGTGTTTATTTTACTAATAAAAGGTGAATTTTTAAAAAATCATCAAATCGTACACAATAATCGGGAGTATTATAATGAGAAGAGCATTTATCAGTCCAAGTAAATATGTCCAAGGTGAGAATGAGTTATTAAATTTAGGCTATTTTATCAGTGCATATGGTAAGTCAGCGCTTCTTATATCACATCCTGATGATGTTGCAAGGGTAAGAGAGTCACTCGATAAAACAATTGAACAATTTTCTGTGAAGGTTATCGAAGGTGCCTTTGAAGGAGAATGTACACAAGCTGAAATTGACAGACTAAGTCAGTTAGCAAAAGAGAGTCAATGTGCGTGTATAGTTGGATTAGGTGGCGGTAAGGCGTTAGATACTGCGAAATCAGTTGCCAAAGGTCAGCCTTTGATTATTATCCCAACGATAGCATCTACCGATGCTCCCACAAGCCACTCATCAGTTATTTATACAAAAGAGGGGAATTTCGAAAGCTACGCTTACCACGCAAGTCCAAGTTTAGTGTTAATCGATACTACTGTAATAGCAAAAGCGCCTGTGAGATTTTTAGTAGCTGGTATGGGGGATTCACTGTCAACTTATTTTGAAGCAAGAGCATCGTCAAGTGCGTTTGCGAATGTGAATGCTGGCCTTCCTATGGGGTTTCGTGAAGGTAAAGCACCTCCAGCAAAAGCAACAAAAACAGCATTAGGTCTTGCAGAGCTTTGTTATGAAACTTTACTTGAAGAAGGCTATAAAGCTAAAGTGGCTTGTGAATTAAATACCGTGACACCTGCACTTGAAAATATTATAGAAACAAATATTTTACTGTCGGGACTAGGATTTGAAAGTGGGGGTCTTGCAGCGGCACATGCGATACACAATGGACTAACTGTACTTGAAGGGACGCATAAATTTTATCATGGCGAGAAGGTGGCGTTTGGTACAATTGTTCAGTTAGTACTAGAAAATGCACCGCTTGATGAGCTCGATGAGGTGATCGATTTTTGCCTATTGGTTGGATTGCCAGTTTGTTTAGAGGACATTGGCGTCACCCAATATACTCAAAATGAACTTTATGAGGTTGCCAAAAAAGCGTGTTTACCCGAAGAATCTATTCATTCAATGCCATTTCCTGTTACACCAGAAAGCGTTGTGGCGGCTATATTAAGTGCAGATAAAATTGGTAGGGATGCCAAAGGTATATAGTTAGGCAAATTTGATTTAAACTTATTGTTTATTGTGGTTCTTACCTAGTTGATTGAATTTAAAATGTTTATTTGACGGTGTTGGGAGGGGCTGCAATATCAACCATAACTAATGGACAGATATAATATTTAGCTAAATGGTAAGTGTTTTATTAATTTTCCAGCCTAGAATGGTTTTCACTAATACTTAATTTCATAGTAACAAATTCGTAAATTCAAACTATTATCTTACTTCGTGATGTGAATCACATGTTGATATCAATGTGAAACTATTTCGCGCCTCACCGTTCTATCCAAGATTAGAAGTGCATCGCTATACTATCTAAGGACTCAGTAGAATTCATCATTAAAATACAACACGCTTGAGTCTCAATAAACGTAGAACTAAGTCAACGTTATTGTTTAATTACATAAAACGATTTTGATTATGCCATGCCAATCAAGCTTAATTAGAGAGGTGAAAATGAGTAAATTAGATTCTTTTGCAATCTTTGCAGGTAGATTAGGTGGACAAGTACACTTACGTTCACTTAGGGATGCATTTGCATTACTAATGCCATTGTTTTTTTTAGCTGGGATAGCGGTGTTATTGAATGCAGTTGTTTTCCCTTGGACAGCAAAAACAATAGCTTCTATGATAGATGGTGGGAATGAGCAATCTATACTAAGTAATTTCCAAGTTTTTGGTTCTGGGATAGTAAATGCAACTTTAGGATCAACTTCTTTGCTAATTGCTCCTGCAATTGCATATATGCTGTCTAAAAATAAAGGGTTTGATAATCCGATAGCATCAAGCGTAATTGCATTAAGCATTTTAATCGTTTTAATGCCGCTTCAAGTTC
Organism: Thorsellia anophelis DSM 18579; assembly: GCF_900111395.1. Classification (GTDB taxonomy): domain Bacteria; phylum Pseudomonadota; class Gammaproteobacteria; order Enterobacterales; family Thorselliaceae; genus Thorsellia; species Thorsellia anophelis. The sequence goes on along the minus strand of NZ_FOHV01000017.1, from coordinate 13,158 downwards.
CAATTCAAATTGATGGTCAAGTGCATAATATGTGGGGGTATATTGCTTTTAGTAATATTGGTACTGCAGGTATGTTTAGTGGTATTGTTGTAGGTTTGCTAGGCACAGAGTTGTTTATTTTCTTTAATAAGCGCAATCTACAAATTAAGTTAGGAGAAAATGTTCCTCCACAGGTTGGTAAGTCATTCGCAATAATGATTCCAGCGATATTGACAATTTGTGTTTTTGCATTACTTGCAACGTTATTGAAAGTTTGTTTTGAAACAGATCTAATTAGTTTTATCGGCAAGTGGATACAAGAGCCGTTACGTTCAGTTAATACAAGTCTGTTTGGCTATATATTAATCTACAGTTTAGGGAATTTCTTATTTACTTTAGGTATTCATCAAACAGTATTAAGTGGGGCTTTATTAGATCCATTTATGCTAATAAATATGAATGAAAATGTGGCTGCGTTTAATGCTGGACAGGAAATACCACATATTTTAACCAGTAGCTTTCAAACAATTTATCCGCAAATGGGCGGTACTGGTGGCACTATCTCATTATTATTGGCTATTTTCTTATTTTCAAAATCAAAAGCTTCTAGAAATGTCGCTAAGGTTGCTGCAGCACCAAGCGTGTTTGAAATCAATGAACCAGTCATTTTTGGTTTCCCAATAGTGTTTAACTTACCCATGATAATTCCATTTGTGGGAGTGCCAATTGTCAGTACACTTATTGCCTATTATGCAACAGCTTTAGGGATGGTCAGTAAAACAGTGGTCTTAATCCCATGGACAACACCTCCTCTGATTAGTGGTTATTTAGCCACGGCAGGTGACTGGCGAGCTGTATTATTACAACTACTGCTCATATTCATAGGTGCTGCAATATATCTACCTTTCATGAAGATAAGTGAGGCAATTGCACAAAAATATGAAACGTTGCAGGAACAAAGTGTTAAAACAGTTTAGCCAATATGTTTATCGGTAAATTACATAGGTGATCTTGACTATAACTTATTGATGAGCCTATTTTACCTAATATCTAGTTTGTTTTAAGGTGAATTCAAATTTATTGTTTTATTTTGCTAAGTTTCAAGGTTTGTTTTTAGTTAAGCTTAAAAAACTGTCTGATAGGCATTCCTTGTTTAATCAATGCCTATCAGTCGAGGAATGATTATTGCTCAATTTCAGCGGCTGATTCAGGGGTTAATATAGTAATGATTAGGCTTGCTGTTAAATTTCTATAGGTAAAATTCACAGTCACTTCTTTATCCGTATTCGCTGCTGGGCTTAAAGATGCAATACCATTAATGTCTATTATTAGATCTGGGTCAGTTGATTCCCACTCCCCTAAATGAGTCACCTCTCCAATTGAACCCATTGAAAAGTTGCCTGAAGCTCTTAATGCAGATGTCATGCTTTTACCAATTATAAGTGTTGGCGTATAAGTGATGACTTCAAGTCCCACAATCCGTTCTATTTCCGCGTCAGCAAATACTTCATCTCCACGAGTTGAATTAATATCTTCAGGCTGCATCACTAATCTAAGTATTTTACCATTATAGTCAAGTTCGATTCTAGGACCCGCATCAACTAGACCTGATTGTGTGATAGTGCCTCTTAATAATTCTTGTTTGCTATTATTAAAATCAATTAGCTGCCAGGAGTATGTAGATACATCACTTCCAGGGGTGGCATTCAAATAGTCATACTCATAAGTTGCAGAAGGTTGAGATCTTAGCTTAATAGGTGAATCCACTATTAAATTCCTGATAAATGGCTTATGAAATATTTGTGGGCTTGTAACTGCTTGGCCTACTAACATGATGTACGGCTCAATAAACGTAATTGGAAGTACGCTAACTTCTAATGTATGTCCAACATCATAATCTGTAATAATAGGAGAGATATTTTCTAATGAGTAGGTTGGATTATCAATCGTGGCTTGTGAAATTGTATTTTTCTCCCCCCACCAAAAACGAGAATAATCTCCTAACGCTCCAGCATTATTAGTAAGAAATTCATATTCCGCTTTCATTCTTTCACCTGGCATAAATGTACCCTCAATACGTAAATTTATAATTTCAGGTTTTTGATAATTGGGTTTGACGATACCTCCTCCGGAAAAATCATTATTAGCAAGAAGACGCTCTCCTACATTTGATTCATTTATCGTAATTCCGATATTATTCGGTTGTTGCCCCCAATAGTAATTTAAGTCCCAGACTTTAATGGGTGGCCCGAATTTTGGTAGACCAGTATGAGATATAGGCGTATAAACAAACCCAATTCGTTTATTTAAAGCAGCTTCAGGTATTACTAGAGCATTACTAAATTTAGATGGGCTATTTGGATTTGGAGGTAAAATGCTTCCTGGAAATTGTTCATTTGTAATTTCTACTGCATTAAGTTCATCCCAACTTGTGATAGAAAACCAGTTTTTATCGCCACTATCTAGAATATACCATTTAACATTGTGTATTTGTTCATATGCACATGCATCGCCATCTTGATCTGAATATTTAAAAAAAGGCGGAATAAGTAGATTATTATCATCCGGAAATGGGTAAGTGTCGCAAATAAAGCTTGGCACATGTAATGTTGCACCAACAAATGTGACTGGTTGGGCTAATAGGTCGTATATAAATCTATCATTAAGATCCTGATATCCACCAATTGAAGTCATATAAGGGGCATGACCTTCAACCGGTTTTGTTTTAGGGCTGTAACCTACACCGTTTAGCGCAAATGCTTTGGTTATACTTAAGTAAATCAGAATGCTAAAATATACTTTATGTGTTTTTTTCATATTAAAAGAAATCCTTTTCTGTTTTAATATTTTAAAAATAATTATTATGTTTTATGTGTTACTTATCCAAACAGATTAATTATCTTGCTAATAAAAACCCTTTTTAATTAATAACTTACCTTGGTTAGTGAATTAAATAACATTTGCGGTTAGAAAGCACTAAACATTAAATTTATTTACATTTAATTCTTATTTATAGTGTATGTGTTAGAGGGATTTTGATTTATCTATCTGTAAAATATCTAATTACAAGAAATTATTTAAGAATAATCATGTGAGTAAAAATATTAGGAAGTAATCTTTTTAGTCAAAATATCTATTGGCAATAATCGATTAATTTTGATAATTAAAATTAATTTTAAAAGTATTTCAGCTTTATCTTTGAAATTATTACATGTTTAGATAAAGTTAGATCACAATATTCTCTATTGAAATGAAATAGAGAATATTGTGAAAATGACTACTAAGAAATATATCAATAATGGCTATTACACCGCTTAAAATTTGATTTGTAATAGTGCTTGGTACATTAATTTCTTAAAAGCTTGCTTCTTCAGCTGGTAATATTTCGATCATGATAAATAAAGTAAAGTTTTTATAAGTGAAATTAACTTGAACTTCTTTCTTTACTTTAGCTGATGGGCTTAGTGATGCTATTCCATAAGAATCAACTATTAAATCAGGATCGGTTGATTTCCAGATGCCTAATTCAGTGACTTCGTTTATGGTTCCTAGTGAAAAATAGCCTATTGCTCTTAAAGCTGTGGTCTTATCTTCACCAACCCTGAGGGTTGAGACAAAAGTCGATAAGCCTAAACCAGTTAATTTTTCAATTTCATCTTCGGTGGATGTTTCAATACCGCTAACTCCGGATATATCTCTTGGAATCATTACCAACCTAAGCGTCCTTCCATTATGAATAAGTTCAATTTGAGGGCCTATTTCTACCACACCAGATTGTGTCACAACACCTGATATTAATTCTTCAATAGTATTGTCAGGATCAACTAGTTGCCAGGAATAGCTGGATATATCACTTTCTGGCGTTGTATTATAAAAGAAGTAATCATAGGATGCGGTTATCCTGGAGCCTATTTTAAGTGGTATGTCGATGGTTAAATCGTCAATAGTCGGTGGATGAGTGACTTGTAAACTAGTGACCGGTTCGCCTGCCAGCATGATAAATGGTTCAATAAAGGTAATGGGCAGTACCGTAACTTCTAGGGTTTTTCCCATATCATTTTTAGTGATAACAGGAGAATATTTTTCTAATGAATAGTTTTGGTTCCCAATTTTCGCTTTTGTAATGGTGTTATTTTCTCCCCACCAAAGACGTGAATAATCACCTCTTGAATTCTGATTATTTGCAACAAATTCATACTCTGCTTTTAATTGTTCCCCAGGCGCAAATCTGCTAGTAATAATTAAGTCTTTTATTTCAGGTGGTTGGTATTTAGGTTGGATAACGCCTCCACCAGAAAAATCTTCGGTCAGGCCAAGTTTTTTGCCAGTATTTGTTTCATCGATTGCCATACCTAAAGCACTTGGGTTTTGTCCCCAATAGTAGCTCAAGTCCCAAACTTTTATCGGCGCGCCAATTTTTGGGGAGCCAGTATTTGATATAGGTGTATAGATAAATCCAATCCGCTTGTTTAATGCAGCTTCAGGAATGACAAGTGCATTCGTGAGCATTGACGGGCTAGTTGGATCAGGAGCTAAAATGCTTCCTGGAAACTCATCATTAGTGATTTCAATTGTATTAAGCTCATCCCAACTTGTTACTGTAAACCAGTCTCGAGTGCCACTATCTAGAATAAACCATCTAACGTCATGCTGTTGTTCGTAAGCACACGCATCATTATCCGCATCTGAATAGTGGAAAAATTGAGGGGTGTGTATGTTACTTCCATGTAATATTTGCTCATTTAAGCAAAAAAAACTTGGTAAATGTAATGTTGCACCAACAAAAGCCATAGGCTGTTCAAGAATGTCGTATATAAACCTATCTTTGTTGTCTTGATATCCACTAATTGAGGATATATAAGGCGCATGACCTTCTATTGGTTTTGTTTTAGAACTAAAACCCGAATCGGAGATGGCAAAACAAAAGGCAGTGTTTAAATACATAAAAGTACCATAAATTAGAGCGTGTTTTCTCGACATTAAAATGAATTCCTATTCAGTTTACGGTGAAAGTAATAAAAAAAATGATAAGGTTTTTATCCGTTTGGATTAACCATGTGGATAAATAAATTCCTTTTAAAATAATGACTTATTTTATATTTAGAATTAAATAATATTTGAGGGTGAAAAGCACTAAATATTAAATTTATTTACATAAATATTACATGGTCTAGATTCTTTTTTTCAAACATATGAGAAGGGATAAATTGAGTCATTTTCTTATGTAATTAGCTTTTTTTGAATCTAAGTGGTTGTTTCAGTTTATAAGAATTACATAAGATTGGAATCTATCAAGTAACGATAAACAAAGTAAAAAATATTGTTCAATAGTGCTCTGAGAGGTGATGCATGAGTAAGGTCATTAAATTGGCATAAAATTCATAAAATAAATCAGGTGTTTAATAAATGGTTATTTTATAATTTAGAATTTTTCAGTGCTTAAAGAGAACAAAATATATAGAATCATATAAATACAATACTTTCTAACTATTAGATTACATGTTATCATTGCTCGATTGCTAAATTGTCGCATTAAAGTTATATAGATATTTTTTCATAGCCAACAACATGTGATCTGGCGTAGGGATCACCACTGTCAATTAAGGATTTAAACATGCCCAAGATTACCCTTCCTGATGGAAGCCAAAGAATTTTTGATAATGCCGTTACAATTCTTGATGTAGCGATGGATATTGGTCCAGGTCTAGCAAAAGCGTGCATCGCTGGTAAGATTAATGGTCAATTGATGGATGCTTGTACGTTAATTGAACAAGATTCCACTTTATCAATTATTACTGCTAAAGATGATGAAGGACTTGAAATTTTACGTCATTCATGTGCGCATTTACTTGGACATGCGATTAAACAATTATGGCCAAATACTCAAATGGCAATTGGACCGACTATTGACAATGGCTTTTACTATGATGTTGATATGGATCATACCTTATCTTCAGATGACATTGAAAAACTTGAAAAACGAATGCTTGAATTAGCTAAAAAAGATTATGATGTTGTTAAAAAAGTAGTGTCATGGCAAGAAGCTCGAGATACATTTGAAAAAAGAAATGAACCTTATAAAGTTAAAATACTTGATGAAAATATAGATAAAACGGATACCCCAGGATTATATCATCACGAAGAGTATATCGATATGTGTCGAGGTCCTCATGTTCCTAATATGCGTTTTTGCCATCATTTTAAATTACAAAAAGTTGCAGGAGCTTATTGGCGTGGCGATAGCAATAACAAAATGCTACAAAGAATTTATGGAACAGCGTGGGCGGATAAAAAACAACTCGCTGCTTATTTGCTTCGTTTAGAGGAAGCAGCTAAGCGTGACCATCGCAAAATCGGTAAGCAGATGGATTTGTATCATATGCAAGAAGAAGCACCAGGAATGGCGTTTTGGCATAATGATGGATGGACAATTTTTAGAGAGCTAGAAACATTTGTTCGGGCAAAATTACGTGAGTACGATTATCAGGAAGTAAAGGGTCCTTTTATGATGGACAGGGTACTTTGGGAAAAAACAGGGCATTGGGAAAACTACAAAGAAAACATGTTCACAACGTCATCTGAAAATCGTGAATATTGTGTTAAGCCAATGAATTGTCCTGGACATGTGCAAATATTTAATCAAGGACTAAAGTCTTACAGAGATTTACCGTTAAGAATGGCAGAGTTTGGCAGTTGCCATAGAAATGAACCTTCAGGCGCATTGCACGGTCTTATGCGAGTGAGAGGATTCACACAAGATGATGCTCATATATTTTGTACACCTGAACAAGTAAGAAGCGAAGTCAATAGTTGCATCAAAATGGTCTACGATGTTTATGCGACATTCGGATTTGAAAATATTGTTGTTAAACTCTCTACTCGTCCTGAAAAAAGGATTGGAAGTGATAATGTGTGGGATCAAGCTGAAAGTGATTTAGCTGCAGCATTAAAAGAAAATAATATTGATTTCACCTATCTCCCTGGTGAAGGCGCATTTTATGGGCCGAAAATTGAATTTACGCTTTATGACTGTTTGGACAGAGCTTGGCAATGTGGAACGGTACAACTAGATTTCTCACTTCCTGAAAGATTAGATGCCGGTTATATTGATGAAAATAACGAAAAAGTTGTTCCAGTTATGATACATCGTGCTATATTAGGTTCTTTAGAGCGATTTATAGGAATTTTAACTGAAGAATATGCAGGCTTTTTCCCTACTTGGTTGGCACCTTTACAGGTGGTCGTTATGAATATTACCGACAAACAAGGTGAATATGCTCAAAATGTAGTCGAAAGATTGCAGAAAATGGGAATAAGAGCCAAAGCGGACTTGAGAAACGAGAAGATTGGCTTTAAAATTCGCGAGCATACTCTACGTCGTGTACCATATATGTTAGTATGTGGTGATAAAGAGATGGAAACCAATCAGGTTGCTGTAAGAACTCGCAAAGGTCATGACTTAGGCGTCAAATCAATTGACACAATATTAGAGTTGTTGCTAAATGAAATAAGCAATCGTCGAATAAATTTATTGGAGGAATAACCTATTAAAACGGGAAAAAAAATACAGCCAGCGCGTGCACACAGACTAAATGATGAAATTCGTGTTCCGGAAGTGCGTTTAACTGGTGAAGATGGTGAGCAGCTAGGGATTGTAAGTATCAATGAAGCGCTCCAAAAAGCTGAAGAAGCGGGTGTTGATCTGGTAGAATTAAGCCCTAATGCAGAACCACCCGTTTGTCGTATTATGAATTACGGCAAATTCCTCTATGAAAAGAGTAAGGCGGCTAAAGAGCAAAAGAAAAAACAAAAAGTTATCCAGGTTAAAGAAATTAAGTTTAGACCTGGTACAGATGATGGCGATTATCAGGTAAAACTTCGCAGCCTGATACGCTTTCTAGAAGAAGGTGATAAAGCTAAGATTACGGTTCGTTTTCGTGGTCGTGAAATGGCTCACCAAGAGATTGGTATGGATGTGTTAACTCGTGTCCGTGACGATCTTGCTGATATTTCAGTTGTTGAATCCTTTCCATCTCGTATAGAAGGGCGTCAAATGATTATGGTATTAGCACCTAAGAAGAAATAGTTTGGCTAATAAAGTGATGCAGTTAAATGCGTCCGCCAGCTATTTTATTGATAAACCAATGTGAAGTGAATGTATGGGCATATACTGCCATACAAAATAATGAAGGTATTAAAATGTCAAAAGTAAAAATGAAAACTGTACGTGGTGCAGCTAAGCGTTTTAAGAAAACGGCAAACGGTTTCAAACGCAAACAGGCGGGTCTTCGCCATATCCTAACTAAAAAATCGACTAAGCGTAAACGTAATCTACGTCAAATGGCAATGGTATCTAAAGGTGATTTAGGTCTAGTTGTTGCTTGCTTACCTTATGCATAACTCACATTTTAATTTAGGATATCTAGGAGAAAATCATGGCTCGTGTTAAACGCGGTGTTATCGCTCGTGCTCGTCACAAAAAAATATTAAAGCAAGCTAAAGGTTACTACGGTGCACGTTCACGCGTATATCGTGTTGCTTTCCAAGCTGTTATTAAAGCTGGTCAATATGCTTACCGTGACCGTCGTCAACGTAAACGTCAATTCCGTCAATTATGGATTGCACGTATTAACGCTGCAGCTCGTCAAAATGGTTTGTCGTATAGCCGTTTCATTAATGGTCTGAAAAGGGCATCAGTAGAAGTAGATCGTAAGATTTTAGCTGATATTGCTGTATATGATAAAGATACTTTTGCTGCACTAGTTGAAAAAGCAAAAGGCGCACTAACTGCATAATTGCTGCTATAGGCCACTGCAGGGTATAGATACTAAGCTCTGCAGTTATCTTGAGGTGTTCTTTTGATTAGTAAAGCGAATTAAGCGAATACATCAATATATGGAAAGCCTCCCTTGTGGAGGTTTTTATTTTTATACGTTACTGGCAATACTTTTCACTTAATTAATATAAAAATAGCGTATATAAATAAAAATAGGTATTTCCATTTCGTAAACTTAGCAATGATTGCTTTTGTTTATTTTAATAAAGCGTTTCTTTGGGTAGAGTAGAGGAATCACATGTCAGAACTGGCACATATTGAATCATTAAAAGCAAATTTAACAAAAATTGTCACTGAAGCGCTGTGTGCAATTACAGAAGCTGAATCAACTGTAAAGCTAGAAGAGTTAAGGGTTGAATTCTTTGGTAAAAAGGGCCAATTTACTCAGCAAATGGCTGGTTTAAGGGATGTGCCTCAAGATGCTCGCCCTGCTGCTGGTGCAGTAATTAATGAAGCTAAACAAACAGTACAAGATAAATTAAATCAAAGACGTGAACATTTTGAACAAGCAGAATTAAACGAAAAACTAGCAAAAGAGACAATTGATATCACTCTGCCAGGAAGATTTAGTGAGCAAGGTGCTTTTCATCCTGTAAGCAGGACCATTATGCGAATTACAGATTTTTTCTCCAATATGGGCTTTGCTGTCGAGACTGGTCCTGAAATTGAAGATGACTATCATAATTTTGATGCTTTAAATATACCATCACATCATCCAGCAAGGGCTGATCATGATACATTTTGGTTTGATGCTAAAAGATTGCTTAGAACGCAAACATCTGGTGTGCAGATTCGAACGATGAAAGAGCAGACTCCCCCAGTGAGAATCATTGCACCAGGTAGAGTATATCGAAATGACTACGATCAAACGCACACACCTATGTTTCATCAAGTAGAAGGGCTAATAGTGGATAAAGATATTACATTTGCAAATCTAAAAGCCACTTTACAACAGTTTTTAAATCATTTTTTTGAAGAAGAGATGCAAGTGAGATTTAGACCTTCATATTTTCCGTTTACAGAACCTGGTGCTGAAGTTGATGTGTTAGGTAAAAATGGTAAATGGTTGGAAGTACTTGGCTGTGGCATGGTACACCCACAGGTGTTAAGAAATGTTGGTATTGATCCAGAAGTTTATAGTGGTTTTGCATTTGGTATGGGAGTTGAACGCTTTACAATGTTACGCTATGGCGTGAATGATTTGCGCGCCTTTTTTGAAAACGACTTACGCTTTTTAAAACAATTCAAATAAGGTGAGGACCAAATATGAAATTTAGTGAAAACTGGCTTCGTAGCCTAGTCAATATTGAAGTGGCTTCGACTCAACTGCATGAACAAATTACAATGCTTGGGTTAGAGGTTGATGATATTTTACCAGTAGCAGGGACATTTGACCAAGTAGTAGTTGGTGAGGTCGTGTCAGCAAATCAACATCCTAATGCAGATAAACTTAGAGTAACGAAAGTCAATATTGGTCAAGATGAATTGGTTGATATAGTTTGCGGTGCGCCTAACTGCCGATCTGGCATAAAAGTTGCTGTTGCACTAGTTGGTGCAACTTTACCTGGTGAGTTTAAGATCAAATCAGCAAAACTGAGAGGCGAACCTTCAGAAGGGATGCTTTGTTCATACTCTGAATTAGGGATAAGTGATGATCACAATGGTATCATAGAGTTACCACTAGATGCACCAATTGGCATGGATCTTAGAAAGTACTTAGATTTAGATGACAATATTATTGAAATCAGCGTAACACCTAATAGAGCTGATGCAAATAGCTTACTAGGTATTTCGCGCGATGTTGCAGCATACTATAATGTTCCTATTTCAATGCCAAAAATTGATAAAACAGTAGCAACGATAAGTGATACTAAAATAATTAATTTATTAGCACCAGAAGCTTGTCCAATTTATTTAGGGCGGATTATAAAAAATATCGACATGACCGCTAGTACACCAATTTGGCTAAAAGAACGTTTGCGTAGGAGTGGTATCCGTTCAATTGATCCAATTGTTGATATTACAAATTACGTTTTAATTGAATTAGGGCAGCCAATGCACGCATTTGATTTTGACAGTCTAGAAGGTAGTATCAATGTTAGGCTAGCGCTTGAAAACGAAACGATAACATTGCTAGATGGTAATCAAGTTAAGCTTGATAAAGATGTTCTCGTAATTGCTGATGATAAAAAAGCATTAGCAATGGCAGGTATTTTTGGTGGTCTAGACTCAGGTGTTACCAGTAAAACTAGAACAATATTTTTAGAATCTGCATTTTTTTCACCACTTGCGATAACAGGTAGGGCAAGACGTTATGGTTTACATACTGATGCATCCTATCGTTATGAAAGAGGAGTTGATCCTAAACTCGCTGCAATTGCAATGGATAGAGCAACACAATTAATTACTGAAATTTGTGGTGGTGAAGTAAGTGATATATTAACCGCAGTAGATGAGACTAAAACGCCTGCGCAACCACTCATTACATTGAGATATGAACGTCTTGAGAAATTACTTGGTTATACTATTGATAGTAGTTTAATTGCGCCTATTTTGACAAGGTTGGGCTGTGAGGTTTCATCAATTAGTAGTGACGCTCATGCAATCGCTTGGCAAGTTAAAGCACCTTCATGGCGTTTTGACATGTCAATTGAAGAAGATTTAATTGAAGAAGTGGCCAGAATACATGGCTATGATAAAATCCAGAGTGCCAACATTCTAAGTGAGCTGGTAATCCGTAATCAACCAGAAAGCACATTAAAATTAGAAAATGCAAAACAGACATTGATTAATAGAGGATATTTCGAAGCTATTACCTACAGCTTTGTTGATCCTAAAATACAATCACTCATTCATCCAAATGAAGCGAGTGAAATATTACCGCATCCTATTTCTGTAGAGATGTCAGCGATGCGGCTTTCTTTATTGCCAGGGTTGTTAACAACTGCCCAATATAACCAAAATAGGCAACAAACTAGATTAAGATTGTTTGAATTTGGTTTGTGTTTTATCCCTGATGCCAATGAAGAGCTTAAAGTAAAACAAAAACCTGTTTTAGCAGGCGTATTAACAGGAATGAGATACCCTGAGCACTGGTCATTTGATAAAAGCCATGCTGATTACTTTGATGCTAAAGGCGATGTAGAAGCGATACTTTCTCTAACTGGTAGAAAAGATGAAGTGCGATTTGAAGTCTCAACTAAATCATTTTTGCATCCAGGTCAATCAGCAGAAATATTTATCGGTGAAAATCAAGTTGGATTTGTTGGTGTTTTACATCCACTATTGGAAAAGAAACTTGATTTAAATAGTAAAACGATGGTTTTTCAATTGGACTGGGAATGCATCAATAATTGCATAATTCCATCACCTCAAGAACTATCAAAATTCCCTGCAAATCGAAGGGATATTGCTATTATTGTAAATAAATGTGTTAGCTCACAAAAAATCTTACAAATTTGTAAGGATGTTGGCGAAAAACAGCTAGTTGACGTAAACTTGTTCGACGTTTACGACGGTAAGGGGATTGCTGAGGGTGATAAGAGCCTGGCAATTAGTTTGGTATTACAAGAGAGGCATCGTACTTTGACTGAAGAAGAAATATCTGAAACAGTCAATGCATGCATAATGGCACTGAAACAACAGGTAGCCGCTTCTTTGAGGGAGTAAAGTAAATATGGCATTAACTAAAGCAGAAATTGCTGAGCATCTTTGTGAAACTGTAAAGCTATCAAAGCGTGATGCGAAACATTTTGTGGATACATTTTTTGAAGTGATTCGTTCAACTTTAGAAAATGGAGAAGAAGTGAAATTATCGGGATTTGGTAATTTTGAACTTAAAAATAAAGCAGAACGCCCAGGTCGTAATCCGAAAACTGGTGTAGATGTTCCTATTTCTGCAAGAAGAGTGGTGACTTTTAAAACAGGTCAAAAATTAAAGGCTCGTGTTGATGACAATGTTTCAGCTTTAAAAAAGAAACTTGTTAAATAGTAATATTTTTATTCACAAGTGTTAAAATAGTTATTATCATAGCCGCTGTAGATTATCTATAGCGGCTTTTTGTTTGCCCAGCAAAGCTGGCAAACCCGTCCACTTGAAAGAAAGTGGAAACACCCTGACTAAGGGGAAGTAAATCCGAATGACAAGGGCGTAACTGGCCAACGGTTGGGTCTGAAGGAAGTCATAGGAAGTATATGGCACATAACGAAAGTGAACCTGCTTCGGCATAGTAGATGGGTAAGCGTGCAAAATAGCGCAAAGCCCAATACTTAGTCAAATCTATTATGTGTTTGAGGATGGAGTCATATACAGGGCGTCAGCACAATAACTGGGGAAGCCTGGC
>NZ_FOHV01000049.1 GCF_900111395.1 Thorsellia anophelis DSM 18579 | reverse complement strand
TGATTACTCAGGATATAAAGCCTTGTTTGATAAATATGAATCGATTATTGAAGCAGGTTGCTTTACCCATGTCCGCCGTAAGTTTGCTGAAATAGTTAAAGTCGCACCGCATCCATTTGCTCAATATTTCATTAATGAAAGTGCTAAACTTTATCAGATTGAGGATAAATTAAAACTCCTAACACCTGAAGACAGAAAACGGGGGCGAAAGAAATTTGCTAAACCCATCCTCAAAAAGTTAAAAACATGGATAATGCACCACTTATCTAAAGCATTGCCTAATACAGCTTTTGCTAGGGCATTAAAGCATGCCATTAATCGATGGAAATCTCTAGAAATTTATCTAACCGATGGCAATGTCCCTATCGATAATAACCATATTGAGAGAAACATCAGGCCTATCGCTTTAGGCAGAAAAAACTGGCTATTTGCGGGTTCACTTGCTGCTGGACAACTGATGACTAATATCATGAGTTTACTTGCCACAGCAAGAGCCAATGGTATCGATCCAGAGCAATGGTTAAGAGAAACCTTAGCGGTGTTGCCAACTTGGAAATACAAAGATATAGATAAACTCTTACCGATCAAATCAATTCAAAAAACTGAGAATTAAAGAATCTCAGCCTCAATAATGCCTATTATACTTGACGAAATCGAATAAACGACATGTGTTTGTCGGATGCTTACGAAGTACCAAATCGCCGTCCGCTTTCACCGCCAAACCCGCGATACCCACACTGCCCCGTCACTTTCTACTTATCGTAGAAGTGTTGAGGCGGCGTTGGAGAGGTATCGGGAGTGGGTGTTTTGGGGATTTAAGTAAAAAATATTTTCAATTAACCAGTATTAAGACATTGAAACACTGGTTAAATTACCATTCTCATCAAAAATCATATCTAACATATATTTGGTATTTTGATCGTATGGAACACATGCTAATCGTTTATTAAGCATGGGTACATTGGGGCTATCTAGTTGAAGATCAATTATTACAGGCTTTCTAAACTTTTCTGAAAGTGCACAAGTACTGTACTGATAATGCGTTGAATCCACACTGCTATTTTGATAGGTAGGCTCACCTAAGGTATTAATTACATAATTGATATTTGTTTCACCAATTTTTAAATGAATACTCGCTATTTGAATTTGTTGGGGCTGTTGAGTTACAACGTATTGTTGGCTAGAGCACCCCGATAAAACTGTTATAAGAAATACAATAGAACAACAAAATTTAGTTTTAATCAGATTCATCACTTTCATCTCACTAGTAATATATTAGTAAATAGATTAAAAAAATGGTTAGCTGGCTTATACCAAAATATAATTAAATTACATCAACATATAGGCAAACTGTGTACATTTAATTTGTTGTAACAGCGTATGTTTATAAGGCTTTTTATCGCCTGTTAATTCTTCAGCAGAACTTGCTAATTTATCTTCAAGTACACTGAGTTCAATAGAATCAATTCGTGTGACACCAACTGCCCATGCGCTTCTAAGTGTGCTTTCAGATTGCTTGATTAGGTCTAATTTTTTGAGATCACTGAGCATATTCGCCAAACATGTGGTGGGACTACTATTTTGTTTAAATTCAAGAGCAACATGTGTACCAGATGTCCAATATGGTTTCTTTAGAATAAAATCGGGCTTAATATAATCACCACTTGTTTTACGCTTGTCGCAACCATATCGTAACTCACGATTCCATTCAAAAGCTTTACTCTCTGCTGTAATAAACGCTGCAAATTCAATTTGAAGCCAGACTTCCCAACCAGTAATCCCTTGTTCATCAAAGGTGTTTAATCGTTTTTTAATATTTTTCATATTAAAAAAATCAGCAATTACTTCATTTATATACTCAAAATCACGATTTATCATACTTTACCTCTTCGTTAAATTTAGAAAGAGGTATTATACATTAGTAACAATCAGAAATGTTTTGTATTTTCTAGAATTTAATCCCAAAGTACTTCCCCCCTCTGCAGTGGGGACTTTTAAAAGCAAGGTTCATTCATCACCTTCCACAGCCGTTCAATCGGATTGAGATTCGGGCTATACAGCGATAAATAATGTAAAGCGATATTCAGCGCATTGGCTGCAAATAGCACAAGTTCACAGCGATGATAGCCCGCACAATCCAAGATCACGTAAATACGTTACTTAAATCAATACTGTTTTCGTATTGCACCCAAAAACGGACAATACTTTCGCTGTTTACTGCGTCATACGTACGGGTCACAGTTTCAGCAATATTCGCCAGATTCAACGCACCCACTAAATTGATACGCGTTCGACTCGCGTGGGTTTTGACGAATTTATCCGTTCCTTTTTTGATCCAGCCATAACTGAGTTTCGTGCCTTGAGTGGGATGGACCGCATCCATAAATAAGATCACCTCATTAGGATGGTTGCTTTTTAACGCAGTGTAATGTTCGATAAAGTGTTGCTGTGCTTCAGGATTGGCTTTTGCTGGTAAGCCTTTTGGTTTTTTATAGGTAAAACCGTGTGCTTTAAGCCATTTGTGCATGCCAGGGACTGTGTATTGCACACCAAATGTGGCTTTGACGTGGGCAATGATTTGATGATTATAAACGTAAGTTGTTTCCGTCAAATGATGAATCAACGCCCGAGTCTGTTCGGGTGTTAATTTGCTTTCACTTCCACCATTTTCCGGTTTAAGCTTTTTTTCGTTAAGGTAGTCCTGAATATGGCGCAGTACGCTGGCTTCTGAAATTAATAAGGCTGTCGAGATTTCACGGACAGACCACCCATTACTGGCATGGATAACGGCTTTAATTCGGTCACAAACACGCTTATCTCGCGTTTTAGCGTGCTGGTGTAATAATTCTGATTTTTCTTTATCGGTAAGTGGAATATACATGGTTATATGATGATCCCTATTTTGGGTTTTTACAATCATCTTCAATGATCACGGGTATATGCCAAAGTTACTTGAAGTTGAATTTTACCCTCTAAATTTCCTGTTTACCAGGGCTTTTAAAAGCGGGGTTAATTCACCTTCAAGTTAATTAGGTATAGATATTAATCCTGTATTATTTATTGAGTTCTGGTTTAAAACTGAATCATTTTTACTAATAAGATAATTATATAAAAACTCTGAGTATTCAAAATCCACCTCAGCAGAAATTTCTCGTCTTCCTTCTTCTGCTGTAAATAAAGTTATAGTTGAAGCATCTACATCTGTTATTTTTTTTATTCTTGCCTTCAGCTCAGTTAACAACTTTGAATATTTATTTGATATTAACTGTCTTTTATACATATTTATACATGAAAGCTCTTTAAAAAAATCATCTAAACATTCAAGCAAATCAACCCTCTCACCAAAAGAATCTAATATTGCAATATCTTTTTCTTTTTTTTTATCATCAATCGCCTGTAATTTTATTACTCTTAATATTTCATCTTTATCGACATTTAAGGTTCTCAAATCTTTTTTTTGTTTAACTCCAATTTGTTCATATGTATGACTAAAATTATATTCAAATTTATCATTGATATGCTGTTCTAAGTTCCTAAACAAATAGATTAATCTAAAGTATTTGCTATTCTCATGAGTTTTATTAACAAATAATTTTATCTTTGCAAATGGAATATTTATTTTATTTATTTTATTTCTTTTTTTTCTTTTTTTAGAATGAGGCGGGGCAATAAAATCTAAATATTTTTTTGACAGATTTAATAAGGTGTTAAATCCTCTCATAGTATTAGATGAAAACCAATATTTATCTCTATAGATTTGGTGACTTGCCTTGTCCCCCGTTAAGTAGAAAACACTATTTTCTATATTTAAACAGTAAATATATTTTTTATAATCAACATAAGCCTCAATAAATGCATCATACAATTGCTCTGAATATAAAATTTTTCTCACACACTTTATAATGCTCTCAATTTCAATATAGTGTTCACTACTAACGTCGATATCCTTTTGCATTGGCATATTGATTTGATCAGATATAGGTAATGTATAATTTATGCAATAGCTTTTCATAATAGCTCTTTATATCATTAATATTTAATAATTCGAAAGATTCATACACATTAAAAATTATCCGAAAAATAGTTAAAATAATATATACTTAACGATTTTTTTAATAATCTAAGCCATTTTATTCATTGTGCATCAATAATTTCTCACATGAATGGATATCATTCACTCAATTAGTTTCAAGACAAGTATCTATCCGCTCTTATTCGTATTGCATCTCTATTAGGTTCAAAATATAATTCTTCAGACTGTGTCAAAAATACAATCCCACCAACTATGGGGGGCATATAAAAATAGACAAAACCTCTTTCAGACACAGCCACTTCATCGGAATACCATTTATCACTACCAATTGTATTATAAGCATAAACTCTGATTATGAAACCATTAGTAACAATTAGCTGGCTTAATTTTTGCGTAATCTCTTTAGCCTTAGACAAACGTACTTGATTTGTGTCTGAACTCACCGAAGAATTTTGAGCAATAAAAAATTCTGCCGCACAATAGTCAGTCATTATTTGAGTTTCTTGCATAAAATATTTTCCTTCTTATAAGGTTAGCACTTACATATTATACTAATTTTCGATTTTTTACTACACATTTACTTAAATACATCTATTACTCTAATAGTGTTATAATTCAAAATCATTTGGTACATCCCAGTCTCTAGGGTTAGCTTCACCCGTTTGATAAAACTGTTTTACTAATTTGATGTATTCAACAAAATCTCTATTTTCATTTGTTAGGCGATTAGCCATATCCCAATCTACATTATCCTTTTCTCTCGCAGGTATAAGAACTTGACTTTCGGCAGGATTCTCAACATCTAGCTTAATTAATCCAATGCCATGAGCAGCAAAAAGCATTCTTAACTCTTTCAAAGTCTCACTACCTTCAATATCAGCAGCAACTAAATAACCAAAATTAGCCCATGATGAGTTAGATACAGCTTGGAAAAAAGATTCCCTCGCATTAGAACGATTTAAAAGAAGTTTAACTTCAAAAGACCACAACTTCGTGCGTTTTTCTGCATAATGACTAACACAGCTTTTCACTTCACTATGCCAATCTACACCAAGTGTTTCCATCGCAACAACATCAGGATGAAGCCAATGATTACCTTTGGGGCCATTCATATTTGATGACCTTTTTTCATCAATTCTTTTGCTATAAATTTCAAATTCAGACCAAAGAAAAGTAGACAAAATCGGATACAATGAATGTTCATTTTTATCCCCAGTTTGTTTTTTCGTAACGTGGCCTTCTACATTTTCCACAGCAGAAATGTCAGACTTCTCAGAAAAATAATATTTACGGGGTCTGCCTTCTGTGATCTTTAAACCTGGGTGTCTTTTTTGAGTACGGGGTCTTTGAGAACCAATTTCAGCTACTATTTGATTAATTAATTCGACATCTGTTTTTAGTGTCTCACTGTTATTTTTTTTAGCTTGGCACTGTTCCGGATAATTTTCAAAAATCCATAATGCGATTTCTCTCGCTGTATATTTGACTTCTGCATTTTCCTTTAAAAAATCAACCACCGTCTTGGCTAAATTCAATTTCATGATAAGTATCCTTTTGCTATTTTTGAATTATAAGTCCGTAAGAAAATTGTTATATATTGTTACAGACGAGTAATATAAAGTCACTAAGAATAACGATCTTTAAAAACATACTGATTTTAGAGATAATTTAGATGGTTTATACTTAGGATTTGCCTCCAAATCTATAAAACTTATAGTCCTTAGATATATTTTGTAAACTTTACCCCAAATACTCCCTCACCTTATCCAACTGTTCCTTGATTATCGTACCTTTGTCTTTGACCGCGGGTGCGGCTGCATGGGGAATACGGCAAACGCGATAATCACCCCATTGTTGAATAAAGTAATCACCCGGCTTAATGATTTCAGGTTGCTTACCTTGTAATAATGCATTTTTTACTTGAGTGAGATTGCCATGAAACTTGCCACAGAAAATTAAAGCTTTGGGTTTGGTAAGTTCGATTTCAAGGATTAGTTTTTCAGCGGAATACTTGTCGATCAGTGCGATCAGTTCTTTGTTTTTGGATTTTCGGATTGAGGTCTTATTGTAATCAAATGCGTAAAAATTTAACCACATCGGCTCTTGGTCAACCACTTTCTTAACTTCTCGCATTAACCACCAGAATTTGCCTTTGATTTCTCTATTTAACACGCCTTGATAAATACCTAAACTGGATTGAGCTATCTCTTCGATTGGCTTGTTCTCGGTAAGCATTTGTTGAAAATTATATTTACTTCCCCAACCTCTGGTCTCTAACCCAATCACAGCAACATCAGACGTTTGTTGGATATTGGGTAAAAACGGCATACTAAGGCCTTCGGTTGCCTCTAAATGCTTCTCTGCCAATTCATGCATAAAATCTTGGTAGAGCTTGCTATATGGGTCATGTTTAAAAAAATCTGTCATGGTATTTTCTCCAGTGATTGTTTAGGTATTGATAGCCGATTGGTCTTTAATTGATGTTAAGTAGATTTTTAATCTCATCAAGATTTAGCGGGGGCATTTTGCTGTGGGCAATTCTATGACAATTAGGGCATAAACAAACAAGGTCATCAATTTTTGTTTCTCTTTCACCAGTCAAGAAAAGTGGGGTAATGTGATGACAATCAATAATAAAAATACCATTAATTGATTTGTGATACCCGCAGGCTTGGCAAGTATATATATCCCGAATTTTTGCCTCTTCAACTAATTTCGGATTTCTGGAAAGTACATAGTTTTCAACTAAACGCCTTTTTCCTTCAATTGCAGTTGGAATGTTCTCTTGCTGCATTACTTCGTCAAAATAACATTCTTCCAAGTAATTAAAAAAATCTGGTAGCAACTGTGTTGAATAACTTAAGTGGCGAAAACCCTTATCATACTTTTTGCGTTCATTATTCAAACTAGTTTGATACTCTTTTATCATTTCCAACATCTGAACAAATGGTACTCGTGGAAGTTCTGAATTTATTATTTCTCCTTCTGAATTAACTTTGTACGGGAAAAAAGCACTCTTTGTCTTCTTTGCTATAATGATTTGTTCTCCTTCAGTAAGCATTGGAATTACCCGTCTTGAGGCAATAAGCAATGATACATAACGGGTGAGTATTTCTTCAGTAATTTTAATCATATCAACCTCAATTAATCACCTTAAAGCATCATTAGGTTTATTTTTTCAAAAATATAATTTAATCCATTGAATGATGCCCCGCATACCCTCACAATTTTGACAACCAAAAATGTACGTGTCTGAAGCTTCCGAAGTCATATGTCCGTTGCAATATTCACATTGATAAACTGTATCATAGAGAGTTAGACAACAAACACATAGGTAGTGTTCTTCATATTCGCAAACAGTTTCATAGCCTTCACAGTCATCACAGGAAGCTGGGGTAATAGCTTCAAAATAGTCCTTATAACTATCCGTATTTTGGTCAATAAGATTGTATAGGCCATGTTGACTAGTAATAGTGTAATTACATAATTCGCACTGGAATCCCTCGAAGGGGGATATAAACTGGTTTGGATCATTACATGAAGGGCAATTTATCTTAAGTTTTACTTCATTATGAAAACACACCATACAAGCTTTAGATATTAAATTATTTACTTCCTCTATCACCTCAAAAGAATTACAACCACATTTAGTGCACGTCTCAAAATGTTTTCCTGCTTTTATTTGTTCTTGGATATCAGGCTCAATACTTTTGTACTTAACGCTTGCGTAGTTATTGGTTCCAGTTAAAACCCTCTCCATATTTTCAAATTTTTGTAGAAATGGTTTGTAGATTTCTCGCCAAGTAACCGTAATAAACCGCTGAAGTTCAAACCAAGCTGTGGCCTGTTCTGCTTTAATATTTTTATGTTCCTCAGGATTGAAAATACCTTCATGATAGAAATGAACTACTCGATGACGGTGTTGACGAATTATATCAAATGCTTTTATTGCACTTAGTTCAATTGGTTTACCCAATATATCTTTATGACGTTTACAAGCCTCAACAAAAGACACAGAGACAAAATTACCCAATTTATATTTTTCTAGACTAATGTCTCGATCAGCGATAACTAAAGTCCAATGCTCCTGAACCAACGGAGCCTTCAATAAAATTTCTACCGCCGTGTAAAAATTTATTAAAGAGTGTTTTGGTTTAGTTTCAAGCTGTGAGATAGCCATTTCAAGAAACTCTATTCCATTTTTAACTAAATTATTAAAATCTGACTCTTGATTTAGCGGGTTTGTAAATTCACTTATATCCATAAACTTAACCTATACGCATAACAAACTGATAAACCAAAAAATGACTCTAACTAAATTTATCAAGTAAATGAGTATTTTGATTTTATGATTAGCAACATTAAGACTAAAAATCCAACAGTAAACTTATTATCCGAGAAATTGTATCTGACATAAAATTTCTTAAAGTAAAACCCGACTTAGGGATACCCAATAAGATTCAACTCAACATCTTGCTTTTGATGCAATATTCTAATCACATCAATGGATGAGTCAGTTTCAATAAAATAAATTACATGGGCTCCACATAATACTTTATGGAAATCGGGGAGTGAGCTTACAGGTCTACCTTGCTTATGCCCATTTATTAATGATGCTATCGTGTTGATTATGTTCTGGTGATAAGTATCTGCCTGTTCCCCACCCCAGTTTTGATTACTATAAAGCCATATTTCTTCTATATCTATTTCAGCAAGTGGGGTAAGTCGATAGGATTTAGCCATGTTTAGAATGCATCCTTTTTAGAAATGCATCACTATCAAACGGTTTTGGCTCACCAGATTGTTGCCCTAATAAAAGTGCATCTTGCAGTGCTTTCAAACGAGTCTCATGTTCTTCAAGCATTCTAAGTCCAGCTCTTACGACATCACTCGCTGTATTATAGCGGCCACTCTGTACCTGTATTTCTACAAATTCTTTGAAATGTTCGCCCAAAGAGATTGAGGTGTTTTTTTGCATTTTTATTTCCCCCTAAAGATAGAGATTAATTTTAATCATACCAAAAATTGGTACTTTTGAGATTATATACCAAAGTAATGTAACGTTGCGTATTTTTATTTTTCAAACATTCTCTGCTTAATCACTTGAATTCATAACTTTAAATGTTTGTACTAAGTAATTTGTTTATATACGAAGATCAATAGACTCTACTTTTATTCAAAATTTTTGCTCTTTTATACCCCATTCCTTGACATCTTTGAACAAAAAAGTACCATCTATTCATTCTCTTGAAATCATGCACTAAATTGATGAGACAACGGCTTCAGCATTCCTCAAACTCAAAACATTTTGTTTAGTGACGAACACTTCCTACTAAAACCCCAGTGTGTATAAAAATCTGTATGGTAGTAAAATAGTCGTATTTGTGATTTTCAGCTCTAGGCTATAAATGCGTAATATAGGTTTAAAATTTTTTACACTATCCAAACACATGACGACCTAAAATATGAGATAATTTTATCAAGAAACTTGATAACGAGATAAATAATATGAAAAAGACATTACGTTGCATGGCTTACAAACAAGACAGCGTCTATGTTGCGGTGTGTATTGATTTAAATCTGGCAACTCAAGCCGATACTATTGACGATGCTATCAAAGCACTTGAAGCGCAAATTTTAGATTTTTTAGATGAAGCCTTTAGAGAGCCTCAATACACAGAATCATTGCTGAATCGTAAAGCACCTTTATCCTTAGTTTTGAAATACTTTTGGATTACTTTCGTTATTTCAATTGGTAAGAGAAAGGGCTCTATTTTTACAGAGGAAAATTCAAAATTTAACTTTAAACACACTTAATCCATAAAATGTTGAATTTTTTAAAACAAAAACTAACGCCCTTAACCTATCAAGAGGTTGTTGCAGGACTCACTGAATTGGGTTTTGAAATGCTCCCCAAAAAAGCGACCGGCCACGAACAATGGCGTAAAGTCGATGAAAATACCAAGTTTTTAGTAACGGTTTCCAAACATAGTTCACCCTTCTCTAAAGTTCTCATCCAATCAATAGCAAAACAAGCCGGATTAAAATCAAGAGAGTTTCATGCCTTGTGTAAAAAACAGATCACCCTCATAGAACTCAAAAATTTGAGTGAAAACTAATTTCAAACCGACTATCTAGCGACATTTTGTTGAGGTGCTATATTGGCTATGCCCTTCCTAATAACGTCGTTTCGCAATCTAGCAATACCATAAACTGACACAAAACATCTATCTAGTTTCTAGCTTGTATCGAAAACTAGAGTTGGCACTTAGTCGCCTAAAACAGGTTAACTTACAAGTAGCAAGTTAATGCATTTGAATTAGCAATAAAACGATGAGGGTAATTAACAATTGAAAACTCAAGGTATCCCTTATTCAAATGTTAAAGCAAAAGCACTGATGAATAATGATGTATTAGAGGCTTATTCAGTTGAAAAAACAGAAGTAGAAGTTCAAATACTACCCATTAAGACTAAAAACACTCAAAAGCGTACTTTTACTCGGTCTAGCTCTTGACATCTTTGAGCAAAAAAGTATCATAAATTCATTATCTTATTATTATTCTACGCAAAAGCCACCTTTCGGTGGCTTTTTTGTTCTCATATTAAGTATTTTACTTCGCTAAAAGCATTGAAGCTTCAATTAAACTCGCAGGGATTGGCTCTAGTGGAGAGTGTTTATCTTTTCTTGTCTCAAAACCATTAATGGATGTTATCTTATCAATATGTAATTTGAATTTTGGAGCAATTAGAACCTCAAGCTCGTCATATTTTTCATCTCCATCTGTCTTTCCGCACTATATTTTATAATTATTTCTTAGGTTAAAAAATGGTCATTTTTTAACCTCCCTATATATTGACTCGTAGGGTTCGCCTAACAGTCTGATGATAAGCCTATGCTCTTCATCAATACCCTTGATATACACAGTTTTTTTATCCACTATCAAACATTTAATCTTGGTGAATTTCAAAAATAACCATTTCAGAGTTGGGTTATCTGTTTGTTTCTTCATACTATTTGTGATTGTTTTCTTATTCTCTTTAAGTGTAGTTCTAATTTGATGTTCTAGACCGGCATAAATCATAAGTGCTGTCGTCATTAAAAATAATAACGCTTCTATGCGGCTTGGCTTTTCAACAAAAAATGATGAGGTCATGAATGAAGGATCTTTTAAGAATCTGAATCCTCTCTCGACTCGCTGTTGTG
>NZ_FOHV01000053.1 GCF_900111395.1 Thorsellia anophelis DSM 18579 | reverse complement strand
CACCTCACACTCAATTTATTCTTGATTTTCGTCTTGTAATAAATTGTCCTCTAAAAAAAAGGATTCAGTGCCAGGCTTCCCCAGTTATTGTGCTGACGCCCTGTATATGACTCCATCCTCAAACACATAATAGATTTGACTAAGTATTGGGCTTTGCGCTATTTTGCACGCTTACCCATCTACTATGCCGAAGCAGGTTCACTTTCGTTATGTGCCATATACTTCCTATGACTTCCTTCAGACCCAACCGTTGGCCAGTTACGCCCTTGTCATTCGGATTTACTTCCCCTTAGTCAGGGTGTTTCCACTTTCTTTCAAGTGGACGGGTTTGCCAGCTTTGCTGGGCAAACAAAAAAAGGGAAGAACTAATGTTTTTCCCTTTTTTTATATTTTTAATCAAATTAGCTTTTACGCTAAAGCGTATACTTCTGTGGGTTATAACTATTTAAATTCTATTGGATATCTACTTTATTCTCTACAGAAGACTCACCCGTTGTTATTTGCTCAGAAATTTTACTTGGGTGAATTAATTCAATATATTTTTGATACATAGGCTCTACATCAATTTCGATTTCTCCACTTGGTTGACGTATCACTAAAGTAGCAGGCCTAGATAAAAAAGCCTCAATCGCATCATTGATTTCATCAAGCGTTAGGGTACTTAAAAAGTTCTGTCTAAGTTGCTGGTACTGCTCTAAAGAAATATCTACAATACCATTTTGTTGCGAGTGAATCCTGTTATCAATTAATTTTGACAAGTCAGTGTGGGCATAAGTTGCAAACAAATTAGCTAACTCTTGATTTTTAAGTTCTATGAAAGCTTTAAATTCATCTTCCTTAATGCCAGTTTCTTTTAAAGAATGCAATTCAGCAGAAATTTTAGTAAATTGAGGTGCTAAATTTGATGTGGAATTACTCAAATTAAGCCCACAAAGCTGCCTTTGGAATAAAACGCTGCATTCAAAACTTAATTTTTGTTTATCATTAGATTTTGAAGAAAGTTTCTGATTAATTCGTGTAAAAATTGCTTCTCGAGCAAGCTCTAAAAGCCATGATTTTTCAAGATCTTTCGACGCTGACACACTATTCCAGCTAGCATCCCAATAGAGTGTTAATACTGCTTGTTCTAATCCTGCTTGAGAAAAAATCATCGTACCACTTTCTAATGGTTGTAAAATAGCGGCAGGAGCGGGTTTAAGCCTGGTACCTGTTAATTCACCAAATGATTTATTTATAGTGTCTGCTAATATCCTCGCGTCGACTTTTCCAACAATATATAGATGCATCGCATCTGGAGTAAACCATTTTTGATAATATTCATCTAACTTATCTAATTCTATTACTGCTGGTTGTGCTAACACTGGATCAAATCCAACGAGAGATGAATTTTTTATTCTGTTTAACCAAAATCCATCTTGACTATTTTGTGGTTTGGCTGCGATTAATAATGCAGCATTTTCATCTAACGATTTGTTTAGTAACTCTGTACTAAGGCTATTTTCCTTCACTAAGCCGCCTAGCAAACCTATAGCAGATTTTAATGCCTCTGGTTGATTATTAGGCACTCGTAATGTAATGATAGTAGCATCATGTCCTATCGTTATCACAGGCTGAGGATTATCCTGTGTACTCGCGTTAAATTGATTTAATTGAATTAAGGGTAAACCATTTTCTTGCAATAGCGCTGCTTTAAATAAACTAAATAAAAATCCTTTTTCAGTTAAAGTTTCTGTTAATGAGCCGGTATTTAAAACAAATCTAATTTCAATAGGATCACTTGGCCGATGTGTTGCTTGTAATAATTGCCATGAAAACCCATTTTCAAGTTTTTGAGTTTGCCAAGCGGGATCTGCATTTAGTGGTTTAGCACTTAGGGGAGCAGATATAAATGCTAACAAGCTTACCACCACAGTAAAAAAAAACCGATAAGTAGCCTTTTGCTTGAGCATTTTTAGAAAAAACGCCCCTATTTTATCTGTCAATACTACTTTAGACATTTAAACCTCATTATTGATTTTATTTATTTTCAACACTTAGACTTGCTATAAAACAACATAGTAAATGATTTTCTGAGCTTAGATTTCCATTTTACTTATTAACGCACTAGTTTGCGTTCTTGAAAAGCAGACTATCAAAAAAGTATGATTTGTACTATCAAATTCCATCCTATTTTAGCAACAATAGTTGAATGATAACAGAATTTACTCCACAAAATGATTATTTCAGATTAATTCTATCAGAATATTAAACTGTGTATGGTATTTTAATCTAGTTCACAATTTAATTGATGATTAACCACACAATACCATTAAATTTGTCACATTAAAATCAATTACTGATTAAATTTCAAACGAAATTATATTTCTTTGCATTTTAATCAGCTTAGGGATTTAAGAACCTTAAACATATCAAAATAAATGAGACTTGATACTATAATCTACTATACCTTATACTTCCAGAATGATTCCATCTACACCCTTCTCTTTTGATATTGGACAAAAACTCAGCTTGCTTGGGTATAGATTACCTGTATTTGTTCACTCCGAGATAAATCAAGTCACCAGTACCTATAATACCTTAGCTAAAACATTAACAGATTTTGGTCAGACCTTCTGTTTCATTGATGCTGTTGATTTTAAACTAACTGATAAGATTAACAAGACACTTGGTGCTGAATCAGGCCACATTATCCTTGATGTTACACAAGGATTCGACTTAAAACTATTTATGACCCTGGCAGGTAAAATAAAAGCTGGGCATATACTATTTTGTTTGCTTCCAAAACTTTCTGATTATCTCAAAGAGATTGATAAAACGTCTTTAAATTGGATAAGCCATGCATATGATAAACCGCCACTTCCTGTCACTAGTAATTTATTTAAACAACATTTCTATAAAACAATAACAGGTAATTCACCAGGGTTTATTCTCAGCAATCAAACAGAACAAGCTTGGCATGATTTTTTTAGCCTTAAATCAACCTTTATCAATAATATTCATACGAATAATAATTGGCTGCCACCAACAGGAAAACTTAACAGCGAACAAGAATGTATATTTGGATCGCTCTGCACAGCAAAAAGCTCTCTTTATCTCATCAGTGCTATGCGCGGGCGTGGTAAATCTTTTCTGATCGCGCGTTTTTTTGAACATTTGGTTTCAAATTCCATTAGCGTTAAATACACTGCCCCCAAAAAGTCGCTACTTCAAACTAATTTTGATTCAATAGCGTACTTTATTGCACCTGACCAATTAAGCCTATTATGTGAACAGCAAAACTCACAAAAAATTGCGAAATGGCTTATTGTCGATGAAGCCGCTATGATGCCGATTGCAAAATTAAAAAAATGGTTACCATATTTTGAACATGTTGTGCTTACAACTACGCTTGAAGGTTATGAAGGCACTGGACATGGGCTTCGTTTAAAATTTATCAATCAGCAAAGTCATATTGAATTATTGCATCTGACTACACCTATTAGATTTAATCATAATGACCCTCTTGAGCTTTTAGCAGCCGATCTCTACCTAGCTAATATGCACTCACTACCATCCACTTATTCTATCAATCAACCGAGTAAATTGGACGATACTCATTCAATTTTGGTAACTAATAAAGCTTCAATTGAATATAAACAAGGATTTAAATGTGATGATCTTATTTTAGCTAAATCTCTTTACCTGTTTTTTGCTAAAATTCATTATCAAACATCCCCAAATGATCTAAGACGGTTATTTGATGATCCAAGTCAACATTTTTTCTACATTGAAAATAATTCATCAGCATCACTTTCATTAGAAGACAAAGTTGCTGCCGCAGCTTGGGTCATACATGAAGGCGGTGCGAGTTATGACCTAGCAAATGCTATTTGGATGGGTACCAGACGCCCACAGGGTAACCTTGTTGCTCAATCATTAGCGATTCATGCAGATAGCATGATTATGCCAACTTTGATAGGGTTAAGAATAAGCCGTATTGGTGTATCACATAACTTAAGAAGACATAAAATTGCATCAAATTTAATCGAGTCAATAAAAATATTTGCGTATAAGAAAGAATATGACTATCTATCAGTCAGTTTTGGATATGAGCCTCACTTAGTAGCCTTTTGGGCTTATCATGAGTTTAAACTTGTTCACGTAAGTCATAAAGCAGATGCAAGCAGCGGCCAATTAAGTTGCATGATGATATTTCCGATATCGACTCCAGCAAAAAATGAAACCAATAAACTAGCACTTGATCTGAGCAAACTACAATCATTATTAACTCACTTTAGTGAAATAGCACCATCTACATCTCTTGGAATCAGAAGTGCTTTGCTAAATACCCTTACAAGCAATAAATACATTACCTCATTAGAACGATTGATTGAAAAAAGTGCCTTTAAAAAACATAAAGATGTTCTGCAAAATTTATGTTTTGATAACCGGCCAATCTTCGCATCATTAATTGGGTTTGCTTGTCATGGCCGTTCATTTGAGGCTTCAAGGATTGCACTTAGCATATTTTTGGAACACTTAATATCAGATGATAATTTAGACCTATATAATTCGCTTAATGAAGCACTATCACAACCAAATCCTATAAACAAAGATCAAACAAGATACTTAAAAGACATATTAAAACAACACCTTAAAAATAAAAACCTATTGCATTTCAAAATATAAATTCACGGTAAGACCATTAAATAACAACAGCCCCTAGTTATAATGAAGCAAGACAAAAATACTAGCTAAAAAATCAATTAGTTAATTAAATTTGCAATATTGATTTGAGTTATAATGAACTCGGTAAACAGACTTAAATGCTGGTATAAAAAATGCCTATAGATTTCAATTAAATCATTTTCTATTTTTTAAGAGTAACGATGGAATTTTATCATAATGACTCTTTATCAGCCTTGTGCTTGGTTTAGTGATATCTACAAAATTATAATTTTAAATTTATTTTATGTGTACTATAAAGAGGTTACACACTTATAATATGAATTCGTTTAGGAACAAACACAAATAGAGAGGATTTATCTCTTTTAACTGTTACCGCGCATATAGATAAAGCCATACATAGTGCGCTAAATGTAATTTAAAACAGATTTGATTAACTATTAGGAGTCGATTTTAATGAGAGATCTGTATTCAATTTTAATATTAGGGATGATGGGGATACTACTTTATACTGCTATAGTTATGTCTTTTCCTTCGGCTAGTCGAAAATCGAGCAAAAAGCAATTTTTAAAGAGTGCACCGATAAGAAAAGTAACTAGCGCTGAATTGCGAGATTTAGCACAAAATCATTTCTTTGCAAAGCACACGTTCAAAAGAAAATTATCTAAAGCTCGCCTTAAATCGGATGATGTGTTTTCATTAAAAGGCGAATATACTGTCATTCGCCAGACACATAATAAACAAGTCACCTATATTCATACTATTAATAATGTTGAGGTTATTTTACCTTTAGATGCCGAAGAGTGTATTCATAATCACAAACCAGCATTAACTTTATATAATAAAGATGAACTTATTGAATCTGGTGAGCTTGAAACTTTTATTGATAAAAATGGTCAAACGCAGATGCGATTAGTGATGAATTTAAATGCTGAAGTAGTTGTTAATTCAAAAAACGAAATTGTTGTTATTTCACTTAAAAATAAATTTGACCTAGTGAGTGCGGTAGAAAGAGCTAAACAATTTCAAGTTAATCATGCGAATTTTTTAAAAGGGCGTAAAGGCAGTTACTACAATGAAAGGGGCAAAACACTTGTTTATGAATTACTTAATCAACGTGATGAGACGCCAACAGAAATACAAGTGCGTAATGTGATAACAGGTTGCGCAGCTGGATTTTTATATCTACTAGCAGCAATTCTATGGCTAATTGCACTGTATCTCTCATTTGAAAATAAAGTTGCAATCATACTCTTGTTCAGCAGTGGTGTAGCTGCGCTGATTTTTGGTATGATAGTACATTATCGTTATAGAATAGTACCATCACCGTTAAAAATTAATCGCTTACGCGGTGCGTTTAAATATGCTTTAGAGGTTGATGCCAATAAAAATCATAATTATTCAAAATTTATTGGTGATCTTTCGTTCTCACTTCACAAAGTATTAGATAAAGAATTTGACCGCCGTTATCACATAGGTGATACTATTGATATCGAACTTTATGCCGAAACAAGAAAAGCGATTACCTTGTCTAATTTACTTACGGTTGATCAACTTTTTAAAAAATTCCCACCTATAACACTATTAAGGCATGTTTCATTGTCCATATTTGGTATCGTAATTGGTTTAATGGCTTTTTTTGCACCGATGAGACTCTATGAGATTTCTACGACAATTAGGGAGTTTTCTACTAATCCCCCGTTAAACCTTTCCGCTGATGTATCTATCGAACAGCTAACTAATCAGTTAAATAAATTGATTACATTTAGAGGAACAGCTTATTGCAAAGGCATTAGCGTAAAGCCACTAGAATCTCACCGATGTATAAATGTTAAAATTTTGTTTGACCATGACCCGCGTGAATCATTTTTAGATAAACAAGCAAATAGCCTTGCTGAAGTACAAGAAACTATTGAACGTGCTTTTAGCGGTGGAATTCAATTAAAGTCTACTAATCTATTCGAAAATGGATTACAAATAAAAGAGAGTCCTATTATTGATGGTATTTTCACTAATCCAGAAAACTATCGTTCTATGTTAAAACACATTTATGAGAATTTTAGCTCGATCTATGAAACACAAGTTACTTTCAAAGGTCAATTAAAACAGATTATCCACAATCCGGATGATCAAACCAACCCACTAACTCTTAGCGTTAATTTTGATTATCAAACGATTGAGATCGGACAGCTGCTCGCTGCAGTTAGTTATTTGTTAATGTTACTATTAACCACATATCTATTATTATTTCATGGAATATTATGCTTAGTGCGTTACTCTAACTACACCAAGCATCAAGCAGACCTGAAACTCTTTTTAGATAAACTCTAAATTTTGCATGTGTTAGGAAGAAATCCGCTAGCTGTAACACCCCTACGGCTACGTACATAATCCCACCGGTTGGATCGATTCATTAGGGTTGATTTGTGGGGATTGTTATGAGTTAAATAAATCTAATAAAATAATTGATAATGCTAAAAATGGAAAAGTTAGAAGTGGAAAAGATTATCATGGACGCCTAAGTCATGAGCTCCCCCTATGTCACACTACTTGTCCATTGATAACTTAATCATAATAAGGACAGACAAATGAGTAAATTTACCGTAGAATTCAAAGAAACAATTTTGACGAAATTATTAGATGGTGATTATACAAGCATCACAGCATTAGCCCAACACTATAACATCTCAAAAAGCACACTTTATAAATGGCAAACTGAGCTTAAAGCAGGATCGAATGATAACGACATGAAAAATAAAACAACATCTAAAAAGACAAACAGTAAAACTAAATCACCTATCCCTGTTAATAAGCTCTCTGAAGCGCAGAAAAAACTCAATATCATCATAGC
>NZ_FOHV01000058.1 GCF_900111395.1 Thorsellia anophelis DSM 18579 | reverse complement strand
CATCTAAGGTTCGGCCCAGCACATCATCGTTCAGATGTTCACTATAGATCCCAGGCGAAATCAGCAAATCGATAGGCTTATCAGAGAAATATTCAGGAACTAAATAGAGGGCTTGAGAATGAAATCCGAGTGCATTAAGCAACATCGCTGCAACTGCTTGACCATGACTGACATGGCATGGTTTAGTTTTAGGGATGACATGATCAATGTAGTCAATTAACCCAACCTGTTTAATAAAACCAGCAATCAATCCTAAATGCCCATAATCATATACGTCTACATTATCGAAATTCATAATCACCATCCAAAAAGTCATAATTGATCACTTTTTGATAACAATGTCAATAACTTAAATTAAAAATGTGATGTAAATCACAAAAAAAACATGTTAATTAATCATTTTTTGAACAGCGGAATGTAAGATTAACAATGGAATTGAAATCAAAACAATTGCCAAAGGCTCTGATAAAATTGTATTCGCTTGAAAGCCAAACAACAATACTACAGTTGCAAGCAACCCCATTATGGAAAATGGTTTAACACGCCGATTAAAACCTACTAGTCCAGCCTGATTACCTGATGCATCAAAATGTTTGCGTGTTAAATACCCAAAAACTAATGGAGTCAAGACATATAATAGGACTGAGATGAGCAAGGTATCCCAAGGCACAGTAATATTAGAAATTCCCAATAAAAATCCAGCTATTGGAGCAAAAGCAAATAGCATCACCAAGTTATTCACTGAAACTTGCACCAGCGTATAGTTAGCATCGCCTTTAGTCAACTGGCTCCAAACAAATACCATAGCGGTGCAAGGTGCAACACCAAGTAAGATCATTCCTGCAATGTATTCATTAGCAGATTGAGGATCTACCCAATTTGCAAAAAAGACTTTAAAAAAAAGCCATCCTAAAAATGCCATTGAAAATGGCTTAATTAACCAATTTATCACTAAAGTTAAAATCAGTCCTTTGGGTTTTTTACCAACATCTTTGATAGCAGAAAAATCTATTTGCACCATCATAGGGTAAATCATTAACCAAATAAGCACTGCCACAATCAAATTGACATGCGCATACTCAATACTAGCAAGAAAGACAAAACTAGCTGGAGAAACAACTCCAAGCCCAATGCCAATTAAAATTGCAAAGCCAACCCACACGCTAAGATACCGCTCAAACAATCCCATAACCAATTTCCTTTTAATATGCTAAACTTATGTATAACTGACTAATAATTGTCTTTATACATTAATAGATGAAACTAATATAAATCAACACACTTTAATTCCCTCAAGCATACACTTAATCAACTTAAAGATTACGTTGGTTAACGCGCTCCATTAGCTCTCGAGCGCTTTCGACACGCTCTGAATATCTATCAGCGAGAACATCAGAAGATCCTTTTAACAAGAGCGTAATTTTCACTAGTTCTTCCATCACATCAACAATGCGATTGTAGTATGAAGAAGGTTTCATTCTCCCCTTGTCGTCAAACTCTAAAAATGCTTTTGGCACAGAGGATTGATTTGGAATAGTAAACATACGCATCCAACGACCGAGAATTCTCATTTGGTTGACAGCATTGAAAGATTGAGAGCCTCCACTAACTTGCATCACAGCTAAAGTTTTGCCTTGGGTTGGTCTTACTGCCCCTATACTCAAAGGAATCCAGTCAATTTGACTTTTAAAAATACTTGTCATTGAACCATGGCGTTCAGGGGAACACCATACTTGACCATCTGACCACATCATAAGCTCTCTAAGTTCTACTACCTTAGGATGTGAATCATCTGCAGAATCTACTTGGGGCAAACCTAAGGGGCAGAAAATTTTCGTTTGCACTCCCATGTATTGCAATAATCGTGAACACTCTTCAATGACTAGACGACTGTATGAGCGTTCACGCAGTGAACCATATAAAAGTAATATTTTAAGTGGCTCATTCATGTTATTTGGCAGAACTAAGTTGGGTTGTTTGAAATGTTCTTCAATTAGATTAGGAAGTGCTATAGTCATAATTTGCTACTCGTTATTTGTAACTGGTTGTAGTTATTGATGTAAATAATTTAACACGTTATCGTTCTTTCAAGTGGTAAACATTCTGGTAAGCCTGGTATATCTGAATGAGCTAAAACAGATAAAACCTTTACTGCATAATCAGGCAGGGTTTTGTCTAGTGTGTAATAGACCCATTGACCCCGTCTCTGCGATGTCAATATGTTACACTTACGCAAATCAGATAAATAGCGTGATACTTTCGGCTGGCTTAAACAAAGAATTTGCATCAAATCACAAACGCACAGTTCTGAATGTTTTAAAATTAATAGCACGCATCTCAAGCGGTATGGATCTGATAAACATTTAAAAAACTCACTTGATGTGCCGATATCAGTTGCTTTTTCCACTACAATATCTCCGTCTAAACTTTATTTATCTGATGCGTCTACTAAAATTAAATCTCTACATCAGAGCTCTGTTAAAAAACAGTATATATGTAATTTATTGCATATGCAATAAATTACATATATACATGAAAAAATCGTATTAGTGGCTTAGCCTTAAGCGATAAGTGTTATCACTAGACAACACAATTGACGTTAGGATATTTAGAAAACCGCATTTGAGTAAAAAATTTAAATGAAGGCTGATAGGCATTACAGTGATCGGTAGAGGTAAACGAGGACTTAACAACTTTAGGCGTAATGCTATTAAAAACTTACTACTGGAATAGAACTACATAAAAGCTCTTCTACATTTTTGCCTATGTGATTTATGGATATTTAACCCTATTATGTGGTATGTAAATGATTATAGTTGACTAGGACTTATGATGAAAAATCAATATATTTAATAGGCACCTGATGAGTTAGCCACACACCATTTTCTGATTGGTAAAATTCATACCCATTCTCATGCATTAACTTTGAATGAATTTTAAGCACGATTGCCTTACCATATCTGTTGCCAACTGAGGCTGCTGTTGTGGTATCTGAGGATAAATGAACATGATGACGCCCTTTAGGATCTAATCCTTCAATTTTGATTGACTCTAAAAAGCGAACTGCTGTTCCATGGTAGAGATATTCGGGGGGAGTTAATGCCTTGAACTTAATTTGTACCTGAGAAGTTGAATGGCCTTGGGCAGCTCATATTTTTCTCTTACATTCAGAAAGCGTCAAACGTTTTTTATCACTTGTTGAAACCACCTGCTCAATCAGACCCAAGTCTAATTTTGTACCATTAATACCAGCCTGGTAAATCAAATTTTCTATCTCTACCCAACCTTCACTATCCAGGTTAATTCCAATTGCCTCCGGTTGATGCCTCAATACGAAGCTTAAAAATTTACTGACTTTATCTAATGATTGACTCATTTTGTGTTTTCCTGAAGAAGTAAGTTTACGGGTAATTAAAAGAGAATCATATCAGATTTCCAATCACGATGACTTAACTGAGCAAAGTAAAAGTAATATGTGTATCAAGATCAAATAAGAAGCGCTAATATCTTTAGCAAAACAGTATTGACTGCTACTAAGAGTAAATTAAATGACACTTTAGGTCAACAGGATGACTTGATTATAGATAAGCTACGCGATTAGTCAGTGGCTACGGTCATTAATAAAGGTGAATCATAAATGGCAACTGGCGCTATGACTTTTTCGTTAACAGGGAAGTGATTACCATAAATTTCTTTTACTTTTTTAGCTACAATTGGATGAGAAACATCGTAGCTACCAAAATTATCTAATGTTGCTAACTTGATATCTAGAGCATCATGATACATCTTCCAAACCAGTTCTGAACAGTAAATTTTTTGATCTGACCATTCAAAGCGAATATCGTATGGCTTACCTATGTAGGTTTGAGCTGCATCATTTAATTGTTTTTTATCCAAAGTTGTTAGTGGAGTGTTTAGTCGTTTAACCACATACTTTCCTTTGTTTCCGCGTTTAATCCACTTATCTAATGGCGTATATTTAACGGGATTGACCGCTTCAAAGACATACGGTTGACCTTCTTTAAAAAGCACAATCCCCATATG
Organism: Thorsellia anophelis DSM 18579; assembly: GCF_900111395.1. GTDB lineage: Bacteria > Pseudomonadota > Gammaproteobacteria > Enterobacterales > Thorselliaceae > Thorsellia > Thorsellia anophelis. Next base: position 785 of record NZ_FOHV01000058.1, on the reverse strand, counting down.
GCTATAGGGAGAGTGTGTCACCGCCTGTATCGCGGCACTTAAATTGGAATTAGATGTATGAAATATGATATCGCCCTCTTCTGGTATGTATTTAGCATATACTTGTTGTGTAGTCAGTAAAAAACCAGCAAAACAGCTAAGTAAGATGAGTATACGGCGCATTAGAGCTCCTAAGATAATTGAGTTAAACCAGAGGGAATAAAATATGACTAATTGGGTGCTGTTTTTCCATGGTACCAAAGAAAATAGAACTTCAGCTCAAGCAATGCTGTTAAGCATTAGGCTGACTTGATGCCCTGCTAAAGCAAGGGAATTCCTACTGCGCACCTTCAATTACATAAAAAATATCTAAAAAGTTCACAGAAGCCCAAAAAACGACGGCGCTGACACCAAAGAATTCTCAAAGTTAAATCAATTATACATTTATCCATAACATTTATTCTGAGAGCTTTGCAAATCTGGTTAATAATCATTCAAATTTCGTTTATTTTTTGAGCTGCATGTGATATAATATTTTAAATCATATTCTTAGGAGCGTTATATGTGGAAAAATATTCAACCTAGACTGCAGTTCAAACAAACTAACGTTAAGCAACACAAAGCATTTGAAGAGTTTGATGAAATAAATGCTTTGATTGACTGGGATCAAATAATAATCATACTTAATAAGCTCTTAGAGCAAAAGCCTAACCGATTAGGTGCCGCTTCTTATGCGCCGATAATGATGTTTAAAGTTATTTTATTACAGTCTTGGCATAATCTTAGTGATGTTAAGATGGAAAACA
>NZ_FOHV01000054.1 GCF_900111395.1 Thorsellia anophelis DSM 18579 | reverse complement strand
GTAGATATTATGATGAACGCCTATTTGCCTGATTACCCACAACTAGGCTTAAAACTAGGCTACGAGCAGTATTTTGGCGAGCAAGTTAATTTATTTGGCAGTGATGATTTAGAATCAGATCCGTACGCTCTGACCGTCGGACTCAATCACACACCAGTACCATTAGTCACCTGGGGCGTTGATCATAAACAAGGCAAACATGGCTCAGATGATACTCGTATCTATGTAGGCTTGAACTACCGCTTTGGTGAAACGTTGGAGAATCAAATCAACCAAGAAAACGTTAATAGCTTACGCACATTTAAAACAGGCCGATTAGATTTAGTTGAACGAAATAATGTGATTACGTTAGATTATCGCCGTAAACCCATTGACAATAGTGCAACACAAACGCCAGTAGCTACAGTTTTATCACTCAGCATAGTGCGTAATAATGCCTTAGCAGATGATAATGATATTAATATAGTAGAAGCTATTGTGCGTGACCAAAATGGTCAACCATTAGAAGGTGCTGTGGTGATATTTAAAGATAATCAAGGTGAATCAATTGGAGTTGCTACAAGTGATGCTAACGGTATGGCAAGATTAGAGTTGAAATCTGAAACACCGGGTTTACAAACGATTTTTGCTGAATTACAAGTTAATCCTAGCGTGACACAAGAAACCTCAGTGAATTTCACCGACCTAGCCGCGCTCACTCAAGCAAATTTAAGCTTAGTAAGTGTTACAGATAATGCGGTGGCAAATAGTGTTGATACCAATCAGTTTAACGCAACCTTGCTTAATATTGTTGGTAACCCGCTTGCCAATGTGAATATTAACTTTGTGGATGGCGATGGCAATGTCGTTGCAACGGGAACAACCGATGCAAACGGTGTGGCGAAAGGCTTTTTAACGTCATCTATAGCCGGCACAAAAAACATCACAGCCGTAGTTGCAGGCACAGATGCTCGCTCCAATACCGAACCAACAACCTTTATACCTGCCGCTGATCCTCAAGATGCGGCTCAAATTGAAGCGGTTACATTGATTGATGGCGCATTAGCTAATGGTAAATCTACTAACACAGTAAAAGCAACAGTATTGAATGATAATAATGAACGTCTTGCTGGCATTGACGTTGAATTCTTGGATGAAAATAACAAGGTGATAGGTACAGCTTTTACGAATAACCAGGGTATCGCAACAATTCAAATCCCGTCTCAAGCTGCTGGAAACAAACCGATTACGGCACGAGTTGCCCGCAACATTAACGTGCAAGATCAAACAGTAATTAATTTTATCGACGAATCGTTATTACAAGGCGGTGAGCTCTTATTAGTCACAGTCATAAATAAATCCCCAGCTGATGGTGTGACAGAGAATACTGTTGAAGCTACTGTAAAGGATAAAAACGGCAATCCTGCTAGCAATGTACTGATTGATTTTATCAACAAAATAACCGGTGAAGTCATTGCAACAGGAACAACTGATGCAACAGGAAAAGCGATTGGTAAGATTGCGTCTACTACTTCAGGTGATATCCAGATTGAAGCGGTTATTTCAGGCAGTAATCCATTGATTAAATCACCAGAAGTCACGACGACCTTTATTGCTGATGCCAAAACAGCGAAAATTGCATCAGTTATACCACAAACAACGACATTAAATGCAGATGGTCAATCGACTACGCCGTTTGAGATTTTAGTCACTGATGCGAATGGCAATATTTTGGCTAATTATCCGATTGAATCGATTACTGATAGCACAGGCAATATTTATACGGGGCCGTTTGTGACCGGTGAGAACGGTAAAGTGACAGTAGATAGCTTACCCAGCACAACGCCGGGTACCGTGACTGTCACGGCAACCTTAGCAAATCGCTCAACAGGTTCAGGAGAAATTGAATTTGTACAGTCAGTTGCAAATGCGAGCATTACTATTGCCGCTGATAAACCAGTGGTAGTCGCAGACGGTACAGGCACGACAATGGCGCGCGGTGTATTGGCTGATGAGTTTGGCAATCCAATTGCGAATCAAGAGATAGATGTTGAAATCACCCTTGAGGGCGAAACAACAACCACGCGTGTAACAACAGGTCCGCAGGGTGAATATAGCGTAGCTGTGCCAAGTAATAGCACTGTGGGTGCTATCGCAAATATCACCGCGACAACTGTTAATCTGCCAACGAACATTTCAGCTTCCACATCAGTGCTTTATAATGGCGATATCACGACGAAACAATTAACATTTAATGTTGAAAAAACTAGTTTAGTCGCGAATCAAAACGTTTTTTCATCCATGGAGGTCACTGTAACAGACGCTAGTGGTCGCATCATTATCAATGAAGAAGTGATTATTAAAGATACGCAGACTGGAACTGAGTATAAAGGTATAACTAATACAGAAGGTAAATTTATTGCTAAGTATCTACCGTATGATCCAAATGGCACAAAACGCTTTGAACCTAGCACTGACGTCGTGTTTGAGGCTAATTTTGTCAATGATCCTAAAGCACCGAAAACTGACCAGTTAAGACTCACGTATGGCGCTATTCAGACTACTGCTAAAGCTCTATATGGAGATAGTGGCTTTGTAGTTGGTATCCCTGTAGAAATCCCGCATACACTTCAACAAAGACAAAATAATATAGATTTGGCAACTGGAAGTTTTAAGGCTGTGTTAGAATTTAGTGAAGAATTTGATCTTCAGGAAGGGACAGATTACACGATTACAACTAGTTCTATAACACTAACAGCGCCAACACCAATAACACAACCACGGATATTTGAAAGCATAGTAACGATTACTTTCTTGGATACAACTAAAGCAACCAACTTTTTAAATAATGGCGTTAGTTTTCTTCTGATAGGTGAGGGTTGGTATTCAGAGTCAATAGATCCTAATGATTATTTTTTTGCAAAAAATGAGAAGGAGGTTTTCATTAATTATTAATCAATATGGCCTAATAGCATTAACTTATTATGCTTAAATTTTAAAAATTGATAAGAACGTTGTGAATATCAAACTATTAATCCTAATATATCGAAAGATATGTTAGGTTTTTTTTTGCCCAGCAAAGCTGGCAAACCCGTCTACTTGAAAGAAAGTGGAAGCACTCTGACTAAGGGGAAGTAAATCCGAATGACATCAAAAGTAGGCGCTTCTAAGCGAGGGCGTAACTGGCCAACGGTTGGGTCTGAAGGAAGTCATAGGAAGTATATGGCAGATAACGAAAGTGAACCTGCTTCGGTATGGTAGATGGGTAAGCGTGCAAAATAGCGCAAAGCCCAATACTTAGTCAAATCTATTATGTGTTTGAGGATGGAGTCATATACAGGGCGTCAGCACAATATACTCAGGAAGCCTGGCACTGAATCCTTTTTTTTAGAGGGCAATTTATTACATGACGAAAATCAAGAATAAATTGAGTGTGAGGTTCCGGACGTAGACTCAGGGCAGTTCAACTTAAAAGTTGGAAAAAGCCCAGCAGGCTTCACCGACGATTAAGACAGCTTGGGTACAAAGGTTCATTCAAATTTATCAAGATGAATAGCTGGAGGAACGCTTGTAGTCCGCTAGCACATTATGCAATGTCTAATAAATGGTTTGAAGAACTCAAACTATATGACTTAACAATATTGCATAAGTAAAGAATCGTCTAACAAAAACGTTAGATATTTATTGGTATGACCCGTATACGAGGTCCGTACGTACTGTTCTGTGAGAGGGATAAGACGGTAACGTCTTACCCTACTCGATGTTTGCCTAGGAAAGCTGGCAAACCCGCTAACTTGAAGAAAGTGGAAACAACTTGACTCTGACGAAGTTAATCTGAATGACAAGGATGATATATTTATTGTGTTAATATTTATTAAATATCAGTCTATTAAGTATTTTTTTGCTTTTGTTTTGGAAAGTTGGTAAACATCTCATCTTTAATATGCATATGATAATTAAAGATAATTTAGGTATTGATTGTATTGGTTGATTGTTGAACTATCCATTTTTTAGTGTGCTAGTTAAAGATGAACTTTATTACTGAATGTTACAAATTGTAATTCTAGAGTTTTTAATCTAGAATAAATGTAAATGAGATAATTCGGCTTCTTTGAATTTTATATAAAAGATATTCAACTTAAAACATCTTATATCTAGGTTACTAACGTCAAAATTTATCCAAATCTTAATGTGTAATGGAATGATATTTGCTTAAATAAAACTGAATTATAAAGTAGTATCATGTTTTTAAGTCTATATTATTTAATGGTTAATTTATTATAGTTGATTAGATGTATCTAGTTTTGTACAGGTAAATTTTCAATCTAAATTTGTTCTTTTATTAACAATTCAAATAAGGTTTCCACAGTATCCCTTAAAAGTTTATTGCGTAAGGTAAATCATGAAAAAATTATTACTTGCTATTTTTTTAATATCAACTTCTTTGTTTGTTACGGCCAATGAATTGACTGCATTAGAAGATAAAGCCAATAAAGGCGATGTATCGTCGCAATTAAAGCTTGGCATCATGTATAGCTTAGGTGAAGGGGTCAAACAGGATCTTATAAAAGCGTTAAAATATTATGAATTAGCAGCAAACCAAGGTGATGCTAAAGCGCAGCTAAATCTTGCTGTTATGTACGATAGAGGGGAAGGTGTGATACCTGACATGGCTAAAGCGATTAAATATTATGAACAATCCGCTAATCAAGGCTCAGCTCTTGCACAATTATTACTTGGGACTAAGTATGATGCAGGTAAATTAGTTAAACAAGATTATTCCAAAGCTAGAGAATATTATGAAATGAGTGCTAAAAGTGGAAATGCTCAGGCTCTCTCTTTACTTGGAGTTATGTACGAAGAGGGTAAAGGTGTTTTGCAAGATTATTCAAAAGCGCGAGAATATTATGAATTAGCATCTGATCAAAATTATGATCATGCTCAATTAGCGCTTGGTTTGATGTATGAAAATGCAAGAGGGGTCGAACAAGATTTCTCTAAAGCGTTTAAATATTATGAATTGGCAGCGAATCAAGATAATGTAGAAGCACTGTTAAATCTAGGTAATATGTATGCTAAGGGCAAGGGTACTGTACAAGACAATTTAAAAGCAGTTAAATATTATGAATTAGCAGCGAATCAAGGAGATGTGCTAGCCCAGTATAATCTCGGGGTTATGTATTATTATGGTGATAGTATTAAACAAGATTATTCAAAAGCTCTAAAATATTATGAATTAGCAGCGAAGCAAGGTGACTCGCTTGCACAATATAATGCTGGTTCTATGTATTATCAAGGTAAAGGTGGAAATCAGAATTATATTAAGGCAAAACAATATTTTAGATTGGCTTGTGAAGGTGGTGAAAATGAAGCGTGTGATCAATATTCAATTTTAAATAAGCAAGGTCATTAACAATACTATAAATAAAACTGTATATTATTCAGTCTATAATCTTATAAATATATCATTTCTCTTTTAAAGGTGATCTAGATGTTGTGGTCACCAAATTCTAATGCAAGTAAATTTAATATCCTCATATGCATAAATATAATGAAATACTGGACCTAAGCAAATTAAGTTTAGAAATCATTTGCATCTAAGTAGTTCTTATTTCATGTTTTTAAATTAATTATCGTTCGTGGATTCGTATAATAAGTACATAGCCACTGTCAATCGTATGTTTTTATCTCTTATTATTAATGTAACAACTATTGTTATGCTTTTGGTGTTGTGCTAATATCTTACCATTAGAAAATTCTAAATAAAAATGCTATTTACATGATCAGTAATAACGTTAATGGCTAGATTTTTAGAAAAAGAAAAGAGTATTTTTTTACAAAATTAAAAGGGGTTAATCTAGCTTGATAAATAAGTCACTGTAAGTTAGATGGAAATGAATGCAAACTCTAATCAAAATAAATACACTCATAAATTAACTCATAAAATACAAAGATAATTTATTAGCAGGATTTGCTCAAAGTTCGATGATATAACAAAAATAAACAAAGCAATAGAATATAACTCAGACGTAAATAATCCAGTAGGTTTTATTTTGAAAACACTGCTAAAAATACGATAACCAGATTTAGATAGGAAAATGATGGTGAAATTTTTGATGATATGCATCGTGATGTGTATTAATTGAATCGTACTCAGTAAACGACAGAATCTTATTATTAGGCATTTTAATATATATAAGACTTAGCAATCAGAATTTGAAATGCTTTAGTTGAGTTATATTTTATTTTATAAGAATAGTTTGTAGTAGTGATTGCATTTTAATTAAAAAATGTTGTCAATAGTGTGTGATGTGAATTTAAAATGATGTGATTTTTGATTTATAACATAAAGTTAACCAGTACAGTATTTTATTGATTATGAAATGACTGATGTTGTCAAGTACGCTTAAATTCGTGAAGTATTGTATATGTATGTTGACGATTGCTAATTTTAATGAGGATAGAAATGACTAATAACTATAGCGAAGCATTAAAATCTAAAACTAGAAATATTTTAGACGAACAGATGATTACTTATGATTTAATGTATCATTTTAAACATGAAACTAAAGGATTTGCGACTTTAGACTTTATGGATTTGAGGGATAAAAACTACATTCTAAAACATAAGAATAGTGATTTATCATTTAAATTTTCTGATATTGACGAATTGCTTGATGCCGGCTGGGTAATTGATTGATTGATTGATGCTAATATTAAGCGTATTGTTGATTATGAGCCAAATAAACTGGTTTAAAATTGCATCGTAATTTGCTCTGCCTCCGATAAATGTCAAGCGACCTGTCCGTTTTTTTCACTGCTATTTGCCTTATTTTCTTTAACTGGGTTAAATACTATTTTGTCTTCATAATCCCAGTCTCTTGTATCCCGAGTGTTCCAACGCTCTGGATAAGTTAATTTAGCAAGCCTATAGACTTCTTTTCGTTTAGCCAGTATGTCACCATCAATACCTTGATGGCGCTGAGCAGGCGTCACGTATTTAATGCCACTGTGTCTATGTTCATTGTTGTACCAATAAACAAAACTGAGTACCCATTCTCTTGCTTCCTCTATGTCTTTAAATCCTTGTCGAGGGTATTGTTTACGTGTTTTCATACTACCGAATAAACTTTCAGAAAATGCATTGTCATTACTGACAGCAGGACGGCTATAGGAAGCGATGATCCCAAGTTGTTCTAATTTAGCTTTCATTGTGTACCCTTTCATCGGGCTACCATTATCAGAGTGCAGTGTTAATTCATCCCTGTTAATATTCTCTTTTATCGCAATCTTTTCAATTAATTGTGA
>NZ_FOHV01000055.1 GCF_900111395.1 Thorsellia anophelis DSM 18579 | reverse complement strand
TGATGACTTGGATAAGACGTAGACTCAGGGCAGTTCAACTTAAAAGTTGGAAAAAGCCAAGCAGGCTTCACCGACGATTAAGACAGCTTGGGTACAAAGGTACATTCAAATTTATCAAGATGAATAGCTGGAGGAACGCTTGTAGTCCGCTAGCACATTATGCAATGCCCAATAAATGGTTTGAAGAACTCAAACTATATGACTTAACAACATTGCATAAGTAAAGAACGTCTAACAAAAACGTTAGATATTTATTGGTATGAGCCGTATACGAGGTCCGTACGTACGGTTCTGTGAGAGGGATAAGACGGTAACGTCTTACCCTACTCGATAAAATAGATAAATAACCTTGATTTAGTGTTTTTTTATATGAGAATTTTGCCCTAGCCAACAGTTTTAGAATTTAAAAAATTGCTAAATAATAATGAATAGTATTGATTCTGGCTTTATCATTTTAAAATAAATTTTACATGGTTATTTATTTTAAAATCAATTTATTACGTTTGTTTTTTTGGTGATAATGCTGAGTTTTTCTGGCTATAATTGTTGTTAATTAATATTAGGTTTAGATAAGAACAATTCTCATGACTGACGAACTTTTCAATGAAGATTGAAACTGGACCGATTCTGAATTTGCAACAATTGATCTAAAAGATTAAATAAACGCTTTAAAAGCACCCTGTTGTTTTATGCCTACAAGATATAACAGAGCTGAATTTTAATGGCAGATGTACTGAGGATGCGAGCTCCTTAAGTTATGTATGTCAAACGGTAATGTATTTGCATCCCACACTTGCCATAACACCAAATAGAGAGCTCTTAGGACTTATTGATTCTTGAATGCGGTCCCGTGAATATAAAAATGATGATGGTGCGCGAGAAGGACTTTTAGAAAGTACGCGTTGGGTTGAGGGAGTAGACAGTATATCAGAGCAAGCACCTCGCATTACAGGGTGTAGTACGTTTAGTATATGGCTTGACTTTTAAGGAGATGTTGTTGAGTTATTCAATAAAAAACACTATAACCTAAATCAAGTGAATTGGTTAGTTCGTTCAAAACATAATCGCAACTTAGCTGAACAGAGTCCTACCACAGAAGAAGAGGAACAAGTTAATAAATTATGGCATAAAACTGAAAAATCGACGGCTTTAGGTCAAATTAATTTTACATACCGTAGGCGAGGTAAAGCTGAGTCAAGAGAGGTCATTCAAACACTCTATCAATCAAGGCAAATATTACCAGGTAAGCGTGGAATTGAAGTGACGTGCATTATTGCTAAGGAAGAAGAGCCAGTAGCAGGAATAAAACCCATAATCTGTAGGTTGATCACAAACGGCCTTATATCAACAAAAGATGAAGCGATTGAATTAATTAACTGGTATCGAGCTAGATGGGAAATAGATGTATTTTTTCACGTAGTTGTACCGTTGAAGAGCTACAATTAACAACTATAGAAAGAATGCAAAATGCGATAAGCATTTATATGATTGTTGCATGGCGAGTGATGAGACTAATGAGACTAGGTCGTCGTTGCCCTGATTTACCAGCTGATTTGTTTTTTGATGCTGATGAAATAACATGTACCTGGTTGATGTCGAAACAAAAACCTCCTGTTGAGGTCACGAGGTTAAACGAAATGATGCGCAAAGTCGCAATGTTAGGTGGATTTTTAGGTCGTAAACGTGATAGTGAGCTAGGCCCAGAATCACTTGGGATAGGACTTTCAAGGGGACGAAATTCGGTATTTACACTGGAATCAATTCGACAATTTGGGATTTAGAATACTTATGGGTAAGGATATGAGTTAAAATATAGTTACCATTCAGGTATCCCCGTTAAAGCTAGATTTGTAAGTATTCTTGACGGTTTTTTGGTGTTTTTTCTATTTTTACTTGCTTATTTTAGGGCCTCAATATTTTGCACATTTAACAATCTTTCAAAGCTCATTAGGCCCTTAATCTGTTATCCCAATAGAGGAAAAATTAAAGCACGCTAAACCGCATTTAAGGGCGTTTTTTTTTGCCAAAAAAAACAGGGTGTATACTACGTACCATGAATACAACCTCGACCTTAACCAAAACGTTGACGAAAAAAAGCAACTAACACTAATCAATTAGTTGGTTCGGCTCGAGAATTTGTGTCGTCTTATATTGGTGATTTCAAAGATGCAATTGAGATCATTAATACCTTCATTGAATTAACAGTTGATTTATCTAATCAAATCGGTCTCAATTGTCTCAATAGCAGTACTGCACCATCTCAAGATAAAAGGAAAACCAAGAAGATTAAACCTTATAGTAAAGTGACTAGGGATGGTTCTCCGAAAAAGAAACAGGGCGGTAAATCAGGGCATTACGCTTGAGTTAGTCGATAACCCTGATGAAATCATAAAAATATCCGTTTATACCTTTTACCAATAATCAATGTGAGCGAGATATAAGGATGACAAAGATTCATTAGAAAATCTCTGGATGCTTTCGTTCAATGAAAGGTGCAGAGATGTTTTGTTGCATACACAGTTATATCGCTACATGCGAAAAACATGGTATTACAGTTTTTGATGCATTGGAGTCTTTATTTATGCATAATACATACATAAAATTTATTCAGGGTGTTATTGATAAAATGCCGATACTTGAATAATTTCAAAATATATAACTAAAAAAGTAGAAGTAAGAAATTGTGATTGAAGAAAGTTATAATTCTAAAAAAATGAATAATTTAAATGTTTTTGGTTAATAAAAAATACTATGGTTGTTTTAAAAGGGCAGTTAAAATGAAAGAGAAAATATTGTTGTACAAAAATAAAGTGGAAGAGCATGGAGGTATCATTTTATCTTTAAGAAAGATATTTAGAATTTATAGAGATGAAGGGATTCAAGGGGTTAGGAATAGAATAAGAATAAATAAAGAAGTTAATGAAAATAAAGTGGATGTAATAAAAACACAGATATTATATGAGTATAACCAATACTTAGAAAAGTATGCGGCTGATATTAATGTACAATTGGTTTTCAAAGAGGTTATGTTATCATATTATCTTGAAAATAGAGATGTGCTAGAAATTGATGATTTTAATTTAGAAAAATTATCGGTTGATGAAATAATTATGGATTGTCTAGATGGAAAAGTAAATGTTCCAATTTCACTTCAGATGCTAATTGTAAGGAGCTATTTTGATAGTGAATACTATAGTAGCAATAATTTAGATGTTAGAAAAAGAAAAATTGAGCCTTTATATCATTTTTGTGTATATGGTTGGATGGAATTAAGAAAGCCAAGGGAAGATTTTGATATCTTATATTATTGTTCTCGGTATTTAAGTTTTAATTATGATACTATCAATCCGTTAATGCATTATGCGCTTATGCAAAGTACAAAGCTATGTACAAAATTTGATAAGGGATATTTTCAAAAAACACCACAAATTATAGATAATAAAGAAAAAATAATTAAACGAAGAGTTTGTTTATTTGCAGGATATGATGTTCAAAATATAATGGACGATTATGTTATCGAATATATAAAGGAGCTTTCTAAATATTGCGATGTATACTATTTGGCTGACTCAACCATGGTAAGATATGAACTTGATAAAATAAAACCTTGGGTCAAAAAAGCATGGTCATTTAAACATGATAAATATGATTTTGGGTCATATTCTATTTTAGCAAATGAGCTAGTTGGCTGGGAAGAACTTGAAAAATATGATGAGGTTCTTTTATGTAATGATAGTTGTTATTTGCTGACTAATCTAGATAATGTATTTGATAAGATGGATTATTCTAATTCTGATTGGTGGGGATTACAGGCAACTAAAGGAATTTATCAAACTTTAAATTATAATAAAAAAAAATATAAAAATCCAATCTCAATTAAAGAAATTGATGATGTGCTTATTCAAGATTTTCAGAAGGATTATATTTTTGACTTTTATGTAGGTTCATATTTTATAGCTTTGAGAAGGCAAGTTATCAATGCACCTATCATAAGAAGATTTTTTGAAAATATAAAAAAGGAAAATAAAAAAAAATTAATTGTAATGAAATATGAGATCGGGCTGACTAAATTATTAATTGAAGAAGGGTTTAAGTTTGATACATATAGTAATTGGTTATACCCAATGCATCCAGTTTATGATAAATATATATTTAATTTACTAGATGAAGGTTTCCCTCTATTTAAAAGATATTTACTTTCAGAAAATCATTATTCACTACCAGGCCTTAAAAACTGGAAAAGTGAAATTCTTAAGTATTACCCAGAAGCAAAAGTAGATATCTTCGAAAAAAATTTAAATAGAGTTTCGAATAGTTATAAACTGTTTGTGAATTTTAATGTCAAACGGACGAAAAAAGGCGCAGCAATATTTCCTAAAAAATATAGTAATAAAGAAATGTTAGAATTAGATAAGCGCACAGTAGCATTTGATAATTATTGGGTATTTCCAGTGTGTGCATTTGATCACACATTTTCTGGAAACGAGAGAGCGATTTTTGAGTATGTCAAGAATAATAAAGATATAAAAAAAATAATATTAACAAGATCAAAATTTATTAATGTTGATGGAGTTAATGTGGAAATTTATCCTCATGAAAGTATAGAGGGGCAGATTCTTTTATTACAAAGTAAAATTATATTCATTAAACATACTCCTTTCCGTAATGTAGGCTATCCATTACAGGAGGAGAAGCATTATTATATAAACTTATGGCATGGAATACCTTTAAAAAGAATTGGTGTGGCATCGATTGATCAAAAGGATAATTTGGCAAAACTTGGCAATGAACATAAAAAATGTCGAACGGTAATTAGTTCATCAAAAATAGATTCTATGGCAATGGCATCAGCTTTCTACCCACTTATGTATAATGATATATGGGTAACAGGATTGCCTAGAGCTGATTTTATATTAATGGATTATGAGCAATTGCCATCTGATTTTAAAGATGAAATGGATATTTTAAATAATTATTTAGGCAACAAGAAATTAGTACTTTATTGCCCAACATTTAGAAATTACAAAATTGATGAAGCAATTAATATTACTCCAAATCAAATACTAGAACTGAATAAGTGGTTAAAAGATAATAATGCTATGCTAGGAATTCGTGATCATATGGCTAATAAGAATAAAAATATTCTTGCCGTTGTAGATCCTGAACTAATGCTAAACCTGTCTAATTCATGTTTTTATCATATAGAAGTTTTGCTTAGACGCGCTGATATACTAATTACTGATTATTCAAGTACTTTTATTGATTTTATTCTATTAGATAAACCAATGATAAGTTTTGCATATGATTATGATAATTATATGAATAATGAAAGAGGCTTCTTTTATGATTTTGATTTTGTATTTCCAGGTGAAATTTGCAAGGATGTTTATTCACTTTTAAACAGTTTAGAGAGATTGACTCAAAATAAGTTCGAGATTAATAAAACTAAACAAGACATATCTAAAAAAATATTTTTTGATTACATAGACTCAATGTCATCTAGTAGAGTTGTTGCTAAAATAAATGAACTGATTAATGGATAAAATATGAAAGTTTTAACGTATGGGAGTTTTGATATCATTCACTTAGGACATATTAACCTATTAAAGAGAGCGAAAGAATTAGGTAGTGAACTATTTGTAGGGCTCTCTACTGATGAGTTTAATTTTTTAAAAAATAAAAAACCTGCTATGGATTATGCTAATAGATTTAGCGTCTTAAGTTCAGTTAAGTATGTTAATTATGTGTTTCCTGAAAATACATGGGAACAAAAAAAAAATGACATTATTAAATATAAGATTGATATACTTGTAATGGGAGATGATTGGAAGGGTAAGTTTGATTTCTTAAAAGATTTTTGTGAGGTTATTTATTTACCAAGAACTCCTGATATTTCATCTACAGGTATCAAAACTAATGCGCATTTGATTATGAGTGCCAGTGACCAATCAATACATAAAAAAAATTAAATTAATTGAAAAAAATATTAGCTCTATAAATCTTTCATACATAGAGCTAATTTATGTTAAGTGATTTTTTAGGTAATGGCATAAATTGCTACTGATTAAAATCAAATCCTTACAAATAAGTATAGTTTCGGATATAGATTTAACATTTATTTGGAATTTTCGGTTGAAATGTTGTCTAAAGTAGCCTTATTTCAGATTTTATTAACTAATTTTTCTATTCAGCAGTTTTGTGGCAATACATTTAGTTTGATATAATTTCAATAATTAACCCTACATAGAGATAATCAATTGGACTCATTTATACTACTTTCGAATTTACCTGGTGAAATAAGCCAGCTTATTACTCAGCTAATTATGCGTATTGAAAAAACTTGAATCTGTGAATGAAGCACATGTAAAAAAATCATTGAGTTTGAAGCTGTTCATGTGGCCTTTACTATAAAAATGACAGAACTTGAAGCCGAGTTATTACTAACTAAAAATAGCAAAAAAAGTATGACAAACTCTACTCCTCCAAGTGCAGATTTAGCTAGGAGTAATACCCGTAACCTTCGTGTAAAAAATGGCATCAAAAAAGGGGGCAGCCTGGTCATAAAGGGTATACTTTAACATTCTCTGATGCCGTCAATGAAACAATTACTCTCCCTAGTGAAAGGATTTGCAAGCGGTGCGGAACATCACTTAAAAATACACATACTTATATAAAGTCGCGCAAACAAGTTGATTATATTTCTTCCGTGATAATCAATGTGACTGAGAACCAAAAAATAGCCTGTGACTGCCTAAATTGCGGTCGCACTTATGAGGGTGAGTTTCCTGAAGAAATTAAAGCAAACGTTCGTTATGGAAAGAACGTAAATGCGATTGTAGTTTATCTCTCGATCATTCGATGGATTTTATAAGTAATTGATTTTATATTGAGTTGTTATATTTTTGATTTTAATGGGAATTTTAAAATATTTTTTTGGCGGAAAAAATTGAAAAGGAACCAATTTTATGATCAAATGTAGTTTCTAACACATACAATTTTCATAAAAGAGGTTCCTATGACCAATGAATTTATCACATTTTCACGTCCACTTAAATCATTTTTTGATAAAATATCTATTAGAGAATTTGCAAGAAAAACAAAGTTCATGCAGCGCATACGATTGTTGCAACCTGAATGTTTTTTAAGTGCTTTAATTCAAACGCTTAGCTTTAAAGATCACGCTAACTTAGCAGATATCTTAAGAATGATGGATAGTGAACTAGAGGCAAGTCAATACAAACC
>NZ_FOHV01000056.1 GCF_900111395.1 Thorsellia anophelis DSM 18579 | reverse complement strand
TAACTCTGCAATTGGCTACATGACGCCATTACAAAAAAGAAGAGAATTATTAAAAACAGGCTAAAAAACCCTACAAAAAAACTTGACCATTACAATTTGGGATGCTTGCGAGTATTATCACGTTATGGTTCTCAAGACGAAGAGAATTCTATGCTGATGCTGGCGCTGCAAAAATAGTTGGCGCTAATAATATGATAGCGGCGCTAGAACGATTGAAATCAAGTCGTGAAACAAACGTGGATAAAAATATTACGGTATTAGCGATTAATATCAACAAAGAAGCAATAGGCGAGTTATTTATGACTCACCCACCATTAGAGAAGAGGATACAAGCATTGAAGCAAGGTTCTTTTTAGCAAAATCCACTTAAACCCTCGCCGAATTGGGCGGGGATTTAAGTACCAAATGTCTTAGAGTTTAACATCCAGCAAATTCAAAATAGCTTGCAAAAGGTAAACCGATTTTATTAATAAAAAATTGGAAGATAAAAAATTTTCATTTCCTTCCTCTTATTTTTTATAATTAAGCCAAGTATTTAGTGGCTTAATTATAAAATTTGCCGTTTAAAAATAACTTACCAAAATTTCCACCAAGGCTTTTGGTTTGAATTAGTATTCGTGTTCAATCTATCTTTAATCGTTTTAAGGTTTCGTTCTGCAACCTCAATAACAGGTTGATACTCATATTTCTGAGCGAGACCTAATGCTAATTGATAGAATTCAACTGCTTTATCTAATTGCTCTAAATCTCTATAGATACAAGCTATATTAAGAGCAATGGTTTCATCCTTATCCCAGTAAGCAGGATTAGATGTTAGTTCTTTCTCTAATCGTAACGCACTTGTTTCAGGATTAAGTGTGACAATATGACTTAAAAGGAATATTCGACTGAAAAAATAGCTTTCATTTTGTTCCTCTTGTTGTTCCCTAGGTAGCCATGCAAACCATTGTTCTAATCGTTCAATCCAGGTTTGAATTTCTGCATGGCGACCTTGATTGTGTAATGACCTGGCAAATTTAGTCACTATTTTTTGTGGCATAAAACGGCTAAATCCATATCTAACTGAAAATTGCCAAAGTGATTCAGCAGACTCTATCATTGCATTCTCATCTTTAAGATTAGCATAAGCAGTAAAGAGTCCATAATAATGCTCTGCAAATGGAGAGATCGAAATCGCTAGGGTTGAAAGCTCAATTGCTGTTTTTGAGCTGACAATTAACTCTTCTGGTGACTTATTATAACTTTCGCATAATTCTGAGCTTATGTTTCTAAGTAACATGGAATAATTATGAATATTCCCATCTCTAAAATGTCCATTGCCGCCGGTTTCAAAAAAATGCTCAAACTGCTTTTTTGCGATTTCTTGATACTTAATCTTTAACGTAGTAATGTCTTTTCTATAGTCAACATATTGCTCCCATTCCTCATCAGATAAAAATAGATCAACAGAGATGTATAGATTTTCGGTAGCTTCACTTGCCGTAATCAGCTCTGCATTAATAACGGATTCTATTCCTTCAAGGTAAGCTTTAGAGCGATAGTAAGCACATATTCTCCCCATAGAACGATAATTATTGGCATTACTAAAGTAAAGTTCACACTGCTGAACAATTTGTTTATGATAATCGACAGCATTAAACTCATTTTTTCGTTGTCTAAAATAATAAAACTCAAGCACCTCTAAACCGACATGATTGCTATCTATTTGCTTTGCTGCTGCAAATGTTTCATTAAATGCATTTTGAATAATGATTTTTTGCTCATCGCTTATCGGTGCTAAATTAGGATTTTTATCGTGATAAAAACCTGTCAATTGTCTGCAGTAATCCCAACATAAAATCAGATGCCAATAGATAGAGGGATGCGTATTTTGTAGCCTAGATGCGATCTTATAGGCATGAGTGCTGACATTTGGCAAATCTAGTAGCACAGTATCTAATGCAATTTCTCCTGCTTTATCAATTTGATTTGCTTCAATTAGCCAATCAATTAATTCCATGGTGAAAAAATAATTAGTATCATACATTAATTCATAATTAGCACTAAGACCTATGTTTATGGCTTCATCTAATTTGCTCTGAGCATATTTTGATCGTGCTTCTATTTGTTTGATGCTGATGTCTAGGTCTCTTTTTTTAGCAATATGCCAATCATTTTCGGCATAATTTTTGATATGGTTAATCATTTCATCTATTATCTCAGGTACTTGATAAACAATAGCATTAGCATTATCAATCCAGATTTTTTGTGTGACTTTACCTTGAGACTGCCCCTCTTTTAGGCGATTAATAAGCTTTTGGGCTGATGCTATCGCTTCTGCCTTGTTGCCTTCGGTGGAATAAGAACGACAATCCTCGGATAGAATGGCTAATTGGCCTTCAATGAAATGAACAGAGTCTTCAGAAAATTGCGGTTGATAGGCAATCTTTAGTCTATATAGTTGACGATATCTATCCCAAAGGGCTAAAAATGCGCAACCATCGATTAATTTATCCCATATATACAATACATGGTCTCGATTTGGGTAAGCTTGCAATTTTTGAATTAAAGAGTCGCCTTCAGCGATGAATTTATCTTTATCGTGCCCCGCATAGAGATTTGTTTTCCAATAAGAAACAAGAACTGAAAAATATTGCTGATTCATACCCTCTAGCGTGTCACTAATCGATGATTCAAATTGTTCAAGAGTGTGTAATGCCCTGCTAGTATCGCCAACGGCTATCCAAAGACGATGATAATCGAAGAGTGATTGAGAGTCATCAGGATGGCACTCTGTTTGTGTGAGTCTATTTTTTAACGTACTAATTAATATTTCTTTTTCTAAGCCTTCTTGGTTATTATAAAAAAAATCTAGCTGAGTAGTTAGCCATGAGCTTAACTCGTAGCCAGATAATATCGTATTAGTTGCCATTTTATTCTCCTGATTATGTTTTTAAATAAATACGTATATGCAATTTGATTGTTTTACTATAAATACATGACTTGTTAATTTATTCTTCTATAAAATACTTTGCTGTTAATCCTTTTATTTATGTATCGATTGAATGGGGTGTTTATTTGGTTTTAATGTTGACTCCTTTGGTTAGAATTGTCTTTGTGCGTAAAAATTAAAGTTTAACACTTGCCCATATCTAAATCAGCTACTCGCATACATGGGGAAACTCATAAACAGAATTATCTCGTCTAAGCAAATAATAAGGTGAATTAAATAATTTTATTTGACTAGAAATGTTTTGATTAAAATCGGTTAAATCAACAAATTTTGTTCGATTTTTATAATCGCATTTGTTGAGTTCGCTTGAGTTTACTCTAATAAGTGTGTCATCTTCGTATTGATAAAAAGCAACATTTTGATGATAGTCATTACGTTCTGACCAGTAAATTGTTGTCAGTGCATACACTTTTTTATCTGGTTGTTTAATATCTGGATGAATGACATCAATAAAGCACTTGGCCATAATTGTATTTTCTGGTGTGTTTGGATTAAATAAACACTGCTCTTGTTTACGAGTGTATAAAATTGAATTTAATATGATTTTATCTAAGATCTCCTGTTCTACCGCATTTTGATTAGGTCGAATAGTCAAATTCTGGTATGGGAATTGTTGATAATAATCCAAAATGTTTTTTTCTTGATCTTCTAAACTCGGTTCATTAGATGGCTCACCATATTTATAAATATGATACTTTTGCTCAAGTTCTTTTAGATGTTGATAATTTGATTCTTTAGCAATTTCGATTAAATTATGGAACTTTGTATAGCCCTCACTTCCTAACGTATTTTCTAATAAGCCAAAGTTAAATTGATCTGCACTGACTTGGTTATCTAACAGTCGGTTAATATGCCTATCAGTTAAAATGGCATTTAAATTAAAAAATGGAGTTAAGCAATAACTTCCTGCAACGATAAAAATGGATAGGAAAATAAAATTAAAATAAGAGAGCCGTTTAATGAAAAGAGCTAGATTTGGTCTAAACACGCTGAGCATTCTGGCAAGTATAGTTGTATCTGTTTGATATGGCAGAGCTGCTTGAAGTTCTGAATCCATAGATTGCATCTTTATTTGAGTGCTTTCTTGCTTGGATGCAATACTATAGGTATTAGGCTTCGAATAAAATCGATAACTGATGGAGACAATAGATAGAAACAGATAAGATAAAACATACAATCCAAGCGTAATATTAATTGCTAATCTTAAAAAGATCGTCGGAGCTATCTCATTGATGAGATAAGAATTAGTGAAAATAGTTAGTAGCCCCGCTAAAGATAATAAAATAGCTAAAAAAGTAAAAAATACTAAGTAAAAAAGATAGAGGTCCGTGTTGCTGATTTTTTTGTCAGGTGATTGTAATAATTGTGATTGAGCTAAGAATATTGTG
Organism: Thorsellia anophelis DSM 18579; assembly: GCF_900111395.1. Classification (GTDB taxonomy): domain Bacteria; phylum Pseudomonadota; class Gammaproteobacteria; order Enterobacterales; family Thorselliaceae; genus Thorsellia; species Thorsellia anophelis. Next base: position 1,786 of record NZ_FOHV01000056.1, on the reverse strand, counting down.
ATACTAAACATGACCTGATAAAAAATGAGTTCATGACTCATAAAATCATAATCAGATAAGTTTAAAATCGTTATGAATGCAAATGTTATACTCAAAAAACATGATAAAACTAGACAAAGTTTTAGGAATATACTGAAACTATTTAGTAGATTTTGGCTTAGATGTGTTTTGTGATTCAAGAACCAAAATATAATAAATACCCAAAGCATTGATATAATGTGAAAAGGAAGGAGTTTGTCTAATATTTCATTTAGAATGAAAAAACTCATGAAATAGGTGAGAATTTGAAAAAATAGCATTCCAAGCACGATAAACAGAAAATTCATTATATTTTGCCATGCTTTAGTAATTAGGGTATTGGGATTAGCAAAAGGGTTGATATTGTGTAACCACAATTGACTGAATGGTAAGACTAAACAATTGAATAAAAACAGTGTGAGGATAAGCAGAAATTCTTCATTCAGATATGAATTTTGAGAAATTAAATTGGTATAATAAATAATCGCGATAAAACTAGGTAGGACAAATAATTTAATGTAAGTCTTAACCTCATTTGTTTTTTTAAGCTCAGCTAGTTGGATTAAGAGATTTATAGTGAAAAATACAGCCGGCCCAGTAATAAACGATTCATCATGTATGAGCAATGAAAATATAATTAATATGACACTGACCACACCAACCATTTTTATATTGATTTTATTCATATTTATTTGAATGTCATTTAAGTTAATCATACCAATTCCTTTGTGTTTAATCAGGGCTGTTAACCTGAACCTTTTTATCTTCGCTAACAATAGGATCATGCAATGAATAAATGATCCCATTGACATTAATTAATTGATAGGTAGGTTCAATGAATTCAAAATCAGTTGCTATGTTAGCCTTATACTGGGCTGGCGTTTCTATTTTCTCGGAGTACTCCCTATTATTGTAAAATTCATTATCAATTCTAAAAAGATAATTAGAATCAAAGCGTTCTAATTTTTGTGTCATCGGATTGAATCTTAAAAATAGTTCTGGATCGGATAGTGCATAATTATTTGCGTAGAAATAAATTGCAAATACCACAAATGAAGGATCTGATTTATCTGGATTAATCGCCTGGATAAAACAGGTAGGGGTATCAACTAAGTATTTACTGCTTCCTTTATTGCGATACTGTATTTTTGACATTAAACATTCAGCATGCCAATTTGATTCTAAGAAATTTTTAATCTCTTGATATCGTTCAATTGTAATAGCTGAACTTGGCTCGTAAACCTCTAGCTGGGGAGTAGATAGTAGGTGAGATTTAACTGGTAAAGAACGCAAAGGTTTCAGTAGGTCAATCATTTTAAATGATTTGAGTCGTAGTTTCGGGTGCTCTAATGCGCCAGAATGGTTTACTGTTTCTTCAATAATCGCTTGGATAGTAAGAGTAGGTGAATTTAATTTATTATTTAACGCGATGCTCGACTTTTAAAATGCGAGATCTGCGATACTTAAAATGGGTCTACCTTGTTCTTTATTGAACAGGGTGGCCAGTTTGTGTGATAATATTTTCCTACTCAGCCTATTAGTAAAGCTCAGCATTGTTCTTGCGAATGTTCTTTCAATATTGAATTTTTCAGCAAGTTGTCCAATTGTACTTTCAATAATTCTTCTTTTATCATTCCAAAAATTCCTAATGTTTTTAGGGAGTTTATCTCTCATGTTTTTCCTAACGGGTGTTTCAATAGCAATCCCATGGTTTATGCATTGTTCCGCTGTCTCAGCCCCCAAATAGCCTTTATCTCCTAATGCTAAC
>NZ_FOHV01000067.1 GCF_900111395.1 Thorsellia anophelis DSM 18579 | reverse complement strand
TGATCAGCCACACTGGGACTGAGACACGGCCCAGACTCCTACGGGAGGCAGCAGTGGGGAATATTGGACAATGGGGGCAACCCTGATCCAGCCATGCCGCGTGTGTGAAGAAGGCCTTCGGGTTGTAAAGCACTTTCATTGGTGAGGAAGGATATAAAATTAATACTTTTATGTATTGACGTTAACCAAAGAAGAAGCACCGGCTAACTCCGTGCCAGCAGCCGCGGTAATACGGAGGGTGCGAGCGTTAATCGGAATTACTGGGCGTAAAGGGCATGCAGGCGGTTACATAAGTCAGATGTGAAATCCCCGCGCTTAACGTGGGCATTGCATTTGAAACTATGTAGCTAGAGTTCTGTAGAGGGGGGTAGAATTCCAGGTGTAGCGGTGAAATGCGTAGAGATCTGGAGGAATACCGATTGCGAAGGCAGCCCCCTGGACAGTGACTGACGCTCATATGCGAAAGCGTGGGGATCAAACAGGATTAGATACCCTGGTAGTCCACGCTGTCAACGATGTCGATTTGAAGGTTGTGGCTTTAAGCCGTGGCTTTCGGAGCTAACGCGTTAAATCGACCGCCTGGGGAGTACGGCCGCAAGGTTAAAACTCAAATGAATTGACGGGGGCCCGCACAAGCGGTGGAGCATGTGGTTTAATTCGATGCAACGCGAAGAACCTTACCTACTCTTGACATCCAGTGAACCTTGTAGAGATACGAGGGTGCCTTCGGGAACACTGAGACAGGTGCTGCATGGCTGTCGTCAGCTCGTGTTGTGAAATGTTGGGTTAAGTCCCGCAACGAGCGCAACCCTTATCCTTTGTTGCTAGCGGTTCGGCCGAGAACTCAAAGGAGACTGCCAGTGATAAACTGGAGGAAGGTGGGGATGACGTCAAGTCATCATGGCCCTTACGAGTAGGGCTACACACGTGCTACAATGGGGTATACAAAGAGAGGCAAGCCTGCGAGGGTAAGCGGAACTCATAAAGTACCTCAAAGTCCGGATTGGAGTCTGCAACTCGACTCCATGAAGTCGGAATCGCTAGTAATCGTAAATCAGAATGTTACGGTGAATACGTTCCCGGGCCTTGTACACACCGCCCGTCACACCATGGGAGTGGGTTGCAAAAGAAGTCAATAGCTTAACCTTCGGGAGGGCGTTGACCACTTTGTGATTCATGACTGGGGTGAAGTCGTAACAAGGTAACCGTAGGGGAACCTGCGGTTGGATCACCTCCTTACAACGTGACGTTATATTATTGTGAGTGTTCACACAGATTGTCTGATAGAAA
>NZ_FOHV01000057.1 GCF_900111395.1 Thorsellia anophelis DSM 18579 | reverse complement strand
CATTCAGCCTTTTTAAATTGATTATGAAAAGGTTTGTATTGACTTGCCTCTAGTTCACTATCCATCATTCTTAAGATATCTGCTAAGTTAGCGTGATCTTTAAAGCTAAGCGTTTGAATTAAAGCACTTAAAAAACATTCAGGTTGCAACAATCGTATGCGCTGCATGAACTTTGTTTTTCATGCAAATTCTCTAATAGATATTTTATCAAAAAATGATTTAAGTGGACGTGAAAATGTGATAAATTCATTGGTCATAGGAACCTCTTTTATGAAAATTGTATGTGTTAGAAACTACATTTGATCATAAAATTGGTTCCTTTTCAATTTTTTCCGCCAAAAAATATGTTAAAATTTCAATTAAAATCAAAGCTATAAAAATTTAATATAAAATCATTGAAAATTATTTAACATTTTTTGCTTAAGTTAATTAAAATTTTCCGAACTGGCTATGCCAAAAAGTGGGTAGGTAAAAATTACTTTATAAACTATTCGCTTAATCATCTTTAATTTACGTAGCCAATCGTAAATGAGCATATTGTTTACGTTTCTCTTCGAAGGAAGAAGCTAATTTTTCTGATGAATGACCTGTTTCTAGTGCAGTAGAAGTAGTTACAGAGCGCAAAATTTCCACTCTAGATGGTTTTATATATGTCTCTTGCTTCTTGTCGCTATTCATATGATGTCTCCTATAATGATTTAATTATACACAATTTTTTGCAAAATAAATTAAATTATTTACTTCATAGTATGAAAAAATTACTACAGAAACAACTGGGATGAGATGATTTTAGAGGAAATTAATATCATTTTACCTGGTTAGTTGACTAGATTAGTCTATATATGATTACAGGAAAATCAGACTATTATAAGGTTATAAAAGTTGTCTAGCAAAAAAAGAATATGCTAGGGCATGATTTTAATTGCTAGGTCAATGAAATTTGACATTCAGATGATAAGATTCATGTGTTTATTATCAGTTAAAATAACTGATAATAATGAATATTTATTCTAAATTACAAATCGCTACACATTAAAGCGCAATTATCATTTCAACTTATTGTATTATAATCATATTTAATTTCTCATTTCAAATTATACTCACCTTTGTGCTCACTTTGGTAATTGCTGAGCGAATGATTATGAAACTAGTTACAGATTATTCTAGATTTTGAATTAAGTTTTTATCTAGAATTTGAACGATATGATTGATCATTAGCAACTGGAATATTTTAAAAAAAAGAAGATGTAAATTTAATACACTCAGGAGAATAGCTGTTGTGTACTTATAATTAGAATTCACCATTGTTGATTGTCACTAGTAGGGTTTAGGTTAATGAGAAAAAATCTCTCATGGAAGGATAGTAATCTGTTATAATGATTTAATATCAATATTTATGCGTAAATTTACTCATTGAGGTATTTATTATGATTATTAGTTTTACTATTCAAAATTGGATGTCGTTTCGAGAGCCAGTTCATTTTTCGATGATTGCAAGTAAAGAAAAGCAACATAGGGAACGCATTGCGAAAATTTCTAAATACCAAACTAGCGTATTACCCATTGCAGCAATATATGGCGGTAATGCTTCGGGTAAAACTAATTTCTTTAAAGCCTTAAATTTTGTTAAATGGCTAGTTGTTAGAGGAACCAGTCCAGATAGCATTATTCCAGTAGAAACATATCGACTGGACTCATTATCCCAAGAAAATCCCAGTCGTTTTAAAATTGAGTTATTGAAAGATGAAATTATCTATGAGTTCAGCTTTGCTGTAACTCAACATGCAATTTTAGAAGAAAAACTTATTCAAATAACAAGTACAAGTGAAAAAGTTTTATATGATAGGCAAGGGGATAACCCAAATTTTTATTCAGGCTTGAATAAAGATATGTTTTTGCATTTTGCCTTTAAAGGGACAAGAGATAATCAATTATTTTTAACTAATTCAATCACTCAAAAAATTGAAACTTTCCGTCCTATTTATGATTGGTTTAAGGATACATTAGAGCTTGTTGCTCCTGACTCAAGATTTGAATCATTTGAACATTTTTTGGATGAAGCACATCCTTTATATAATACAATGAATCAATTATTGCCAAAGCTTGATACTGGGATATCTCAGTTAGGTAGCGAGGAAATCCCGTTTGACAATACACCTTTTACACAAGCAGTAAAGAATAAAATTAAAGAAGATGTAAAAGAGGGAGTAACTATAAGGTTACTTAATCCCTCTACTAATGAGCGATTTATTATAACGCGCAAATCTGGGCAATTGGTTGCAAAAAAACTGGTATCATTCCATTCTAATCATGAAGGTGAACAAATACAATTTGATATTAGACAGGAATCCGACGGTTCTCAAAGAGTGATTGATCTTCTTCCAGCCTTTTTGGAGTTATCAGATATTAATTCAAAAAAAGTTTACGTCATTGATGAAGTAGATAGAAGCCTACATTCATTATTGACTTGGCAATTATTGGAGGCTTATCTTTCGAATTGTACAAATGATAGTCGCTCACAATTATTGGTGACAACACATGATATTCTTTTAATGGACCAAAAATTATTACGGCGAGATGAAATGTGGGTGACTGAACGGAGCTTAACTGGTTGCTCTCATCTGATTTCATTTAGTGATTATAAGGATATTAGATATGATAAAAATATTCAAAAAAGTTATTTACAGGGCCGATTAGGTGGTATTCCAAAGATATCATTGATTCCTGCTTCTAATCAGAAAGAGGAGTAACTTTAATCATGTCAAAAAGAAGAAAATTTACTCGTCCATTAGGTGAAAGACGATATAAAAAATGTTTATACTAGCGGTAGAAGGTATTAAAACAGAGCCAGAGTATTTTTCTATTTTTAATGATAAAAATTCAATAATTCGTGTTAGTTGCCTTAAAAGTAGGTATGAAAGTTCTCCTCCTCAAGTGCTTGCGAGGATGCAAAAGTACCTGAAAGATGAGGGATTAAAGAATACTGATGAAGCTTGGTTAGTAGTCGATAAAGATCAATGGACTGACGAGCAATTGTCTATTTTAGCCAAATGGTCATTACAAGCGGATAATTATGGGCTTGCACTGAGTAATCCTAAATTCGAGTTTTGGCTTTTACTCCATTTTGAAGAGGCTACTGGAATCAGTAATTCAGAACAATGCTCAAAAAGGCTTCAGAGATACATTTCTGACTATGATAAAGGGATTAATGTGAAAAAAATATCAAAGTCGATGATATTAGCGGCAATCACCAGGGCTAAAAAAATAGATAGAATGAATTCTGAACAGAAAAATTTTTACCCTACTTTAACGGGAACTACGGTTTATAGGCTAGTAGAAAAAATAATAGAATCGAATGATAATTAATGCAGGCATTGCCGGTGCTTGTAAGTCAACAAGTTAAAAAACAGGCGTAAAAATGGTCAATAGTCTAGTATTCTTTAGGGAGTATAAATTAGCTATGCTGATACGTAGGGAGTACGCAGTTTTTAAACAAACCATTTCATTATCAAAGACTTTTTGTATAAATTTGTGTGTTCGGCATTTTAATTTATTGGTGTTCTGTAAAACGAGCACCAAATATCTATTTAATACACATCGCTACACATTAAAGCGCAACTCTCAATTCAAGTGGTTGTATTATAATCACTTTGAATTTCTCATTTCAAATTATACTCACCTTTATACTCACTTTGGTAATTGCTGAGCGAATGATTATGAAACTAGTTACAGATTATACTAGATTTTGAATTAAGTTTTTATCTAGAATTTGAACGATATGATTGATCATTAGCAACTGGAATATTCTAAAAAAAGAAGATTTAAATTTAATACACTCAGGAGAATAGCTGTTGTGTACTTATAATTAGAATTCACCCTATATTGTATTTAAGTCTATTGCCTTTTAATATATTTAAGTTAATCGCTACACATTAAAGCGTAATTCTCTTCTCAAATGATTGTATTATAACTACTTTAAATTTCTCATTTCAAATTGTACTCACTTTGGTAATTGCTTGGGTAATCGGTTTATTTAGTATTGATTTAGGACTAAAATGATTACTGAAAATTGAAAAAACTGTTTTTGTTCATCCTAACATCTTTATGCCCTTGATAAGACTTATAATTAGCGATTGAGAGTATTTAAAAACTGATCTTTATACGGTAATATCCGATGTAAAAAAATGATAGTCAACAACTCCTTAATATGGTAGTTTATCAATATTGCATTTTACGGCGGTAATCGCCGTAAAAAATAGAAAAAGTAAACTAAAGAAAGGGTTTGGTGTTTATCAATGGTTAGTCATCCTAAGCACGGAACGATGAAAGTCTCTTATAAGCAGTCACTTAAAACTCTTTTGCCTTATGGCATGTTAGCTACAAAGAAATGGCTTGTGGAGCAAGGTTTGAGTGCGCATGCGGTAGATAATGCTGTCAAAACCGATACGTTACTGCTACTAGCTACAGGTGTTTACAGTCAATATTCCCTAGAAATTACTTGGGAAGGCGTAGTTGCTTCTATGCAGCAGATGATGAATAAGGGTCTAGAAGAACAAGTTCCGCCTGTTGTAGTCGGTGGGTTGTCAGCGCTATCTATATCTGGTTTTGCGCAATATTTGTCGTTAGGAAATACGCAGCAAATTCATTTGTATACAAAGGGAAAGCTTCCTTCCTGGCTTCATAGACTGTCATTGCCAGTAAAATTCAAGGGACATAGTACAACTAAACTTTGGGCCGATGGTTTATCAAAAGATAGAACACTTGTTAAACAATATAAATGGACAGAGCAATTACCTCCAGTTTATATTTCATGCCCTGAAAAAGCCATATTGGAAGTACTAGTGGATTTACCTGAAAGTGTATCATTTGAGCATGCTGATGAGCTCATGCAGGGATTGGTGAATTTATCACCTAGAAAGCTTGATATATTATTAAAAGCGTGTAAAAGTGTTAAGGCTAAACGCTTGTTCTTTTGGCTTGCAAAACGCCAAGCTTATTCTTGGTTTGATAAGTTAAATGTAGAAAATTATGATTTAGGCTCAGGTAAACGTGTTATTGTTAAGGGGGGCACGTTGGATAAAGAGTATCTAATAACAGTACCTGGGCATATAGCGGTTGGAACTAAAGGATGAGTTCATAGGTGAATAAAAATACTATTTATTACAAACAGGTAGAGCTTTTGATACGGGTGTTGCCTTTCGTTGCTAAACAAAAATGCTTTGCTCTCAAAGGTGGTACAGCAATCAATTTATTTGTTAGAGAGTTTCCTCGTTTATCGGTCGATATTGATTTAGTGTATCTCCCAATGAAGCTTCGTGATGATGCATTGTTGGAAATTTGTGAAGCGCTTGATGCTATTGGTGTGGATTTAAAAAAAGCGTTTAAAGACGTTGAGCTAACGGAAGCTTATCGTTCAAAACAAGATATACTTAGGTTGATTGTTGCTCGTAATGGTGTACAGGTCAAGGTAGAACTATCACCTGTATTGCGAGGCACTGTTTATAAACCAAAACTGATGGAAGTTTGCACATCCGTAGAAGACGAATTTGGTTATGTTGAAATGCCCGTTGTTGATCTCGCTGATCTATATGCTGGGAAGATATGTGCG
>NZ_FOHV01000060.1 GCF_900111395.1 Thorsellia anophelis DSM 18579 | reverse complement strand
GTGCTGATATAACAGATTTACTGCCATTGAATCATAGAAAAAATGGCAATTCAAAATGTCAAGGTGTAGTTAAATTGGCGCTTACTGAAATTATATGCTAAACAATAATTTGGTCAGTAATTGATTATTAATCAACCTTAAGTGCCTACGAATGACAGCCGTATAAGTACCAACCTATACGATAATATTTGATAATGGCAGTGAATTTAGTTAATATGAGAAATATCTAAAGCACTTGATGCTGAGACTTATTTTGCACATCCATTTAGTTCCCACGAAGGAGGTCTATTGGATGGACTATATGAAATTCACCAGATAGCAATCTTAAGAGTAATGTGTTGACCATTGTTTTTGAAGCAAGAGGGGATACCTACTGGGTTGCTTTTTCATAGCGACCAAGGAAGTCATTATACAAGCAGGCAATTCCGTCAATTACTCTGGAAATATCAACTTAAGCATACGCCTATCAAAGCGAAGAAACTGCTGAGATAATAGCCCTATAGAAAGTTTCTTTAGGAACTTTAAAACCGAATAGGTACCAAATTGGGTATAATAATTTAATGGGAGCTAATCAAGATATAGTGAATTATATTGTAAAGTATTACAGTTAGATTAGGTCTCATAGTTATAACGGTGGCCTGATACCAAATAGGCCAAAGAAATTATTTTTGGAAACCTTTAAGAAAGTGTTCGAAATTAGTTGACCATTACAGTTTAAAGGTGATTCCGCTAGGGATTACTATGCACCTAAAGAACAGTATTATTATGAATTTAAGAGGCTAACCAAGATGGTGAGATTGTTAATTTTGATGTGACTGCCGCAAATACAGATGAAAGAGAGATGATAATAGAGTTATTTGAAGGTAAAACAGGGTTGGCATTAGAGGATAAAGGCTTATTTGGGGGGCTGAGACAGCGGAACAATGTACAAAGCATGGGATTGCTATTGAAGCAGCTTTTAGGAAAAACATGAAAGATAGACTCTCTAAAAACATTAGGGATTTTTGGAATGATAAAAGAAGAATTGTTCAGAGTACAATTCGTCAGCTTACTGAAAAATCTAATACTGAAAAAACATTTGCAAGAATAATGCTGAGCAATTACTAAGAGGCTAGGCAGGAAAATATTATAAGCCAAGCGGTTACTCTTAAATAAAGTACAAGGTAGGACTATTTTAAGTATAGCAGATCTCACTTTTTAAAAGTCAAGCATCGCGTAATAGTATTAAATTAGTGCTATTTTCTTCCTGCAAATCATCATATTTTAATAAAATTAGGGAAATAAAATTAAAACGATAATTATTAAAAATATAGTTTACCTTTCGCTTACACAATCGGTTAATATGCTTTTTCCTATATTAATTTATGCTTATTTTTTAAAGGTAATAGGAACGGAAATTTATGGTGAGTTGCTAATTTATCAGGCTGTAGTGGCCTATTTTAGTTTGATAGTTAACTATGGCTTTAATATATCAGGCGTAAAAAAAGTAGTCGATTGTAATGGTGATTTTAATAAAATATCGTTTGTTTTTTCATCTATATTCTATATTAAGAGTATCCTTTTTTGTATCATTTTGTTCTTGATTTTTGTTTATTGCCTGTTTTCTTCTTCGATTAATCCGCAATTGTTGTTTTTGTGTTCTTTGGTTTTAATTTATGAGTGGCTATTCCCTCAATGGTTTTTTCAAGCAATGGATAAGTTGAAGCTAGTTTTTTTTCTTTCAGCTTTAAGTAAGATTGTTTCGATGATTTTACTTTTGATTTTTCTTAAAAGGCCTGCTGATTATTTTTTGATACCATTATTTATGGGTATTAGTAGTTCATTTATTGGTGTTTTTTCATTGGCATTGTCTTACAAACTTGGGGTGAGATTTTTTAGAATAAGTGTAAGGCAGTTACTTATGGATTTTAAAGATTCTTCATTTCTTTTCCTGTCAACTTTTTTGCTTAATATTAAAGCTAGAGCTGATATATTCTTTGTAGGGTTACTAATTGGATTGCAGCAAGTGGTATATTTTGATTTTATCATCAAAATTTTGGGTGTAGCTCTTATCCCAATTGGCATTATAAATAATGCATTCTATGCAAGATCCTCTAGTTTAAAAGATAAATATTTATTTCGGAATATTATATTTCTATCATTAATTGTAGGTTTTTTTATGTGTTTGATGGTTTTTTTTGGAGGTGATTATTTAATTGAATATGTTAAATTAAACTCAGATATCCTTTCACCGTTAGTTTCTCTTATTTCAATTTGCATTTTTGTTCTTTCTGTGAGTGTTATTTTGGAATTGAATGGATTAATTGCATGGGGATACAAAAAAACTGTTTTTATTGGTGCTTTTTTAAATCTTGGTTTGTATTTAGTTGGTATATATGTACTTATGCATAAGAGTGAGGTTTCACTTTTTGACTTTGTTATTTTAACAATATTTCTTCATTTATTTGATATTGTTTTTAGAATAGTTGCATGTATTAAATATAAAGTATTTCATTTCTATCAAGATAAAAGTATAAATGTGTAATTTTTATTTTTATTTCTGTTATATTGACTATTGTGCTTTCAATGGGCTACTTGTCATCAGGGGGGCGAGCAAGCTTTTTCATTATTAAATCAATCTCATAGTTAAGATGATTTTGTCCCTGAAATTTAAATCATTTATACACCTTCTCATTTTGCTAGGAATTGAAGCTTCCTTTTTTTCTCTTTTGTATTCTGCAGTACTCAATAAATTTAATGCAAAGCGTCTAATTATTGATAAATTTTTGGCGCTTATTCTATCATGCACCTCTGATGAGTCCTCTTTCATTACCACATCTAAACGCCAATGTCCCCTTGTATATTGCATGGCTTCACTTGCGGTTAATTTTTCTGTACATAAATAATAGGATGTTTCGTAACTCCCTTTTTTTCTTTGCTATCAATCTTCTATCTCTGACAACTGCTATGAATGTTTTAATATGTGGCCATTTTTCTTTTAAATCTTTATTTAATTTTGCATCAATAACATACGCAGTCCTTTGTTCTATTCTCCCATGACCACGGTCATCCTGAACTAAAGCATGTTTCTCTGATTCATCAGTATTCCACAATGTTTGAAATTCTTGATCTATTGCTTCATACAATTTAGGTTGATTGCCTTTAACTTGGATAAGTGCACCCCCTTTGCCTTTAACAATTTCATTAACGGTTTCAGTTTGACAATGAAGCGCATCAAGCGTCACAATAGACTCTTTAAGATTGAGTGTTTTAAGGACGTTCAGTACCATCTGGATTTCTTGACCTTTACCAGCCCCCCCCCTATGTCACACTACTTGTCCATTGATAACTTAATCATAATAAGGACAGACAAATGAGTAAATTTACCGTAGAATTCAAAGAAACAATTTT
>NZ_FOHV01000062.1 GCF_900111395.1 Thorsellia anophelis DSM 18579 | reverse complement strand
ATTGGTTCCTTTTCAATTTTTTCCGCCAAAAAATATGTTAAAATTTCCATTAAAATCAAAAATATAAAAATTTAATGTAAAATCAATTACTTATAAGATCCATCGAATGAGTATATGCTATATATTTCTTCACCACATATATCTCCTCCACCAAAATGGCTTAAAATCCATTTATAATCCTCTGGTAGTTTGATCGTTAACATCTCTTCTGCTTTGACAATCCATTCTAATGATGGAGCATCATCACTGGTTCCCATATTAGTTAGAGTCGAATGCTTGTCAAAAGCTTTCAGTAATTCATTTTTGTTAATAAAATTCTCTTTCTCTATTTATCCAATATTGCTCACGCCATACATTAAATGCCTGACGATCTATACCTGATGGTATAGTGTTAGGATTTGTATGTATTATTCCATGATTGTTTTGGTGGAACGTTTGGCTAACCTCAGCAATAGGGCCATTTTGAGTTTGTAACATATAATGTGAGTTTAAGAGTTGCCATCATCTATAGGAGCATGCATCGTGTACATACGTTCAAAATCAGTTGCGGGCAAGCATATTGCCCGAGAAAAGTAGGTTTAAAAAATCCTTATAGTTGGCACTGAAACTATTCTAATCATCTGGATCTTCGACGATACAATCCAAGAAAGTTTGGAAATCTTTCCATTCACCGAATAGTTGAACCCTATCAGTAACCGTAAAAAAGTATACCTTCCCGAAATCTTCTTTACGCAATGATAAAGCGTATGTTCCATCACCAGGATCATAGGCAAAAGAAAGTAAAGTACCTGGTTCAAACTTATCTGGAAGAGGATCATCAAACTCAGTAGAGTTATAGTCTTGCATTATTTCATTGACATCTAAAAATGCATTAATTGGATATAACCGTTCTGAATCATGTACATCCGAGGGTTCCGGTTGACCTCCATTATATTTTAAATAATGCTTTTTCATAGCAGTAGGTAACTTATGTCCGATAGTGCTTTCTAGCCTATAAAAATCTTTTTCGGTTGCAGGTTTTGAGGTAGAAGAAAAATTTAATTTCATAATCTCACCAAATTTTAAATATATAGCTATTACTATTTTCTGGAACTTTTTTATATTGGGCTACGCCACCAAAATGTACTATTTTTCTATGGGCATCTTGGCTAACCAATTGCATAGTACCTGTGTTAGATCCTGGATCATAATCATCTAAATGATGCCAAACATAACCTTTTGGAGTCGTTTTTCTGCCTATTGCTGCATTGGCTAAAGCAAAATCTTCATGGTAATCACCAGTATACTCAATTGTCTGTATTGGATTAACGCCATCTTTAGAATATAAAGCATTACTCTTTGAATAATCTAATCCCCCATTTTTTGTAACTTCTACACCGGTGAATCCTTTGGATTCCAATTTTTGTATAGAATAACAATTAGCCTCTGCTAACCCTAACGGATCGATCCACCCAGTGGGGTTATGTACGTACCCGTAGGGATTAAATCCACCAGCTAATCCTATGGGGTCGGGCGTCAGGTATTGCGCAGTGTTTGGGTCGTAGTAACGATGTCGATTGTAATGTAATCCGCTTTCATTGTCTAGATATTGACCTGGGAAACGGAGGTTACAAAAATCGTCATCGTTGGCACTGTACTGTTTGAGGATACTGCCCCAAAGATTGTGTTTGACGCGCCAACGGCCAGTGCCATCTTCAGCGAGTAGTTCGGTGGGGGTACCAATTTGGTCGGTGATGACGTAATTCAGTTCTCCTTG
>NZ_FOHV01000063.1 GCF_900111395.1 Thorsellia anophelis DSM 18579 | reverse complement strand
CTGGGATTATGAAGACAAAATAGTATTTAACCCAGTCAAAGACAATGATGCAAATAGCAGTAAAAAAATCGGACAGGTCGCTTGACATTTATCGCCCCCATCTCTGTACTGAATGAAATGCCATTATCGACATCAAAAACTGTCACAGCATTGAGAACTTCACCTGTACGTGCTTTAACACCCTTAATCTCTTTCCCATCAATGGCAAAAACAGAGCGAATTCTATTAATTTCTTCATCCGAATGGGCTACATCGGATTTTTTTGAATAAGCATTAGCCCATGTAATTAAAAGATTATTTAGTGATTCAGGCTTAATCATTCGAATAATTCTAGCAACATTATGACGAGTCGGAATACCTTGCTTGTAAGGCATGAATTTCCTAAGCCATTTAAGGTTATACTCACCAAATTCGGTTATAGAAGTCCATGAAGAATAACCACAAATTAATCCAGCAAGGACTAAAAATGCAATTTCTTTGACTGGATATTTCTGGTTTGTTTTTTTTCTATTTTCTTCAAGTGTGTCTAATATTTTTATTAATTTCATCTTTATCACCTTATATAATTTATTAAGATGATTTGATCACAAATCACTCAAAAGCTCAATGAAATTTCATTAAATTCAATCTGTTTGATCAAAGTTTGATCGCCCCCTGACTTGTCATATCAAGAAGCTAGGGGGAGATTAAACCTTTGTAAGTTTTAGTAACTTAGCTGTTCATATAAAATTACCCCCGTACTAAATTAGTAAGCGCTAGTTTCTATGCACCTTGACTTAAATGCGTTGTTGTTCCCATTTGCATTTAAATAATGCAATATTTATTTGGGTTTCTTTACAAACTTTAGTGTTTTGTGTATTCTATTCCTATGACTAAATCATCAAATAACATTGAGCCAATATCTACTTCCTTACAGTTTCCCCAAAATTTTGAGGATATGTATTTCAGTTTATTTGAAGAATATACGAGCTTAACTCGCGTTGTGATTGAATACACATTACTTGATGAAAAGTGCCCTTGCTGTGATGGTACACTTCATGTGATAAAGACGAATATCATGGAGCAAATTCACATTATTCCTAATCATGCTCAAGTGTTACGCATTACTGAGCATGACTATACCTGTCGGGAATGCGAAAAACAAGATAAACCTATTTTTATTCGTGCGTCCATGCAAAAGCCCCTCATTAAAGGTTTCATCGCCTCACCCTCCAAGTTGGCAGTGGTACTTACAAGTAAGTATGTCGATGGACTACCCTTGTATAGATTAGCCGAAGAGCTAAATCGCTCAGGAATTTATATTAACCCTACCACGCTGTGTAACTGGGCCATAAAGGGTGCTGACATGCTTATGCCTATTTATGAGGCATTACAGCAAATATTGCTTGAGGAACCGCTCATCCATGGGGATGAAACCCGACTTCAAGTACTCAAGGTGCCGGGTAGGAAAGCAACATCACAATCCTATATGTGGGTGTGTAGGAACAATAAAAAAAGCGAATTCCCTGTCGTTTTATTCGAGAATCAACCGGGTGATACCCCGACTGCAATTTTAACCTGTTGGTCAGGCGTATTAATGACAGATGCCTATAGTGCTTTGCGTATGCTGAAAAATGTCACGTTTTTAGGCTGCTTCGCCCATACAAGACGTAAATTTAATGATATCGTTAAAATTAAAGGTCAACATTCACAGGAAGCAAAAGAGGCGGTTGATACCATTGCGAAACTATATGTCATAGAAAAAGAAACCGCGATATTGAC
>NZ_FOHV01000064.1 GCF_900111395.1 Thorsellia anophelis DSM 18579 | reverse complement strand
GGTTATAGAACACCCTATGAAGCATTCGAGGAACTAACAGGCATAACCAGAGAAAAAATTTTCGAGGGCTATGCACTTATGACTTGAATTCGCCTTTTATCAATTTTTTGTCAATAGAGATAATCTTCCCAAGCTTGATCTGAAAACGTTATATTCATTCTTCTATAAGATCTCTATTTTTTCCTTTGCCAGCTCTTAGTTCTTCTATTGATTTCATAAGTTTTTTTGCATTTGCAGGGTTAGACATCAAATATGATGTTTCTTGTAATGCATTGTATTCTTCTAATGACATTAAAACGCACGAACTTCCTCTTTGGCGTGTAATTAAAATGGGTGTTTTATCCTCAACAGCCCTTATCATTGTTGCTGATAAATATTGTCTTGCTTCGCTATAACTTATGGTAATCATATATAAACCCCTCTTTGATATTGTACATTTGTACAATGTTTTGGGTTTTATTACAAGTTTTTATAATAAAAATTTGTGGAATATTCAGCTGTTATTGTAATGAAAATAGCCGTTTTGGGGATAAATTGCAGAGGCTGTAATTTAAATTGCGTATTTGTTTTTGGTGTTCTAAAAGCGAATATCACATATTAGGATAAAATTTTTCAATACAAATCACTGCACATTAAAGCGCAATTACAAATTCAAGCATTTGAATTATAAGATCTTTAAATTTCTCATTTTAAATTGTACTCACCTTTATACTCACTTTGGTAATTGCTTGGGTAATCGGTTTATTTAGTATTTATTTAGGTCTAAAATGATTACTGAAAATTGAAGAAACTGTTTTTATTCATCCTAACATCTTTATGTACTTGATAAGGCTTATAATTAGCGATCGAAAGTATTTAAAAACTGATCTTTATACGGTAATATCCGATGTGAAAAAATGATAGTCAACAATTCTTTAATATGGTAGTTTAGTAAAGTTGCTTTTTACGGCGGTAATCGCCGTAAAAAATAGTATAAGTAAACTAAAGAAAGGATTTGGTGTTTAGCAATGGTTAGTCATCCCAAGTACGGAACGATGAAAGTCTCTTATAAACAGTCACTTAAAACTCTTTTGCCTTATGGCATGTTAGCTACAAAGAAATGGCTTGTGGAGCAAGGCTTGACTGCGCATGCGGTAGATAATGCTGTCAAAACCGATACGTTACTGTTACTAGCCACAGGTGTTTATAGTCAATATTCCCGAGAAATTACTTGGGAAGGCGTAGTTGCTTCTATGCAGCAGATGATGAATAAAGATCTAGAAGAACAAGTTCCGCCTGTTGTGGTCGGTGGGTTGTCGGCACTGTCTATATCTGGTTTTGCGCAATATTTGTCGTTAGGAAATACGCAGCAAATTCATTTATATACAAAGGGAAAGCTTCCTTCCTGGCTTCAAAGACTGTCATTGCCAGTAAAATTCAAAGGGCATAGTACAACTAAGCTTTGGGCCGATAGTTTATCAAAAGATAGAACACTTGTTAAACAATATAAATGGACAGAGCAATTACCTCCAGTTTATATTTCATGCCCTGAAAAAGCCATATTGGAA
>NZ_FOHV01000065.1 GCF_900111395.1 Thorsellia anophelis DSM 18579 | reverse complement strand
AAAATTGTTTCTTTGAATTCTACGGTAAATTTACTCATTTGTCTGTCCTTATTATGATTAAGTTATCAATGGACAAGTAGTGTGACATAGGGGGCGATGCGTCCACTTGGCATTCCCACGGTCGGAGATAGAGTGGCACAGATGGCTGTCAAACTAGAGATAGAGCAGCAATGGGATGTAAAGTTCCATGTTTCATTATTTGGTTACAGACAAGGTAAATCGGCACATGATGCAGTGGCACAAGCTCGTTCTAATTGCTTTAAGTATAAATGGGTTGTGGATTTAGATATTAAAGGGTTTTTCGATAATATCGACCATGAACTCATGTTAAAGGCAATAGACCAACAGAATCCACCTAAATGGGTTCGACTTGCCCTAGTACGTTGGCTAAAAGCGGATGTGATGTATCCTGACGGACATATCGAGTCAGGAGAAAGTGGTACGCCTCAAGGTGGTGTCATCAGTCCGGTATTGGCGAATCTTTTCTTGCATTACACCTTTGATAAATGGATAGAGCGTGAATTTCCGACGCTACCATTTGAACGTTATGCTGATGATGCGATTATACATTGCGTATCTGAGAAGCAAGCCCCAATATGTATTAAGTAAGCTGAAAAGAAGAATGATTAATTGTAAGTTGGAATTACACCCAGAGAAAACTAAAATTGTTAACTGTGATGTTAATACAAATAAACAGGTAACAAATAATAAGTTCGATTTTCTTGGTTTTACCTTTAGACGTAGAAGAGCTAACAACACTACAAGTAAAATAGTGTTCACGAGTTTCTTGCCAGCGGTAGGGGATAAAAAGAAAATAACAATTAAGAAGAAAATAAAATCTTTCGATTGGCAAGCGATGTTACAAAAAGGGCTGGATAATGTAGCCAAAGTAATCAATCCTTACATTAGAGGGATCATCAATTACTATGGTAAATTCTATCAATCTGAACTAGATGAGATATGGCAAATAATAGATGCACGTCTAGTTAGATGGATTATGAAGAAGCATAAAAAGTACAAAGGCAAGAAAACCAGAGCATTTAATCTACTTGAAGAGATAAAATCGAGTGTTCGCTACAGAGGGCTCTTTGCTCATTGGCAATTTAAACTAAATACAAAAGCCAAAACAGCATAGCGATAAGACATGAGAGGTTGATTAGAAGAGCCGCATGACGCGAGAGTGTCACGTGTGGTTCTGTGAGAGGGTGCGGGTGAAACCCCTGTGCTCTACTCGATACTATATTTTATAATTATTTCTTAGGTGAAAAAATGGTCATTTTTTAACCTCCCTATATATTGACTCGTAGGGTTCGCCTAACAGTCTGATGATAAGCCTATGCTCTTCATCAATACCCTTGA